>NZ_JBIDDP010000001.1:0-1191770 GCF_043195475.1 Streptomyces sp. Y20
CCACACGATCAGGACGATCACCGCGATCCACCACAGCGCCTTCAGTGCGAAGCCCGCGCCGAAGAGGATCAGAGCCAGAAGAAGAACCAGAAGCAGGGGAACCATTGTTATCAACCTCCTGGCCACCTAGTGCCCTTACTTCACCCCTACAAGCCCTCGAACCCCGCGTTTCTTTCCCCCGGCACGGGGCACAAGCGGAGGTTCGCGCCTCCCGTGACCGCCCTCGATCTCAGCCGCCCGGCGCCGGCCCCACGGCGGTGATGACGAGCGCCGCCTGGTCGTCCTCCACCTCTCTGCCGCCCACGAACGCGCGCACGTCCTCGGCGAGGATCCGGACGATGTCGGCCGCGGCCGGCCGGCGCGGGACGGCGGCCAGGGTCTTGGCCAGGCGGGTCTCGCCGTACTGCTCGGCACCCGCGGCCCGGCATTC
This sequence comes from Streptomyces sp. Y20, assembly GCF_043195475.1. Taxonomy (NCBI): domain Bacteria; kingdom Bacillati; phylum Actinomycetota; class Actinomycetes; order Kitasatosporales; family Streptomycetaceae; genus Streptomyces; species Streptomyces sp. Y20. The sequence continues at coordinate 431 of NZ_JBIDDP010000001.1, forward strand.
GGTGATGCCGTCGGTGTAGAGCAGCAGACTCTCGCCGGGCCGGAGGGTGAGACGGCGGGCCGTGAGCCCGGGCGGGATGCCGATGCCGAGGAGCCCGCCCGGCGCCTCGACACCGGCCACCGCGTTCTCGGCGTCCAGCAGCAGTGGAGGGGTGTGCCCGGCGCGGACGAGCTGGATGCCGAGGCCGTCGGCGTCCGGTCTCAGATGCCCGTGGACGAGGGTCACGAAGCCGTTGTTCTGGTGGGCGAGGCGGTCGTTGAGGGCCTTGTCGACGGCCTTGACGACGTCGACGGGGTCCTCGAGCAGCCCGGCGACGGCGCGGGCGGTGTGGCGCACCAGGGCGGTCGTGGTGGCGGCGAGGGCCCCGCGACCGCAGACGTCGCCCAGGATGAACGCCCAGCTGCCGTCGCCGCGGGGGAAGACGTCGTAGAAGTCGCCGCCGATGTCCAGTCCCTCGCCGGCCGGGTGGTAGAAGGCGGCGAGCTGGGCGCCCGGGATGTCCGGCAGGTCGGGCAGCAGCAGACCGGACTGGAGGTCGCGGACGAGAGCGGCACGTTGCGCGTACTGGCGGGCGTTGCGGGCGGCGGAGGCGGCCCGGCGGGCGAGTTCCTCCGCCAGGGTGACCCGGTGCCCGTCGAAGGAGTGCCCCCGGGTGAACAGCAGGGTGAAGGCGCCGAAGGGACGCCCGCGGTCCAGAAGGGGCACGCAGACGTAGCCGGTGACACCGAGGGCGCTCCAGGGGCCGGGGCCACCGGGGGCCCGGCGTGACACCTCGGCCACGCCGGAGGCGAGTACGCGGGCGACGGCGTCGTCCTCCGCGTCGTGGACCGGTGGGTGGGAGAGGAGCAGATCGCGTGCGCCCGCGTCGGCGGCCGCGGCCGCGACCCGCCGTACGCGCCCGGCCTCGACCACGTCGACCACGGCCAGGGGTGCGAGGGCCGGGGTGGACAGGGAGGCCAGCCGTTGCAGGGTCTGCGTCTCGTCCAGCCGGCCCGCCAGGGCGGTGCCCGCGGCCAGCAGGAAGGCGAGGTCGTCGCGGGCGGCCTTCTCCCGCGCGTCCGCCGCCCGCCGGGCCTGTTCGGCCTGGTGCCGCTCGATGGCCAGGGCGGCGGTATGGGCGAAGACACGGGCCAGGGCGAGGTCGGTGTCCTGCGGGGCTCTCGGGGTGCGCAGGTACATGGCGAAGGTGCCCAGCAGCCGGCCGTCACGGGCGAGGATCGGCGTCGACCAGCAGGCGGCCAGCCCCGCCCGGCGGGCCAGCTCGCGGAAGTCGTCCCACAGGGGGTCGGTGGCTATGTCGCTGACTATCACGTGCCGGCGCCGGTGGGCGGCGGTGCCGCAGGAACCGACTCCCTCACCGGTGGCGATGCCGTCGATGGCCCGGTTGTAGAACCCGGGCAGGCTCGGGGCCGCGCCGTGGCGCAGGTGACGGCCGTCCGCGTCGGCCAGCAGGACCGAGACGAGCACCTCGGTGGACAGTTCCTCGATCGTGCGGCACATGCCGTCCAGGACCTCGGGCAGCGGTGCCTGGCGGGCGATCTGCTCGAGCAGCGCGCGCTGCTCGGCGGCGAGTCTGCGGGCCTGTCTGACCTGGGTGGTCTCCACGCCGATCATCCGCACGCCGATGACGTTGCCGGCGGCGTCGCGGCGCGCCTCGTAGGTGAAGTCGAAGTAGGCCTCGCGGGCGTCCGGGCCGACGCCGATGACGACGCGGGCGCCGCGGCCGACATGACGTTCCCCCGACCGGTAGACCCGGTCCAGCAGCTCGATGAACCCCTGGGCGGTCAGCTCGGGCATGAGTTCCGCCAGGGCCACGCCGGTGCGTTCCCGCTGCCCGCCGCCGATCGCCGCGAAGAAGGCCGGGTTCGCCGCCTCCAGCACGTGGGCGGGGCCGGCCATGGACGCGAACAGCGCGGTCGACGTGCCGAACAGCAGCGAAAGGTCCTCTTCCCTGCCGCCCAGCGCGCCGAGGTCGTGCGCTTCGAATGCCGCCCGCCGATCACGGTCAGCCGTCATCCCGCCCCCTCGTCAGCGTCGGCCCCGGATCCCGGACGGCCGTCTCGCGCGCGGCATCGGTCGATGCCTCACCCAGTGTCATATGCGCCCGATGCCCCGATCCACGCCTGCCGGGAGCGGCACCGGCTCGTGCGCGGCCCCACCGGTGCCGGGTTCGGCCGCTCGCCCCGCCGCCACCGCGGCGGGCCGGCACCGACCGGTCGAGGAGCCGATGCCAAGGAGTACCGTACGTGAGGCGGACGCGCCCGGCCGCCGCCGTGACCTGCGCCGACGGCCCCGGCGACCCGCTCACGCGGACCGGCCGAGCGGCGTCCCGGAACGTGGGGGAGTCGGGAGCGCGGCCGCCGGGAACCGGCCCTCCGGGCAGGTGCACCGGGGGCCGATCGGGGCACGAGGGGGTGGCGGGCCCGCTCGTGTACGAAGTACGAATGACCGCACCAGGATGTGGCGGGTACCGGGAGTGAGGGAGCGGCGGATGGCTGGACGGGACGACACGGAGCGGGGACCCTCGGCCCGTGCCGGCGTCTTCTCCGCCGACGAGGTCATCGGCGCGGATCTGGCCGCCGTGGACTGGGCCGCCACGCCGCTGGGGCCCCCGGAGGAATGGCCGCAGAGCCTGCGGACGGCCGTGAGCATCCTGCTGTCGTCCCGCTTCTCGATGTGGATGGCGTGGGGGCCGGAACTGACGTTCTTCTGCAACGACGCCTACCGCCGCGCCACGCTCGGCCACAAGTACCCCTGGGCGCTGGGCCGCCCGGCCCCCGAGGTGTGGGCCGAGGTCTGGGACGACCTCGACCCGCGTGTCCGCTCCGTGACGACCACGGGCAAGGCCACCTGGGACGAGGCCCTGATGCTGATTCTCGAGCGGTCGGGATATCCCGAGGAGACGTATCACACGTTCTCCTACAGCCCGCTGCGGGACGACTGCGGCGCCGTGGTGGGCATGCTGTGCGTGGTCAGCGAGGAGACCACGCGGGTCATCGGTGAGCGGCGCATGGCCACCCTGCGTGACCTGGGCTCCGATCCGAGCGTGGTGCGCACCGAGCAGGAGATGCTGGAGTTCGTCGCCCGCCAGCTCGCCCGCAATCCGCGGGATCTGCCGTTCACCTGCACCTATCTCTTCCAGGACGACGGTTCGGCACGGCTGGCGGCCGCCACGGGGATCGAGGCGGGCCATCCGGCCGCACCCGTGGTCCTGCCGGCCGGTGACCCCAAGGCCGTCTGGCCGGCGGGGCGGGCCGCCGACGGGCAGTTCGTGCGGGTGCCGCTGAGCGGCCCGCCGTACGACCGCCTGCCCCCCGGCGCCTGGCCCCAGCCGCCGGCGCACGCCCTGGTGGTGCCCCTGCTGAGGCAGGGCGAAACGCCGTACGGCTTCCTGGTGGCGGGGCTCAACCGGTTCCGGCCGCTGGACGACACCTACCAGGGCTTCGTCGAGCTGGTCGCGGGTCACGTCGCGGCCGGTATCGGCAGTGCGCGCGGGTACGAGGCGCAGCAGCGCCGGGCCGAGGAGCTGGCCGAGCTGGACCGGGCGAAGACGGCGTTCTTCTCCAACATCAGCCACGAGTTCCGCACCCCTCTGACCCTGATCATGGGGCCGGTCGACGAACTGCTCACCGGGCGGAACGACGACCCGGGGCTGCGCGAGCGGCTGGAGGTCGTCCGCCGCAACGGGCTGCGCCTGGGCAAGCTCGTCAACGCGCTGCTCGACTTCTCCCGCATCGAGGCCGGCCGGATGCAGGCGACGTACGAGCCGGTGGACCTGGCCGCCGCCACGGCGGAGCTGGCCAGCGTCTTCCGCTCCGCCATCGACAAGGCGGGGCTGGCCTTCGAGGTGGACTGCCCGCCCATGGACCAGCCGGTGTACGTCGACCGCGGCATGTGGGAGAAGGTGATACTGAACCTGCTGAGCAACGCACTGAAGTTCACCTTCGAGGGCACCATCCGGGTCACCGTGCGCACGGAGGACGGCGGGGCCCGGGTCACCGTCTCCGACACCGGTATAGGGGTGTCCGCCGAGGAGATGCCCAGGCTGTTCGAGCGGTTCCACCGGATCGAGACCGCGCGCGCCCGGTCCCACGAGGGCAGCGGTATCGGCCTGGCCCTCGTGAGGGAACTGGTCGGCCTGAACGGCGGGACGATCATCGCGGACAGCACGGAGGGGCGGGGCACCGCCTTCACCGTCCGGCTGCCGTTCGGTACGGCGCACCTGCCCGCCGACAGCGTGGCCCCGGCGGACGGCGGGACGACGGTGTCGGCGGCCGCCGACCCCTACGTGCAGGAGGCGCTGCGCTGGCTGCCGGGCACCCCCTTGTCCGGGGCGGCCCAGGCCGTGACGGAGGCGGCGGAGAGCGCCCCGGGCCACCGCGCGGCCGGACGCGTCGTGGTCGCCGACGACAACGCCGACATGCGGGAGTATCTGGCACGCCTGCTGTCGGGCGCCGGGTACGGGATCACGGCCGTCACCGACGGGATGAGCGCGCTGGACGCCGTGCGGGCCGATCCGCCCGACCTCGTGGTCAGCGACGTGATGATGCCGGGCCTGGACGGGTTGGCCCTGGTGGCGGCGCTGCGGTCCGACCCGCGGACCGCTTCGGTGCCGGTGCTGCTGCTGTCGGCTCGCGCCGGGCAGGAGGCCTCCATCGAGGGCCTGCAAGCGGGTGCCGACGACTATCTCGTCAAGCCGTTCGCCGCCGCCGAACTGCTGGCCCGGGTCCGCGCGAACGTGGAACTGGCGCGGTTGCGCACGCATCACCTGCGGTGGCGCAACGCCCTGATCGACTCCCTCCAGGAGGCCTTCTTCGTCTGTGACGAGGAGGGCACCGTCATCGAGACCAACGCCGCGTTCACCGACATGCTCGGCTACCCTCCCGAGGGCCTGCCCTACAGACCCGTGCATCCCTGGTGGCCCGACCCCGACACGGACCCCGACGGGTACCGGCAGGCCGAGACCGCTTTCGGGCGGCTGACGGGCAGCAGCGCGCGCAGGACGAACGCCCTGCCCGTGCGGCACCGTGACGGGCACCAGCTGTGGGTGAGCGCGACGTTCAACCAGGCCGAGGACCCCGACACCGGGCGCCGGATGACCGTGGGCACGTTCCGGGACGTGACCGCGGAGCACTACGCCATCCAGCGGGAGACCGCCCTGGCGGCCCTGAGCACGCGGCTCTCGCAGGCCACCAGCCTGGCCGACGCGCTCACGGGCGCGCTGCACGAGCTGAAGCAGCTGTGGCGGGCCCGGACCGTCCTGGCCGGCATCTTCGGCCGGCACGGCGAACCGGCCGTGACCGGCACCGACCCGTCCCTGTCCTGGCCGTCCCTGTCCGCCGATCGCAGAAGCTTCCTGGAGCGGCTGCGGCAGCAGCCCACACTCACCCCGGTCACCGCCCCGGGCGGGGCCGGGATCCTCCTCGAGCACCCGCACGGCCCGCTGACGCTCTGGGTGGACCTGGGCGAACGCCGGCCCTTCACCGGCGAGGACCAGCTGCTGCTGACCCTGCTGGCCGGGCATCTCGCCCAGGGGCTGGTCCGTGTCCACCAGATCGACCAGCAGCGCGAGACGGCTATCGCCCTCCAGCGCGCCATCCTCGGGCCGGCGCTGCTCCCCGACGGCTTCGCCGTGCGCTACGAACCCGCGACCCGGCCGCTCGAGGTCGGCGGTGACTGGTACGACACGGTGCCCCTGCCCGACGGCCGCATCGGCATCGTCGTCGGCGACTGCGTCGGTCACGGTCTGACGGCGGCCAGCGTCATGGGGCAGATGCGCAGCGCGTGCCGTGCCCTGCTGCTCCAGGAGCCGAGTCCCGCGCGGACGCTGATGGCGCTGGACCAGTTCGCCGCCGGTGTCCCGGGCGCCCTGTGCACCACCGTCTTCTGCGGTGTCCTGGAGCCGGCGACCGGACGGCTGGTCTACTCGAGCGCGGGACATCCCCCCGGGGTCCTCGCCCTCCCGGACGGCACCGTCCAGCTGCTGGAGGAGGGCCGTGCCCTGCCGCTGGCGGTCCGCCCCGGCCGGACGCGTCCGGAGGGGGTCCGGACGATGCCGGGCCGTTCCACCCTGCTGCTGTACACGGACGGACTCGTGGAACGGCGCCGCCGTTCCCTGGTCGCGGGCATCGAGCAGGCCGGCCGGGCCGTCCAGGAGGGCAGGGACACGACGGTGGAGGAACTGGCCACCCAGCTCATGAAGCGCCTCGAACCGGACGGCGGATACGAGGACGACGTGGCGCTGCTGCTCTACCGTCATCCCGCGCCGCTCCAGGTGACGTTCCCCGCCGAGTCGGCGCGGCTCGCCTCGGTCCGCCAGGCCCTGCGCGACTGGCTCGACCAGTGCGCACTGCCCCGGCACACCGTCCAGAACATCATGGTCGCGGCGGGTGAGGCGTGCGCCAACGCGATCGAACACGGGCACCGGGACGGCCCCGGGGGGACCATCCGGCTGAGCGGGCTGGCCCACACGCACGACCTGCTGGTCACCGTCACCGACACCGGCCGGTGGAAGGTTCCGCAGCCCGAGCTGAACCGGCACCGCGGACGCGGACTGAAACTGATGCGGGCGCTGATGCAGCAGGTCACCGTCACACCCGGCCCGAACGGCACCGTCGTAGAGATGCAGACGAGGATCACCTGATGACCATCCCGCTCACCGTGACCCGGGCGCGACGCGCCGACGGCACGTCCGTGCTGACGGTGGTCGGCGAGATCGACCAGAGCAACGCCGGCACGCTGGCCGCGGCCCTCGACGGGATCGCCGGGCCCGTCGTCGTGGATCTGGCCGGGGTGGAATACCTCGACAGCGCGGGCCTGAACGTGCTGTTCGCCCACAGCACCCGGCTGGAACTGATCGCGCCGCCCCTGCTGGCCCCGCTGCTCAGCATCTCGGGCCTGACCGAGCTGGTCCCGGTGCACGCGGCGAGGGGCTGCGCGCCGGGCGCTCCCCCGCCGTGACCACGGCCGGTGTGCGGGCGCGGTGATCACGGCGAGGCGCGCGTCAGAGGGACGGCGCGGATGTCAGAGCGACGGGGTCTTGCCGGGCGCGAGGGTCATGACGGAGTCGAGCCCGAGGATGGTGAACATACGCAGCAGGCCGTCATCGAGTCCGGTGACGCTGAGGGACCCACCGAGGGTGTCCAGCCGCTGGTACCAGCCCACCAGGGCGCTGACACCGGTGGAGTCCATGTGCTGCGTGCGCGAGGCGTCGAGAACCAGGTGGCGGCACCCGGCGTCGATCAGGCCGTCGACCGCCGTCCGGAGCGAGGACGTCGTGTACAGATCCACGTCTTCGGGCAGTTCCGCCCTCGTCCGGTCGCCCTGACTGCCGGTGATGTGCAGCAACGTCCCACCTCCCCATCCCGTGCGGTGCCCGCTGTCGGGTACCCAGGCTACCCGGCGGACATCCGGCCGACTTCCGCACCGCGCGCCCCGGACGGCCCGCGGCGGGCGTCGGCCTCCCCGGCGACCGGAACCCGCCGCCTCGCCGCGCGCCGACCGATCCGCGGCGGGACGCCCGCGGAGCCGTACGGAGGCGTTCCGCTGCGTTCCCGGCGCGTCACGGCCGTTCCGGGGGACGGCCCGTGGGCGGGCCCCCGGCCTCCAGGCCGCGGTCCGAGGACGGGGCGTCCGCTTCCGGGGGGCGTCGCATGTGGGGCAGGGCGTCGGAATCGTCGTCACCGGCGCCCCGCGCGCGGGGTGCGGCGGAGAGTACGACGACCTCGTCCTCGGCCGCCCACACCCGCCGCTCGGACTTGCCGGGTGCGAGCCGGATGCCGTCGTCGCGGTGCGCGGTGCGCGGAAGGTGCGCGCGGTACCCGATCGCGCACTCGCCGCGCCGCAGCGCCGCCGCCACCACCGTCGCGAAGGAGGCGTCATGGCCGGGCCGTACGTACAGCCCGGCCGGGCGCAGGACGAGCCCGCCGCCCCGGGCGGCGAACACCTCCTCGAACACCGGGGCCAGTGTGGGGTTCAGCGAGATCTGGGCCATCAGCAGAGCGGTCAGCTCCCCCCGGACCACCGCGTCGGACTCCGGGCCCAGCTGGGCCAGGGCCCGGCTGCGGTGATCGCACAGTTCGGCCACCACCGGCAGCGCGCGCCCCGTCTCCTCCTCCCGTGAGCGCAGCATCAGCAGGGTCAGCAGGGTCCGGTCGTCGGGGCGTCCGGAGCCGGCACGGGCGTCGCGGTCCGGCCCCAGCACGATGACGCTGTCGTAGCCGAACACGTCCAGGGTGCGCAGCGTCTCGGGGCGGCCGAGGTCGCCGACATGATGGGTGACGCCCGGCCACCCGGTGTCCGTAAGTCCTTCGACGTGCCCTCGTACGAGCCCGTCGTCCGGGCCGGTGACCACGTCGAGGACGGATCCCGGCCGGGTGGTCCGGCGCAGGACGTCCACGACGAGGGGTGCCCGGCGGTTCCAGCCGAGCAGCAGGATTCGTGACGGGATCTCGGACCCCGGTGCCGGCGGAGCCATGGCGGCCGGGTCGATGTGCGCACGGCGGTCGGCCGGCACGGCTGCCGTGTCGTCGTCGGCGACGACGACCAGCCGGTCCCCGGTCCCGAGGACGGTTTCCGGCCCCGGGGCGAGCAGGGGGCGGCCGTCGGCCCGCAGGATCCCGACCACGCAGGCGGACTCGAAGCGCAGCGCGACCTCCGCGAAGGCCGGTCCCGCCGGCCCGGGCGCCTCGAACACCCGGAACTCGGCACCGGCCACGTCCAGGAGGTCGCGCAGCACGGCCGGCAGACCCGGGCGCCGCGCCGACTGCACCAGCAGCCGCGCCGTCGTCGAGTCCGTCTCCAGTACGACGCCCCGTGCTCCGGCCGCCAGCCGCGCGGCCGCCAGATAGCGGCCGTCCCGCACGGCGGCGACGACCGCCGGCCCGGCCTCCGTACCGGTCAGTGACCGCAGCGCCAGCAGGACCCGCACCACCTCCAGGTCGGCGTCGGTGTCCTCGGCGGGCAGTACCAGCACGGATTCGGCCGCGGCCGGGGCCACCAGGGCCAGCGCCCCGGGCTCCGTCAGTGCTCCGGTGCGGCAGACCAGCCGCGCTCCGCCCGCTGCCGGCGCGGCGGCGAGCGCCTTGTCCATCTCGGCCGTGTCCCGGTCGGCGAGCACCGCCACGATGCCGCGCCGCCGGCCGCCACGCGCCGCCGTCAGCTCGGCGACCACCGTGAACACGTGCTCCGACCAGCCGAGCACCACCACGTGATCGCGCTCCAGCACGGTCGAGCGCCCCCGCCGCAGCTCGGCCAGCCGGTCACCGAGCCCGGTGGTGATCACCCCTGTCAGCGTCGACACACACAGCAAGGTGATCAACCCCAGGAGCACGGAGAGCAGCATCCGCAGCGGCGCGCCGGTCGCCACTCCGAGGCGCAGGGTCTCCGCACTGGTGCGCCACACGGCCGTGAGCCGGCCGGACAGGGAACGCGGCGCGCTCGGGTCCATCCACACCAGCAGGGTGCTGACGGGCACGACGACCATGAGGCAGCCCAAGGCCAGCCAGCCGAGCAGCGTCCCCATGCTGCGGGCCAGCCTCGTGTCGAAGAGATAGCGCGCCCGGTCCCGTAACGAAGCGTGCTGCCGCCTCACCTTCGCCCCCTGACGTCCACGGTCCTCGGAGTCCCAGCGTGCTGGGGCGGCGCTCGCGACACGCCGCGCCGGCGGTCTGTTCATCCTTTCGGGAGCGGCCTCGCGGCTCGGCGGCCGGCGGGCCGCGCGCCCGCGACGACGGGAAAGTCCCGTTCCGTCCGCCGACTTGGCGCGGTACGGACTTCAAAGGCCGGTTCCGCATGGGGTGAAGTCGTCCCACGTGGGTACCGGCAGGACGACGCGACGCGGCTTCCCGGAGGGGTGACGATGGGTTCGGTAAGTCAGCTACGGCAGTTGAGGGCCGTGTACGCAGGCGGTGTGGCGGCCTGGTCCTTCTGTCTGCTGTGGGAGATGGTCGGGGACGACGGGTCGGCGCGGCAGACGGTGGTGCTGCTGGGGCTGCTCGCCGTCTTCCTCGTCGCGCTGCTGTGGTCGACCTGGCGTCTGTGGGAGGCCGTGCCGCGCCGCCCCGGGAGCCGGGCCAATGCCCTGGTGACCACGCGGGCCGACCAGGTCTGACGGCGCGCGGACGGCGCTCCCGCCGGCCCGGGAATCGCCCGGCGCAACCGTGGAGGAAGGGCCCCATGACTCCACTCACGGAAACAGCAGAACGCCGCCGACTTCCACGACTTCGAGAGACCGCTCTGACGGAGGAGGAACGCGCCTTCCTCCTCCGCAGCGGGCGTTCATGCGACAACGAGGTCCGGCCGCTGACGGCCGGGCACTGGGCCTAGGGCCTGTATCTGGTGGTGATCAGAGGGTGGACGGCATCAGAGATTGGCCACAACCGGACGAAGGCCCCATCGGCTCGGTCAGTCGGCCAGCGCCGCGAGCTCCGCGTTGGCACGCTCGGTGACCAGGGCGAGGACGCGACCGGCGGCGGCCAGGTCCTCGGCGGATATCCCGCCCCAGACGCGGGCGGTGACGGGGGCGGTCGACGCGCCGACGGCGGCGATCAGCTCGCGCCCCGACTCCGTGGCACGAAGGTGAGCGCCGTCCACGGCGAGCAGTCGGTCGGCCAGCAGCTCGTCGAGGGTGGTGCGGATGTCGGCCGGGTCCGCCTTGAGGGAGGACCGGACCTGGGCGACGAGGTCGTCCGGCGTCCGCGGGGCGTCGGCGGTGACGGCCGCGCGCAGGGTGACCTGCTGCTGGAACGTGACGCCGTGCCGGGCCAGGACGTGCTCCAGGAGGCCGCGGGCGGCGTAGTGGGCCAGACCCAGGGCGCGGGCGTCCGCGACGGGTGCGGTGGTGGAGGCGGTGGTGGTCATGATGTTGTCCCCTGAGTGCTCTCGTTGTTCGGTAGAGATGGAGTGAGGGGTGTGTCGAGCAGGGCCGTCAGCTCGTCGGTGAAGGCGCGCGTCCGGGGGGCGTCGAGCCCGCCGAGCGGCTCCAGCAACTGCTGGTGCAGTTCCTGCACCACGTCGATGGCCTGCCGCGTGACGGCCTGCCCCTGCCCGGTGAGGGCGAGCTGTACGGCGCGCGGATCGCGGGGGTCGCGGGTGCGCTCGATCAGCTCGGCCGACTCCAGGGCGCGCGCCAGCTTCGAGACGTACAGCGCCTCCAGGCCGGTATGGTCAGCGAGTTGCCGCTGACTGGGCCGCTCACCGGCCCGCTGCATGCCGTACAGCGACGCCACCAGCGAGTACTGCGCATGCGTGAGCCCCAGCGGAGCCACCGCCCGATCGACGGCGACGCGCCACTTGTTGGCGAGCCGCCACACCAGGAAGCCGGGCGTGGGGCCCGGTGAAACCTTGCTCATGCCAAATAGAGTACATGGCTACTATCTCCATGGCTACTATTTTCTTGCGGCTGTGACGGCGCACCCGGCTCGGCACCGCGACGGGCTGAGGGAACCTCCGGCGAGACCGCTTCCGTCCGTCACATGATCAGGACTGAAGGCAGGCCGTAGAGCACCCTCCCGAGGAGTTGACCGGCCGATTCCGTGCGAGCGGGCCGGCCGGACCGGCCCACGAGGGGTACGGCGGTCACGGCCCCGCCGCCGGCCGTCCACTGTCCGGGACGATGGTGATGGTGAGGGAGATGAGCCGCGTCGACGCGTCGGATCGCCGGATGGTCGGCAGGGCCGGCACCGAGGAGGGCGCCTCGTCCGACCGGCGCGCGTACGGAGTTTCAACTTCCGCCGGCAGCACGAACGTGCGCGGCTTCACCGGCACGGTCCGGCAGGCGGTCGGGTTCGCGGTGTCCACCGTCGTCTTCATCGGCCGGACCGTCCACCACGGCGACCGCCGGCACCGGGGCCTGCGCACGATGGGCGCCGCGCTGGGCGCCGGTGAGCCGGCCAGGGCACCCCGGTAGCGGACACGGCCGGGGTGCCGAGCGCCTCCTCGTGCCGCTCAGTGTCTGCGGCCCCGGGCCGTCCAGCCGCTGCCCACCCCCGCGAGGTGCAGGGCGAGCACGGTCAGCCCGAGGAGCATGATGTTCGTCGAGGTGAAGGTGTCGTTGGTCGAGATGTCAGCCGCATTGATCAGAAAAGCGATGAAGAACAGGACCGCCGAGACGATGGCCAACATGATGCTGATCCCTCCGATGCCGGATGGTGACGTGCTCAGTGCACTGCGGATGCCCCTGACGGGACCGGCCACACCCTGACGGCCGGTGCGGGGCGGCGGACGTCGTTCGTCCGCCGCACCGGCAGGGGGGACGGGGGAATCCGAGGGCGGTTCAGCCGCGGCGCGCGGAGACGTCGCCGTTGACCGTGGTCAGCTTCATCGTGGGCCCGCGGCCGGCGCGCCGGCCGGGAACGTCCACGGTGGTACGGCCGTTGGCCGTGGTCGCGGTGACCCGGTAGGCGGGGCTGTCGTGCGGAACGGTCACGCCGACCGAGCCGTTGGTGGTCGTCGCCGTGACGGCCGTCGGCGCGGAGCCGCAGGAGAGGATCACGTCCCCGTTGGTGGTCGCGGCCGTCAGCCGGCGCGCGTCGAGGGCGACGGCGCGCACCGAGCCGTTGCGGGTGGCCAGCCGCGTCACGGCCCCGCTCCGGCCGGAACGGGTCACCGTGACATCGCCGTTGACCGTCGTCAGGTCCAGGCCGGCCGCGACTCCCGCGGCGTCGATGCCGGCGTTGCGGGCGGTCACCGTGACGCCGACGCCGTCGGGGACGCGCACCTCGGGCATGCGGGGGCAGGGCGTGTCGTCCGGGCTCCGGTCTTCGCAGGTCAGGTCGAGGACCCAGGTGCCGTCGTGGTGGGACCAGTGGCGGTCGGCGCGGTCGACGTGGTCGTCCACGATGACCCGGTGGCCGTCGGCCGGACGCAGCCTCAGTCCGTTGCCGCTGGTGACGACAAGGGTGCCGCCCAGCGCGCCGGGCGACGGTCCTGCCGCCGGCGACCCGCCGCCGCTCGCTCGGTGTCCGCCGCCGCAGGACACGGCCAGGGGCAGCAGCGCCAGGGCGACGGTCAGGCGGGGCAGGCGTCTTGTCGTGGTCACCTTCATGTGCCTTCGGGTGCCCCGGGGCGGTCCCGCCATGACCGTGCGGTGCCGGCCCGCGTCCTGGTCCTCGTTCCTCCGGTCGTGCGCCTCGGTCGTCGTGGACCGGGCGCCCCGGGTCGGACGGGCTCCGGCCGGTGGCACCGCCGGATCCACCGGGCCGTGGGGCGGCCCCCACCGCCCGGCCGCCGGCTCGGCCATACGGAGGGGACTCGTGTGCCGGTGGCCGCGATCCCCGTGAACCCCGGACGTCAGCGTCCATGGTGGGACGATGTTCCCTTGCCAGCACTCAGGAACGTCACGGCCACCGGGGCGGAAGGTTCCCTCATGAGCGCGCCACCGCCCCCGGGAGGGAACGCCGGTGGCGGCCGCTACGGCGAGGACCTCTTCGAACCGGACCGCCCCGGGGAGGCCGCGCGGATCGACGCCGCCGCGCTGGTCTACGACCCCGTGACCACGCGCCGCCTGCGGGCCCTGGGCGCCGGGCCGGGCAGCCGCTGCCTCGAAGTGGGCGCCGGCACGGGGACCGTGGCGCGCTGGCTGCTGGAGGAGGCGGGGGTCGAGGAGGTGGTCGCCCTGGACCGGGACACCAGCCGGCTGGAGACCGCCGCGAGCCCCCGGCTGCGGGTGGTCACCGGTGACCTGACCGACGACAGCCTGCGCCTCGGCGGCTTCGACCTCATCCATGCCAGGTTCGTCCTGATGCACCTGCCCCAGCGCCGCGGGCTCATCACGCGGCTCGTGCGCTGGCTGGCTCCCGGAGGCCGGCTGCTGCTGGGCGACGCCCTGGAGGTGGCGAACGCCCTGGACACGGCCTCCGCCTACCGGCGCACCATGGACGCCCTGTGGCAGGCGCTGCGGTCGACGATCGGCACCGACACCTCCTCCGTCCCGGCGTACCCGCATTTCCTCAGGGAGGAGGGCCTCCAGCACGTCGCCGCGGAACTCTTCGTCCCTCCGCTGGTCACGGGCGGTCCCCTGGCCCGGTTCTGGTCCGAGACATGGAGCCGGATGCGTCCCGCCCTGGAGGAGACCGGCCTGGTGGACGCCGCGGTCATCGACGAAGCACTCGCCTACCTGGCCTCGCCCCGGCTGGCCGAGCTGGGTCCCGGCATGGTCATGGCTTGGGGGCAGCGGCCCTGACACGGCGGCACGGCCGTCAGCCGCCGGCCGGGCCACGCTGCCCGGGCGCGGCGGACCCGCGCGACCGGGCGCCGGGCGGCGCGGGCCGTGCCCTCACGGCGTGCGCGGACGGACCGCCACCGGCAACCGCGCCGGCACCGGTGGCCCGTACGGCTTCCCGCAGGCGTCCGGGCCGGGCGGGTGCGCACGATGCAACCACTTCCGGTAGGCCGGCGCCTCAAGGGCCACCGCCCAGTAGGCCGTCTCCAACTCCGGGTAGGCGTTGTCCAGTTCATCCTCCGTACGGGCCGCCAGGAGCAGACGTACCCCTATCGGGTCGCCCTCCAGGGGGCGGATCGCGAGATCGGTGCGGGCAGGGGCGGTCGGCTGACTGACCGTGACCACCTCGCCGATGGCGGCCAGCGAGTAGGCGGTGAGGTAGTCGCCGTGCAGGATCTCGGAGTCGAGACCCGCGGCCCGCAGCACCCGGCACACGGCGTCCCACTCGCCGTCGACCGTGGAGTCGATCATCCAGCGGTCGCCGGACAGGTCGGCCAGGCTCACCTCCGTCCGCACCGCCGCGGGATGGTCCGCGGCGAGCGTGACGAACTGCGGTTCGCGTTCGACGAGCACGCGCAGGCACAGGCCGGACGGAACGCGCAGCGGACTGCCCTCGACCTCGTGCACGAACGCCATGTCGAGGCGGCCGGCGGCGACCATGCCGAGCAGGGCGTTGGCGGAGACGTTCATCTCCAGCGCCGGCTCCACGCGCGGAACCCGTGCGCGCAGCAGGCGCAGCCAGCCCGGGATGGCCCGGCTCGCCGTGGCCCCGATGCGCAGCTGGAACCCCCCGGCGGCTCGGGCGGCGGCGGTCCTTGTCTCCGTGACGAGTGCCGCGAACTCCGCCACCAGCGGCCTGGCCCGGCTCAGCACGGCCAGCCCCAGCGGGGTCGGCCGGCAGCCGGTCCGGGCCCGCACGAAGAGCTGCGCGCCGAGCGCGCGCTCGATGCGCGCCAGCTGCGTGCTCAACGACGGCTGCGCCAGGCCGAGTTGCCGAGCCGCTTTGTGCAGACTGCCGGTGTCGGCGATGGCGCAGAGGACGCGCAGATGCCTCACCTCTAGCTCCATGGGGGGAGCGTAAGGGGGCCTGCGGCAGCGCACCAGATGTTCAAGTTCCAACGAAAGTGGACGAGTCGGCCGCCGATAGCCTCGTGCAATCCCCGATTGCCATCATCCGCCGTCCCGTTGGCCTGCCCGAGACTCACTGGCAACCGATCGTTCCACCCCACAGAACGAGTAGGAGCCCCCCATGACGTCGTTCCGCACCAGCACCGGGCCGAAGAACAGACGACTGCTGGCCCTCGCGCTCGGTGTCGGTCTGGCCTCCGCCGCGCTCGGCACCGCGAGCCCGGCGAGCGCCCAGAACACCGCCACGACACCGGCCCACTCCGCCACCGCCGGCTACGTCGGCTCGGGCGCGAAGAGTGGCAACAAGGCGTTCTTCGACGCCGTACTGAAGTCGGTCGCCAAGAGGCAGGCCGCCCACCCCACCCTCCAGTCGGTGACCGTCTACTACAACGCCGCCCAGGCGCCGAGCTTCCGCTCCCAGATATCGAGCGCCGCCTCCATCTGGAACAGCTCCGTGTCCAACGTCAAGCTCCAGGCGACGACGGGCAGCGCCGACTTCTCCTACTACGAGGGCAATGACTCGAGCGGATCGTACGCCTCCACCGACGGCCACGGCAGCGGTTACATCTTCCTGGACTACACGCAGAACCGGCAGTACGACTCGATCCGGGTCACCGCCCACGAGACCGGCCATGTGCTGGGCCTGCCGGACCACTACAGCGGCCCGTGCAGCGAGCTGATGTCGGGCGGCGGCCCCGGCACGTCCTGCACCAACCGCTACCCGAACAGCACCGAGCGCGCCCGCGTCAACCAGCTGTGGGCCAACGGCCTCACCAAGGCCCTCGCGCAGGTGGCGAAGACCGGCTGACCCGGTGCGCGAGCGGGCCGGCCTCCCCCACGGGCCGGCCCCTCACGGCGGTACGGACCGCGGCGCCGACCCGCGGTCCGTACCGTCCCCGTGCAAGACGGCGGGGGCCCGGCCTTCGTTCGATGAAGGCCGGGCCCCCGCGTCGGGAAGTGTGTGACGTGACCGGCAGGCCCGGCGACCCGCCCTCACGTCCACGGCACGGCGTTCCGCGTGGCGTCCGCCCGCGTGTGCCGGCCACGGGTCAGAGACGGCCCTGGGTGAGGCGCGTGAGCGGACCGTGCGTGTGCCGCTCGGCCCGGCGGCCCATCGCGTACGACGCCACGGTCATCGCGGTCAGGCCCGCGCTGACGCCCGCGGCGACCAGCTTGCGGTGGGCGACCACCGTCCAGGCCGTCTTGGCGGTGGCCGCCACCTGGCCCGACGCGGTGACCAGGGCCTGACGCCCGGTCTCGACGCCCCGGGCCGCCGTGCGGACGGCCCCGCTCGTCACCTCCGCCGTCCGCTCGGTGCCGGCCTTCACGGCCGACGCCGCGCCGTCGGAGGCCGCCACGGCCTTCTTCGCCGCGCGACCGGCCGGCGCCGTCGCCTTGTCCGCCGTCCGCCGGGCCTTCGCGGCGGTCCGCTGCTCCTGTTCGGACTTTCTACTCGTCCCGCTGCTCGATTCAGTCATGGGCTTCGCGTTGCCCGCCGCGGCACCGGCAAACGTGCCGATGCGCACCCAGGAGCCGCGCCGGCGAAAGGAGATGGCGGCAGGGACGACTGCGGGCCGAGCGAACCGTCCGTCAGTTCCCGTCGTCCGGCGGCAGGCCGGGCACGCCGGCACGGAAGAGGCTGAGCGGCAACCCGCATGCCTCGCCACGCCCGGGGTCCCCGGGATGCGCTTCGGCGGCCATCGCGCGCGACCGACCTCACGCGCGTGCGCCTCGGTGCCGGTGAGCCGGAGATGGCGCGGCACGGTCTGCGGGGGCCGGCCGGGCTCGCCCGGCGGCATCTCGCCGAGCGCCGCGTCGATCAGGAACTCCGGGCCGAGCGCGGCGTCCTGGTGCGGGCGGAGGCTGTTGCCGGGCCACGGCGAAGTACAGCTCGGTGCCGTCGCACACCTGCCGGGTCTCGGCCGGCCGGTGCGGTCCGGCCCCGCGCGGCACACGCACGCGCTGCCCTCCGTCGGCAGTGGGAGGCGCCTGCCCCGCCGTCGACCGGAGGGCGACGCCGGCACCGTCGGGGGAATCCCTCCGCGCCAAGGACGCTCACGCGGTGCCGTGTGGCGGGCTGCCGGCGAACCCACCACTCAGCGGCCCGGCGCCGGCCCGGTGCGGGAGGCAGCGATGACGACGGCCGACGAAGCCCCTCTCGGCTGGGACACCTCCGCCGCGGCCGACGCCTACCGCGGCCTCGCCGGCGACAGCGTCGATGCCGCCGTGCCCTGCCCTGGCCGGATCTCGCCGTCCATGATCCTGACGACCCACGCCTGACCCGGTACGGAGGCCGGCCGGTCATCCGCCGCGTGGCCCGGCCCGGGACCGTGCCGGAGATGTCGCCGCCGTCACTCGCCCCGGTCCCGCGGTTCCGGGCCGGGGCCGGGCGGGTCGGCGGGCCGGGGCGGGCGGTGGCTGGTGTCGTCGTCCGCCGGTGTCTCGTGACGGGGTTCGCGTGCCGTACCGAACGCCGGGTAGGTGAGGGTGTCCCCCCTCCCCCACCCGAGCAGCACGGCCGCGAGGATGAACAGCGGGGTCAGGGCGGCGAACGCCAGGCCCAGCCACAGGCCCGCACCGGTGCCGATGGTGGCACCGGTGAACGATGCCGCCAGCCGGCTGTACAGGTGGGCCAGGTCGGACACGTCCGCCGCCTTCAGGATGTAGACGGCCAGGAGGACGGACGACGGGACGAGTGACGCCTCCAGGTACCGTCTGCCGGCCGTCACCGCTGCCATGACCAGCAGGGCGACCGTGGCGACCACCATGGCGACGATCAACGCCGGTCCCGCGGTCGGGAGGTCCACCCCGAAGGCGTTCTCGCTGGCGCCCCCGCTGGTGGTCAGCCAGGGCAGGAAGAGCATGCCGAGACTCAGCAGCGCGCAGACCGCGGCCGCGGCCAGAGGCCAGTCACGTGACGTCTTCCATCGCGGGGCGAAACGGGGGCGGCGAGCCGAAGTCGTCGTCATTGCGTCCTCCTGGGAGTTCCACGACACCCGGGGGTCCGGACCCGGTCCCGGACGCGCCAAGGGCAGTGACCTGGTGACTCCCACCCTCTCCCGCGTCCGGGGCGGCCGCACGTCGTGCCGCGCCCGGACCGCCGGTGTTCGTGCGCCGTGTGCGGGTGCCGGCCCCGACCTGCCGGGGCGGTCGTTGCGCCGGTGACGGGCGGGGGCCACCGTGGGCGGGGTGATTCTCGTTCCGGGCTGGTTGTGGCAGCGGGGGCCGGTGGGCCGGGGTGTGGGCGCCGGTCTCGGCGTGGGTGTCTGCTGCGCGGCTTTCGTGCTCGTCGAGGCGGGATCATGGCCGGGGGCCGCGGTGGTCCTCGTGGTGCTCAGCCTGTTCTACGGCATCCGGGTGGCGCGCCGGATGGGCAGGCTCTGGCCCGAGGCCGGACGGCTGAGCGGCGCCGACCGTGCGGCCGTGGTGCGCGCCACCCGGCGGGGGCGGGCCGCGGACGATCCCCGGCTGGCGCCCTCGGTCGCCGCATACGCCGGCGCCCTGCGCCGGGCCGCCGAGGAGGACCGGCCGCGCCGCTGGATCGTCGTCCTCGGCGCCGTGCTCGCGGTCGGGCTGGCCGTGTACGACACCCTGAGGAGCTCCACCGGCGAGACCGTCGCCTCGTGGCTGGTGGTCGTGCTGTTCGCCGCCGATCTGATGGGGTGGCCCGGCAGGCGCGCCCGGCTGCTGGACCGCGCCGGCCGGGCGGCGGCCGCGGCCCGGCGCGGGCCGGACGGGGGCCGCGGTGCGGACGGCTCCTGAGGGCGGCGGGCCGTCGGGGAACGCCGCGGTCCGCGGCGCCGCCCGCGTGGAGTGCCGTACGGGCGCACGCTATGCCGGTGTCAGAGGTCGAGGACGTCGAACATCGCCGAGGCGTCCGGCGCCGCGGCGCGGTCCAGGTTCTGTTCGGCCCAGATGACCTTTCCGCGCGCCGCGTAGCGGGTGCCCCAGATGTCCGCGAACTGGGAGACGAGGAAGAGGCCGCGGCCGCCCTCGTCGGTGGTGGCCGCGTGCCGCAGCCGGGGTGAGGTGTTGCTGCCGTCCGACACCTCGCAGACCAGGGTCCGGCCCAGCAGCAGCCTGACGCAGATGGGCGGGGCGCCGTAGCGGAGCGCGTTGGTGAGGAGCTCACTGAGGATCAGTTCCGTGGTGAACGCCGACTCCTCCAGGTGCCACTCGGCGAGCTTCCGGCTCACCTCGTTGCGTACCCGGGGCACCGCCATGACGTCGAAAGGGACGTCCCAGGTCGCGGCGCACGAGGGGGCGAGGCGCCGGGTCCTGGCCACCAGCAGCGCCACGTCGTCACTGGGGTGTTCGGGCAGCATCGTCTCCACGAGGGCGCGACAGGTCTCCTCCGGTACGGGATCGGCACGGGCGATGGTCGCGGAGAGCGTCTCCAGGCCCTCGTCGATGTCCCGTCCGCGGTGCTCGACCAGGCCGTCGGTGAACAGGACGAGCCGGCTGCCCTCGGGCAGGTCCAGCTCGCCGGCCTCGAAGGGGTGCCCGCCGACGCCCAGGGGCGGTGACAGGGGCAGGTCGGGGAAGGTCACCCGGCCCTGGGGATCGGCGACGGCGGGTGCGAGGTGGCCTGCGCGGGAGAAGGTGCAGCGCCCGCCGACCGGATCGTAGATGGCGTAGAGGCAGGTGGCGCCGGTGAGGGGGTCGCGGTCGTGGTCTGCGGTCGCGGTCTGCGAGTCCAGCCGGGTCACCATCTCGTCCAGGTGGCCGAGCAGTTCGTCGGGGGCCAGGTCCAGGGAGGAGAAGTTCAGCACGGCGGTGCGCAGCCGCCCCATGGTCACCGCGGCCTGCAGCCCGTGGCCCACGATGTCACCGACGACGAGCGCCACCCGGAAGCCGGGCAGCGGGATGACGTCGAACCAGTCGCCGCCCACGCCGGACTGCGCCGGCAGGTAGCGGGAGGCGATCTCCAGCGCGTCCTGCTCCGGCAGGCCCAGCGGCAGCAGGTTGCGCTGGAGGGTCATGGCCATGGCGTGTTCGCGGGAGTACCGGCGTGCGTTGTCGATGGCGACGGCGGCCCGGGCCACCAGTTCCTCGGCCACGGCGACGTCCTCCTCGTCGAACCGTGGGGCGTCCGCGCCGCGCCAGAAGCTGACCATGCCGAGGACCACCCCGCGCGCCCGGAGCGGCACCGTGATCAGTGAGTGGATGCCGTGGTGCAGCGCCCGCCGTGCCCCCTCGGGGTCCTGTGCCCGCCAGTCCCGGGCGGCGTCCAGGTCCGGCACGAGGACGGCTCTGCCCCGGCCCAGCGCCGCCACCATCGGGGTGTCGGCCATCACGAAGCGGATCACGTCGCCGACCGGCTGGAGGGGGTGTCCGGGCTGTGAGGCGCGCAGCGCGGTGCGGCGCATCTCGTGCACCGCGCTCGAGGGCTCCTCGCCGCGCAGCACGGAGTCGAGGATCTCCACCGTGACGATGTCGGCCATGCGCGGGACGGCCACCTCGGTCAGTTCCTCGGCAGTGCGCCGTACGTCGAGGGTGGTGCCGATCCGCATCCCCGCCTCGTACAGGAACGACAGCCGGCCCCGCGCCAGCTCGGCCTGCCCGGTGAGGGCCCTGAGGTCGGTGGTGTCACGGAAGGTGGCGACGAACCCCTGATCGCCGCCGAAGGGGGCGGTGGGCCGGATGTTGACCGCCAGCAACCGGTCCCCGGTCGGGATGATCTCGTCGGACACGGCCTCACCCGCCACCAGGAGCCGGGTCAGGCCCGGCCCCAGGCCCAGTTCCCGCACGTGCCGCTGGTCGGCGTCGTCGGGGAGGTCCAGCAGGCGGCTCGCCTCGTCGTTGGCGAGCAGGGTCCGCCCGTCGCCGCCGACGATCAGTACGCCCTCGCGCACCGCGTGCAGCACGGCGTCGTGGTGTTCGTACATCTGGGTCATCTCGGCCGGCCCGAGTCCGTGGGTCTGCCGCAGCAGCCGGCGGCTGATCAGGGCGGCGCCGCTGGTGGCGAGGACGAGCGCCCCTGCCGCCGCGCCGAGCAGCATCGGCAGCTGCTGGTTCAGGACGTCGCCCACGTTGGCGTACTCGATGCCGGCGGTGACCATGCCGACCACGCGTCTGCTCGCGTCCGTCACCGGTACCACCGCGCGCACGGCGTCGGCCGGCCGGCCGTGGAACGTCTCGGTGAACGTCTCCCCCGTGGCGGCCCGGCCGACGCCCTGGGCCTTGGTGCCGATCAGTGCGGGGTCGGGATCGGTGAGCCGGACCCCGTGCGCGTCCAGGACGGTGACGAAGTCGACGCCGGAGCCCTTCCACGCCTGTTCCGCCGCCGCCTGCAACCGGGCCGTGGGATCCGGTGACCGCAGCGCGAGTGCCGTGCCGGGCGCGTGGGCGAACGACTCCGCGGCGGCCAGGGACCGGTCCCTGGCGTTGCGTTCGGCGTCGTAGCGGCCCTGTACGACCAGGGCGGATGCGGCCACCGCCACCAGGACCAGCATGATCAGCGCCTGGAGCAGGAAGACCTGCGCGGCGAGGGTGCGGACGCTCAGCGATGAGGACAGGCGGCGCCCGCGTGGCGGCCAGGGCTGCCTTCTCCTGCGGGACGGATCGGATGACCACCGGGTGCCGGGCGGCGGCGCCGCTCTCGCCCATGGCCAGCGGGGACGTCCGCTCATCTCCCCGTTCTAACACCCCCTCTCCGTGATCGGCGACCGGTGCGCCGGCCGAGGGGCCGGGGACGCCGGCGTGCGGCGCGCACGCGGGTCCCTTGCCGGTACCGGCGCGGGGGCCCGCGAAACATGCCGTGAGGTGGAGCAATCACCGGTGTGCCGTAGTCCGGCGCACCAGGGTGGAACTCTTGTCGAGTTTCCGTGACAGGAGTCCGTGTGCGAGGACCACGTATCCCGAGACCTGGACCTACCGGTCCTGCATCGGAGGGCGGCGCCGGCACGCGGACGGGGGTGCCGTCACCGCCGGCGTGGCTACGGTGGCTTCCGGCCCTGTACGTCGCGGTCGTCCTGCTGCTGGAGCCCGTCACCCCGGTGGACTGGCCGGTGAGTTTCCTGCTGGTCGGTGTGTCTTTGGTGGCCGCTTTCGCCCACGGTCCCGTCGTCGTCGGCGTCATGACGGTGTTCGCCGTCGTCCTGGAAGGCGTCCTGGCCGGTACCCCGTGCTGTGCCGGCCGGCCCGTCGGCTACCTCTGGGACCGCCACTACGTGGCCGACTACGTCTGCACCACCGTGGTGGGCGTCCTCGGCACGATCCTGGCCGCGCACCGCATCCGCCGTGAACGCACGCTGGCCGACGTACGGTCCGTGGCCGAGATCGCCCAGCGCGTCCTGCTCCGACCGGTTCCGCAGCGGATCGACGGTCTCGTACTGGAGAGTCTCTACGTGTCCGCCGCCGCGGAGGCCCGCATCGGCGGTGACCTGTACGAGGCGGTCCGCACCCGGTACGGAGTCCGGCTGCTCATCGGTGACGTGCGCGGCAAGGGGCTGCTCGCGGTCGAGACCGCCGCGGCCCTGCTGGGCGCGTTCCGCGAGGCGGCGCACGACGAACCCGCCCTCCCCGCCCTGGCCGACCGGGTGGAGACGAGCATGGACCGCAGGGCGGCGCAGCTGGGCGGCGGTGAGGCGGGTGAACGGTTCGTCACCGCCGTCTTCGCCGAGATCCCCGCCGACTCCCCCGTGGTCCGCGTCGTCAACTGCGGCCATCCGCCGCCGGTGCTCATCCGCTCCGGCGACGTGGAGGAGCTGGACCGGGGCCGGTCGGCGCCGCCGCTGAACCTCGGCGTGCTGGTCGGCGAGCCGTACCACGTCGACGCGTACGCCCTGCGGCCCGACGACCGGCTGCTGCTGTACACGGACGGCATCACGGAGACACGGGACGCGGCCGGGGCGTTCTATCCCCTGCTGCCGCGCCTGCGTTCCTGGGCCGCCCTGCCGCCACGGGAACTCCTGGATCGGCTCCACCGCGACCTGCTGGTCCACAGCGGCAACCGTCTCCAGGACGACATCGCGGCACTCGCCGTCCGCGTCCCCGCCGAGGAACCACCCCAGGGGCCCCCGTCCCCGGCCCGGTGACCACCGGCCCCGGCCGGCCGGCGGGTCGTCACGGTCGGCTCCCGCGCGTGTCTCCCGCCGTCGAGTCGGGTGACGGTGCCGCCGGTTGGGCGGCGGGTGGACGGGAACCTGGTTGGCCGGGGTGTCGAGCCGGCGGGAGGAGTCCGGTGACAGCGTCGACGTCAGCGGCAGGCGGTCGCGGCCCGGACGCTCAGGAGAGCGGGCACGAGCCGGACCCGCGGCGGTGGCGTGCCCTGTGGGTCACTTTGGTGGCCGGCTTCATGAGCCTGCTCGACGTGACGATCGTGGCGGTCGCCCTGCCCACCATCCAGCGCGATCTGCACGCCTCGCCCGCGCAGGTGCAGTGGGTGGTGTCCGGGTACGCCCTGACCTTCGCCCTCGCCCTGGTCACCGCCGGCCGGCTCGGCGACGCGCTGGACCGGCGCCGTATCTTCCTGCTGGCCCTCGGCGGCTTCGTCCTCTTCAGCGCGGGCTGCGGAGCAGCCCCCGACATCACGCTGCTCGTGGCCGCCCGCCTCGCCCAGGGCCTGGCCGCCGGGTTCATGGCCCCGCAGAACTCCGCGCTCATCCAGCAGATGTTCCGCGGCGCCGAACGCGGCCGGGCCTTCGGTTTCTTCGGCGCCACCGTCGGCATATCGTCCGCCGCCGGCCCGATAACCGGCGGCGCCATCCTCGCCCTCGCCTCCGGCGAGCAGGGCTGGCGGTGGATCTTCTACGTCAACGTCCCCATCGGCGTACTGGCCGTCCTCCTCGGCCGCCGCCTGCTGCCCCGCACCCGGCGCTCGGGACGGGGGCACCTGGACGTGCCCGGCGTCCTGCTGCTCGGCTCGGGTGTCCTCGCGCTGATGTACCCGCTGGTCCAGGCGGACTCCGGAGGCATCCACCGCCTGTGGTGGCTGTTCCCCGTGGGCGCCGCGGTCCTCGTCGGCTTCGCCCGGTGGCAGCACCGCCTCGTCGCCCGGGGCACCCAGCCGCTGCTCGACCCGCGCCTGTTCAGCACCGTGCGCGGCTACGCGGTGGGCGCCGGCATCGGCACCCTGTACTTCGTCGGCTTCAGCGGCGTCTGGCTGGTGTTCGCCCTGTTCTACCAGCGGGGCCTCGGTTTCTCCCCGCTCCTGTCCGGCCTCGCCGTCACCCCCTTCGCCGTCGGCTCGGCCAGCGCCGCCGTGGTCGCCGGCCGGCTGGTGGAGCGGTTCGGCCGCCTGCTCACCGTGTGCGGCCTCGCGGGTGTGATCGCCGGCTTCGTCGGCACCGCGCTGCTGCTGCGACTCGCGCCCCTGCACAGCGCGCCGTGGCTCGCCGCCCCGGTCCTGTTCCTCGGCGGCATCGGCAGCGGATTCGTGGTCTCCCCCAACATCACCATGACCCTGCGGGACGTGCCCGTGCGCATGGCGGGCGCGGCGGGCGGCGCCCTGCAGACGGGGCAGCGGCTGGGCGCCGCGCTGGGGACCGCCGCACTGCCCGGGCTGTTCTACCTGGTGCTCGGCGGCGGCGGCGACTACCGCGGCGCGGTCGTCACCGCGCTGTGCTGCGCCCTCGCCGGCATGACGGCCGCGCTGGCACTCGCGCTGTTCGACTGGCAGCGCGACCGGCGAGCGGACCGGCCGCACCGGCCACGTCCGGACGAGACCGCCGACGACCCGCTGCACGCCCGGCACACCTGACCGTCCCGCCGCCTGACCGCAGCCCGCACCCGACCCGTGCTTCACCGGACCCGCTGCCCGGCCCACGGGCCATCCCGGACCGGCGGGGACCCGGGCGTCGGCGGTCCGCACCTCCCGTCCGGAGGAACACGCCCCGCCGACGCCCGGCGCGCCGGATTACAGCGCGCGTTCCAGCCGGTCCGCCATCAGCTTGACGAAGCGGGCCGGTTCCTTCGGCTGGCCCCCCTCGGCGAGGACCGCGAGGCCGTGCAGGAGCTCGGCGGTCTCGCCCAGTTCCGCGCGGTCCTCGCGCTCCTTGTAGGCCTGGTTGAGGCCCTTGACCAGCTGGTGGTCCGGGTTGAGCTCCAGGATGCGCTTGGCGCGGGGCACCTCCTGGCCCATCGCGCGGTACATGTTCTCCAGGGCCGGGGTCAGGTCGTGCGCGTCGGAGACCACGCAGGCCGGGGACACGGTCAGCCGGGAGGACAGGCGCACCTCCTTGATGTCCTCGTCCAGCTGCTCCTTCATCCAGCCGAGCAGCCCGGCGTACTCCTCGCTCTGCTTCTCCCGCTCGCCGTCGGCGGTGTCGTCGTCCTCGGCGTCGAGGTCGATGCGGCCCTTGGCGACGGAGCGCAGCTTCTTGCCCTCGAACTCGCCGACGGCGTCGGCCCACACCTCGTCGACGGCGTCGGTGAGCAGCAGCACCTCGATGCCACGCTCCCGGAACGCCTCCATGTGCGGGGAGTTCTCGATGCTCTGCCGGGACTCGCCGGTCAGGTAGTAGATGTCCTCCTGGCCGTCGCGCATCCGCTCCACGTACTGCTTGAGGGTGGTCGGCTCGGTGTCGTGGTGCGTGGTCGCGAACGACGCGACGGCGAGGAGGGCGTCGCGGTTCTCCGTGTCGGTGACCAGGCCCTCCTTGAGCGCCGTGCCGAACTCCCGCCAGAACGTGGCGTAGCGGTCCTGGTCCTTGGCCATCATGTCCTTGACCGTGGACAGCACCTTCTTGGTCAGCCGCCGCCGCATCATCTCGATGTGGCGGTCCTGCTGGAGGATCTCGCGGGACACGTTGAGTGACAGGTCCGCCGCGTCCACGACGCCCTTGACGAAGCGCAGGTACGGCGGCAGCAGCGCCTCGCAGTCGTCCATGATGAACACGCGCTTGACGTACAGCTGCACGCCCCGCTTGGCGTCCCGCGTGAACAGGTCGTGGGGGGCGTGCGCGGGAAGGAACAGCAGCGCCTGGTACTCGAAGGTGCCCTCGGCCTGGAGCCGGATCGTCTCCAGCGGGTCGCGCCAGTCGTGGGCGATGTGCTTGTACAGCTCGTGGTACTCGTCCTCGGACACCTCCTCGCGCGAGCGGGCCCACAGCGCCTTCATGCTGTTGAGCGTCTCGGGTTCGGGTGTCTCTGCGCTCGCGTCGGCCGTGGCGGGCGCCTCGGGCACCATCCTGATCGGCCAGGTGATGAAGTCCGAGTAGCGCTGGATGATCTCCTTGATCTTCCACGGGGAGGTGTAGTCGTGGAGCTGGTTCTCCGGGTCGGCCGGCTTGAGGTGGAGCGTGACCGAGGTGCCCTGCGGCGCGTCGTCGACCGCCTCCAGGGTGTACGTGCCCTCGCCGCGTGACGTCCAGCGGGTGCCCCGGTCCTCGCCGGCGCGCCGGGTCACCAGGGTGACCTCGTCCGCCACCATGAAGCCGGAGTAGAACCCGACGCCGAACTGGCCAATGAGCCCCTCGGTGCCGCCCCCGTCCTGCGCCTCCCGCAGCTCCTTCAGGAACTCGGCGGTGCCCGAGTTGGCGATCGTGCCGATGAGCTGCCCGACCTCCTCGTAGGACATCCCGATGCCGTTGTCCCGCACGGTGAGGGTGCGGGCGTCCTTGTCGACGTCGATCTCGATGTGCGGGTCGGACACGTCGGCGTCCAGGGAGTCGTCCCTCAGCTTCTCCAGACGCAGCTTGTCCAGCGCGTCTGAGGCGTTGGAGACGAGTTCGCGCAGGAAGACGTCTTTGTTCGAGTAGACCGAGTGGATCATCAGCTGGAGCAGCTGACGGGCCTCTACCTGGAACTCGAATGTCTCGGTCGGCATGTTCGCGTGTACCTCGCAGGTCCTGTTGCCGGAACTGGTGCCAGACACTGTAAAACACCACGTCACAGCAGTGGCCGGAATACGGGGGCGGTGGCTGGTTCCTTATCGCTCATGACCGCCGCCGCCCCGGGTACCCGACCGGCCCCGGCCCGGGTCCGCCGCGCGGGCCGACGGGCCGTCCGGCAGTCGAACGAGACCACGGAGGCGCGCAGATGAGCACGGTCAAGGAAGCGGTGGAAGTCGACGTCCCCGTCCACACCGCCTACAACCAGTGGACGCAGTTCGAGGAATTCCCGCACTTCATGGAAGGCGTCGAGGAGGTCACCCAGCTGGACGCCCGGCACAGTCACTGGACCACGAAGGTCGCCGGAGTGCGCCGGGAGTTCGACACCGAGATCGTCGACCAGCTGGCCGACGAGCGCATCACCTGGCGCACCACCACCGGTGACACCCGGCAGAAGGGCACGGTCCGCTTCGAGCGCCTCGACGACTCCCACACCAAGGTCGAGCTGGTGATGGAGGTCGAGCCCAGTGGAGCCGCGGAGAAGGTCGCGGACATGGTCGGCATGATCGACCGGCGCGTCAAGGGCGACATGCAGCGGTTCAAGCAGTACATCGAGGAACGCGGCACGGAATCCGGCGCCTGGCGCGGCCGTGTCCGCCCCGGCGACCCCGGTCCCGCCCTCTGACCACCCGACGCGAGACAGGCGCCGACACGCCCCGGGCCACCGCCGGCGCCTCCCCGCACCCGCGCCGCGTCGCCGGAGAGCGCGGCCGGGCCCGGTGAGCGCCCGGCTCGACGGAAGGCTCCGCCGCCACCGGCGGAACCGGTCGAATCCGTGAGGTGCAGGTCGTCGGGGTGTCAGGGCTCCGGCGTGTCAGGGCGCCGGGGCGATCTCGTGACCCGCGGATCGCAGGGCGCCGGCCGCGTCGTCGTACCTGTCGGTGGGGACGAGGACGAGGTCGGAGTGGTAGGTGGAGGTCACGAACACCGGGATGCCCGCCGCGCCCAGCGGCCCGACCACGGCGGCCAGCATGCCCGGCAGGTCGAGGCCGTGGGGGTCGTCGCCGTACAGGCCGGTCCAGTACTCCTCCTGGCCGAAGGCGACGGCGTCGGCAGTGACCTCCCGCAGGACGGTCAGGCCCTCGGGAGCGCGTACGGCCGCGTACCAGCCGTCATCGGGGAGCCGCGCACCCCCGGAGACGTGCTCGATCCGGAAGAGGGCGGGCAGTCTCAGGAGTTTCCGCCGGGGAGGAGTCATGCGGCGAGCGTAGCCGTGCCGTCGCACCCGCCGGCGAGCCGGTTCGGGCCGGCTCCCACCGCTTCGCGGGAGGCGGCGGCCCCTCCAGGGCGCTGCGCGGCTTGGCCTTCATGCTCCGGGCATGACTGGTCGGTGGTACGTGGACGTCAGTGCGGTGCGGGCAGGACCTGGACGGTGTCTCCGACGGCGCGCTCGCCGGTGGCGTCGGACGGCTGGTCGACCGGCGTGCCGTTCACGGCCATGGCGGTGGAGCCGCCGCCGTCGAGGTTCATGGCCTGCACGGCACCGAGCGACTTCATGAACGCGGCGGCCTCGTGGAGGGTGAACCCCTCGCTGCCGTTCTCCAGCCGCCCGTCGGCCGTCACGAGCAGCAGCCGGCCCCGCCTGTCGACGCCGCCCGGCACACGGGGGCGGAAGCGGTGGCCCACTCCACCGCGGTCGTGCGTGACGGCCGTCACCACGTGAGCCGGCTTCGGCGCGACGGGCGTGTGAAGACGGGCGAGTGAACTCGACGGCGCATCCGCCCGGACGTGAGCGCGGCCCTCAGGCCCGGTGGGCCGCCTCCATGTCGCGCTTGAGGTTGCGCAGCGTTCTGTCGATGTTGCCCGTCTGGAAGTCGGCGAACGTCTTCCCCCCGGTGGCGATCCGGTCGAAGAGCCGGGCGACGGGGGCGGGCCACGCGCGCCGGTCGTCCGTCCAGGTCTCCGTCACCCGGCAGCCGGTGCGCTCCGGCGCGAAGGTGTACTCCCAGGTGGCGATGGAGCCCCGCAGACGGGGCCGCGTGACCCCGATCGCGTGGACGCGGAAGGCGAAGCGGCGGCCGGGATCGGCCACCGTCACCGTGCACCGGGTGACCCAGCGGAACGTCCCCCGCTTGTTGCGTCCCTCGAACGTCGTTCCGACAGTCGCCCGTTCGCCCGGCACGCCGCCCACCGTGCCCTGGTTCTCCGGGCTCCACCGGCCCATGTCAGCGGGGCGGCACACCGCCTCGTAGACCGTCTCCGGCGGGACGTCGATGAAGATGCTGCGGGACACGGTGAATACGCGGGTCACGGCGAGGCCCTCCCGGGGACACGTTCGGTACTTGCGAGTGGCGATCGTGTCATGTCAGGGGCGGACCGCGGGGTCCGGTGCCCGGGAAGGAGGCGCCGTGGTGCCGGCCGCCGCGAAACCGGCCCGCGGGCGCGGCCGGATCCTTTCGGTCGGATCGGTGTTCGCGAACCAGCTGGCCGGCGGCACGGTCGGCTCGATGCCGGCCCTGGGCCGGGGCCGGCGGGGCGGGGCCGGCATCGAGCCGGCCTTCAGGTCGGCCGAGGTGGGGTCGGCCGGAGCGGGCCGAAGTCGGGCGGGTGCCGCGGGAAGCCGGGTCAGCCGTATGTCCCGGCACGCGGCCGGAGCCGGAACGGGTACTCCCGCACGCGGCCGGAGCCGGACGGCCGATCACGCTCGTGCCCGGCCGCTCTCCGGCGCGCGCGACCGCCACACCGCCACATTCGACGGACGGTGGCATGCACGCGCGCACGAAGGGAACCCGCCCGCCCATGCACATCGACCTGACAGGACGCACCGCCCTGGTCACCGGCTCCACACAGGGCATCGGCGCGGCCATCGCCCTCGCTCTCGCCCGGGCCGGCGCCCGCGTGGGCGTCAACGGCCGCGACGAGCGGCGGGTGGCCGACAGCGTCGAGTCGCTGACCGCCCAGGCGCCCGGCGCACAACTGGTGCCGGTGGCCGCCGACGTGTCCGGCGAGGAGGGCGCGGCCCGGGTGGCGGAGGTGCTGCCGCAGGTGGACATCCTCGTCAACAACCTGGGGGTCTTCGGCGCGGCCGACCCGCTGGAGATCAGCGACGCGGAGTGGCGGCGCTACTTCGAGGTGAACGTACTGGCCGCCGTACGGCTGACCCGGCAGTACCTGCCGGGTATGACGGAGCGCGGGTGGGGGCGCGTCCAGTACGTCGCCAGTGACTCGGCGGTCGCGATCCCCGCGGAGATGATCCATTACGGGATGTCGAAGACCGCGCTGCTGGCGGTGAGCCGTGGGTACGCCAAGAAGGCGGCGGGCACGGGGGTGACGGTCAACTCGGTCATCGCCGGGCCCACGCACACCGGGGGCGTCGAGGATTTCGTGTACCAACTCGTCGACCGGGACGTGCCCTGGGAGGAGGCGCAGCGTGCGTTCATGCGCGAACACCGCCCGCAGTCCCTGATCCAGCGGTTGATCGAGCCGGAGGAGATCGCCCACATGGTGGTGTACCTCAGCTCGGAACAGGCGTCGGCCACGACCGGCGGAGCGTTGCGCGTCGACGGCGGGTACGTCGACTCGATCCTGCCCTGAGCACGGGCACCACCCGCCGAGGGGCCGCCGCACGGGCTGTCTTTTCCCGTGCGGCGGCGTCCGCCGACGGACCGCGCGCGACCGCGCCGTTCACCCTTGAGGGCCAATCTCGCGGCCGGCTCGGGGCCCGGGCGCATGACCGGCCCGCCGTCGGTGAGATATCGGACATGGACGAACCTGCATGGGGCGGCCCGCTTCCGGCGCCGCGCCACCCGGCCGTGTACGACGTAGTGTTCAGGGCGGACTTCACCTCGGCGGCGCAGTGGGTCGCGGGCCGCTCGTGGGCCTATCCGGGCGGAGGCCCGGTCAATCCGGGCGACGACAAACTGGACTACCTGGTGCCCGATGCCGGCTACAGCCGCTCGGGCGTCTTCCGGGCCGCCCGTCGGCCGGACGGGAAATGGAACACGGGTCTGCTCACCACCGAGGGCAGCGAGGAGGGGTTCACCGTCCGGCCGGGGGACGTGCTGAAGGCCCGCGTACGGCTGCCGGAGGAGATCGGCGCCTGGCCGGCCATCTGGACGTGGCGGGACGGAGACCAGGAGATCGACGTCTTCGAGTACCACCCGGACAACCCGGACCTGCTGGAACTCACCAACCACGTGCACGGCGCCAACCGTTACCTCCGGGACGACGCCGTCCGCCCCGGCGCCTGGATCGAGCTGCGCACCGAGTTCGGGCCCCGCTCCGTGGTCTGGTGGCTGAACGGCGCGCGGGTCTTCTCGGACGGACGGGGCGTGGGACACCACTGGTACGCCTACCTCATCGTCAACCTCTCGGTGTGCGGGGGGCGTTACCACCCCCCGCCCGAACCGGGGACGACCGAGATGTCGTACGAGGTGGCCGACCTCGTCGTACTGCGCCCCTCCGCGGGCGGCACCGGCCACGGCGCGGCAGCCGCAGCCGGGCACCCCGGGACGGCGTCCGCGGCGGGAGGCGGCGAGCAGCGACCGGCCGGGCCGTGAAGCGCGCCGCAGGCCCGTGAACCGCGCCGCCAGGTCCTCCTGCCGCGCGGCCGGCCCGGTGGCCCGCGGACGCCGTCGGGGCTCGGCGGATCAGCCGTGGGAGACCGTCAGCCCGTAGAAGGCGACCCGTGCCCCCTTCGTGGTGCTGTCCGAGGACGACTGGTTGTACGAGCCGGCCTTGAAGTACTGCTTGTACGGCTTGAAGGACGACGGGATGGCGTAGTGGGTGGTGCTGCCGTTGACGGTCAGGTCGATGGTGTTGCCGCCGGAGACGGCGATCGTGTAGGTCCAGGTCTTGCCGGTCGCCACGTGCCCCACGGTGTGCGGTGTCTGGCCGCCGGACGGGGAGTCCTCGGTGCCGAGGACGATGTCGCCGCCGGCGTGGTAGTACAGCTCGACCAGCGGCTTGGTGGACGAGCCTCCGGTGCCGAGGTGAATCTGGCCCACGCAGACGTTGGACGTCACCGACACCACGCGGAGTGTGGCGCTCATCCGGTGGGAGCCGCTCAGTGACCAGTCGGCGGCGCTGCCGTCGTGGTTCATCTCGCGCAGTTCGGAACGGGCGTAGTGGGAGTTCGGGGTCGTTACCCCCTTCTCCGGTGCCCAGAAGGTCATCGCACCGTCGCGCGTGTCCGTGTAGAAGTACGCGTCCTGGTAGCCGTCGGGCCCCTGGAGCCGGGAGGAGGGGATGGTGGTCGGCGATCCCGGGGAGCCGACCGGTTCCTGGAGCTGCCAGACGGACAGGTCGAAGTTGCCGCCGGGCGCGACGTGCGGATCCGCGGCGTCCGCGCTGCCGTTGCCGAGCGCTGCCAGTGTGCCGACGAGACCCGCGACGGTCATCGTCGCGAGGAGCCTGGAACGGGTCATGTGGGGTGAACCTCCCGGATACGGCGGTGGGTGGATCATGACGGTCGTTCAGCCGGTTGAACGTTGATCGCGTACTTAGATGATTCGTGGATGCGTGAACTTAAAGGTCTGAACCAAACGCGTCAAGAGGTGATGCAGGAATCCGCTGCGTCGGTCCGCCGCGACTCGCTGCGACGCCGGGGGGGGCCGGCGCACGTCCGTGCGAGTCCGCGGATCCGCGGATCCGCAGGCGCGCCCGTTGCGCTGATGCGCCGTAAAGGGGCACCGGCGTTGTGCCGCGTCACAAGGCGGGCCGCGCCGGCTTCCCGAGAAGACGCGGGCGGCGGCGCCGTCGGACCGAGTTGGTCAAGGCGATGGACCTGGCCCGCCATCGAGAAGCAGGCCACGCTGAAGCCGCCGCCACCCTCGCCGGCGGCCGTCACGGGTCTACGGGACCGCCGCCTCACTCGACCCGCCACCCGCCGCAGGGCTGAGCTGAAGCACTTCCACGAGGCGGCTCACAGGCTCCGCGCAAGGGAGCGCGACACGCACGCCACCCCGCACTTCGTCAGCTCCATGTGGGTGAGTCGGGTATGGGCGAGTTGCTCCTCGATCCGATGCCTTCGAGCCTGGTCGGCGTTCCGGCTGGATCGAACGAGTGGTGGAAGGTGAAGGCGTGCGGTGCGTAGCCGTGGTCGTGGAGATGTTCCAGCCTGGTGACCCCGTCCTGCCAGGCGGGTATCGCGCCGTCGGCGACCCACCAGAACACGTGATTCGGGTGTCCCGTCCTCCTCGAGGGAGCGAGGTGGCGAGGTGGCGAGGTGGCGAGGTGGTAGAGCGTTGCCTGGGCAAGGCCGCCCGCCACGCAGGCCCACGACACACGTCAGCCCAGCCCCACGCTGACCCGAGCAATGGGGAGGGGCGGGATCCGGTGGCCTTCCCGACCGACGAACAACGCCGCGACCACGGCACGTTCACCGCCATAGGCCGTCGACCGGTTCATCGGGCTCCGGCTCGTCCCCTCTCCCCCGGGCCCCCTGACACCCCGTCCCGTCCGGTCTGCCGGCGGTGTGGCGCGGCGGCCGTCACGGGCCGCCGCGCCCCGCGCTGTCAGGCGGCCCGCCACAGGGCCGGGACCGCAGGGGGCTCCCAGCCGGGCTGGGCCGTGTGCGGCTGGAGGCAGGTGTAGGCGCGGCCCGCGTAGGTGACCTGGTCCCCCGCCCGGTAGGTGGCGCCCACCGCCCAGGTGCCGCCCGACGGCGGGGGGTCCGTCGGGGTGGGGCCCGGGCCGGGATCCTGCGGGACGTCGAGGACCAGGTCGAACGCCGCCTCCCGGCCGCCACCCGCGTCCCGCACGGTCATCAGCAGCCGCGCGTCGAAGATCGTGTCGGTGCTGTTGCGCGGCTCGTTAGGGAAGTACAGCTGGGTGGTCAGGATCGGCCGGCCGGGTGCCTGCACCTTGACGTGGAGGTGCCGGGTGCGGCCCGGGTAGAGCCCCGGCACGATCGTGGTGAGCGCGAACGAGCCCCGGGAATCGGAGTACTGGTGCCCCCGCAGCCGGAACCCGGTGTTGTCGTACGCGCCGTTGGTGTCGGCCTGCCAGAAGTCAAGCAGGACGCCGGTCAGGGGGCGGCAGGCCCGGCCGAAGACGTAGCCCGTCACGGTGAGGGGCGTTCCCGGCATGCCCGGTTCCAGGAGGCTGGTGCGCTCCGGCGAGCGGGGTTTGAAGTAGGGGCCCTCTATCTGTTCCGGGGTGGGGTCGTCGCCGTCGTCGCACGGCGGGGTGAGGCCGGGTGCCGTGCCGCCCGCGTTCAGGGTACGGGCGAGGGCCGGGCCGCCCATCAGGGCGACGGGGATCGCCGCGGTGGCCGCGAGCGCCGCGCGCAGCACCGTCTTGCGGCCGACGAGCCGGGACGAAGGCGTCCCGTCCGCCGTGCCCGGGTCGTTCGCACCCACGTCGTCCAGGTGCGCTCCGTCCGTTCCTGCTCCGTCCGTGCCTGACGCATCCGTGCGCGCTCCGTCCATGGCTGCTCCTCCTGTGGGGGGCCGGGATCGGCAACGAACCTAGGCGCGCGCCGACGGGGCTTCGAGGGACTGGTGAGGGCGGCTGTGGTGTTTTCGGAAGTCGCCGGGGCTGCTGCCGGTCTCCCGCCGGAAGAACCGGCTGAAGTAGGCGGGGTCGGCGAATCCGGTGCGGGCGGCGACCTGACGTACCGATAACTGCGTGTGAACCAGCAGCCGTTGCGCCTGATATGCGCGCGCCTCGATCAGCAGCCGCCCGGGCGGCCGGCCGGTGGCGGTCCGCACCGCCTGCGTGAGGTAGCCGGGCGTCACGCCCAGCCGGCCGGCACACTCCCGTACGGACCACCCCGCCGCCTCGGGACGGCTGAGCAGCCGGGTGAACGCCTCGGCCACGGCGGCCGGCCGTCCCCCGGCCTCCGGTTCTCGGCCGTCACCGGCGCGGCCCGGCAGCCGTGCGGCGCGCACGAGGAGCACGTGAAGCAGGGAGCGCAGCACGCTCTCGTGTCCGGGGGCCCGCTGCCGGTGTTCCGTGACGAGTTCGGCCATCAGGCGCCCGACGGAGCGGTCGTGCTCGGCGTCCAGGGCGAACCAGCACTGCCGGCCGAGTCTCCGCAGTATCTGGCGGTCGCGGGGATGGTCCACCAGGAAGTCGTCGGTGAACAGCACGAGCGTCCCCTCCGGCCCCCGGCCGCCCTCCCAGTGGTGCACCTGGCCGGGCAGGACGACCACGAGGTGCGGGGGCCGTACCGGCCAGCGGACGAGGTCGACGACATGAGTGCCGGATCCGGCGCTCACATGGACGATCTCGTAGAAGGTGTGCCGGTGCGGCCGGTCCCAGCGGGACAGCGGGCCGACCGCCTCGAAGGTGCCGGCGGCGAACGGTACGGCGGCCGGCCCGGTCACCTCCAGCCGGTGCAGGGGTACGTCCCCGGCCGAGGGCGGCAGGCCGGGGGCTCCCGGTAGGACGGTGGTGCTGCGCATCGGCCGTGGTCCCCTCTGTGGACGGTGTGGGTCACTCATCGGTACCCCATCGGCACCGGGTAGGTACAGACCAGTCGGGCCGGTGCGACGTGCCACGGGCGCGCAGACCGGAAAACGGTGCCGGGCCACCGTTCGGCCCGCACCCTGGTCCGTACCAGCCTCTTGCCCCCCGGTCGCCCGCGCCGCAAGCTCCCTCCATGGAGGGGGAGTCGCGGCACCTCAGGACCATCCGGGCCGTCGCGGACGCGGGCAGCCCCACCCGGGCGGGGGCGGCCCTCGGGCCGTGCAGCCCGCGCTCAGCGCGCAGCTCAGGCGCATCCAACGGGTCCTGGCCGGCGCGCTGTTCGAGCGCGGGCAGTACGGGGTGCGGGCCACCGCCATCGGTGATGGCGCCCACCTGGAACCACATCACCGCCCACCTGTACGGGCGGCTGGTCGTGCACGACGACCCCGCCTGGCCGGCCGCGCCGCTGCGCCGGCTCACCGACCGGC
Organism: Streptomyces sp. Y20; assembly: GCF_043195475.1. Lineage (NCBI taxonomy): Bacteria > Bacillati > Actinomycetota > Actinomycetes > Kitasatosporales > Streptomycetaceae > Streptomyces > Streptomyces sp. Y20. Next base: position 36,454 of record NZ_JBIDDP010000001.1, read on the forward strand.
ACGAGGCCGCCTGAGCCGCCCGTCTTCGCCGCGTGGTTGGCGGAGGCGGGCGGTCAGTCCGTGGCGCCGTCGGGGCGCAGGAGCAGGTCGAGGAGGCCGGGGAAACGTGCGTCGAACTCCGCGCGGCGCAGCCGGTTGACCCGCCGGGGCCCCTCGTCCCGCTGCTCGACCAGTCCGGCACCGCGCAGGACGGAGAAGTGGTGGCTGAGCGCCGCCTTGCCGACCGGCACGTCGAAACTGCCGCAGCTGCGCGTCCAGTCGGCACAGGACGCCAGTTCCCGGATCAGCTGGATGCGCACGGGATCGGCGAGGGCGGACAAAGCGGTCAGGACCGGGACCCGCGCGGGGTCCGTGTGGACCGGCGCCGCTCGGTGGCCGCCGGTCTCGGCCTGCTTCGGCATGGGCTGAGCCTCCCCCTGTCCGTCCTCGCCGGGACACCGCGACGCGTGCCGGGCGCTTGCCGAGTGTTCGATCGTCATCTTACAGTCAGCGGTGTTCGCTTCCCGTTGAACACTCTCGGAAGGGCGCGTGCTGCTGATGCGTGCGGTCGAGTTCCACGAGTACGGCGGTCCCGAGGTGCTGGAGGTCGTCGAGGCCGACGTGCCCGAGCCGGGACCGGGGCAGGTGACCATCGACGCCATCTGCACAGGGGTGAACTTCGCCGACCTCAAGGCGCGCGCCCAGGGGTACCGCGTGGACCGGCTCCCCTTCCGTCCCGGCCTGGAGGTCTCAGGGCGGATCCGGGCCGTCGGCGCGGGCGTGACGGACCTGCGTGCGGGGCAGGACGTCGTCGCGCTCGTCGACAGCGGTGCCTACGCCGAGGTGGTGGCCGCAGGCGCCGCCACCGTCTTCCCGCTCCCGGACGGCCTGGACCTCCCCACCGCCGCCGCGCTGCCCACGGTCCTGCCGACGGCGCACGCCCTGCTCCACGAGGTGGGGCGGCTGCGGGCGGGCGAGACCGTCCTCGTGCACGGCGCGGCCGGCGGTGTCGGCACGGCGGCCGGGCAGCTGGCCCGGGCGGCGGGCGCGGGGGCCGTCTACGGCGTGGTCTCCTCGCCCGACAAGGCGGCACACGCCCTGGGACACGGCTACGACGAGGTGTTCGCCACCGGCACCTTCGCCGCCGACGTCCACCGGGCCACCGGCGGCAGGGGCGTCGACCTGGTGCTCGACCCGGTCGGCGGGGACACGCTGCGCCAAGGCCTCGGCGCGCTGGCCGTCTTCGGACGGCTGGTGTCCTTCGGCAACGCGAGCGGGGAGGAACCGTGGCGCGTCGGGCAGCCCGAGCTGTATCCGCAGGGCCGGTCCGTCGCGGGCTTCTCCGTCCTGGATCTCGCCCGGACGGCACCCGACGCCCTCCGCTCGCTCGCCGAGCGTGCCTTCCGTACGGTCACCGACGGCACCGTGCGCCTGCCGGTGACCGCCGAGTTCCCGCTGTCGGACGCGGCCGGGGCGCACCGGCTGCTGGGCGGGCGCACCTCGACGGGCAAGCTGCTGCTGCGGACGGCCGGCTGACATGCGCCAGCACGGTGCTGTGCACACGTACGCGGCGATCCTCGGCCGGGTGCCCGCGCCCGGGCTGGTGCTGGGCGGCGTGTGCGGCATCCAGTTCGGCGCGGCCTTCGCACCGCGGATCTACCCCCAGGCCGGCGCCGCGGGCGTGGTGTTCCTCCGGCTGCTGATCGCGGGTGCCCTGCTGTGCGGGGTGTGGCGTCCCCGGTGGCGGACCCTGGCCGCGGTCCGCGGCGCGGGGTGGACCGTGGCCGGTGCGGGCGCCCTGCTGGCGGGGCACCACCTCGCGTTCTACGAAGCGGTGCGGCACCTTCCGCTGGGGGCCGTGGCCACCATCGAGTTCCTCGGCCCGTTCGCCATCGCGCTCGCCGGCTCCCGCCGACCGGTCGATCTGCTGCCCGCGTGCGTGGCGGCCGGCGGGGTCCTCCTGCTGGGCGGGGGCGGCGTGCCCCTGGCGCCGGCCGGGCTGGCTCTGGCCGCGGTGGCGGCGTGCTGCTGGGCCGGGTACATCCTCGTCTCGGCCCGCATGGCTCAGCGCGTGCGCGGTGGCCAGGGGCTGGCACTCGCGGTGCTGGGCGCCGCGCTGCTGAGCGCGCCGTACGGTGTCGCGCAGGCCGGCACCGCCCTGCTGGATCCGCACGTGCTGTGGGTGGCCGCCGTGGTGGCGGTGGCCTCCAGTGTGCTGCCGTACTCGCTCAACCTGGAGGCACTGCGCCGTGTCCCGCCGCGCGTCTTCGGCGTGCTGACGAGCCTGGAGCCGGCCGCCGGTGCCCTGTTCGGCCTGCTGATGCTCGGGCAGCGGCTGGCCTGGGCGCAGTGGCTCAGGATCACCGCGGTCGCCTGCGCCTCCGTCACCGCCACGCTCCTGGGAGGCCGCCGCGGCACCCGGCGCACGGCGGGCGGCGCGCGGACGAGCCTGCCGCCCACGCGGCCGCCGCGCGCGCCCCGGGGCCCTGAGGCCCCCGCGGCGGCTCCCCGGGCGGACAACCCACCGCCGTCACCTGCGCCGGAAGCACACACGAGCCGCTCCCGCTGCCGCCGGCACCGGCCTAGCCGCGACGGCAACCCCGGCGCACAGCCCTCAGGCGGACGGCCGGCCGTCGGGGCCGAAGCTGGCGAAATAGGCGGCGGCCATGTCCTCAGCGCCGTGCCCCTGCGCCGCGGCACGCTCCAGGCGCTCCGCGCTCGCGGCGGCCACGTCCAGGCGCACGCCCTCGCGTGCGCCCGCCTCGACGATGAGCCGGGCGTCCTTGGCGGCGGTGTCCACCGCGAACTGGGCCGGGGACAGCTGGCCGTCGAGGATCAGCCCGGACTTGACGCGCAGGTACGCCATGTCGAGCGGGCCGCCGTCGATGGCGTCGAAGAAGCTCTGCGGGTTCACACCGAGCGCCTGTGCCAGGGCCATGGCCTCGCCGGCCGCGGCGGTGGCCGCGATGACCCAGCTGTTGGCGACCAGCTTCAGCCGTGTCGCACTGCCTGCCGCACCGTCCTCGCCGGTCCACACGGTGCGGGAACCCACCGCGTCGAACACCGGGGTCACGGCGTCGCGGTGCTCGCTCGGCCCCGCGGCGAGGACGAGCAGCCGGCCGGCCTCGGCGGGCTCGCGGGTGCCCAGTACGGGCGCGTCGAAGAAGACGAGGCCGTGTTCGTGCGCGAAGGCGGCCAGTTCGCCGATGGCCTCGGTCCCGGCGGTGGTGGACTGTGCCCACAGGGTGCCGGGGCGCAGTGCGGGGGCGGCCTCGCGCAGCACGTCCAGGACGGCGCGGCCGTCGTACAGCATGGTAAGGACGGCGTCGGCGCCCTCGACGGCCTCGGCCGGTGTGCCGGCGACGTGCGCGCCGTCGGCGGCCAGGGGTTCGGCCTTGGCGCGCGTTCGGTTCCAGGCCCGGACGGTGTGCCCGGCCCGGACGAGGTTGCGGGCCATCGCGGCGCCCATGATGCCGGTGCCCAGGACGCTCACGGTGAGCTTGGCGGACATGTCGTCACCTTCCTGATGGTTGCTTGCGGGGCGTGTCGGGGGCCGGGCGGGACGCCCGGATGGCGCGGCTTCCGGGCCGGCCGGAGCCCGGTACGGACCGTTCAGGCGCTCGGTCCGGACGGGCGGCGCGGACGGAGCCGCCCGGCCGCGTCCGGTCGCCGTAGAACACCGGCCACGTCCGGTCGCCGTGGAACACCGGCTTCGGCGTCTGCCGGACCCGCTCCGGCGCCGCCCGGCCGATCCCTGTCTCCCGGCTGAGGATACGGACCCGGCCGCCGGGCGGCTCCTCCACGCCCCGCCGCCTCCCGCATGCGCCGGCGGCCGGATCCGTGCATCGTGGCTGCACCGGCGGTGCGCTGCCGGGCAACGGTCCCGCGCCCGGCGGTCCTACGGTGGCGAGGCACCCCCGAACCGAGGAGAACGTCGATGTCCGATGCCATAACGCCGGTGACTCCTGTGCTGGAACCCGCCGCGGCCGAGTTCGTGGCGGCGACCGCCCGGCCGCCCTACCTGTTCGACCTCGGCCCCGTCGAGGGCCGCAAGGCGGTCGACGAGGTGCAGTCCGGCGACATCGCCAAGCCGGACGTCGACGAGGAGTGGATCACCGTCCCGGGCGGCCCCACGGGCAGTGTCCGCACCCGGATCGTCAAGCCGGCCGGCACCGAGGGCACCCTGCCGGTGATCCTCTACATCCACGGCGCCGGCTGGGTGTTCGGCAACGCCCACACCCACGACCGCCTGGTACGCGAACTCGCCGTCGGCGCACAGGCCGCCGTCGTCTTCCCCGAGTACGACCTCTCCCCCGAGGCCCGCTACCCCGTCGCCATCGAGCAGAACTACACCGTCGCCCGGTGGATCGTCGAGGAGGGCGGCACCAAGGGCCTGGACGCCGCACGCCTCGCCGTGGTCGGCGACTCGGTCGGCGGCAACATGACCGCGGCGCTGACCCTGATGGCCAAGGAACGCGGAAACGTATCCCTGGTCCAGCAGGTGCTGTTCTACCCCGTCACCGACGCGAACTTCGACACCGGCTCCTACCACCAGTTCGCCACCGGCTACTTCCTGCGCCGCGACGGCATGCAGTGGTTCTGGGACCAATACACCACCGACGAGGCCGAACGCGCCCAGATCACCGCCTCCCCGCTGCGCGCCACCACCGAGCAGCTCACCGGACTTCCCCCGGCCCTCGTCATCACCGGCGAGGCCGACGTCCTGCGCGACGAGGGCGAGGCGTACGCCAACAAGCTGCGCGAGGCCGGCGTCCCGGTCACCGCCGTACGCTTCCAGGGCATCATCCACGACTTCGTGATGCTCAACGCCCTGCGCGGCACCCACGCCGCCACGGCCGCCATCGACCTGGCCGTCCGCACCCTGCGCACCGCGCTGCACACGGACTGAGCCAGGCGGGCGGCTCGGCGCCGGGCGCGTGTCACACCGGCTGGAGCCGGGTCCGCAGGAGGCAGAACTCGTTGCCCTCCGGGTCGGCGAGGACGTGCCAGCTCTCGGCGCCGGTCTGGCCCACGTCGGCGGGCCGGGCGCCGAGAGCGAGCAGCCTCTCCAGCTCGGCGTCCTGGTCGCGGTCGGTGGCGCTGACGTCGATGTGCAGCCGCAGCTTCCCCGCCCGCGGCTCGCTGCTGGGGCTGAGCACAAGGGTGGGCTGCGGGCCGCCGAAACCGGCGCCGGGCGGCCCGATCTCGATGCTTCCGTCGTCCTCCCGGCCGAGTTCGGCGTAGCCGAGCACCTCGCTCCAGAAGACGGCGAGCCGCTCCGGGTCGGCGGCTTCGATGACCAGCTCACTGATGCGGCATGCCATGCCCGTCAGTGTACGAAGAAGGCCGGACTCGGCGGGGTCGGGGTCACCGTCAGGAGATACGTCTCAGGTCTCGTCGAGGCGGCGTACGTCCTCCTCGTCCCACTTCCGGGTGTCGCGGGGCTGGGTGTAGGGCTCGGCCTGCGGCGGGAGGCCACCCGCGATGGCCCGCTGCCGCACGGTCTCCGCGTCGAACTCCAGGCCGAGCAGGATGGCCAGGTTGGTGAGCCACAGCCAGACCAGGAAGACGATGACACCGGCCATGGTGCCGTAGGTCTTGTTGTACGACGCGAAGTTGGCGACGTAGAACGCGAAGCCCACGGAGACGACCATCCAGATCAGCAGGGCGAGGACACTGCCCGGGGTGAGCCACTTGAAGCCCTTGACCTTGGCGTTGGGGGTCGCCCAGTACAAGATGGCGATCATCACGGTGACGAGCAGGACCAGCACCGGCCATTTCGCGATCGTCCAGACCGTCAGGGCCGTGTCGCCGATCCCGAGCGCCTGTCCGGCGCGGCGGGCCAGACCGCCGGTGAAGACCACGATGAGGGAGCTCGCCACGGCGAGCACCATCAGCACGACCGTCACGCCGACACGGACCGGGAGGATCTTCCAGACCGGACGGCCCTCGGGCATGTCGTAGACGGCGTTGGCGGAGCGGATGAAGGCGGCCACGTAGCCGGACGCCGACCACACGGCCAGCACGATGCCGAGCACGGCCACGAGCGAACCGGTGCCGGAGCCGTTCTGCAACTGCCGCACCGCCTGGGTGATGATGTCCCGGGCGGGTCCGGGGGTGAGATTCCTCAGGTTGGCCAGCACCTTGTCCGTGACGGACCTGCCGGCGACGGCCAGCAGCGAGACCAGCACGAGCAGCGCCGGGAACAGGGACAGGACCGCGTAGTAGGTGAGCGCCGCGGCCCGGTCGGTCAGCTCGTCGTCGCGGAACTCGCGCACGGCCCCCTTGAACACCGCGGCCCAGGCCCCCCGGGGAAGCTTCGCGGGATTGTCCGGGGCCCGCCGTTCGACGTCCTCGCCGGGACCGGCCTCCTCGGGCGCCGGAATCCGCGCCTCGGGAGTCCGGTCGCCGGAATGCCGGTCGTGTCGCCAGGGGAGATGCAGCTTTGCCATGAGCCCCGGGTAACCCCGCCGCGCGGCCTCAAGCACCCGGGACTCGCCCCAGCACCCGGAGACACGGCACGCCGTGGTCGGGCGGGGTCCCGGACGGTCAGCCCCTGCCTCCGCTGAGGTTCCCCCACAGGGGACCGATCTGCTTCCACTCCTCGTCCCACTCGGCCATGCGCCGCCGGATGAGACGGTTGCGGACCAACCGTCCCACGCCCCAGACGGCCGCCCCGGCCGACGGGGCGACGAGGGCTCCGGTGAGGGACGCCTGGAGGTCGGCCGCCGCACCGGTGACGGGCGCGGACACGATCCGGTCCGCCTGGTTCGTCCACACCGTGACGGGGGACCCGGCGGGGCGCCCCGGGAGGACCTTCGTCCGGTCGGTGTGCACCGAGCCGTCCGGATCGGTCCAGCGCACCGAGGACCAGACGCGTCCGTCGTCGTATCCGGTGCCGGCCGCCGGGGTCCTGGCCACGTCGTCGGTGAGCACCGCGGACACGGCGTGCAGCCGGGCCTGCCGCGCCGCGAACACCGACTCGGACGTCTGGGCCGCCGCCAGGCCGGCGAGGACGCCGGCGGCCAGCGCGAGCACCCAGGTGGCGAGGACGATCCAGGCTTCGACGACATCGCTGTGCCGCCGGAGCGGATTGCGCCGCCATCGCCACAGCCGCACCTGGGTGACCGTCGTGGGAGGTGTCTGTGTCATCGTCACCGCCTCCTGGCGCGCGGTCTCGCGGACCGGGCCCGAACCTCACGACACCATCGTGCACCCCGGCCGGGGCCGGGGCGCGTCCGCGCGGGGGAATCCGCACGGGCGGGACGATGTCTGACCCGGCCGGCACCCCAGGAGGGCGTGAGCGGGAGGTCGTCGGTGCAGGCGTTCGCGGGCTGGACGACGGGGCGGGCGTCCGTGACGTCGGGGCCCCCTCCGGGGTGCTCGTGTGAGGGTGCCCCGCGGGTGCCGGATGCCGGGTGGCGCGAGCCAGGTGTCGGCGGGGGCGTCCCGGTGCCGTACACGCGCACCGTGACGGTCTGCGAGTCGGCCGCGCGGCACGGGAGGACGACGCGGGTCGGGCACCGGCCATCGTCCTCGCCGGCCGGGGTGACGAAGCCCGTCAGCCGAAGGATGCCGGTGTCCGGCCGCCGGCAGGCGACAGGGGCCGCGCAGGTGCGCGTACGGCCGCGCAGGTGCGCGTACACGCCGCGCGGGGCCCGCCCGAACGCGCGTACCCGCCGCCGGGACATGACCGGGCGGCGCGGTGCGCCCGGCGGTGGCTCTTCTCACAATCCGGTGCGAAAGGGCCCCGGAGTGACGGCCACCACGTCGCCGGACGCCCGGAATGGCTACGTTCGTGACCCATGCCGTCCCTCCTCTCCCCCACCGCACGTGTCCGCACCGGCGCCCTCCTGGCCTCGGCGGCGGCCCTCCTGTCCGCCGGCCTCCTCCAGCCGGCGACGGCCGCCGCCGCGTCCTCCCCCGCCACGGGCACGGCGCACGCCACGGCCGCCGTCCTCGACCTGGACGGCACCGGCCGCACGCCCGTGATCCACGGCGAGGACAGGGCGTACGACACCGCCAGCATCGTCAAGGTCGACATCCTCGCGGCGCTGCTGCTCCAGGCGCAGGACGCGGGACGGGAGCTCACCGCGCGGGAGCGGGCACTGGCCGAGCCGATGATCCGGCGCAGCGACAACGCGGCGGCCGGAACGCTGTGGCGGCAGATCGGCCGGGCCTCCGGGCTGGCGGCGGCCAACAGGCGGCTGGGGCTCACCGCCACGACGGGCGGCCCCGGAGCCAGGTGGGGGCTGACCCGGACGACCGCGAGCGACCAGGTACGGCTACTGCGGAACGTGTTCGACGCGGGCGGCCCGTCACCCACCGCGCTGGACGCGGACTCCCGCGCCTACGTCCGCACCCTGATGAGCCAGGTCCTGCCCGAGCAGTCCTGGGGCGTCTCCGCGGCCGGGGCCGAGGGCGCCGGGCGCATGCTGAAGAACGGCTGGCTGGAGCGCAACACGACCGGCCGGTGGGACGTCAACAGCGTCGGCGAGGTCTCCGTCGGGGGGCACCGGTATCTCGTCGCGGTCCTGACGGACGGCAGCGCGTCCATGAGCGACGGGGTGTCCCTGGTGGAACGGACCGCGCGCGCGGCCGTGGCCTGAGGGTCCCCGCGGCCGACGGGGGCCACCCACGCGAGTGGTTCGAACCGGTCCCCCGCGCCCTGTGACACGCCTGTGACAGGGGGTGGCCACCCCCAATGAAGTCCCGGAATCAATCCACCCGCGCCGCATCCGGGTCAAGCTCGGCATCACCGGCACGGCCCAGCTGACCCGCACGGCCGTCGCGATGGGCCTGTGACCGTCACGGGCCGGTGACCGCGCTGTGACCGTCATGCGCCGGTGACGGCACGCCGTGGCGCGAGCCGATCCGCGGGCCGTGGCGCGGCCCGGCGCTTTTCGGCCGGCGTGGAACGGGCACGCGGTCCGGGTACGACTTCCGGACCGGAGGAGCTGTACCACGATGGCCGAATACGAGCGTTCCCGCACGATGCCCGCGCAGCCCGAGCAGGTCTTCGACCAGGCCGCGAACGTCGCCCAGCTCGACGCCTGGCTCCCGGACCGCCTCCACGTGGATGCCGGGGACCCGCCCGCCGTGACCGTGCACGAGGACGGCACCGGCCAGGACACGCCCGCCCTGCTGCGCTCCCAGCCGGACCAGATGCGTCTGGAGTGGGGCACCCGCGGACAGGGCAGCTACACCGGCTGGCTCCAGGTGGCGGGCATCGGCAGCGGTGCCAGCGAGGTCACCGTGCACCTGTCCTTCTTCACCGGGGGCCACGACCCGGGCGAGCAGGCCGTGTACGAGGCCCTGGACGGCAGTCTGCGACGACTGGAGGAGCAGGTCCGGATACGGGTCGACAACCCGGCCGGCTGACACGGAGAAGCCGGTTCACCGGATCCGCCGCCCCTGACCACGCCCGTCAAGGAGCACGTCTTCGGGGGCCGTGCCCTCGCCGACCAGGTGGGCCGGTCGCCGTCCGGCCCGTGCACGGCCCCCTTTCGGCCCCTTTTCCCGTCCGCGGCTTCGCCGGGCACCGTGTCGCCGATGATGGGCAGGACGCAGCCCGGCGAGGGGAGGGAGACGGCCGTGGGGTGGACGACCGAGGAGTTCGGGGAGTCGCACGAGGGCATCGTGGGTGCCGTCCTGGCCGACGGCAGCGAACCGAAGCCCGCCTGTTTCGACATCGGCAGCGGCGCCGAGATGTACGCGACCAGTGAGTGGTGGGCGTACGACGGCGCCATGACCCGGCCGAAGGCGGCGGCGTTTCGGGCCTCGTGCAGCTGCGGCTGGCGCGGCCCGAGCGTGCCGGTCCGGTGGGAGGAACTGGCCGAGGACGGTCTGGAGGACCTGGACGTCTCGCGTGCGCGCCGGGACTGGAGCGAGCACATCCATGCGGTCGAGCGGCAGACGGTGCCGCTGCCGGAGGAGCTGGCCCAGCTGCTGAACGCCGTGGAGGACAGGCTGTTCGCGCTGGCCGAGGACGCTCCGGCCGCCGCCCTGCGGGCCGTCGCAGCGCTGGACCGGCTGACCCGGCGCGCCGGCCGGGAGGCGGCCTGCGTGATCGAGGACGATCCCGATCGGGGGTGGGAGTCCCTCGGCAGGGCTCTGGGCGTCGGCGCGGACCGGGCGCAGTCCCTCGTCACCCACTATCTGCTGCTCCGCTGAACCAGTCCTTCGTCCCTGCCGCGCCTCTGCCGCTTGTCCGTGCCGCGCCCCTGCCGCTTGTCCGTGCCGCGCCCCTGCCGCGCCGACGAGGTTCCGCTCACTCGCCGCCGTGCGGCGGTCACGATGCATGTCCTCCCCTGTCCGGCGCAATGGCGGTGCGCCTGAGAGGCGGGCGGGCGCGCCGGGTGTGACCGTGGGGGGAACCGCGGACGCTCCGGTGAGGAGAGGGTATGGCCAACAGGGTCGGCGAGAGCTGTGAGCAGCTGAGTGCCGTGGCGGACGCCGTGCTCTACGAGGGATATCTGCTCTATCCCTATCGCCGGTCCTCGGCGAAGAACCGGGTCCGCTGGCAGTTCGGGGTGCTGCTGCCCCGCAACTGGGTGGAGCGGGACGGGCCGGTCACGCCGGGGATCTCCGGCTCCGCCGACTCCTGGTACCAGCAGACCGAGTGCCTGCTGCGGGTCCACGGCGACGACGCGGCCGTACGGGTGCGGGTGCGCTACCTCCAGATGCAGCACAAGCAGGTGGAGGCCGCCGACGGCGACGGGCGGCACCGCCCGGTCGAGTCGCTGCGGACGGCCGACGGCGTGACCTGTCTGTCGTTCGAGGAGGCGGTGCCCCGCGAGACGGAGCTGGTGCTGCCGCTGGCGGAGCTGCTGCGCGGCGGCCGGACCGTGCCCGTGGGTGCGCCGGCCGGGGCGGAGTACGAGCCGTTGCCGTCGGGAGCCGGACGGACGGTGCGGCGGCGCCGGGAGGTGCGGGCCGTGACGACGGTCGCGGCCGAACCGCTCGGGCCGGGGCTGTACCGGCTGCGGGTGCGCACCGAGAACACCGGCGACGCCACGGATCCGCAGGCCCTGCGGGGCGCGGTGCTGGGGCAGGCGCTGCTCGCCACCCACACGCTCCTCGCCGGGGAGGCGGTGGAGTTCGTGTCGCTGATCGATCCGCCCGCCGCGCTCGCGGCGCACGTGGCCGGCTGCCGTAACGCGTTCACGTTCCCCGTGCTCGGCGGCGCGCCGCCGGCGTCCGAGGACGGCGACGGTGCGACGGGCGCGTTCCTGCTCTCCGCGCCGATCATCCTCCCCGACCGTCCGCAGGTGGCGCCCGAGAGCCCGGGCGACCTGCACGACGCGGCGGAGATCGACGAGATCCTCACGCTGCGCACGATGCTGCTGACCGACGAGGAGAAGGCCGAGGCGCGGGCCACCGACCCACGCGCCGCCCGGATCGTGGACCGCGTGGAGACCATGCCCCAGGAGGTCTTCGCCCGGCTGCACGGCACCATCCGCTCCCTGGCCCCCGCGCAGGCACCGGACTCCGGGCGGCCCGCCTGGTGGCAGGAGCACGGCGACGACGGACTGTCCCCGACGACGGACACCGTGCCGGTGGGCGGGGTGCTGGTGGGCGGCGGCAGCCGGGTGCGGCTGCGCCCGCGCGGGCGGGGCGCCGACGCCCAGGACATGTTCCTCGAGGGGCGGACCGCGCAGGTCGCCGCGGTCTTCCACGACGTGGACGGCAGCGTCCACCTGGCCGTCACCGTGGACGACGATCCCGCCGCCGAACTGCACGGCTGGTACGGCCGGTTCCACTACTTCCGGCCCGAGGAGCTGGAGCCGCTCGGCACCGCCGGCGCACCGCACCCTCCCGGGCCGCCCCGGCCGCAGGCCCCACGGCCCGCGCGGCCCGCCGACCGGCCGGACAGGGGCTGGTCCGATGCCCGCACGTGAGACACCGGCGGGCGGCCCCCGGACGGCCGCCCCCGCAGAAACCCCCGTACCGACCCTCGCGGCCCCCTCGGCCGCGGCCCCGAACCCATTCCGCAACCGGCTGCAACGGAGGCCGCAGACATGACCACACAGAGCGGTACGACCGAAGTGCGTGGTGAACCCAGCAGGGCCGAGGCGCGTGAGGGCTTCGACGAGATCACCATCCTGTGGATCTCGGAGGGGATGAGCTGCGACGGCGACACCGTGTCGCTGACCGCGGCGGGGCAGCCGTCCATCGAGGACGTGGTGCTCGGGCTGATCCCGGGCCTGCCGAAGGTGAACCTCGTCAACAAGGTCCTCTCGCCCAGCCTGGGCGGGGAGGACTTCCTTGCCCCTTACCGGGCGGCGGCCCGCGGCGAGCTGGCACCGTTCATCCTCGTCATCGAGGGCTCCATCCCGAACCAGAACATCATCGAGGGCGAGGGCTACTGGACGTCGTTCGGCAACGACCCGGACACCGGTCAGCCGCAGACGCTGAACTGGTGGATCGACCAACTGGCGCCCAAGGCCTGGGCGGTGGTCGCCGCCGGTACCTGTGCGACGTTCGGCGGCATCCACGCCATGGCCGGCAACCCGACCGGCTGCATGGGGCTCGCGGACTACCTGGGCTGGGACTTCAAGGCACTGTCGGGCCTGCCGATCGTCAACGTGCCCGGCTGTCCGATCCAGCCGGAGAACTTCATGGAGACCCTGATCTGGACGCTCCAGCACGCGGCCGGTGCCGCTCCCCCGCCGCCGCTGGACCACATGCTGCGACCACAGTGGCTGTTCGGCAAGACCGTGCACGAGGGCTGCGACCGGGCCGCGTACTACGAGCAGGCCGACTTCTCCAGGGACTACAACTCCCCCAAGTGCCAGGTGAAGATCGGCTGCTGGGGCCCGGTCGTCAACTGCAACGTGCCCAAGCGCGGCTGGATGGGCGGCCTCGGCGGCTGCCCCAACGTCGGCGGCATCTGCATCGGCTGCACCATGCCGGGCTTCCCCGACGCCTTCATGCCGTTCATGGACGAACCCCCGGGCGGCGCCCTGTCGTCGATGGTCATCAAGCCGTACGGGGCGGTCATCCGCCGACTGCGCGGCCTGACCAACGACATGGTGAACCACGAGCCCAGGTGGCGTCACAACAAGCAGAAACTGACCAGCGGTTACGACCCGTACTGGCGCGCGTGACCCGGCCGGCCGCCGCATCCGTCCCGCAGTCCGTCACCTATCCGCCGCACCCGAACAGCGAGGGGCACCACCGCAGATGACCACCACCGAGTCCCGGCCCACAGGACGCAAACCCGCCCAGATCGTGGACATGTCCTGGGATCCGATCACCCGGATCATCGGCAACCTGGGGATCTACACGAAGATCGACTTCGCCAACCGGGAAGTCGTGGAGTGCCACAGCACCTCGTCGCTGTTCCGCGGCTACTCGGTGTTCATGAAGGGCAAGGACCCCCGTGACGCCGGCTTCATCACCTCGCGGATCTGCGGCATCTGCGGCGACAACCACACCACCTGCTCCAACTACGCCCAGCAGATGGCGTACGGCGTGAAGCCGCCCAAGCTGGCCGAGCACATCACCAACCTGGGCGAGGCCGCGGAGTACATCTTCGACCACACGATCTTCCAGGACAACCTGGTCTTCGTGGACTTCTGCGAGGCTATGGTCAAGGCCACCAACCCCGGTGTCCTGGCCCGCGCCGAGCGCACCGACGCGCCCCGCGGGGACATCCACGGCTACCGGACCATCGCCGACATCATGAAGGCCTTCAACCCCTTCGAGGGCGAGGTCTACAAGGAGGCGCTGAAGGTCAGCCGGATCACCCGGGAGATGTTCTGCCTGATGGAGGGCCGCCACGTGCATCCCTCCACGCTGTACCCGGGCGGGGTCGGCACGATGCCGCAGCCGAACACCTTCACCGACTACCTCAGCCGGCTGATGCACGTCATCGACTTCATCAAGAAGGCCGTGGCGATGAACGACGACGTCTTCGACTTCTTCTACGAGGCCCTGCCCGGCTACGAGGAGGTCGGCAGACGCCGCATCATGCTCGGCTGCTGGGGTGCCTTCCAGAACCCGGACGTCGTCGACTACCGCTACGCGACGATGAACGAGTGGGGCCGGGCGATGTACGTCACCCCGGGCATCATCGTGGACGGCGAACTCGTCACCAACAACCTGGTCGACATCAACCTCGGCCTGCGCATCATGCTGGGCAGCTCGTTCTACGAGGACTGGGTCAACGAGGAGCCCTTCGTCACCCACGACCCGCTCGGCAACCCCGTCGACATGCGCCATCCGTGGAACCAGACCACGGTCCCGGTGCCGCAGAAGCGGGAGTTCGACGGCAACTACAGCTGGGTGATGAGCCCGCGCTGGTACCACCAGCGGACCGGCGAGCACCTCGCCCTGGACACCGGCGGCGGGCCCCTCGCCCGGCTCTGGTCGACCGCGCTGAGCGGCCTGGTCGACACCCCGTACGTCAAGGCGACCGGCGGCGGCATCCGCATCACCCTGCCCAAGGGCGAGAAGCTGCCGGAGACGACCCTGGAGTGGCGCATCCCGAAGTGGAGCAACACCCTGGAACGGGACCGCGCCCGGCCGTACTTCATCGCCTACGCCGCCGCCATGGCCCTCCAGTTCCTGGAGGAGGCGATGCAGATGCTCCGCAGCGGCGACACGAAGGTGTACGAGAACTTCGAGGTGCCGGACGAGGCCATCGGCTGCGGATTCCACGAGGCGGTGCGCGGGGTCCTCTCCCACCACCTGGTGATCCGCGACAAGAAGATCGCCAACTACCACCCGTACCCGCCGACCCCGTGGAACGCCAGCCCCCGCGACATCTACGGCACCCCCGGCCCCTACGAGGACGCCGTGCAGGGCCAGCCGATCTTCGAGGAGAACGGGCCCGACGACTTCAAGGGCGTCGACATCATGCGCACCGTGCGCAGCTTCGACCCCTGTCTGCCGTGCGGCGTGCACATGTACATGGGCAAGGGCAAGACCCTGACCACCGTGCACTCACCGACGTACGGAGCCGACCATGGCTGACACCGCGCGGCTCGCGGATCCGGCGGTGGAGGCGCGGCTCGCCCGCCTGGACGAGGTGCTGGCCGGGCTCGAGACCATGCCCGGCCCGGCGCTGGAGGCGGTGGCGCTGCTGACCGAGGTCTACGGCGAGGCCCTCGCCCGGGTGCTGGATCACGCGCAGGGGCCGCTGCGGGACCGGTTCGCCGAGGACGAACTGCTCGGGCACCTGCTGGTCCTGCACGGCATCCACCCCGAGCCGCCCGAGCGCCGGGCCGCCCGCGCGGTGGAGAAGCTGCGGCCGGCGGTGCGCGAGCGCGGCGGTGAGCTGGAGTGGGCCGGCCTGGAGGGCCAGGTGGCGCGGGTGCGGCTGAAGTCCGGTGGCGGTGGCTGCGGCTCCGGCTGCGGCAGCGGCAGCGGTGGCGGCTCCTCGGCCGTCACCGAGGCGGTCCGGGCGGCGGTGCTGGCCGTCGCCCCCGAGCTGACCTCGGTGGAGACGGTGGAGGCCGGTCCCGAGCGCGTCGCGGCCCCCGCGTTCGTGCCGCTGACCAGCATCCGACGCCGGTCCGTGGCCCAGGGGACGCCGTGAGCGTGGACGGAGCACTCGCGCGGGTGATCCGCTCCGCCGCCGACCGCGTGGAGCGGGCCGGGGCCGAGTCCTGCGAGCTGTGCGCCGCCCCGGTGGGCCCCGAACACGCCCACCTGTACGAGACCGGCCCCGGCGAGGTGCGGTGCGTGTGCCGTCCCTGCTCGGTGCTGTTCGCCGCCGAAGGGGCCGGCGAGGGCCGCTACCGGCTCGTGCCCCGGCGCCGGCTGCGGCTGCCGCCGGTCGACACGGCGGTGCTGGGCGTCCCGGTGGGGCTGGTGTTCTTCGTGCCGCGTTCCGACGGCACGGTCACCGCGCAGGGGCCGAGCCCGGCCGGGGCCATGCGCTGGGAGGTGGAAGCGGCGGCCTGGCAGCGGCTGGCGGCCGAGGTGCCGCAGCTCGCCACCGTGGTACCCGATGTCGAGGCGCTGCTGGTGAACAGCGTGCGCGGCCTGGACGAGCACTGGATCGTGCCGGTCGACGACTGCTTCCGGATGACGGCCGTGATCCGCCGCGAGTGGCGGGGCCTGTCCGGTGGCGGCCGGGTGTGGCCGGCCGTAGAACAGTTCTTCAAGGAGCTGACCGAGCGCTCGTAGGCACCCGAAAAGGAGATGGGACATGGGCAGCATCCGAGTGGGCCGCCCCCAGGCGAAGCCCGACACACCCACCCACGTGCGCGGACTGCACCAGGGCAACTGGGGCCCTTACCACCGTCAGACCGGACACCACGAGGACGGTACCTCCGACGCGCGCCGCTCCACCGGTATCCACTGGAAGCGGCACGACGCCCTGGTGAAGGAAATGCCGAACATCTCGCCGGGATGACACGGCGGGGACGAGAGAGAAGGGAAGGGACCGTCATGGACGTCCGCAGGCGAAGAGGGACCGCCCGCGCGGAGATGTCGGGACGCCGGCTGCTGCTGGTCCAGGCCGCGCTGGTCGGCGGCCTGGTCGCGGCGCTGGTCGTCAAGGAGTTCCCGGGTCTCGTGCGCGAGGTGCGGATCTACCGGATGGCCGGGGGCCCGCGCGCCCGCCACCGTTATCCGTGAGGGCGGCGTGCACGAGCTGTCGATCGCGACCGCGATCGTGGAGCGGGCCGGGGAGATCGCCCGGGCGGACGGCGCCGGCGGTGTCTCGTCGGTGACCGTCCGGGTCGGTGAACTGGCGGGGGTGGTGCCGGACGCGCTGCACTTCGCCTTCGAGGTGGCCCGTGACGGGACGGCCCTCGCGGCGGCCCGGCTCGTCGTCGAGCGGGTGCCCGCGCAGGCCTGGTGCGGGCAGTGCGCCGAGGAGTTCGCGGTCGGCATGCCGCCGTTCTTCTGGTGCCCGCGCTGCGACCGGCCGTCGCGGGAGCTGCGCAGCGGGCGCGAGCTGGAGATCACGGGGGTCGAAGCGGTGCCGGTCCCGCCCTGACGGCGGGGCCGGCACCGCCCGGCCGCTCAGCAGATGCGGGGCAGCTGCTCTCCCAGCGGCAGGTCCACCACGCGGGTGCCGCCGAGGCCGGTGGCGACGACCACCATGCCCGGGTGGTCGGCCACGCACTCGCCGATGAGCGCCGCGCCGGTGCCCTGCGGGTGGGCGCGCATGGCCGCCAGCACCCCTTCGGCGTGCTCGGGGGGCACGAAGGCCACGAGCCGGCCCTCGTTGGCGACGTACAGGGGGTCCAGGCCGAGGAAGCCGCAGGCGTTCGCGACCTCGTCGGGGACCGGGACGGCCCGTTCGCGCAGCCGGACGCCGGTGCCGGAGGCGCGGGCGATCTCGTTGAGGGACGCGCCGAGGCCGCCCCGGGTGGGGTCGCGCAGGACGTGGATGTCCGGAGTGACCGCCAGCATGGCTGCCACGAGGTCGGCCAGCGGCGCGGTGTCGGAGGCGATCTCGACCCCGAACTCCAGGCCTTCGCGCACGCTCATGATGGCCACGCCGTGCAGGCCGATGGGCCCGCTGACGATGACGGCGTCACCCGGCCGGGCACGCTGCGGGCGGATGTCGACGCCGTCGGGCACCAGACCGACGCCGGCGGTGGTGACGTAGACGCCGTCGCCGTGCCCGGACTCCACGACCTTGGTGTCACCGGTGGCGACGGTCACGCCCGCCGTCCGGGCCGCCGCGCCGACGGCATTCGCGACGCGCTGCACCACGGTCAGTTCCACGCCCTCCTCGAGGATGAAGGCGGTGGACAGGTAGGCGGGCCGGGCGCCGCTCATGGCGAGGTCGTTGACGGTGCCGTTGACGGCCAGGTCGCCGAGGCTGCCGCCGGGGAAGAACAGGGGGCGTACGACGTAGGAGTCGGTGGAGAAGGCCAGCCGGGCGCCCCCCAGGTCGAGGACCGCCGAGTCGGTGAGGGCGGCCAGGACGGGGTTGCCGTAGGCGGGGCTGAAGATCTGCTCGATCAGTTCGGCGGACAGGGTGCCGCCCCCGCCGTGGCCCATGACGACGACCGGCTGGTCGCGCAGCGGCGCCGGGCAGGTCCAGTGCGCGGGATCGACGGCCGACGCGCCCGCCGCGGCGGTTACGGCGGCTTCGGCGGCTTCGGTGGCTTCGGTGGCGAGGTCAGCCAACGGAGTTCATCTCCTCCTGCGGGATACGGGATCCCTGCCGTGCCGGGGCGTTCATCCGGCGGTACAGGTAGTAGGCGGCGCAGGCGCCCTCGCTGGAGACCATCGTGGCGCCGAGCGGGGTGCGCGGGGTGCAGGCCGTGCCGAACGCCTCGCACTGGGTCGGCTTGATCAGGCCCTGCAGGACCTCACCGGCCCGGCACACGGCGGGTTCCTCCGTGCGGATGCCGGTGACATCGAAGCGGTGCTCGGCGTCGTAGGCGCGGAAGGCGTCGGTCAGCCGCCAGCCGCTGGCCGGGATGGGTCCGATACCGCGCCAGTTGCGGTCGGTGACCTCGAAGACCTCCTCGATCATGCGCATGGCCGCCGGGTTGCCCTGGTCGCGCACGGCGCGCGCGTAGGCGTTGTCCACCCCGTACTGTCCGCGCTCCAGCTGGTGGACGGCGCGGCGGATGCCTTCGAGGATGTCGAGGGGCTCGAAGCCGGTGACGACGATCGGCACCCGGTGCTTCGCGGCCAGCTCCGGGTACTCGGCGGTGCCCATCACGCTGCACACGTGACCGGCCGCCAGGAAGCCCTGCACCCGGCAGCTGGGCGAGGTCATGATGGCCTCGATCGCCGGGGGGACCCGGACGTGGGACACCAGCAGGCTGAAGTTGTCGAGGCCGAGCCTGCGAGCCTGGTGCACGGCCATGGCGTTGGCGGGGGCCGTCGTCTCGAAGCCGATCGCGAAGAACACGACCTGGCGGTCCGGGTTCTTGCGGGCGAGGTCGAGGGCGTCGAGCGGGGAGTACACCACGCGTACGTCACCGCCCTCGCCCTTGACGCGGAACAGGTCCCGGTCGGTGCCCGGCACGCGGAGCATGTCGCCGAAGGAACAGAAGATCACGCCGGGGCGGGCGGCGATCTCCAGTGCCTTGTCGATGACGTCGAGAGGCGTGACGCACACCGGGCAGCCGGGACCGTGAATCAACTCCACGTTGTCCGGCAGCAGTTGGTCGATGCCGTGGCGGATGATGGAGTGGGTCTGGCCGCCGCAGACCTCCATGAGCGCCCAGGGGCGGGTGGCGGTGGCGCGGATCTCGTCCAGCAGCCGGTGTGCCAGAGCGGGGTCGTTGAACTCGTCGAGGTACTTCACCGGGTCTCACTTCCGCTCTCCTGCCGGGCCGCCTGCTCCCAGGCGTCACCGAACTCCTCTTCCAGCAGTCCGAGTTGCTCGAACAGTTCCAGGGACGCCCGGGCCGACTCCTCGTCCAGGCGCTGGAGCGCGAAGCCGACGTGGACGATGACGTACTCCCCCACCCGCACATCGGGCAGATACTCCAGGCACGCCTGTTTCTGCACTCCGCCGAAGTCGATCAGCCCGGTGAGCGGGTCGGCGCGATGGTCGATGGACACGACCTTTCCGGGCACTGCCAGACACATGGGTCACTCCGTCTCGTGGTGGACGGCTGTTCCCGCGACCATCAGCTGGCCGAGCGCGAGACCGCCGTCGTTCGGGGGGACTTCGCCGTGCCGCAGGAGCCTGAAGCCGTCCCGGCCGAGCAGGGCGGCGCACTCCTCCTCCAGCAGGGCGTTGGCGAAGACGCCGCCGGTGAGGGCGACGGTGGCCAGGCCGGTGGCCGTGCGGGCGCGGCGGCAGATCTCGGTGACGGCCCGCGCGACGCCGCGGTGGAAGCGGGCGGCGAGTACGCAGGCGGGTGTGCCGCGCGCCCGGTCGTGCAGGAGCGCCCGCAGCATCGGTGTGGGGCTGCAGGTGAGGCGGTCCTGACCGCTGAGCCCGAAGGGGTAGGCCACGGTGTCGGCGCCGGCGGCCTCCAGCGCCGCCGCCTCCAGTTCCAGTGCGGCCTGCGCCTCGTAGCCGGCCCGGTGGCACACGCCGACGAGCGAGGAGACGGCGTCGAAGAGCCGCCCCATGCCGGAGGACGGCACACAGGCCACCTGGCGTTCCAGCTGGCGCCGCAGCACCGCGCGTTCGGTGTCCGAGCAGGCGGCGACGCTCGGCAGCTCCGGTGTCCAGGGCAGTCCCGCCGCCCACAGCCGGGCCAGGGCCGTCCGGCAGGGGTTGGCCACGCCGGCGTCGCCGCCGGGCAGCGGGGCGGGGGCCAGGTGCGCGAAGCGCCGGTAGCCGGTGTAGTCGGCGAGCAGGACCTCGCCGCCCCACACCGTGCCGTCGTCGCCGTATCCGGTGCCGTCGAAGGCGACGCCGATGACGGGTGCGGTGCCGTCCAGACCGTGCTCGGCCATGGTGGCGGCGATGTGGGCGTGGTGGTGCTGGACCAGCACCGGCCCGGGCAGGCCGAGCCGGGCGGCCCGGGTGTGCGCCCGGCGCGTCGAGTGGTAGCCGGGGTGCCGGTCGGCGGCCACCCGCCCGGGGGTGACCCCGGTGAGGCGGGTGAGGTGCCGCTCGGCCCGTTCGGCGGCGTCCAGAGTGGCCAGCTCGCCCATGTCGCCGATGTGCGGCCCGAGCCAGGCGTACTCGCCCTCGCCCAGGCAGAGGACGTTCTTGAGGTCGCCGCCGACGGCGAGCGTGGGCCGGACCGGGACGGCCAGGCGCACCGGGCGCGGGACGTAGCCGCGGGAGCGCCGCAGGACCTGTGCGGTGCCGTCGGGGCGGACACGCAGGAGGGAGTCGTCGCAGGGGGAGGCGATGGGCCGGTCGTGGGTGAGCCAGGCGTCGGCGAGGCCGGCCAGCCGGGTCAGCGCCTGGGCGTCGTCGGTGACGATGGGCTCACCGGAGCGGTTGCCGCTGGTCATGACCAGGACCCGGGGGCCGGGGGGATCGCCGGGCAGTCCGAACAGCAGGGTGTGGACGGGGGTGTAGGGCAGCATCACGCCGACGTGCGGGCTGCCGGGGCAGACCTGGCCGGCGAGGCGGAGGCCGTCGGCGCAGGCGCGGGGGCGCAGGAGGACGACGGGCCGGTGGGCGCCGGTGAGGGCGTCGCGTTCCGCGTCGGAGAGGACCGCGATCCGTTCGGCCGTGGACAGGTCCGCGCACATCACCGCGAAGGCCTTGCCGCCGCGCTCCTTGCGGTCGCGCAGCGCGGTGACGGCCCGGGCGTCGGTGGCGTCGCAGGCCAGGTGGTAGCCGCCGACGCCCTTGACGGCGACGATCCGCCCGGCGGCGAGCAGCGCGCGGGCGGTCGCGAGGGCCGCCGCGTCCCGGGCCGGGCGGACCCCGGTTCCGTCGGCGGGGACCAGGGCGAGCCGTGGGCCGCAGCCGGGGCAGGCGACGGGCTGGGCGTGGAAGCGCCGGTCGGCCGGGTCGCCGTACTCCCGGGCGCACGCGGGGCACATCGGGAAGCCGGCCATGGTGGTGGCGGCGCGGTCGTAGGGCATGCCGGTGGCGACGGTGAAGCGGGGGCCGCAGTGGGTGCAGGTGAGGAAGGGGTGGCGGTGGCGGCGGTCGCCGGGGTCGGCCAGTTCGCGCAGGCAGTCGGCACAGGTCGCGGTGTCGGGCGGGAGGTGGGTGCGGCCCGGGGAGCGCTCGGTGGAGCGGATGCCGAAGGGGCCGGTGGCGCCGGTGGCGGGGAGGTCCTCGCAGCCGACGCCGGTGACGGTCGCCAGCGGCGGCGGCTGCTCGGCCAGCCGCCGCACGAACAGGTCCACCTCGTCCGGCGGGCCCTCGACCTCGATGAGCACGCCGTCGGCGGTGTTGCTCACGAACCCGGGCAGGGCGAGGGTGGCGGCCAGCCGGTGGACGTACGGCCGGAAGCCGACCCCCTGCACCGTGCCGCGCACGGTGATGCGGCGGCGGACCGGGCCGGTGGCGGGCGCCGTCACGCGACCGGAGCGGAATCGGGGTGGTGGACGTGCGGGTGGGGGGCGAGCGGCGGGCGGTGCGGGGGGACTCCGTCGCGGGCGGCGAGGGCGCGGTCGAGCAGGGTGCCGACGCCGGAACCGGTCCGGGCGCAGGACCGTACGATCTCCACGCCCGGGTTGACCTGGTGCACGTTCTCGTGGAAGAGGCTCTCGTCGAAGCCGGCCGGTCCGGCGAGGTCGGTCTTGGTGATCACCACGAGGTGGGCGGAGCCGAACGCCGTGGGGTACTTCAGCGGCTTGTCCTCGCCCTCGGTGACGGCCATCAGCACGACGCGCAGGGTCTCACCGAGGTCGTAGGCGGCGGGGCAGACCAGGTTGCCGACGTTCTCCACGAAGAGCACGGAGGTGTCCGGCGGCAGCCAGCCCGCCAGCCGGGCCCGGACCTGACGGGCCTCCAGGTGGCACAGTCCGTCGGTGAGCAGCTGTTGGACGGGGGCGCCGGAGCGGGCCAGCCGGACGGCGTCGTTCTCGGTGGCCAGGTCCGCGGTGAGCGCGGCCACCGGGACGCCGCTCTCCACCGCGCGGGCCAGGACCCGGCCGAGGAGTTCGGTCTTGCCGCTGCCGGGGCTGGACAGCAGGTTGACCAGGCTCACGCCCTGCCGGGCGAGATCGCCGCGCAGGCTCGCGGCCAGGTCGTCGTTCTTCGCCAGGACGGCCTGTCTGACGTCGGACCGGCACATGGGCGCTGCTCCTCGGGTGGGGTGACGGGACGCGGGCCCGCATCGTGTGCGGGCCGGCATCTCACCGATTCTGGGGGCCGCCGGGCGCCGTCACGGGCAGCGCTGCCGGGGGCGGCGTGCCGGATTCCACCGGGCGGCTCAACGGGGGCAGGGGACCGGCCGGATCGTCGAGCAGGGCGGGGACGAGCGTGTGCAGCGCGTCCACGGCCCGGTCGACCGCCTCCCGCACCGGCGCGCTCAGTGAGCCGAGGAGGTCGTCGCCGTCCGGCAGGACGCCGGGCTCGCAGGCCAGGACGAGGACCCGGGGCAGGGGCTCGTCGCCCAGGTGCCCGGCCAGGGCCAGTACCGTCGCCGGGTCCATGCCGTGGGCCTCGGGCGCGACGGTCCCGTCGGGGGGTTCGGCCTCGATCAGGGAGAGGGTGCCGGGGCGGTGCCCGCGCGGGGCCGCGTCGACCAGGACGGCGGTGGCGCAGCCGGCCAGCAGGTCGTAGGCGAGGTCCAGGCCGCGGATGCCGTAGTCGCGCACCCGTACCCCGGGCGGCAGCGGGCGCTGTGCGAGTGCGCGGATCACCTCGGGGCCGAAGGCGTCGTCGGCGAGGAAGATGTTGCCGACGCCCGCCACCAGGATCCGGGGCGTCACCGGACGTCACCGGCGGCCGGGGCCAGGGGCAGGGGTGAGCCGGCGGGTGTCTTGCGGACGAAGGCCGAGCGCAGGGCGTGGTAGGCGGCCCCGGGGTCGAAGAAGACGGCGTGCATGCGGGCCAGTTCCGCCTGCCGGTGGTCGGCCAGGGGACGTTCCCGCTCGTCCGCCGCGCGGGCCGCCGCCTTGGCGTCGATCCGCCGGCCGAGGTCCGGGGCGGCGGCGAGCGCGGTCGCCAGCCGCCGCACCCCGGCCGCGAAGTCCCCCGGCGCGGCGGGCACCAGCCGGTCCACGAGGCCCAGCCGCTCGGCCGAGGCGGCACTGACCGGCAGTGCCTGCGTGGTCAGCCGGCGGGCGTGGCCGGCGCCGACGCGGCGCGGCAGGGAGTAGGTCCAGAACTCGGAGCCGTACAGGCCCATGCGCCGGTAGTGCGGGTTGAGGACGACGCCCGTACGGCACCACACCTCGTCGGCGGCGAGGGCCAGCATGGCTCCGCCGGCCGCGGCGTTGCCGGCGAGGGCGGCCACCACCAGCCGGTCGGTGGTGCGCAGCACGGCCTCCACGAGGTCGTCCATGGCGTTGAGGTTGGTCCAGGACTCCTCGGCCGGGTCGGGGGCGGCCTCGATGACGTTCAGATGGATGCCGTTGGAGAAGAAGTCGCGCGCCCCGCCGAGGACGAGGACGCGGGTGGGGCGGGTCAGGGCCTCCCGGTAGGCCGCGAGCAGTCTGCGGCACTGGCCGGTGCTCATGGCGCCGCCCGGGAAGGAGAAGGAGAGGAAGCCGACGCCACCGTGCTGGTGGTAGCGGATGTCGGTCCAGGTGCGCCGACCGGGCGGGAGTTCCAGCGGGGCGGGGTCGTCCGGGAGCCGCAGGCCGGGACGGTGGGAGGCGAGCACCGTGGCGGCCGGGCGGCGGAAGGGGGCCGGGTCGCCGGAGTCGCGGCGGGGACGCAGTTCCGGGATCCAGACCGCGCCGTCCCGGGTGGCCCGGCAGACGGCTCCGGCGCGCTGGGCCAGCAGGGCGCCCGGACGGCCGCGCAGCCGGTCCTCGGGGTGCCCGCCGTGCAGGAACACCTCCCGGCCGAGGAGTTCGTCCAGGACGCCCGGCTGGGAGTCGGCGCCGCGGAGCTTGCGCAGGACCGTCTCGGTGTCGTCGCGCTCCCAGTCGATCCGGCGCTGCTCCTGCCGGAAGAAGTCGCGCCAGACGACCGTGACCGACGCGTCGGTCTGCGGGAGGGGCTTGTACGAGCCTTCGGCATAGCGCCGTACGGCCGTCAGGACGGCGGTGACGGCGGCGTCGGAGGCCTCGTTGCGGTAGAGGTCGCTCTTGCCGACGGGCGGCACGGAGAACGGCTCTGCCGCCCAGATCGCGCCCGCGTCCATCGCCGCCTCGGCCCGCAGCACGGTGACGCCCCACTGCTCCGCACGACCGGCGACGGCCCAGTCCAGGGCGGACGGGCCGCGGTCGCCCGGCGGGCCGGGGTGCACGATCAGGCAGGTGTGGTCGCGCCACACGTCCTCGGGCAGGGCCGTCCTGAGCATCGGCGCGATGATCAGCTCCGGCCGCAGTTCGCGCACGGCGGCGCGGACCGGGTGGGGGCCGTGTGCGGCGAGCACCACGTCCACCCGGTGCCCGAGGTCCGACAGTTCGGCGTACACGCGCTGGGAGAGGCTGTTGAACGCGCTGGCGACCAGCAGGATGTCCATGGCACGGCATGGTCGCCGTTCACCGCGGTGCCGCGAAGAACCGCCGCGGCGTTTCGCCGGCCTCACCCGGATCGCTTCCGCCATCCGGAGCGCACGGCGGGGCGGGCGTCGGGGCCGCACGGGTGTCGTACGGCGCGGGCGCACGGCGGGGCCGCACGGGTGTCGTAGAGCTGGGCCGGCTCGTCGTGGCGGTGATCGGTCGCCGGCGTCGGGCAGGGTCGTGAGCAGGGGGTGGCCGCGTCCGTCGGGGATCGGCCGGGAGGGGGTCAGGCCGCGAGGGGCCGGCCGGGGGTGAGACGGTCCAGGAGCTGGTCCTGGTGGAGTTCGGCCACCGGGGCGAGCAGGTCCGGGTGGCGGAGCAGGGCGGCGGCGCGGCGGTCGCCGGCGTCGGGGGCGAGCAGCCGGCGGAACTCGACGGGCGCGGACGCGTGGTGCTCACCCCCGGCGAGTGCGGCGACGGCCGCCCCCGCCAGTGCGGCGTCGGTGAGCAGCGCGGCGGCCCAGCTGGCGACGATCTCGTCGACCCAGGTGCGCCACGCCCGCTCGTCGGCCGGGTGGCCGTCGGCCGGCTCCGCGCCGCTGAGCCAGTCGAGGCGGGTAGCGCCCCCGGGGCCGGCCAGGGCGACCAGGGCCGCGTCGATCTCGGTGGGGTAGCGCAGCCGGGCGGCCACGGTCACGGCCTGCCGGGCCTGCGCCTCGCACAGCGCGGCGGCCAGCGCGCCACCGCACGGCGGGTAGGCGACGGTCAGCCAGCGTGCCGTCGCGGCTATCACGGGAGACAGGTCAGTGAGCACAGCCGGGCCGTCCGAGGTGCGCAGGGGAAAGGGGCTCCACGTCACGGTAGCCCGGCGGCCGG
This sequence comes from Streptomyces sp. Y20, assembly GCF_043195475.1. Taxonomy (NCBI): domain Bacteria; kingdom Bacillati; phylum Actinomycetota; class Actinomycetes; order Kitasatosporales; family Streptomycetaceae; genus Streptomyces; species Streptomyces sp. Y20. The sequence continues at coordinate 62,233 of NZ_JBIDDP010000001.1, forward strand.
GCAGCTGGGGAGGGGGTGCGAACCAGGTCATATGTGTCCTGGCCCACGTGACACGTTCGGGAGGTGTCATGACCACGGACGCCGCAGGCTGCGACGACGGGGCGGGGTTCCCCCGCGGGATACGCGGCTCTCGCCTCCGTCTTCGCGGCGGTGCCGGCGCCTTCGCGGCCCTGGCCCGGCAGCGGGGAGTCCGGCTGCCGGAGGAAGTGCCGCCCTGGGGACGTCGCACTGCTCTGCGCGGCGACGTACAAGGCGTCGAGGCCCTCGGCGCGGCGACGTACACAAGGCGTCGAGGGCCCTGACCCGAGACAAGATCACCAGCTTTCTGCGGGCGCCGTTCACCCGCCGCACGGGCCGGGGCGAGACCGGCGAGGTCATGGACGAACCCGGGGCACCGGCCCCCGGCGGGCCGTCGGCGACCTGCTGTCCTGGCCCGCTCCCCAGCGCCGCCCGGACCGCCGGCGCCCTGGTCCGCTCCTACGCGGCGGCGCCCCGGCTCACCCGGCTGGTGCGCGGGGGCCTGAGCGCGCCGACCGGGGCGGGCCGGCTGCACCGCGCCTGGGCATGGACCCAGCAGGCGGCCGAGGAGTGAGCCGGCCGCCGCACCGCCCGCGCGGGCGGTGCCGCGGTCGCCGTCCGTCCCGCGCGCGGGACGGACGGGGCGTCCCCGCGCGGGCTAGTCGTCGTCCGCCGCGGTGGTCAGCTCGATGTCGAGGACGCCGTCGTCCTGGAACAGCTCCGACGCCAGCCGGGCGGGGTCCGCGGTGCCCTCCAGCCGCAGCAGGACCCGGGCGGCGGCGTCGGCGCGGTCGGGCAGCCGCTCGACCTTGACCTGGTCGATGCGGAAGCCGCGCCGGGTGCAGGCCTCCATCAGGCGCGGCAGCAGCGCCGAGCCGGTCCGGTAGGTCAGGCGCGCCTCGAAGGTGGCGGCGGCCGTGCCGGGAACCAGACGGCGCGAGAGCCGCGGATAGCCTCGCACCACCAGGAAGTGCAGCGCCGTCACCACAACCGCGAGAAGGGGCAGCCCGCCGCCGCAGGCCATGCCGACGGCGCAGGTCAGCCAGACGGTGGCGGCGGTCGTCAGGCCCCGTACGGCATCACGTCGTACGAAGATCAGACCGCCGCCGATGAAGCCGATCCCGGAGACGATCTGCGCCGCGACGCGGGAGGGGTCGAAGGAGACGTTCTCCAGGCCCAGCACCGCGCTGAACCCGTGCTGGGAGACCTCCATCATCAGCGCGCTGGCGATGCCGACCAGCGTGTGGGTGCGCAGGCCCGCGCTCTTCTGCTGGGCCGCGCGCTCCCAGCCGATCAGGCTGGACAGCACGAGTGCCAGTCCGAGTTCGGCCAGCTGCCGCGGCCCCTGCCCGTTGTGGATGTCCCACAGCGGCGCGGCCAGTCCCACTCCTGTCATGCGCACCTCGCACGATGATCAGCCGATCCTACGCCGCCGGCGCCCGCCCCGCGCCACGGCGACGACACCTGCGCGCCTGCGGTCACGGTGACGCGACGCGGGTGCGGGGGTACCCGTGCGGGGCCGCCACGCCCGCGGGACGGCGCTGCCGTCAGGACTTCGCGCGAAGGGACCGGCATCATGCGGCACGACGAGATGATCGGGAAGGTGCAGGAGCTTGCCCAGCTGCCCGACCGGGGAGCGGCCGAGCGGGCCGCGCACGCGGTGGTGACCACGCTGTCGGAACGGCTGCCGTCCGGGCTGGCCCGGCATGTGGCCGCCCAGTTGCCGCACGACATGGCGGCCGCCATGCGGGAGGCGGCCGACGCCTCGGCCGGGCCGGACTCCGGCACGTCGGGCGAACGGTTCGGGCTGACCGCGTTCGCCGGACGCATCGCCGTCCGGGCCGCCACCGACGAGGACACGGCACTGCGGGAGGCCGCCGCCGTCCTGGAGGTGCTGGACGCCGCCCTCGCCCCGGAACTGACCGAGCGGATGGCCGGGGCGCTGCCCGCCGACATCCGTGAGCTGCTGCCGACGAGCCGGGCCGTGTAGGACGCGGACCGGTACGGCGTGACCGTGACCGGTGTTGCTGCGTGCATGTACGCATACGCTCACCGGAGGCAGGCGAAGCGGTGACGCGCCCGCTTCGAGCACGTCTCGACCGCCCCGGGGCGGCGCGCTTCCCGAGTCCGGGCGGACCGGACTCGGGAAGGCGATCGTCCGTTACCGCCGGTGCGGCGGGACGCCGCTCACCGCCGGGCCGCCCGGCTCTCCCGGCGGTGCCGGGAGCGACGGGACGCCGGCGGCCGCAGCACCCACCGGTCCTCAACCTGATCCAGGCCGTACAGCAGGAGGCTGAGGACCGGGAACAGCAGAACCGCGACGATGATCACTGGAGGCTCCCCCTCCTGCCGGGGACATGGACGCGAGTGCCCTCATGCCGCGTGCCCACCCTCGCCGGCTGTGAAGGTCCTGTGACCGCCCGGGACCGGCCCGGCCCATCGGCACGGGAGCGGGCCGGCTGACCCGCGCCCGCCCTGACCGGCGCCCGTTCGGCCGTACCGGCCCTTCGACGGCGCCGCCCGTTCGACCGCACGCGGCTGTCGGCACCCGTTCAGCCGCATCCGGCGGGTGCCGCTGGTGCGTCGTGGCGTGCGCGCGGTGGCACCGGCCGCTGAGGGCGGATCCGGCGGGTGCGCTCGGCGCGCCCCCTGGGCGCCCCGTGCTTACGGTGCTGTGGAGGTGACCGGCCGTCATCGGTGTGGCGAGGAGGCGCGAGCGGTGGTGGGTGAGGAGCGCCGGCGGGTGACCGGGCGAGGCGGCGGGCGGCGGGCCGCCGGCCGGGTGCTCGGCAGCCGCCCGGCGCACTCGGTGCGGCTGCCGGCGCCCCCCCGGCCGGAGCCGCCCACACCGCCGGCCGAGCGGACGGTGCCGTGGCTGCGGGTCGCCGCGGCCTTCTCCTGGCGGCTGATCCTCGTCGGCGTCGTCGTCTACGGCGTCTTCAGCGTCCTCGGCAGCTTCCAGCTGATCGCCGTGGCCCTGTTCCTCGCGCTTGTCGTGACGTCCGTCCTGCGCCCGCTCGTCGACCTGCTCGGCCTGTTGCTGCCGCGGCCGGTCGCCGTGGCCCTGGCGCTGATCGGCAGCCTGCTGCTCCTGCTGGCCCTGCTCGCCCTCGTGGGCAGCGCGGTGGCGGACGAGTCGGGCCGGCTGGTGGGTGACTTGCGCGGTGGCGCGCACCGCATCCAGGAGTGGCTGCAACGGCCGCCTTTCCGGCTCAGCCCGGACCGGCTCTCCGCCCTCCAGGACCAGCTGACGGGCTATGTCTCGGCACATCGGGCGGCTCTGCTCAGCAGCGCGGTCAACGAGTTCGGCCGGGTGGTGGAGGTGGTAGCGGGCGGCGCGCTCGCGCTGTTCGCGTCGGTGTTCTTCCTCCACTCCGGCGAGCACCTGTGGGGCTGGGCACGCGACCAGCTGATGCCCGCCGGTGCCCGTCCGGCCTGGGACCGGGCGGGGCGGGCGGCCTGGCACAGCTTCGCCGGGTACACGCGGGGCATCATCATCGTGGCCGCCACCAACGCCGTACTGGTCGGTGTCGCCCTGCTGGTGCTGCGGGTACCGCTGGCGCTGCCGCTGGCCCTGCTGGAGTTCTTCGCGGCGTTCGTCCCGCTGGTGGGCTCGCCGGTGGCCCTCGCGGTCGCCACGGTCGTCGCGCTCGCCGGGCGCGGACCTTTCACGGCGGCGTGCGTGCTGGTCCTGATCGTCGTGATCGGCCAGCTCGAGGGGCATGTGCTGCATCCGCTGGTGATGAGCTGGGCGGTACGGCTGCACCCGCTGGTCGTCGCCCTGTCCGTGATCGCGGGCAGCATCATCGCGGGGGTGATCGGCGCCATCGTGGCGGTGCCGCTGGTCTCGGTGGTCTGGTCGGTGCTGCGCGCCCTGCGCGCGGTACCCCCCTGACGGCCCGCCGTACCGCGCGGTGGTGCGCGTCGTCACAGTGCCGGGGCGCCGCCGAGCGGCATGGACGGGGCGACCGGTGGCACCCGGGTCACCGTGCGTGGGACAGGAGTGACCTTGCAAGGTGTACGGCGTGAGCTGTCGGACGCGGTACAGACGGTACGACGGGCCTGGACGGGACCGGGCCGGGAACGGGACATGGCCCTCCAGGCGGTGAAGGCCGCGCTGGCCGCGTGGCTGGCCTGGGTGGTGGCCGGGTGGTGGCTGCACGCGCCGGTGGCGTTCGTCGCGCCCTGGGTGGCGGTCGTCCTGGTGGAGTCGACCGTCTACCGGTCGATCGCCCACGGGCTGCAGCAGCTCGCGGCGATCGGGGCCGGCACGATCGCCGCCACCGCGGCCGGGCTGCTGCTGCACAGCACGGTGGCCGCGATGGCGGTCGTCCTCCCCCCGGCGATGCTGCTCGGCCGGTGGCGGCGGCTGGGCAGCCAGGGCATCAACGCGGCCACCGGCGCCCTGTTCGTCCTCACCAACCCACCCGTGAGCGTCGCCACCTCCACGGCCCGGCTCACCGAGGCCCTGTTCGGGGCGGTCGTCGGCATCGCCGTCAACGCGCTGGTACGGCCGCCGCTGTATCTGCGCGACACCCGCTCCGTGCTCCAGGACGCGACCGAGGAGGCCCATGACATCCTGCGGGACGTGGCGGACGGGCTGGCCGGGGGACGCTGGGACGCCGAGGAGGCCGGGGCCTGGCACGAGCGGGCTCTGCGGCTGAACCGGCTGGTGGAGGAGGCCCGCTCGGCGGTCGAGTGGAGCCGGGAGAGCCTGCGGGTGAACCTGCGCCGCCGGCGCGCCGGCGCCGTGCCGCCCCCCGGCAAGGAGTACGACGACGCGCTCGTGGTCCTGGACTACGCCGCCGTCCACACCGCGGGGGTGACCCGCACGGTCATGGAGGCGGCCGCCGAGGACAGCCCGCCGCCCCGGCCGCGGCCCGGTCCGGCCCGGCGCTACGCCGAGTTCCTGCGCCAGACCGCCCACGCGCTGCGGCTGTACAGCCTCAGCCGGTTCGGCGACGCGTGCGAGGACGAACTGCGCGAGTCCGTGGCCCGGCTGCGCGACACGCTCAGCGAGCTGCGCCGGGACCTGGCCCGTTCCGTCCGGGAGGACCCCGACGAGGTCGCCACCTACGGCGCGCTGCTCGCCCAGGCCCACCGGCTGGCCGGGCAACTGGCCACCTCGGCCACCTGAGCGCGCCGGCCGCGGGGCGTCACCGTCGTCCACGAGGCCGGTGGGCGACACCCCGCGGGGTCACCGCCGGGCCGGACGGAACACCGGCGCCGGGTCCGCGGGACGGGACGCTCGGACCCTCGTACTCACGCGCCGCCCGCCGCCGTCTCCCCGGGTTCCCGCACTCCGAACACCGCCGGGCCCACCTCGAGGACGCCGTCGGTCAGCGGCCGGCAGCGCACTCCCCCGCCGCCGCGCAGCGCGCGCTGGGCACCGGGGCCCAGGGTGGTGTCCATCCAGCCGCACGGCCGGGCGGCCCGGCGCACCTCCAGGTCCACCGGTCCGGCACCGCAGTCGAGGTAGACCGTCGACCCGATGTACGCGTCGATGTCGACGCCGCGCAGCAGGACGTTGCGCCGGGTGTGGAGCAGCCCGGACGGGTGGGGTTCCCGCTGCGGCAGCCGCTCGGCCGCCATGAGGGTGACCGACGCGTCGCGGTGGGCGGGGCGGTTGAAGTAGCGGTCACCGACGATGCCGAGGCCCGCGCGGACCTCGGCCGTCGTCACCAGTTCCCCGGGCGGCAGTTCGGGCGGACCGTCGCCGGGCCGGCCGGAGAGCCGGTGGACCGGGGAGACCAGCAGCTGGAGTATCTCGACGTGCGGCACGCACCGAGCCTAGTCACTCCGGCTCACGGCGGTGTGCCTGCCGCTCCTGGCCCTGCTGCCGGCCCTCCGGCCGCCGGCCCGGGTCCGGGCCGGCGGCACGGCCTGGTCCCGGCCGCCGGGTTCCCCTCATCCGGTGGCGAAGTCCCGCAGCGAGTCCTGGGGGCCGTTGAAGCGGTCGTGGTCGCCGACCGTCTTGCCGGTGGAGGTGTACTGCCACATGGTGTGGGTCTTCCAGCCCGCCGGCAGGGTTCCGACCGTGGAGGCGTAGCGCGCGATCCACAGCGGGTTGCTTGCGCCGAAGCCGGCGTAGTTGCCGGTGCACTGCGTCCACCAGCTGGTCGCCGTGTAGATGACCGCGTTGCGGCCGGTGCGTGACTTGTACCGGTTCAGGAAGTCGCGGATCCAGCTGACCATGCCGCTCTTGGACTTGCCGAAGCAGTCGCCGCCGTACGGGTTCCACTCGATGTCGAGGGCTCCGGGCAGGGTCTTGGCGTCGTTGGACCAGCCGCCGCCGTGCTGCACGAAGTAGTCGGCCTGGGCGGCGCCGCCGGAGGTGTCCGGGGTCGCGAAGTGGTAGGCGCCGCGGATCAGGCCGGTGTTGTACGAACCGGTGTACTGGGAGCTGAAGTAGGGGTTGGTGTAGGAGGTGCCCTCGGTGGCCTTCGTGTAGGCCCACGTGGTGCCGTCGCCCCACAGCGTCTTCCAGTTGACGGCACCCTGGTAGCTGGCGACGTCGACGCCCTCGGCCTGGGAGGCGCGGGGGGCGGGGGGCGGGGTGCCGTCGGAGCCGTCGTGGGCGAGTACGCCGATGCCCATGTAGGCGGTGCCGCGTACGGGAGCGCCTCCGGCCGGCAGGGGCACGGCCGGGGCGCTGGACAGGAGCAGGAGGAGGCCGGTCAGGGCGCCGGTGAGGCACAGGGGGGACCGGCCGCGGAAAGGAGCTATGGAGTTTCGCACGCCCTCCATCTGACCCGGGGTCGGGTCGTCGCGCACCCCGGGTTCCGCCCAACGGACCCATCCGCGGCCGGTCTTTGAGCCGTACGGGTGGCTGTCAGCCGTCGATGCGGTGCTGGGTCCAGAAGGAGGTCAGGTCCGTGCTCGTGGCGGCCTGGGCCGCCGCCTTGAACTCGGCCGTGGTGGACACGCCGTACCAGTGCGCGCTCGCGTAGTCCTTCAGCAGCTTGGCCATGGCGGTGTCCCCGAGGACGCGGCGCAGGTCGTGCAGGGCGCACTTGCCGTAGCCGTAGACGACGGTGGAGTACCGGGAGGAGTGGGCGTCCCAGTAGGCCATCGAGTTGGTGATCTTCTCGGTGCTGGAGGCCCAGGAGACGCCGCTCCAGCAGTTGCTGCCGGTCTTGCCCTGGGCGAGGTCGGTGGCGTAGTCGGTGAACGCCTCGTCCAGCCAGGGGCTGGTGTACTCGTCGTCGCCGACGATGCCGTACCACCACTGGTGGGCGATCTCGTGGGTGAGGGCGGTGGTGCTGACCAGGTCCAGGACGAACCCGGGGTATTCCATGCCGCCGAACCAGTAGTTGTTGTCGATGACGGCGTCCAGTTCGCCGTAGGGGTAGGCGCCGAACCGGGCCGCGTGGGCGTCGACCGCGCTCTTGGCGGTGCTGAGCATCGACTGGGCGCTGGAGGAGCTGATGCCCGAGACGGAGTACACGTTCACCGGGACGCCGGCGGCCGAGGTGCCGGAGATCTTGGTGAACGGCCCGGCGGCCCACGCGAAGTCGCGGACCTTGGCGGCGGTGGCCGTGGTGACCGTACGGCCGCTGGATCCGGGCGTCTCCGTGGAGGTGCCGGTGGCCGGGACCAGCAGGCTGGTCGGGTGGTCCAGGGTGACCTTGAAGTCGGCGGCCAGGGAGTAGAACGACTCGCCGTTGTCGGTGTACGGGTCCAGGTGCCAGCCGGCGCTGTCGCGGACGGCGAGGACGGGCAGGGCGTTGCCGACGAAGCTGAACGCGCCGTCGTGGCCGAACCGGTCGGCGCCGCTGGGCACGGTGATGCCGAGGTCGAAGCCGATGGTGGCGGACTGGCCCTGGGCGAGCGGGGACGGCAGGTCGATCCTGAGGGCGGTGCAGGCCACGGAGAGCGCGCCGGCGCTGCCGCCGGTGACGTTGCTGACCCTGACCGGCATCGCGTCGCAGGTGCCGTGGTAGTTGTCCCACAGCCGCAGGTAGACCTCGCCGAGCGCGGTGGCGGAGGCGTTGGTGAAGGTGACGCTCTCGTGCCCGGTCCAGGCGGTACCGCTCGTGTCGCTGCTGAGGTTCACGGTGTACCCGGGTGCCGCGGGGGTGCGGGTGGAGTCGGCCGGTGGTGGCGTGGTGCCGCCGGAGGTGTCGAGGGTGATGTCGTCCAGGACGAAGCTCGTCTGGAGACTGGAGTCCTCGGTGCCGGTGAAGGACAGGTTCACCGTCTGGCCGGCGAACGACGACACGTCGATGGTCTTGTGGACGTAGCCGGTGTTCTCGTCCAGGTTCGAGTAGGTGGCCAGCGTCGTGCCGCCGATCTTGGCCGTCAGCTTGTCGTACGCGACGGACGTGGTGGTCTCGGCGGTGTCGGTGTGCAGCCAGAAGCCGAGGGTGGCGGTGGCGCACCCGGAGGGGATCGTCACGCTCTGGCTGAGGGTGTCGGTGCGGGTGCTGCCCGCACCGTCCAGCCAGGCGTAGGAGCTGCCGCCGTGGGCGCTCTGTCCGGAACGGCTGGTGATCACGGTGGACGGGGACTGGGTCCACGGTGAGGTGCCGTTCTCGAAGCCTCCGTCGGTGATGACCTGGGCGGGGGCGCAGGCGGCGGGGGCGGAGGCCGGGCCGGCGGCTGCGGGGGTGCCGGGGAGTACGAGGGCGGCCACCGCGGCGACGGTGAGCGCACCGGCGCCGAGGGCCTTGTGGGGGGTCGTTCTCACACGCTACTCCTTCGTGGCGGCCGGGGTTCCGGCCTGCTCGAAGGCCGCCCGGCCGGGGTTCGCCGGGGCGGCCGCGTACGGGGCTTGCGCGATCGCTCGTGCCGAAGAGCCCGTCGCGCTCCATGGGGTCGGGGCGACGACTGCCGGACGGCTGCCGAAAGAGTGACAGATTTGACCGGTCCATGCCAGATGGATAAAGCGGGCGCCGTCCCCCGGCGCCGTGCGCGCCACCGCCCAGGCGCCGCCCGCCGGCCGGTGGGCGGCGGGCGGCGGGCGGCGGGCGGCGGGCGGCGGGCGGCGCCCCGATCAGGCGTGACGCAGCGTCATGAGAACGGCCCGCAGCCGGGTGCGGTCCGGACCCGGCCAGCCGGTGGCGACATGCCCGAGCGCTTCCCGCGGGCGCTGCGGCGGATTCTCGTCGACGGGGGTCAGGACGCGGTGCACGTGCAGGACCGTCCCGTGGGGCGCGGGCAGGCGGGTGCCGTCCCGGTCGTCGGCCGGCTCGGGGACGAGGCCGCCGGGGACGAGGGGGGCACCGGTGTGGGAGCGGGTCACCTCGTGGTCGGGTGTGTCGCTGACGCTCTGCGCCATCGCCTGCGCCCGGCCGTCGATCAGCGACAGCAGCTCGGTGAACAGCACCGGGTCGTGGCAGCCGTCGTAGACCCAGCGCTTTCCCAGCACCCCGTGCTCCATCGTGCCGATCAGGGCGTGGCCGGCGCCCTCCAGCGGCGCCCCGCGGTAGGTGAGCGGCACGAGGTACGCCGTCCGCTCGGGGCTCGCGGTGTCGGTGGCCACGATGAACTCGATGCCGACCTCGCCCTCGGGGTCGTCCAGCCGGAACCCGCCGGACCTCTCCGGCACGGGCGCTCCGGGCCCGCCCCGGTACCAGGGCCGGGTGGGGAGCCAGTCGGTGAGCAGTTCCGTCTTGCTCGGCTTCAGGGTGGTGTCGTGGATGACGGCCATACCGGTGGTTGCCTCCCGTGCTGCGGATACGGTCCCGGCTCAGCCTTCCACACCGTCCCCGCCGGTCAACGCCGGACTCAACCCGGCCCAGGGGTTGGGCGGTTCGCCGGTCACCGGCCCGCACACCGCGGCGCCCCGCTCGTGTGCCGTGCGGACGGCGAGCGGGACGAGGGCCTCGGGGACGCCGTAGACGAGGTGGCACAGCCGGTCCGGCGGGTGCCGGGCGGCCCAGGCCGGCCGGGTGAACGCCGAGACGTACGTCGACCAGTGCCCCTCGAAGGTGACGGTCAGGTCGCCCAGGCGAGTGTAGCCGGGCGCCGGGTGGACGCCCGGATTGAGGACAACGGGGCCGGCGCCGAGCCGCCGCAGGTCCCGGACCAGACGGCGGCAGGCCGGCAGGCCCTCCGGGCCGGCGGTGACCCGGTCCAGGAAGCAGCCCTCGGCCCCGTACCAGCTGCGGTGGCGGCGCATCTCCTCGGTGATCCGGTCCCGGTCCCGGACGCCGTAGTCGGTGTCGACATAGCCGACGAGGCGGGCGCCGGCCGCGCGCAGGGCCCGGGCGGCCGCCGTGAACGCGGGATCGGGGGCGGTGCCGGGTCCGCTCGCCGGGTTCAGGACGACCGCGAAGGTGCGGTCGGCCGCCGCGATCAGCCGGTGCCAGGCGCCGGGGTCCTCGGCCGGGTGCACGTACAGCGGTACCAGCAGGCTCACGGCAGGCGCTCCGCGTCGGCCGTCCACAGCGCGGCGAGGGCGTCGTCGAGGCTGTGGTCCGGCCGCCAGCCCAGAACCCGGGCCGCGGCGGAGATGTCCGAGCACTGCCACGACACCTGCGCGGAGCGCGCCGAGCCGGCCGTGCTCTCCTCCACCCGCCCCCGGAAGCCCGCCCGCCGGGCCAGGCCGTGCGCCAACCGCCGGACGGGCACGGCCGTTCCGCTGCCGATGTTGAGCACGGCGGGCAGGGGGCCGGGGGTGGTGACGGCGCATTCGGCGGCCCGGGCCACGTCGCGTACGTCGACGAAGTCGCGGTGCGCGGAGAGGTCCCCGAGGCGCAGTACCGCCTCCTGATCCTGCCCGGCCGAGCGGAGCAGCGCGGTCAGCCGGCCGGGCAGGCTCGCCAGGGGTGCGCCCGGGCCGACCGGATTGCCGACCCGCAGCACCACCGCGTCCAGGGCGGCGGAGGTCACCGCCACCGTGCCCGCCAGCTTGGTCGCGCCGTACGGCGTCACCGGGCAGGCGGGCGCCGACTCGGTGACCGGCACGCCCGGGGTGCCCGGCCCGTACTCGGCGGCCGAACCCAGGTGCACCAGACGGGCGGTGGGGGCCGCCTCGCGCAGTGCCGCGCAGAGTACGGCCGGGCCGCGGGCGTTGACCTCGGCCAGGGTCACGGCGTCACCGCCGGTGGCGCCCGCGCAGTTGACCACGGCGTCGGGGGCCGCCGCCACCAGGGTCTTCGCGAGCCGCTCGGGCGGGTCGGCGGCGAGGTCGACGCCGAATCCCGCGCAGGCGGTGCGGCCGGCGGTGAGGACGTGCGCGCCCGGGAGGGCGCGCAGCCGCTCGGCCACGTGGCGGCCCAGATACCCGGTGCCGCCGAGGACGAGAATGCGCATGTGGTACTCAGGCTCCCTTGAGCAGCAGGGACTTGCGGCTGGTGAACTCGGCGTTGGCCCGGTCGTAGTCGTCGGGACGGCCGATGTCCAGCCAGTAACCGTCGAAGTCGTAGGCCTGCGGCGGGTTCTGGTCCTTCAGCAGGTCCAGGACGAGTTCGTCGAAGCCGAGCGGCAGGCCCGGTGTGTAGCCGTCCAGGGTGGCGCGGCTGAGGCCGTAGACGCCCATGGAGACGCGGTAGTCCATGCTGGGCTTCTCGGTGAACGCGACGACCCTGCTCGCGTCGGTGGTGAGCACGCCGAAGTCGATGTGGACCTTGCGGGCGTACGTGGCGATGGTCAGCGGGGCACCCGACTGCTCGTGGCGGCGCAGTACGTCGGCGTAGTCGAGGTCGGTGAGGATGTCGCCGTTCATGACCAGGAACGTCTGGGGCAGCCGGTCCTTGAGCGTGAGCAGCGGGCCCATGGTGCCGAGCGGGCTCTCCTCGGTGGCGTAGTCGACGTTCATGCCCCACTGGGAGCCGTCGCCGACGTACGCGCGGATGATCTCGCCGAGGTGGCCTATCGCGAGGGTGCAGCGGGTGAAGCCCGCTGCCGACAGCTGGCGCAGCACGATCTCCAGGATGGCGTGCTGGTCACCGATCGGGACGAGGGGCTTGGGCAGCGCGGTGGTGTAGGGCCGCAGCCGGACGCCCTTGCCTCCCGCCAGGATCACTGCGTGCATGGCTCCTCCTTCGTTGACGCATGGACTCGGGGGGACGTGCCGGTCGGGTCAGATGTTGTAGATGCCGGTCTTGTAGCGGGCCAGGTTGGCCGGGTCGCGGAAGAAGTCCACGGTGTGGGCGAGGCCCTGTTCCAGGCTGTGGGCGGGCTGCCAGCCGGTGGCCCCGGCGAGCCGGGAGGCGTCGGCGACCAGCCGCATGACCTCCGAGTTGGCCGGCCGGATGCGCGCGGGGTCCTCGCGGATGTCGAGGGCGGTGTCCATCACCTTGCCGATCAGTGCGACGAGGTCGCCGACGGAGATCTCGCCGCCCGTCCCGGCGTTGAAGGTACGGCCGACGACCTGCTCGGCGGGTGCGGAGCCGACGGCGAGGAACGCCTGCGCGGTGTCCCGGACGAAGGTGAAGTCACGGGTGGGGCGCAGGTCGCCGAGGGTGATGGTCCGCTCCCCCGCCGCGACCTGGCCGATGACGGTGGGGATGACGGCGCGCATCGACTGGCGCGGGCCGAAGGTGTTGAACGGGCGGAGTGTGACGACCGGGGTGCCGAAACTGGCGTGGTAGCTGTCGGCCAGCCGGTCGCCGCCGGCCTTCGAAGCGGCGTACGGGGACTGGGTGTTGATGGGGTGGTCCTCGGTGATGGGCACGGTCCGCGCGGTGCCGTAGGTCTCGCTGGTGGAGGTGTGCACCAGCCGGGGTGTGCCGAGGGCGCGGACCGCCTCCAGCACGTTGAGGGTGCCGGTGACGTTGGTCTCCACGTAACTGTGCGGGGCCTGGTAGGAGTACGGGATCGCGATCAGCGCGGCCAGGTGGTAGGCGACGTCGGCGCCGTCGAGCAGGCCGCGGACCGAGCCGGGGTCGCGGACGTCGCCGAGGACGATCTCCACGTGGTCCAGGACGTCCGGGGCGAGGGTCTCCAGCCAGCCGTAGGAGGAGAAGGAGTTGTACTGGGCCATGGCTCTGACCCGGTGGCCGGAGGCGACGAGGGCCTCGGTGAGGTGGGAGCCGATGAAGCCCTCGGCTCCGGTGACGGCGGCGAGCGGTGCGGAGGTCAAGTCGGGGATCCTTCCGGTCGGTTGCGCGGGGACGAGCGGTGTGGGTCAGGCGTGCCGGGCGGGCCGGCCGAGCAGCCGCAGGGCGCAGGCGACCAGGGCCGCCACGGCCGCGCCGCAGCACAGCGGCAGGGCGGTACGGCCCGGTGGCAGGTGCAGCAGCGGTACCGCGCCGGCCGTCGCGGCGGCGGCGAGGCAGATCACGGCCGGGGGCCAGGCGGCCCCGAACGCCTGGAGGAGCAGCGCGGTCCACAGGGTCGCCGCGAGCAGCAGCAGCGGGGCCGGTGCCGCGCCGGTGAGGTAGGCGGCGGGCAGCAGCGGCAGCACGTAGGCGAGCAGGCAGCCGCCGAGGACGGCGGTGGAGCGCAGCAGGAACCCGGCGGGGGTGGCGGTGGCGCGCAGGGCGGCGACGGACAGGCCCCGGTAGCGGAACAGCAGCCATTCGGCGGGGCCCATGCTGACGGTCAGCACGATCACCGCGTAGGGGTCGCGCCGCCCCTCCAGCAGTACCAGCACGCCCGCGGCCAGCCCGAACAGCCCGTACGGCAGGGACCACCGCAGCCGGGGCCGGGCGCCACCGGCCGCGGCCGGGGTGGCGAGGGCGCCCCGCAGGGCGTGGCCGGTGCCGGCGAGGGTGGCCAGCAGCGCGAGCAGCGGCAGCCCGGTGCGCACGGCGGTGCCGGGTTCCCACCAGGGCAGTACGGCGGCGCCCGCGATCAGCGGGGTGAGCGCGGCCAGCAGCAGCCGTTCACGGGCCAGGACCAGCAGGACGCCCGCTGCCGCCAGGTACAGCGACTGCGCCGCCGCCACCGCGAGCACCGGGCCGAAGGTGCCGGCGAGCGGGACGGCGCACGCGGTGGCCAGGGCGGCGCCCAGCGGCGCGCCGGTGAGCAGGGTGCGGGCGGCCTCCTTGCGGCCGGTGGCCAGCCGCAGGTGGGCGCGGTGGCCCAGGCCCTGTCCCCACGCCCAGGAGACCAGTCCGGCGGTGATGAGCGCGGCGGTGTGCCGGCCGGGGTGCCACAGGGGCGCGGTGAGCAGGTAGGCGAGGCCGGGCAGCGCGAACAGCACCCCGCGCAGCAGGCTGCGGACGGTGTCCGGGCGCCAGGGGTCGGCCGTCGGCGGCGGTTCGGGGTAGCTCCGGGGCACCTGCTCGTACAGGGCGGCGGCCAGGGAGAACAGACCGGTGTGGCCGTACCGCTGCCTGATCTCGTCGGCCGTCAGGCCCTCGGCCTCCAGCAGGGCGGCCACCTCGTACGGGTGGACGGCCGGGCCGACGCGGTCGGCGAGGTCGGCGGCCAGCCGGCTGACCGCTTCCGGGTCGGGGCCGCGCCTGGGCAGGCGCAGGGCCATCGTGTGGTCGTCGCGGCGCGCGGGCGGCTCGGCGAGCCGCAGCGCGAGGGTGTCCTGCTCGGTGCCGCCCGGTTCGAGCGCCATGGGGCCGCTCATCCGGAAAGGCTCCCCGCGGCGACGCGGAGCACCTCGCCCTGCGCGGCCGGCGCGGTGGACGGCCGGACCCGGGCGGGCAGTTCGAGGTATATCGAGCGGAACGTGTCGATGGTCTGGCGCAGCGTGAACTGTTCGATCACGCGCAGCCGGGCCGCCTCGCCCATCGCCCTGCGCCGTTCGGCGTCGCCGAGCAGTTCCAGCGCCGCGGCCGCCATGCGGGCGGGGTCGCGCGGCGGGACGACGAGCCCGGTGCCGCCCACGGCCTCCCGGACGCCGCCGACGTCGGTGGAGACGGTGGCCCGGCCGCAGGACATGGCTTCGATGAGGGTGAACGGGAAGCCCTCGCTGATGCTGGAGAGCATCACGACGTTCCCGGCGGCGTAGGCGTCCTTGATGTCGTCGACGCGGCCCTCGAAGGTGACGGCGTCGGCGTGTCCCAGTTCGGCGGCGAGGGCCTCGCAGCGTTCCCGGTACGCCTCTCCGCCGCGCGGTGTGCCGCCGAAGAGCCGCAGCCGGGCCTCGGGCACTTCCTCGCGGACCAGGGCGAACGCGCGGATGAGGGTCTCCAGGTCCTTGATGGGGTCGACGCGGCCGGCCCAGCTGAGCGTGGGGACGGCGGGTTCGGGTCCGGCGGGCGGGAACGCCGCCGGGTCCACGCCGTTGTAGACGGTGCGGATGGCCTGCGGGTCGGCGCCGCCCTGCTCCTCCCAGAGCCGGTTGTAGCGGTTGCCGGGGGTGATGAGGGCGGCCCGGCGGTAGCTCTCCTCGGCCAGCAGCCGGAAGAAGCCGAGGACGAGGGCCTTCACCGGCCAGCGGTAGGGGGCGGTGCGGTAGCCGAGGTAGCGTTCGCGCAGGTAGACGCCGTGTTCGGTGAGCAGCAGGGGGACGCCGTACCGTTCCAGCGCGGCGAGCCCCGGCAGCACGGCGACCCCGCCGCTGACCGCGTGGGCCACCCCGTGCCGGGGGGTGGGCGCGGCGAGCGGGCGCAGGGCGTGTTCCAGCAGGGCGGTGGCGGTGACCGCGTCGTGCAGGGTGGGCCCGGCCTCCCGGACCGCGAGTCCCGGGCGGTTCCACACCGAGGCGAGGAGGGCGACGGCCCGGTCGCCGCGCAGGAACGCGCTCAGTGTGCCGTCGGCGGCGGCCCGGGCCATGGTGTACAGCGCGGGCGGGAACCGGTCCTCGGCGTGCGGGTCGAGGAGCGCGGTGAGGAAGCGTTCGTAGGCGGCGGTGAGCCGGTTGCGGGCCCGGCCCCGGGGCGGGCGGCCCTGCGGCGGGGTCCCCCACATGGGTACGGACAGCACGCTGCGGACGTGGGCGGGCAGGTCCCATACGACGGGTTCGCGTCCGGTGCCGGTGACGGCGACGACCTCGAAGTCGAGGTCGGGCATGCCTTGGACGAGCTGGTCGCACCAGACGCTGACGCCGCCATGGCTGTGCGGGTAGGTGCCTTCGGTGAGCAGGGTGACGTGCGCCGCGCCGGAGCGGCGCGCGCCGTGCTGAACGTGCATCGTTGGGGCTCCACGGCCGAGGTGTGGGGTGGTCGTGCGGGTTCCGGGCGCCGGCGGGCGGCCGGAACCCGGGCCGGTCCGGCGGCCGGCTCCCGTCACGAGGCGTGCGGGAGCCGGCCGGAGCGGCCCTGGGTCCGGTGCGCCGTTCAGTTGTCCGGGGTGTACGGAACCTGCTCGGTCACGCCCGCCGGGATCCTGGTGTGCGGGGCCGGGGCGGTGGCCGCGGCGGCGGTGCCCGCGGTCGCGGCGGGGGCGGTGGCGGAGGACGGCAGGGTGAAGGTGAGCGCGCTGCCGGCGGAGGCGGTCCAGCCGGACACGGCGCCCGCGTAGGCGCTGCCGAAGGCGGTGGTGCCGCGGGTGGTGCCGGCGGGCAGGGTCGCGGGGACGGCGGTGCCGTTCGGTCCCTGCACGGTGACGGTGCCGCCGATGCGGTAGGCGGTGACCTGGCCGGCCTGTACGGCGGTCTTCCAGGCGGCACGGCGCCGGAGTTCGACGCCGATGTCCTTCATCCTCAGGTTCACCACGGGGGTGTTGTCCGCGAACAGGGCGTCGTAGCCGTCCAGTACGCCGTCGAGGACGGGGTAGGCGATGCGGTCCTCGGCGAGGTTCGACTGGTGGACGAAGTGCGGCTTGGGGTCGTTGGACAGCACGTGTCCGAGGGCGATGCGGGTCTCCAGCGGCACGATGTAGTCGGTGTAGCCGGTGCCGGTGTCCAGCGGGGCGGACAGGCAGGTGGTGGTCGCCGGGTTGTCCTCGCAGATGCCGCTGCCGCCCTGGGCGCGGCCGGTGTAGAGCCAGTTGTACTCGTCGACCTGCTCGGCGGTCCGGCCCGCGTTGTAGAAGACGTTCATCGGGTAGCGGGCGACCGTGGTGGCGGGGCCGACCTGGCGTTGCTGGGGGTCGCGCGAGTTGTCGGAGGCGAGCCACGTGACGTTGTTGTCCGCGAGGGCGAGGGCCAGGTTGGGATTGTCCGCGGGCTGCTGCGGCAGGATCCTGAGGCCGGAGTGCTCGCCGGTGACCAGCTCGGTGTTGTCGAGCGGCAGCCCGGCCACTTGGCCCCAGACGCGGTTGGTGGCGATCTCGCTGTCGATCGTGGTGCGGCTGACCCACTTGGTGCTGCCGTCGGCGTTGGTGGTGCACGTCCACGGTACGACGGTGACGTTCTGCTCGCAGCCGAGGAAGGCGTGCGTGTAGGTGTGGTTGACCCAGCGGAACTGGTTCCGGTCGGTGATCAGCTTGTCGGCGAGCTGGTCCACGCCGTCGTTGTCCTCGCGCTGGTCGGCGCTGCCGGCGCCGTTGTAGACCAGGTCGAAGGTGAAGTGGTGGCTGCTCTGCCAGGCGGTGGCGTGGTCGACGTCGGCCGGGGTCATGCGGATGGGGCTGGGCGTGCCGGCGCCGCCGGTGCAGTCGACGTCGCCGGGTGTGCAGTTGAGCCGGGTGTCCCAGCGGTCGTCGGCGGCGAACACGTCGTCCACGTGCACGGCGAAGTAGTTGCGGGAGGCACCGAGGTGCACCCCGCCGGTCATCCACTCCACGATGCCGCGGGACAGCAGCCGGAACTGCTGCTGGTACTGGTTGTAGACGAAGGTGACGACCAGTTCGCGCCGCCCGTCGTGCCGGTACTCGCCGACCAGGGAGCCCTGCCTGGTGGTGCCCGGGATCGGGGCCTGCACGTACGGGGTGAAGTCGGCCCCGGCGGCGGGTGCCGACAGGTAGGCGTAACTCTCGCCGACGGTGGGCGAGTTGTCCTCGAACGGTACCGGCCCGTCGAGGTAGCCGAAGGTTCCGTCGCGGCCTGCCGCGGTGACCTGGGCCTGGACGCCGTCGACGCTGCCCGAGTAGCCGCCGGAGGTGGGGACCTCGAGTCCGACCTGGGGGCGGGCGTAGGTGTAGGCGTCGACCTGTGGGATCGCGAAGGTCTGCTCGTAGGCGGCGAGCGCGGTCATCTCGGCACTGCCGGCCGTGAACGGGTTGTCGTTGGGCAGCACGACGGCCTGGAACCTGGCCCGGGGCCGGCCGTCGACGGTGTCGGCGAGGAAGCCGGCGTCGATGGCGGGCCGGTCGGACCGCGTGAGGTCGACCTTCGTGTACGGCGTACCGGCGGCGTCGAGTTCGGCGGCGATGGCGTCGGTGGCCGGACCACCGTCGCTCACCACCAGGACTCTGAGGTCGATGCGCGGCGTGGTGGCGTCGGCCTCGGCCGGCCCGGCCCCCAGGCCGAGCGCGGCGATGAGCGCGCCCACCGTCAGCGCGGTGGTGCGTACGGTCCGCTTCATGCGGTGAAGTCCCCTCCCCGGGCAGGGGTGAGCACGGCTCCCATGGAGCGGACACCCCCTCACGTGACGCCGGCGTCCCCCTCAGAAGCCGGTCGTCGACGCATCTGTCGCGTCACATGGTGATGTCTCTGTGTAGCTTTTGTGGTCGAGTCACGGAACCTGACGGAAAAGTGCAGGTGTCCGACAGCGCCCCGAAGCAACCTGAACGACCGTTTTTGCGTCGTCTCCGCGCAGGGGCCCGCGGCGGACGAAGAGGCCCCGTCCGCTGGTCCGGCCGGGGTGCGGCGCACCGGCGGACCATGGCGGTCCGCCGGGCGACATGTCGGGTCCGTTCCGCGCGGGACCCGTGACCGGGGGGCGAGATCCGGCCACCCGGATCACGGGGCCGAGGAGTCCGTCAGGCGCAGACGACGCGCGTCTCGGGCGTGTAGACGGGCCCGCCGTTGGTGTTGGTGCTGTCGCTGAACTCGGCGTAGTAGTACGAGTAGAAGCCGATGTTGCCGTTGCAGCCGGAGTCGGCGGCGACCTGGAGGGTCAGTGTGACGGTGCGGCTCTGGCCGGGCGGGATGGTGGCGCCGTAGTTGCCGCCGAAGTTGCTCGGTCCGGTGCCGGAACAGGCGCTGCTGCCGCTCGCGGTCGCCAGGCTGCACCCGGTGAAGCTGTACTTCAGGTCCGGGCGCTGGGTGGTCAGCCAGGTCGGGTCGATCGTCTGGTACACGAACCAGATGTCGTACGTCCTGTTGTTGGTGATGGTCATCGACAGCTTCACCGTGCCGCCGGGGGTGGTGGTGGCGCTGTCCGTGGCGAAGGCGAGGGAGGCCGGCGCGGGGTCGGCGCTCGCGCTCGGGGCGAGGCCGAGGACGGCGAGGAGGAAGGCGAGGACGGCGGTGAGCCCGAGGCGTCCGAGCAGAGGTGATCGCATGGCCCGGGAGGCTAGGCAGGCGGGCGTCACGCCGTCTGCCCCACCGCACCGGGCCCGGACAGCGTTCGGCCGAAAGTGGCCGTGGCGTGAAGCGGGCGCGGGGACATCGTGACGGCGCGTCACGCGTCGCATACGCGCACGCCGGGGCGCGGCGGCGGGAGGGGGCCGCGGGGCCCGCGGCGGGGGTGGTGCGCGAGTCGGCATTGGCGCGGAGGAGACGCCCCCGCGACGGCGGAACGGAAGCCCCCGGTTGTGACGGGGGCCGCTTCCGGCCAGAACACGGTTTCCGGCCGGACGGAACGGCCCCGGCGGTATTCGCTCCCCCCGGCCGCGGAGCCGTTCCGGTCGCCGGTCACCCCTCTCTGCCGGGGCCCTCCAGCACCGTCCGGGCCGCCGCGTCCTCGTAGGCGTCGGCGGCGTGCGGCATGCTGCCGGGCTCGACCGGGAGGCGGCGGACGGCGACCGCCGCGTCGCGGCCCCGGGGCGTGACGCCGATCCGGGCGGGCCGGGCGCCGTTCAGCTGTACGGGGTGCCCGAGTGCTCGCCGGGGTGGAGGTGGCGGTGCCCTCGATGAAGGCGACGTGGTCCCGGGTGAGGGCGAAGTCGTGCTGCAGCGCGGCCGCGGCCCCCGGCATCCCGGCGCCGTGGCCGATGCGGCCCGTGGCGTCGTAAGACCTGGCAGGTCAGGTACGGCGGGAAGGGCGAGGACCCGAAGACGTGGAGTCGTGCCCAGGGAGGCAGGTGGCATGCGGTGCCGGAACGCGGGTATTCGCGCTGCGACTTCGCACATCGGCGACACACCAGGAGGCGGACCCATGCTGATGGCACACCCCGCGGTACTGCAGGACCTCATCGCCCAGTACGAGGCCCTCACGCTGCTCGGGGCCGAGGAGAGCACCCCGGAGGCCCGGCAGCGGCTCACGGACGTGTCGTACACGCTGTGCGTGGCCACCGGCACCCGGGACGTCGACATGGCCCTCATCGCCGCCCGGCACCGGCTCTCCGGTGCCCGCCCGGAGGACGACTCGCTGCTCGAGATGGCGGGCCCGGCGGAACCGGCGGCCGCGGTCTGACGCGAACCGGCACACCGGCCGACGGCGAAGGCACCGGCGTGCCGGTCCCCCGCGCAACGGGCCGGGCCTCCGGGCCCGTTGCGCGATCCCTCCCCCGAACTCGTTGCCTCCCGCGTCTGGCCGGCGAGACCTACCGGACGGTATACAGGCCCGGTCGAACGCGCGAGGGCCGCTCCTGAGGTGCCGCCGCCCGCGCGACGCAGCAGCTCAGGGGGAGGACGCATGACGTACGACAGACGCCCGGCGGGCAGGGCGGCAGTCCGGCGGCGGGGCGCCGTACTGGGGGCGGCACTGGCCGGATGCACCCTGGTCGCGGCCGGCACGGCACCGGCCGCGGCACACCCCGGCGGGCACGGCCGCGCAGCCGCCTACGTGGCGCTCGGCGACTCCTACACCTCCGGTCCCGGGATCCCCCGGCAGGTGGACGCCGGCTGCGCGCGCTCCGACCACAACTACCCCTCGCTCGTGGCGGCCCGGGCCGGGGTGACGGCGTTCACGGACGTGAGCTGCGGCGGCGCCACGACCGCCGAGATGTGGCAGGCGCAGGGCGCGAACGGACCCCAGCTCGACGCGCTCGACCGGCACACCGGCCTGGTGACGCTCCAGATCGGCGGCAACGACGTCGGATTCGGCCCCATCATCGGCACCTGCGCCCGGCTCGCCCCCCAGGACCCGGAGGGCAACCCCTGTGAACGCGCGTACCACGCCTCCGGGTACGACGAGCTGGCCCTCGCCGTCGTACGCACCGCGCCGAAGGTCGACCGGGTGCTGCGGGCCGTGCACGCCCGCGCACCGCACGCCCGGGTGGTCGTCGTCGGATACCCCGACCTGCTCCCCGACGACGGCGTCGGCTGCTTCCCGCAGGTGCCGTTCGCCCGCGGGGACTTCGCCTATCTGCGGGACACCGAGAAACGGCTGAACCTGATGCTGCGCCTGGTGGCAGGTGTGAACCGGGCCGCGTACGTGGACACCTACGGCCCGACGGCCGGTCACGACATGTGCAAGGGGCCCGCCGACCGCTGGATCGAGCCCCTCCAGCCGGCCTCCCCCGCGGCCCCGGCCCATCCCAACGCCAAGGGTGAGGCGGCCATGGCGCAGGCGGTCCGGGACCGGCTGGACACGGGCCGCGGGCGCGGCTGAGCCGGTCGGCGCCCGCGCGGGAACGCGGACCGCGCCGGGGCGGCCTCGGTGACGGAGGCCGCCCCACGGCCGTGTCAGCCGCCGAGCGCTCCCAGTACCACCGCCTGCGCCTCCTCCTGGACCCGGGCGAGATGGCGGGCGCCGAGGAAGGACTCGGCGTACACCTTGTACACGTCCTCCGTGCCCGAGGGCCGGGCCGCGAACCAGGCGTTGTCGGTGGTGACCTTGATGCCGCCGATGGACGCGCCGTTGCCGGGCGCCTCGGTGAGGACGGCGGTGACCGCCTCACCGGCCAGTGTGTCCGCGGTGACCTGCGCCGGGGACAACTTGCCCAGCAGCGCCTTCTGTTCGCGGGTCGCGGGCGCGTCGATGCGGGCGTAGGCCGGTTCGCCGAAGCGGGCGGTCAGCCCGGCGTAGTGCTCCGAGGGCGTCCGGTCGGTGACGGCCGTGATCTCGGAGGCGAGCAGCGCGAGGATGATGCCGTCCTTGTCGGTGGTCCACACCGAGCCGTCCCGGCGCAGGAAGGACGCGCCGGCCGACTCCTCGCCGCCGAACCCGAGGGCGCCGCTGACCAGTCCGTCCACGAACCACTTGAACCCGACCGGCACCTCGACCAGCTGACGGCCGAGGTCGGCGGCGACCCGGTCGATCATCGTGGAGGAGACCAGGGTCTTGCCGATGCCCGCGCCGGCCGGCCACTGCTCGCGGTGCCGGTAGAGGTAGGAGATGGCGACCGCGAGGTAGTGGTTGGGGTTCATCAGGCCCGCGTCCGGGGTGACGATGCCGTGCCGGTCGGCGTCGGCGTCGTTGCCCGTGGCGATCCGGAAGCGGTCGCGCTGCTCGATGAGGGAGGCCATCGCGTACGGCGAGGAGCAGTCCATGCGGATCTGGCCGTCCCAGTCCAGCGTCATGAAGCGCCAGGCGGGGTCGGTGTGCGGGTTGACCACCGTCAGGTCGATGCGGTGCTCCTCGGCGATCCGGCCCCAGTAGGCGACGGAGGCGCCGCCGAGCGGGTCGGCGCCGATGCGCACACCGGCCGCGCGGATGGCGTCCAGGTCCAGCACGCTGGGCAGGTCGCCGACGTAGGTGCCGAGGAAGTCGTAGCGGCGGGTGGTCTCCGCGGCGAGCGCGCGAACGTACGGCAGCCGGCGTACGTCCTTCAGGCCGCCCGTGATGATCTGGTTGGCGCGGTCCTGGATCCAGGAGGTGGCGTCGGAGGCCGCCGGGCCGCCGCTCGGCGGGTTGTACTTGAAGCCGCCGTCGGCGGGCGGGTTGTGCGACGGGGTGACGACCACGCCGTCGGCGAGGCCGGTGGTGCGGCCCCGGTTGTGCGTCAGGATCGCGTGCGAGACGGCGGGCGTGGGCGTGTAACCGTCCGCGCTGTCGATCAGCACGGTGACGTCGTTGGCGGCGAACACCTCCAGTGCGGTCGCCCTGGCGGGCTCCGACAGGGCGTGGGTGTCGGCGCCCAGGAAGAGGGGCCCATCCGTGCCCTGGGCGGCCCGGTACTCGCAGATGGCCTGGCTGGTGGCGGCGATGTGGTCCTCGTTGAAGGCACCCGCCAGGGACGAACCACGGTGCCCCGAGGTGCCGAACGCCACCCGCTGTCCCGGGTCGGCCGGGTCGGGGTGCAGCGTGTAGTACGCCGTGACCAGCCTGGCCACGTCGACAAGGTCCTCGGGACCGGCCGGCCGGCCGGCTCGCTCGTGCGGCATGAGTCCGTTCCTCCGCATCGGTGGGGGTCGTACGCTCACCCCATCTTTCCTCGTCAGGGGCGTGGCATGCACGTGCGCCCCACCGGCCGGGCCGCACCGGGCCCGGCCGGCCGCTCCCCTGCGGGTCGCGCGGGTCAGCCGATGTGGTAACTGTCCCCGTACACCTTCCAGTCGAGCGGGGTGTTCAGGTCGAGGTTGCCCTTGCGCAGGAAGACCCGCTGCGCGGTGTCGACGCGGCTGGTGTCACTGTGTGCCTCCTCCTGCTTCATGGCCCACACACGGGCGTCCAGGAAGGCGTTCAGGTAGGTGGTCTCGTTGCCGCCCTGGGCCGGCGGCTTCGCGGTGCGCAGGGCGCGCTTGCGGATGTTGCGGAAGCTGGTGGGGTCGTCGCCGTCGCCGTGCATCACGAGGGCGTCGTAGTAGATGAACTGACCCAGCGCGCGCAGGCCGTCGGTCCTGCCCTGGGTGACGGCCGGGTTGAAGTAGACGCGGTCGCGTTCGTCGTTCTGGGCCTGCTGGAAGGCGCTGTCCTGGGCGGCCTTGCGCCAGTCCTTGGGGAAGGCCGGGTCGAGGCCGTCGTGCGAGTCGCTGCCGTCGACCCTGCGCAGGGCGGGCAGGTACTTCGCCAGGACGTTGCCGGGCTTGCGGTCGGTGTAGAGCTGGACGAGGTCGAGCATGTCGCCGGTGCCGGAGCAGAAGCCGATG
Organism: Streptomyces sp. Y20; assembly: GCF_043195475.1. Lineage (NCBI taxonomy): Bacteria > Bacillati > Actinomycetota > Actinomycetes > Kitasatosporales > Streptomycetaceae > Streptomyces > Streptomyces sp. Y20. The sequence goes on from NZ_JBIDDP010000001.1 coordinate 86,063, forward strand.
ATGCCGGCGGTGTATCCGCGCCCGTCGCCGATGTCCTCGATGTACTTGTACTGGGCCTTCCAGTCGAGCGAGGAGTTCTCCGCGCTCGACACCAGTTGCATGGCGATCTCCTTCTTCGCCGGGTCGTCCAGGCCCGGCGCGGCGGCCGAGGCCGTGCCCGCGCGGGAGACGCCGAGCAGGGTGCCCGAGGCGACGGCGCCGAGCGCGGCGACGACGGTCCGGCGGGAGAGACGGGCGGGGGCTGCCGGCTCACGGTGTGCGTGCACCACAGGGGCTCCAAGTGGGGGGTGGTCGTGGCGGTTCGGTCCGTACCGCCTACTGGTAGGAAAGTTTCCTATCAAAGGCGGAAGGACCCGGTAACCCGGCGCGGGGGAAGTTCGTAGGATCGGACAACCCCTGCGGACCGCCCCGGCCCCCGAGGCGGGGCCGGGCTCAGCGGTGCCGCGCCTCGTCGCGTTCCTCGGTGAAGGCGTACAGCTCCTGCGAGGTGCTGATGAGGTCGCGCATCTCCTCGCGGGAACCGACCATGGGCTGCGAACCCTTGAGCGGGACCTGGGCGCTCTCGGGCAGGAACCGCACGGTGAGCAGACCGATGGCACCCGCCAGCACCAGGTAGTAGGCGGGCATCAGGTCGTCGCCGGTGAGGTCGACGAGGGCGGCGGTGACCAGGGGGGTGGTACCGCCGAAGGCGGCCACGGCCAGATTGAAGCCGATCCCCATGGCCGCGTAGCGGACGGCGGTCGGGAACAGGGCGGGCAGGGTGGCCGCGCTCGGCGCGGCGAAGCAGGCCAGCAGGGTCGACAGGATCAGCACACCGAGGACGGGCGGCCAGGTGCCGTGCGCCTTGATCAGCAGGAACGCGGGGACGGCGAGCACCATCATGGCGGCCGCGGCCACGGCGTAGAGGGGCCGTCGGCCGACGCGGTCGCTGAGCCGGCCCAGGAAGGTGATCAGCACGACGATCCACACCATGCCGATGAGCACCAGGACGTCCGCGGAGCCGCTGGAGCGGTGCAGGGTCTCGGTCTGATAGGTCGGCAGATAGCCGGTGACCATGTAGTTGGTGACGTTGTACAGCAGCACCAGCCCCATGCAGACGAGCAGGGGCCGCCAGTGCTTGCGGACGATGTCCCGGAACTCGCTGCGCGCCGACTCCTGCGCCAGGGCCTTCTCCTGCTCGTCCAGCTGCTGCTGGAAGGCCGGGGACTCCTCCAGTTTGAGCCGCATGTAGAGGCCGATCACCCCGAGCGGCCCGGCGATCAGGAAGGGCACGCGCCAGCCCCAGGAGAGCATCTGGTCGTCGCTCAGGGCCAGATTGAGCACGGTGACCAGGGCGGAGCCGAGGGCGTACCCGACGAAGGTGCCGAAATCGAGCCAGCTGGAGAGGAAGCCGCGCCGGCGGTCCGGGGAGTACTCGGCGACGAAGGTGGTGGCGCCGCCGTACTCGCCGCCGGTGGAGAAGCCCTGCACCATGCGGGCCAGCAGGAGCAGCGCGGGCGCGGCGATGCCGATCGTGGCGTAGCCCGGGATGACGCCGATGACGAAGGTGCCGGCCGCCATCATGATCATGGTTGTGGCCAGTACCTTCTGCCGGCCGACCCGGTCACCGAGCGGTCCGAACACCAGGCCGCCCAAGGGGCGTACGACGAAGGCGGCGGCGAAGGTCGCGAAGGAGGAGATGAGCTGGGCGGCCGGGGAGGCGCCGGGGAAGAACACCTTGCCGATGGTGGCGGCGAGGTAGCTGTAGACGCCGAAGTCGAACCACTCCATGCAGTTGCCGAGCGCGGAGGCGCCCACGGCCCGCCTGAGCAGCGGGGACTCGACGACCTGGACGTCGTGCGCGCCGAAGGCCCGCCGGTTACGGCGGAGCCTGAGAGTCAGCTCCTCGCGGACCTGGCGCGGCAGCCGCGCCACGGCCCCCGGCGTCCGCGGCCCGCCCCGCGCCTGCCGTTCCCCACCGGACGTCGCACCGCTCACCGGCGCCTCCTTCGTCTCGCATCCGTGATCACCCGCCTGCCCCTGCGGCCGGTCCGGAAACGGAAGCCCTGAGTCCTATTGCGCGCGGACCTGGGACGGCACCCGTCCGGCACGGGTCCGGCAGGCGCGACCGACGAGGCGGCACCGAGTGACAAAGACCCCTAGACATTCGACATAAGTAGGACATAATTGAGGCAGTTCGGACAGCGTTGTCATGCGTGCCCCGCGTCCCATGCGTGGTCATGCCGCCTGCCGCCCGCCCCACCTCCTCACCACACGCCCTTCCCCGCGACTTCAAGGAGCCGCTCCCCGTATGGCGTACGGAGCCCACCACAGCCGCCTTCTGCCTCCCCGCCCCGATCTGAGCCGCGCCCGCGACTGCGAGCAGTGCCTCGGCTGGGGGACCGTCGTCACCCGCGACGGCGACCACGAGCTGTGCCACGCGTGCCAGCCCGGACACGGGGACGCCGAGGAGACCACCGCCTCCTAGCCGGCCCGCCCCCCGATCATGACCGCGAGGCCCACCGACGTACTGTGAAGGCATGTCCGCACCGCTTCCGGGGCCGCTGGCCCATCTGGAACCGCTGCTCGGCCACTACGGCTACTGGGCCGTGGGGGCCGTGGTCTTCGTGGAGGACTTCGGTGTCCCCGCGCCCGGCGAGACGATCCTCCTCGCGGCGGGGGTCTACGCGGGTACGGGCCGGCTCGACATCGCCGCCGTGGCGGCCGTCGCGTTCGTCGCGGCCGTCGCCGGCGACAACCTCGGCTACCTGATCGGCCGGACCGGCGGACGGGCCTTCGTGCACCGGTGGGGCCGGTACGTCCTGCTGACCCCGAAGCGGTTCGAGGCCGCCGAGGAGTTCTTCCGCCGGCACGGGGGCCGGATCGTGACCGTCGCCCGGTTCGTCGAGGGCCTGCGCCAGGCCAACGGCATCATCGCCGGCACGACCGGCATGCGCTGGCGCCGCTTCCTCGCCTTCAACGCCCTCGGCGCGGCCCTGTGGGTCGGCATGTGGACGACGCTGGCGTACCTGGCCGGCAGCCACATCACGGCGGTGTACGAGGAGATCAGGCGCTACCAGCCCTACGTCCTGGTGGCCGCCGCGGCCGTCGTCGCGGGATTCGCCGTACGGCACCTCCTGCGGCGGCGGCACGAAAACTGAGCGGGCGCGGCATCCGGGTGAAGTCGGCGGACCCCCTGGTTTGGTCGCGGACACAGCGGTAATCCGGATAGCGACCACAGACCGCGTCGACGTTGGGATGTGACACGCGATGGCCGGAGACAAGAAGGCCAAGGGCAAGGTGGAGCAGGCCAAGGGCAAGCTCAAGGAGACCGCGGGACGAGCCGTGGGCAACGAGCGCCTGGAAGCCGAAGGCCGCATGGAAGGCGCAGCCGGAGACGCCCGGCAGGCCAAGGAGAAGGCGAAGGACGTCTTCAAGCACTGAGGCACGCGCCGAATCAGCTGCGGAACGGGTCCGGACATCCAGCGCGAGCGGATGTCCGGACCCGTTCCGCTGTGTGCGCGCGGACCCGCCCGGCCACGCCACCGGCCGTCGTCCTGCGCTGTCCCGTCCCCGCGAACGATTCGTGTGCATCCGGAGGATTCCCCGGAAACGTCCCTTTGACCCGCGGCCCAGTGGGTAGCCGGGGAGGGACGGACGACCACCCCCCTGTGCACAGGAAGGGCCCCTCCCCCAGAGGAAAAGGGCAACGAGGTATGGACATCCCGCTCAGGACGTACGTGACGACCCAGGCCCGCTCGGTGCCCCCGCGCTACAGCCGCACCTGGGACGCCGGTGTATCCAGCATCGCCGAGGCGAGAGACGCCGTCGCCGCCCTGCTGGCGAAGGTGCGGCCCGCGCCCGGGCGGCGCCCGGTGCAGGACGCCCAGCTCGTCGTCAGCGAACTGCTCACCAACGCGGCCAAGCACGCGCCCGGTCCCTGCGCCCTGCGTCTGGAACTGCTGGCCGGCGCACTCCGCGTCTCCGTCACGGACACCTCCCGGGAGCCGCTGCGGCGGCGTCCTCGCGACCCCGGACGGGTCGGCGGCCACGGGCTGCACCTGGTGGCGATGCTCTCCCGCGGCCTGGAGGTGACCTGGCTGCCGCAGGGCAAGCGGGTCAGCGCGATCGTGCCCTTCCTGGCGGCCGGAGTCGCCTGACCGGTCCGCCCGGGACGGCCGGCCGCCCGCACCCCGCCGTCCCGGGCCGGTGCGGGCGGGTCAGGCGACCCTGATGCCGATGATGCAGGTGTCGTCGTCGGTGTCCGACCTGCTGTAGGTGAGCAGCCGGTCCAGCTGCTGGTCGAGGGTGGTGGAGACCGCGCCCGCCGTCTCCAGCAGATGGGCCACGGACTCCTCCACCGAGCGGTCCCGGCGCTCGATCAGGCCGTCGGTGTACATCAGCAGGGTGTCCCCCACGGCCAGCTGGAGTTCCTCCTCGTCGTAGCGCGCCTCGGGCACGGCGCCCAGCAGCAGCCCCTTGACCGGGGGCAGCGCGGTCGCCTCGGGCCCCCCGGGCGCGTCCGTCTCCCGCACCAGGACCGGCGGCAGATGGCCCGCCCGCGCCCAGCGCAGGGTGCGCCGCTCACCGTCGTACAGACCGCAGACGGCGGTCGCGGTGACCGCTCCCGTCAGATGGTGGGCGACGATGTTCAGCCACGACAGCAGCTGCGCCGGGCCGGCGCCGGTCACGGCGAGGCCACGCAGCGCGTTGCGCAGGACGACCATGCTGGTCGCCGCCTCGATGCCGTGTCCGGCGACGTCGCCGACGCACAGCAGGATCAGCCCGGAGGGCAGCACGACCGCGTCGTACCAGTCGCCGCCGACCAGGTTCTCGGTCTCGGCGGGCCGGTAGCGCACCGCCACCTGGAGGCCGGGCACCCGGAGCGGGGCCTGCGCCGGGGGCATGATGGCGTGCTGGAGCTGGAGGGTCAGCCGGTTGCGCTCGACGGCCTGCTGCTCGGTGTGGGCCAGCTGGTCGCGGGTGGCGGCCAGTGCGACCTCCGTCCAGTGCTGGGCGGAGATGTCCTGGTAGGCGCCCCGGACGACGAAGAGCTGGCCGTCGGTGTCAAGGACGGGCTCGGCGACCACCCGCATGTGCCGGGTCACGCCGTCCGGGCGCAGCAGCCGGAAAGCGGCCGAGGCGGGCCTGCGGTGGTGCATGACGGTGCGCAGGAAACGGCCGAGGGTGACCGCGTCGTCCGGGTGGGCGTGGGCCGGCAGGTCGTGGAGGGCGACCGGGAGGCTGGTGCTGGGGCGGCCGTACAGGCTGAACAGCTGGCCGTTCCAGGTGATCTCGCCGGTGAGCAGGTTCTCCTCGAAGCCGCCGATCCGGCCGAGCCGCTGGGCGTGCTGGAGCAGGCTGGCCAGACGTGCCGCCTCGTCCTCGATGCGCCAGATCAGCAGCACGCTGGAGCCGTGCCGGCTGATGCTGATGTCGGCGACGGCGGACAGCGGCACGTCGTCGACCAGCGCGGTCAGCCGCATCCGGTGGGCGCGGAACGGTTCACCGGTGGCATAGACCCGCTCCACCCGCTGGAACAGCTCGCTGGCACCGGCGGCCATCGGGTAGGCCTCCAGCAGCAGGGCGCCGCTCACGACGGCGCGGGGCCGGCCCGCAGGGTCGAGGAAGCGGCTGTTGACGTGGTGGATACGGAAGTCGACCAGCTGACCGGTGTCGTCCAGGTGCGGCACCAGCACCAGGGCCGGGTCGTGCAGACCGTCCGCGAGGTCCGTCAGCTCGACCACGTCGGGCAGCAGCCGGGGCTCCTGTTCCGTGCCGAGCGGCGGTGCGGTGGTCTCCAGGGAGTGGGCGCACAGCTCGGCGAGGGCCTCCACCTGCCGGACGACCGGGCGCGGCAGCGGGCTCTCGGGCTTCGGCCAGGCGATCTCCAGGACGCCGTAGATCCGGCCGCCGGCGCCGGCCGGCAGGGCGATCCGCGCTCCGTCGGCGTACTCCCGGCGGCCGATGGTGGGCAGCCCGGACCCGGCCAGCGAGGGCAGCCACTGCCCGTCGGGCTGGTTCAGGCCGCGCCGGGCCACGGTGGCCACGTCGGGCGGGACATAGCGCCAGCGGGCCGCCTCGCCGGGCGGGAAACCGGCGCTGCCCGCGAGGGAGAGGGAGCCGTCCGAGCCTGCCGCCCAGATGGCCACGGCGACCGCGCCCAGGGGGCGCAGGGCGTGGTCGAGCAGCGAGTCGGCCATCGCCTGGGTGTCGTCGGCGGCCAGGACGCCGCTCTCGGCGGCGCGCAGCCGTACGGCGGCGGACCCCTCGACCGGGTCGGCCGCGGCCGCGGCCGACAAGAACGCCTCGGTGACCTCCGAGACGCGGTCCCGGGCGGCCTGGTTGATGACCTCCACCGCGAACTCAAGCGGGGTCATTCCGGCCTGTTCGGTGAGTTCGGCGAGCTGGCGGGCGGCCTGCGCCGGGCCGCAGCCGAGGCGTTCGACCAGGATGCCCTTGGCGAGTTCGACCAGTGCCCGGCCCTCGGCCTCGGCCTGCGCCGCCCGCACCTCCCGGCGCAGCCGCTCCACGGTGGCGGCGAGCCGGCCGACCGGGGAGGTGGCGGGCACGTCGGCGGCCGGGATCTCCGGCAGCACGACGCCGACGGCCGGGATGCCCGCTTCCGGGATACCCGGCAGGACCACGTCGACGCCCGGGACGTCCCCGAGGGGGACGCCGGGCAGCACCGCGTCGGCGGCCGGGACCTCCCCGGCCGGCAGCTGGGAGGGCATGCCGGCCGGCAGGTCCGGCCCGGTGGGCGGTTCGGGCTCGTTCACCGGATCCGTACTCCTGGGCCTGTGGACGGACGGGCTCGCCGTGCGGTCCTCATGCGGGGAGCCAGCGCCGGACACACGCGATGAGGTCATTGGTGTCCACCGGTTTCGTGACGTAGTCGCTGGCGCCGGAAGCCAGACTCTTCTCCCGGTCGCCCTGCATGGCCTTGGCGGTCACCGCGATGACCGGGAGATCAGCGTACTGCGGCATCTTGCGGATCTCCGCCGTCGCCGTGTACCCGTCCATCTCGGGCATCATCACGTCCATCAGGACGAGTTCGACGTCCGGGTTGTTCATCAGGGTGTCGATGCCCTTGCGGCCGTTCTCCGCGTGCAGCACCCGGAAGCCGTGCAGTTCCAGGATGCCGCTGAGCGCGAACAGGTTGCGGGCGTCGTCGTCCACGACGAGGACGGTACGTCCGCGGGTGTGGTCGTCGACCAGCTGCGGCGCCGTGTGCTGGGGCTCGTCCCCGCGGACGAGGGTGAGCACCTCGCCGGGCTCCTCGGCGGACAGGTGCAGCGCGATCCGCTCACGCAGCTCGTCCAGGCTGAACAGGTACTCCAGCGAACCGCCCGCGGGCTCCTCGGTGAGGGGCTCGGTGCGGTGCGAGACGTGCACCAGCACCGGGACGCTCGTCAGGGCCGAGTCGCCGCGCAGGGCCTCCAGGAAGCGGGCCGACTCCCCGTCGGGCGTGCCGAGTTCCACCACGACGCAGTGGCACGGCTCGTCCGCGAGGGCACCGGCCGCCTCCTGGGCGCCGACCGCGGTGATGATGTCGACGGGCGTACCGCCGCCGTCGGCACGGTTGTGCGCGAGGTCCCCGATCACGCTCTCGGCGACCAGCGTCAGCAGCCCGCGCGGGCGTTCCTCCACGACGAGCAGGCGGCGCGGGCGATCCCGTCTGGCGATGGCCGGCGGCAGCCCGAGGGGCGCCTCCTGCCCGGGCAGGGTGTCCGTCCGCTCCGGTTCGGCGAGGTGCGGGGCGGGGCGCCCGCCGCGCAGGTGCTCCTCGAAGTCCGGCCGGGCGACGGGCAGGAAGAGGGCGAAGGTGCTGCCCTTGCCGGGGGTGCTGTCCACGGTGACGGCGCCGCCGAGCAGGTGGGCGATCTCCCGGGTGATGGACAGACCGAGCCCGGTGCCGCCGTACTTGCGGCTGGTGGTGCCGTCGGCCTGCTGGAACGCGCCGAAGATGGTCTCCAGCTGCTGCTCGGGGATGCCGATGCCGGTGTCCTTGACCCGGAAGGCGACGATCGCCCCGCCGCGCATCACGCCCGGGGGCACCTCGTCGTCCGCGGCGGGCTCGACGCGCAGCTCGACGCCGCCCTGCTCGGTGAACTTCACGGCGTTGGACAGCAGGTTGCGCAGGATCTGCCGGAGCCGGGAGTCGTCGGTGAGCAGGTCGCCGGGGGCACCGGGCGCCGTGGTGATGGTGAAGTCCAGGCTCTTCTGCGAGGTCATCGGCTGGAAGGTGGCCTCGACGTACTCGATGAGCTGGCGCAGCGGGACGCGCTCGGGCGTCACGTCCATCTTTCCGGCCTCGACCTTGGACAGGTCCAGGATGTCGTTGATCAACTGGAGCAGGTCCGAGCCGGCGGAGTGGATGATGCCCGCGTACTCGACCTGCTTGGGGGTGAGGTTGCGGGAGGGGTTCTGGGCCAGCAGCTGGGCCAGGATGAGCAGGCTGTTCAGCGGGGTGCGCAGCTCGTGGCTCATGTTCGCCAGGAACTCGGACTTGTACTTCGAGGCGAGCGACAACTGCTGGGCGCGTGCTTCGAGCTCCTGCCGGGCCTGCTCGATCTGGAGGTTCTTCGCCTCGATGTCCCGGTTCTGGTCGGCGAGCAGGGAGGCCTTCTCCTCCAGTTCGGCGTTGGACTGCTGGAGTTCCTCCTGGCGGGCCTGCAACTCGGCGGAACGGGACTGCAGCTCGCTGGTCAGGCGCTGCGACTCCTCGAGGAGTTCGTCGGTGCGGGCGTTGGCGACGATCGTGTTGACGTTCACCCCGATGGTGTCGACCAGCTGCTGGAGGAAGTCCCGCTGGACGGTGGTGAACCGGGTGACCGCGGCGAGTTCGATGACGCCGAGGACCTGCTCCTCGAAGACGATGGGCAGCAGCAGCAGCGCGGTGGGCTCCACCCGTCCGAGCCCGGAGGAGATGGTGACGTATCCGGGCGGCAGCTGGTCCACGGCGATGGTACGGCGGCTGCGCGCGGCCTGGCCGACCAGGGAACGGCCGAAGGGGATGCGGACGGGCCTGGAGTCCGCCTCGGGCCGCCCGTAGGCACCGACGAGCCGCAGCTCGGGTCCGGCCGCGCCGTCCTCGGCGAGGTAGAAGGCGCCGTACTGGGCGGACACCTGCGGCACCAGCTCGTCCATGATCAGCTCGGCGACGACGGGCAGGTCGCGGTGGCCCTGCATGAGGCCGGAGATCCGGGCGAGGTTGGTCTTGAGCCAGTCCTGTTCCTGGTTGGCCCGGGTGGTCTCGCGCAGCGACTCCACCATGGAGTTGATGTTGTCCTTGAGGTCGGCCACCTCACCGGAGGCGTCGACGGTGATGGAGCGCGTCAGATCGCCCTCGGCGACCGCGCTGGCCACGTCGGCGATGGCGCGGACCTGCCGGGTGAGGTTGCCGGCGAGTTCGTTGACGTTCTCGGTGAGGCGCTTCCAGGTGCCGGAGACGCCCTCGACCTCGGCCTGCCCCCCGAGCCGGCCCTCGGTGCCCACCTCACGGGCCACGCGGGTCACCTCGTCGGCGAAGGCGGAGAGCTGGTCGACCATCGTGTTGATGGTGGTCTTCAGTTCCAGGATCTCGCCGCGGGCGTCGACGTCGATCTTCTTCGACAGGTCGCCCTTGGCCACGGCGGTGGTCACCAGCGCGATGTTGCGGACCTGGCCGGTGAGGTTGTTGGCCATGGAGTTGACGTTGTCGGTGAGGTCCTTCCAGGTGCCGGCCACATTGGGCACGTGCGCCTGGCCGCCGAGCCGTCCCTCGGTGCCCACCTCGCGGGCCACCCGGGTCACCTCGTCGGCGAACGCCGACAGCGTGTCGACCATGGTGTTGATGACGTCGGCGAGCGCGGCGACCTCGCCCTTGGCCTCGACGGTGATCTTCTGCGACAGGTCGCCCCGGGCCACGGCCGTGGCGACCTGGGCGATGGAGCGGACCTGGCCGGTCAGGTTGGAGGCCATCACGTTGACGTTGTCGGTGAGGTCCTTCCAGGTGCCGGCGACGCCGCGCACCTGGGCCTGCCCGCCGAGCCGGCCCTCGGTGCCCACCTCGCGGGCCACCCGGGTCACCTCGTCGGCGAAGGCGGAGAGCTGGTCGACCATCGTGTTGATGGTGTTCTTCAGCTCCAGGATCTCGCCCCGGGCATCCACCGTGATCTTCTGCGACAGGTCGCCCTGCGCCACCGCGGTGGCCACCTGGGCGACGTTGCGGACCTGCGCCGTCAGGTTCCCGCCCATGAAGTTCACCGAGTCGGTCAGGTCCCGCCAGGTGCCCTTGACCCCCTTGACGTCGGCCTGCCCCCCGAGCCGGCCCTCGGTGCCCACCTCCCGGGCGACGCGGGTCACCTCGTCGGCGAACGCGGAGAGCTGGTCGACCATCGTGTTGATGGTGCTCTTCAGCTCCAGGATCTCGCCCCGGGCATCCACCGTGATCTTCTGCGACAGGTCGCCCTGCGCCACCGCGGTCGTCACCTGGGCGACGTTGCGGACCTGCGCCGTCAGGTTCCCGGCCATGAAGTTGACCGAGTCCGTGAGGTCCCGCCAGACGCCGGCGACGCCCGGGACCTGGGCCTGGCCGCCGAGGCGGCCCTCGGTGCCCACCTCACGGGCGACACGGGTCACCTCGTCGGCGAACGCGGAGAGCTGGTCGACCATCGTGTTGACGGTCTCCTTCAGCTGAAGGATCTCGCCGCGCGCGTCCACGTCGATCTTCTGCGACAGGTCGCCCTTGGCCACGGCGGTGGCGACCTGGGCGATGTCCCGGACCTGCGTCGTCAGGTTCCCCGCCATCGCGTTGACGGAGTCGGTCAGATCGGCCCACGTGCCGGAGACGCCCGGCACCTGCGCCTGCCCGCCGAGGGTGCCCTCGGTACCCACCTCACGGGCCACCCGGGTGACCTCGGAGGTGAACACGGACAGCTGGTCGACCATCCCGTTGAAGACAGTGGCGATGTCGCCCATGAGTCCGGTGGAGTCGTCGGGCAGCCGTGTGCCGAAGTCTCCGTCCCGCACCGCGGTCAACCCCGCGAGCAGCCGTCTCAGTTCGTGGTCACCCGGGACCGCTTCGGTCGTCCCGGTCGCCTTGCCGGCCATGCGCACCCTCGATCCGCTCCCCTAGAGTCCCCGCGCCGAGGACTCGGAACCGCGGCCGGGGGCGTGCTGCGACCCGACCGTTGGTGTGTGCATTTCCGCAGTTCACGGATTTGCATGATGAGAAAAATACGCCGCAGGCTAACCCACTTTCGCAGGCTGGGACAAAGCAATCGGCCGGCCCTCCCGCGCGGGAAACAAACTCGTGCAACACAGGTGTGAGAATCGGGAAGCGGGGTAGTCGTTCAGTTTTCGCCCGGGTCGGCAGGTGCGCGCCGGGTGCGCGCGGCCCCTCTCACCAGGGTCTGCGTGATCCCGCCGCCGTCCGGTCCGGGCGGGACATCGCCGTCCGCCGTGCCCCGCCGCCGAGCCAAACCGCGGGGGCAGTCGTACCCCGGCGACGCCCGACCCGCCGCAGTGAGCAGCGTCACCCGACCACGGCCTCACCCGAGCACGACGTCACGGACCACCACGTCACCTGAGCACGATCGACCGGCTCCCGAGTGGCACCAGCTCCCCCACCACCGGCGCCCCGGGCACCTCCCCGGCGACGAGCAGCCCGCCGGAGGTCTGCGCGTCGGCGAGCAGCAGCCGGGTGTCCTCGTCGGTGCCGCCGAAGTCGGTGTGCGGCGCGACCCACTCCAGGTTGCGCCGGGTGCCGCCGCTGACGTACCCGTCCCGTACGGCCTCCCGGGCGCCGTCCAGGTACGGGACGGCGGCGGTGTCGATCACGGCGGTGACCCCGGAGGCCCGGGCCAGCTTGTGCAGATGGCCGAGGAGGCCGAAGCCGGTGACGTCGGTGGCGCAGACGGACCCGGCGGCCAGGGCGGCCTCGCAGGCCTCCCGGTTGAGCGCCGTCATCGTGGCGACGGCCTGCTCGAACCGCTCGCCGGTGGCCTTGTGCCGGTTGTTCAGCACGCCGAGACCGAGCGGCTTGGTCAGCGACAGCGGCACTCCCGGGCGGCCGGCGTCGTTGCGCAGCAGCCGACCGGGGTCGGCGATGCCGGTGACGGCCATGCCGTACTTCGGCTCGGGGTCGTCCACGCTGTGGCCGCCGCCGACGTGGCAGCCCGCCTCGGTGGCGATGTCGAGGCCGCCGCGCAGCACCTCACGGGCGAGGTCGAAGGGGAGCCGGTCACGCGGCCAGGCCAGCAGATTGACGGCCAGCACGGGCCGGCCGCCCATCGCATACACGTCGGACAGGGCGTTGGCGGCGGCGATGCGGCCCCAGTCGTAGGGGTCGTCCACGACCGGGGTGAAGAAGTCGGCCGTGCACACCAGGGCGCTCCCCCGGTGACCGACCACGGCCGCGTCGTCGCCGGTGGCGAGTCCGACGAGCAACGGGTGGTCGCCGCCGGCCGGCGGTGCCGCGGTCAGTCCCGCGACCACGTCCTCCAGTTCGCCGGGCGGGATCTTGCAGGCGCAGCCGCCGCCGTGGGCGAACTGGGTGAGCCGTACGGGCGCCTGGTACGTCGGTGTCGGTGTCATACCCGTCATCCCCTGGGGCAGTAGCCTGTCGAGCGGTGGAGGCGTGTGGGTGCCTGGTGGCCCTCCCGGTCTTCAAAATCGAGGTGCCCGAGGATCTCGGGCAGGCGGGTTCGATTCCCGTCCGCCTCCGTCCCCCGCCGGAACCCGGCAGCGCCGGCGCTGATCGTCGACGCGCTCGGTCCAGCCCCCGGCGTCCAGGAACTCCAGCAGCGGTACGGCCACGCGGCGGGTGGTGTCCAGGGCGCGGCGGGCCTCGCTGAGTGTGAACGGCTGCGGCAGAGCGGCCAGGACGGCGGCGGCGTCCGCGTCCGCGCCGGGCAGCAGCACGATCCCGTCGGCGATGCGCAGCAGCGCCCCGGCGGCCGCCGCGGCGGCCAGCGAGCGTCGGTCGAGCCCCAGTTCGGCCAGTCGCACGGCCTCGGGCGCGCGGAACGGCGTACGGGAGAGGTCCCGGCGGACGGCGTCCACGGCCGCCCGGACCGGCCCGGGCAGGGCGGTCCGGGGACGGCCGGCGGGGTACAGCCGGCCCTGGCCGGCCTGGACCCGGGCCTGGGCCGCGGCGAGCGCGTCGACGAGGGCCCGGTCGGGAAGGCCGAGCAGCCGGCGGGCCGCCTCGGTGGGCAGTCCGGGCTCCAGCGGGTGCGCGCGGGCGTGCCGGCCGGTCTCCTCGGCCAGCCGCTCCGCGAGGGCCTGCCAGTGCGCCGGGTCGGCCAGCCAGTCCCCGGCGACGGGGTCGCCCGGCGCCGGGACGCCCATCGCCCGCAGGTCGGCGCGCCGGACCAGCTTGCGGCGGCGCAGCTCGGCAGCGCCGTCGGGGCGGCCGGTCATGGTGTCCAGCTCGGCCGCACGGGCCCGGCCGGCGCCGCGCCGGGCCAGCCTGGGCGGCCGTACATCGAGGACGGTCACCCCGCAGGGCAGGCGGCCGCCGCCCGGTTCCCGCAGCACGGCGCGGTCGCCGGCCCGCAGGGGCAGCCCCCGGCCGAGGGTGAGCCGGGCGGTGTCCGGGCCGAGCGGGCGGACGGTCACCGGCACGGCGGCCGTCCCGATGTGCAGGGTGACACCCCGGGGCAGGTCGGCCACCGGCTCGCCGGTGACCCGGACGTCGATCACCTCCGCCCGCAGCCAGCGGTCCGGGGTCAGCAGGACCTGGCCGCGGCGCAGGCCGTCGGCGCCCGGACCGTGCACGTTGACGGCGACGCGGGCCACCGCGCCGACGGCCGTCCGCTCCTCGTGCAGGCTCTGGAGGCCGCGGACCCGCAGCACGTCCGGCCCGTCCCCGGTGACCAGCCGGTCGCCGACACGCAGGGTGCCGGCCCCGAGCGTGCCGGTCACCACGGTGCCGTGGCCGCGGACGGTGAACGCCCGGTCGAGCCACAGGCGGACGTCGGCTCCGGTGTCGGGTACGGGCAGCCGGCCGGCGATGGCGGCCAGTTCGGCCCGCAGGTCGTCCAGCCCCGCCCCGGTGACCGCGCTGACGGCGACCGCCGGGGCCTTGCCGAGGCAGGTCGCGGCCAGGCGTTCGACCGCGTCGGCGCGCACCGGTCCGGGGTCGGCGAGGTCGCTGCGGGTCACCGCGAGGACGGCGTGCCGGACACCGAGCGCTTCAAGGACGGCCAGGTGTTCGGCGGACTGCGGCTGCCAGCCCTGGTCCGCGGCGACCACGAACAGCACGGCGGGCACGGGCCCGGCCCCGGCCAGCATGGTCGGTACGAAGCGCTCGTGCCCGGGGACGTCGACGAAGGCGAGGGCCTCCTCCCCGACGCGGGTCCACACGAAGCCCAGGTCCAGGGTGAGGCCGCGGCGGCGCTCCTCCTCGTACCGGTCGGGCTCCATCCCGGTGAGCGCCCGGACCAGCGCGGACTTGCCGTGGTCGACATGGCCGGCGGTGGCGAGGACCCGCATCACCGCTCTCCTTCCACGGCGGCCCGGGCCGCCCGTACGGCCTCCGCCAGCCGTGCGTCGTCCTGCGGGGGCACCGCCCGCAGATCCAGCAGGCAGCGGCCCGCCTCCAGGCGTCCTAGGACCGGGGTCCGGCCGGTGCGCAGTGCGGCGCCGTACGGCGCGGGCAAGGACAGTGCCGCGCTGGGCAGGGTGACGCCGGGGGCGCCTCCGCCGCCGACCGTGGCTGCGCTGTCGACGGGTCGCACGTCGACTCCGCGGGCGGACAGGTCCGCGGCGAGGCGGGCCGCGCGGGCCCCGAGGACGGCCGGGTCGGCTGCGAGGGCGAGGGCGGTCGGGGTGGGCGGGCCGGTGAGGGTGGCCTCCAAGGCGGCCAGGGTCATTTTGTCGACACGGAGCGCCCGGGCCAGGGGATGCCTGGCCAACGCGCCGATCAGGTCCTCCCGGCCGAGCAGGAGACCGCACTGGGGGCCGCCGAGCAGTTTGTCGCCACTGGCGGTGACGAGGGCGGCGCCCGCGCGCAGCTGGGTGTCGGCGTCGGGTTCCGCGGGCAGGGCGGGGTGCGGCGCGAGCAGGCCGGAGCCGATGTCGACGACGACGGGGACGCCGAGTCCCGTCAGGTCGGCGACCTCGGCGGACCGGGTGAACCCGGTGATGCGGAAGTTGGACGGGTGCACCTTGAGCACGAAGCCCGTGTCGGGGCTGACGGCGGCGGCGTAGTCGGCGGGGGCCGTGCGGTTGGTCGTACCCACCTCGCGGAGCCGTGCCCCGGTCGAGACCAGCAGGTCGGGCAGGCGGAATCCGTCGCCGATCTCCACCATCTCGCCCCGGCTGACCACGATCTCCTTGCCCGCCGCGAGGGCGGTGGCGGCGAGCACGAGCGCGGCGGCCCCGTTGTTGACGACGTGGGCGGCTTCGGCGGCCGGCACGCCCGCCCGCAGCGCGGCGAGCGCGGAGCGCCCCCGGCGGGCGCGCACCCCGGTGGTCAGGTCGAGCTCGACGTCCGTCGGCCCGGCGGCCTCCACGACGGCCTGCCGGGCCGCGGCCGACAGCGGGGCGCGCCCCAGGTTGGTGTGGAGCAGCACCCCGGTGGCGTTGATCACCGGCCGCAGACCGCCCGCGCTCCCCGGCAGCAGACCCAGGGCCGTCTCCGGCACCAGCTCCACCGGCACGCTCCCCTCCCGGGCCCCCTGCTGCGCCTGCCGGACGGCGGCCTTCACCAACCCGGCACCGAGCCGCTCCGCAGCCGCGGCCAACCGGGGCTCCCGCAGCAGGACATCGGTACGGGGAACCCGACGCCGCACGTCTCCATCACCGGGGCGGGGGGCGGGAGTGCTGTGCCTGGCGCCGGCGTGGGGCGAGGACCGGTCGACGGAAGGCGGGGGACTCGGCGCCGTTCCCCTGTCGGGGTGCGGTGGTGCGGGCCGGCTCGCGGGTGCGGGGGACTCGGAGGTGTGCGGGGGCGGGGGCGGGGTGCCGGAGGCCGGGGCACTCGGAGTGGCGCGGCCGCCGGCGGGCGACGGGTGGTCGCCGGGCTCGGGCGTGCTCGGACGCGCGCCTTCCCCGGCGGCCGCAAGGAAGGGCCGGCTCGCGGGCCCGGGAGGCCCGGCGCCCTGCGAGCGCGCGGGCGGGGTGCCGGAGACCGGGGCACTCGGGGTGGCGCGGCCGCCGGCGGGCGAGGGGCTGGCGGAATCGGGGACGCTCGGCACCTCGCCCCCGATGGGGTCCGGGGGCGGCAGCCGACTGCCGGACGCGGCGGTGCCCGGACTCGCCCCTTCCTCGGCACCCGGAGGCGAGGGCCGGCTCACGGGTGCGAAGGTCTGCGGGGGCGGGGGTGCGGGGGCGGGCGAGGCCCTTGTGCCGGCCTCGTCCGGCGTTTCCGTCACCGGCCGATGCTCCATGCCGCCCTGTTCCTCCCGGTCCGGCCCCGTGCCCGTGCGGGCTGTGCCCATCGTCTCCCAGTGCCCCTGGGGGGCCGGTCGACACGCCGGGGACCGACGTCGGCGGCGGCCGTCGCGCGGGTACCCGGCGCCGTATGGAGGACGACGACCGCGACCGACAGGACGACAACGCGACGGCGGCCGAGCGGGCCGCGCGCCGGCAGCTGGAGGCGGACCGGCAGCCCGCCTCCGCCGAGCCGTTCGACCACCCGTACCCGGAGCGCCGGGCGGGGGTCAGGGCCCGGCGCCACATCAGCGAGGCGGCGGCAGCCGCGGACACCCCGCCGGGGATCCCCGGGGGCTACGGCACGACCGGCGGCGGCCAGTCCGGCGCCAGCGGCGCCGCGCACCCGCCGTCCCGCTCCCGCCAGGACCCCGCGACGGTCACACCGGCCGCGGAGCCGGGCAGGGACGACGAGGGGCCGGTGAACCGCTCGGAGGGCTGAGGCCGGCCGGCAGGCGCCGAACCGTGGTCACGGTGCCTCGGGCCGGCGACCCCGGTCGTCGCCGGTACGGCTCTGCCCGTTCTGCGGCTTCGGTGGCGGGGCCTCGCCCGCGTTGAGGTGTTCCAGTACCTCGACCAGTTCCTGGCAGGCCCGCTCGACCGAGCGCCGGGTGTTGCGCTGCTCGATGATCACGGCGGACAGCAGCAGCGCGGTGAGGGCCATGGCACCGTTGAACGCCTGGAGCTTGACCATGACCTCGATCCGGCTGAGCCCCGCGAACGCCCCCACCTCGTCGGTCGCGGCGAGGGTGGCCACCACGGACGTCGCGAGTGCGCACATGATGCTGCCCGCCAGCTGGAACCGCAGGGCCGCCCAGATGATGAGCGGGTAGACGAGGAAGAGCAGGCTGATCGAGCTGTAGGCCGCCAGCGGAACGAGCGCGCAGGCGGCGAGGAGGAGCGCGGTCGCCTCCTTCCACCGGTGGAGCGGCAGCGGCCTGCGGGCGCCGTGCAGCAACAGCAGCAGCGGGGTGACGATCAGGACGCCCATCGCGTCGCCCACCCACCAGGCGAGCCAGACGATCCAGAAGCTGTTGCCGGCCAGGCTGCCCGCCAGCACGAGCAGGCTGACGCCGATGGTCGCGCTGATCAGCATGGCGGTCAGCGCGCCGAGGAACACGAGGGCGAGTCCGTCGCGCAACCGGCTGAGGTCGGTGCGGAAGCCGGCCCGGCGCAGCAGGAGCGCCGCGCACACGGGTGCGGCGGTGTTGCCCAGGAGCACGCCGAGCACCTCGGGGCCGGGCGTGGTGAGGGACAGGACCGCGAAGAAGGCGCCGAGTGTGATGCCGGGCCAGCAGCCCAGTCCGAGGATCAGCAGGGCCGCCACGGCGACGCCGGTCGGCGGCCAGATGGGGGTGACGACGGCTCCCCCGACCGTGAGATCACGCAGCAGGCCGAGCTGGGCCGCCGCGTAGTAGCAGCCGGCGACGCCCAGGATCTGGACGGCGCGGCCGCCCGGCCGGCGCGGCTCCTCGATACCCACCACACCAGCCATCCCACACCGGCGGGTCGGGCTCTGCGAGGCGGGAGCGGGTCCGGTCCGGCCCTATGGCTGACAGGGGGCCGGCTCAGCCGGCCGCGCCCGTACGCCGCCCGGGCCGCATGCCCTCGCACGCCACGGCATGCCGGGCCCGCCCCTCACCAGGTCGCGGCGTGCCCGCCCGGCCTCCGCGCCGGGGTGGTGCTCGGGGCGTCCAGGCCCACGACGAGGACGGCGGCGTCGTCCTCGTGGCCGACGCTCTCGGCGCCCTTGATCACGGCCGCGGCGAGCGCGTGGGCCTCCAGGCCGGCGACAGCGGCGATGCCGGCGAGGCGTACCACCTGGTCGAGGCCGTCCTCCATGTCCAGCGACGGCCCTTCCACGACACCGTCGGTGACCAGGACGAACACTCCGCCGGTGGTGAGCCGGTGCCGGGTCACCGGATACTCGAGGCCCCGGTCGATGCCGAGCGGCGGGCCGCCTCGGTCGTCGACGACGCCGGACTTGCCGTCGGCCGTGGCCCAGACGAAGGGGATGTGCCCGGCCCGGGCGCTCTCCAGCTCGCCGGTGGCCGGGTCGAGCCGCATGAAGGTGCAGGTGGCGAACAGGTCGCCGCCCAGGGAGAGCAGCAGGTCGTTGGTGCGTGCCAAGAGTTCGCCCGGCTCGCCGGTGACGGAGGCGAGGGCCCGCAGTCCGGCCCTGACCTGGCCCATGAAGGCGGCGGCCTCGATGTTGTGTCCCTGGACGTCGCCGATCGACAGCCCGATCCGGCCGTCGGGCAGGGGGAAGGCGTCGTACCAGTCGCCGCCCACGTTGAGGCCGATGTTGGCCGGCGCGTAGCGCACCGCCAGGTGGAGGCCGGGCGCGGTGGGCAGGTCCCGGGGCAGCATGCCGCGCTGGAGCGCGATGGCCAGCTCCACCTGGGTGCGCTGGAGCTCCGCGCGCCGCCGTGCCTGGGCGGTGAGCGAACCGAGTCTGGCCAGCAGCTCGTCGCCTTCGTCCGTGGAGCGTCTGCGGGGCATCGATCACTTCCGCCGGGGCGGTGGCGCGCGGCCGTCCGGCCGCCTGGATGTTCGGCGAACCCCTGAATTTTACCCGTACGGGGTCGTCGTGCCCCGGCGCCGGCCCCCGGGCCGGCATCGCCACCGGTCCCGCTCCCGGCCCGCCCCGGTCCCGTCAGCGGACCTCGGAGTCGATACCGGTGATGATCGCCGGCCCGAGCGGCGCGTTCCCCTCGTCCAGGCCCGCGTCCCGGAGCGCGGAGCCCGCCAGCCGCCGCGCCTCCTCCTCGGCGTGCGGGCCGGTGTCCGCCTCGACGGTCAGGCGGAGGGTGAAGGTGTTGTCCTCGTTGAGGCTGAGCACGTCGAGGTCCTCGGCGTTGCCCATCCGCGTGCCGTGCGGGTCGGCGGGCCGCAGCGCCCGGGCCAGCCGGGTACGGGCATCGTCGCCGATCCCGTCGGTGAAGGTGCCGGGCACGCTGATCACGTAGGTCGTCATGGAACGGTCCTTTCCTTCCTCGGGCGTCTCGCCTACCCCGATCCACGGCGTTCGCACAGCCGGTCCCCCGAAAGGAGGCCGATACCGGCCGCGTGCGACGGGGCGCGGCCGGGCGGGCGGACGTACCGCGGCGGGGCGCGGATTCCCCTCCGCCGTCACCCGGACGGTGGACGTGCCCGTGTCGGCTGCCGGGCCGCGCGGGGGCCAAGTGGCAGATTACGGGTGCGGCCCCGGTCCGCTCCCGCATCCCTCGTCGAAGGACACCGCCATGCGCCTGTCTCGTCCGCTCACCGCCGTACTCGGCGCTCTCGCCCTCGCCCTCACCGTCACCGGTCCGGCGTTCGCCGTCGACGGCACGTTCACCTGGATCGGTCCGCACGGCAAGGCGTACGTCATCACCGACCCGCCGGGCCACCGGTGTCTGGACATGGCCCAGGAAGCGCGCGGCGCGCACAACGGGACGAAGAGGCCGCTCGTCGTCTACACGCGCAAGAAGTGCAAGGGGACGGCGCTGCGGCTCGCCGCCGGCCGGTCGGCGCCCGCCGGCGCGCACTTCGCCAGCGTCGTCTTCGACCCGCGCTGACCCCGCCGCCCCGACCGCGCCGGCCGACGCCCCGACCGCTCCGCCGCCTTCCTGGCCCGCCTGGTCTTCCTGGCCCGCGCCGCGACGGTTCTCCGGGGGCTGGTCAGATCCAGCCGTCGAGCGCCCCCATGAAGCCCTCGAAGTCGTCCCGGTAGAGCGTGTGGCCGGCGCCTTCGACGGTGCGGATCTCGAAGCCCCGCCGGGTCGGCTCGCAGTCCAGGCCGGCGCGGTGGAGTTCGCCGGCGCCGGCCAGCACCACCAGGGAGGGCACCACCGGGCGGGCCGGTGTCCGGCCTACCGCGTAGATGCCGGGCAGCACGGCGGCCGTGGCGGGGTCCCAGGCGGCCAGCGTGGCCGGTTCGATGTCCACGTCGATGTCGTCCCAGCGCGGATCGAGGTTCCGGATCATGGAACGGCCGGCGGTCTTGAACGCCGCCAAGCAGGCGGAGGCCGCGACCAGTTTCTCGCGCACCTCCCAGGCGGGGTCGCAGTAGGCGGCCCGGGCGGGCGCCAGCCGTTCGACGGCGCCCGCCAGGACCATGGCCCCCAGCGAGTGGCCGATCGCCAGCTCCGCACCCACGGGGAGGGTCTCCACGAGGTCACCGGCCCACTGTTCGGGGCTGTACGCGCCCCGGCCGCTGGCACCGTGGCCGCGCAGGTCCACGGCGATGACGCGGTATCCCTTGTCCGCCAGGACGGGTGCGACCCGGTGCCAGGTGCGGTGGTCGGACATGATCCCGTGCACCAGCACGGCGATCCGGTCGCCGGTCCCCCACTCGTGCGTGTGCAGCCTCATCGGCGGTCTCTCCCGCCGCCGGACCTCACCGGACCCGGTCGGATCATGTCATCGCGGGCCGGGCCGGAAGCACCCTCGCGAAGACCTCGAAAAGGGTGTGGTTATCATATGAGCGCTGCCTAGCTCGAAAGATGGACCTGTGACTGTCAACGACGACTCGTTCACCAACTGGAAGATCCGCGAGGAGATCGCGGAGTCGATGATCCCGCTCATCGGGAAGCTGCACCGCGAGCGGGACGTGACCGTCCTGCTGCACAGCCGCTCCCTGGTGAACAAGTCGGTGGTCAGCATTCTCAAGACCCACCGCTTCGCCCGCCAGATCGCCGGTGCGGAGCTCTCGGTCACCGAGACCATGCCGTTCCTTCAGGCGCTGACCGACCTGGACCTCGGGCCGTCGCAGATCGACCTCGGCATGCTGGCCACCCTCTACCAGGCCGACGAGCGCGGTCTGAGCGTGGCGGAGTTCACCGCCGAGGCCGTCGCCGGTGCCACCGGCGACAGCCGGGTCGAGCGCCGCGAGCCGCGCGATGTCGTGCTGTACGGCTTCGGCCGCATCGGCCGGCTCGTCGCCCGTCTGCTCATCGAGAAGTCGGGCTCCGGCAATGGCCTGCGACTGCGCGCCATCGTCGTGCGCGGCGGCGGCCGGGGCACCGGGGACCTCGTCAAGCGCGCCTCACTGCTGCGCCGGGACTCCATCCACGGCCAGTTCCAGGGCACGATCACGGTGGACGAGGACAGCAGCACGATCGTCGCCAACGGCAACGAGATCAAGGTGATCTACGCCGACGACCCGTCGCACGTGGACTACACCGAGTACGGCATCCGCAACGCCATCCTCATCGACAACACCGGCAACTGGCGCGACCGCGAGGGCCTGTCCAAGCATCTGCGCCCCGGCATCGAGAAGGTCGTGCTGACCGCGCCGGGCAAGGGCGACGTCCCGAACATCGTGCACGGGGTCAACCACGACACGATCAAGCCCGACGAGCAGATCCTGTCCTGCGCCTCCTGCACCACCAACGCGATCGTGCCGCCGCTGAAGGCGATGGACGACGAGTACGGCGTGCTGCGCGGGCACGTGGAGACCGTCCACTCGTTCACCAATGACCAGAACCTGCTGGACAATTACCACAAGTCCGAGCGCCGTGGCCGCTCCGCGCCGCTCAACATGGTGATCACCGAGACGGGTGCCGCCTCCGCCGTCGCCAAGGCGCTGCCGGACCTGAAGGCGAAGATCAGCGGCAGCTCGATCCGGGTGCCGGTGCCGGACGTCTCCATCGCGATCCTCAACCTCCAGCTGGCCCGCGAGGCCAGCCGCGAGGAGGTCCACGAGTACCTGCGCGAGGTGTCGCTCACCTCGCCGCTGAAGCGGCAGATCGACTTCATCACGGCACCCGACGCGGTCTCCAGCGACTTCATCGGCTCGCGCCACGCCTCGATCGTGGACGCCGGCGCCCTCAAGGTCGACGGCGACAACGCGATCCTCTACCTCTGGTACGACAACGAGTTCGGCTACTCCTGCCAGGTCGTCCGCGTCGTCCAGCACGTGTCGGGCGTGGAGTACCCGACCTACCCGGCCACGGCGGTCTGAGCCCCCGCGCCCCGCGTCGCCTACCGCCGCCGGCCGGAATCCCCGGCCGGCGGCGGTCGTGCCGGGCGCGTGCGGTCAGGCCACGGCCGGCCGCGCGCAGGCGCCCGCGGCGCACGCGGTGAGCCACTGGTCGAAGTCGGCGTCGTAGCGGGTGCCGATGCCGTCGTGGTAGACCGCGTATCCGCCGGCGTAGTCACCGACGCGGAAGCGGGCGAGCATGCGCTGCACGTCGTCGGGGTGCCTGTCGAGCATGTAGCGCACGGCGAGGTAGCCCCACGGGTAGGTGCGGGTGACATCGCTGTTGTCGTAGGTGCTGCCGAACAGGGTGCTCAGCCGGTACGTGTGCTTGCCGGCCTCCTGGGCCGCCTGGTCGTAGGCCAGGCCCCGGTAGCTGTAGGAGACGTACTCGGCGAGGCCCTCGATCCACCACACGTCCGGCACCGAGATCTGCCGGCCGAAGTCGCCCAGCATGTCGTCGCGGGCGTCCAGGAAGTGCGTGTACTCGTGGTTGAGGTTCCAGATACGAGCCGCGAAGCCGTCGTCCTGGTCCTTCTGGTACATGATCGACATCGGCTGGTTCGCCGGGTCCGACGGGTCGCCGCCCAGCGTCATGCCGCCGTTGTCGGTGCTGATGCCGTACATGGGACCGGCGTACGTCTGGTAGTCGGCGCGGCTGGCGAAGACGACGAGCTGGAGCGTGGAGGCGTACTGGCCGGGTATCGCGCCGTCGGCCCGCACGATGCCGCGGAAGTAGGCGTCCTGGCGCAGCACTCCGGCGCAGGCCGCGTCGAGGTCGGCGTCGGTGAGCGCCTGGGCGTGGACGGTGACGTTCGCGTCGCAGTGGCGGGTGACGGGCAGGACGGCGTGGGCGAGCTTGTCCGGCAGGCCGCACACGTCGTAGTAGCCGCAGTCGGCGCCGTCGTAGGAGGCCGCCTGAGCGGCCACCGCCACCCACAGCCCGGCCGTCGGGCCGGTGATCGCGGTCCGGTCCAGCAGGTCCTTCACCAACGGCCGGACGGTGTCCCGAAGTTCGGGGTGTTCGGTGTAACGGGCAAGGTTCATCCCGGCGTTGGAGTCCAGGAAGGCCAGGGGCGTGCCGAGCCGGTCGGTGTGGGCCAGCGCGAAGTGGTACAGGGTGCCGGTGATCCGCGGGTCGGCCGCGACCGCCCGTACGTACTCCGGGTTCCAGTTGCCGCGCCACAGCGGCGTGTAGACGTCGTTGACGGCCCTGACCATGCTGCCGACCGGGTCGTACGTGCTGTCGTAGGCGGTCAGCAGCCGCCGGTAGACGGAGAGGTAGCGGCCCTGCCGGTCGGCGCTGTCGGTGAGGATGACGGTCTCGCCGAGGATGTCGCCGTTGGCCGCGGAGACGTCACGGGAGTGGGGGCGGGCGAAGAAGGCGTCCATGCCGGCGGTGACGGCCGTGGTGAGGCGCGGGGTGTACGCGCCCACGTCCCCTGGGTGGTTGAACTGCGCGTAGTAGCCGGCGCGCAGGAAGAGGACGAGCTGGAGCAGGCTGCCGGAGTTGTCGCCGCGGTAGCGCCGGGCGGTGCGTGTGAACGCGTTCGCGACGGTCAGCATCTGGGACTGGCGGAAGACGTCGTAGGCGTCCTTGCCCGTGACCGGGAACAGGGTGTTGACGCAGTCGGCGGTCGCGGCCTTCACGTAGGACACGAGCGCGGTTCCGGTGCGGCTGCCGAAGTCGGCCGGGGTGCAGGAGGAGGTCTTCACCGTGCTCGCCGCCGGCCGGGTGAATTCGGGCTGCTGGGGCCGGAGTCGAGCCGGGCTGAGGCGCCGGGCCTGGACCGCGGGACGCTCGGTGGGGAAGGTGGTCGCGGCGGCGGGCGACGGCACGGTGGGGTGCGGGCGGGCCGGGGTGGCCGTGCCGGGGCGGGCCGGGGTGGCCGCGAGCGCCGGAGTGGACAGCAGGCCGGCCAGGGTCACGCAGACGGCGGCTGCGCCGGCCAGCCGCGTGGCCGGGCGGCCGGCTCCGCGGCCGGGCAGCGCGAATCGATAGCGCATCGGGATTCCTCCACGAAGGGATGCGCCCCGGTGGGGTGTCGAGGCGTGTGACGCACTGTCTCAGCGCACCTTCGCCCCAACAATGGCGTGTGACATAGCACATGGCACCGGTCGCTCATAACATCGCGGCGGGCTCCGCCCGGTCACGCCGGGGCGCGTACCGCGCGCACCCGCCCCGGCGTGCTCACCGCTGCCGGGTGCCTATCCGCGCCAGGGGCCGGTCACCGCGAACGTGGTGCCGGGGGTGTAGCAGTTGACGAACATCGTCCTCCCGTCCGGGGCGAAGGTGACCCCGGCGAACTCCCCCCACTCGGGCGCCTGCGCCGTCCCGACGTTCTGCCGGCCCCGGGCCATCGCGTACACCTCGCCCGTGCGGGTCACGCCGAAGACGTGCTGCGCGCCGCTGCCGTCCTCGCACACCATCAGGCCGCCGCCGGGGGCGAGGCAGATGTTGTCCGGGGACTCTCCGGGCAGCTGCACGTCGGTGTCCGGGCCGAACACGACGACCAGGGTCAGCCGGCGGCGCGCCGGGTCGTAGCGCCAGATCTGGCCGTAGTGGTCGGCCGCCGAGCCGTCCGCTCCGCGGGCGAAGGACGACACGAAGTACACGCGGCCGCCGCCCCAGTAGCAGCCCTCCAGCTTCTGCGCGTGCGTGATGCCCCCGGCGCCGTAGTCCTGGAACCGGGTGGGGGTGGTGGCGGCCGACGGGTCGGGTACGTCCACCCACTCGATGCCGTCGAAGCGCGCGCCGGTCTCCTGGATCGTGGACAGGTCCCGGACACCGGGGACCCGCATCGCCTGGAGCCGGCCGCCCGCGCGCAGCGAACCCGCGCCGCCCAGCGGCTTCTCCGGCAGGAAGCGGTAGAAGAGGCCGAACGGCTTCTCGAAGGCGTCCTCCGTCTCGTAGACGACGCCCTGGCGCGGGTCGACCGCGATCGCCTCGTGCTGGAAGCGGCCCATCGCGGTCAGCGGGACGG
This sequence comes from Streptomyces sp. Y20, assembly GCF_043195475.1. Taxonomy (NCBI): domain Bacteria; kingdom Bacillati; phylum Actinomycetota; class Actinomycetes; order Kitasatosporales; family Streptomycetaceae; genus Streptomyces; species Streptomyces sp. Y20. The sequence goes on from NZ_JBIDDP010000001.1 coordinate 111,410, forward strand.
CACCGGTGCGGTGGGGGTCGGTGGGGTGGACCTCGAAGACGAAGCCGTGGTCCTTGGTGTAGCCGTTGGTGCCCGCCCTGTCCTCGGTCTCCTCGCAGGTCAGCCAGGTGCCCCAGGGGGTGTGCCCGCCCGCGCAGTTGACGGCCGTGCCCGCGAGGGCGACCCGTTCGGACAGCACGCGGTGGTCCCCGTCGAGCGTGAGGGCCGTACAGCCGCCCTTGCCCGCCGGGTCGTAGGTGAGGCCGCTGACGACCGGTACCGGGAACTCGGCGGTGACGCGGTTCTCGTGGTTGCGGACGAGGTGCGTGCGGCCCCCGTGGCCGGCGAAGGCGGCCATGCCGTCGTGGTGGGAGGGGACGGGGCCCTCCCCGGAACGTAGCCGGTCGCCCTCGCGGGAGAGCACCTTGTAGCGGAAGCCTTTCGGCAGATCGAGGAGGCCTTGCGGGTCGGGGACGAGGGGGCCGTAGCCGGTGCGGCCCGGGTCGTACGCGGCGGCGGTGCCCGCGAAAAGCTCGGACAGGGCCCCGGTGAAGGCGATGCCCGCTCCCAGGGCGCTCGCGCGGGCCAGGACCTGACGGCGTGTTGCAGACATGCGGTGGCAGCCTTCCTGCTGGCGGACAGGAACTGTGACCCCGCCGTGTCCACCACCTGGTAGGGGCCGCCGGAACTACGCGCGGAGCACGTGTCACCCTCCGACTGCGCGCGGTCCCCGTGCGTCTACGCTCCGACGCTCCAGGTCCGGGAGGCCCAGGTGCGCAGGTGCGGGGCCTGGGCGACGAGGTCGCGGTACGCGGCCGTGGCGGACCCCAGCAGCGTCTCCGCCACGGCGTCGCCGACGGTGTCCGGTCGCCACGCCAGGACGTAACGGCACCACAGCGGGGAGCCGGCCAGCGGTTTCACCAGGATGTGCGGGACGGGCCGAAGCGTCGGCTGCACGAGGGAGACGCCGAGCCCGTCGGCGATCATGCTCTGCAACTGGGCCTGGTCGCCGAGGAACTCGTGGACGGTGAGCGGCGTGAAGCCGGCCGCCGTGCAGGCGTCGTAGAACACGCCGGGCCAGCCCGCGCCGTCGTCCGGGGTGACGAACCAGGCGTCCTCGGCCAGGTCGGCGAGCTGTATCTGCGCGCACTGCCGGAGCCGGTGCCGGGCGGGCAGGGCGACGAACGTCGGTTCGGTCACGATGCCGCGGTGCCGGACGCCGGCCGAGTGCCGCAGCTCCATGCCGGGGTAGTCGGCGGCGATGGCGGCGTCCACCGCGCCCTCCTCCAGCAGCTCCACGATCCGCGAGGAGGCGTAGACGCTGGTGACGGCGAGGGACAGTTCCGGCAGCCGGGCGCGGACGCGGGAGACCGTGCCGGACAGCATGGGTGAGTTAGTGGCGGCCACCCGCAGGGTCCGGTGCGGAGGGCCGGCGGCGCGGCGGTGGCCGATCGCGGCGGCGCGGGTGAGCACGTCCCGGGCCTGCTCGACGACCTCGGCGCCGTACCGTGTCGGCCGCACCCCGCTCGGGCCGCGCTCGAAGAGCGGCTCGCCGAGGTGGCGTTCGATGCGCCGCAGCTGGGTGCTCACGGCGGGCTGCGAGTACCCCAGCTGTGCGGCGGCACGGCCCACGCTGCCCGCGTCCGCTATCGCGCACAGCACCCGCAGGTGCCGCAGCTCCAGCTCCATCGTTCCACTCCTCGTTCGTTCCCGCGGCCGGTCGCACGCCCCGGCCCGCGCCCCGTGCGCGCGGGCGGCGGACCGAAGCGTTCCATGGCGTCCTGCGCGGCACAAGCCGCAGGTCCGCCAGGGTGCGCGGGGTCACGCCGGCCGGAGCCGCCCGCTGCGCGGGCGCGGGTGTGTCCTCGGCCCGCCCGACCGCACGGCCCGGGACCCGTGCGCCCCTGTGGCCGCGTCCGTGCCGCGCGGGACAGCGGCGCCGACGCGGGTGCCCCCCGGTGTCACACCCCCGTCACCGCCGGCTCAGACCAGGTGGGCGAAGACGACCAGGTTCTCGGTGTAGTCCCGCACCGAGTGGTCGTAGGCCCCGGAACAGGTGATCAGCCGGACCTCGGGGCGGTCGGCGTCCGCGTACACGCGTGAGCTGGGGAAGTCGTCCTTCGGGAAGGACTCGGCGTCGTCCACGACGAAGTCGGCGGTACTCCCGTCGGCCCGCTCCACGGAGAACCGGTCACCGCGTGTCAGCTGGTCGAGGCCGGCGAAGACCGCCGCGGAGACCGCCGTGTCGACGTGCCCGGCGATGACCGCGGTGCCCTTCTCGCCCGGTGAGGCGCCCTTGGCGTACCAGCCGACGAGATTGGTGTCCGCGGCGGGTGGCGGCTCCAGCTGGCCCGAGGCGGCGAGGGACAGGGTGGTGAAGGGGGCGTCGACGGAGATCTTCGGAATGAGCAGGCGGGTCGGCTCGGACCGGGGCAGCGCCTCGCCGACCCGGTGCGGGTCGGCCGGCGCGGCGGCCGTCACGCCCGGGGGACGGGGCAGTGCCCCCGGCGTGGGGGCCGGCCGCTGGTGGCCGCCGAACATGCTGACGGCGAGGACGGCCACCGCCACACCCCACAGCGTCAGCCGCCCGCCGTGGCCGGAACCGCGTTCGTCCGGCGCGGAGGACGGGGAGGACGAATCTGCTGCCATCGGACACCACCTCACTCGGGCACGGCAGCACGGGACTCGGGGCTGGTAGGGCGCGCGCCGCGGGGACGGCGTCCGGGGCCGGGCACGGGCCGCCGGCATGGAGGTGCGCCGGCGGCGTCCGCAGCCCCTGGGACGGGCCGTCCCTCAGGACGCCGGCTGGACGGCCTTCTTGCGGCGCAGCGCGTACGCGCCGGCGGCGCCTACGGCCAGGACGGCGATGCCGCCCGCGGTGGCGCCGGGAGCGGCGAGCGCACCGCCACCGGTGTGCATGCCGCCGCGCGGCTTCTCGTGGTCGTCGCCCCATCCACCCTTGTCGTGACCGCCGCCGCCCTTCTCACCGCCGCCCTTTTCTCCCTTTTCCCCCTTGTCTCCCTTGTCTTCCTTGTCCCGGTAGGTCTCGGGGTCGAACCGGCTGTCGTCGCGGTCCGAGCCCCAGTCGTCGCCGCGCACCGCGGCGAGCGCTCCGCCACCCGTGTGCATTCCGCCGCGCGGCTCGTCGTGCTCGCGGCCGCCCTCGTGCTTGCTGCCGTAATCCTTGTCCTGATCCCTTCCGGAGTCCTTGTCGTGATCCCCGCCGGAGCCCTTGTCGTGATCGCTGTCGGAGTCCTTGTCGTGGTCACGGCCGGAGTCGCTGTCGTGCTCCTTGCTGTACGAGGAGTCGTCGTGATCGCCGGCGGGGACGGCGAACGCGGCTCCGGGAGTGGCGAAGGAGAAGGCGGCGGCGGCAGCCGCGGTCGCCAGGAGCATGCGGGCAGGGCGCATAGTGATGTCCTTCCGCCATGGCCGGTCAGCGGATACCACATCAGCTGGGTGGACCCGGCCCTGACATGAACCACCGTCAGTGAGGCCATCGCCTCCCACCATCCGAGCCGTCCAGCCGGGTCACCACGCCACCCGTCTGCCCCAGTGCCACTGCCCCGCGGCCCCCGTACGGGTCAACCGGGGAGGCGGGCGCCGCATGCCGTGGAGCACTCCCAGCGGGCCCGGCGGCCCGGTCCGGTGCGTCGACCGGGCGGGCCGGATCGGCACCACCGGCACGGTCACCTCCCGGTACCGGCGGACGGCGCCGGGAAGGTGCCCCCGCGGCCGGCGGCCGGCCCCGGCCGCGCGGTGTGGCTCACGGAACCACTCCGGAGCGCCCCCGGCCGGGTCCGCGTGCCGATCCGGTGATCCCCGCCCCTTGTTATGACAGCTGTCATAACGCAGGCTGGTGCCCGACAGCACGGCAGGCCGACGCGGTGGGAGGAAGCAGTGGCGGACGGAATGGCGCGAGCGCTGTGGGAACGGTACGAACCGGTGCACGACCTCGTGTACTTCGCCCCGGAGGCGCACCGGGCGGCGGACGGGCTCGGCCTGCGCGGCTACTGGATGGGCTACTTCGCCCTGCGCGCCGCCCCCCTGGGCGCGGTGTCCCCGTCCGTGGTGACGAGCTGTTTCTACGTCTTCCATCCCGCCCGGGTCGCCCGGGCGCTGCCGGACGCCTGGCGGTACGCGGCCCCGGTGGACGTGCTGGCGGCCCGGGAAGAGGCGGTGAACGCGGCGATGACCCGCCTGTTCGGGACCGACACCGTCGGCTCGGCCGACTTCGCCGAGGCCGCGGACCTGGCATGGGAGGCCGCGGCGGCGGCGGACACCACGGGCCGGGTGCTGGCCGCCGCCAACCAGGCGCTTCAGCGCCCGGAGCGGCCCGCCGCCCGCCTGTGGCAGGCCCTGACGACCCTGCGCGAGCACCGGGGCGACTCGCATGTCGCGGTACTGGTGAGCCTGGGGCTCGGACCGGTCGACGCCATGGTGCTCAAGGCGGCGGCCGGCGAGTCCGACGGGGCGTTCCTGCGGACGACACGCAAGTGGGAGGAGGCCGACTGGGACGCGGCCGTGGCACGGCTGCGCGCGTCCGGCCGGCTCGCGGCGGACGGCACGCTCACGCCGGCGGGAGCCGCGGTACGCGCGGAGACGGAGGCGCGCACCGACGCGGCGGCCGAGGGGCCGTGGTCCGCGCTGGGAGCCGAGCGCGCCGGGCGCCTGGCCCGCCTGCTGGAACCGCTGACGGCGGCCGTCCTCGGCTCGGGCCTGCTGCCCCCCGGCAATCCGGTGGGGCTGCCCCGCACGCCACACCCCGTCGCCGGCTGAGTCCGGCGCGGGCGCGTCCGGTGCCGTACCGGGGGCGGACCGAGGGGACGCACCGTACGGGGGGGTAAACCGAGGGGACCGTGCCGCTAGGGGGCAAGCCAGGCATCCGGTGCCGTGCGGAGGGGGCGAACCGGGCATCCGGCGCCGTACAAGGGGCAGGGCGCCGACCGCCGCGCGGGATCCCGCCGCACGGAAGTGAGCCCCGGTGGGGCCGGCCCCCCGAGCGGACACCCCCGCGCACGTGGAGCCGGGCCCGACGGCCGGGTCCTGCGGCGGCATCAGCCGACGGCGCCACCCCCGTTACCCCGTCACCACCGCTCACGCTTCCGCCGAGGTGTGCCCCGGCGGGCGGGTCCGAGGCCGAAGTGGCCGACGCGTGCGCGGCGTTGGGGCGGTACGCTGGGGTCGTGGTCAACCGGGACGAGGGTCCGGGGCAGGTGGCGGCCCGGCTCACCGGGCGTCCGGCCGGCCGGGTGCGCACGACGCCGGGGGCACCGGCCGAGGTGCTGCTGGACGGCGGGACTCCGGTGATGGTCAAACGCGGTGACGGCCCGGGGGCCGTGCGCGCCGAGGTGGCGGGACTGCGCTGGCTGGCCGCGGCGGACGCGGTCCGGGTGCCGGCGGTGCTCGGGCACGACGAGCACTGGATGGTGACCGAGCGGGTGGCGACCGGCAGCCCCGGTCCCGAGGCGGCGCTCCGTTTCGGCCGGGCCCTCGCCGCCCTGCACGCGGCCGGCGCGCCCCACCTGGGGGCACCTCCGCCCGGCGGCCCCGAGGACGCCTACATCGGGGCCGCGCCCCTGCGCAACGCGCCGGGCACCGACTGGCCCCGCTGGTACGCCGAACACCGCGTGCTGCCCTATGTGCGCGGCGCGGTCGACCGGGGCACGCTCCGCCCCGGTGAGGCGGCCCTGTTCGAGCGGGTCTGCGAGCGGCTGCCGGAACTGGCGGGCCCTGCGGAGCCGCCTGCCCGGCTGCACGGCGACCTGTGGAACGGCAACGTGCTGTGGGGCGCGGACGGCGAGGTCCAGCTCATCGACCCGGCCGCGCACGGCGGACACCGGGAGACGGACCTGGCCATGCTCCGGCTGTTCGGCTGCCCCCAGCTGGACCGCATCGTCGCCGGCTACCAGGAGGTGGCCCCGCTGGCAGACGGCTGGCGGCAACGGGTGGGCCCGCACCAGCTCTTCCCGCTCCTCGTGCACGTCGTGCTGTTCGGGCGGTCGTACGCGGAACGGGCCCTGGAGGTCGCGCGGGAGGCGCTCACGCGCTGACCCGGGCTGCCGTCCGCCCGGTCACGGCCGGTCTCCCCCGCCCGGATGCCGGGTACCCGTACGCCGAGGGGTCACGGGCGCGGCGAGCCGCGGGCGGGCCGCGGCCACCCGGTCGCGTCGACGGAACAGCGCGGTGCCGTCTTCCTGCTCAGGCACGGTCCCGGGCCGTGTTCCGGCGCGTGATCACGGAACGTAAGGAAACCAATCACCCGTTCGACTCGTATAAGGACGTGAAAGCCTAATCAGGGAGAGACCATGCAACCGTTCACGCTCAACTACGCTCGGCCCGCAGTGGAGTTGGACGTCACCACACCGTACGCGTACGACTCCGGACTGCAATTGAACGTCCTCCCGGACGGGCGCGCGGCTGCCACCGATCACGCCACGTTGAGAGCACTCGGCACCACGACCTCGACCGCCGGTTCCAAGACGCACTTCGACGACTGAACCGCGGGCGTCGAGAGATGACCGTGCTCATCCTGACCAGTGAAGAGGACGTGACGGCGGACATGGTGGTCCTCCGGCTGGGCGAGGCGGGCGTGCCCGTCGTCCGGCTCGACCCCGCCGATCTGACCAACGGGGTGGCCCTGTCGGGCGAGTTCGTCCACGGCGCCTGCCGGGGACACCTGTCCGTCGGCGGGCGGCTGGTCGGCATCGGCGGTCTGCGCTCCGTGTGGGTGCGCAGACCGGGAACCCCCGCGGCCCGCGCCGCCCAGCCGTCGGCCTGGCTGACGGAGGAGTCGTCGCAGGCGCTGTACGGCATGCTGCGCGCCAGTGACGCCCGCTGGATGAACCACCCGGACGCGGCCCGCCGGGCCCGCCACAAGCCCTGGCAGCTTCGCCTCGCCCAGGGCAGCGGCCTGCCGGTGCCGGCCACGCTGATCACGACGTTCCCGCAGGCGGCGCGGGCGTTCGCGGAGCGCTTCCCGGACCTGGTGGTCAAACCGGTCTCGGGCGCGCATCCGCAGGAGCCGCCGCGGGCGGTGCCGACGAGCCGGGTCGCACCGGACGCCGACTTCACCGCGGTCGCCTTCGGACCGACGCTGCTGCAACGGCGGATCGCCAAGCGGGCCGACATCAGGCTCACCGCCGTCGGCGGCACGCTGCTGGCCGCGCGCAAGCCCACCGACCCGGACGCCGGTCCCGACGACGTGGACGTCCGCTTCGCCCCGTCGGTCTCCCCCTGGCTGCCCGCGGATGTGCCGCCGCGCGTCGCCGAGGGCGTGCTGCGCTACCTGCGGGACGCGGAACTGGCCTACGGTGCCTTCGACTTCGCGGAGGACGCGGACGGGATCTGGTGGTTCCTGGAGTGCAACCAGGCCGGCCAGTTCGGGTTCGTGGAGATGGACACCGGGCAGCCGATCGCCGCCACCATCGCCGCATGGCTCGCCCAGGAGACGGATCCGGGCCGCGGGTGTGCGCAGGGTGAGGGGAGTACGGCATCTTGATGATGCGGGGGACGGCTCGGAGAGAGGAACGCGACATGCGCATCGGACTGCTGGGAACGGGCCCGTGGGCACGGGCGGCCCACGCCCCCGCCCTGGCCGGGCACACCGGGCTGGAGTTCGCCGGTGTGTGGGGGCGCCGGCCGGAGGCGGCCACGGAGCTGGCGGAGCAGTACGACGTGCCCGCCTATGCCGACGTGGACGCCCTGCTGGCCGACGTGGACGCGGTGGCGGTCGCCCTGCCGCCGTCCGTGCAGGCCGGATTCGCGGTGCGGGCGGCAGCGGCGGGCCGGCACCTGCTGCTCGACAAGCCGCTGGCGCTGTCGGTCGCCGAGGCACGGGCCGTCGCGGACGCGGTGGAACGGGCCGGGGTGGCGTCGGTGGTGTTCTTCACCGCGCGTTTCCAGAAGGAGCCGGAGGCCTGGATCGAGGAACAGGCCACGGTGGCGGGCTGGTTCACGGCGCGGGCGCAGTGGCTCGGGGCGGTGTTCACGTCCGGCAGCCCGTTCGCGGCGTCGCCGTGGCGGCGGGAGAAGGGCGCCCTGTGGGACGTCGGCCCGCACGCCCTGTCGGTGCTGCTGCCGGTCCTGGGCGACGTACGGCAGGTCGTGGCGGCGGCACACGGTCCGGCGGACACCGTCCATCTGGTCCTCGACCATGCCACGGGCGCGTCGAGCACGCTCACCCTGAGCCTGACGGCCCCGCCCGCGGCGGCCGGGGCCGACGTGGAACTGCGGGGCGAGGCGGGGGTCACCGCCCTGCCGGGGAGCTCCGAGGGGGCGGTTCCCGCGCTGGCCCGGGCCGCCGACGCCCTGGTGCGGGCGGCCCGCACCGGCCGCCCGCACCCCTGCGACGCCGCTTTCGGCCTCCGCGTCACCGAGATCCTGGCGGCGGCGGAAACCCGCCTGTCGGAGGGCCGTTCGCCGGAGGGCACCGACTAGGGTCGGTCTTTCGTTCGGGTCGGAGACCGGCCGGCGGTGGGGCACCGCCGCGTGGACGGTGCCTGGCACGGCCACCGGGCGGCCGGCGGGGTCATCCGGCGCCGGTGGCGTTCGCCCAGTAGTTGACGCGTTCCCGTACGACGGGGTAGCCGGCCGTGGTGAAGTGCGCGGCCATCGGGAAGTTGCCCTGGTCGGTGGCGGCGGCGATGAACTCGGCGCCCCGCGCGGCGAGGAAGTGGGTGCACTCGGCGAGCAGGTCGTAGGCGTAGCCGCGGCCGCGGTGTTCCGGCACCACTCCGATGAAGCCGACGCACGGCCCGGAGGCGTTGCCCGCCGGGATGTGGATGCCGACCGGGTCGCCGCCAGGGGTGCGGGCGACCTGCCACCAGGCGCGCGGGGACGGTAGCCCCCGCAGGATGTCCAGTTCCTCCTGGGCCGCCCGGTCCACGCCGCCCTCCTCGACGGCCCGGCGGGCGTGCGCGTCGAGGGTGGCGGAGTGGATGCGGCGCAGGAGGCCGTGGAGGACGGCGTCGTCGGGTTCGGGCGTGAAGTGGAGCCTGCCCGGCCGCTGGGGCAGGCCCAGGTCCCGGGTCCAGCGGTAGAGGTAGCGGTCCACCAGGGGGAAGTATCCGGCCTGGCGCGCGGCGGTGGCACGCGTGCCGGCGGCGACCCGCAGGCGCGGGTCGTCGCGCCAGCCGGCGGGCAGGTCGAGTTCCAGTTCGGGGGTCTGCCAGGGCGCGGTCCGCAGCAGTTCGGCGCCCGCGGCCTCCTCGCCCTCGGCGACGTCGAACCAGTTGATGACCAGCGGCTCGGGATCCTGGGGGCGGCCCCACCAGGCGGCGCGGGCCACGGTGCGGCCGTCACGCAGCGCGACGCGCTGCCAGTCGGGACGGTAGCGGGTGCTCCGGTGCTTCTCGGCCAGGGCGAGTGGGTCGGGCATGGCACGGAACAGGGCGGCACTGCTCGCGTCGAGCGTGCGGATGACCAGGTCGGTCATGGATTCCTCCGGGATGCGTGCGGGTGCGGCGCTCCCGGTCGGATCAGGCGCGGCACGCCGGCGGCACGGGGAGGGGGGAGCGCTCGATGGTGGTGACCTGCATCGTGCTCGCCTCCTTCGTCCGTCCGCTCGGGGCGTGGTGCCCCACAGGCTAGGCGGCCCGCGGGGCGGGCGTCCACGGGTTTTCGGCGGCGGTCCGGTGTGCCCGGCGGCGGGCCGCGCCGACGGTGGCGGCGTAGCGTGGGGATGTGGGAACGGTGCGCGGCTGGTCGTCGCACGGGGACCGGGAGAATCGCGGCTGGCTGCGGGGCGCGCCACCACCGTGGTGGGTACGGGTGCTGCCCGTGCTCCTGCTCGCGGCGGTCACCGTCGCCACGCTGGTGACGCCCGCCGCGCGTGATGTCGGCTTCCTGCTGGGCGCCATCCCGCCGCTGGCCGTCCTGTCGTACGGCCCGGTGATGACCGGGGTGCTGGGCCTGGGCGTGATCGTCGTGCTGAACGTGCCGGCCACGCATCTGAACCGGCCCGGCAGCACCGACCTGCTCACCATCGTGTTCGTGGCCTCGCTGAGCGTGTTCGTGTCCTTCGTGCGCAGCCGCCGGGACGCCCAGCTGGACACGGAACGGGCTATCGGCGAGGCGGTGCAGCGGGCCGTGCTGCCGCCGCTGCCGGAGCGGGTGGGGCGGGTCGGCTGCGCGGCCTTCTACCGGACCGCCCAGAACGGCACGCTGGTCGGCGGGGACTTCTTCGACGTCCGGGAGGGGCCGTGCGGGGTGCGCGCGGTGATGGGGGACGTACGGGGGCACGGGCTGGCGGCGGTCGCGACGGTGGTGTCGCTGCTGGGAGCGTTCCGGGAGGCGGCCCTGGACCAGCCGGACCTGGAGTCGGTGGCGGCCCGCATGGACCGCCGGCTGGCGGTGGACTCTGCGGACGTACGGCACGCGGAGCTGTTCGCGACGGCACTGCTGCTGGAGTTCGCCGGGGGTACGGCCGCGGTGCGGCTGGTGGCGTGCGGTCATCCGGCGCCCGTCCTGCTGTGCGCGGGGAAGGCACGGGAGGTGGCCGTCGCACCCGGTCCGCCGCTGGGGATCGGACTGGTGGACGTCGACCCGCCGAAGGGGGTCACGGTGGCTCTCGGTCCGGGTGACCGGCTGTTCCTGGCCTCGGACGGGGTGTGGGAGGCGCGGGACGCCACCGGCACCTTCTATCCGCTGCCCGAGCGGCTGGCCGCGCTCGCCCGTACCCCGTCGGCGGAGCTGCCGGGAGCGGTGTGGGCGGATCTGGCCCGGCGGCGCTACGAGGTCCGCGACGACGCCACGATGCTGGTGCTGTCACCCGGGCCCCCGGCGGCGGCCTGACCCGCTCGCGGGCGTCCCGGCCCCTCGCCCTCCCTTCTCTCCCGGTGGTCAGCCGACGTCCCACAGGAAGCGGTGCGTGTGGATGCCGAAGTACGGGAAGGACCGGATCTCGCGGACGCCCTCCACGGGGCGCACCACGTCGTTGACGAAGTCCAGCAGTTCCTTCGGGCCGGGGGCGACCACCTCGGCGAACAGGTCGAAGCCGCCCGAGGTGAGGACGGAGTAGACGACCTCGGGGCGTTCGGCCAGGGCGTCGGCGACGGTGCGGGGGTCGCCGTCGACGCCGATGCCGAGCAGGGCCATGGCCTGTCCGCCCATGGCCATCGGGTCCGTGACGCCGACCACCTGGACGGCCCTGGAGTCGAGCAGGCGCTGCAGGCGCTGCCGGGCCGCCGAGGCGGACAGGCCGACCCTGGGGCCGAGGTCGGCGTAGGCGATACGGCCGTCGGCCTGGAGTTCCCGCAGGATGGCGCGATCGATGTCATCCATGTCCTTCATGTCCTTTATGTCCTTCGTGGCCGTCTGTCCCGACTCCCTCCCGGCCTTGCTCAGCCGGCCAGTTCGGCGAGCGCCGCGGCGAAGACCTCGGTGTGGGTGTCGACGTCCTGCTCGGTGGTGTCGGGGCACATCAGGGCCATGTTGTGGAACGGGGTGAGCAGGATGCCCCGGTTGGCGAGGTAGAGGTGCAGGAAGTCCTCCAACTCCGGGTCGGCGGCCGTCGCGGACTCGGTGCCGGTGCGCGGGGCCGGGGAGGTGAAGCGGTACTCGGTGCGGGCTCCGAGGCGGCTGACAGACCAGGGCAGTCCGTGTGCCTGGACGGCGGCCCGGACACCCGCCTCGAAACGCTCGGCCAGGGTGGCCATCCGGGCGAACGCCTCGTCCGTGAGCACGTGCTCCAGGGTGGCCCTGGTCGCCGCGACCGACAGGGCGTTGCCGGCGAGGGTGCCGCCGACGCCGCCCATGTCGACCAGGTCCAGGTCGGCGCGGGCCAGCAACCGGTCGGCGAGTTCGGCGGACAGGCCGTAGGCGCCGGCCGGGATGCCGCCGCCGATCGCCTTTCCGATGGTGAGCAGGTCGGGCTCCAGGCCCCAGGCGGCCGTACAGCCGCCGGGTCCGGCGGAGAAGGTGTGCGTCTCGTCGTTGATGAGCAGGGTGTCGTACCGCCGGGTCAGTTCACGGACGCCGGCGAGGTAGCCGGGTTCGGGCAGCACGATGCCGATGTTGGTGAGGGCGGGCTCCATGAGGACGGCGGCGACGTCGCCGCAGGCCAGCTCCCGTTCCAGCCCGGCGAGGTCGTTGAACTCGGCGACCCTGCTGGTCAGCGTCACGTCGCAGGGCGCGCCGACGTTGCCGGGGCGGGCGGTGCCGGTGCCGTCCGGGCCGGTGACGATCAGCGACTCGTCCACGCTGCCGTGGTAGCAGTAGCTGTTGACCAGGATCTTCGGACGGCCGGTGACGGCACGGGCGAGCCGGATCGCCCAGCGGTTGGCGTCGGTCGCGGTGAGGGAGAAACTCCAGCGCGCCAGGCCGAACCGGCGGGTCAGTTCGGCGCCGGTCCACTCGGCGTCCTCGGTGGGCAGCATGGCGGTGGCTCCGCCGAGGTCGGCGTACCGCCGCTGGACCGCCTCGGTGACCGGGGCGGGTGAGTGGCCGGCCATCGCACCGGTGTCACCGAGGCAGAAGTCGATGTACTCGTGCCCGTCGATGTCGGTGACCCGCGCGCCGCGCGCCCCGGCGAGATAGCGCGGGAAGGCGCCGGCGGTCTTGTTCATCCACGTCATCGGCACCCGGCCGAAGAGGTGGTCGGCGCCCGCGTAGGCCGCTCGCGAGCGGGGGTTGCGGCGTTCGGCCTCGGCGCTCTCGTGGGACAGGAGGGCGGGCAGCCGCGTGCGGTCCATGGAGAACCTCCCGGAGTCGGCGACGGAATGCCGTGACCATACGACCGAAGAGGCGGCTGATTCAACCGATCACAACCGATTCCAGTGTGCGGACGAGCGAAACGCGTGTCCAGGTGCCGGCCGCTCACCGTGCGGGTGACGCGTCCCCCCTCATCCGGCTGACGAACCGGCAAGCGGAGTTCGAACGCCCCGGCTCAAACGCCACGGTTCGCCACCCCTTCCGCGCCGTAGAAGTATCTACAACCATGCAGGTGCCGGGTGGGCGTACGGACACGCGCAGGGCCCGGTCACGGTTGCTCCCTGCGCTCAGGCAGGCGGGCGAGGAGACCCGGAGCAGCGCATGACGCACACGATGTGGACGCGGGGCGTGGAGTGGCTGGCCGCGGCGGCGGCCGACCCGCGCGGCTGCAAATGGGAGTGGGATCACGGCGAGGGCATCGCCCTGCTGGAGGCGGGCCGCTTCTGGGACTTGCTGAGCGTCCCCGACCGGCTGGGCCTGCTCACCCTGGACCTGCTGTGGCGGCCCGCGCTGCCGGTGCCGGGGCCGACCCTGGTGGACACCGCGGCCGGGCGGGTCGGCTTCCTGCTGCCGCCGGATCCGACCGGGGGCTGGGTCGGCGCCGGACTGCGGTACGCGAGCAAGGGGACGTGGGTGGCCGTGCCGCCGCCGTACCGGCCCGCCCGCTATCTGGAGTGGCTCGTACCACCCGACGGCACCGGCACCCTCCACGCGCCCGGTGCCCTGGAGGACGCGCTGCGGCAGGCCAACGGCACCCTGGCCGTCCTGGCGCCCCTGTGCGGACGGTAGCGGATCCAGCGGATCACGCCCGGCCGGGCCCGCGCCGGGAGGGGACGGCTGGGCCGAAGAGCGCCGTCCACAGCGCCTCGGGCTCGGCGGGGACGGTCCGCCTCTGCGCCCGCCACCGCGCGACGAGCCCGGCGCAGACCGGCTCCCGGCTGCTGTCCACCCGGCCCGGCAGGCGGCTTCGCCCGTCTTCTCCGGCCCGCCGCGTGCGTACGGGAGGAGGCCCGGCCGGCCGGCGTTCCCGCCCGTCTTCTCCAGCCCGCCGCGTGCGTACGGGAGCAGGCCCGGCCGACCGGCATTCCCGCCCGTCGGCTCCGGGCCCGCCGCGTGCGTACGGGACGGGTCCGGCCGGCGCGCGCGGTGCCCAAGGCGCTCCTATGCTGGGGAGATCCGGGCTCGGACGTCTCGCTCAGGTCGCTTCTCACGCGTCGGTCACGTGGTTGGAGTCAGCCCATGTCGCCTTCGTCCGCACGCCTGCGCAGGGGGGCCACCGCCGCCGCGCTCGCGGGAACGCTGTTCGTACCGTTCGCCGCGGGGACGGCACCGGCCGCCGTACCTGCCGCGTCCACCTCGGACACGCCCGGCCCCTCGGGTCCGGATGTCCGCGCCCTCACCCCCGACGTGGCACGCCAGGTCGACGCGGCCGTACGGCGGGTGAGGCGCGAGACCGGCACCCCCGGCGTGAGCGTGGGCATCTGGACGCCGGGACAGGCCGGTTACGTCCGCTCGTTCGGCGTCGCCGACAAGTCGACCGGCCGCCGGATGACCCCGGACATGTACACGCGCATCGGCAGCGAGACGAAGACGTTCACCGTGACCGCCCTGCTCCAGCTCGTGGACCGGGGCGAGCTCGGCCTGGACGACCCCATCGGCAGGTACATCGCCGGCGTGCCCAACGGCGACAAGATCACCTTGCGCCAGCTGGCCGGCATGCGCAGCGGGCTGTTCAACTACTCGGAGGACGACGCCTTCTTCAAGGCGCTCACCAGCGACCCCCGGCGCCCCTTCACGCCCCGGCAGTTGCTCGCCTACTCCTTCAAGCACCCGGTGCTCTTCCAGCCGGGCGAGAAGTTCTCCTACAGCAACACCAACCTGATCCTGCTCGGCCTGGTCGTGGAGCAGAAGAGCGGGCAGCGCCTCGGTGACTACATCCAGCGGCACATTCTCGGTCCGGCCGGCATGACGCACACCCTCTTCCCCGCCGGCAACGAGTTCCCCGCGCCGCACCCGCAGGGCTACACCGACCAGACGGCGGACGGGAAGACCGCGGACAGCGCCGGCTGGGACCCGTCCTGGGGCTGGGCGGCCGGGGCGATGATCTCGACCCTGGACGATCTGCGCATCTGGGCGCCCACCGTGGCCACCGGCCGACTGCCCGACGGGAAGCGGATGGTCGGCGCCGCCACGCAGAGGCAGCGCCTCATCACCCCGGCGACCTCGATCCCGGGCGCCGGGTACGGGCTGGGCATCTTCGACGTGCAGGGCTGGATCGGCCACAACGGCTCCCTGCCCGGCTACGAGTCGCTGACCGTCTACCTCCCGTCGACGCGCACGACGCTGGTGATCGTCCTCAACACCGACATCGCCCACGGCAACGACGAACCCGCCACGCTGTTCGGTCAGGCGGTCACACGGATCGTCTCCCCCCGGCACGTGTTCGACCTGCCGGCCGAGCCGGCGGCCAGGTGAGGCGCGCAGCCGCAGGTGACCGAAGGACGGGCGGTACACCGGACATGGCTCCGCCGGCGGCCTGGGGGGGATAGGCCGCCGGCGGAGACGCCACGCCCGGGGCGGGGGGACGTCCTCGGGCGGTCCTCCCTCGTCTGCCCCGGCTCCCGGAAAGTACGCACATCGATTTCGGACTCGGGGCGGCGGGGCCGTAGGGGTCCGCGGGGCGGTGGGCGGCGGGGGGGAGCCGGTGCGTCAGTGCGTCGAGGGCGCAGAGGGCCGACCCGAGGGCATCGTCTGCCCTACCGGGGCGCGCCGGGTCCGGGGACGCCGCCACGACAGGTATGACGCCGTACCTGTGCCGAACGGGTCCGCGGCTCCAGGCGGGTGCCGACGGGGCACCGCCCCTGCGCGCAGGGCGTCCACCGACGGAATAAGCTCGTCGAATGGCGAAGTACTTCGACGTGCACCCCGACAATCCGCAGACGCGCAGCATCGGCCAGGTCGCCGACGCGGTCCGTTCGGGGGCGCTCATCGCATATCCGACCGACTCCTGCTACGCGCTCGGCTGCCAACTCGGCAGCCGGGACGGCATGGACCGGATCCGCTCCATCCGCCGGCTGGACGACCGGCACCACTTCACGCTGATGTGCCGGGACTTCGCGCAGCTCGGCCAGTTCGTCCGGGTGGACAACGACGTGTTCCGGGCCGTGAAGGCGTCGACGCCCGGCAGCTACACGTTCATCCTGCCGGCCACCCGCGAGGTGCCGCGCAAGCTGCTGCACCCGAAGAAGAAGACCGTGGGCGTGCGCATCCCCGACCATGTGGTCACCCAGGCGCTGCTGGCGGAGCTGGACGAGCCGCTGCTGTCCAGCACCCTGCTGCTGCCGGACGAGGAGGAGCCGCTGACCCAGGGCTGGGAGATCAAGGACCGGCTCGACCACGTGGTGGACGCGGTGGTCGACTCCGGGGAGTGCGGCACCGAGCCGACGACGGTGGTCGACTTCTCGGGCGGGGAGGCGGAGATCGTCCGCCGGGGAGCCGGCGACCCGAGCCGCTTCGAGTGAACGCGCGGGAGCCCGCGTACGCGGCCGTCGCCCTGCCTCCCACCGCCGCAGCGACACACGACGGCGGAGCCGCGCCCGCCCCGGTGGCCGACCGCTGGGCCGGGCCCGCCCGGTAGCCGGTCCCCGGCCCTGACCGCGGCCGGGCGCCGCTCTCGCGGCTCGGCTCGCCGATCTTGCGTGGCAGCATGGGATCAGTCGTGGCGCCGGGCAGGGAACCGCCCGCGTCCGTCCCCGAGGGAAGGGCTTCTCATCGTGACCGATGTCCGGGCGACCAGCGTCGACATCACCACCGAGGACGGTGTCGCCGACGCCTGCCTCGTCCAGCCGGCCGACGGGGACCCCCGCCCGGCCGTGCTTCTCTACCAGGACGCCTACGGGCTGCGCCCGCACCTGCGGTCGATGGCCGAACGGCTCGCCGCCGCCGGCTACACGGTGCTCGTGCCGAACGTCTTCCACCGCCTCGGCCGGGCCCCGGTGCTGGAGCTGCCCGCGTTCATCGACCCGGCCGCCGACCCCACCATCTGGGAGCGGCTCGGCCCGATGCTGGCCGGCCTGACACCCGACCTGGTCAAGCGGGACGCGGGCGCCTATCTGCGGTGGCTGGCCGGCAGTCCGGCGGCGGCCGACGGCCCGGTCGCGGTGACCGGCTACTGCATGGGCGCCCGGCTCGCCCTGTGGACGGCGGGCGCCCACCCGGACCGGGTCGCGGCGGTGGCGGGCTTCCACGGTGGCCGCCTGGCCACCGACGACCCGGGCAGCCCGCACCTGGAGGCGCCGGGCATCACCGCGGAGCTGTACTTCGGGCACGCCGACGACGACCCGTCGCTGCCCCCGGAGCAGGTGGCGCGCTTCGAGGAGGCCCTGACGGCCGCCGGGGTACGGCACACGTGCGAGGTCTACGCCGGCGCGCACCACGGTTTCACGCAGGCCGACACACCCGCCTACGACCGGGAGGCCGACGAACGGCACTGGGCGGCTCTGCTCGGCCTGCTAGAACGCACCTTCTGACGCGGGGTGAGGCGCCCGCGGACCGGCGGGCGCCGGACCGATCTGGTCCGGAACATTGACATGCACGCATCCTGGCCTGAATCTGAGAGCGCTCTCACAACAGGTACGGACCAGACCGTACGACCCCGACCCCACACGGAGGTGGAGAGTGCCTCACAGGCTCACGCGTCCCGCCCTGCCCCTGGCCGCAGCCGCGGCGCTGATCGGCGGAGTCCTCACGTTCGGCGCACCGGTCCGCGCCGACGCCGCCGTCCCGGACACCATCCCGCTGAAGATCACCAACAACTCGGGCCGTTCCGACCAGGTCTACGTCTACGACCTCGGCACCCAGCTGTCCTCCGGGCGGCAGGGCTGGGCCGACGCGAACGGCACGTTCCACGCCTGGCCGGCCGGCGGCAATCCGCCGATCCCCGCGCCGGACGCCGCCATACCCGGCCCGGCCGCCGGACAGTCCACGACGATCCGCGTCCCGAAGTTCTCCGGCCGGATCTACTTCTCGTACGGCCAGAAGCTCGACTTCCGGCTCACCACCGGCGGGCTGGTGCAGCCGGCCGTGCAGAACCCCTCCGACCCCAATCGGAACATCCTCTTCAACTGGTCGGAGTACACGCTCAACGACTCCGGTCTGTGGCTCAACAGCACCCAGGTGGACATGTTCTCGGCGCCGTACGCGGTCGGGGTGCAGCGGGCCGACGGCGGTGTGAGCAGCACCGGGCACCTGAAGTCCGGTGGCTGGACCGGGTTCTTCGACGCGCTGCGCGGACAGCCGGGCGGCTGGGCCAACCTGATCCAGACGCGCTCCGACGGCACCGTGCTGCGCGCGCTGTCCCCGCTGTACGGCGTGGAGACCGGCGCCCTGCCGGCGAACGTGATGGACGACTACGTCAACCGGGTCTGGCAGAAGTACGCGACGTCGACCCTGACGGTGACGCCGTTCGCCAACGACCCGGACACCAAGTACTACGGCCGGGTCTCGGGCGGCGTCATGAACTTCACCAACTCCGCCGGCGCGGTGGTCACCAGCTTCCAGAAACCGGACGCCTCCAGCATCTTCGGCTGCCACAAGCTGCTGGACGCACCGAACGACAACGTGCGCGGCCCCATCTCCCGTACCCTGTGCGCCGGTTTCAACCGCTCGACCCTGCTGGTGAATTCGAACCAGCCGGACACGACGACGGCGAACTTCTACCAGGACGCGGTGACCAACCACTACGCGCGCAAGATCCACGCGCAGATGGCCGACGGCAAGGCCTACGCCTTCGCCTTCGACGACGTCGGCAACCAGGAGTCACTGGTGCACGACGGCAGCCCGCAGCAGGCGTATCTCACGCTGGACCCGCTGAGCTGAACATGACGGCGGTCCCGCACCCGGGGAGCGGGTGCGGGACCGCGGTCGTGCGCGGGATCAGCCGGTCGTCAGGGCCGTGTCGTCCACGACGAAGCTGGTCTGGAGGGAGGCGTCCTCCACGCCGTTGAACTTCAGCGTGGCGGTCGAGCCCGCCAGCGAGGACAGGTCGAAGGACTTCTGGCTGTAGCCGGAGGCCGCGTTGGCGTTCGAGTAGGTCGCGAGGGTCTTCGAACCGGCGGTCACCGTCAGCTTGTCGTACGCGGTGGTGCCGGTCTCCGCGGTGTCGATGTGCAGGTAGAAGGTCAGGGTCGCCTTGCAGCCCGCGGGGATCGTCACCGACTGGGACAGCGAGTCGGTGTGCGTGGAGCCGTAGCCGTTCAGCCAGGCCTTGTAGGAGCCGCCGTGGGCCGCCTCACCGCTGTCGGTGGTGATGACGCCGCTGGTGGAGGTCCAGCCGGTGCTGCCGGACTCGAAACCGGGGTTGCTCAGCAACTGGGCCGAACCGCAGCCGCCGCCGGTCGAGCTGACCGTCCAGCCGAAGGTGGTGGTGCCGGTCGCGCCGGTGGAGTCGGTCACCGTGACGGTGGTGCTGTACGTCCCCGCCGTGGTGGGCGTGCCGGAGATCAGACCGGTCGAGCTGTTGACCGACAGGCCGGCCGGCAGACCGGAGGCGCTGTAGGACAGCGCGCCGCTGTTGGTGCTGCTCGCCTGGATCTGGAGGCTGACGGCCGTGCCGACGGTGGTCGACTGGCTGCCCGGGTTGGTGACCGTCACGCCGCTGCTCGGCGGGTTGATGTGGCTGCCGACGTTGATGCCGGCGAAGGCGTTGCCCACTCCCGCGTACTGCGTGGAGTTGGTGCCGTACAGCGCGGCGGCGGCGTTCAGGGCGGCGGTGCGGGCGCCGGCGTAGTCGGTGCTGGACGTCATGTACGTCGTCAGCGCCTTGTACCAGATCTTCAGCGCGGCGTCGCGGCCGATGCCGGTGACGGCGACCCCGTCGGAGGTCGGGCTGTTGTAGGTCACACCGTTGATGACCTTGGTGCCGCTGCCCTCGGACAGCAGGTAGAACATGTGGTTCGCCGGGCCCGAGGAGTAGTGCACGTCCAGGTTGCCGACGCCGGAGTACCAGCTGTCGGCCGAGCCGCCGTCCTTGCTGGGCTTGTCCATGTAGCGCAGCGGCGAGCCGTCGCCGTTGATGTCGATCTTCTCGCCGATGAGGTAGTCACCGGGGTCGGACGTGTTGTTCGCGTAGAACTCCACGCCGGTGCCGAAGATGTCGGAGGTGGCCTCGTTCAGGCCGCCCGACTCACCGCTGTACTCCAGGCCGGCGGTGTTGGACGTGACGCCGTGGCTCATCTCGTGGCCGGCCACGTCCAGCGAGGTCAGCGGGTCGTTGTTGCCCGTGCCGTCGCCGTAGGTCATGCAGAAGCAGCCGTCGTCCCAGAACGCGTTGACGTACGCGTTGCCGTAGTGGACGCGGGAGTACGCGCCGACGCCGTCGTTGCGGATGCCGCTGCGGCCGAAGGTGTTCTTGTAGAAGTCCCAGGTCTCCTGCGCGCCGTAGTGCGCGTCGGCGCCCGCGGTGGCGGCGTTGGAGTTGGTGCCGTCGCCCCAGGTGTCGCTGGTCTGCGAGAACAGCGTTCCGGTGCCCGAGGTGCCGTGGTTCAGGTTGTACGTCTTGTGACCCCCGCGGGTCCCGTCGGTCAACGTGTAGTTCGAGCCCGACTGGGTCGTGGTCAGCGTCACCTGGCCGCTGTACCGGGTCTTGCCGACGCCGGTGTCGACGGCCTGGAACCGGTGCAGCTCCTTGCCGGTGGTGGCGTCGGTGATGACGTGCAGCCGGCTGGGCGTGCCGTCGTCCTGGAAGCCGCCGATCACCGTCTCCCAGGCGAGCTTCGGGGTGCCGGTGCCCGCCCAGATCACCTTGCGGGCGCTGTCGGCGGCGGGCTTCTTGGCGTCCAGGGCCTTCGCGGCCTTCAGCGCCTTGGTCTCCGCGGCGGCCTTGGTGTAGGTCGCGGTGGTGGAGCGCACCCGTATCGTGCGCTTGTTGTTGAAGGTGGTGCTCACGGTTCCCGCGGCCTTCGAGGCGGGCGGGGTGTGCACGACGAGGTCGCCGCCGAGGACGGGGAGTCCGGCGTACGTGCGCTCGTACCGCGTGTGCACGGTGCCGTCGTTGTCCTTGACGACGTCCCGGACGACCAGCTTCTCCTGGGCGCCGAGCCCGAGGGTGCGGGCGATCGTGCCGGTGCTCTGCCGGGCGCTCTTGATCAGCGCCTGGTGCTGGGCCGGGCTGAGGCCGGCTGCCAGGCCGCCGCCGCGCAGGGGGCTGGGGTGGGGAGCGGCCGGTGCGGCGGTGGCCGGTACGGCCTGGAGACCGACGGCGAGGAAGGCCGCGGTGGAGACCAGGGCGGCTCCGACCGTGGCCCGCTTGTGGGGAAGGGCTCTGTGGGGTCTCACTCGTACTCCTACTGCTGCGGCCGCCGGTGAACGGCCGATGACAGACCGGGCGGACGGGTCTGCCGCCCGGGCGAGCTGAGCTGTGCGGGACCGTGATCCGTGTACGGGTGGGGTGGATCAGCGTTCGCAGGGAGAATGACAGCCCTGACCGGACCATGTCACCCAACGGCGGGTCAATCGAGGGTTTTCCCCCTGTCCGCCCGCAACCGCCTGGCAACCGGAGTCGAGACACCCCGCGCACGGCCGTCACCCCCTCCCGGCGGGCAAGAGGGGGCACCGGCCGGTGCGTGCGCGGGAGTTACCGCTTGCGGGCCAGTCCGCCGTGTTCGGCGACCACTTCGGGCGTGGGCGCGCCGGGCTCCGGGCGCCACTGCGTCACCGGGACGACGCCGGGCTCGATCAGTTCCAGGCCGTCGAAGTACGCGGTGATCTCGTCGACGGTGCGCAGGTTGTACGGGACGGCCCCGCTGTCGTTGTAGGCGTCCTGCGCCTCCTCGAAGACCGGGTCGATGCCGCGCGAGCCGTCGTTGACGACGAGGTGACTGCCCGGCGGCAGGGCGTCCATGAGCCGGGTCACGATGGAGCGGGCCCGGTCGTGGTCGGCGACGTGTCCCAGGATGTTGCTGAGGATGAGCGCGGTGGGCCGGCCGAGGTCCAGCGTCCGGGCGGCGGCCTCGAGGATGCGGTCCGGGTCCGCCACGTCCGCGTCGATGTAGGCGGTCGCGCCCTCGCGGGAGGAGTACAGCAGCGCGCGGGCGTGGGCGAGGACCATCGGGTCGTTGTCGACGTAGACGATCCGCGCCTCGGGGGCCAGGCCCTGCGCGACCTCGTGGGTGTTCTGGGCGGTCGGCAGGCCGGTGCCGACGTCCAGGAACTGCCGGATGCCCGCCTCGGACACCAGATATGTGATGGTACGGCGCAGGAAGGCACGGCTGCTGCGGGCGATGGTGACGATGCCCGGGAAGACGGCTGTGTACGCGTCGCCGGCCTCCTCGTCGACGGGATAGTTGTCCTTGCCGCCGAGCCAGTAGTTCCAGATGCGGGCCGAGTGCGGCACCGACGTGTCGATCTTCTGGCGCATGGATTCTTCGGGCGTCGTCACAGGGTCGGTCATGGGTCGGGTCCGTCTTTCAGGCGAGGCATGGATCATTCACGGCACAACTTACGTGCTCCTGCTGGTCCCTGACCCGCCGGTCCGGGATTCCGGGGACCCTGGTTGTTACCGTGCACCGCGTGTCCGACTCCTCACGCGATACCGCACAGGGCGCCGGCTGGGGCGCCGCCGAACGCGGCACGTACCGGTGGCTGATGCCGGCCCGCGCCGAGAAACTGTCGTGGCTGGACCCCCGGATCCTGTGGGCCGCCCGCAACGGCGTGCTGGCGTCCTGGTTCGGTGACCCCACGGGCCGTACCCGCAGCCGCTGGGTGGCCCGGCGGGCGGCGGCCGGCGCGCCCGCCGACAAACTGATCCGGCGGGACGTGCCGGACCGGTTCTCCTTCATGGTGATCGGGGACACCGGGGAGGGCGGCGACTCCCAGTACGCGGTGGTGCCGGGCTTCCTGAAGGTGGCGCGGGACACGGAGTTCGCCGTCATCGCCAGCGACGTCGTCTATCCCGTCGGCAGCGCCGACGACTACGGCCGCAAGTTCTTCCGGCCCTACCGGGACTATCCCGCGCCGATCTACGCGATACCGGGGAACCACGACTGGTACGAGGACCTCGGCGCCTTCATGCGCGTCTTCTGCGCCGACACCCCGCCCCTCCCCCCGGAGCCCCGGCCCCGCCCGCTGACCCGCGCCTGGTGGCGTTCGCTGCTGTGGCACCGGGCACGCCCCGCCGACGAGCAACGGCTCGCCGAGGCGCGGCGGCTGCGGTCGGCCCCGGAGCAACAGGCCGTACAGCCGGGGCCGTACTGGGCGATCGACGCGGGACCGGTGCGGATCGTCGGCATCGACACCGGGCTGCTGGGCAGTGTCGACGCCGAACAGGGCGCCTGGCTGCGGAAGATGTCCCTCGGGCCCCGGCCGAAGATTCTCGTCACCGGGTCGCCGCTGTACGTCGACGGCGAGCACCACCCGTGCCCCGTCGAGGGCGGCGGCACGGTGGACGACATCGTCCGGGACCCGGAGCACCACTACGTGGCGGCTATCGGCGGTGACATCCACAACTACCAGCGGTACCCGGTCGAGGTGGACGGCCGCACCGTCCAGTACGTGGTCGCGGGCGGCGGCGGGGCGTTCATGCACGCCACGCACACCATTCCCCGGGTGTCGGTCGGCGGTGTCACCGAGCGCGACTTCCGCTGCTATCCGCTGCGCGGCGACTCGCTGGCCTTCTACAGCCGGCTGTACGGCCGCCGGCTGCGGCTGCCCCGCCTCTTCGGGCTGACGGCGGCCGAGGCGACGGCCGTGGTCGCCGAGCGGCTGGGCATCGAGCCGGGCCGTACGCCGGAACCCGGCGCCCGGATCACCCGCCGCACCCGGCTGGTCGCGAGCCTGCTCGGCGCCGGCCGCCGGCCGGACGGAGCCCGGTTGCGGCTTCCGGTGCGCAAGATCTACACCCAGCTGTTCTCGCCGTCCTCCACCACCTACAGCCCCCCGTTCTTCAAGTGCTTCCTGCGGCTGGACGTCGAGCCCGGGGCGGTCCGGCTGCGCTGTTTCGCCGCGACCGGCAACCTCCTCCAGGAACTCGACCCGCCCGTCGAGGACGAGGTCGTGATCCCGCTCCCCGGCCCGCCGAACTGATCACACGGTTGTCACACTCACCTGCCAGAATCGAGCCCGTACCGACGTACGACCGCTGGAGGAGCCCGTGCCGTCCGCCCCTCGCCCCCTGCGCAGGCTGGGCTTCCTCACCATCGGCCTGTTCGACGCGGCGGACCCCGGCCGCGGCCACGAGTCCACCCTGGAGATCATCCAGCTGGGTGAGCGGCTCGGTTTCGACAGCGCCTGGGTCCGCCACCGCCATCTCCAGTACGGCATCTCGTCCCCGGTCGCCGTCCTCGCCGCCGCTTCCCAGCGCACCCGCCGCATCGAACTCGGCACGGCGGTGACACCGCTCGGCTGGGAGAACCCGCTGCGGCTCGCCGAGGACCTGGCGACCGTCGACGTGCTGTCCGGCGGCCGGCTCAACCCGGGGGTCAGCGTGGGCCCGCCCCAGCACTTCGACGAGGTCAGGGGCGCCCTCTATCCGGACACCGCCGACGCGGAGGACTTCGGGCACGAGCGCGTACGCCGGCTGCTGGACCTGGTGCGCGGCGAGCCCGCCACCGGCTTCCGCGGGGAGGAGGGCTTCGAGGTGTTCTCCTCCGTGGTCCAGCCGCACTCCCCCGGCCTCGGGCGGCGGCTGTGGTACGGCGCCGGCAGCCTCGGCTCGGCCCGCTGGGCGGGCGAGCACGCCATGAACCTGCTGACCAGCAGCGTCGTCAAGGCCGAGGACAGCGCGGGCGGGCCACCGGACTTCGCCGGGACTCAGCTGTCCCACATCCGGGAGTTCCGGGCCCATCATCCCGACGGGGACGCGGCCCGCGTCTCCCAGGGGCTGGTGGTGATCCCGACCGACTCCGCGAGCCCCGGGCAGCGCGCCCGGTACGCCGAGTACGCGGCCCGGCGGCTGCCCCGCACGGCCTCCCCGCAGGGCCCGGCGCGGCTGCTGTTCGCGCCGGACCTGGTCGGCACCTCGGCGGAGCTGGCCGAACGGCTGCACGCCCACGCCGCGTTCCGCGAGGTCGACGAGGTGGCGTTCGCGCTGCCGTTCACCTTCGGGCACGAGGACTATGTGCAGATCCTGACGGACATGGCGACGAAGCTGGGGCCGGCACTGGGGTGGCGGCCCGCCCGCTGACTCACCACTGCCCCACCGCCGGGCCGGTGACCGGCTCCGACGGCCGGCCGTCCACGCCCACCGGCACGTCTCCGGCGAGCATCACCCGGTGCATGATCCGGGGGGCGCCGAGGTGGGCGTTGTCACCCGGGGCGAGGTGGATCGTGGCCCGGTTGTCCCAGAAGGCGACGCTGCCCGGCTCCCAGCGGAAGCGGACGGTGTACTCGGGGCGCACCGCCTGCTCCAGCAACATCTCCAGCAGCGCGGCGCTCTCCGGCCGGGAGACGCCGGCGATCTGCTCCACGTAGTAGCCGTTGACGAACAGCACCCGCTCCCCCGTCTCCGGGTGCACCCGCACGAGCGGGTGCACGGAGGCGACCTGGTGGTCGAGCAGGTGCCGGACGTACGCGTCGTCGCCCGGCCGGGGCTGGTAGCCGACGCCGAGCCGGTGCTCGGCGCGCAGCCCGTCCACGAAGGCGCGGACCGGCGCGGACAGTCCGGCGTAGGCGGCGGCGAGATTGGCCCAGGTGGTGTCGCCGCCGTAGGGCGGGACGGTCTCGGCGCGCAGGACGGTCGCGGCCGGCGGGTCGATCCGGGCGCCGTGGTCGCAGTGCCAGCCGCGCAGCAGGGTGTGCCGGCGGCGCCGCAGCCACTCCTCGTGCTCCATGCCGAAGCGTCCGCCCAGTTCCAGCCGGTCCGCCGTGGTCTCCACCTCGGTGAAGCCGGCCGGTGAGGCACCGCCCCGCCGGACGGGGGCGACGGGTTCGCCGAAGCGGCGGGCGAAGGCGACATGGCCGGCGTGGTCCAGGTGCTGGTCCCGGAAGAACACCACCTTCCAGCGCAGCAGGGCCTGCCGGACCAGGGTCACCACGGCGTCGTCGAGGGGCCCGGTGAGGTCGACACCGGCGATCTCGGCACCGATGTGCCCGGCCACGGGCCGGACCTCCACCCCGCGCACCGTGATGTCCTCACCGGGGGCCGCCACCACGGCACGGGCACCCGCCGCCGTCCCGTGAGCGCGCGGCCGTCCCCGCGCGTCCTCGTCCCGCTCCGGCTGCCCCGTTGTGACCCCGTGCGTCGTCATGCGCGCTCCGATGCTCGTCCGGTACCGGCTCCGCTCCGATCCTGGCACCGGGGCCCGCGCACCGCGAGCCTTCCCCGCGTCCCGCTCCCGCCGGACGGCGCCGTCGGCCGAACCGGCCGTCGCGGGGGTACCCGGGCGCGTGAGGCGGACGCGCGGAAGGAGCCGCAGGCGGCAGCGGAGGACCGGCTGCGGACGTACCGCGGCGGACGGGACTCGGAGCGGACCCGCGAGCCGTCGGGCCGGTCGGCCCCCGGCGGCGGCGCCGGGCCCCGGTTCGCGGTGCGGATCCACGACGCCCGCCGGATGCACCTCGGCTGCCGGCTCCAGGCCGGCGACGTCCTGAAGCCCTGGTCCGTGCGCAAGGGCCCGTCGGACGACCCCGGGGACAAGCGGCTCGCGGTGCCCTTGGAGGACCGTCCGCCGGCGTACGAGGACTTCGAGGGCGTCATCCCGAAGGGCGAGTACGGCGGCGGGACCGTGATCGTGCGGGACCGGGGGCCGTACGAGCCGCTGAGCCCCGACCGCCGGGGCCGCCCGGTGGACTTCGCGGAGTCCGTGGAGCGCGGGCACGCCACCTTCCGGCTGCGCGGCGCCACGCTGCGCGGCGCGTACGCCCTGACCCGCTTCCGCGGCGGCGCGGACGGGGAGGAGGCGCGGCTGCTGCTGCGCAAGGGCCCGGGCCGCCCGGACGCGCACGGCACGCCCGGATCCCCGGCGGGCCCGCTCGGTGCGCACGGGACGGACGCCGGCCCAGGTCGCGGCCGCCGCCGGCGAGCGGTGACGGCCGGGCTGCCGGAAGGCCCGGTCACCCGGTGACGGCGGGTTCGTCGTGCCCGGGGCGCCGGTCCACGCGGTGGACGTCGGGGACGCAGAGGTTGAGCAGGGCCACCGCGGCGATCATGCCGGCGCAGGCCAGCAGCACGCCCCTGGTGTCCCAGGCGCGCGCGGCGAGGGCGGTGACGAGGTAGCCCAGCGGGACGGCGAGGCGCTCGCCGACCCCGTTGAAGGCGCTCATGCGCCCCTGCTCGGCCGGTGGCACGTGCCGCTGGAAGGCGGTGGTCCAGGCGACGATCGCGATGTCGAGCCCGATCCCGGCGAGCGCGGCGGCGGGCAGCACGAGGATCAGCGGTGCGCCCGCGCCCATGGCGGCGAGCGGGAGGGCGAGGGCGCCGCTCGCCGCGACCGCCACGGTGAGCAGCCGTGCCGGTGTCCAGCGCAGGCAGACGAGCGTGCCGGCCAGCAGCCCGCAGGCGAAGGCCGCCTGGACGAGACCCCAGTCGCGGGCTCCGCCGTAGTCCCGGGCGGCGACGAGGGGACCGAGGAGCTGGAAACCGGCGAGCCAGGCCGCGACGAGCACGGTGCCGGCGGCCGTGTAGGTCCACAGCCAGGTGCGCGACCGGAAACCGGACCAGCCCGCGCGCAGGTCGGCCAGGACGCCGCCGCGGGGGGTCGCGGGAGCGCCCAGGCGCAGACCGAGGAGCAGGAAGGCCGCGACGGCGTACGTGGCCGCGTCCCAGGCCAGGGCCCAGGCCGCGCCCGTGGCCGCCACGACGAGACCGCCGGCGACCGGGGCCAGCACCCTGACCCCGTTGCCCGGCAGCCGGAGCAGCGCGTTGGCGCGCTGGAGGTGTTCGGGGGCCACGATCTGGGCGACGGCGCCCTGGGCGGCCGGGACGGTGAAGGACGCCGCGGTGCCGGAGAGGAAGCCGCACGCGGCGATCGACGTCGTCGTCGCGTGTCCGGTGGCCACGGTGACGGCCAGCGCGCCCTGGGCGCCCGCCGCGAGCAGATTGCCGAGGAAGAGGATGCGGCTGCGGGACAGGCGGTCCGCGAAGAGGCCGCCCGCGACGAGGAAGACGATGGTCGGGACGGTGTTCGTGGCGAGGACCAGCGCGAGGGAGCCCGCTCCGCCGCCCTGCTCGATGACGGAGTAGGCCAGGGCGAGCGGGGCCATCGCGGTCCCGGTGGCGGAGACGAGCTGGGCCGACGCGAACCGCCGGAAGGGCGCGGTCCGCCACGGCGTGCCGGGGATCGTCGGTGCGTCGGCGGCGGTCTTCATGGTCTCCCTCGGGCGGAGCGGTGGCCCGATCGACGGCCGCGGGCCCGACCGGCGTACCGCGAGCTTACGTTCACGGTGGCAGCGGCTTCCCGCCCTGCGCTCCAGAAGGCTTCCCGTGCGTACCGCGCGGCGCGCCGACGGCACCGCGCACACCCTGTCCGCCGGCTCGGGTGCCGGCGCCCGGCTACCAGCCCACCGGGGCGGTGTGCCACCGCCCGGTCCGGGGCCGGATGCCCCGGAGCGGGCGCGGGGAACTGCGCGGCCGGCCCCCCGCGCACTCGCGCGCCCGGAAGCCGGCCGGTGGGTCACCGCTCCTCCCCCGGCGCCCCTGCGCGGGAGCCGGTTCAGCCCTTGCGGGCGCGCAGGGCCGCGAGGGCCCGGTCGGCGTGGGTGTTCATGCGCAGTTCGCTGCGGACGACGTCGAGGACGGTACGGTCCGCGTCGATGACGAAGGTGACGCGCTTGGTCGGGGCCAGGGAGAAGCCGCGCCGGACGCCGAACCGCTCACGGACCGTGCCGTCGGTGTCGGAGAGCAGCGGCATGCCGAGGCGGTGCCGGCCGGTGAACTCCCGCTGTTCGTCGACGCCGTCCCCGCTGATGCCGACGGCTCGGGCGCCGACGGCGGCGAACTCGGCGGCGAGGTCGCGGAAGTGGCAGGCCTCGGCGGTGCAGCCGGGGGTGAGGGCGGCGGGATAGAAGAAGAGGACGACCGGTCCGCCGGCCAGCAGCTCGCTGAGCCGGCGGACGGTCCCGGTCTCGTCGGGCAGGGCGAAGTCCTCGGCCCTGTCCCCGACCGCCAGGGGGCGCTGGGTCACCGCTGCCCCTCCCCGGTGCGTCCGTTCCCGTCCGCCGCGCCGCGGGCCACCTTGCGGGCCCACAGCACCAGGGGCGCCTGGAGCGGGAGCCGGGCGAGGGCGGCGGTCCGCCGGGGGGCGGGCCGGTCGCGCGAGTCGACGGCCAGCTGGACGTTGGCCGGGAACACACCGACGAAGAAGGCCGCTGCCGCCCTGGCCGCCGCGGCGCGCGTCCTGGGGGCCGCGATGCCGGCCGCCAGGGCCAGCTCGATCGCGCCGCTGCCGTACGTCCACATCCGGGGCGAGCCCGGCAGCCGGCGGGGAATCGTCCCGTCGAACCGCCGTGGGGCGGCGAAGTGGGCGACCCCGGACACGGCCAGGAGGCCGGCGAGCAGCAGGGGTGAGCGTTCGGACCGGGACACGGTTTCTCCTCTGGTGGCCTGCCGCCGGATATTACTGGACGGTAGGCCACCCGTCGCGCGCCGTCCAGCGGCCGAAGGCGCGGCCCGGGCACGTGTCCGAGCAGCCGGCACGCACGCCCACCGCGCTCCTCGGCGAACCGCTCGCGCATGTGGGCGGGCGGCCGCACGACGACGCGGCCCTGCTCCTGCTCCGCCGGCGAACCGCGGACGAGCCGGTCTGCGTACGGCCGGGGCAGCGGGGGCGGTGTCTCGGACCGCGACGCTCTCCGTACTGCCCAGCGGTGGCGTCCGGGCCGCGACGCTCTCCGTACTGCCGGGGCGGTGGCGTCCCGGGCCTCGGGGCGGCGTCTCCGGCCTCGGGGCGGCGTCGCGGGCCGCGACCGTCTCCGTACTGCCGAAATCGCGGCGGCATCCCGGGCCGCGAGGGTTTCCGTGCTGCTCAGGCAGCGGCGGCAGCTCAGGCCGCGAGGCGCATCTCAGAGCCGCGAGGCGGCGTCCGGGGCCGCGACGGTCTCCGTACCGCCGCGATCGCGGCGGCGGTCTCATGCAACGACGAGTTCGGCCCAGCGAGTGATCCCGGCGCGGTGGACCCGTATGCCGTGCCGGGTCGCCAGGGCGTGGACGATGGCCTCGCCCCGGCCGTGCTCGTCCGGGTCGGTCCCGGGGAGGGAGCAGCCCGCCGGCAGCGCGGGCCCCGCGTCGGTGACCTCGACCCGCAGGGTGCGGCCGGCGTCGCCCCAGAGCCAGGACAGCCGCAGTTCGGCCGGCGGCCGGGCGTGGATGACCGCGTTGGTGACGAGCTCGGACACCACGAGCAGCGAGTCCTCGACGATGTCCGGGCAGACGCTCCACTCGGCGAGGACCGCCGCCACCCGCCGGCGTACGGCCGAGACCGCGCCGGCGACGGGCGGCAGCGGACACACGTGTTCGCATGCCGCCCGAAGCAGCGTGTTGAGCTGTGCCGCCATGTTTCCTCCGGTGGTGTGCTGCCGGTCCGGGGCCGTCCGGCGCGTTCCGTGCTCCAAGGCACGCTATGGAGACAAATCGGACCCGTCAATGAACGGCGGTCGGCATTACCGAACAGCCCCCCTCCCCGGCGACCCCGGCGCCCGCCCGGCGAAGCGTCCGTGGCGGTAATAGGCTCGCCTCATGGCCGGCCCAGTCCAGTCGATCGAGCGGGCGGCGGCGATCCTGCGCCTGCTCGCCGGTGGGCCCCGCCGACTCGGACTCGGCGAGGTGGCGGCCTCGCTCGGCCTGGCGAAGGGCACCGCGCACGGCATCCTGCGCACACTCCAGCACGTGGACTTCGTGGAGCAGGACGCGGCGACCGGGAAGTACCAGCTGGGAGCCGCCCTGCTGCACCTGGGCACCAGCTACCTGGACGTCAACGAGCTGCGCTCGCGCTCCCTCAACTGGGCCGACGCCCTGGCCGCCCGCAGCGGCGAGGCGGTGCGCCTGGGGACGCCCCTGGAGGGCAGCGTCCTCGTCGTCCACCACGTGTTCCGGCCGGACGACACCTTCCAGACCCTCGACGTGGGCTCGCTGCTGCCCCTGCACGCCTCCTCGCTCGGCAAGGTGCTGCTGGCCTACGGGACCGCCGCCGTCGAGCCGTGCCGGGAAGCGGGCCTGGAGGCCTACACCCGGCACACCCTCGTCGACCCCGATCAGCTGGCCCGGGCGCTGGCCGCGGTCAGGGAGTCGGGCTGGGCGGCCGAGATCCAGGAGATGAGCATGGGCGAGGCCGGGCTCGCCGCGCCGATCCGGGGGCACGGCGGGCTCGTCGTCGGCGCCGTCGGGCTCTCCGGGCCGGTCGAGCGGATCTGCGACGGCCAGGGCCGTCCCCGCCCGGGCCTGGTCACCTTGATCCGCGAAGCCGCGCGGGCGATCTCCAGGGACCTGGGAGCCGCCCGCTGGTAGCCCAGGACAGCCGCCCCTCGATCCGTCGGAAGGCAGACCCGATCATGGCTGAACGGTATGTGATGTCCATCGATCAGGGCACGAACTCGACCCGGTGCATCCTGTTCGACCACCGTGGGCGGCTGGTCTCGGTCGCGCAGCGGGAGCACCAGCAGCACTTCCCCCGGCCGGGCTGGGTGGAGCACGACGCCGTGGAGATATGGCAGAACCTGCGCCGCGTCGTGCCCGAGGCCCTGTCCGACGCCGGTGTGGAGGCGGACCGGGTCGCCGCGCTCGGCGTGGCCAACCAGCGCGAGACCACGCTGCTCTGGGACCGGCGGACCGGTGCCCCGCTGTGCCGGGCGATCGTCTGGCAGGACACCCGCACGGGGCCGCTCGTCGAGGACCTCAGGAAGCATCCCGGAGAGGCGTTCTTCCTGGACCGCTGCGGCGTGCCGCCCTCGACGTACTTCTCGGCGCTGCGGATCCGCTGGCTGTTCGACCACGTGAAGGGCGTCGAACAGCGCGCCAGGGACGGCGAGGTGCTGTTCGGGACGATGGAGAGCTGGCTGATCTGGAACCTCACCGGAGGCGCCGGCAGCGGGCTGCACCTCACGGACGCGACCAACGCCAGCCGCACGATGCTGATGAACATCCGCACCCTCGCCTGGGACGAGGAGCTGCTGGACTTCTTCGGGGTGCCGCGCCCGATGCTGCCCGAGATCAGGTCGTCGGTGGAGGCGTACGGCGAGGCCCGCTCGGTGCTGCCGGGCATCCGCATCACGGCCGCCCTCGGGGACCAGCAGGCCGCCCTGTTCGGCCAGACCTGCTTCTCCCCGGGCGAGGCCAAGTGCACCTATGGAACGGGCGGCTTCCTGCTGCTCAACACCGGCGGGGACCCCGTGCGCTCGCGGCACGGGCTGCTCACCACCGTCGCCTACCGGATCGGCGCCCAGCCGCCGGCGTACGCCCTGGAGGGGTCGATAGCCGTCACGGGCGCACTCGTGCAGTGGTTCCGTGACCGCCTGGGCCTGATCAGCAGCGCCGCGGAGATCGAGACCCTCGCGCGAACGGTCGAGGACAACGGCGGCTGCTACATCGTCCCCGCCTTCTCGGGTCTCTTCGCGCCCCGCTGGCGCAGCGACGCGCGCGGGGTCGTCGTCGGGCTCACCTCGTACATCACCAAGGGGCATCTGGCGCGCGCCGTCCTGGAGGCCACCGGATGGCAGACACGGGAGGTGGTCGACGCCATGAACGCCGACTCCGCCCTGCCCCTGCGGGAGCTGAAGGTGGACGGGGGCATGACCGCGGACAACCTGCTGATGCAGTTCGTCGCCGACGTGCTCGACGTGCCCGTGGTACGGCCCATGGTCGCCGAGACGGTGTCCCTCGGCGCCGCCTACGCGGCCGGGCTCGCCGCCGGTTACTGGTCCGACCTGGAGGTGC
The DNA here is from genome assembly GCF_043195475.1 of Streptomyces sp. Y20. Classification (NCBI taxonomy): domain Bacteria; kingdom Bacillati; phylum Actinomycetota; class Actinomycetes; order Kitasatosporales; family Streptomycetaceae; genus Streptomyces; species Streptomyces sp. Y20. The sequence goes on from NZ_JBIDDP010000001.1 coordinate 143,958, forward strand.
TGCGCCGCAACTGGCACCGTGCCGCCCAGTGGCTGCCCGGCATGGATCCCGGGCACCGGGAGTCGGAGTACGACAACTGGCGGCGGGCCGTCGAACGGTCCCTGGACTGGGTCAGACCGCCGCACCCCTCCTGACCCCGGGGGCCCGCTCCTCCCCGGCCGGCGCGCGGGGCCGGGCCCCCTCCCTCGCCGGCGATCACCGCAGCCTTGTCCGCGCGGGCTGCCGGACCGGGCCTGGGAGATACGTGCGCCGGGTGGTCGGGCCGTAGGGGGCGCGCCGTCGTGCGCCACGCCCACGCCGAACGAGATGCCATCGACCGGGTGACGCGCCGCATCGGCCGTCGGCCGCACGGCCTGCACGACCCGAGCAGCCACTTCCCGGGGCGGTCAGGACGCGGCGGGGTCCGTCGCATCGAGACCGCGGGACGCGACGAGCTGTGCACTGCCGTCAGCCAGGCGGTAGCACAGACCGACCACGGCGGCCCGGCCGGCGGCGACCTCGTCGGCCAGGACCCGGGAGCGCTCCAGCAGCAGGTCGACGGTGCGCCTCACGTGCTCGGCGAGGATCTCCTCGGGCTCGACCTGTCCGGCGGCGCGCGCTGCCAGCACGCTCGGGGTGACCCGCTCGACGACGTCCCGGATGTACCCGGCCGGTGTCACACCGTTCTCCAGGGCGGCGCACGCGGCGCCGACCGCGCCGCACGAGTCGTGACCGAGGACCACGACCAGCGGGCAGCCCAGGATGTCCACCCCGTACTCGATACTGCCCAGCACCTCCGGGCCCAGGACCTGGCCCGCGGTGCGCACCACGAAGAGGTCGCCCAGGCCGCGGTCGAAGATGATCTCGGCGGCCAGGCGGGAGTCGGAGCACCCGAACAGCACGGCGAAGGGCTGCTGGGAGGGTGCGATCTCGGCGCGCCGGGTGGCGTCCTGGTTCGGGTGCTCGGGGATGCCCGCCACGAAACGCTGGTTACCGGCCAGCAGCAGCTCGAAGGCGTCGCGGGGCGTCGGGTTCTTGATCTCGCTCATGGCCCCAGCCTAGGACCCGGCCCCAGCCGTCACACGGCCCGGGCCCGCCAGAGCTCGCCGGTCCGGGCCACGCTTTCGGGCCACGCTTTCGGGCGACGTGGCAGTGCGCACGACAGTGGTACCGGCCGGGTACGTTGTGCGCCTCGTGCACTGCGCGCCGTAGGTTCCGAGCGGTGGGAACGCGCCGAGGGATGCTCGCGCCGCGGGCCCGGACGGATACCGCCGGCGCCGGTGCGGGCCCGAGCCTGCGCGACACCGGCCGTCCGGCAAGGTGTACTGGCTGATGTGCGCATTCGGAGGAGAGCACCCGGTGAAGGCCGCCGCACGGGCCTGTGCCGGACCGGGCTGGACGACACGTGGCGGGCGGCGGGCAGGCGCCTGGGCGCAACCGCGGTGGGACGGTTGTGGGGGAGCCTCAGCGCGGCGGACTTCTTCGGCCACTCCTTCCAGCTGGCTTCGCTCGCGTTCCTTTGCTTCTTCCCGTTCCTGATCCTTGTCACCGGTGCGTTCGGCCAGGACGCGGCCAAGGTCATGGCGGGATGGCTCGGCCTGGACGAGCAGGCGGCCCGGGCCGTGGCCGGCCTGTTCAAACCCGGTCCCGGTTCGGTCACCCTCACGTTGGTGAGCGCTCTGCTGATGGTCGCGGGGGCGGTCGCCGTAGCCGGCACCCTGCAGGGCTGGTATCAGCTCCTCTTCGGCGTGCCACCACGCTGGTGGCGGGACCTCGCGGCTCAGCTCGCCTGGCTGGCGGCGCTGGTCGCCTACAGCGCGGCCCGGGCCGCGACCGGCGCGGTGTTCGGATCGCGGCTGAGCATCCTGTCCGGATTCGTCCTGGCGCTGTTGTTCTGGTGGGGGACCATGCGACTGCTGCTCACCGGAGCGGTCGCATGGCGCTTCCTCCTGCCCGCGGCTTCGGCCACCGGTATCGCCTGGACCGGCCTCGGGTGGTTCTCCTCCCGCTACTTCTCCGCAACCATCGTCGCCAACAATCAGAAGTACGGCCCTGTGGGCGTCGCCATGGTCATCCTTTCCTGGCTGGTGGCCGTGGGCGTGGTCATCCACCTCGGTGCCGTCGTCGGGCAGGAGCTCGCCAGCCGTCGCGCCACCCGCTCGCAGCACTGACAGCGTGGACGTCCGAACCGGGGCGGGTGTGCCGTCAGCCGTCCGCGCGGCCCGTACTGCGGCGGCCCGACCGGACGGCAGCCGCGGCGTCCGCGTCAGGTCGGCCGCTCTGCATCCTGGGACTGATCGTCGGCGTGGAAGCGCCCCGGGCGGGTCCCCGCGGTGGGACCCGTTCAGGGGAACCGGGGGTGAAAGGCGCGTGAGGGCGCCGGGGCCGGTCGAGACCTTCTGCCGTGACCGCCGTGCCCCTGCCGCTCATCCCGCCGATGCTCGCCACCCCCGGCCGCCTGCCCTCCGCCGCCCAGGACGAGCGGTGGGCGTACGAGACCAAGCAGGACGGCCAGCGGGTGATGGTCTACCTGCCCGGCGACGGCAGCGTGCTGCTGCGTGCCCGCTCCGGGGAGGACATCACCGCGGCCTACCCCGAACTGCGGCCCCTCGGCGCCGCCCTGGGTGCCACGCCCGCCGTACTGGACGGTGAGGTGCTGGCCCTGGACGAGCGGGGGCGCGCCGACTTCCAGCTGCTCCAGAGCCGGATGGGCCTCGCGCACGCCCCCGCGCGGGCGGCGCGCCGGGCCGCCCAGGTGCCGGCGCACCTGGTGCTGTTCGACCTGCCGTACCTGGCACAGCCGCTGGTTCGGCTGCCGTACGTCCGGCGGCGGGCCCGGCTGGAGGGGCTGGGCCTGGCCGGTCCCCACTGGTCGACGCCGGGCGCGCTGACCGGGCACGGCGCCGAGGCACTGCGCGCCACCCGGGAGCACGGCCTGGAGGGGCTGGTGTGCAAGCGGCTCGACTCGGTGTACGAACCCGGGGTCCGCTCCCGTGCCTGGATCAAGATCCGGAACATGCGCGCCGAGGACGTGATCGTCGGCGGCTGGCTGCCGGGCAGGGGACGGCTGGCCGGGCTGCCCGGAGCGGTGCTGGCCGGCCAGCGCGCGGGCGGCCGGCTGCGGTACGTCGGCGGGGTCGGCACCGGCTGGAGCGAGGCGGAACGGGCGGAACTGGCGGAGCTGCTGCGGGACGCGGCGAGCGAGCGGTGCCCCTTCGATCCGGTGCCGCGCATCCCCGACGCCCGCTGGGTGCTGCCCCGGCTGGTGGGCGAGGTCAGCTACAGCACACGGACCCGCAACGGGCTGCTGCGCCAGCCGTCCTGGCTGCGGCTGCGCCCCGACCTCACCCCGCGGGAGTCGGCTGCGGACCTGCCGGACAGCTTCGGCCGGTGACGGACGTCCGACGGCACGTCATCTCCGCGACACCGGTGCCCCCTTGGCAGCGCGGTGTGCGGCCGGGATGCTGAACTCCCCTGTGTCCCAACGTCGTTGGAGGAAGTCCGTGTCCCCGATCACCTCGCGCGTCCGGCGCGGCAGATGGTTCGCCGTCCTGGCCGGCGCCGCCGCCCTGGTCGTCGCCTCCCCCGCCGCCGCCTTCGCCGCCCCGCCCCCGGCGCTGCCACGGAACGCCGGGGCCGCCGAACTGGCGTACCAGCCCGCCTTCGACTACGACACGGACGGCTGCTACCCGACGCCCGCGATAGGTCCCGACGGCACGGTCAACCCGGGGCTGAAGCCGACCGGCGCCCTCAACGGCAGCTGCCACGACGCCTCCGACCTCGACAACACCAACAGCTACTCACGCTCCCTGTGCGACAACGGCTGGTGCGCCTACCTCTACGGCCTGTACTTCGAGAAGGACCAGGCGCTGCCCGGCAGCGGCATCGGCGGGCACCGCAACGACTGGGAGCACGTCGCGGTGTGGGTGCGGGACGGGCAGGTCCAGTACGTGTCGACGTCCAACCACGGCTCGTTCACCGTGCACCCGGCCTCCGAGGTCCGCTTCGAGGGCACCCACCCGAAGGTCGTCTACCACAAGGACGGCATCGGCACCCACTGCTTCCGGCTCGCCAACACGAACGACGAGCCGCCGGAGAACCACCGGCACACCTGGCAGTACCCGCCGCTGGTCGGCTGGGACGGCTATCCGGCGGGCCTGCGCGACGAGTTGAGCGCCTACGACTTCGGCAGCGCCCACTTCGGCCTGAAGGACGGGGCCTTCGCCTCCCACCTCGCGTCGGCGAAGCCGTCCGGGATCCCGTTCGACCCCGGCGCCTGAACCGCTCCGCCGTCACGGCGGTCTATCGTGTCCCCATGTCTGTGCCGGAACTCATCCGTATCGTCTCCCGCGACTCCCCCATGGCCCTGGCCCAGGTGGAGCGGGTCCGCGCCGAACTGGCCGCTGTGTACCCGGGTGTGCGGACCGAGGTCGTACCTGTGCGCACGACCGGTGACAAGTGGCTGGGCGATCTGTCCGAGGTCGAGGGCAAGGGCGCGTTCACCAAGGAGGTGGACGCCGCCCTGCTGGCCGGGGAGGCGGATCTCGCGGTGCACTGCGTCAAGGACGTGCCCGCCGACCGGCCGCTGCCCGCCGGGACGGTGTTCGCCGCGTTCCTGAAGCGGGACGACATCCGGGACGCGCTGGTGCACCCCGGCGGGCTGACTCTGGACGAGCTGCCGGCCGGCACCCGGATCGGCACCTCCTCGGTGCGCCGGGTCGCCCAGCTCGCCGCCACCCACCCGCGGCTGGTGTGCGTGCCGTTCCGCGGCAACGCCAACCGCCGGCTCGAGAAGCTGGCCGCCGGGGAGGCGGACGCGCTGCTGCTGGCGGTGTCCGGCCTGGAGCGCATCGGCCGGACGGACGTGATCAGCGAGGTGCTGTCGCCGGAGACGATGATGCCGCCGATCGGCGCGGGCATCCTGGCCCTCCAGTGCCGGCAGGACGACACCGAGCTGATCGACGCGGTCAGCGGGCTCGGCGACCCGGCCACCCACCGGGAGGCGACGGCCGAGCGGATGTTCCTGCATGTGCTCCAGGGGCACTGCAACAGCCCGATCGCCGGGTACGCGCGCATGGACCACGGCGGGGAACTCTCGCTGCGTGCCTGCGTGTTCACCCCGGACGGCAAGACCCGGCTGAACGCCCACGAGTGGGCCGGCCGGCTGGATCCGGCCACGCTCGGCACCTCGGTCGCGGTGGCGCTGCTCCGGCAGGGCGCGCGGGAGATCATCGACGGCATCCCGCACTGAGCCCGGCCGGGGCGGGCCGCCCGCCTCAGGCGGTGCCGGGCTCCGCCTGGTCCTTCAGGAAGGCGCTGACCTGGTGGGCCAGACCGCACGGTCCGGCACCGGCGGGCGTGGCCGCCGTGGTCCCGTCCGCGACACCGATCCCGCCCGCCCACAGCCGGCGGTCGCTCCACTCGTCCTCCACCCGCAGCTGCACCTGTACGTCCACGTGGGTGAGGGCGGCCTCGGGTGCGGCGGCGTAGAGCACGGCGGTGGCCCGGCGCAGCGGGTATACGTCGAAGCCCTCGATGAACTGCGAGTTGCGCCAGTCGATGAAGGCGCCCTCGCCGTCGGGACCGACACGGACGTCGATCTGACCGTCCTCCAGATGGATGCCGTAGTGCCGCGGGCCGCGGTTCTCGACGGTCACCCGGACGCTGAAGTACGTCAGTCCGGCGGCGGCGTCGTCGCGTCCGCGCGGCGGCTCGGACGGCTCCAGGCGGTGTACGCGGACCCGCAGACCGGCATGCTCGTCGTACTCCTGCCAGTCCCCGACCACGTTCGGCTCGTACACGGTGCCCCTCTCGACCTTCGAGAGCTGCTGTCTATCCGTGTGCTCAGCGCGGTGTCAAATGAGCAGAATGCGCTATGGCCAGGGGATTCACCGGCGTTGATCGGTGATCAAGCGCTGCCCAGGAAGAATCCGTCCGCGGCCCCGCACCGCCGGGTACGCGCGCGTGCCGCACATCACGTCCGACGGCAGGACCAGCGGCCCGCACCGCGGCCCGGTGAGCCCGCGGCGGCGGCGCAGGATATTCTGACGAAATAACCGGTATGTACGCATTTGTTTTGAGATGCGCGAGAATCGGGAAAGCGGACCTCAGTGCTTCGGACAGGAGGCACGTCCGTGGGAGCCGGCCCGGCCGCACGCCCCGGTGTCCCCCTGGTCCGAGCGCACCTCCCACGGTGTCTGTCCATCCAGCACCTGCCGAAAGAGGTGCACGCCATGCGTGTCACTGGCAGCACGAAGCCCCACCCCCACGACGACGCCCCGGACACGGGCAGGTCCTTCGAGCGGCTGGCGGGGCTGCCCGACGGCCCCGAGCGTCAGGCGCTCCGGGACGAGCTGGTCCGCCTGTGGCTGCCGATGGCCGAGCGGATCGCCGTGCGGTTCCGCGGCCGCGGGGAGGCCCTGGAGGACCTCTACCAGGTGGCCGCGCTGGGCCTGGTCAAGGCCGTCGACCACTACGACCCCGCGCGTGGCCGCGCCTTCGAGGCGTACGCCGTCCCGACCATCACCGGCGAGATCAAGCGGCACTTCCGTGACCACATGTGGACCCTGCACGTGCCGCGCCGGGTGCAGGACCTGCGCAACCGCGTCCGTTCGGCGATCAAGGAACTCGCGCAGACGACGTCCGGCCGGGCGCCCACCGTCGCCGAGATCGCGGCGCACACGCGGCTGACCGAGGACGAGGTGCGTACGGGCATGGAGGCGCTGGAGTGCTTCTCCGCGCTGTCCCTGGACGCCGAGGTGGCCGGCACCGACGGGTACGCCCTCGGGGACTCCCTGGGCGCGCCCGACCCGGGATACGACCTCGTCGTGGACCGCGCCGCGGTCAAGCCGTGCCTCGCGGCCCTGCCCGAGCGCGAGCGCACCATCCTCTACCTGCGGTTCTTCGGCGGCATGACGCAGAGCCGGATCGCCCAGCAGCTCGGGATCTCGCAGATGCACGTCTCGCGGCTGCTCAGCGGCTGCTTCGACCGGCTGCGCGAGGAACTCCTCGCCCAGACCCGCGCCCGCTGACCGCGCACCGCCGGCTACGCCCCCTCCGCCCCCGGGATCTGTGCGGGGCCGTACCGGTCCAGGGCGTCCTCGAGCTCGGCGCGGACGTGCGGGGGGAGGTCCCCGTGGCGGCCCCAGACGAGGATCATCTCCGCGATGTCGCGGAGCTTGATGTTGGTGTGCTGGGAGACGTCCTTCAGCACCTGCCAGCCCTGGTCCGGCGTGAGTCGGCCGAGGGCGACCACCATGCCGATCGCCTGGTCGACGACGGCGTGCGAGACCATCGCCTCCTTCAGCTGGCCGACCTCCGCCTGAAGCGCGGCGACGTGGTCCCGCTCGCTCTCCTCCATGCCTCCATCCTGCGCAGAGGCCTGTACCCCTGCCACCCGGGGTACTCGGCATGCACTCCACCCCTTTCCGGTCGGACACTGGTGCCAGACCGGTGGCCGCCGGGCCCCGAGAGCAGGACGCGACTGCCATGAACCACGAGACCCCCGCCGGCGTACCGCGCAGGAGAGACATCGTCTCCACGGACTCCGTCTTCGGCGCTCCGTGCTGGGTGAGCCTGACCAGCCGCGATCTCCAGGCCACCCAGGACTTCTACACGGCCGTGCTGGGCTGGCGCTGGCGCGGCGCCAACCTCGGCGAGCACTTCCGGATCGCCCTGGCGAACGGCGTGCCGGTGGCCGGGATCGCGGCCGTGGCGTCCATGTGGCAGATGGCGGTCGCCTGGACGCCGTACTTCGCGGTGCCGGACGCGGACGTGGCCGCGTCCCGGGCCCGGGAGCGCGGCGGTACGGCGGCGGTCGGCCCGCTGTCCTTCCCTCCCGGCCGGGCGGCGCTGCTCGCCGACCGGGACGGGGCCACCTTCGGCATCTGGCAGGGCGAACTGGTCTCCAACTGGGAGGCGTGGCGGCAGGCCGCGCCGGCCTTCGTGCGGCTGCACACCCGGGACGCCTTCGACGCCGCGATCTTCTACGGTGAGATCCTGGACTGGGCATCCGGCCTGCCGGGCTGCTGCGAGGTCGAGTACGAGGGCGGTGAGGTGGTGCTGCGCAGCCGCGGTGACGTGGTGGCGCGCATCGACTCGGGCGCGGTGGGGGCCGCCCCGGACCCCTCGGTACGGCCCCACTGGCAGATCCACTTCGCGGTGACCGACGTGGCCGGCTGTGCCCGCGCGGCGGAGAAGCACGGTGGCAGTGTGCTGCGCGAGGACGAGACCGAGGCGATCCTGCGCGACGCGGACGGCGCGCAGTTCACGGTGACGTCGCGGCGCGATCACTGAACGCTGCCGGCCGGCGGCGGCGCGGCGAACCCCAGGGGCTTGCCGGCGCGGGCCCCTGGAGTCATCCGTGCCGTCGGCCGCGTCAGCCGCCGGCGCGCGACGGGCGGGACAGCAGAACCAGGCTGCGGGACTCCACGCGGAGCCTCGTGCCGGCCTTGCGTTCGCGTTCGTCCGGGACGCCCTCGGGGTCGGCGGTGTCGACCAGGGTGGTCCAGCGCTCGCCGTAGGAGGCGTCGGGCAGCCGGAAGTCGACCGGCTCCCAGTAGCCGTTGACGAGCAGCAGGAAGGAGTCGTCGGTCATGCGGCGCCCGTAGGCGTCGCGTTCGGCGATGGCGTCGCCGTTGAGGAACACGCCGACCGAGTGAGCGTCGTCGCGCTGCCAGTCCCGGTCGGTCATCTCGCGGGCGTCGGGCCGCAGCCACATCAGGTCGGGCAGCGGCTGCTCGGCGTTGGTCACGGTGTCGCCGCGGAAGAATCGGCGGCGGCGCAGCACCGGGTGCCCGGCGCGCAGGGCGATCAGGTGCCGGGTGAAGTCGGCGAGGCCGCGCTGCTCGTCGGTGAGGTCCCAGTCCACCCAGGAGATCTCGTTGTCCTGGCAGTAGGCGTTGTTGTTGCCGCGCTGGGTGCGGCCGAGTTCGTCGCCGTGGCAGAGCATCGGGATGCCCTGCGAGAGCAGCAGGGTGGCCAGCAGGTTGCGCTGCTGGCGGGCGCGCAGCTCCAGGACGGCGGGATCGTCGCTGTCGCCCTCCACCCCGCAGTTCCAGGACCGGTTGTGGCTCTCGCCGTCGCGGTTGCCCTCGCCGTTGTCCTCGTTGTGCTTGTCGTTGTACGACACGAGGTCGCGCAGCGTGAATCCGTCGTGCGCGGTGACGAAGTTGACGCTCGCGCGGGGCCGGCGCCGGCTGCGCTGGTAGAGGTCGGATGAACCGGTGAGCCGGGAGGCGAACTCGCCGAGCGCGCCGGGCTCGGCCCGCCAGAAGTCCCGTACGGCGTCGCGGTACTTGCCGTTCCACTCCGACCACAGCGGCGGGAAGTTGCCGACCTGGTAGCCGCCCTCGCCGACGTCCCAGGGCTCGGCGATGAGCTTGACGCGGCTGATCACCGGGTCCTGCTGGATCAGATCGAAGAACGCCGAGAGCCGGTCCACCTCGTGGAACTGCCGGGCCAGGGTGGCCGCGAGGTCGAAGCGGAAGCCGTCGATGTGCATCTCGGTGACCCAGTACCGCAGCGAGTCCATGATCAGCTGGAGGACGTAGGGATGCCGCATCAGCAGGCTGTTGCCCGTGCCGGTGGTGTCGTAGTAATACGCCCAGTCACCGTCGACCAGGCGGTAGTAGGAGGCGTTGTCGATGCCCCGGAAGGACAGCGTGGGACCCATCTCGTTGCCCTCGGCGGTGTGGTTGTAGACCACGTCGAGGATGACTTCGAGGCCGGCCGCGTGCAGTGCCTTCACCATGGCCTTGAACTCGTCGACCTGCTGGCCGCGGCTGCCGAAGGCGGCGTAGGCGTTGTGCGGGGCGAAGAAGCCGATGGTGTTGTAGCCCCAGTAGTTGACCAGGCCGCGGTCCTGGAGGACGCCGTCCTGCACGAACTGGTGCACCGGCATCAGCTCCACCGCGGTGACGCCGAGCGAGGTCAGGTGCTCGGTCACGGCCGGGTGCGCGAGACCGGCGTAGGTGCCGCGCAGCCGGTCGGGGACGCCGGGGTGGGTGCGGGTGAGGCCGCGGACGTGGGCCTCGTAGATGACCGAGTCCGCGTACGGCGTCCTGGGCGGGCGGTCGTCGCCCCAGTCGAAGAACGGGTCCGTGACCACGCCCAGCATGGAGTGGCCGGCGCTGTCGGCCGGGTCGGGGCCGTCGGGGTCACGCTCGTAGAGGGAGGGGTGGTTGTCGATCTGGCCGTCGACGGCCCGGGCGTACGGGTCGAGGAGCAGCTTCGCCGGGTTGCACCGGTTGCCGAGCTCCGGCTGCCAGGGGCCGTGCACCCGGAAGCCGTAGCGCCGGCCCGGGGCGACACCGGGCAGGTAGGCGTGCCAGACGAAGCCGTCGACCTCGTGCAGCGGGACGGCTGTCGCACGGCCGCCGTCGAAGAGGATCAGCTCGACACGCTCGGCGACCTCGCTGAAGAGGGCGAAGTTGGTGCCCTGCCCGTCGAACGAGGCGCCCAGCGGGTAGGGGTGCCCGCTCCAGACGGGCACCCCTTCGCGGACCTTGCGGGCGGTCACCGGCTGCCCTCCAGAGCGTGGTCACCGGCGAGCACGGCCACGCGCTGGGTGCGCGGCACGTCGAGCCCGGTGCGCAGGGTGGGCGCGGGGGCGGTGGGCACCAGCGGGACGCGCTGGCCGGCGCGGGCCCGCTGCGAGAACCAGATGATCTTGGCTCCGGAGTCCGAGGCGCAGCAGCCCCAGCCGTCGCTCATGGCGGCGATGTCGGCCAGGCAGGCCCGCAGGTCCTGGTCGGGGCGCAGATCGGGGTCGTCGCCGCCGAAGGCCGTGATGAGATGCTGGCCGTTCCACCACATCTCGATGGAGGTGTGCTTGTCCGTGGCGTGCGCGTCGATCGCCCGCAGCAGCATTTCCGCGCCGCGGCAGACGGGGTCCACGATGTTGTCGAGGTCCCAGTGGCGGAGGTGGGCGGCCAGGATGCGGCTGACCTGTCCCACCCGTTCCGGGCTGACTTCCACGTCGAGGTGGTAGTAGCAGGGCACTGCGGTCTTCATCGTCGCTTGCTCCTCACCGGCGAAGCTCTCGCTCCCCCTACCCCGTCCGGGAGGGATCCCGGACACGAAGCGTGAGCGTTCATCGCTCCTGAGTCATCTCCACGGTGAGGCTGCTACGCCATTCGTGCAACACGAGCACCGGGCGCCCGGAATAGTTGAAGGACCAACAAGACGCTGCGTCGTGGTGCGTGCACCATGAGTGAAAGCCTCGATCGCCGTAACGGTGCCGTACCTCCCCGCGTGCGGACACCACCCGACCGTCGGGAACGCGCCCAGTCGAGAGCGTGGAAGGTGAACAGGGCCATGCTGCTACCGGCCAAGGCCGAAGTGGCCCGGCAGTTGCGGCGGTACCGGGCGTGGGAGCGCGTGATGCTCGCCTCGCCGTACGACCGCACGGTCCGGACCACGTTCGAGGACTCGGGATACACGCTGTGCGTTCTGATGGGCAAACGCTGTGCCCGCGAGGCCGCGGACGCCGCCGAACGCTATCTGCGCACCAACCTGGTCACCTATCTGCGCGAGCAGGGCGGTCGGCCGCAGCCGCGCCGGGCAGCCAGAAGAGCGACGCCACCGGAGCGGCGTTCCACGGCGCCAAGGCCCTGACCTGGCACCGTACAAGGCGTTCCCCTCGGGACCGGCACGCGCCGGCCCGACCTCGGATCGCGGAGCCGGGCCGGGTGCCCGGCTCCGCGCACGGCGGAGGTGAGAAACATGCGCAGGACCCCGGCCATCGGCCGTGTACCGGTACGCGACGTCCGGCCGGCCGTGGACTGCGGCAGGCGCCCGGCGAAGGCGGTGACCGGGGAGACCTTCCAGGTGACGGCCACCGTGTTCCGGGAGGGCCACGACGCCGTCGGCGCCAACGTCGTCCTGCGCGATCCGAAGGGCCGCAAGGGCCCGTGGACACCGATGCGGGAGCTCGCCCCGGGCAGCGACCGCTGGGGCGCCGACATCACCCCGGACGCGACGGGACGCTGGACCTACCGCGTGGAGGCCTGGAGCCACCCGCTGGCGACCTGGCGGCACACCGCGTCCGTCAAGGTGCCCGCCGGCATCGACACCGGCCTGGTGCTGGAGCAGGGCGCCGAGCTGTACGAGCGGGCGGCGGCCGGAGTGCCCAAGGGCCCGGAGCGGGACCTGGTGCTGGCCGCCGCGCGCGCCCTCGGCGACGACTCCCGTTCCGTCCACCACCGTCTGAAGCCGGCGCTGTCGCCGGAGGTGGAGGCGTTGCTGGGCCGGTATCCGCTGCGGGAGCTGGTCACGGCCTCGGAGGCGATGCCACTGCTGGTGGAGCGGGAACGGGCCCTGTACGGCTCGTGGTACGAGTTCTTCCCCCGCTCCGAGGGCACCGCCGAGCAGCCCCACGGCACGTTCCGCACGGCCGCGCGCCGCCTGGAGGCGATCGCGGACATGGGCTTCGACGTGGTCTACCTCCCACCGGTCCACCCGATCGGCACGACGTTCCGCAAGGGCCCCGACAACACCCTCACCGCCGGCCCCGACGACGTCGGCGTGCCCTGGGCGATCGGTTCCCCCGAGGGCGGCCACGACGCCGTCCACCCCGCCCTGGGCACCCTGGAGGACTTCGACCTCTTCGTCGCCCGCGCCCGGGAACTGGGCCTGGAGATCGCCCTGGACCTCGCCCTCCAGTGCTCCCCCGACCACCCCTGGGTGGACAAGCACCCCGAGTGGTTCCACCACCGCCCCGACGGCTCCATCGCCTACGCCGAGAACCCGCCCAAGAAATACCAGGACATCTACCCCATCGCCTTCGACACCGACATGGACGGCCTCATCGGTGAGACGGTCCGCGTCCTGCGGCACTGGATGGCACACGGCGTGCGGATCTTCCGGGTGGACAACCCCCACACCAAACCGGTGGTGTTCTGGGAACGGGTCATCGCCGAGGTCAACCGCAAGGACCCCGACGTGATCTTCCTCGCGGAGGCCTTCACCCGCCCGGCGATGATGCACACCCTGGCGCAGATCGGCTTCCAGCAGTCCTACACCTACTTCACCTGGCGCAACACCAAGCAGGAACTGACCGAGTACCTCACCGAACTGTCCGGAGAGGCGGCGGCCTACATGCGGCCCAACCTCTTCCCCAACACCCCCGACATCCTGCACGCCTACCTCCAGCACGGCGGACGCCCCGCCTTCGAGGTCCGCGCCGTCCTGGCCGCCACCCTCTCCCCCGCCTGGGGCATCTACAGCGGCTACGAACTGTGCGAGAACACCGCCGTACGCGAGGGCAGCGAGGAGTACCAGCACTCCGAGAAGTACCAGCTGCGCCCCCGCGACTGGGACGCCGCCGCACGCGAGGGCCGCACCATCGCCCCCCTCATCACCCGCCTCAACACCGCCCGAAGGCGGCACCCCGCGCTCCAGCGCCTGCGCAATCTCCGCTTCCACCGGACCGACAACGATGCCGTGCTCGCCTACAGCAAGAGCACGGGTACGGACACGGTCGTCGTGGTCGTCAATCTCGACCCGCATCACACCCAGGAGGCCACGGTCTCGTTGGACATGCCGCAACTCGGCCTGGACCGGGACGCCGCCCTGACCGTGCACGACGAACTGACGGGCGAGACGTACCGCTGGGGCAGGACCAACTACGTGCGTCTCACGCCCGGCCGGACGCCGGCGCACGTGCTCCACGTCGGGCGATCCACGCCCCAGATCGGAGGGCCCGCAGCGTCATGACCGTCAACGATCCCGTACCGGACACGTTCGAGGACACTCCCGCCAAGGACCGGGATCCGGAGTGGTTCAAGCGCGCCGTCTTCTACGAGGTGCTGGTCCGCTCCTTCCACGACAGCAATGGCGACGGCGTCGGCGACCTGAAGGGACTGACCGCCAAGCTCGACTACCTCCAGTGGCTCGGCGTGGACTGCCTGTGGCTGCCGCCCTTCTTCAAGTCTCCCCTGAAGGACGGCGGTTACGACGTCTCGGACTACACCTCCGTGCTGCCCGAGTTCGGTGACCTCGCGGACTTCGTGGAGTTCGTGGACGCCGCCCACCAGCGCGGCATGCGCGTCATCATCGACTTCGTCATGAACCACACCAGCGACGAGCACCCGTGGTTCCAGGAGTCCCGGAAGAACCCCGACGGCCCGTACGGCGACTACTACATGTGGGCCGACGACGACAAGCGGTACCAGGACGCCCGCATCATCTTCGTCGACACCGAGGTCTCCAACTGGACCTTCGACCCGGTGCGCGGCCAGTACTACTTCCACCGCTTCTTCTCCCACCAGCCGGACCTCAACTACGAGAACCCGGCCGTGCAGGAGGAAATCCTGGCCGCGCTGCGCTTCTGGCTGGACCTGGGCATCGACGGCTACCGCCTGGACGCGGTCCCCTACCTCTACGCCGAGGAAGGCACCAACTGCGAGAACCTGCCCGCCACGCACGCCTTCCTCAGACGGGTCCGGCGCGAGATCGACGCGATGTACCCGGACACCGTGCTGCTGGCGGAGGCGAACCAGTGGCCCGAGGACGTCGTCGACTACTTCGGTGACTACGGGGCCGGCGGCGACGAGTGCCACATGGCGTTCCACTTCCCCGTCATGCCGCGCATCTTCATGGCCGTACGGCGCGAGTCGCGCTACCCGGTCTCCGAGATCCTCGCCAAGACCCCCGCGATCCCCTCGGGCTGCCAGTGGGGCATCTTCCTGCGCAACCACGACGAGCTGACCCTGGAGATGGTCACCGACGAGGAACGCGACTACATGTGGGCCGAGTACGCCAAGGACCCGCGGATGCGCGCCAACATCGGCATCCGCCGCCGCCTCGCGCCCCTGCTCGACAACGACCGCAACCAGATCGAGCTGTTCACCGCCCTGCTGCTGTCCCTGCCCGGCTCGCCGATCCTGTACTACGGCGACGAGATCGGCATGGGCGACAACATCTGGCTCGGTGACCGCGACGCGGTGCGCACCCCCATGCAGTGGACCCCCGACCGCAACGCCGGCTTCTCCTCCTGCGACCCGGGACGCCTCTACCTCCCCACGATCATGGACCCGGTCCACGGCTACCAGGTCACCAACGTCGAGGCCTCCATGTCGTCCCCGTCCAGCCTGCTGCACTGGACCCGCCGCATGATCGAGATCCGCAAGCAGAACCCCGCCTTCGGACTCGGCTCGTTCACGGAACTGCCGTCCTCCAACCCGGCCGTGCTGGCCTTCCTGCGTGAGTACGGCGACGACCTGGTGCTGTGCGTGAACAACTTCTCCCGCTTCGCCCAGCCCACCGAACTCGATCTGCGGGCCTACGACGGCCGGCACCCGGTCGAGCTGATCGGCGGGGTGCGCTTCCCCGCCATCGGCGAACTGCCGTACCTGCTCACCCTCCAGGGCCACGGCTTCTACTGGTTCCGGCTCACCCGAGTCGCATCCCGCATCGGCCGCCGCCGCTGATCCCGGCGCCGAGGAAAGGACGCGTCACCATGCCGAAGACCATCACTCCCCGACCGAGAACCGCCGTCGGCGTCGACGGCCCCCTGGTCTCGCTCGGCGCGCTGCTGCGCGAGTGGTTGCCGAGGCAACGCTGGTTCGCGGGCAAGGACCGGCCGGTCACCGACCTGTCGGTGCTGTCCGTGACGGAGCTGTTCCCAGGGTGCCTGCACCTGCTGGTGCACGCCTCGCACGCGCCGGTGCCGGCCCCCGGCGGCACTCCCCCGCCCGGTGACTGCTACCAGCTGCTGCTGGGCCTGCGCCCGCACCCCGCACCCCGCCTGGAGCAGGCGTTCATCGGGCGGGCGGTGGAGGGACCGCTGGCCGGGCTCGCGGTGTACGACGCGCTGCACGACCCGCGCGCGGCCCATCTGCTGCTGGAGCGGCTGCGGCAGCCCGGCACGGCGGGCCCGCTGCGGTTCGAGACGGACCCGGCCGCCCACGTGCCCGGCGGGCTGCCGCCACGGCTGCTGGACGCCGAGCAGTCCAACTCCTCGATCGTGTACGGCGACGCCTACATCCTGAAGGTGTTCCGCCGGATCCAGCCGGGCGTCAACCCGGACCTGGAGGTGTCGGCCGCGCTGGCCGGCCAGGGCTGCACCCGGGTGCCGCCGCCGGTGGCCTGGTTCACCACCAGCGCCCCGCGCCCGGCCACCCTCGGGGTGCTCCAGCCGTTCCTGCCGGACGCCACCGACGGCTGGACGCTGGCGCTGCGCGCGCTCGCCGCGGGCGACGACTTCACCGCCGAGGCCCGTGCGCTGGGCCGGGCGATGGCCGAGGTGCACCTGGCGCTGGCCGAAGCGTTCCCGCCGGCCGGCCCGGGCGAGAACGGCCGTACGGCCCAGGCGATGTGCGCGCGGCTGGACGCCGCCGCGCACGCCGTGCCCGCGCTGGCGCCCTTCGTCCCCGGACTGAGGGCCGCCTTCGGGGCGCTCGCCACGTGCGACACCGGTCCGCCCGCCCAGCGCATCCACGGCGACCTGCACCTGGGGCAGGTGCTGCGGGCCGGCCGCGACTGGTTCGTCATCGACTTCGAGGGTGAACCCTCCCGTCCGCTCACCGAGCGGCGGGCCCCGCAGTCCCCGGTGCGCGATGTCGCCGGGATGCTGCGCTCCTTCGACTACGCGGCCCGGCAGCGCCGCCCCTGGCGACCCGAGTGGGCACGCCGCTGCCGGGAGGCGTTCTGCGCGGGCTACGCGGCCCGCGCGGGCTGGGACCCACGCAAGAAGCACGCGCTGCTGCGCGCGCACGAGACGGACAGGGCGGTCTACGAGGTGCTGTACGAGGCAAGACACCGACCGGACTGGCTGCCGGTACCGATGGCGGCGATCAAGCGGCTCGCCGTGTGGGGAGGCTGACCCATGGCACTGCGTGACACGACGCCTCCCGAGGCCGCGGGCCCGAGGCCGCCCGCCGCGCTGGATCCCGCCGACCGCGGCCGGCTGCTGGCCGGCGCCCACCACGATCCGCACGCCCTGCTGGGCGCCCACCCGGTGCCGGGCGGCACCCTGGTCCGGGCGCTGCGCCCGAACGCCCGGGCGGTGAGCGTCCTGGCCGACGGGACGCGCACCGCGCTGACGTCCGAGGGCGACGGCCTCTTCGCGGCCGTCCTGCCCGGCTCGGGGATCCCCTCGTACACACTGCTGGTGGCGTACGACGAGGGGGAGCAGGAGGTGCACGACCCGTACCGCTTCCTGCCCGCCCTCGGCGAGCTGGACCTGCATCTGCTGCGGGAGGGCCGGCACGAGCAGCTGTGGCGGGCGCTCGGGGCCGAGCCCATGGTCCACCAGGGCGTGGCCGGCACCCGTTTCACCGTGTGGGCGCCGAACGCCCAGGGGGTGCGGGTGGCCGGTGACTTCACGTACTGGGACGGCACGCAGTACCCGATGCGGTCGCTCGGCGCGTCCGGGGTGTGGGAGCTGTTCCTGCCCGGCGTCGGCGAGGGCACCCGGTACAAGTTCGAGATCACCTCCCGCCACGGCCACCGCTTCCTCAAGGCCGACCCCATGGCGCGGCTCACGGAGGCGCCGCCGGACACCGCGTCGGTGGTGACGTCCTCGCGGTACGAGTGGGGCGACGCGGAGTGGATGACGCACCGCGGTGACATCCCGGTGCACCAGGCGCCGTTCTCGGTGTACGAGGTGCATCTGCCCTCCTGGCGTCCCGGCCTGGACTACCGCCGGCTTGCCGAGGAACTCCCGGCGTACGCCCGGGACATGGGCTTCACGCACGTCGAGCTGATGCCGGTGGCCGGGTATCCCTTCAGCGGTTCCTGGGGTTACCAGGTCACCTCCTACTACGCGCCGACGCCCCGGCTCGGCTCGCCGGACGACTTCCGGTACTTCGTGGACGCCTGTCACCGTGCCGGCCTCGGTGTGATCATGGACTGGGTGCCGGCGCACTTCCCCAAGGACGACTGGGCGCTGGCCCGGTTCGACGGGGACGCGCTGTACGAACCCGGGGACTCCCGGCGGGCCGAGCATCCGGACTGGGGGACGTACGAGTTCGACTTCGGACGGACCGAGGTGCGCAACTTCCTCGTCGCCAACGCGGTCTACTGGTGCGAGGAGTTCCACATCGACGGGCTGCGCGTGGACGCCGTGGCCTCCATGCTCTACCTCGACTACTCGCGCGAATCCGGCCAGTGGGAGCCGAACGTGTTCGGCGGGCGGGAGGACCTGGACGCGGTCGCCTTCCTCCAGGAGATGAACGCCACGGTGTACCGGCGCTGCCCGGGGGTGGTGACCATCGCCGAGGAGTCGACCGCCTGGGAGGGGGTGACCCGGCCGACGGACAGCGGCGGCCTCGGGTTCGGGCTGAAGTGGAACATGGGCTGGATGCACGACTCGCTGGAGTACATCCAGAAGGAGCCGGTGCACCGCAGGTACCACCACAACGAGATGACCTTCTCGATGGTGTACGCCTACAGCGAGAACTACGTCCTGCCCATCTCCCACGACGAGGTCGTCCACGGCAAGCAGGCCCTGGTGTCGAAGATGCCGGGCGACTGGTGGCAGCGGCGCGCCAACCACCGCGCCTACCTCGGCTTCATGTGGGCCCACCCGGGCAAGCAGCTGCTGTTCATGGGGCAGGAGTTCGCCCAGGGGGCGGAGTGGAACGAGGCGCACGGCCCCGAGTGGTGGCTGCTCGCCGACGACTACCACTCCGCCGGCGACCACCGGGGCGTACAGGACCTGGTGCGGGACCTGAACACGGTGTACCGGCGGACCCCGGCGCTGTGGCAGCGGGACACCGACCCGGGCGGCTTCCGGTGGGTGCTGTGCGACGCGGCGGACGACAACGTCCTGGCGTTCCTGCGGTTCGCCGCCGACGGCACCCCGCTGCTGACCGTGTCGAACTTCTCCCCCGTCGTCCGGCACGGCTACCGCCTGTGGGTGCCCGACGAGGTTCCCGCCTGGCGGGAGGTGCTGAACACCGACGGCGTCCGCTACGGCGGCGGCGGGGTCGGCACCGAGGGGCCGGTCAAGCCCGGGGACGGGTTCCTGGAGCTGACGCTGCCGCCGCTCGCCACCGTCTGGCTGGGCCCCGAGGGCTGAGCGCCGCGCAGGTGTCGCCGGCCGGGTGAGGGGGCAGTCGAGGTCGTACAGACCCACGACTGCCCCTTGCGGCACGGACAGAAGGGCGGCACCACGTGCGCACCGTCGGAGTGGAGGAGGAACTCCTCCTGGTCGACCCGGACAGCGGCGACCCCAAGGCGCTCGCGGCGCCCGTGCTCGCCCGCGTAGCCCAGGACGATCCCGGTCAGGACGTCTTCGAGAAGGAACTGTTCGGCCAGATGCTGGAGTTCGCCACGCATCCGCAGTCGGACATGACGGCCCTCGGCGACGAGATCGTGCGGTGCCGCAAGGAGGCGGCCCGGCACGCCGGGCAGATCGGCTGCGGGGTCGCGGCACTCGCCAGTTCCCCCCTGCCGGTGAGCCCCTCCCTCAGCATGAACGAGCGCTACCAGTGGCTGGCCGAGCAGTACGGCGTGCCCACCCGGGAGCAGCTCGTGTGCGGCTGTCATGTCCATGTGTCGGTGGAGTCCGACGAGGAGGGCGTGGCGGTCCTCGACCGGATCCGGCCGTGGCTGCCGGTCTTCCGCGCGATCAGCGCGAACTCGCCGTTCTGGCAGGGCCGGGACAGCGACTACCACAGCTACCGCAGCCGGGTGTGGGAGCGCTGGCCGTCGGCGGGGCCCACCGAGCTTTTCGGCTCCCCCGAGCGGTACCACCGGCGGGTGGCGGACATGGTGGCCACCGGGGCCATACTCGACGAAGGCATGGTCTACTTCAGCGCCCGGCTGTCCGCGGCGTATCCGACGGTCGAGATCCGCGTGTCGGACGTGTGCCTGAATGCGGAGAGCGCCGTGCTGATCGCCACGCTGACCCGGGGCCTGGTGGAGACCGCCGCCCGGGACTGGCGGGCCGGCCGGCCGCCGCTCGACCACAGTGTGAGCCTGCTGCGGCTCGCCGACTGGCAGGCCGCCCGCTTCGGTCTCGACCAGGAGCTGCTCGACCCGGTGACCATGCGGCCCCGGCCCGCCGCCGAGGTGCTGCGTTCGCTGCTGGAGCACACCGGGGAGGCGCTGGCCGGCACCGGTGACGCGGACCGCGCCGAAGAGGCCGTCGCCGGCCTGCTGCGGCACGGCAACGGCGCCCGCGAGCAGCGGGCGCTGCTGGAGCGCACCGGCAGCCTGCGGGACGTCGTCACCGAGTGCGTACGCCGGACCCAGGGCTGAGGCACCCTGGGCTGAAGGTGCCGGTCACAGGATCAGCACCAAGGCGTAGACCAGGAAGAAGGCCGCGATCAGCACGACCAGCAGCAGGATCAGGGTCAGCGGAGCCTTGGCCCAGCCTCTGCTCCGGGCGTTGGGCTGGCGGGGCCCGGCCTCGGGCATGCTGCTCTCGGCGGGCGGCGTCTCACCGGGCGGAACTCCCCCGCCTGGCTCGAGTCCGGTCGTGCGCTCGGGTTCCGGATCGGGGTTCACATGGCTCATGCCGTACGAGTCCCCAGAACACGACCGGATCATCAGCCGATCACGACTTACCCGTTCCCGGCGCCGAACGCGCTCACCTGGGCTACATTCGAGCACCGCCGACACCGAGCCGGTCGGCGGAGTGACCCTCCGTACACCCAGGAGCAGCGCATGCGGAACGTCGCCCTCGCTCCAGCCGTCACCCCGCCGCTCACCGGCGGCCTCGCCGACAGTGTCTTCCAGACGGCGGACCGGAACCCCACCCTGCCGATGCTCGCGCGCCGCGCGCATCCCGCCGCGACCGGTTGGGAGGAGGTGACGGCGGTCGAGGTGCGGGACGAGGTGGTCGACGTGGCCAAGGGCCTGATCGCCGCCGGCGTCTCGCCCGGCCACCGGGTGGCCGTGATGGCCCGCACCCGGTACGAGTGGACGGTGTTCGCCCACGCGCTGTGGGCCGTGGCCGCCGAGGTCGTGCCGATCCACCCGGCCGCCTCGCGCGAGCAGGTCGAGTGGATCCTGCGGGACGCGGGCTGCGTGGCCGTGGTGGTGGAGGACGAGCAGGGCGTCATGACCATCGGCACCGTGTGCGCCCGGCTCCCGCTGCTGCGCCACGTCTGGCAGCTGGACGCGGGCGCGCTGTCCACGCTGGCCGAGCGGGGCGCGGTCGTGCCGTACACGACGGTGGCGTCGCTGCGCCGGATCGTGCTGCCCGACGCCACGGCGGCCGTCGTCTACACCTCGGGCACCTCGGGCCGTCCGATGGGCTGCGCGCTGAGCCACCGCGCGCTGGCTCACCCCTGCGACACCCTGCTGGCCGGCTGGGGCCACACCGCCGCTCCC
This sequence comes from Streptomyces sp. Y20, assembly GCF_043195475.1. Classification (NCBI taxonomy): domain Bacteria; kingdom Bacillati; phylum Actinomycetota; class Actinomycetes; order Kitasatosporales; family Streptomycetaceae; genus Streptomyces; species Streptomyces sp. Y20. The sequence goes on from NZ_JBIDDP010000001.1 coordinate 165,222, forward strand.
GCGGGCGAACAGGCGGCCGTCCTGGCCTTCCTGCCGTTCTCCCACGTCTACGGAATCATGATCATGCTGACGTGCGTGCGCGGCGGGATCCTGCTGGGGCACGAGCCGGAGCTGACCGAGGCGGCGCTGGCGTCGGCGCTGGCCACGTTCCGGCCGACGTACCTGTACGGCGTGCCGTCGGTGTTCGAGAAGCTGTACAAGAACTTCCTACGGGCCGCGGAGCAGGCGGGCCGGGGCGCCCTGTTCGAGCGGGCCGCGCAGACCGCGCGGGACTTCGCCGAGGCCGAGGAGCGCCGGCGGCTGGGCACCGGGCCGGGCCCGGGGTTCGACCTGAGGCTGCAACACGCCCTGTACGAGCGGACGGTCTACCGCCGGCTGCGGGCCGCGCTCGGCGGCCGGGTGGTGCGCGGCACCTCCGGGGGTTCCTCGCTCGACCGCGGTCTGTCCCTGTTCTACGAGGGCATCGGCGTGTACGTCCACGACGGGTACGGGCTCACCGAGTCCAGCGGCGGGATCACCATGCAGCCGCTGGGCCGGGAGAAGTCCGGGACGGTGGGCCGCCCCCTGCCGGGCACCGACGTCCAGGTGGCGGACGACGGCGAGATCCTGGTGCGCGGGCCGTCGGTGTTCCAGGGCTACATCGGTGACGAGACGGCGACGCGGGCCGCGCTGCGCGGCGGCTGGCTGGCCACCGGGGACATCGGGCGGCTGGACCCCGAGGGCTATCTGACGATCACCGGGCGCAAGAAGGACATCATCGTCACCAGCGGCGGCAAGAGCGTGGCCCCGGCCCTGCTGGAGCAGCGGCTGCGCCGGCATCCGCTGGTGCACCAGGCCGTGGTGATCGGCGACGACCGGCCCTGCGTCGGCGCGCTCATCACGCTGGATCCGGACTTCCTCGCGCACTGGCGGGCCGCGCTACGGATCCAGGGGGACGTCACGGGCCGGGAGGCACGGGAGGAGAACGCGCTGCGGGAGGAGATCGCACGGGCCGTCGCCTCCGCCAACAGCGCGGTGTCCCGCGCCGAGTCCATCCGGGTCCACCGCGTCCTCCAGGAACCGTTCGCACCGGAGAACGGGCTGCTCACGCCGTCCCTGAAGCTGCGCCGGGCCGCCGTCGTGCGGCACTACGCGGCCGAGATCGAGGCCATGTACCAGGCGCGTTCCCGGGGGCGGCGGGGCCCGGTGGAGACCGCCGACTGGGACGAGCCGGACGACGTCTTCCGCTGAGCACGCGCACCGACGGGACCGCTGTGCCAAGGGGGACGGATAGCCTGCCCGGCTCGGGGAACCCGAGCGCAGGCAGAGATCAGCAACGACGACCGTCCTGGTCGGCAAGGGGCCGGGCCCTTTTCCGCCCGGACCGGGGAATGCGAGATGGCGACGGAGCCGCGTTGGGACGAGACACCGCCCTCGGAGGAGAGGTACGAGCGTACGTTCTCCTTCATGGGCGAGCTGCGCAACGTCACGGAGGCCCGGCTCGCGGCGGAGGAGTACCTGGGGGCGCTCGCCCTGAGCGCGCCGCCGGGCGCGCCCGAGTACTGGGACGACATCCTGCTGGTAGTGACGGAGCTGGCCGCGAACGTGATCCAGTACGCGCCCGGCCCGTTCGACCTGCGGATGCGCCGCACTTTCGACGGGGTGCACGTGACGATGCGCGACACGAACACGACCAAGCCGGAGCCGCGGCCCTTCCACCCGCGTACGGGCGGCGGCGGCATCGGCTGGCACCTGGTGCACACCCTGTGCACCCAGGTGAGCGTCGTCGTGCACGAGGGCGGCAAGGACATACACGTGTTCCTGCCCTGGTGACCGGTGTGCGACGTGTAGGTGTGCGCCAACCGGTTACTCCGCCCCCTGCGGGGGCACGTTGATCACCACGCGTTCGACTGCCTGCCGTACCCAGCTGGCGGAACGGCTGGAGGCACGGTGGGATCGGAGTTGGTGCACAGCGATCCAGGGCAGGCGAACGGCGTCGAGTCGGACCGCCCGGAGCCGCAGAAAGGGATGAACACCGTGACACGACCCAGGATCCTGGTGGTGGGCGCAGGCTTCGCCGGAGTGGCGTGCGTCCGCCGCCTGGAGCGGAAACTCGCCCCCGGCGAGGCCGACGTCACGCTGGTGACGCCGTTCGCCTATCAGCTCTACCTGCCGCTGCTGCCCCAGGTCGCCTCCGGCGTGCTCACGCCGCAGTCGATCGCCCTCTCCCTGCGGCGCAGCAGCAAGTACCGCACGCGGATCATCCCGGGCGGTGCGATCGGGGTGGACCCGAAGGCCAAGGTGTGCGTCATCCGCACCATCACCGACAAGATCGTCAACGAGCCCTACGACTACATCGTGCTGGCCCCGGGCAGCGTGACCCGCACCTTCGACATCCCGGGCCTGACCGAGCACGCCTTCGGCATGAAGACGCTCGCCGAGGCCGCCTACATCCGCGACCACGTCATCTCGCAGCTCGACCTCGCCGACGCCAGCGACGACCCGGTCGAGCGGGCCGCGCGGCTCCAGTTCGTCGTGGTGGGCGGTGGCTACGCCGGCACCGAGACGGCGGCCTGCCTGCAACGGCTCACGCACGCGGCCGTACGGCGCTATCCGCGCCTGGACCCGGGCCTGATCAAGTGGCACCTGATCGACGTCGCGCCCAAACTCATGCCGGAACTGGGCGACAAGCTCGGCCGCAGCGCGCAGGAGATCCTCAAGCGGCGCGGGATCGAGGTCTCGCTGGGCGTGTCGATCGACAAGGCCGGCCCGGAGGAGGTCACCTTCACCGACGGCCGGGTCGTGCCCACGCACACGTTGATCTGGACGGCGGGCGTGGTGGCCAGCCCGCTGATGGCCACGCTCGGCGCGGAGACGGTCCGCGGCCGGCTGGCGGTCACCGCGGAGATGTGCCTGCCGGGCCACGACGGCGTGTTCGCGCTCGGCGACTCGGCCGCCGTACCGGATCTGGCGAAGGGCCAGGAGGGCGCGGTCTGCCCGCCCACCGCGCAGCACGCCATGCGGCAGGGCCGGAAGGTCGCCGACAACGTCATCGCGGCGCTGCACGGCCACCCCCTCCAGCCGTACGAGCACAAGGACCTGGGCCTCGTCGTCGACCTCGGCGGCAAGGACGCGGTGTCCAAGCCGCTGGGTGTCGAGCTGCGCGGGGTGCCCGCGCAGGCGGTGGCCCGCGGCTACCACTGGTCGGCCCTGCGCACCAACGTCGCCAAGACCCGGGTGATGACCAACTGGCTGCTGAACGCGGTCGCGGGCGACGACTTCGTGCGCACCGGTTTCCAGGCCCGCAAGGCCGCCCGGTTGAAGGACTTCGAGTTCACCGACTCGTACCTGACGCCGGAGCAGGTGCGGGCCCGGGTGGAGGGCGGGGCGCTCAACCAGCTCTGACGTGACGTGGATCACCACAGAGGACCGCCGATCAGCCCCGACCGGACCGGCGGTCCTCTCCGGTGGCCGCACACCGCGTCACACGGAGGGAGCACCCGGCATGACCGAGAAGGCTGTGAAGGGCCCGGCGAGCTACTTCCCCTCGGCCGAGTGGAAATACGGCCGCCCGGTCGGCGAGCGGCAGGAGGTGATCCTCTCCTCGTCGCTGACGGGGCGCACGGCCCGGCTCGACCGGCTCGGGTCCGAGCACGGCCTCGGGCCCGGGCGCGCCGACGCCCTGGTGGCCGCACCCCTGGCCGGGGGCGAGTAGCCGGGCGCCGCATGCGATGCTGGGTCGGAGATCATTTCGGGGCACGGGAGAGAGCGCGGCGGCGTGAGGGCAGCGGGACGGTCGGGACGGGTACGGATGTGGGACCGGCTCGCGGCTTCGGATCCGGGGCTGCTGCGGCTGACCGCCGGGCTGCGCACGGTCGCCGCCATCGCCCTCACCCTCGCGGTGCTCGCCGCGCTGCGGGTACCGGTGCCCCAGCTGGTGGCCGGCGCCATGGCGGCCATGGTCGCCACCTTCGCCATCCGGGAGAAGCAGCGCGGCCCGCAGGCCGTGACCCTCGCGCTCGGCCTGCCCGTCGCCCTGGCCTCGGTGGCGCTGGGCGCGCTGCTGAGCCAACGGGTCGTCGCGGGCGACCTGTTCTTCGTCGCCCTCATCTTCAGCGCCGTCTACGGCCGCCGGTTCGGCGACCGGGGCACCGCCCTGGGGCTGATCGGCTTCCAGGTCTACTTCCTCTCCCTGTTCGTGCACGCGACCGTGTCCGCGCTGCCCGCGCTGTCCGGCGTCCTCTGCGTGGCGTTCGCGTGCAGTGCGACCGCCCGGTTCGTGCTGCTGCCGCAGACGCCGGCGGGCACCCTGGACCGGCTGCGCCGGGCGTTCCGCGCCCGGCTGGCCCAGCTCGTCGCCACCCAGGCCGAGCTGCTGGACGCCGGGCCCGACGCGGTCGAGAACGTCCTGGACGACCTGCGCACCGGCACCGCGCGCCTGCACGAGACGGCCCTCCTCATCCAGGGACGGCTCGAGGACGGCACCTCCGACGCGGCGACGGCCCGACTGCTCCAGCGCCGGATCGCCGACGCCGAGATCGCGGCCGAGCGGCTCGGCCTGCTGCTGCTCACCGCGCGCAGCGCCGAGCGCACCGACACGCTCACCCTGCACCTGCCCGGCGCGCCCGTGCCCTCCTCGGGCACGCTGCCGGTGCGGGACGAGGCGACGTCCGCGCTGCGGCGGGACCTGGGGGCGCTGCGGCTGCTGATGCTGCGCCCCGCCGGCGAGGCCGCGGGGACCGCGCTCGCCCACGTACGCAACCGGCTGCTCGGTTACCGGGACGAGGAGAACCTGCCCGCGGCCTCCCCAGCCGTGCAGGACGTCTTCCGCGGGCTCGGCGAGGCCGCCCGGGCCGCGCTGGGCCTGCGGCTCGCCCTGGACGGCCCGCAGGACGAGTCGGACGACAGCCCGGCGACCATCCGCTCCCGCGAGGAGCTGGACGCGGAGGACGCCGCCATCGAGGTGAGCGAGGAGGCCGAGCGGGAGAAGGCGGAGCCGGCCGGCCTGCAACGGCCCACCACCCGGGCCGCGGTCCAGGTCGCCGTCGGCTCAGCACTGGCCATCACCGGAGGCGAGCTGCTGTCCAGCCAGCGCTGGTACTGGGCGGTGCTGACCTGCTGGATCGTGTTCATCAACACCGCCTCGACCGGCGAGATCCTGGTGAAGGGCTACCGGCGGCTGCTGGGCACGGTGCTCGGCGTAGTGGCCGGTATCGGGCTCGCCGCGCTGGTCGGACCCCACACGTGGACGGCGTTCGCGCTGGTGCTGCTGTTCATCTTCGCGATGTTCTACACCGCGCCGTTGTCGTACACGCTGATGTCGTTCTTCGTGACGGCCATGCTGGGGCTGCTGTACACCCTGTTGAACACCTACAGCGCGGCGGTGCTGGTGCTGCGGATCGAGGAGACGGCGCTCGGCGCGGCCTGCGGGGTGATCGCGGCGGCGGTGGTGCTGCCGGTCCACACCGACCGCCGTACCAACGATCTCCTCGTCGCGGTCCTGGACCGGCTCGCCGACGTCACACGGGGCGCCGTCGACCAGCTCAGCGGCGGGACGGGCGGCGACCTGGTGGAGCAGGCGCGCGAACTGGACCAGGCGCTCGCCGACCTGCGCGCGGCCGTCCAGCCGCTGACCCACCCGATCACCCCGCTGCGCTCCCGGCGGAACACCGCCCGGTACGTGGTCGCGCTGCTGGAGACGTGCGCCTACCACGGGCGGTCGCTGGCGGCCACGGCGGAGCTGCTGCCGACGCATCCGTCCATCGCGGCGGACCCGCGCCTGCGCGGGGCGTGCGGGCGGATCCTGCACAACATCGGGGTCATCGCCGCGCACGTGGGTGACCCGAGGTCCGCGGCGGAGATGGAGAGCGGCCCCAGCATCGCGTCGATGCTGGAGCCGGGCACCCTGGGCACCCCTCGCTACGGCCGCGTGACGGACCGGGTGCTGCGCCATCTCCAGCGCCTGGACGAGGCGGTATCCGGCCTGGCGCGGCCATTGGGCGTCGCCGGCGGTCCGGCGGCGCCGGGCAGGTGAGCGCTCACCGCGGCTCGCCGCCGGGGCGGCGGTTGCCGAGCGCCTCGTCGCGGACGCGGGCGCAGCTGCGGCTTATGAGCCGGGAGACGTGCATCTGGGAGATGCCGAGCCGGTCGGCGATACGGCTCTGCGTCATGTCCTCGAAGAACCGCATGTACAGAATGGCCCGCTCCCGCTCGGGCAGCCGGCGCAGCCCTTCCTTGGCGGCCTCGCGGTCGACCACGACGTCGTACGAGGCCTCCGCGGCGCCGAGCGTGTCGGCGAGGCTGTAGCCGTCCTCGGCGGCGGAGAGTTCGGCGTCCAGCGACAGGGTGCTGAAGCTTTCCAGCGCCTCGATGCCCGCGGACACCTCTTCCTCGGTGAGCCCGGTGTGGGCGGCGACGTCGGCGACACTGGGCTCGGGACTGCCGGGGTTCTGGGTGAGTTCGCGGCGGGCCACCCGCACCCGGTTGCGCAGCTCCTGCACCCTGCGCGGCACCCTCAGGGCCCACATCCGGTCGCGGAAGTGCCGCTTCACCTCTCCGGTGATGGTCGGCACCGCGTAGCTCTCGAAGGCTCCGCGGGACGGGTCGAACCGGTCGATCGCCTTCACCAGGCCGAGCGCGGCCACCTGCCGCAGGTCCTCGACGGACTCCCCGCGGTCACGGAACCGGCCGGCGATGCGGTGGGCCATGGGCAGCCACGCGGTGACGAGTTCGTCCCGTACGGCTTCGCGCTCGGGGCCGTCGTCCAGTTCCGCCAGCCGGGCGAAGAGTTCCGCGGTCTCGGGGGCGTCGTCGTGGCTCCGCCGGCCGGGCGCCGCGGGGACGCTGGTGGTGGCGGCCGTGCCGGGACGGCTTGTCGACATGTCGGTCAGCATGCGGAATCGCTCCTGAACGGGGTTTCAGGGCATTGCGCCGGAACCTGGTTCCGGGTCCTGGCCCGAACGGTGGTGTCAGGGGTCCCCGCGGGTGAGCCGCCGGCCCGCCGGAAGCGGGCCCGGGCGGCGGTCGTGATACCCGCCGGGCGCGCGCCTCCAGTCCGAAGCACGAGGTTCCGTCTGCCCCTCGCCCTCACGGGCAAACACCGCAGAGCGGAACTTCACGAACCGCTTCAGCGCAGGGGCACGACGGCCGTGATGCGCTTGCCGCCCCGGGGCAGCGCGGCCACCCGGACCTCCCGGGCCAGCCGGCACACCAGGGTCCAGCCCCGGCCGCCGGGCCGCGTGCGGTCCCGCTGGTCGGGACGGGTCACCGGGAACGCGTCGCTCTGGTCGCTCACCGACACCCGGACACCGCCGGGGTCCACGTCGACGTCGAAGCCGGTGATGCCGCCACCGTGCACCAGGGCGTTGGTGGCGAGCTCCGAGGTGACCAGGAGGGCGTCCGCCACCGCCCGCGGCGGACAGGGCAGGGAGCGGGCGCGGCACCGTTCGGTCACCACGCGCTCGACCGTTCTGCGGGCGTCGGCCGACCGCCGGGGCAGTCGCCGGGGCGGTTCCGCCAGGGTGACGGAGGGGCCGGCGTGATGCTTGTCGAGCATCCTTTTCCTCCCTTTTTGTGCCCGTTTCGCAGGTCCTTCCCTTTTCGCCTAGCCCGTCAGGGCGGCCCCAAACACCCGCGGCGCCCTTGTCATCACCGAGCGCAGCGTGGGTATCCGGTCGGCATGACGGATGTCGTGGATGCGGACGAGTTGTTGCGGCGGATCCGGCGGGGCCGGGACTGCGCGGCCGAGGAGGAGCGGTCCTGGCGGGAGCGGGCCCAGGGCCTGACGGCCACGGATCCGGAGGGGGCGCGGGAGGCGGCGGTCCGCGCGGAGACGTACTCGGCGGTGCAGCGGGTGCTGGACGAGATCGTGAACCCCGGCGGGGACCCCGCGCGAACCGGCTGAGCGAAAGAGGTCACCCGACCTGGTTCCGCGGATACACCAGCACCCGAGATGGTTTACTATTCATACATACGTGATGCCGGAGTGGCGCGGAACCGTCCTTCCCCCCTCCTGGTGTCACCGCATACGGCCCTGGCTGGCCTCCCCCGTCCAGCCAGGGCTTTTTGCTGCCCGCGGCGGCGCGGGAGCAGGCGGACCCGCTCCGTTCGAGGTGCCCGGCGCGGCGGCAGCGGCTGAAATGGGCTTAGCGAAGTCACCCGAACCGCAACCGCCGCCGGCGAGGAGCCCCGCGCATGACCAAAGCGATCAAACTGCTCACCGCCCTCCCCCAGACACAGCGCGAGCGACTGATGGAGCTGGCCAAGGAGGCCTCCTTCCCCGAGGACAGCCGCATCTTCGAGGCGGGCGGCACCGCCGACCGGTTCTGGGTGGTCCGTTCGGGTGCGGTCCACCTCGACCAGGAGGTGACCTCCCGGCAGCGGGTGACCGTGGCCACGCTCGGCGCGGGCGACATGCTCGGCTGGTCCTGGCTGTTCCCGCCGTACGAGTGGGACTTCGGCGCCGTGGCGTTCAGCAACGTGCGCGCCTACGAGTTCGACGGTCCGTCGGTGCTCGCGCTGTGCGTGGAGGATCCGCTCCTCGGGCTCTCGCTGGTGCGGACGGTGGCCGAGATCCTCGCCCACCGCCTGGAGACGACCCGCGGGAAACTGATGGACCAGTACGCGATCCGCCGGCGGGGACCGCTGTAGGCCCTCGTCAGATCCGGTAGCGGCGCAGCGCCGGGACCGCGGCCGCCAGCGCGAGCATCACGACGACGACCAGCGCGCCGCCGCCCGCGACGGCGGCCCGGGGGCCGAACACCGAGCCGGCCGTGCCGTGCAGCACGTCGGCCAGGCGCGGCCCGCCCGCCACGACCACCGTGAACACCCCCTGCATCCGCCCGCGCATCTCGTCGGTCGCGGCGGACAGCAGAATGGCGCCGCGGAACACCATCGAGACCATGTCGGCGACGCCGGCCACGGCGAGGAAGGCCATGGCCACCCACAGGTTGCCGCTCAGCCCGAACCCGGCGACGGCCACGCCCCAGCCGACGACCGCGCCGATGACCATCCAGCCGTGCCGGCGGGCCCGCGAGAACACGCCGGAGAAGAGGCCGCCGAGCACCGCCCCGACCGGGATGCCCGCGAACAGCACACCGAGCGCGAGGCCCTCGCCGTACGAGCCGTACGTCTGCGCGGCCAGCTGCGGGAACAGGGCGCGGGGCATGCCGAGGACCATCGCGACGATGTCGGCGAGGAAGGACAGCAGCAGCACCTTGTGCCGGGCGATGTACCGGAATCCGGCCGCTATCTCGCGCACCCCGGCCCGGCGGGCGGCGGATCCGCCCAGCGGCGGCAGCGCGGGCAGCCGGAAGACGGCCCAGACGGTCACGCACAGGGCCAGCGCGTCGACGAGGTACAGCGCGGGCAGTCCGATGACCGGGATCAGCGCGCCGGCCAGCAACGGGCCCGCCACCAGCCCGGTCTGCATCACCGTGGAGCCGAGCGCGTTGGCGGCGGGCAGCTGCTCGACGGGGACCAGACGGGCGATGGAGGCGCTGCGCGCCGGGGAGTTCAGCCCGAAGAACGCCTGTTGCAGCGCGAGCAGCACCATCAGGACCACGACGGAGTCCACACCGGTGACGGCCTGCGCCCAGAACAGCAGCGAGGTCACGGCGATGCCGGTGTTGGTGACCAGCAGCAGCTTGCGGCGGTCCACGGTGTCGGCGACCGCCCCGCCCCACAGCGCGAAGGCCACCATGGGCAGGAGGCCCGCGAGGCTCGCGTAGCCGACCCAGGCGGAGGAGTGGGTGATGTCGTAGATCTGCTTGGGTACGGCGACGGCGGTGAGCTGGCTGCCGACGGCGGTGACGATGGTCGACGACCACAGGCGCCGGTAGGCGGGGATCCGCAGGGGGCGGGTGTCCATCGCCCAGCGGCGCCAGCCGCGCCCGGGCGCGGTCCGCGCCGCCGGCGCCTCGGGGTCGGTTCCGGTGCTGCTCTCGCTCGTGTCCACGGGTGTCCTGGTTGCTCGTTACATGTTTTTCGCTTCGAGAGCCTGACTATTCCAGGGGGCAGCCGTGCACACCGAGCGGATTCCGCTCAGGCGCCGGTGATCAGGGTCACGCCCAGGATCAGCATGGTGGCGGCGACCAGGCCGTCCAGCACCCGCCAGGCGCCCGGCCGGGCCAGGAACCGGCCGAGCAGCCGGGCCCCGAAGCCGAGGGCGGTGAACCAGCACACGCTGGCGAGTACGGCACCGAGCCCGAACGTCCAGCGCAGCGGGCCCCGGTCGGCGGCGAGGGAGCCGACCAGGAACACGGTGTCCAGGTAGACGTGCGGGTTAAGCCAGGTCATCGCCAGGCAGGTGAGCACCGCCCGGCGGCGGGAGCCGGTCGCCTCGCCCTCCGCCCGCAGCCCGGTCCCGGCCCTGAGCATCCGGCGGGCGGCCAGGGCGCCGTAGCCGAGCAGGAAGGCACCGCCCACGATCCCCACCGCCCGCAGGGCGCCCGGCCAGGCCACCACGACCGCGCCGACCCCGCCGACCCCGAGTGCGATGAGCAGCGCGTCGGACAGGGCGCAGATGCCGACCACGGTGAGGACGGCGTCACGGCGCACCCCCTGGCGCAGGACGAAGGCGTTCTGGGCACCGATGGCGACGATCAGGGAGAGGCCGGTGCCGAATCCGGCGGCCGCGGCGGTCAGGGCGTGGTTCATGCCGTCGACGCTAGGCAGGGCGGGGTCGCAAGTACAGCTAAAGATTCTTACGTAGGCTTAGCTCCCGTGATGAGTGAGCTGCCTCTGGAGCAGGTGCGCACCCTGCTGGCCGTGGTGGACGAGGGCACCTTCGACGCGGCCGCTGCCGCGCTGCACGTGACCCCGTCGGCGGTCAGCCAGCGGGTCAAGGCGCTGGAGCAGCGCACCGGCCGGGTGCTGCTCCAGCGCACGAAGCCGGTACGGCCCACGGAGTCCGGCGCGGTGCTGGTGCGGTTCGCCCGGCAGCTGGCCCGGCTGGAGCGGGACGCGTGGGGCGAGCTGGGGCTGAACGGCACCGGGGAGCCGACACGGGTGTCGGTCGCGGTGAACGCCGACTCGCTGGCGACCTGGTTCCTGCCGGCGCTGTCCCGGGTCGCGGGCCTCTGCTACGAACTGCACCGGGAGGACGAGGACCACACGGCGGCGCTGCTCCGCGAGGGCCTGGTGATGGCGGCGGTGACCTCGTCCCCCGACCCGGTGCCCGGCTGCACCGTCCGGCCGCTCGGCCGGATGCGCTATCTGCCCGTGGCCGCCCCCGCGTTCGTCGCCGCGCACCTGGCCGGGCGGCCCCTGGCCGAGGCGCTGCCCCGGGCGCCCGTCGTGGTCTTCGACCGCAAGGACGACTTCCAGGACGGCTTCGTGCGCCGGCTGGGCCGCGGGTCCGCCGGTCCCCACCGGCACCTCGTGCCCACCTCCGAGGGGTTCCTGGACGCGGTCGCCGCGGGGCTCGGCTGGGGCATGATCCCCGAGGCGCAGGCCGGCCCGCCGCTGGAGCAGGGGCGGCTGGCCGTGCTCGCCCCCGGCGAGTGGACGGACCTCGCCCTGTACTGGCAGCAGTGGAAGCTCGACTCGCCCGCGCTGGCGGCCCTGGCCGACGCGGTCACGGCGTCCGCGGCCGAGGCGCTGCGCCGCTGAGCCACCGGAACCCGAGCCACCGAGGCACCGAGGCACCGGAGTGCCGGGGAATCCGTGATGCGGTCATCTGCCGGGCGAGCGGGGGGCCGTGGCGGGGCGGACGCGGTCCGGGCGGTGCGGAGGCAGCCGCCCGGACGCCCCGTACGCCGGCCCCAACTTCCCTTCTGCGTAACGCAGTCGGGCGCCGGGCGGGTCGCCGCGGGCCGTCACGGGGTCCGTTGACCGCGCACCGCCCCAGGCGCCTGCCCGCGTACCGCCCGCGGCGACCGGCACGGACTCGTCGCACGATCTCCTCCGGTTGTGCCGTTTCACCCCGTCGCGACCGGTCACCCGCACCCCAGCACACTTTCGGCAGGCACGGACGACTTCGACCCGATCCAGGAGATTCCGATGGACAACTGGCGCGACCATGCCGCGTGCCGTCAAGAGGACCCCGACCTGTTCTTCCCGATCGGCACCACCGGTCCGGCACAGGTGCAGGCCCAGCAGGCCAAGGCGGTGTGCGGGCACTGCCCGGTCCGCCGGCAGTGCCTGGGCTGGGCACTGGACACGGACCAGAGCATCGGCATCTGGGGCGGGACGACGGAGCTGGAACGCCGGGCGCTGCGCCGCCGCGCCCGCTCCCGGCCCCGCTCCGGGTGACCGGCGGCGGCGACGGGGCCGGCCCAGCGGCCCCGGTGGCCCGGTCAGCGGCTCCCGCGGCGCAGGGTGCCCCACGCCCGCTCCTGCCGGGCCACCTCGGCCCTCGCCGCGTCGATCACGTCGCCCGTGATCCAGCACAGCGCCTCGACATCGGCCACGAGCGGTTCGTTGTCAGGGCCCCGGCCCGTCTCCCGGCCCGTGAGGACCCAGGGACGGACGCCGGGGCCCTTGTCGTGCGGCAGGTGCGCGTAGTCGTACAGGCGGCGCGCCACCCACAGCTCCCGGGACCGGTCCTCCCACCAGGGCTCCACGTCGAGCGGGTTCGCGGACAGCCCGGGCATGGGGACGCCGGTCAGTTCATCGGTGCTGGACACGTGGTCGAGGTCCGTGGCGGGCCCCCGGGACCAGCGCACGTACAGGCCCCGCCGCCTTTCCACCAGGCGGGCCACTTGGTCGAGCGTGGACACGACCGGCAGGTCGTCCGCTGTGCTCATGGCATGACCTCCCTCGGCTGCGCGGTGCGCGACCGGAGTACCCCTGGCGCGCGCCGGGAACCGGACGGGGGACCTCCGGCCTTCGGACGTCCGGCTTTCAGGCCGCGTCGCCGGGCGGCGGCGCGCCGGGCAGCCGCAGCGTGAACACCGCGCCCGCGCCGGGCTCGCTCGCGGCCTCGGCCGTACCGCCGTGCGCGGCGAGCAGATGGCGCACGATCGGCAGGCCGAGGCCGCTGCCGCCGGTACGTCGGCTGCGGGACTTCTCGGCACGCCAGAACCGGTCGAAGACGCGCGGCAGGTCCTCGGGGAGAATGCCGTGACCGGTGTCGGAGACGGTGAGGACGACGTCGTCGCCGTCGCGGCGGGCGGCCAGCGTGACGGCCCCGCCGGCGGGGGTGTGCCGCAGCGCGTTGGAGACCAGGTTCCCGAGCGCCTGCCGCATCCGCACCGGGTCGGCGTCCGCCCAGGCCGCGCCGTCGGCGTCGGTGCGCAGGACGACCCCGGCGGTGCCGGCGGCGACCCGGTGCGCGGCGGCGACCTGTTCGAGCAGGTCACCGGCGTCCAGCGGCTCGCGGTGCAGGCGCAGGGTGCCGGCGTCGGCGGCGGCGAGGTCCTGGAGGTCGTCGATGATCCGCTGGAGGACGAGCGCCTCCTCGTGCAGGGAGTCCAGCAGGGCCGGGTCGGGGTCCACGACCCCGTCGCGTACGACCTCCAGCCAGCCGCGGATGTTGGTGAGCGGACTGCGCAGCTCGTGGGCGATGTCGCTGACCATGGCCCTGCGCTGGGCCTCCAGCCGCTCGCGGCGCTCCGTCAGGCCGTTGAAGGCCTCGGCGAGGATGCCGGTCTCGTCCCGCGTGGTCACCGGTACACGCACGTGCAGCTCGGGAGGCTGCTGCGCGGCCAGGGTCAGCGCGCGCAGGGGCCGTACCAGGCGGACGGCGACGACGGCGGTCACGGCGACGGTGACGGCCAGGACCAGCCCGGCCACGCCCACCACCTTGGCCTTGTTGGCCGGTGACATGTCGAAGCGGGCCGGGTTCTGGTCGCCGATGCCGAGGAAGAGCTCGGCCGCCGGGGCGGCGTAGGGCTCCAGCTGGGTGCGGCGGGCGGCCAGGACGCAGCGCTCGGCCGCCCGCGCGGCGGCGCCCTTGCCCTCGGCGGTGCCCTTGCCCTCGGCGGCGTACTTGGCGAGGAGGTAGCGGCTGCCGAAGGGGTCCTTGCCACCGGGGTCGAAGGTGGGCAGCGGCTGGTCGCCGAGAGCCGGGGCGGCCCGGCGCAGGCAGGGCCGGACGAGGTCCGACAGCGTGTCCAGGGCCCGCCGTTCCGTGGGCGTGGGGGTGTTGAGCCGGCCGTCCTCGCACACCGTGGCCCCGTACCCGGCGGGGTCGGTGCCGTCCCCCGCGGTGACCACCGGCCGCCCGCTCGCCGTGCGGGCGACGGTGGCCTGGACGCCGTAGCGCTTGTAGCACCGCTCGCGCACGGCGGCCAGCGCCTCCAGCTTCGTCCGCTCCGCGGCCGGGAGCCGGTACGGGCCCACCACGCGCGGGTCGATGCCGCTGAGCTGGGCGCCGGACTCGGTGTAGGTGTCGGTGCGCAGCGGGTCGACGGTGGCGGCGGGCCGGGGCGGCAGCGGGGTGCCGCGGGGCGCGGAGTCCGCGACGAGCGTGCGGTCGGCGGTGGTGAGCGCGATCCGGCGTCCGGTCCGCGCGGCCAGCTCGTGGACGGTGTGCCGCACGCCCGCCCAGTCCGGGTGGGTGGCGGCGTAGCCGCTGAGCCGGGCGAGGATGCGGTTGTCGGCGGCCAGGTCCTGGCCCTGCTCCTCCTTCAGCGCGCTCGTCGTGGTGGTCACGGCGAGCCAGGCGGTGGCGGCCACCGAGCAGACGGCGATCAGGGCGGAACCGAACAGCAGCCGCACGAGAAGCCGCTTGCGCCAGGGGATCCGGTGCCTCACGAACACCGTCCCCCGCCCCACGACGGCCTCATGCGCGGGCGCCGGTCAGTTTGTAGCCGACGCCGAACACGGTCAGCAGGCGGGCCGGGCGGCGTGGGTCGGCCTCGATCTTGCGACGGAGATTCATGATGTGGACGTCGACGGCCCGTTCGGTGGACGCCCGGTCGAAGCCACGGGTGCAGTGCAGCAGTTGACGCCGGGTGAACACCCGCTCCGGCTCTCCGGCCATGGCCAGCAGGATCTGGAACTCGGCCGGTGTGCACTCCACCGGCGCACCGTCGCAGCGCACCTCGTGCCGCACCGGGTCGACGCTGATCCCGGCGGCCTTGACGACGGGGTCCTCGTCCCGGGCGCCGGCGCCCCGCCCGCTGCGTCTGAGGACCGTGCGGATACGGGCCATCAGTTCGCGCGGGCTGTACGGCTTGGTCATGTAGTCGTCGGCACCGAGGTCGAGGCCGAGCAGGACGTCCTCCTCGGCGGAGCGGGCGGTGAGCATCACCACGGGGATGTCCGGGCCGGCGCCGCCGCGCAGCGCACGGCAGACGCCGAAGCCGTCGACGACCGGCAGCATCAGGTCGAGGACGAGGAGGTCGGGCCGCAGCCTGCGGACCGCGTCCAGCGCCGCCCCGCCGTCGTGCACCACGGTGGCGGTGTGTCCCTCGGCCAGCAGGGAGCGGCGGATGAGCTCGCCCTGTTTCTCGTCGTCCTCGGCGACCAGCACATGTGCGCACACGAGTTCGGATCCTAGGTCGCTCAGTGGGCGAGCCAGTCGGCGTACCCCATGGCGACGACCGGGTGCCGGTGCGGGTCGAGGGTGCGCAGCAGGGTCTTCATGTGGGCCTTGGCGACGCTGACGCAGCCGTGGGTGGGGCCGCCGTGGTCGACGTGCAGCCAGACCCCGCCGCCGCGTTCCGGGCCGAGGGGCCGGGTCCAGTCCAGGGGGGAGGTGCCGGGCCTGCGGTTGTAGTCGATGGCGATGACGTAGTCGAAGGAACCTTCCAGCGGCTCACCCCGGAAGCCGGTGCCGGGCGAGCGGAACCCGCCGGAGCGGTGGTACGGGAGTCTGCTGCCGGGGTCCGGGAGCCGGCCGCCGGCGTCGGAGAGGGTGTAGACGCCGAGCGGGGAGCGCAGGTCGCCGGACATGTGGTGGTCGCTCCAGCCGTGCAGCGCGTTGTGGGCGGGCCAGGCGGGGCCCGCCTGCCAGCCGTCGGCGGTGCGCCGGTGCAGGACGACGGTGCAGTCCGGGGAGTTCCTGCCGCGTCCGGTGACGACGACGGCCTGCGTGC
Organism: Streptomyces sp. Y20; assembly: GCF_043195475.1. NCBI lineage: Bacteria > Bacillati > Actinomycetota > Actinomycetes > Kitasatosporales > Streptomycetaceae > Streptomyces > Streptomyces sp. Y20. The sequence continues at coordinate 181,184 of NZ_JBIDDP010000001.1, forward strand.
AGCGCGCGGGTATCTCCGCCATCCGTCCGGGGCCGAGACCGGGTATGCCCTGTGGGGCCGGCCGTGGGGACGTCGGGCGCGCGGGAGCCGGCGCCGGACGGCGGGACGGCTCCCGGCGCTCGGTCGCCTCGGCTCCGCCGCCGCAGCCGGTGAGCAGCAGCGGGGAGGCGAGGGCGGCGACGGCGGTTCTGCGTCGGATCATGGGTCGATCTTGCTCGCCGGATGTGTGGAACTGGTCAGGGTTCAGGGGCTGTCCGGTTTCCCCGGCGCGTACAGCCAGGTGCGGAACAGTCCTTCCAGCTGCTTCCCCGAGGTGCGTTCGGCAAGCCTGACGAACTGTGCCGTCGTCCCGTGCCCACCGCGGTGCCCGGTCGCCCAGGCGCGCAGGACGCGGAAGAAGTCCCGGTCGCCGACGGCCCGGCGCAGCTCGTGCAACGCCATGGCGCCGCGGGCGTAGACGGGCGTGCCGAAGATGCGGGCGCCGCTGCCGGGCTCGCCGGGCGGGTAGGCCCACAGGCCGTCGCTCGCGGGGCGGGCGTAGAGGGCGTCGAAGGCCTGCTGGGCGCTGCGGCCGCCGTGCTGCTCGGTGTAGAGCCACTCGGCGTAGGTGGCGAAGCCCTCGTTGAGCCAGATGTCCTTCCAGGTGGTCAGCGAGACCGAATCGCCGAACCACTGGTGGGCGTTCTCGTGGACGAGGGTGGGGAGGTCGGGTGCGGAGTCGTAGACGGGCCGGGTCTGGGTCTCCAGGGCGTAGCCGACGTCCGGGGCGTGGTCGACGATCGAGCCCGCGGCCCGGAACGGGTACGGCCCGAACAGCCTGCTCTCCCACTCCAGTACGGACGGGAGTTCGCGCAGGACGGGTGCGGCGGCGCGCGCCTCCCGGGCGTCGACGGCGTTGTACACCTGGATGCCGTCGCGGGTGGTGTACCGCTCGACCCGGAACTTCCCGATCGTGGCGGTGGCCAGGTAGGCGGCCATGGGCCGGGTCTCGCGCCAGCGGAAGGTGGTGGTGCCGTGGGCGGTGTGCTGCCCGAGCAGGACGCCGTTGGCGACGGCGGTGCACCCCTTCGGGACGGTGATGGTGAAGTCGTACGACGCCTTGTCCTTGGGGTGGCCGTCGGCCGGGAACCAGGTCATCGCGCCCTGCGGCTCGCCCGCGACGAACGCGCCGTCGTCGGTGGGGATCCAGCCGTCGGCCGAGCCGTCGGGGTCGGTGACCGGCTCCGGGGTGCCGTGGTAGGCGACCGTGACGCGGAACTCCCGGCCCGGGCGCAGGGCGTGGCGGGGGGTGATGACGAGTTCCCGGCCCTCGCGCCGGAACGCCGCGGTGGCGCGGTCGACGGTGACGGAGGTGACCTTCAGGCCCGACAGGTCGAGGTCGAAGCGGGTGAGCCGCTGGGTGGCGCGGGCGGTGAGGGCGGCGGTGGCGTCCAGGCGCCGGGAGCCGGTGTCGTAACGGAGCGTCAGGCCGTAGTGGCGGACGTGGTAGCCGCCGTTGCCGCTGAGCGGGAAGTAGGGGTCGCCCGCGCCGGAGGCGCCGGTGGTGCCCGGCGCGGCGGGTCCGGCGGCACCGAGGAGAGCGGCGACGGCGACGGGGACGGTGGCGAGGGCGGCGGTACGGCGGCGGGCGGGCGGTCCGGGCGGTGGCGTCACGTGCGTTCCTCCTGGGTGGCCGGTGATCGACTGGCCGCCAGACTAGGCGGGGCGGGGCCCCGGTCTCCCCCTTGTTCCGGTCAAGTCGTGCGCTGGCCCGGGTGGGGCCTGTGGCCGGGTCGTGCCGCGTCGCCGCGCGGTGGGCGGGGCGCGCCGCAGTACGCTCGCGGCACCGTCCGCGACCCGAGAGGGGCCCCAGCGTGAGCGTGCGCCTGCGCCGGATCTACGAACCGCCCGAGCCGGACGACGGCCTGCGCGTCCTGGTCGACCGGTTGTGGCCGCGCGGCCTCGCCAAGGACGCGGCGCACGTCGACGAATGGCCCAAGGCGCTCACCCCGTCCACCGAACTGCGCCGCTGGTACCACGCCGGCGAGGGCGGGTACGAGGAGTTCCGCCGCCGGTACGAGGCGGAACTGGCCGCCCCGGAGGCCGCCGCGCTGCTCGACGGCCTCCGGGAGTCGGCCCGCGGCGGCCCTGTGACGCTGCTGACGGCGTCGAAGTCCCCCGGGGAGAGCCACGCCCACGTCCTGCTGGACCTGTTGCGGGGCTGACGTTCAGGCCGTGAGGCGGGCGGCGTGCCGGCCCGCGGCCCGGCCCGAGAACAGGCAGCCGCCGAGGAAGGTGCCCTCCAGGGCGTTGTAGCCGTGGACGCCGCCCCCGCCGAACCCGGCCACCTCGCCCGCCGCGTACAGGCCCCCGATCGGGGTGCCGTCGGTGCCGAGGGCACGGGAGTCGAGGTCGGTCTGGATGCCGCCGAGCGTCTTGCGGGTCAGCACGCGCAACCGGACCCCGATGAGGGGGCCCGCGGACGGGTCGAGGATGCGGTGCGGGGCGGCGACCCGGCCGAGCCGGTCGCCGATGTAGCGGCGGGCGTTGCGGATGCCCTGGATCTGGGCGTCCTTGCTGTAGGGGTTGGTGATCTGCAGGTCGCGGGCCTCGATCTGGCGGCGCACCCCGGCCGCGTCCAGCAGGTCCTCGCCGGTGAGCGCGTTCATCCGGGTGACCAGCTGCTCCAGGTTCCCGGCGGTGACGAAGTCGGCGCCGTGGTCGAGGAAGGCCCGCACCGGTCCGGGGGCGCCCCTGCCGAGCAGCCGGTCGCGCAGGACGGCCTTGCGGTCCTTGGCGGTGATGTCGGGGTTCTGCTCGGACCCGGAGAGCGCGAACTCCTTCTCGATGATCTTCCGGGTGAGGATGAACCAGGAGTGGTCGTAGGCGGCGATGTCCTCGGTGGTGCGCAGGTGCCGGAGGGTGCCGAGGGTGTCGTAGCCGGGCAGGCAGGGGTCGGGCAGCCGGCGGCCGAGGGCGTCGAGCCAGACGGAGGAGGGGCCGGGCAGGATACGGATGCCGTGGCCGGGCCAGACCGGGTCCCAGTTCGCCAGGCCCTCGGTGTAGTGCCACATCCGGTCGCGGTTCACGAGCCGCACGCCGGCCCCGGCGCTGATGTCGAGCATGCGGCCGTCGACGTAGGCCGGGACGCCGGTGACCATCTCGCCGGGGGGTGTGCCGAGCCGCTCGGGCCAGTACCGGCGGATGATGTCGTGGTTCGCGCCGATGCCGCCGGTGGTGAGGACGACGGCCCGGGCGCTCAGTTCGAAGTCGCCGGCCCGGTCGCGGCCGGAGGCGGCACCGCGCGGGGAGTCGTCGGGGGCCAGGACCGTGCCGCGCACCCCGCGGGCCGTGCCGTCCTCGATGACCAGCTCGTCCACCCGGTGGCGGTGGTGGAAGGTCAGCAGCCCGTCCCGGGCGGCCTGCCGGGCGTAGCGGACGAAGGGCTCGACCACGCCGGTGCCGGTGCCCCAGGCGATGTGGAAGCGGGGCACGGAGTTGCCGTGCCCGTCCGCCCGCAGGTCGCCGCGCTCGGCCCAGCCGACGGTGGGCAGCAGCTCGATGCCGTGCCCCTGGAGCCAGGACCGCTTCTCGCCGGCCGCGAACTCGACGTAGGCGCGGGCCCAGCGCACCGCCCAGCTGTCCTCGTCCTGAAGCCGGTCGAACCGCGCGCTGCCGCGCCAGTCGTTCCAGGCCAGGTCGACGGAGTCCTTGATGCCGAGCCGGCGCTGCTCGGGCGAGTCGACGAGGAAGAGCCCGCCGAAGGACCAGAACGCCTGGCCGCCGAGGTTGGCGGCGTTCTCCTGGTCGACCAGGGCCACCCGGCGGCCCCGGCTGGTGAGTTCGTGTGCCGCGACCAGGCCGGCGAGGCCCGCTCCGACGACGATGACGTCCGCGTGCATGACGACTGTGTCCTTCCCTGCGGTGCTCGGAGCCGGCCCGTGCCGGTGGTCAAGCGGGATTGCGGCTGCCGTCCGTGAGCAGCGCGGTGAGGAGTTGCTTGAGCCAGACCCGGGCCGCCTCGGCGTCCCGGTCCAGCAGCAGCTGGGTGGTGACCCCGTCGTACGCGGCGACCACGGCGTGCGCGGCGCCGTCCACGTCACCGAGGACGGCGGGGAGTGCGGTGTGGCCCCGGGCCCGCAGGAGCCGGTCGGCGACGGCCCGCCGGAGCCGGGTGCGGTGGTCGAGGAGGGTCCGGGCGACCGCCGGGTCCCGGGCCGCGTGCACCAGGAAGTCGGTCTTGACCAGCAGCCAGTCGACGTCGAGCAGCAGCACCTCGGTGACCCGGTCCACGGAGGCGGGCACGTCCAGGTCGGGGCCGTCCTGGGCCAGCGCGTCGGCCACCTGGGAGGCGATGAGGTCGGCGCGTTCCCGGTAGAGGGCGAAGAACAGCTCGTCGAGGGTGGCGAAGTTGGAGTAGAAGGCGCCCCGGCTGTAACCGGCCGCCTCGCAGACCTCCTCGATGGAGACCCGTCCGAAGCCCTTGGCCGCGAACACCTCGAAGGCGGCGTCGAGCAGCCGGGCGCGGGTGCGGACCCGGCGCCGGGTGACGCGTGGGGGCGTGTCGTTCTGCATCGGCGGCGGACCTCCGTTCGATACGTGAATGTATCGGATACAGCTGTGTATCGAAAGAGGCCCGGGGGCGGTCGCCGCCGACGGGATGATCGAATGGGAACGTATTTTCGATTACGGAGTACGCTGGACGCATGGCCACGCACCTCCAGGGCTCCCTGTTCGACCAGACCGACGAGCTGCGGCTCGGCCCGCTCGACGGGCTGCGCCGGACCGAGCTGGGCGCCGGCGCCTGGATCGATGTCCTGCCCGGCTGGCTCAGCGGGGCCGACGCCCTGTTCGAACGGCTGGCGGCGGACGTGCCGTGGCGGGCCGAGCGCCGCGCGATGTACGACCACGTGGTGGCCGTGCCCCGCCTGCTGGCCTTCTACGGCGCGGCTGATCCGCTCCCCCACCCGGTCCTGGACGACGCCCGTACCGCCCTGTCCCGGCACTACGCCGAGGAGCTGGGTGAGCCCTTCACCACCGCCGGCCTGTGCTTCTACCGCGACGGCCGGGACAGTGTGGCGTGGCACGGGGACCGGATCGGGCGGGGCGCCCGCCAGGACACCATGGTGGCGATCCTCTCCGTCGGGGCGCCCCGGGACCTGCTGCTGCGCCCGGCCGGCGGAGGCGGCGGCACGCTCCGGCGGCCCCTCGGCCACGGCGACCTCATCGTGATGGGCGGCTCCTGCCAGCGCACCTGGGAGCACTGCGTGCCCAAGACCACCCGGGCCGCGGGACCGCGCGTCAGCATCCAGTTCCGGCCGCACGGCGTGCACTGACCCGCCGAACCGGCCCCCGCGCCCGGCCCTCCCGTGCGGGGCGGCGCCCCGTCTGGTTGGCTGTCCCCGACGACCGCCGCTCAGGGCTCGGGGAGAACATGCGGGCAGACGTACGCCAAGTCGCCGAAGGCACCTACCTGGTGCACGGCCACCACACCAACTGGGCCATCCTCAAGGAGGGCGACGCCGTCACACTGATCGACACCGGTTACCCCGGAGACCGGCAGGGGCTGCTGGAGTCCCTCGCGCGGGTGGGCAGTTCACCGGAGGCGGTCACCGCCGTCCTGATCACCCACGCGCACAACGACCACCTGGGTTCGGCAGAGCACCTGCGCGCCGCGTACGGCACGCCCGTCCACCTGCACCCCGCCGAGGTCCCGCACGCCCGGCGGGACTTCCTGCAACAGGCCACCATCGCCGACGTGGTCCGCAACGCCTGGCGGCCCGGCGTCCTGCCCTGGGCGGCGCACGTCGTCCGCGTCGGCGGCACGGAGCACCACCCCGTCACCGCGCCCGAGCCGTTCCCGGCCGAGGGCCCGCTCGATCTTCCGGGCCGGCCGGTCCCCGTGCACACCCCGGGACACACCGACGGCCACTGCGTCTACCACCTGCCCGAGGCGGGCATCGTGGTCTCCGGGGACGCCCTGGTCAGCGGGCACGCCACGTCGCGGATCAAGGGCCCACAGCTGCTGCCGGACTTCTTCCACCACGAGCGCGCGCGGGCGGTGGCCTCCCTGGAGCTGATCGCCGCGCTCGACGGCGACCTGCTGCTGCCCGGCCACGGGCCCGTGCACCGCGGCCCGGTGCGGGCCGCCGCCGAGCAGGCCGGGGCACGCGCCTCGGGGAACAGGCGTACGGGGCCGTAAAGTTCGTGCCATGGCCTTGCAGATCAACGCCACCAACCCCGAGCACCCCGCTCCGCTGCTCGCCCTGCCCTGGGGCACGCCCCTGGAGGAGTGGCCCGAGGAGTACCTCGTGCCGCTCCCCCGCGGCATCTCCCGGCACGTCGTGCGGTACGCACGCGCCGGCGACGAGGTCATCGCCGTCAAGGAACTGGCCGAACGCCCGGCGCTGCGCGAGTACGAGCTGCTACGCGACCTGGACCGCCTCGGCATCCCCGCCGTCGACCCGCTGGCCGTGGTCACCGGGCGCACCGGCCGCTCCGGCGCCCCGCTGGAGCCCGTGCTGGTCACCCGGCATCTGCGCGGCTCGCTGCCGTACCGGTCGATGTTCGAGACGACCATGCGCCCGGCGACCATGCACCGGCTGATGGACGCCCTCGCCGTGCTGCTGGTGCGGCTGCACCTCGCCGGGTTCGCCTGGGGCGACTGCTCGCTGTCCAACACCCTGTTCCGGCGGGACGCCGGCGCCTACGCGGCCTATCTGGTCGACGCCGAGACCGGTGAACTGCACCCCCGGCTCAGTCCGGGGCAGCGCGAGTACGACCTCGAGCTGGCCCGGGTGAACATCAGCGGCGAGCTGCTGGACCTGGAGGCGTCCGGCGCACTCCACCCCTCCGTCGACCCGGTCGACTTCGGCCACGAGATCTGCACCCGCTACCAGGGGCTGTGGCAGGAGCTGACCCGCACCTCGGTGTACCCGGCGGGCAAGTACCACTACATCGAGCGCCGCATCCGCCGTCTGAACGACCTCGGGTTCGACGTGGCCGAGATGCAGATCGAGCACTCCTCCAACGGCGACACCGTCACCTTCGTGCCGAAGGTCGTCGACGCCGGCCACCACCAGCGGCAGTTGCTGCGGCTGACGGGGCTGGACGCCGAGGAGAACCAGGCGCGGCGGCTGCTGAACGACCTGGAGAGCTGGATGGCCACCCAGGACGACTACGCTCCGGCCGATCCCCTCGCCGCCCGCCCGGAGGTGCTGGCCCACCGCTGGGTGCGGGACGTGTTCCGGCCCACCGTGCGGGCGGTGCCGCCGGAGCTGCGCGGCTCCATGGACCCGGCGGAGATCTACCACGAACTCCTCGAACACCGCTGGTACCTGTCCGAGCGCGCCCAGCACGACATAGGCCTCGGCGTCGCCGTCACGGACTACATCGACCGGGTGCTGCCCAAGGCCCGGGCCACGCTGGAGCCGACGAGCCCCGAGTAGTTCAGGCGGGCGGGACCACGGCCACCGGGCAGTCCGCGTGGTGCAGCACGCCGTGCGCGACCGAGCCGATCCGGGCGCCGACGGCCGTGCGGTGCGCCCGGCGGCCGACGACCACCAGCTGCGCCCGTCCGGCCAGCGACAGCAGCACCTGGCCCGCGCTGCCCATCTCGATGTGCTCCGCCACGGGCACCTCGGGGAACCGCTCCCGCCACGGCCCGAGGGCGTCGGCCAGTGCCTGACGCTCGTACGGTTCGAGGCCGCCCGCGTCGTCGAGCAGCCTGAGCGAGCCGGGGCTGTAGGCGAACACCGGCGGCAGGGTCCACGCCCGGACCGCCCGCACGGTGGCGCCGCGGGCCGCCGCCGTCTCGAAGGCGAACCGCAGCGCCGCCGCACTGTCCTCGGGGTCGCCCTGCTGGCCGACCACGACGTCCCGCCCGGCCGACTCGGCCGCGGCCTCGTCCTTCGCGCGCACCAGCACCACCGGCCGGGCCGCCTCCGCGATGACCTGCTGGCCGACCGAGCCGAGCAGGAAGCCGACCACGGGTCCGTGCCCGCGCGAGCCGAGCACCAGCATCTCGGCGCCGGCCGCCACACCGGCCAGGGTCTGAGCGGCCCCGCCCTCCCGCACGTCGACGCTCACCGTCAGCTCCGGGTGCCGCCCGGAGACGACGCGGACGGCCTCGGACACGCCCTGGGACACCCAGCCGTGCTGGGTCTCGCGGTCCGCGGCGGCGAGCGTCTCGGCGTAACGCCACACGTGGACCACGTGCAGGGGCAGCCCCCGGCGGACGGCCTCCCGGGCCGCCCAGTCCAGCGCGGCCAGACTCTCCTCCGTACCGTCCACCCCTGCCATGATCGGGCGTGTCATCCCTGGGCCTCCTCGTCACCTGTCCTCGTGGTGCTGGTGCCCACTATCGGGCACGGGTGCGCACGGGCACGACGATCCCGTGACCGGGCCGTCCGCCCCGCACCGGGGCCGCCCCGTACGTGTGAGCGAGCCGGGGCGATCGCACATACGATGGCTTCGAACCGGTGCGGTGGTCCCCGCGACACCGTCCCGTGGGAACCGGCACCCGGGGTGGGAGACGTATGGCACTGGCCGCCGACGCAGCGCGGACCGTCATCCTGACCGTGGACGACGACCCGGGGGTCTCCCGCGCCGTCGCCCGCGATCTCAGGCGGCGCTACGGCGCGTCGTACCGGATCGTCCGCGCGGAGTCCGGGGAGGCCGCGCTGGAGGCGCTGCGCGAGCTGAAGCTGCGCGGCGACCTGGTGGCCGTCATCCTGGCCGACTACCGGATGCCGCAGATGAACGGCATCGAGTTCCTGGAGCAGGCGCTCGACGTGTATCCGGGCGCCCGCCGCGTGCTGCTGACGGCGTACGCCGACACCGACGCCGCGATCGACGCGATCAACGTGGTCGACCTGGACCACTACCTGCTCAAGCCGTGGGACCCGCCGGAGGAGAAGCTCTACCCGGTCCTGGACGACCTGCTGGAGGCCTGGCGCACCCGCGCCTACCGGCCGGTGCCCAGCACCAAGATCGTGGGCCACCGCTGGTCGGCGAGGTCCTCGGAGGTGCGCGAGTTCCTGGCCCGCAACCAGGTGCCCTACCGCTGGTACTCGGTGGAGGAACCGGAGGGGCGGCGGCTGCTGGCGGCGGCCGGACAGGACGGGCAGCGGCTCCCGCTGGTGATCACCCCGGACGGCAGCGCCCTGGTCGAGCCGGAGGCGCCCGAGCTGGCGGCCCGGGTGGGCCTGGCGACGACGCCGACGGCCGAGTTCTACGACCTCGTCGTGATCGGCGGCGGACCGGCCGGGCTCGGCGCCGCCGTGTACGGGGCGTCCGAGGGCCTGCGGACCGTGCTGGTGGAGCGGTCGGCGACCGGCGGGCAGGCCGGGCAGAGCTCGCGGATCGAGAACTACCTCGGCTTCCCCGACGGCGTCTCCGGTGCCCAGCTCACCGACCGGGCGCGGCGGCAGGCGGCCAAGTTCGGCGCCGAGATCCTGACCGCGCGCGAGGTGACCGGGCTGGAGGCCTGCGGTGCCGCGCGGGTCATCCGGTTCGCGGACGGCTCGGCGATCGCCGCGCACAGCGTGATCCTGGCGACCGGGGTGCAGTACCGGCAGCTGGACGCCGCGGGCTGCGCCGACCTCACCGGCTGCGGGGTGTTCTACGGCTCGGCCCTGACCGAGGCGGCCTCCTGCCAGGGCCAGGACGTCTACATCGTGGGCGGCGCCAACTCGGCGGGCCAGGCGGCGATGTACCTGTCCAGGGGCGCGAAGTCGGTGACTCTGCTGGTGCGCGGAGCGGACCTGTCGGCGTCCATGTCGTACTACCTGATCCAGCAGATCGGCGAGGCCCCGAACATCTCGGTGCGCTGCCACACCGTCGTGGACGAGGCGCACGGCTCCGGCCGCCTGGAGCGGCTGACGCTGCGTGACACGGTGACCGGGGAGACCGAACTGGTCGACGCGCAGTGGATGTTCGTGTTCATCGGCGCCGCACCGCTGACCGACTGGCTGGGCGAGGCGGTGCTGCGCGACGGGCGCGGCTTCATCCTTGCCGGCCCCGATCTGACCGCCGACGGTCGCCCGCCGGCCGGCTGGGAGCTGGACCGGCCGCCGTACCACCTGGAGACCAGCGTTCCCGGCGTGTTCGTGGCCGGCGACGCCCGCGCCGAGTCCGCCAAGCGGGTCGCGTCCGCCGTCGGAGAGGGAGCCATGGCCGTGATGCTCGTCCACCGGTATCTGGAGCAGTCATGAGCGGGCAGGTCATGCCGTGCAGTCCGGGGGAGATCGGCTCGCTGTTCCTCTTCGAGAAGCTGAGCCCTCAGCAGCTGGGCCGCCTGTGCGGCGCGGGGCGGATGGAGCTGTTTCAGCCCGGCCCCGTGTACACCGAGGGCACTCCCGCCACCTGCTTCTTCGTGATGGTCCAGGGCACCGTCGTGCTGTCCCGCCGGGTGGGCGGCGACGACGTGGAGGTCACCCGCACCTCCCAGCCCGGGGTGTACGCGGGCGCGATGCAGGCCTACCTCGGCGACCGTGTGCCGCAGGTCTACAACAACTCGATGCGGGTGACGGAGCCGACGCGGTTCTTCGTGCTGCCGGCGGACCTCTTCGCGGAGGTGATGCGCGAGTGGTTCCCGATGGCCGTGCATCTGCTGGAGGGGCTGTTCTTCGGCTCGAAGAACACCCAGGCCATGATCGGGCAGCGGGAACGGCTGCTCGCTCTCGGCTCGTTGTCGGCCGGGCTCACGCACGAACTGAACAACCCGGCGGCGGCGGCCGTCCGGGCCACCTCCGCCCTGCGGGAACGGGTCGCGAAGATGCGGCACAAGCTCGGCGTGATCGCCGCGGGGCCGTTCTCCCGTGACGTGCTGGCGCGCCTGATCGAGATCCAGGAGCGCACCGCCGAACGGGTGGCGAAGGCACCGGCGCTCGGCCCGCTGGAGGCCTCCGACCGGGAGGACCAGCTCACCGACTGGCTGGCGGACCACGGCTTCGAGCAGGGCTGGCAGGTGGCGCCCACCTTCGTGCAGGCCGGGCTCGACGTCGACTGGCTGGAGCAGGTCGCGGCGGCCGTCGGCGAGGAGGTCCTGCCCAACGCGGTCGGCTGGCTGAACTACACCATCGAGACCGAGCTGCTGATGAGCGAGATCGAGGACTCCACCACCCGCGTCTCGCGCCTGGTCGGCGCCGCCAAGCAGTACGCGCAGCTGGACCGGGCGCCGTACCGCGAGGTGGACGTCCACGAACTCCTCGACAGCACGCTGCTGATGCTGTCGGGGAAGATCGGTTCGGGCATCACGGTCGTCAAGGAGTACGACCGCACGCTCCCGCCGGTGCCGGCCTACCCGGCGGAGCTGAACCAGGTGTGGACGAACCTCGTCGACAACGCCGTGTCGGCGATCCGGAGCGCCGGCGGGGAGGGCACGCTGACCGTGCGCACCGCGCTCGACCACGAGCGGCTGCTGGTGGAGTTCCGGGACACCGGGCCCGGCGTGCCGCCGGAGATCAGGGACCGGATCTTCGACCCGTTCTTCACCACCAAGCCGGTCGGCGAGGGCACCGGGCTCGGCCTGGACATCTCCTGGCGGATCGTCGTCAACAAGCACCACGGCACCCTGCGGGTGGAGTCGGTGCCCGGGGACACCCGCTTCCAAGTGCTGCTGCCCCTGACCGCCGCCACGCACGAGGAGGAGCTGGCATGAACGACGCCGAAGGAATCGACCCCCGGGTCCCGCCCAGCGGCACGGGCTGCGTGGAGTGCGAGGAGGCCGGCGGCTGGTGGTTCCACCTGCGCCGGTGCGCGCGGTGCGGGCACATCGGCTGCTGCGACGACTCCCCCGGCCGGCACGCCACCGCCCACTACCGGGAGACGGGGCACCCGGTGATCCGCAGCTTCGAGCCGGGTGAGGCCTGGTTCTGGAACTTCGCCACGGAGGAGCTGTACGGCTCCGGGCCCGAACTCGCTCCCCCGGCCGGCCACCCCGCCGACCAGCCGGCGCCCGGTCCGGCGGGCCGGGTCCCGGCGGACTGGGCGCAGAACCTGCGCTGAGCCGCCGGCGCGGCGTGCTCCGGGCGCGGTGCTCCGCGCTCCGCGCTCCGTGCGCGGTGCTCCGTGTTCCGTGCGCGGTGCTCCGTGTTCCGTGCTCCGTGCTCCGTGCTCCGTGCTCCGTGCTCCGGTCCGGGCGTTCCCCGGGATACTGACGCCGGGCCGTCCGCGCGGGGCCGGGAACACGGATGCCCCGCGCGGGGCGGGGCATCCGGTGGTGCCGGGTGTGCTGCCGTCCGTCAGTGGCGGGCGGCCGGCGTGTTGGCGGCGGTGACGTTGACCGCCGACCACGACCTGTCCACCGTCTTGTACTCGGTGCTGTTCGCGCCGTACAGGTCCTTGGCCGCCTGCAGCGTCGCGAGGCGCGCCTGGTGGAAGTCGGTGTCGGAGACCATGTAGCGGGTGAGCGCACGGTAGTAGATGGCGGTCGCCTTGGTGCGGCCGATGCCCTTGACCGTGATGTTGTGGTACGTCGGCGAGTCGTAGGTGACGCTGCCGATCTTCTTCTTGCCGCTGCCCTCGGCGAGGAGGTAGTAGGCGTGCGAGGAGACACCCGAACCGGCGTGCACCTCCGCGCCGTACACCTCCGGCCTCCAGTAGTCGACCGTGCCCTCGAGCTTGTCGAGCGACGGGTGGTCCAGGCGGCGCAGGAACTTCTGGGCGAGGCCCATCTTCTCGCCGATCAGGTAGTCCGGCGTGTCCTTCGCGTTCTTGGCGTAGAACTCGACGTTCGAGCCGAAGATGTCGGCGAGCGACTCGTTCAGCGAGCCGGGCTCGCCGTACTGGTTGCCCAGCCTGTCGACCAAGGTCGGCTGGAGGTTGGCGGTCGCCTCCACCACGCCGTGGGTCAGCTCGTGACCGGTGACGTCGAGGACGACGAGCGGCTTCTTGAACATCTTGCCGTCGCCGTCGCCGTACAGCATGCAGTTGCAGTCCGGGTCCCAGAAGGCGTTGCCGACCTTCTTGCCCCAGTGGACCATCGCCTGGGCGGGCTTGCTGTTGTTGGCGATGCCCTTGCGCCCGAACGCGGCCTTGTAGAAGTCCAGGGTCTTGGTGATGCCGTACTGGGCGTCCGCGGCGGCGCTGACCCGGCTGGTGGTCGTGCCGTTGCCCCACACGTCGGTCGTGTTGGTGAACTTCGTGCCCGCGCTGAACTTCTCCGTCTCCGAGCCCTTGGCGTCCCGGGTCTCGGTGCCGTACCGGTTCGGGTCCTTGAGCTGGAAGTGGCCGCGCGAGGTCTGCGTGGTGGTCAGACCGACGGTGCCCACGAAGAGGGTCTTGCCGGTGCCCTTGGCGGCCGACGGGTAGCGCGTGGCGCCGGAGACACCGGAACCGAGCAGGCCGGACGCGGTGGGGGCGGAGCCGGCACCGGTGGCCGGGTCCGCGCTCTCGCCGCGCTCGCGCAGGGTGTCGACCAGCTTCGGCGACAGGAACTCGTCCCGGACGGGCGTGTTGCTGCGCACCTTGCCGGTGACCGCGTCGACGACGACCGTGCGGGAGTCGTCATCGGTGGTGACGGTGACCTGGTAGGCGAGCGCGGAGGCGCCGCCCCGGGCGTCCACCACGAGCCGGGCGCCGCCCGCGTCACCCTCGGCGGCCTCGGCGGCCTTGGCGGCGGCCTGGGCCGGGGTCAGGCGGGCCTTGGCGGCCGGCTCGACGGTGTGGTCGGCCGCGCGGGTCACGCCCGTGTAGCCGAGCCCCCGGTCGAGGTGGACGATGAGGTCGCCACCGAGCACCGGCAGGTCGCCGTGCGTCCGGACGAAGCGGACGTGCCGGGCACCCTCCGGGTCGATCATGACGTCCTGGGCGTGCAGTTCGTCGCCCTTCGAGACGCCGGTCGCCGAGGCGTGCGTGAAGGCCGCGGTGCGCGCCGCCTCCACCACCAGCGTGGCGTTCGAGGCGGCGGAGGCGGCGGTCCGCTCCACCCCCGTGGAGGGACCCGCGAAGGCCGTACCGGCCAGGCCCGTGGCAGCCGTCGTCACCGCGATGGCGATCGCCACGGAGCGTATGTGCGCTCTACGCAATCTGATCAGGGTTCCTTCGTTCGAAGGCGGCCGGGGTCACCGACCGCCTTGAGAAATGGCGCACTCGGGCGCCATGGGGGCTTGTCTGACGCCCCCGGGGGGTAACCCTGTCCGATCAGTCATGTACACGTAAAGCCGGAATGATCCATTTCGCGAACTTCTATGGCAATCCTTTACGAACGGACGCCACAGAGTGATCACCGGACCACCAACTGTGTGTCGCCCGGGGAGACGTTGCCCCGATCCCCTAGGTTCCCAGGGCGGGATGTGACCGATGTCGCATCAGGAACCGAACCGATGGGAGTGGGTACCGGATGGTCTCAGCAGCGGTGGGACGGGGAACGGTCCTCGGGGCGGTCGCGCTGTCGCTCCTCGCGGTCCCGGCGCGGGCCGTGGCCGGGGAGCACGACGCCCCGGCGGCGGCGGCGCTCCCCGCGCCGGACACGGCGGGAGTCGCCGCGGTGCTGCGGTCGGCGGTGGACCGGGGCGCGCCGGGCGCGCTGGCCCGGATCGACGACCACGGGCGGACGTACCGGGTCACGCGCGGTGTCGCCGACCGGGGCAGCGGACGGGCCATCAGCACGCAGGACCGGTTCCGGGTCGGCAGCATCACCAAGACGTTCTCGGCCGTCGTCCTGCTCCAGCTCGTCGACGAGCACCGGCTCTCGCTCGACGCGCCGGTCAACCGGTACCTGCCGAAGCTGCTGCCCGACGACCGGATCACGGTCCGTCAGGTGCTCAGCCACCGCAGCGGACTGTACGACTACACGAACGACATGTTCGCCCACAGCGTCTCCGGCTTCGAGGCGGTGCGGAACAAGGTCTTCACCTACCGCCAGCTGGTCGCCCTCTCCCTGGAGAAGCCCCGCACCAACGCGCCGGGCGCCGCCTACGCGTACTCCAACACCAACTTCGTCGTCGCCGGCCTGCTCATCGAGAAGCTCACGGGGCGGCCCGTGGCGACGGCGTACCGCAACCGCGTCATCGCGCCGCTGGGACTGTCCGACACGTTCTA
This sequence comes from Streptomyces sp. Y20, assembly GCF_043195475.1. NCBI lineage: Bacteria > Bacillati > Actinomycetota > Actinomycetes > Kitasatosporales > Streptomycetaceae > Streptomyces > Streptomyces sp. Y20. Next base: position 196,208 of record NZ_JBIDDP010000001.1, read on the forward strand.
CGTCCATCCGCGGACGGCGATCCCGGGGCGGTACGCCCGCGGATACCTCACCCCGGACACGGCGGGCGCCGCGCCCGTCGACGCGACCGCCCAGACCGTGTCCTGGGCGCAGAGCGCGGGTGCGGTCATCTCCAGCGCGCGGGACCTCGACACGTTCTACGGCGCGCTGCTCGGCGGACGGCTGATGTCCGCCGCCCGGCTCGCCGAGATGGAGCGCTTCACCCGGGTCGACAGCACGACGGCGTACGGGCTCGGGCTGCGGCGGCGGGACCTGTCCTGCGGGGTGTCGGTGTACGGGCACACAGGGGCCGTACAGGGCTACTACACGTACGCGTTCGCCACGAAGGACGGCGGGCGCACCCTCACGGCGATGGCGAACACGTCGAACAACGGGAAGGTGCTGGGCACCTTGGCGGGCGTCCTGGAGTCGGCGTTCTGCGGCAAGGGGAGGACGGTCGAGCCGTGACGGCCGTTCCGTGGCCGAACCGGTACGTTCCGTGATCTTGGCGGAACGCTGTGGTCCGGGACACCATGCCCCGCATGAAGGGTGATCTTTTTTCCAGTCAGCACGTGGTGCAACCGGCCGCCGAGCCGGGGATGACCGTCGAGAACGCCAAGTGCCTCAGGTACGCGGTGAACGGCGAGATGCACGCCCGGCAGGGCGCGATGGTCGCCTACCGCGGCGACCTGAAGTTCGAGCGCAAGGGGCAGGGCGTCGGCGGCATGCTCAAGCGCGCGGTCACGGGTGAGGGACTGCCCCTGATGGCGGTGCGCGGACAGGGCGAGGCCTGGTTCGCGCACGAGGCGCAGAACTGTTTCATCGTCGAGGTGGAGGCCGGCGACCGGTTCACGGTCAACGGCCGCAACGTCCTGTGTTTCGACGCGTCGCTGTCGTACGAGATCAAGACGGTGAAGGGGTCGGGCATCGCCGGCGGCGGCCTGTTCAACAGCGTGTTCGGCGGACAGGGCCGGCTCGGCCTGGTCTGCGACGGCAACCCGCTGGTGATACCCGTGACCGCGCAGGCGCCGGTGTACGTCGACACGGACGCGGTGGTGGGCTGGACCGCGCACCTGGAGACCTCGCTGCACCGCTCGCAGTCCCTCGGCTCGATGCTGCGCGGCGGTTCCGGTGAGGCCGTGCAGCTGATGCTCCGGGGCGAGGGGTACGTGGTGGTGCGGCCGAGCGAGCTGACGCCCCAGAAGCCACAGCAGCACTGAACCTTCACAAGTGAGCCGCCCAGCCCGGGCAACCCCTGCCGCCGTACCGGCGTCTTGACCAGCGACAGACCGAGCCCCGGCCCTCGGGCCGGGGCAATTTTCCGAGACACTATGCACGCGATGTATACACTCTGTGCATAGAAGGGTACGCATGTACGGCAAGGCTTCCGCCCCGGAGTACCAGGGCGCCCTGACCACCCTGTCCGTGAACTCCTCGCTGGTCGACGTGCTGGCCGAGGGCACCGAACGGCTGCGCGAGGCCGAGCGGGCGGGACTGCCCGGCGAGGCGGCGCGCTGCGGGCTCGCCGTCGCCGAGGCGCACCGGCGGCTCGGCCACGTGCGGGACGCCGACCGGGCCTGGAAGGCGAGTTACCGAGCCGCCCGGGAGGCCGGCGACACCGCGGCGATGGCCTGGGCGCTGTGGAGCGGCGGCACTCTGGCCCGCCAGCGCGGGGCGTTCCCGCTCGCCTGGCGGCTGCTGAAGCTGGCCGCCGACCTCGGCGAACGCGGCGGGGACGTCGTCGTCCGCGGCTACTCGCTGGCCGGCCTCGCGGAGACCGGGCGCATCCAGGGGGACTACGCGGCGGTCGGCCGGCTGCACGAGCAGCTGCTGGCCGAGGCACGCAAGCGGGGCGAGGCCCGGCACACGGTGTGGGCGCTGGAGGGCATCGCCCAGATGCACCGCAACACCGGCGACTTCGACCGCGCGTACGCGCTGTTCGAGGAAGCGGCACAGATAGCCGGCCGGGCCGACGACCGGCGCGGTCACGCCTGGGCGCTGCGCGGACTCGCGGACATCCTCTCCGTGCGCGACGGCGCCACCGAGCGGGCCCTGGAGCTGCTGGCCGAGGCGGAGGCCGGCTGCCGCGAGATGAACCTGTCCAGCGCGCTCGCCTACAACCACAAGATGCAGGGCAACGTCCTCTACCGCGCCGGGCGCCACGCCGAGGCCCGGGACCGCTACGAGCTGGCGCTCACGGAGTTCCGCACGATGAGCGAGCCCCGCGGCGAGGCGCTGTCCCGGCTCGGCCTCGCCAAGTCCCTCGCCCGCCTCGGCCGCGACCGCGCCGAGACGGCCGCCGAACTCGCGGACCTGGCCCGGACGCTGGAGCGCAGCGGGCTGCGGCACGCCCGGGAGATGGTGGTCCGGGCCCAGCGGGAGCTCGGCCTCGACGCGGAGGCCGCCCGGTGACGGCGCTCGGCACGCCGGTGCAGGACCCGGCCCTGCTCACCCTGACCCGCTGCCGGGAGCTGGTACGGCCCGCGCTGGAGGACGCGGTGGGGCGGCTGCACCCGTGGGTGGCCGAGATGGCCGCCTACTCCTTCGGCTGGTGCGAGGTCGGCGGGGCACCCGCCGCCGCCCCGGGCGGCAAGGGCGTACGGCAGGCGCTGGCCGTGCTGGGCGCCGAGGCCGCGGGCGCCGACGGGCGGGCGGGGGTGCCGGCGGCGGTCGCGGTGGAGCTGGTGCACGCCTTCTCGCTGCTGCACGACGACATCATGGACGGGGACGCGGTCCGGCGCGGCCGACCCACCGTGTGGCGGGCCTACGGCACGGGCCCGGCCGTACTGGCCGGGGACGCCCTGTTCGCCCTGGCGGTGGACGTGCTCGCCGCGGCCCCCGAGGGCCCCGGCGCGGTACGGCTGCTCTCGTCGGCCCTCGCCGACCTGGTGCGCGGGCAGGCCGACGACCTGCTGTTCGCCACCCGGCCGTGGACCGGGCCGGAACGGGTGACGACGGCGGAGTACCGGGCGATGGCGGAGGGCAAGACCGGCGCGCTGCTGGGCTGTGCTGCCGCGCTGGGCGCCGCGCTCGCCGGGGCGCCCAGGGCCACGGCCGACGCCCTGGACCGGGTCGGGCGGCACCTCGGGATCGCCTTCCAGCTGGTCGACGACGTGCTGGGCATCTGGGGCGATCCGGCCGTCACCGGCAAGCCGGTGGGCGGCGACCTGCGGGAGCGGAAGAAGACCTATCCGGTGCTGGCCGCGCTCGGTTCCCCGGCTGCCCGGGACCTGCCCGCACTGCTGGACTCGCCGGGCCGGGCCGGGGAGGCCGCCGCACTGCTCGAGGCGGCGGGCGGCCGGGCGGCTGCCCTGGCCGAGGCCCGCGCCCACACGGCCGCCGCGCGGGCGCTGCTCGCCGGCACGCCCCTGGCCGGCGGGGCCGCCGGGGACCTGGTACGGCTGCTGGACCTGTTGGCGGACCGAGCCCGGTAACCACCATCCGATACGGCGTTGACCTGGGGTGTCCCGACGGGTCAGGGTCCGTTCCGGCGCGGTTCCCGATCCGCGCCGGAAGGGTGGAGCACCGTGATCGGCATCTCGGACATCGAAGCCGCAGCACAGCGGATCGCCGGACACATCGTCAGGACGCCGACGGTGGCGAGTCCCGGCCTCGGCGAGCTGCTCGGCGTCCCGGTCACCGCCAAGCTGGAACTGCTCCAGCGGACCGGCTCGTTCAAGGCCCGCGGGGCCACGGCCAAGCTGCTGTCACTGAGCGCGGCGGAGCGCGCGGCGGGCGTGGTCGCGGTCAGCGGCGGCAACCACGGTGTCGCGCTCGCGGTGATGGCGGCGGCCCTCGACGTGAAGGCGACCGTGGTGATGCCGCGGACCGCGCCCGCGCGTTCCCTCGCGCTCGCCGAGGAAGCCGGGGCGTCGGTGCGGCTCACCGACGGCATGGACAGCGCCTTTCAGCTGGTGACGCGGCTGCGGGACGAGGGGCTCACCCTGGTCCACCCGTTCGACGACCCGGTGGTGATCGCCGGACAGGGCACCGTGGGGCTGGAACTGGCCGAGGACGCGGGGGAGCTGACGGACGTCGTCGTCAGCGTCGGCGGCGGTGGTCTGATCGCCGGGGTCGCGGCGGCCCTGCGCGCCCTGCGCCCGGAGGTGCGCGTGTGGGGCGTGGAGACCGAGGGCGCGGAGGCGATGTCCGGTGCGCTGAGGGCGGGCGGCCCGGTACCGGTGCCGCTGTCCTCCCTGGTGACGACCCTGAGCGCGCCCTCGGTGGCGCAGCTGACGTACGACCATGTGTCCGCGCTCGTCGAGGACGTCCTGGTGGTGCCGGACCGGGACGCCGTGCAGGGCTGCCTGGACCTGGCCGACCACGCCAAGGTGTGGGGGGAGCCGGCCGCGGGCTGTCTGCTGCCGGCGGCCCGGCAGGTGGCGGCGCGGGCCGGTGACGGCGCCCGGATCGGGCTCGTGGTCTGCGGGGGCAACACGACACCCGGGGAACTGCACGGCTGGGCGGAGCGGTTCGGCCTGCTGTGAGACGGCTGCCGTGCGGCGGGGCGGCCGATCCGGCACCGCACCGGCCTTCGAACGTACGAATGGAAGGCGGAAAGGGGGCGTGAATTGAGGATTCGCTGAACGCACCCCCGCGCGCCCCGCGTACCTCTGGGCAGGACGCGGCAGGGCTTCAGCGAGGGATGACCATGGTCGAGACGCACGTCTGCGCACACGAGTGGGTCGCCGGGCGGTACCGGCTGCTGGAGGTCTTCGCCCGGGAGACGAACCGCCTGTGGTGGTACGCCGAGGACACGGCGGCCGAGCAGCCCCGCCTGGTGGCACAGACGGCCCTGCCGGAACCCGTCGCCGAGGACACCGCGCGCCGCGTCACGGCCCGGGTCGTCCGCACCTCCGAGACCATGCGGCTGCTCCGCCCCGGCCAGGTCGCCGCGGTCGTCGACGCCGTGGTGGAGGCCGGCACCCTGTGGACGGTCACCGAGTGGATCGACGGCACACCGCTCGGCGAACTCCTGGCCCGGGAAGGCTCCTTCCACCCGGTGCGCGCCGCACGCACCGGCCTGGAGCTGCTCGACGTGCTGCGGGCGGCGCACGACGAGGGCATCACCCACGGGGAACTGAGCCCCGGCCAGGTCTTCGTGCGGGACGACGGCCCGGTCGTCGTCACCGGGTTCGGCCTGGCCGGCGCGACCCTGGTGCCGCGGCTCACGGCACCCTCGTACGCCTCGCCGGAGCAGGCCCGCGACGAACGCCTGGGCCCCGCCGCCGACCTGTGGGCGCTGGGAGCGCTGCTGTACACGATGGTCGAGGGCCGGCCGCCGTTCCGGGACCGCGGCCGGCCCGACGCCACGCTGAAGGCCGTCGACCGGCTGCCGCTGCGCACCCCGCTGCGCGCCGGCCCGCTCACCCGCGCCGTGCAGGGGCTGCTGCGCAAGGACCCGCGGGAGCGGCTGACCCGGCCGGTGGTCCGCGAGGCCCTGACCCGGGCACTGACCGAGGACACGGACGCGGACCACCGGCCCGCGCCCGTGCCCCGGTTGCGCGGCGCGTACCGGTGCGCCGTCGCCGCCGGTCCCGGGCGCGGGCGACGGCTCCTGGCCGTCGCCGCCGCGCTCGCCGTGACCGCCGTCGCCGGCGCGGTGCTGGCCGCGGCCGGCGCGCTGCCCGGCACGGACACCGCCGGACCGCCGCGCCGGGCCACCGCCCCGGCCGGCCGGCACACCGGCGGCGCCACCCCATCTGCCACCCCGCCCGCCGCCACCCCCGCCCCGACCCCGTCGGCCTCCCCGGCCCTGCCGGCCGGCTACCACCGGTACACCGCCCCCGAGGGCTTCTCGGTGGCGCTGCCCGACGGCTGGCGGCGGCTGGCCACCTCCCGGGTGGCCGGCCTCGCCTACCGGGTCACCTTCGGCCGCGGCGGCGACCCGACCACCCTGGCCGTCACCTACAGCGAGCGTGTCGGCCCCGACCCCGTCGCGGTCTGGCGGGACGACGTCGAGCCCGGGCTGGAGAGGCTGCCCGGCTACCACCGCGTCGGCGCCGTCCGGGCCACCACCTACCAGGGCCGCAGGGCCGCCGACCTGGAGTGGCTGACGGGATCGGGGGACTCCCGGACGCACACCTTCGGGCGGGGCTTCCTGCTGGGCGGGGCGCGGGGCTTCTCCCTGCGCTTCACCACCCCCGCCGGGGCCTGGGGGAACGCGGCCGGCCGGCTGGCGCTGCGGACGTTCCTCGGGACATTCCGTGCGCCGAAGGACTGACCGGGGGCCCGCGGGCCGTTTTCCGGCGGCCGAGCCGGGGACTCGCTCCCCATGGTGCAAATCGGATACACGATGATGACGGAGCAGGCCGGCCCCAGGGACCTGGTGAACCACCTCGTGCAGGCCGAGGAGGCCGGGTTCGACTTCTCGGTGACCTCGGACCACTACTTCCCGTGGCTGCGCTCGCAGGGACACGCCTCCTACGCGTGGAGCGTGCTGGGCGCCGCCGCCCAGGCCACCTCGCGGATCCCGCTGATGACCTATGTCACCTGCCCCATCCTGCGCTACCACCCGGCGATCGTGGCGCAGAAGGCGGCGACCGTGCAGCTACTGTCCGAGGGAAGGTTCCGGCTCGGCCTCGGCGCCGGCGAGAACCTGAACGAACACGTCGTGGGCGGCGGCTGGCCGCCGGTGGACGTACGCCACGAGATGCTCGAGGAGGCCGTACAGATCATCCGCGCGCTGTTCGAGGGCGGCCATGTGACGCATCACGGGCAGCACTACGACGTGGAGTCGGCCCGGCTGTGGGACCTGCCGGACGAGGCGCCGCCGATCGGCCTCGCCGTCTCCGGTGAACGCTCGTGCAAGCTCGCCGGGCACCTCGCCGACCTGGTCATCGCGACGGAGCCGAAGCCGGGTCTGCTGGAGGCCTTCGACCGGCACGGCGGCAGCGGCAAGCCCCGCGTCGGCCAGCTTCCCGTCTGCTACGACACCGACCGGGAGAGGGCGATCAAGCGCGCCCACTCCCAGTTCCGCTGGTTCGGCCTGGGCTGGAAGGTGAACGCCGAACTGCCGCACCCCGACTCCTTCGAGGCCGCGACCCAGTTCGTCACCGAGGACGACGTCGCCTCCTCCATCCCCTGCGGCGACGACCCGGAGGCGTTCGTGGAGGCCGTACGGCCCTACGCGGAGGCCGGGTTCGGGGAGATCGCCCTGGTGCAGATCGGCGGCGACTCCCAGCCGGAGTTCCTCGACTGGTCGTCGAAGACCCTGCTCCCGGCCCTGCGGGAGGCCTTCGCCTGACGTCCGCCGGGACGCGCCGGCCGGCCGCGTCCCGCACGGGTTCAGCGGAATCGGTCACACGGATGAGCATCTCGGGCGCTACCGGGGTACTAGAGGGCTCTACGCCGATCGTCCCGGAGGCCCCCGCGTGAACTCGTTCGTGCACAAGACCCTGGTGGTGCAGCTCCTTGCGCACGGTACCGGCCGGTGTCCGGTGCTGGCCCACCTCAGCTACGACGCCGGCGACCCGTTCGCCGTGACCGCCGCCTTCGCGCACGACGGCCATGTGCTGGCCTGCTGGCGGCTGGACCGGCAGATGCTCTCCGACGGCCTGGCCGGGCCGGTCGGGGTCGGCGATGTACGGATGCGGCCGGAGGCCACCGGCCTGTGGCACGAACTGCGGCTGGAGTTCCTCGGGGACGCGCGGGCGGACGGCGGACGGCACCACGCGGTCGTGTTCGCCTGGGCGCCGGCGATCGCCTCGTTCCTGCGCGAGACCTACCGGGTCGTCCCGCCGGGGCGGGAACGCATCGCGGTGGACGAGCTGCTGGAGGAGATCCTCTCCGCGGCTGAGTAGCCGTACTCATGCCCGCGGTCCCGGCCCGGCGCCACGATGGGCTCCCCCGCCCCGCAGGCAAGGAGCCCCGTCGTGACCGCAGCGCCACCCCTCCCGTTCCGCGCGCCGCGCCGCGTGCCGCCCGCCCTCTTCGCCGCCGTGGCGGCGGCGGGCCTGGCCGCGTCCGCGTGGGGCGCGCGCGAGCGCACCACCTGGCTCCTGGAGACGGTGTGGGTGCTGGCCGGGCTGCCCGTGGCCGTGCTGGCCTGGCGGCGCTTCCCGCTGACGGGGCTGCTGTGCGGGCTGCTGACCGCGCACGCGCTGGTCCTCGCGGTCGGCGGCCACTACACCTACGCGCAGGTCCCGGTGGGTGACTGGGTGCGCGACACCTTCGGCCTGGACCGCAACCCCTACGACCGCTTCGGGCACCTGATGCAGGGTTTCGTCCCGGCCGTGCTGGTGCGGGAAGTGCTCAGCCGGACCTCGCCGTTGCGCGGCAGCCGCTGGCTCGCGCCGCTCACCGTGTGCGCCTGCGTGGCGTTCAGCGCCTGCTTCGAACTGCTGGAGTGGCTGGCGGCGGAGATCGGCGGGCACGGCGCGGACGCCTTCCTCGCCACCCAGGGCGACGTCTGGGACACCCAGTGGGACATGTGCTGCGCCCTGATCGGATCCGTGCTGTCCGTGCTGCTGCTCAGCCGGGTCCACGACCGTCAGCTGCGCGCGCTTGCATGACGATCCGGTGGCGCACCGGGGCCGCCGCGGGTCACCACGCGGGGCATGACCGACCGTCCGGCACGATGGACCCGGGCCGCCGTCCGTCCCGACATGTGGACCGACCCCGCCGACGGCGGATGAAGTGCGAGGACCTGGGCCCGGAGCAGTTGGCCCGGCGCGCGGTCCCGCCGTCCGCGATGTCATTGCTCGGCCTGATCCGGCACCTCGCCGAGGTGGAACGCGACCGGCGCGACCGGATCACCGAAGGCGACCCGCTGCCGAAGCTGTACGGCGCCGGGGACGCGGACTTCGGCGGAGCGGCCGCCGGACAGGCCGTGGCCGACGCCCGGCACTGCGGCCCACGCCGGCCTGCTGCGCGAGTGTGTCGACGGACGGGTGGGCCAGTGACCGGCCGGGCCTGCCCCGGCCGGCCGGGCGGGTCCTAGCCGGCCGGGCGGGTCCTAGCCGTCCGACCGGTCCGTGTGGTTGCGGCGGGCCCACAGCGGCAGGCCGTACCAGCACACGAGGTACCAGGCGACGACGCCCGAGACCAGGTACGGCACGTAGCCGTCATGTGTGGCCACGCGCAGGATCAGCAGCAGCGACGACGTCATCGTGGCGAGCAGCAGGAGCAGCCCGACGAAGGTCAGCCGGGAGGCGAGCCGCACGGCCTGCGGCTTGACCCGGCGGCCGGAGACCAGGCGGTGCAGGGAGACCGGTCCGATGAGGGCGCCGGTCGCGCAGGCGCCAAGGACGACGGTCACGATGTAGATGACCTGATCGGTGTCGGTGAGCCGTAGGTACTTCGGCTGGAAGACGACGGTCAGCAGGAACCCGAACAGGATCTGCACGCCCGTCTGCGCGACGCGGACCTCCTGGATGAGTTCACCCCACTTCCGGTCCGCCCGCTCCTCCTCGGTCTCGTCGCGGCCTGTACGCTCTCCTGCCTCCGTCATGCGGTGCGTGTAACCGCACGGCCGTTCGTTCAAACGGTGCGCGCACCCGGGTCTACCAGCGGTGTTCGACCTGGTCGCTGATCCGGCGCTCGTACAGCTCCCGGATCGCGGTGAAGGTCTCCTCCGGCAGCGGAGGCAGCTTGGCCGCGGCGGCGTTGGCGCGGGCCTGCCCCGGATTGCGCGCGCCCGGGATCACCGTGGTCACACCGTCCTGCTCGATGATCCAGCGCAGCGCCAGCTGGGCGGGGGTGTACCCCTCGGGGGCGAGCGCGGCGAACTCTGCGGCTGCCTCCACTCCGGTGGCGTAGTCGACGCCGGAGAAGGTCTCGCCCTGGTCGAAGGCCTCGCCGTGGCGGTTGAAGGAACGGTGGTCGTTGGCCGCGAACACCGTGTCCCGCGTGTACTTGCCGGACAGCAGCCCGGAGGCGAGGGGTACGCGCGCGATGATGCCGACGCCGGCCTCACGGGCGGCGGGCAGCACCTCGTACAGGGGCTTCATGCGGAACGGGTTGAGGATGATCTGCACGCTCGCCACGTTCGGCCGGGCGATCGCGGTGAGCGCTTCCGCGCAGGTCTCCACGCTCACCCCGTACGCGGCGACGCGCTCCTCCTCGACCAGGGTGTCCAGGGCGTCGAAGACCGCGTCGGAGGAGTAGACCGGGGTGGGCGGGCAGTGCAGCTGGACCAGGTCGATGCGGTCGACGCCCAGGTTGCGGCGCGAGCGGTCGTTCCAGGCGCGGAAGTTGTCCAGGACGTAGTTCCCGGGGATCTGTTCGACCCGGCGGCCCATCTTGGTGGCCACCAGCACGTGCAGGTCGGGACGGCCGCGCAGGAACGAGGCGATGGTCTCCTCGCTGCGCCCGTCGCCGTACACGTCGGCCGTGTCGAAGAACGTGACCCCCGACTCGGCCGCCGCCTCCAGGACGGAGAGGGCCTCCTTGTCGTCCACGTCGCCCCAGTCGGCGCCCAGCTGCCAAGTGCCGAGTCCGACCACCGATGCCCACTGACCCGACCTGCCGATCACGCGTTCGTCCATGGCGCCAGTCTGTCATCCGGCACGGCGTCGCGCGGAACGGGGCGCTCCGGCGGGAATTCCCGGGCGCCGGGCCCCGCCGGCTCAGCGGCCGGGCGTCAGCTGGGCCTGTACGGCGGCGCCGTAGCGGTCGGCGACGGCGTCGACGGCGGCCCCGCGCAGGTGCGGGCCGCGGGCGATGCCGTACATCACGCCGAGGCCGACGAGCGCGGCGACGGCGAGTTCGGCGCGCAGGCCAGCGTCGGGACCGGTGAGCCGGGCGGCGAGGCGTTCGGTCACCTGGGCGCGGAAGTTGGCGCGCAGGACGTCGCCGTGGTCGCCGTGCAGGGGGGCGAAGGCGATGCGCAGCAGCGGGTCGGCGCCGCGGTCGCGCTGGCTGGACAGCACGTGCCGGACCATGTGCCGGCCCAGGTCGTGCAGCGGGGCGTCCAGCAGGGCGTCGGCGTCGGTGTCGAAGGACATCACGCGGGCGAAAAGGGCGTCCTTGTTGCCGAAGTACTTCAGGATCAGGGGCGGGCTGACACCGGCCCGTTCGGCGACGGCCCTGAGGGTGATGTCGGCGTGGGCGTGCCGGGCCAGCAGATGGCGGGCCGCCTTCAGGATGGCGGCCCTGGTGGCCTCGGCGTCCCGGCGTGCGGGGGCGGCCCGGCGGCCGGCCGGCGTGGTCATGCCTCTCATGCTCCCTTCATCGCCCCGTCACGCGCGCCCCGGGTGGCCCCGCGGGCGCGCCGGCCGCCGTCGGCGGGCTCGTCGCCCGGGATGGTCAGGGCCGCCGCGCAGGCCGCGAGGGCGATGGCGCCCGCCATCGCGAAGGCGAGGAGGTAGCCGTGCAGGGTGGGGACGGGTATCCCGCCGAGGGGGCTGGTGTGGTGGACGAGGACGGCGGCGACGGCCGCGCTGGAGACGGCCTGGCCGATGGTGCGCATGAGGACGTTGACGCCGTTGGCGGAGGCGGTCTGCGCGGCCGGGACGGCGCGCAGGATCAGGGTCGGCAGCGCCGAGTAGGCGAGCGTGGTGCCGGTCGCGACCACGGTGGCCCCCAGGATGATCATCCATAGGTCGCGGCTGTCGGCGATGCGCAGCGCGTACCCGCAGGCGATGACGGCGGCGCCCAGGGCGAGCGTGATCCGGGGGCCGCGCGTGGCCGAGATGCGGGCCGACAACGGCGAGAACAGCAGCATGGTCACACCGCCGGGCAGGAGGCACAGTCCGGTGGCGACGATGGACAGGCCGAGGCCGTAGCCGGTGGCCTCGGGCGCCTGCACCAGCTGGGCGGTGACCAGGGAGTTGGCGTAGAACGCGAACCCCGTCAGCAGGGCCGCCACATGCGACAGGCCCACCCGTGGCCGGGTGACCAGGCGCAGATCGACCAGCGGCCGTGCGCCGCGCAGCTGCTGCCACCACCACAGCGCGAGGACGGCGGCGGCGGCCAGGAACAGCCCGAGGACCCGTGCGCTTCCCCAGCCCCAGGTGCCGCCCTGGGAGACGCCCAGCAGCAGGCAGACCAGCCCGGCGGCGAGCCCCAGCGCGCCGAGGACGTCGAAGCGGCCGGGCTCGCGCACCGGGGACTCCCGGACCGCCCACCAGGTCGCCGTGACGCCGAGCGCACCGAGCGCGCTGGTCAGCCAGAACATCGTGTGCCAGTCGGCGTACTGCACGACCAGCGCGGCGAGCGGCAGCCCGAGGGCGGCGCCGATGCCGACGGTGGAACTCATCAGCGCCACCGCCGATCCCCGGCGTTCGGGCGGGAGTTCGTCGCGCAGGATGCTGATGGACAGCGGGACGACGGAGGCGGCGGCGCCCTGGAGCGCGCGGGCGGCGATGAGCACGCGGATGTCCGAGGACAGCGCGCACAGGACCGAGCCGACGGTCATGAGGGCGAGCGCGGTGGTGAGCACCCGGCGCTTGCCGTACATGTCGCCGGCCCGGCCGAGCACGGGCGTGAGGACGGCGCCGGCGAGCAGGGTCGCGGTGACCATCCAGGAGACGGCGGCCGGTGACGATCCGGTGAGCCGGGGCAGGTCCGGCAGGAGGGGTACGACCACGGTCTGCATGACCGCCATGAGGATGCCGCCCGACGCGAGCACCGGGATGGTGAGCCGGTCGCGCAGCCGGAGCGGCGTGCCGGTGCCGGGCGGCGGGGGTATGGAGGCTGGCTGGTCCATCGGGGCTCCTGCGGGCAGCACGGAAGGTCAGGTGAATATGAATTCACCTTATCGGGTGAATGACTGTTCACCGACGTCTCGGTCAGTCCCGGCGGGCCGTCGTCCTGGCGTGCAGGGCGCGGGCGGCGCGGGGGCCGAGCCAGCGCTTGAGCCTGCGGAGCGCCTCCAGCCGTCCGGCCGCGCGGTCCAGGCCGTAGTACAGCTGCGGGGGGACGTACGGCAGCAAGGGCGAGTGGCGCTGGCCGAGCAGGGCGAACATCCGGTGCGGGGGCAGGTGGATGTAGCGGGGGAGGTTCTCGTACCACTGCGCGCTGTAGCGGGCCGCGCTCTGCACGGACAGCAGCTCGGCCTGGCGCCGGCGCTCGTAGGCGGCCAGGGCGTCGGGCAGGGCGGCGTGCTCCTTCAGGGCGCTCGCCAGGCACATGGCGTCCTCCAGGGCCAGGGTGGTGCCGGCCCCGATGGAGTAGTGCGTGGTGTGGGCGGCGTCGCCGAGCAGGACGAGATCGCCGCGGTGCCAGGTGCGGTTGGTGAGGGTGCGGAAGGTCAGCCAGGAGGCCCCGGGGCGGGCGATGAGGGGGTGGCCGTCGAGGACACCGGCGAAGAGCTTCTCCAGCAGCACGAGGCTTTCCGCCCGGTCCGCCCGGTCCAGGCCGAGGCCGGCGAAGGTCTGCGGGGAGCACTCGACGACACAGGTGCTGTGGCCACTGTCGTAGCCGTAGCCGTAGGCCCAGATCCAGCCGTGCCCGGTCTCGGTGAAGGCGAACGTGAAGGCGTCGAAGACCTTGGTGGTGCCGAGCCAGATGTAGTGGTTGCGGCCGGCGGTGATCCGGGTGCCGAAGTGTCCGGCGTGCCGGGTGCGCAGTGCGCTGTGCACGCCGTCGGCCGCGACGACGAGGTCGGCTCCGGCGGGCGGTTCATCGACGGCGCTCCCGAATTCCAGGCGGACGCCGAGGGCGCGGGCCCGGCCGGCGAGCAGGTCGAGCAGCCGGTGCCGGCCGATGCCGAAGCCCTCGTCCCCGTGGTGGCGGGCCGCCAGGTCCCGGACGTGGGCGACGCCCTCGTTCCAGCGGACCGAGTGCTCCTCGACCGCCCGCGCCGACTCGGGGTCGTGCGCCCGGAGCTTGTCGAGAAGGCCGCCCCAGTACGTCACGCCCCAGCCGTACGTGGAGCCCTCGGGGTCGCGTTCGTGGACGGTGATGTCGTGGGACGGGTCCTGCCGTTTGAGCAGGATGGCGAGGTACAGGCCCGCGGGCCCGCCTCCGACACAGACGACCTTCACGCGCGCACCCCTGACTGTCACCGGACGTGGTCGATCGGCACCGGACGGTAGCAGCCCGGCCGACCCGCTCGATCGCGTCAGCCTGGCGTGGTGAGCCGCGCCACTCGGACGGGCGGCCCCCGGCAAGGATCACCGGGAAGCCGGGCGCCCCGGCAAGGAATTCCCCGTTCCGCAGTGGATCGGCACCGGGGCACAGCAAGATCATCTTCGTTCAACTCTGCACGACATGTGGTTGATTGTCCGGATCGCAGCCAACCCGTTCCGGCCGATTTCTTCCGTTCCCGTCATGCCCGATAGGCATGCGTCGTCACACTCCGCCACTCCTGAGGAGGACCCGCATGCCCGGCATCACCCGGCGCCGTGCGCTCACCGCGGCAGCAGCCGTCGCCACGACGGCCACGGCCGCCACCCTCGTCGCGCCCGCCGCGTCCGCCGCCGGCCATCACATGCCGGCCGCACCCGACTCCTTCGACGAGGTCTACAAGGGCCGCCGAATACAGGGCCGTGCGTCGAGCGACGGCGGACACCACCACGAACACGGCGGCGGCTACGCGGTGTTCGTCGACGGCGTGCAGCTGCACGTGATGCGCAACGCCGACGGCAGCTGGATCAGCGTCGTCAGCCACTACGCCCCGGTACCCACCCCGCGCGCCGCCGCCCGGGCCGCGGTGGACGAGCTGCAGGGCGCCGCGTTGCTGCCGTTCCCCGCCAACTGACCGCCCCCGCACGGAATCCCGGAGCACCCCGCACCATGACGGTACGCAAGAACCAGGCCGCCCTGACCGCCGACGAGAAGCGGCGGTTCGTCGCCGCCGTCCTCGAACTCAAGCGCGCCGGACGCTACGACGACTTCGTCCGCACGCACAACGAGTTCATCATGGCGGACACCGACACCGGCGAGCGGACCGGCCACCGCTCACCCTCCTTCCTGCCCTGGCACCGCAGATTCCTGCTCGACTTCGAGCAGGCGCTCCAGTCCGTGGACCCCACGGTCGCCCTGCCGTACTGGGACTGGAGCACCGACCGCACGGTGCGCGCCTCCCTGTGGGCGCCCGACTTCCTCGGCGGCACCGGGCGCAGCACCGACGGCCGCGTGATGGACGGCCCGTTCGCCGCGTCCGCCGGGAACTGGCCGGTCGACGTGCGGGTGGACGGCCGTACGTTCCTGCGCCGTTCGCTCGGCACGGCCGTGCGCGAGCTGCCGACGCGCGCCGAGGTCGAGTCGGTGCTGTCCATGGCGACGTACGACATGGCGCCCTACAACAGCGCCTCGGACGGCTTCCGCAACCACCTGGAGGGCTGGCGCGGCGTCAACCTGCACAACCGGGTCCACGTCTGGGTCGGCGGGCAGATGGCCACCGGCGTCTCCCCCAACGACCCGGTGTTCTGGCTGCACCACGCCTACATCGACAAGCTGTGGGCGGAATGGCAGCGGCGCCACCCGGGCGTCGGCTACGTGCCGACGGGCGGTACACCGGACGTGGTGGATCTGAACGAGACCATGAAGCCGTGGAACACCGTGCGCCCGGCGGACCTGCTGGACCACACCGCGTTCTACACGTTCGACGCCTGATCAGGACCCGGCGGTACGGCACTCCGGGTGGCCCCAGCCCTGCGCGTTCTTGGCGATCTGCTCGCCGGCCGCGTAGGACCGGCCGCACGGGCAGCGGCCGGGGAACTTGGCCTTGATGGTGCGGGCGGACGCGGCGCCGCCGGTGCGGCGGGGCGTCTTCCGGCGCGGCGCCCCGGCCGCCGCCGGGGTGTCCGGCGACGGCGGGGGTTCCGGCGAACCCAGCTCGCTGCCGGCGGGCTCCTGCACGACGGCCGCCTGGCTGGCCGCGCGGTCGGCGAAGTCGTTCAGCGGGTCGCCGTCGGCCTGGTGGGCGGGCACGTAGCGGAACTCCACGGACCGGCCGCCGAGGAGTTCGTCGATACGGACGACAAGATCCTGGTTGGCGACGGGCTTGCCGGCGGCGGTCTTCCAGCCGTTGCGCTTCCAGCCGGGAAGCCAGGTGGTGACGGCCTTCATCGCGTACTGGGAGTCCATGCGGATCTCCAGCGGCACGTCCGGGTCGACGGCCGAGAGCAGCCGCTCCAGGGCGGTCAGTTCGGCGACGTTGTTGGTGGCCCGGCCGAGCGGGCCCGCGGCCCAGCCGACGGGGGTCCGCTCGTCGTCGTCCGAGATCACCCACGCCCATCCGGCCGGTCCGGGGTTGCCTTTCGAAGCCCCGTCGCACGCGGCCACCACACGTTCACGCATGCACACGATCATGCCATGGCCGTGGAGGCGGCCGGACGGGGTCCGCTCAGACGTCCCTGGTCTGCGGCATCCCGCCCTCGGTGGTCGTGACGTCGATCACCGAGAAGTTGGCGCCCTGGGGATCGCTGAGCGCGGCGAACCGGCCGAAGGGGCTGCTCATGGGGCCGAAGCGGACGACGGCGCCGAGCCCGGTGGCCCGGGCGACGGCCGCGTCGCAGTCGTCCACGGTGAAGTAGACGTTGATGTACGAGGGCACCTCGGGCGGGAAGTCGTCGGTCATTCGCATCCGGCCGAGGACGGTGTCCTCACCGACCTCGAACATCCGGAAATCGATCGCGTCGTCCTCGATCTCCTTCATGCGGTACGGGAAGACGGCGGACAGGAAGGCGTCCGTCCGCTCGGGTTCCCGGGTGAAGACCTCCGCCCAGCAGTAGGCGCCGGGCGTGGCCGTCGCCTCGAAGCCCTCGTGCCTGCCGGCCTGCCACACACCGAACACGGCTCCGCTGGGCTCCCGGCCCAGGCACATCGTGCCGAGGTCGCCGACCCGCATCGGCTCCATCAGCACCTCGCCGCCGTTGTGCCGGATCCGCTCCGCGGTGGCGGCGGCGTCCGGCGAGGCGAGGTACAGGCACCACTGCGACTGGCCCTCCTGGCCGGGCATCGGCGGGACCACGGCGGCCACCGCCCTGCCGTCCGCGTAGGCCTGTGTGTAGTTGCCGTACTCCGACGCCGACTCGCCGAAGGTCCAGCCGAGCACGTCCGCGTAGAACCGCTTGGCGCCCTCGATGTCACTGAACATCGCATCGGCCCAACAGGGCGTTCCCTCGGGCTGCACAGCCATGGTCGCGACCTCCCGGTGTGATGTGTCCCGGTGGTTCACGCTAGCCATGCGGGGCCGGGGCCGCGCGCCGAGCCGGGTCCGGTCCGGCCGCCCCGGCGGAGTCCCGTCACTCCCCCGCGTACGCCTTCTCCAGCGCGGCGGCGTCCAGCTTGCCCATGGCCATCATGGCCCGGGTGGCACGCGCGGCCTTCTGCGGATCCGGGTCACCGACCATGTCGAGCAACCGGGCGTAGACCACCTGCCAGGAGACGCCGAACCGGTCCTTGAGCCAGCCGCAGGGGCCGCCCTCACCGCCGTTCTCGGTGAGCTTCGTCCAGTAGTGGTCGATCTCCCGCTGGTCGGAGCAGAGGATCTGGAAGGAGACCGCCTCGGTGAACCGGAACTGGGGGCCGCCGTTGAGCGCGAGGAACCTCTGGCCGTTGGCCGTGAACTCCACGGTCAGCACGGACCCGGCCGTGCCGGGCCCCGCCTCGGTGTGGCGCACGACGCGACCGACGCCGGAGTCCTCGAAGACGGACACGTAGTGGTTCGCGGCCTCCTCCGCCTGGCCGTCGAACCAGAGACACGTGACGAAACCGTCGGTGGTCATGGGTACCTCCTGGGGCGTGGAACACGGACACCGGTACAGACCGCCGCCCCCCGCGAAACTCATCGGCCGGCCCGGTCAGGCCGCCAGGCAGAGACCCCGGTGCGACAGCCCCGTCCGGTGCGGTGCGAGGGCCGGCCGCTGGTGCGGGGCCGGACGCCGGGCAGGCACTGCCTGGGCCGGTGCGCCGTGGGCCAGCTCACCGTGGACCAGCGACAGCAGGTCACCGAGTCCCAGACCGAGCGCGTGGGCCGCGGCGGCGAGGACCTCGGAGGAGGCCTCCTTGCGGCCACGCTCGACCTCGGACAGGTACGGCAGCGAGATCCGGGCCGCGTCGGCCACCTCTTTCAGCGTGCGGCGCTGGGTCCGCCGCTCCCGGCGCAGCACCGCGCCGACCAGGTCGCGCAACAGCGGTTCGCGCGGCGTGGGCTCGGGCACATCCGTCGGGGCGGGCATCGGCCG
The DNA here is from genome assembly GCF_043195475.1 of Streptomyces sp. Y20. NCBI lineage: Bacteria > Bacillati > Actinomycetota > Actinomycetes > Kitasatosporales > Streptomycetaceae > Streptomyces > Streptomyces sp. Y20. The sequence continues at coordinate 214,283 of NZ_JBIDDP010000001.1, forward strand.
CCGGGCGGCCTCCCGGGCTTCTTCGCTCACCTGGCTGCTCATCCCGTCAGCCTAGGAGCGGTGCGGTCCCGGGCAAGGGCCCGGCGTTCCGCCCTGAGGGAAATGCCGGGCGGGCACGCGCGGACCGGCTGTTTCACGCCAGTACCGCCGGACGGGTGCATGTACCGGGTCACGGGGACACCAGACGGGTGACGAGTGCCACGGGCACGCATGAGCCACCGTGTGCCGGGTACCCCGGCGGGCACACACTCATGTACCGGGTCGCGGCACACGGAGGCCGCCGAGGCAGACGTCGCACCTGACTTTCGTGGGAGAGGGCCATGAAGACCGCCGCCGGGATCCGATCGCAGGCAGAGGTCGCCGAGAGGACCGAGCAGGACAGCACGGGCGGCGGATCACTGCCTGCGATCGCGGACCCGGGGTCCGTCGCCCCGCGCGACGCACGGACGCTGTCCCGCCAGTTCTTCCGCCGGCTCGCCGAGCTGGAGGAGGGCACGCACGAGCACCAGTACGCGCGCAACACCCTCGTCGAGATGAACATGTCGCTGGTGCGGTTCGCCGCCGGACGGTTCCGGGGCCGCGGCGACGACATGGACGACATCGTCCAGACCGGCATGATCGGCCTGATCAAGGCCATCGACCGGTTCGAGCTGTCCCGCGAGGTGGAGTTCACCTCCTTCGCCCTGCCGTACATCGTGGGCGAGATCAAGCGGTTCTTCCGTGACACCACCTGGGCGGTCCACGTACCGCGCCGGCTCCAGGAAATGCGGGTGGAGCTGGCCAAGGCCCGCGAGGAGCTGTCCAGCCGGCTGGACCGCGACCCGACGGTCGCCGAACTCGCCACGCTGATGAACATCTCCCCGGCCGAGGTCGTCGAGGCCCAGATCGCCTCCAACGGCTACAACTCCGCCTCCCTGGACGCCGCGCTCACCGGCGACGGCCCCGAGGACGGCGAGGCCGTACTCGCCGACTTCATCGGCGTGGAGGAGGAGGGGCTGCGGCTCGTCGAGGACTTCCACGCGCTCGCCCCGCTGATGGCGGAGCTGAGCGACCGCGACCGGCAGATCCTTCACCTGCGGTTCGTCGAGGAGGCCACCCAGGCGGAGATCGGCGAGCGGCTCGGCTGCTCCCAGATGCACGTCTCCCGGCTGATCAAGCGGATCATCGCCCGGCTGCGCCAGGGGATGCTCGGCGAGCTCGGCTGCGCCTGACCCGGAGCGGCGGCGGACCTGGAGCGCCGCCCGGGTCAGCGTACGAGTTCGAAACGGGCTCGCACGCGCTTGCCGACCGGTACGCGCTCCACGGTGACCTCCGAGGCCAGGGCGTGCACGATCTCCAGACCGTGCCGTCCGACACGCTGCGGGTCCCTGGGGTAGCGGCGGGGCAGGGCGGTGCTGCTGTCGTACACGGAGACCGCCACCTCGCTGTTCGTGCCCTCCAGCTCCAGGATGTAGGGGCCGCTGCTGTGCCGGTCCGCGTTGGTCACCAGCTCGCTCACCACCAGGAGCAGGTCACCGTCCGCACGGCTGTCGGCCTGAGCGCACCATTCGGTCCGCAGCTGCTGGAGGAACCGGGCAGCGAACGCGCGCGCGTCAGCGATGCATCCGGGCTCGCCGGTGTAGTGGGCCGCGCGCCGCAACGGCTCCACAGGTACGTCGAAGCCAGTCGGTATCACTGCCCCGCCCAGGTGCTCGGTCATGCTGTCTCTCTCGGAAAGCCCGGTACGGCCGGTGTCGCACCAGACCTCGTACCCCGAGCCCGGCCCGCCAGTCCACCGTATGCGTATCCCCACCGCGCACGGTGGCCGGGGTCGGACTGTACTCCGAAAGAGGAGAACCGCGACCGCTCAGGACTGCGGAGCGTTCTGCTGAGTGGCCGATGCCGATGATGCCGCCGGGAACGACCGGGGCGCGGGTGACGGGCTTGCCGTTGAGGTAGGTGCCGTTGTGGCTGCCGAGGTCGGCGATCTCGTACGTGCGGTCCGCGAGGGCGCGCAGTTCGGCGTGCCGGCGGGAGATGATCAGGTCGTGCACGACCTGGTCGTTGTCGGGGGCCCGGCCGATGCGGATGGTGCGCTCGGACAGCGGGCGGACGCCGGCGGGCCGGCGGAAGGTGCCGGTCAGCTCGGGCAGGGACACCGCCGAAGGGCGGTCCGGGGCGGGTTCTGGGGGCGGACCAGGGGGGCCCGGGGGCCGTCGGCGGGGTTGCCGAAGCGGATCTCGTCGCCGGGCCGGATCCCGCGCTGCCGGACCCGGTGGCCATCGGCGTACGTGCCGTTGGTGCTGTGCTCGTCGGCCAGGATCCACTGGCCGTCGTCGGCCCGCAGGACGGCGTTGTGCCACGGGACCCGGGCACGGTCGAGGACGATGTCGCTCAACGGGTCGCGTCCCACGTGGTGGTCATGGCCCGGGCTCATCACCGTGGAGCCGGTGTCCGTCTCCAGCACGATGTCGGGCGCCGTCGGGCCGACCGGCCGCTCCGTCATGACCGAAATATACCGATCCACCCACGTGCGCGCCCCGGGGCACGGTGTGTCCGAGGAGACGCGGACACGTGTCAGGCGACGGGCAGGACGAGTCCCGGGCTGGCGCGCTGCATCCGCAGGGCGTCGACGGACTCGGCGAGCAGTTCGTACTCCGTGGTGTCGTCGCTCGCGGCGATCCGCACCAGCCGCCCGTCCGCCAGTTCGTCGGCGGCCCGCTCCTGCCGGGCGTCGTCGGCGCACCAGGATCGCAGCAGGGCCGGTACGTCGGCCACCGTGGCCGCGACCGGCACCAGCGCCCCGGCGGGGAAGGCGGGATCCTGCGGGCTCGGGTCGAGCCGCTCGGCGATCCAGGACGCCCGGTCCCGCAGCCACCACAGCGCCAGCGCGAGCGTCGGCGCCCGATAGGTGCCGAGCGGTACGCCGATGCGCCGCCCGTCACACACGCCGTACGCCGTGACATGGCACAGGAACTCGTCGTGCACGTCTCACTCCCCGGTCGCCTCGCTGACTGCCGGTCAGGCCTCTCGCTCCCCGTGCGGCTCCCTGTGCGGTGAAGTGCCCCCTGACCTTCGAGTATCGCCACTCCCAAAACAGTGTCACCATGCCTTTCCAGCCAGTCTGTTGGCATATTCACCGCCCGTTCTGGCCGGAATGAACCGAGCTGTACAGCGGCGGCGGGATGACCCCGGAGGTAATCGACCTCTCCCCCGGTCGCGCGGCATGGTGGTCACACCGGATCGGCGAACCCCGCATCCGGGAGCTGACCAGCACAGACCACTCCGATGGAGGATGTTCTGCCATGACCGTGCGCACCGACCGTCACGAGGAGGCCGCCGCCCGTTACTTCGAGGCCTGGAACGCCACCGGGCCGGAGGCCGTCGAGAAGGCCGTCGCCGCCGCGTGGGCCGTGGAGGGCGGCTACACCGACCCTCTCGCCGATGTCCGCGGGCACGAGCAGATCACGGCCGTGATCGCCGCGGCCCACGCGCAGTTCCCCGGCCACGTGTTCCGCCCGCTCGGACCGGTCGACGGCCACCACGACACCGCGCGTTTCGCCTGGGAGCTGGTGAACGAGGCCGACGGCTCGGCGCCGGTGGCCGGGTCCGACGTGGTCACCCTGGACGACGAGGGCCGCATCCGGCAGGTCCTGGGGTTCCTGGACCGTGTGCCGGCGGCGGCCTGACGGCGCCGGCACACGGAAACGGCCCGCACCGGGGGCCGGTGCGGGCCGTCGTGCGGGCCGGCATGCGGTGGGTGCGGGCCGCGCACGGCGGACCGCTGGCCGGGGCCGGTCCGCCGGGAAGGCGAACAGCGGCGCCTTGCGCGACCGCTTCCGCGTTGCGCGAGCGCTTCGGCCGTCGCCGCGGCCCTCCCCCGGCCTCGCCACGGCTCGCTACGGCTCGCTACGGCTCGCTACGGCTCGCTACGGCCGGACGATCGCGTCGATCCGCGCCAGTTCCTCCGCGTCGAAGTCCAGGTTCCGGATGGCGCCGACGCTGTCCTCCAGCTGCCGCGGACTGCTCGCGCCGACCAGCGCGGAGGTGACCCGGCCGCCGCGCAGCACCCAGGCCAGGGCCAGCTGCGCCAAAGTCTGTCCGCGGGAGGTGGCGATCTCGTCCAGCGCGCGCAGCCGGGCGACGAGGTCCTCGGTGACCGCGTCGGAGTTCAGGAAGGGGCTGTCGCTCGCGGCCCGTGAGTCCTCGGGGATGCCGTCGAGGTAGCGGCCGGTGAGCAGGCCCTGCTCCAGCGGGGAGTACGCGATGGAGCCGGCCTGGATCTCGTCCAGGGCGTCGAGCAGGCCCTCGTCCTCGGGGCGCCGGTCGAGCATGGAGTAGCGCGGCTGGTGGATGAGGAGCGGGGTGCCCAGACCGGCCAGGATGCGGGCGGCCTCGCGGGTCTGTTCGGCGGAGTAGTTGGAGATGCCGACGTAGAGCGCCTTGCCCTGCTGCACCGCCGTGTGCAGGGCGCCCATCGTCTCTTCCAGCGGAGTGTCCGGGTCGGGGCGGTGCGAGTAGAAGATGTCGACGTGATCCAGGCCCAGGCGGGTCAGGCTCTGGTCCAGCGAGGACAGCACGTACTTGCGCGAGCCCCACTCGCCGTACGGGCCGGGCCACATCAGGTAGCCGGCCTTCGTGGAGATCACCAGCTCGTCGCGGTACGGCGCGAAGTCCGCCCTGAGGGCCTCGCCGAGCGCGGACTCCGCGGCGCCGGGCGGCGGGCCGTAGTTGTTGGCCAGGTCGAAGTGGGTGACGCCGAGGTCGAAGGCGCGGCGCAGGATGGCGCGCTGCGTCTCCACGGGACGGTCGGGCCCGAAGTTGTGCCACAGACCGAGCGACAGCGCGGGAAGCTTCAGGCCGCTGCGCCCGGTGCGCCGGTAGGGCATGTCGGCGTAACGGTCGGGGTGTGCGGTGTACAACGCGACTCCAGAGGGGTTGGCACACGATCTACCGGCTCCCACTCTTCCCCGGGCCCGGGGAAGCGGTCCAACAGAAGAATCCGATGGGATTCAGCGGTTAGGGTGCTCAATCATGGAACTGCGCCATCTCCGGCACTTCGTCGCGGTCGCCGAGGACCAGCACTTCACCCGGGCCGCCGAACGCCTGATGGTGTCCCAGTCGGGTCTGTCGGCGTCGATCAGGGCGCTGGAGCGGGAGCTGCGGGTGCCGCTGTTCCTGCGCACCACCCGCCGGGTGACCCTGACGGAGGCCGGGCGCGCGCTGCTGGCGGAGGCCGAGCGGATCCTGGCGCAGGTGCGCTCCGCGCACGAGGCGGTGGCGGCGGTGCAGGGCGTGCTGCGCGGCACGCTGGCGCTAGGCACCGAGCAGTGCATCGCCGGGGTGCACGTGGCCGGGCTGCTCGCCGCCTTCCGGGGCCGGCACCCCGACGTGGAGATCCGGCTGCGGCAGGCCGGCTCGGGCGCGCTGGCCGAGGAGGTCGCGGCCGGACGGCTCGACCTGGCCTTCGCCTACCGCACCCAGGCCGACACCGACCAGCTGCGTTCGGTGTCCCTGACCAGTGAGCCGATGACCGTGCTGTGCCATCCCGGCCACCGGCTCGGCTCGGCCGGGGTGCTGGGCCCCGACGACCTCGCCGGGGAGGTCTTCGTCGACTTCCACCCCGACTGGGGACCGCGCCGCACCACCGACACCGCGTTCGCCGCGGCCGGGGTCCGGCGCACGGTCGCACTGGAGGTCAACGACGTGCACAGCCTGCTGGACCTGGTGGACGAGAACCTCGGGGTCGCCGTCGTCCCCCGGCACTTCCGGCACAAGCGGCCGGCGCTCGCCGCGCTGCCGCTGAAGGGCGTGGGCGACACCCGGTACGAGACCATCGCCCTGCTGCCGCCGGAGGGTGCCACCAGTCCCGCCGCCCGCGCCCTGGTCACCCTCCTGGAGAGGGGCGCCCTGGCGTGTGCCCCCGGGACGAGCCCCGGCCGGGCTGAGCGGTCGACCGGCTGGGCGGGCTGACCGGGCGGCCGCGGAGGCGGGAATCGGCACGCGCGGACGGCGGTCGTGCGCGAGGGTGGACGGTATGCATGCCAAGGACATCCTCATCGACGGCTACGGCCGCATCCAGGAAGAAGTCCATGCCGTCCTCGACGGTCTCGGACCGGACGGGCTCCACCACCGGCCGGCCCCGGACGCCAACACCGTCGGCTGGCTCGTCTGGCACCTGACCCGGGTGCAGGACGACCACGTCGCCGACGCCTTCGGACTCGACCAGGTGTGGCTCTCCCAGGACTGGGAGAAGCGGTTCGGCCTCCGTCTGCCCCGGCACGACACCGGTTACGGGCACAGCCCCGCCGAGGTCGCGAAGGTACGGGTGGAGTCGGCCGGGCTGCTCACCGGCTACTACGACGCCGTCCACGGGCAGACCCTCGCCGCCCTGCGTTCGGTGGCCGCCAGGGACCTGGAACGGGTCGTGGACGAGCGCTGGGACCCCCCGGTCACGCTGGGGACCCGTCTGGTGAGCGTCCTGTCCGACGATCTCCAGCACGTCGGACAGGCCGCCTACCTCAGGGGGCTGCTTCAGAGCGCGGCGGCGTAGCCCGGCAGGACCACGTCCTCGATGAGGGCCTTGCGCTCGTCGTAGGGGATGAACGCGCTCTTGAGGGCGTTCACCGTGACGGTGCGCAGGTCCTCGACGCTCCAGCCCGCCTGCTCGACCAGCAGGGCCATCTCGCGGGTCATCGTCGTACCCGAGACCAGCCGGTTGTCCGTGTTCAGGGTGACCCGGAAGCCCAGGTCCTTCAGGACCGTGATCGGGTGCTCGGCGATCGAGGTGGCGCAGCCGGTCTGGAGGTTGGAGGTGGGGCACATCTCCAGGGCGATCCGGCGGTCGCGGACCCAGGAGGCGAGGCGGCCGAGCTTGCCGTCCACGATGTCCTCGGTGAGGCGCACGCCGTGGCCGATGCGCTGGGCGCCGCATACCTGGAGCGCCTGGTGGATGCTGGGCAGGCCGTGCGCCTCACCGGCGTGGATGGTGAAGGGCACGCTCTCGCGGCGCAGGTGCTCGAAGGCGGCGAGGTGGTCGGCGGGCGGGAAGCCGTCCTCGGCGCCGGCGATGTCGAAGCCGACGACACCGGCGTCGCGGTAGGCGACGGCCAGGTCGGCGGCCTCACGGACGCGGTCGAACATCCGCATGCCGCACAGCAGCGTGCCGACGCGGACCGGCGTGCCGGCCGCGGCGGCCTTGGCCATCCCGGCGGCCAGGCCCTCCTGCACCGTCTCCACGACCTCGGGCAGCGTCAGGCCGCCGTTGACGTTCAGCTCGGGCGCGTAGCGGACCTCGGCGTAGACGACACCGTCGGCGGCCAGGTCGAGGACGTACTCCTCGGCGGTGCGCAGCAGGCCCTCACGGGTCTGCATGACGGCGAGGGTGTGCTCGAAGGTGGCTATGTAGCGGACCAGGTCGCCGGAGTTGGCGGCTTCGAAGTACCAGGCCGCCAGCTCGTCCGGGTCGGTGGTGGGCAGGGTGTGGCCGACCGCCGCCGCGAGTTCGACGACGGTGGCGGGGCGCAGGCCGCCGTCGAGGTGGTCGTGCAGGACCGCCTTGGGCAGCCGGCGGAGGGTCTCGGTGTCGACAGGGGAAGCGGTCATGGCAGGGCTTTCCTCGGCAGGTGGTTCGACAGGGGGGGCGCGGAAACGGCCGGGCGGCGGCTGGAGCGGGCCCCAGCGGGTGCCGGACGGTCAGGCGGCGGGCTGGAGCAGGTCCCAGCGGTTGCCGTACAGGTCCCGGAAGACCGCGACCGTGCCGTACGGCTCGTGGCGCGGCTCCTCCAGGAAGGTCACATCGGCGGCGGTCATCCGGGCGTGGTCGCGGGCGAAGTCGTCGGTGTGCAGGAAGAAACCGACGCGTCCGCCGGTCTGGTCGCCGACCCGGGCCCGCTGCTCGCCGTCCTTGGCACGGGCCAGGAGCAGTCCGGTGCCGGGGCCGTCACCGCCGGGTTCCACGACGACCCAGCGGGAGCCGTCGGGGCGCGGGGCGTCCTCGGCGAGACGGAAGCCCAGAGCTCGGGTGTAGAAGCGGACGGCCTCGTCGTAGTCGTCGACGACGAGGGTGACCAGGGCGAGGCGGCGCATCGTGACCTTCCGGCGGGGGTGGTTAGCGGGTGAGGTTATACGTAAAACGCGGGGGACGCCAGTCCCGGTTCTACGCGCGTCACGGCAGGCGTGGGGCGGCCTGCCGGCGCGGGCCCGCACCCGCCCCGTGCGGGCCGCGCCGAGTGGCCCGGTACGGTGCCGCGCCGGCCGTCAGCGGCCCGGTGCGCGCAGGGCGTCGAGCCGGGACAGCTCCTCGCCGGTCAGCCGGAGGGCGCCCGCGGCGACGTTCTCCTCCAGATGGCCGGGGTCGCCGGTGCCGGGGACGGCGAGGACGTGCGGGCCCTGGTGCAGGGTCCAGGCGATGCGGACCTGGGCGGGGCTCGCTCCGTGCGCCCGGGCCACGGCGAGCAGCTCCTCGTCCTGGCGGGCCTCGGCGGCGCCGCGCTCGCCGCCCTGGCCGGCGACGGCGTAGAAGGGGACGAAGGCGATGCCCCGCTCACCGCACGACCGCAGCAGTGCGTCGCCCTCCGGACCGGGGGCGTCGACGCAGTACCGGTTCTGTACGGCGGCCACGGGCGCGATCTCCAGCGCCTCGCTCAGGTGCCGGGGTGCGACGGCGGAGATGCCGAGGTGGCGGATCAGGCCGGCCTCGCGCAGCTCGGCGAGGGCACCGAAGTGCTCGGCTATGGAGTCCTGCTGCGTGCGGCGGAGGTACACGAGGTCGAGGTGGTCGCGGCCGAGCTGGCGCAGGTTCTCCTCGACGTGCCCGCGCAGCTCGTCGGGCCGGGCGGAGGCGCCCCATGCGCCCCGCTGATCGCGGTAGGGGCCCACCTTGGTGGCGATGACCAGCCCGTCGGCGTACGGGGCGAGGGCGGTGTTGATGAGTTCGTTCGCGGAACGCAGGGCGGAGAAGTAGAAGGCGGCGCTGTCGATGTGGTTCACGCCGAGTTCGACGGCCCTGCGCAGTACGGCTGTCGAGCGATCACGGTCGCTGGGCGTGCCGAGATGGAAGGGGGCGCTGCCCGTGAGCCGCATGGCGCCCAGGCCGATGCGGTGGACGGGCAGGTCGCCCAGGACGAAGTCGCCGGAGGCGTCCGCGGTGGCTGAGTCGGTGATCATCGGCGGAGTTTCGCACACGTGTGCCGGGGGTGGCCGGGATGGTCCGCGCGGGCGCTCGGGTGCGTGCGTGGCCGTGCCCGCACCCCACCCTGAGCGGGCGGGCCGCGGTGCCGGAGGTATCGCGCTCTCAGTGCTGGTCCACGAAGGCCCGTACCTCGATGGGCAGGGTGGTCGCCAGGGCGGCCTTGCGGCCCCACTCCAGGGCCTCGTCCAGGTCGGCGGCCTTGATGAGGCACAGTCCGCCCAGGTACTCCCCGCCCTCGGCATAGGGGCCGTCGGTGACGAGCACGTCACCGTTCCCGGGGCGCAGCACGGTCGCGGTCTCCGGGCCGTGCAGACCGCCCGCGAAGACCCAGGCACCGGCCGCGCGCAGTTCGTCGTTGAAGGCTTCGACGTTGTGCACGATCCCGGTGAGGGCCTCGGGGCCGGGCGGTGTGCCGCCGGCCGGCTGGACCACGCTGAGCAGGTAGTGCTTCATGCCGTCCTCCAAGGCGTCGGGCCCGTGACGGGCTCTGTGTCACCCCTACACGAACGGCGGGGCCGCGGACCGGCACCGCGCGCCGCGGCCACGGAAAAACGCCTGGAAGAATCTCCCGCATGGCCCGCACCACGCATCCGCCAGTCGGGCGCCCACCGGCTCGGACACCCGTCGGCAGGGCCGGCTGATGCGGGCGAGGCCCCCGGTGGGACCGGCCGGCGAAGACGCGGACCCTCCGCCGGGGCCTGCTCGTGGCGGGTTTCCCGGTCGGCGAGGGGCTCACCGCGCTCCGTCCACTCCAGGTGCGGGTAGCCGAAAGAGGACGGACTCCTCGATGCCGCGGGCGTCGTACTCCTCGACGCGTTCCGCGACCTCGTCGTGGCTGCCGACCACGGACGCGTCCGCCCCGCCGCGCACCGGCCCGGGTCCGGCCCACGGGCCGGGGCGGGGCCGGCCCGGGCGCGACGGCCGCGCGTCAGGCGCGGCCGTCGTCCTCCTGTCCGTCGAGCACGACGAGGAAGGCGTCCGACTTCAGGTCCATCACCACGGTGGCGGGTTCGCCCTCGGCACGCCGGGCCGCCGCGTATTCCTCTGCCGGCCACGATCCCCGCGGAGACCCTGCGGGGAAACGCTCCAGCACCTTGGCACTCATCACGGCGGCCACCTCCTGCGTCGCTGACCCGAACGGTATGTACATGTTGTACCGCTTCTGTTGCCCCGGATCAGCGCGGGCATGTCACCGTACTTCGTCCGCCGTCCTCGGCGTCCTCGGCGCCTCCCGCACGTCGGCGCGCCGGCTCAGCCGACCCGGCCACCAGGCGAGGCGGCCGATGTCCCGCACGAGGGCGGGCACCAGCAGGGAGCGCACCACCAGGGTGTCGAGCAGGACTCCGAAGGCGACGATGAACGCGATCTGGGCGAGGAAGGCCAGCGGGATGACACCGAGGGCGGCGAAGGTCGCCGCCAGCACCACGCCGGCCGCGGTGATCACCCCGCCCGTCGACACCAGCCCCCGCGCGACGCCCTGCCGCACCCCGTGGCGCAGCGACTCCTCGCGCACCCGGGACATGAGGAAGATGTTGTAGTCGACGCCGAGGGCCACGAGGAACACGAACCCGTACAGCGGCACGGAGGGGTCCGTGCCGCTGAAGCCGAACACATGGCGGAAGACCAGGGCGGAGACCCCGAGCGTGGCCAGGAAGTTGACCGCGACCGTCGCCACGAGCAGCACGGGCATCAGCAGGGAACGCAGCAGCCCGGCCAGGATCACGAGGATGACGGCCAGTACGACGGGGACGATCAGGGTCCGGTCGCGCTCGGCGGTCCGCAGGGTGTCGTACCGCTGCGCGGTGTAGCCGCCGACCACGGCGTGGGCGCCCGGGACGGCCCGCACGGAGCCGCGCAGCCGGGCGATCGTGTCCCTGGCGTCGTCACTGTCCGCGGCCGAGCGCAGGGTGACGTCGGCCCGGGCGCGGCCACCGGCCACCAGCGGCTGGGCGCCGGGCCGGCCGGAGGCGCTCACGGCGGCGGCGGAGGCGACGCCCTCGGTGTGCCGGGCGGCGGCGAGGACCCGTGGGAGCCGCGCCGCATCGGCGATGACCACGGCCGGGTTGCCGGAGCCGCCGGGGAAGTGCCGGTCGAGGGTGTCCTGGGCGGCGACGGACGGCGCGTCGTCGACGAAGGTCTCGGACAGCGGAACGCCCCTGGAGGCGAGCGTGGGGGCGAAGGCGGCGCAGACCAGCAGGGCGACGAGGCAGCTCGCCCACACCGTGCGCGGTGAGCGGTCGACGACACCGGCGACGCGCTGCCACAGTCCGTGGGCACCGTCCGTGCCGTCGGTGGCCCGGGGCCGGGTGGGCCAGTAGGCGCTGCGGCCCAGGAGGACGAGCGCGGCCGGCAGGAAGGTGAGGGTGCTGAGCAGGGCGCAGCCGATGCCGAGGGCGCCGACCGGTCCGAGCGACCGGTTGTTCGTCAGGTCGCTGAGCAGGAGGGCGAGCAGACCGAGGGCGACGGTGGCCGCGCTGGCGGTGATGGGCCCCCAGGACCGGCGCAGCGCCGCCCGGGCGGCCGTGAACCGGTCGGCGTGCCGGGTGAGTTCCTCGCGGTAGCGGGCGCTGAACAGGAGGGCGTAGTCGGTGGCCGCGCCGATCACCAGGATGGACAGGATGCCCTGCACCTGCCCGTCGACGCGGACCGTCCCGTGGTCGGCCAGGGCGTAGACGAGCGCGCAGGCCAGCCCGAGGGCGAGGACGGCGCTCAGGATGACGAGGAACGGCAGCAGCACGCTGCGGTAGACGAGCAGCAGGATGACCAGGACCGCGGCGAGCGCGACGCCCAGGAGCAGTCCGTCGATCCCGGCGAAGGCGTCGCCCAGATCCGCCTGGGTCGCGGCGGGTCCCGCCAGCTGCGCGGTCGTGCCCGGCACGCGGTCCGCGGCGGCGCGGATCCGGTCGAGCGCCGCTGGGAGCCGGCCCCCCAGGTCCGGCCGCAGCGGAACGACCCCTTGCAGGGCCCTGCCGTCCTCGGCGGGCAGGGCCGGTGAGGTCCGGCCGGCCACGCCCGGCGTCCGGGTGAGCGAGGCGAGAGCGGTGGTGGCGGCGGGCTGCTGCCGGCGTACGGAGCCGCCCCCGTCGGCGGTCCACACGACGATCACGGGCAGCGTCTCCCGCTGCCGGAAGGCCCGCTGTTCGGTGAGGACCCGGGTGGATTCGGCGCTGCGCGGCAGGAAGGCGGCCTGGTCGTTGGTGGAGACCTCGCCGAGGCGCCCGGCGAACGGCCCCAGGAAGCCGCCGACGGCCAGCCAGGCGGCGAGGAGGGCGAAGGGGATGAGCAGGCGGGCGGTACGGAGGGAAGGGGCGGCCATCTCTCTCCTGGCTGGGAACGGAGGCGGACATCCCGGTGACCGGCTGTCCCGGTCACCGGGTCATGGGGGTGCCGTGATCCCACGGCGGACACCTGCTGCTTCCGGTCCCGAGGAGTCGACGGATGCGGGACCGCCCCCGGCGGACCGGCGGATGCCGCCCGTTCCGGGGGGTCAGCGTATGCGGGAGAGTTCCTCGTCGGGCGCGGTCAGGGAACGCGGCGCCGCGGACCGCTCGTCCCGGCCGAAGCTCGACCGGGCCCCCTCCGTCGCCTCCGCGAGCGGCCGGAAACGGCCGCGGGCCGCCGCTGGGGCGGCGTCGGCGTACTGCGGATGGACCACACGTCGTCCGGCGCTGTCCCGGACCGGGCTGACGCGGCCGGCGCTGTCCCGGACCGGGCTGACGCGGCCGGCCCGTTCCGGCCGGTCCGGACAGGCGGTGACCACCGAGGTCGGGACCGGACCTACGCGGGGACGGCCCGGCGTCGCCGGCTCCGCGGCGTCCCGCACGGCCGTCAGCGCTCGGACGTCGGTGGCGTGCGGCCCGTGGGCCCCGGCGGACGCGGGCACCGGCCGGTCGGCCGCGCCGTCCGTCCGCCGCCGGTGCACGGCGGAGGACCGCGGGTCCGGCGCCGGATCCCGCGGCGGTCCGGCGCGTCGCTCCCGGTCGTCCGCTGTCACCACGTGATCAGCTTATAGAAGGACACGCATCCGCGGACGCGGCCCGGCGGGAAGGCATGTTCCGGGGGGTCACCGACACGGAGGACCTGGAAGCGATGAACCACGACGACCCGGCGGGCGGGCTCCGCTGCCTGGTGACGGGAGCCACGGGCTACATCGGCGGCCGGCTCGTGCCCGAACTGCTCGCCGCCGGGCACCGGGTGCGCTGCCTGGCCCGCTCCCCCGGCAAACTGCGCGACCATCCGTGGGCGGGCGAGGCGGAGGTGGTGCGGGGCGACGTGACCGACGCCGCCTCCGTCGCCGAGGCGATGCGGGACGTCGACGTGGCCTACTACCTGGTGCACGCGCTGGGCAGCGGCAGCGGCTTCGAGGAGACCGACCGCCGCGCCGCCCGCGTCTTCGGTGAGCAGGCGAAGGCGGCCGGTGTGCGCCGCATCGTGTACCTCGGCGGGCTCGCACCGGCCGGGGTGCCCGAGGACCGGCTCTCCCCGCACCTGAGATCCCGGGCGGAGGTCGGCCGCATCCTGCTGGCCTCGGGCGTGCCGACGGCCGTGCTGCGCGCCGCCGTCATCATCGGCTCCGGATCGGCCTCCTTCGAGATGCTGCGCTACCTCACCGAACGGCTGCCGGTGATGATCACGCCCAGCTGGGTGCACACCCGGATCCAGCCCGTCGCCGTACGCGACGTGCTGCGGCTGCTGGCCGGCAGCGCGGGCCTGCCGGACGACGTCAACCGCACCTTCGACATCGGCGGGCCGGACATCCTGACGTACCGCGAGATGATGCAGCGGTACGCGCGCGTCGCGGGCCTGCCACGGCGTCTCATCGTGGCCGTGCCGGTCCTCACCCCCGGCCTCTCCAGCCACTGGGTGGGCCTCGTCACCCCCGTCCCCGCGTCCCTCGCCCGCCCGCTGACCGAGTCGCTGCGCCACGAGGTGATCTGCCACGAGCACGACATCGACCGGTACGTGCCCAGCCCGCCGGGGCATCCGCTCGGTTTCGACGAGGCGGTGCGGCTGGCCCTGCGCCGGGTGCGCGAGGCGCGGGTGACCACCCGCTGGTCGTCCGCCGCCGTACCCGGGGCGCCCAGCGATCCGCTGCCCACCGACCCCGACTGGGCCGGGGGCAGCCTGTACACCGACCACCGCGAGGCGGCGGTGGACGCCCCGGCCCACGAGCTGTGGCGGGTGATCGAGGGCGTGGGCGGGGACAACGGCTGGTACTCCTTCCCGCTCGCCTGGAGCCTGCGCGGCCGGCTGGACCGGCTGGCCGGCGGGGTGGGCCTGCGCCGGGGCCGGCGCGACGCCGAGCGGCTGCGGGTGGGCGACTCGCTGGACTTCTGGCGGGTGGAGGAGATCGAACCCGGACACCTGCTGCGGCTGCGGGCGGAGATGCGGCTGCCGGGGCTGGCCTGGCTGGAGATGTGCGCGGAAAGCGACGGCACCGGCCGCAGCCGGTACCGCCAGCGGGCCCTGTTCCACCCGCACGGCCTGCTCGGCCACGCCTACTGGTGGAGCGTCTCCCCCTTCCACGCCGTGGTCTTCGGCGGGATGGCCCGCAACATCGCGCGGGCGGCGGCCCGGCAGGCGCCCGCGTCCGCCCGCTGACACCGCATCCGCCGCGCCCGCCGCGCCGGAACTGCCCAGCGTCCGCATCCCACGCCCCGGAGCCGCGCCATGTACGTCTCGGTCGTCCTGTTCACCGCCGACCTGCGCCTGTACGACCATCCGCCCCTGCGGGCCGCGCTGGAGGGCGCCCGTCAGGTCGTCCCGCTGTTCGTGCGGGACACCGGGGTGGACGCCGCGGGCTTCGCCGCCCCCAACCGGCTGGCGTTCCTCGCGGACTGCCTGCGGGACCTGGACGCGGGGCTGCGCCGACGGGGCGGGCACCTGGTCGTGCGTTCCGGTGACGTCGTGGCCGAGGTGTGCCGGGTGGCCGCGGAGGCGGACGCCGACGAGGTGCACCTGGCGGCCGATGTGAGCGCCTACGCCCACCGGCGGGAACACCGGCTGCGGCGCGCCTTGGAGGCCGACGGGCGGCGGCTGCACGTCCACGACACGGTGACCACCGTGGTGACACCGGGCGCGGTGACCCCGGCCTCCTCCGACCACTTCGCCGTGTTCACGCCGTACTTCCGGCAGTGGTCGGCGCAAGCCGTGCGGGACGTGCGCGACGCGCCGCGCGCGGTCCGCGTCCCGCCGGGCATCGGGTCCGAGGAACTGCCGTCCCGGGCCGCGCTGTCCGGGCTGTCGCCGGGGCTGGCCGAGGGAGGCGAGACGGCGGGCAGGAAGCGGCTCGCCGCCTGGCTGCGTTCCGGCGTCGCCGCCTACGAGGACCGGCACGACGACCTGGCCGGCGACGCGACCTCCCGGCTCTCCCCGCACCTGCACTTCGGCACCCTGTCCCCCGTCGAGGTGGTGCGGCGGGCGCGCCTGGCGGGCGGGCCGGGCGGGGAGGCGTTCGTACGGCAGATCGCCTGGCGGGACTTCCACCGCCAGCTGCTGGCGGCGCGGCCCGCCGCGGCCGGCGCCGACTACCGCACCAAGCACGACCACTGGCGGTCGGAGCGGACGGCGTGGGAGGACATCGAGGCGTGGCGCCAGGGCCGTACCGGCTATCCGGTGGTCGACGCGGGAATGCGCCAGCTGCTGCACGAGGGGTGGATGCACAACCGCGCCCGCCTGCTCACGGCGAGCTTCCTCGCCAAGACGCTGTACGTCGACTGGCGCGTCGGCGCCCGGCACTTCCTGCGGCTGCTGGTCGACGGGGACCTGGCCAACAACCAGCTGAACTGGCAGTGGGTCGCGGGCACCGGCACCGACACCCGCCCGAACCGGGTGCTCAACCCCCTCGCCCAGGCCAGGCGGCACGACCCCGACGGCGCGTACGTACGGCGCTGGGTGCCGGAGCTGCGAGAGATCGCCGGGGCGGCGGTGCACGAGCCGTGGAAGCTGGGCGGTGCGGACCGGGCGCGCACCGGCGACTACCCGG
This sequence comes from Streptomyces sp. Y20, assembly GCF_043195475.1. Classification (NCBI taxonomy): domain Bacteria; kingdom Bacillati; phylum Actinomycetota; class Actinomycetes; order Kitasatosporales; family Streptomycetaceae; genus Streptomyces; species Streptomyces sp. Y20. Next base: position 230,440 of record NZ_JBIDDP010000001.1, read on the forward strand.
ACCCGGTCATCGGCCTCGCCGAGGGCCTCTCCCGCTTCCGCCAGGCCCGCGACCGCGACACCGACGGCGACTGAGGCGGAGCGGTCCTGCCGGCGGTGGGCGCCGGCGGGGCGAGGTGGGCGGGGCGCCGGCGGCCGGTCAGACGGGTTGGTCCGGCGGGGGTGCGCCGTAGGCGGTGACCAGGGGGGTGAGGGCCTCGGTGAGGGTGGCCGGGCGGAGCATGCCGGGGGCGGGGCGGCCCGCCCAGCCGGGGCCGCCGAGCACCACCAGGGGCTGTGCGCGGGCGCCCTTGACGCCCCATTCCATCGCGGCCACGTGCTCGGCGAGCGGCAGGCTCGCGGTGGAACGGGCCTGCGCCCACAGCACCACGGCGGCCGGGCCCAGACGCCGTACCGCAGCGACGAGCGCGTCCGCCGGCACCGCGGCACCGAACATGCGGGTGGCGACGCCGAGCCGGCTCAGTGCCGCGTTGAGCGCCTCCAGCGGAAGGGTGTGCTGCTCGCCGGGGACGCAGGCCAGCAGCACGGGTCCCGCGCCCGTGGGGCCGGCCGCCGCCAGGGGCTGCCGGGTGTGGCGGCGCAGGGTGGTGGACACGTGCCAGGACAGCAGGTGCTCCACCTCGACGTACCGGTCCCCCGACGACTCCCATCGGCGGCCCACCGCGTGCAGCGTCGGCAGCATCACGTCCTGCCAGGCGGCCACCACGCCGTACCGGTCCACGGCGGCCTCCAGCCGCTCCCCGACGGCCGCCGCGTCGAGCCGGACGGCGGCCCGGGCCAGCCCGCGGCCCTCCTGCCGGGCGCCACCGGGAGACGGCGCGCCGGTGGCGGGCGCCGCGGGAGCGGCCGGTGCGGCGGGTACGGCCGGCGGTGCCGGGGCGGGCGCGCCGTCGGCCGGGGGGCGGGGGGCTGCCGGGTGGGCCCGCTCCTTCGCGGCCCGGGCCGCGTCGGCGGGCGGCACCCCGGACGCGGTGAGCCGGCACATCGTCTCCAGCATGGTCACGTCCCGCGCCGACCATCGGCGGTGCCGGCCGTCGGCGCGGGCGGCGGGGCCCATGCCGTAACGGCGGTCCCAGGAACGCAGCGTGGTGGGCGAGACGCCCAGTCGTCGGGCCAGCGCGCCGGTGGTCAGCCCCGGCTCCGCGGCCCCGGCGGAACCCGCCCGGCCGCTCCCCGGCGTCCCCGGTACCTCCGGCATCCCCGCAGGGTCGGTCGCATCCATACGACGACCATACGTCCGCCAGACGACGCAGAACCGATGCAAGTTGTCCGGCCGGTCCGCGGACTCACACGATGAACGCCCGGAGCCCACCCCGGAGCACACCGGTCCGCAGGGACGGCCCGGCCGCTTCGGCCGTTCCGTCCGACGCGAAGGAGCCGTCGCCATGAGCCCGTATTCGACCGCGGTCGCGCCCTGTGCCCCCGCCCCGGCCGCCCGGCCCGCCGGCCCGCCGTCGCTGCCGCCCGCCCGGGAGCCGCTCACCGACGAGGAACTGGCACGGGGTCTGGTGGCGGGTGACGAAGCATGTCTCGCCGCCGTCCACCGCCGTTGGGCGGGGCTGGTGCACTCGCTGGCGTGGCGCACGCTGGGCGACGCCATGGAGGCCGAAGACGTCACCCAGCAGGTGTTTCTCGGTGTCTGGCGGGGCCGCGCCGGCTTCCGGCCGGAGCGGGGGACGGTGGGCGGATGGATCGTCGGCATCACCCGCCGCAAGATCGCCGACGCCCTCTCCGCCCGGACGCGCCGCGGCGAGCTGGTCGCGGCGGCGGGCGCGGCCCTGCCACCGGACGAGTGCGCCGCCGAGCGGCCCGAAGCAGCCCTCGACCGCGTACTCGTGGGTCACGAACTGGCCCGGCTGCCCGCGCCCCAGCAGCACGTCCTGCGCCTCGCCTACTACGAGGACCTCACCCAGACCCAGATCGCGGAGCGGACCGGGTGGCCGCTGGGCACGGTCAAGAGTTACGCGCGCCGGGGCCTGCATCGTTTGCGCAGCAGTATGGAGCAGCAGACCGGAGAGGGCATGCACAGGACCGGCCATCACTACACATAAAGGCTGAATAAGTGCAAACTGGACTCTGTGGCGCTTACCGCACACCGCGCCAGACGCCGGTCTGGCCGCAGAGTCGAAGGAGACGAATCATGGCGAACGTCTCGCACCGGGGTGACATGAGGAGCCACCCCGACGTCCCCGAGATGCGGGCGCGCTACGCCCGCATGCTCGACGGTCGTGATGTGGCGCTCGTGGACGGGCCGGTGTTCCTGCTCGGCCTGTACTGCGCCGCCTCCCCGTGGATCCTGCACTACACGGCGAACCAGCCCGCACTCGCGACCCACAACCTGATCATGGGTATCGCGATAGGGCTGCTGGCGCTGGGATTCACCCGGGCCCCCGAGCGGATGTACGGCCTGAGCTGGGCCATGTGCGCCATGGGCATCTGGATGATCATCGCGCCGTGGATCGTGGGCCGCGCACCGGACGCGGGCGTGATCGTCAACAACATCGCCATCGGCGCCCTTGCCCTCGTCCTCGGACTGGTCTGCGCCGGTACGGCGGCGAGGAGCGGGCCCAGGCCGTAGCGCAAGCGGCGGGGCGAGCGGGGCCGGTCCGCCCGGGCGGACCGGCCTTGCGCACGTCAGCCGGGGCTCGCCTCCAGGGAGTCGTACTCCTCGCTGATCTCCTTCGCGCCGAACGGCCACACCCGCTCCCGCCACGCCCAGACCAGGAAGGCCGCGCAGCCGAGCGCTAGCCAGGACAGCGACCACTCGACGGGGCGGCGGCCCGGGGAGTTGTGGTCGGCGTATCCGTAGATCACGCACCAGCCGGTGAAGGCGATGACGGCCGGCAGCGGATACAGCCACATGCGGTACGGGCGGCGCAGGTCCGGCTGCCGGCGGCGCAGGACGCTCAGCGCGACGATCTGGGCGAGCGCCTGGACGATGACCATCACGGTGGTGAGCAGCTGGATCAGCGTCAGCAGGTCGGTGTGACGGCCGATCAGGAAGCCGACGGCGGTGATCACCCCCATCGTCGCGAGTCCGAGCGCCGGGAAACGGTGCCGGGGGTGCAGCCGCGCGTACGGCCGGAAGAACACCCCGTCGCGGGCGGCGTCGCAGGGCACCCGCGAGCCGCCCAGCAGCCCGGTGAACACGGACGCGAACGCGGTGATCAGGATGAGCACGGTCACCGTGTCGGCGGCGCCCCGGCCCCACGTCCGCGCCAGCACCGCGGAGGCGACCGAGGTGGAGGCGATGTCGTGGGGGTCGGTCATCCGGTGCCAGTCGACGACGCCGAGGGTGCCGATCTGGAGCAGCAGGTAGATGGCCATGATGCCGAGGATCGACAGGACGATGGAGCGCGGCAGGGTGCGGCCGGGATCCTTGATCTCGGCGCCCAGGTAGGCGGTGGTGTTGTAGCCGAGGTAGTCGTAGACGCCGATGGTCAGGCCCGCGGCGAAGCCCGGCCAGAAGTGACCGCTCGTCAGGTCGAAGGCGTGGGCCGGGTAGGTGAAGGCGCGGTGCGGGCTGAAGCCGGTCGCGGCGGCGGCGATCACCAGGAGCACGGAGGTGATCATCACGGCCCACATGGCGAGGGTGATACGGGCGATGTGCTCGATGCCGCGCCAGAGCAGCACGACCACCAGGGCGATGACGCCGAGGCCGGTCAGATCGCCGGCGGTCCGTCCGAGGCCGGGGGCGAGATAGCCCAGGTACTGCACGAAGCCGACCACGCCCGTGGACAGGATCAGCGGGATGAACAGCATCGCCGTCCACACGAACAGGAACGGCAGGAGGCGGCCGGTGCGGTACTGGAAGGCTTGGCGCAGATAGACGTAACTGCCGCCGGAGCCGGGCATCGACGCGCCCAGCTCCGCCCAGACCAGCCCGTCGCACAGCGCCAGGACCGCGCCCGCGACGAATCCGGTGACCGCCTGGGGGCCGCCGAACGCGGCGACCATCAGCGGGATCGTCACGAACGGCCCGATGCCGCACATCTGGCTCATGTTGATCGCCGTGGCCTGCAACAGGCCGACGCGACGGACGAAACCACCCGTGGGTGGCGGGCTGCCGGACATGGGGACTCCTGACGCCACGGGAACACGCCGCACCCGGAGGGACCGGCGGGCCGACAAAGTTAAGGAGCCTTACGAGAGGCGTCAAGTATGCGACGGGCATGCACGAGAATGGTGCGATGCCCGCCAGCGAGGTCACGGAGCCGCAGGAACAGCCCTGGAACCGCCGGCGCCTGCGCAGCGCCAACGAGCGGCTGCTCCTGGACCGGCTGCGCGCCCTCGGTGCCGCTTCGCGTGCCCAACTGGCCCGGGACACGGGCCTGTCGAAGCCGACCGTCTCCAGCGCGCTGGCTTCGCTGGAGTCGGCCGGCCTGGTGCGCGAGGCCGGCACGCACACCCCCGAGCGCGGCCGCACCGCCGTGCTGTACGCCCCCGACCCGGCCGCCGGGTACGCGCTCGGTGTGGACATAGGCCGGGGCCGGCTGCGCGTGGCGGTGGCCGACCTGGACGGCACGGTCGTCGCACGGACCGACGTGCCCAATCCGGCTCGTACCTCCGCAGCCCTGGCCGCCCTGGTGGTGGACACCGCCCGCCGGGCGATCCAGCGGTCGGGCGCGGACCCGGCCGAGGTGGCGCACGGGGTGCTCGGCACGCCCGGCGTGTACGACGAGCGGCACCGGCGGGTCCGGTACGCGACGCATCTGCCGGGCTGGGGGCGCGCCGGGCTCATGGACCGGATCCACGGGGAGCTGGGCGTCCCGCTGGAAGTGCACAACGACGCCAACCTGGCCGCGCTCGGCGAGTACGCGTACGGCGCCGGCGCGGGCAGCCGGCTCTTCGCGTACCTGCTGATCGGCACCGGTCTGGGCATGGGTGTCGTCAGCGAGGGGCGGCTGTTCGCCGGCGCGCACGGGCTGGCCGGCGAGATCGGCTTCCTGCCCTGGGCCGGCCGGGGGAAGCCGGAGCGGCTGGAGGACGCGGTGGCGGGGGTGGCGGTCGTGGAGTCCGCCCGGCGCTTCGGGATGAGCGGCCGGCTGACCGCGAAGGCCGTGTTCGACGCGGCCCGGCAGGGGCAGCCGGCCGCCGTGCGGGCCGTGCAGCTGGAGGCCGAGCGGATCGCGCACACGGTGGCGGCCGCCGCCGCCGTGCTCGACCCGGACCTCGTCGTCCTCGGCGGCGGGCTCGGTCACAGCGCCGGCCTGCTGCTCCGGCCGGTCCGCGAGCGGCTGCGCACGCTCACCCCGCTGCGCCCGCGAATAGCGCCGAGCCGGCTCGGCGCGGACGCGGTCCTGCTCGGCGCGGTGGCCACGGCCCTGGACACGGCCCGGAACCTGGTGTTCGAGCGCCGGACGGCCGGAACCTGACCCGTTCAACGTCCACGACGGCGAGGGTCGTTGACACGGTCCGGGGGCGGCTCTAGCGTGACCGGCGTTTGTAAAGTTTCCTAACTTTACGAGGCTGGAGATCGCCGTGTTCCCTCGTCCCGCCCGCCGGCTTCCCCAGGCCGTCGCGCTGCTCGTCCTGGCCGGCACCCTCACCGCCGGCGCCTGGGCCGGCCCTCGGGACGCGGCGGAACCCGACCGGTCCCCCCGAGTCACGCGCGTGCCCGCCGCCGGCACCAGCACCCCCCTCGCCGGCTACACCGTCCGGTCGACCGCGCGGGTGACCGACTCCGCGGCGGCCGTCTCCTCCCCCGGCTACCCGACGACGGGCTGGTACCCGACGGGCCCCCGCTCCACGGTGCTGGCCGCGCTGCTGGCGAACGGCGTGTACGCCGACCCGTTCCGCTCCACCGCCCAGCAGAAGATCCCGAAGGCCGACTTCGAGGTGCCCTGGTGGTTCCGCTCCGACTTCACCGTCGAGGACACCGCGCGGCGCACCTTCCTGGACTTCAGCGGGGTCGTCTCGGCGGCCGACGTCTATGTGAACGGTCACCGGGTGGCCGGGGCCGCGGAGATCACCGGCGCCTACACCCGCCACGAACTGGACATCACCGCGCTGGTCAGGTCCGGCACGAACACGGTCGCCTTCCGGGTCCGGCCCAACGACCCCGACCGCGACCTCACCATGGGCTGGCTCGACTGGCTCCAGCCGCCGCCCGACCGCAACATGGGCCTCGTCCGCGACGTCCTGGTCCGCCGGAGCGGCCCGGTGGCCCTGCGCGACACGCATGTGATGACGGAGCTGGCCGTGCCGTCGCTCGCCACGGCCCGCCTGACGGTGAAGGCCCGGGCCCGCAACGACTCCGGCACGCCGGTGACCGCCGAGATCTCCGGCAGCGTCGCCGGCGCGCGGTTCACCCGGAGCGTACCGCTCGCCGCCCACGAGACGAAGACCGTCACCTTCACCCCCGACGACACCCCGGGCCTGCGCCTCACCGCGCCGAAGGTGTGGTGGCCGGCCGGGATGGGCGGGCATCCGCTGTACGGCCTCACCCTCACCGCGTCCGTCGCCGGCACGGTCTCGGACACGGCCCATGAGACCTTCGGCATCCGGGACGTACGGGCACCGCTGAACGCGGACGGCGCCCGGCAGTACCGGATCAACGGCCGCAGGCTGCTGGTCCGGGGCGGCGGCTGGTCCCCGGACGAGTTCCTGCGCTGGGACCGCGCCTACGTCGAGGACCGGCTGAAGTACGCCGTCGACCTCGGCCTGAACACCCTCCGCCTGGAGGGTCATCTGGAGCCCGACGAGTTCTTCGGCCTGGCCGACCGCTACGGCGTCCTCACCCTCCCGGGCTGGGAGTGCTGCGACAAGTGGGAGGGCGACGTCAATCCCAGCGGGTCGGGGAAGAAGTGGAGCGACGCCGACCATCGCGTCGCCAGGGCGTCCATGGCCGCCGAGGCCGCCCGGCTGCGCGACCACCCCAGCGTGCTGTCCTTCCTGATCGGCAGCGACTCCGCCCCGAACGCGACGATCGAGAGGGAGTACCTCGACGCGCTGGGGGCCGCCGACTTCACCGCCCCCGTGGTCCCCGCCGCCTCCGACGCCTCCACCCCGCGGCTGGGCCGTTCGGGCATGAAGATGACCGGCCCGTACGACTGGGTGCCGCCCGGCTACTGGTACGCCAAACGCGAGGGCGGGGCCACCGGCTTCAACTCCGAGACGAGCGCGGGCCCCAGCATCCCCACCCTGGACACCCTGCGCCGGATGCTGACACCCGCCGAACTCGACACCCTCTGGCGGGATCCGGACGCCCGGCAGTACCACCGCTCACCGTCCGCCACCTTCGGCACGCTGGCCCTCTACGACCACGCCCTGGCCGGCCGCTACGGCACCCCGACGAGCCTCACCGACTACGTCCGCAAGGCCCAGCTGGCCCAGTACGAGAACGTCCGCGCCCAGTTCGAGGCCTACGGGCGCAACGCCACGGACACCGAGCGGCCCGCCACCGGGGTCGTGCACTGGATGTTCAACAGCGGCTGGACCTCCCTGCACTGGCAGCTGACGGACCGCTACCTCGACCAGAACGGCGCCTACTTCGGGGCGAAGAAGGCCAACGAACCGCTGCACGTGCAGTACTCCTACGACGACCGCTCGGTCGTCGTGGTGAACAACCGGGCCGCCCGGGAGCGCGGGCTCACCGTCCGGGCCGCCCTCTTCGACCCCGACGGCACGCGCAGGTACGACAGGACCGTCACCGGGACGGCCGTCGACGGCGGCGGGGCCCGCGCGACCGCGCTCACCCTGCCGCCCTCGGTGACCGGGCCGGCGCGCACCCACCTGCTCCGGCTGGTGCTCACCGACGCCGGCGGCAGGGAGGTGAGCCGGAACGTGTACTGGCTGTCCACCAGGCCGGACACCCTCGACTGGGACGACACCGACTGGTACCACACCCCGACCACCGGCTACGCCGACCTCGGTGGACTCGCCTCGATGGCGCGGGTGCCGGTGACGGCGACGGCGGCCACCCGGTCGGCGCGGGACACCTCGACCACGACGGTGACCCTGCGGTACGCAGGGACCGGCACGACCCCGGCGCTGTTCACGGACGTCCATCTCGTGGACGCGCAGGGCCGGCCGGTGCTGCCGGTGCGCTGGTCGGACAACGAGGTCAGCCTGTGGCCCGGCGAGCGGCTGACCCTGACGGCCACCTACCGGACCGCCGACCTCCACGGGTCGGCGCCACGGGTGCGGGTCTCCGGCTGGAACGCGCCGGAGCGTACGGTGCCGGCCGCCTGACGCGCCCCTGCCCCCGGCTCAGCCGACCTGGAGCGCGGTGTCGTCCACGACGAACGAGGTCTGGTACTTGGAGCCCTCGGTGCCGGTGAACTTCAGGGTGATGGTCTGCCCGGCGTAGCGTCCGAGGTCGAAGGTGCGCTGGGTGTACCCGGACGCGGCGTCGAGGTTGGAATAGGTCGCCAGGGTGGCCAGGACCGTGCCGGAACCGTTCACCACCTGGACCTTGAGGGTGTCGTAGGCCGTGCTGGTGGTGGTCTCGGCGGTGTCGACGTGCAGGGAGAAGCCGAGTGCGGCCGGGCAGCCGGACGGGATGGCCACCGACTGGGCGAGCGTGTCGGTGGTGGCGGTGCCGTTGCCGTCGAGCCAGGCGTAGTACGAGCCCGAACGGGCCTTCTCGCCGGTGGCGTCGGTGATGACGCCGCTCGTGGCGTTCCACACGGTGCTGCCGGACTCGAAGCCGTTGTTGCCGAGGAGCTGGGCGGCCGCGCAGGACGTCGAGCCGCCGCCGGTGCCGCCGCTCGCGCCGGACAGCCACGCGGTGGCGTTCAGGGCGAGGGCCGCGTCGGTGGCACCGGAGTCGTTCCAGCCGTCGTACAGCGTGTTGCCGGACTGGCCGGTGCCGTCGTCGATCGGGGAACTGTCGCCCCAGAACGCGACCCGGCCGCTGCCGAAGGTGCTGGTGGCGAAGAACGCGCCGGTGTTGCCGGAGTAACCCGTGCGGTACAGCAGGCCCTTGACACCGGAGTTGTCGGCGGGCTTGAGCGTGGCGGTCGTCCCGCTGGCGATCAGGCTCTTGGTGACGGTGCCGAACGGGCCGTGCAGGACCGGGTCGGTGCTGTCGCTGATCGCGGCGGGGTGGTCGGAGCTGATGCTCAGCGAGTCGATGGAGAAGCCGAAGGGGTCGGTGGAGTCGACGCCGTTGTTCGTCATCAGGTCGTTGAGGATCTCGACCGCGTCCTCGCCGTCGTTGTTGCGGTCCGCTCCGGTGTGGTCGGAGATCATGAACAGACCGCCGCCGTTCTTCACGAAATTCATGATCGCCGTCTTCTCGGCGCTCGTGAACAGTGTGTTCGGCTCCGGCAGGACCAGCGTGTCGACGTTGGACAGGTCGGTCGCGGACGTACCGCCGTAGCTGAGGGCGGAGCCCTGCGGCAGCGTCTTCAGGCTGTAGGCGCCCGTCTTCTCCAGCGCGACGCCCCACGAGGAGAGCGCTCCGGTCCAGTCGGTCTCGGCGGATGGGGAGGGGTCCTGGCCGAGCGGGTCGGGCTGGCTGGTGGAGACGATCCAGTCGGCGTTGCCGGCCGTCTCGGCGTGGGCGTTGTCGAACAGGATGCGGTGCGGGGCCGCCGCGTGGGCGGGGGCGCCGGTACCGAGCTGGAGGGCGGCTCCGCCGAGGAGCAGCCCGAGGCCGGCCAGGGCGGTGGTGAGTCTGCGGCGGGAACTCCTGGTTCCGGGCATCCGGCGAACCTCCGTGTGGGGTGGGGAGAGGTGGTACGCGCGCGGTCTTCGCGCGTAGAGCGTGCTTGAGACTTCTCCACGCGTCGATTGATTGAAAGGTACATGGCATGAAGGCGTGGTGAACAGAGGCGCCCCGCCACGACCGGAGCGCAGTGGTCCGCCCGCCGCGGCCGCATGGGGGCGTCACCGGAAGTCTCCCCGGCGGTGGTCAGGCCGCGTGGAGGTAGGGCGTCGTGGTGCTCAGCGCGTGGAAGCCGAGGCGTGCCAGGATGGGGCGGCTCATGGCTGAGGCGTCGACCTGGAGGTAGCGGTATCCGTGGGCGGCGGCGACGCGGGCCCGATGGGCGACCAGCGCCCGGTAGACGCCCCGGCCCCGCCAGGCCTCGACGGTGCCGCCGCCCCACAGCCCGGCGAACCGGGTGCCGGGCACCAGTTCCACGCGGGCGGCGCTGACGGGCTCCGCCCCGGCCAGCGCGACCACGGCCACGACCGCGCCGGGGTCGGCGGCCAGCCGCGCGCGCAGCCGGTGCCGCAGCCTGGTGCCGTCGGTACCGAAGGCCCGCTCGTGGACGTCCACGACGAGGTCCACACCGGCCGCATCGGTGACCCGCACCACGCGGATCCCGGCCGGAGGCTCGGCGGCCGGCATCGGCCCGGCCACCTCGGCGATCATCAGCGTCTCCGCCGGCTCGGCCCTGAATCCGGCGGCGAGGAGCCGGTCGCCGAGGTCCGCCGGCTCGTCGTGGCCGTAGGCCTTCCACTCGAAGTCCAGGCCCAGGCCGGTGAAGTGGGCGATCTGGTCGCGGATCGCCCGGCCGGCGCCCGCCGCGTCGAGCGCGGACCAGAGCACGCCGTTCCACCCGTGCGCGTCGGCGACCTGGCGCACGACGGCACCGGCGCGCTCGATCCGGGCCCCGGGCCCGTCGGGGCTGGCGTTCTCGCGCATCTCTCGGTCGTACAGGGCGAGCACAGCGGTGTGGTCCATGCGGTGCACCCCAGCACGAGAGGCAGGACCCGGCAACGGATTTACCGGCCGGGCGGACGGCGGGAGGCGGGCCGGTCCGGTCGTCCCCGAGGCCGGACCGCCGACCGCCGCGCGGCTCAGCCGAGTTCGAGGGTGGCCACGCCGAAGACGCGCTCCTGAGCGTGGTGACGGACCGGCCCGGTGTACATGCGGGCGGTCTCGAACGAGGGGCGCAGTCCCGCCTCCTCGGCGAGGGCGGCACCGGCCGTGTTCGGCTCGGGCACGTCGAGCGCGACCTCCCGGCCGCCGACGCCGGCGGTCAGAGCGGCGAAGAGGGCCCGGGCGTCGTCGGCGGTGTCGGCGAAGAGCGGGCCGACGCGCAGGGTGTCGTGACCGGGGCGGATCACGCCGTAGCCGGTGAGGCGCCCGCCGTCCTCCCGCACGACGGCGCGGTGGCCGGGTGTGGTGAGCCATGCGGCGAGGAACCGCGGGCGGTCCGCCGGACAGCAGGCGCCGTCGTAGGCGGTGAGCGCGACCAGGTCGGCGGGGGTGGCGGGGCGGACACCGGCGGGTGCCTCGCCGGCGGGCGCGGCGCCGGTGAACCGGATGGTCCGGTAGGCGAGTTCGAAGCCGGACTGGCGGTAGTTGTCCTGCTGGGCGACGACTCCGTCCAGGCCGACGGTCCGGTCGCCGGCATGGGCCAGGGCGGTCTTCCAGGTGGTGAGGCCGTGTCCGTGGCCGCGCAGGTCGGGACGGACCAGGTAGCAGCCGAGGAAGGCGTAGGCGGGGCCGTACGTGACGACGGAGACGGCCGACACCGGCTCGCCGTCGATCCGGCCGAGGAAGAAGCCGTCGGGGTCCTGGGCGAAGAACGCGGGTCCGTCGGACAGGCCGGGATTCCAGCCCTCCGCCGCCGCCCATCCGCTGATCACCGGCCAGTCGGCGAGGGTGGCCTGCGTGACGACGAGGTCGTGGGGGGCCGCGAAGGTCATGGGTGCGCTCCGTATCCGTCGGGGGACTGCCGCACAGCATCCTTGCGGAGCGATGAGGGCCGCGCCACGGGAAGATCAGCCGACGCGACGCCATCCCGCTGAGCGGGGAGGGGAGTTCGGCCCGGCCACCGGGTACGGGTCGAACCCGTCCCTTCTGCCTGCGAGGCGCAACCCGTGGGCCGAGGACTCCGGCCGGGCCGTCGCCGCGAGCCCTCCCTGTCCCTGGCCGTCCTGCCGCCGGAGGCCAGGAAAGCCGCACGGGTGGGGGTGCGGCCGGGCCGTCGCCGCGGGGCGCCCCCTACGGCGGCGCACCGCCGCACGCGAGCCCGTGAGTGGAGCGGCGCTGTACGGACCCGGAGCACGTACTGGCCCTGCCCGAGGAGTGCGGCGTGCTTCAGAGCCGCTTCGGCGGGACGGCGTCCGCCCGACGCCCCCCCGCCGCGGAAGTCCGGTCACCGGCCGGCCCCGCCGGCCCCGCCGGCCCCGCCGGGCCGGGGCCGGCGGGGCCGTGGGCGCGCGGCGGTACCGCATGCGGGGTCAGGCCTGGGCGCGGTGGGTCAGCCGCTGCGGCCCGGTCGGAAGCGGCGGTACAGGACCGCGCCGGTGAGGAGGAGCGCGGCGCTGCCGGCGACGGCCGGGGCCGTCAGGTCCGCGCCCGTGTGCGCCAGGCGGGAGGTCACCGGACGCGCGGTGTGCGGGGCGGGGTGGTGCGCCCGGGGCGTGGCCGGAGGCTTCGGGGTGCGGTGGTGCGGGGCCGGGGTGTGCGGGAGGGGCCGGTCGCCGGGGCCGTCGACGGACTGGTTGCCCTGGGCCGGATTGCCCACACCGGCCACGTCGACAGTGTCGCCGCTGATGTTGACCGGCAGACGGACGGGAAGCTGGACCCTGTTGCCGGAGATCACACCGGGCGAGCCGGTGGCCGCGCCCCGCGCGGACGCTCCGCCGGACGCGGCCGACCCCGCCCGCGCCCCGGCCGCCTCGTTCGCGTAGGCGTTGCCGCGGGGTTGAGCAGTCCCACCACGTTCACGGTGTTGCCGCGCACGTTCACCGGCACGTCCACCGGGAGCCGGACGATGTTGCCGGAGACCGGTCCGGGCGAACCGGCCGCGGCGCCCCGGGCGCCGGCCCCGTCGTCCGCGAAGGCGGCGGACACCGGCAGCGCCGCGGCCATCGCGCCGGACACGGCGACGACGGCGAACACACCGTTTCGGGTGGTCCGTCTCATGGTTCCCCGCCTTCCGGACGTCGTGCGGGCACCTCGCCCGCCCCTCAGGAAAACGCAGACGAACCATCCGAGTCGTGTCTTATCGGCCTTTCACCCCATCGAGTGCCGCTGTTGTCGCACCGCGTGCGAAGCGGTTCGGTGATCGCCGGGGAGTGTGCGCGCGCAGCGTACGGCGGTGGTCGCCGCCCCGCTCGTCCGGAGGCGGGCCGTCCGGGGCGCGCCTATGGTGATCCGAGGCGTCGGTCCGGTCCGTGGCGGGCGCTCCGGGAGGCGAACGATGCTGGCCAAGCTGTCCACACGGCCCGCGGTGCGGCGCTGCGCGGGTGCCTCGGCCCTCGCCCTGGCGCTGCTCGGCGCGGGGCTGCCCGCGGCTGCCGCCGACCGGCCGCAGCCGGACCTGTCCCGGTTCTACCGGCAGAAGGTGGCGTGGCAGGCCTGTGCCGGGCCGGACATGCCGGACGACCTCCAGTGCGGCAAGGTCACCGTCCCCCTCGACTACGCGCGGCCACGCGCGGGCACCCTGGACGTGGCGCTGGCCCGTTACCGCGCCACCGGGCACTCACGGGGCTCGGTGCTGCTGAACTTCGGCGGCCCCGGCGGTGCCGGCATTCCCGAGCTGGCCGCCGACGGCCGCCGGTTCATGGACCTGACCAATGGCTACGACGTGGTCACCTTCGATCCGCGCGGTGTCGGCCGGTCCTCCCCCGTCAGCTGCGGCGGGGACGGCGAGGGAGCCTTCTCCATGACCGTGGAGGACGCCGGCCTCGGCCGGCCCGGGGCGCTGCTGCGGCAGTTGCGCGAGGCCGCCGACCGGTGCGCCCGGCACTCCGGTCCGGTGCTGCCCCACATCGGCACCGTGAACGCCTCCCGCGATCTGGATGTCATCCGCCAGGCACTCGGCGACAAGAAGCTCAACTACCTCGGCTTCTCCTACGGCACCCGGCTCGGCTCGGTGTACGCGGCGCAGTTCCCGGACAAGGTCGGCCGGATCGCGCTCGACGGCGTGGACACGCTGACCGAGCCGCTGTCCGAGCAGGGCCTGGCGGGCGCCGAGGGCCAGCAGACCGCGCTGGACGACTTCCTGGACTGGTGCACGACGGATCTGGCCTGCCCGTTCGGCCAGGACCGGCGGGCGGCGGGGGACGAGGTGGTCCGGCTGGTGCGCTCGCTCGACCGGAACCCGGTGCCCACGGACTTCGGCGGCTCGTTCACCGGCCAGGACCTGGTCGGGGCCGTCGGGCAGGCTCTGTACGGCAAGGAGCTGTGGCCCTCGCTGGAGCGCGCCCTGGCCTCGCTGATCGAGGACGGTGACACCCGGCGCGTCCTGGCCTTCTCGTCCGGCGGCATCGGCGGACCCCGCGGCCGGCTCCGCACGGACGGCGGGCTGACCGACGCCGAGGACGTCCCCATGGACAATCTGCCGGCCGCCCTGATGGCGATCAACTGCGCGGACGACCCCGACCGGCCCACCGCGGCGCGGATCACCCGGGACCTGAAGGACCTGCGGGCCGCGTACGACCGGGCCTCGCCGGTCTTCGGCCGCTACCGGCTCACCCAGCTGCTGCTGTGCTACGGCCGGCCAAAGGGTACCGACTTCATCCGGGACCGGGTCCGGGACGTGCACTCGGCGAAGATGCTGCTGGTCGGCACGCGCGGCGACCCGGCGACGCCGTACCAGTGGACCGAGGAGACGGCCCGGCGGCTCGGCCCGGCGGCCGTGGTGCTCGACAGCAAGGGCGAGGGCCACACCGGGTACGTGTCCTCCCGGTGCGTGCACGGCAAGATCAACGACTTCCTGCTCTACGGCTCGCTGCCCCCGAGCGGCAGTTCCTGTCCGGCGGACGGGGCCGGGGAGACCGGGACCGGGATCACCGCCGGCCGGTGACGGGTCCGGCGCGAACGGGTGACAGAGGCGCGCCGGGGCAACCTCGGGACCGTCCCGGCCGTCACACCGGGCAGGCGTGCTTCGGCCGCCGTATCCGGGACACGACCACACAGGGGGCACCGTCATGCGCATCCGCGCCGCCGTCACCGTACCCGCCGCCTCGGCCGCCGTGGCGGCCCTGCTGCTGACCGCACCGCACAGCCAGGCCGCCGCGGGCCACCTCCGGTCCGCCGCACCGCAGGGCAGGGCCGTCACGGGAGACGAGCTGCCCGCCGCACCGCACGGCAGGGCCGGCACGGGCCCCGACCGGCCCGAGCGCTGCGCCCGGAGGACGCTGACCGTACGGGCGAAGGCCGTGGCCGGCACCCCGGCCGTACTGCGGGTCGACGTCACCAACCGCGGCACCCGCGCCTGCCTCGTCGACCGCGTGCCCACGGTGACCTTCGGGGACCTGGACGGGGCCGCGCTGCCGGTGCCGGAGGGCGGCACCGGTACCTGCCGGCTCGCACCGGGCGGCACGGCCTACGCCGACGTGCGGACCATCGCCGACCCGGCGGACCCCGAGGCCCGCCGGGTGGACACGGTCACCGTCGCGGCGTCCGCCGCGCAAGCCGGGCGGGAGTTCGGCGCCGACCGGCTCGGCACCGGACCCCGGGTCCTCGTGTGGGAGCCGGTGACGACGTGGTGGCAGCGGTCGGCGGCGGCCGCCGACCGTGCCATCGGGCTCAGCTGAGCACCAGCTCGGGCGTGTACAGGTCCAGCCACTGCGCCAGGTCCAGGGTGCGTTCCAGACCGCGCCGGGCCGCCTGGGTGCTGACCGGTGCGTCGTGGTCGGCGGCCTTGCGGACCCGGTCCCGGTCGACCAGGTCGAAGACCGGGTGGGAGGGCCGGGTGAGCAGGTCCTTGGCCTGTTCCTGGAGGGCGCGGGCGTACCGCGGGTCCTGGGTGGACGGGTACGGGCTCTTCACGCGCTCGTACACCGAGCGCGGCAGGACGTCCGCCGTCGCCTCCCGCAGCAGGCTCTTCTCCCTGCCGTCGAAGGACTTCAGCGCCCACGGGGCGTTGTACACGTACTCGACCAGCCGGTGGTCGCAGAACGGCACCCGGACCTCCAGGCCGACGGCCATGCTCATCCGGTCCTTGCGGTCGAGCAGGATGCGCACGAAGCGGGTCAGGTGGAGGTGGCTGATCTGCCGCATGCGGTACTCGAAGTCGCTCTCGCCCTCCAGCCGGTCGACGCCGGCGACGGCGGTGCGGTATCCGTCGTCGACATAGCCCTTGAGGTCCAGGGACGTGGTGAGGTCGGCGCGCAGCACGTCGGCGTCCTCACCGAAGTGGCGGCCCATGGTGGCCAGCCACGGGAAGGTGTCGGCGCGGCGCGCCTCCTCGTCGAAGAACTGGAGGTAGCCGCCGAAGACCTCGTCGGCGGACTCGCCGGACAGGGCCACCGTGGACTTCTCCCGGATGGCGCGGAAGAGCAGCAGCAGCGAGGCGTCCATGTCGCCGAGGCCGGCCGGCAGGTCGCGGGCCCGGATGACCTGCTCGCGCACGGCCGGGTCGGCGAGGGACTGGGCGTCCAGGACGATGTCCTGGTGGTCGGTGCCGGCGAGGCGGGCCACGTCGTGCACGAAGGGCGTGTCGGGGGTGCCGCGCAGTTCGTCGGCGACGAAGTGGTCGGTCTGGCCGACGAAGTCGACGGCGAAGCTGCGCACCTTCTCGCCCTGCTCACCGAGCTGGCGGGCGGCGATCGCGGTCATGGCGGAGGAGTCCAGACCGCCGGAGAGCAGGGTGCAGCGCGGCACGTCGGCGACCAGCTGCCGGCGCACGATGTCGTCGAGGAGCGAGCGCACCCCGGCGACGGTGGTGTCGCGGTCGTCGGTGTGCGGGCGGGTCTCCAGCCGCCAGTACACGCGGGTGGACAGCCCGGAGCGGTCCACGGTCACGACGGTGCCGGGCTCCACCTCGCGCATGCCGTCCCAGATGGCGTGTCCCGGCGTCTTGACCATGACGAACAGTTCACGCAGGCCGTCCAGGGTGACGCGGCGGCGGGCCAGCGGGTTGGCGAGGACGGCCTTGGGCTCGGAACCGAACAGGACGCCGTCGGCGGTGGGGTGGTAGTAGAACGGCTTGATGCCCATGCGGTCGCGGATCATCACGAGCTTGTCGTGCCGGCCGTCCCAGACGGCGAACGCGTACATGCCGTTGAGCCGTTCGGCGACCGCGTCGCCCCACTCCAGATAGCCGTGCAGGACGACCTCGGTGTCGGAGTCGGTGGTGAACCGGTGGCCGCGGTCCTGGAGTTCACGGCGCAGTTCGGTGAAGTTGTACGCCTCTCCGGAGTAGACCAGGGCGAGGGTCCCCTGGGGGGTCCGCAGGGTCATCGGTTGGCGGCCGCCGGGGAGGTCGATGATGGCGAGGCGGCGGTGGCCCAGGGCGACGGGGCCCTCGGTCCAGGTGCCGCGGTCGTCCGGGCCCCGGCAGGCCATCGTCTCGGTCATCGCATGCAATGTGGTGGCCTCGGTGGTCAGGTCGCGGTCGAAGGAGACCCATCCGGTGATGCCGCACATGCGCTACCTCCTGCCTCCGGCTGGCGGTCGTCTCCCTGCTGGCCTGGACTTCTTTGGCCGCGGGGGACGGACCGGCAAACCAGTTGTATCGAGCATCTATATGACGAGCGTCCGCCCGAACCGGGGGCCCGGTCAACGTGGCCGTAACAGGACACCCACGCGTGCCCCCACGGTTTCGGCCGGGTTTTGCCTCCGCGAAAACCGCGGACGGGCGTGCCACCGGGCCGCGACCGCCAGGAACCGGCCACAGGCAAAAACTTCCCCAAGCGGCCGGCGCGTTACGGCTTCGCGGCCAGAAATCAGCCGAACACCCCGACTGGCCCGGACGGCTTCCCCCATGCCCCGGATCACCCCGAATGCCGCAAAGGTGAATCCGCCCTATCGTTCTGTCATGGAGCACGCACTGAGTCCCGCGACCCTGTCCGAACTGCGGCGCCCGCGCCCCTATCCGGCGGTCTCCGTGCTGACCCCGACGCACCGCCGGGAACGCGGGAGCGGCCAGGACCCGGTCCGGCTGCGCAACGTGGTGACCGAGGCACGCCGGCGTCTGGAGTCCGATCCCGCCGTCACCCGGGAGCGGCGCGCCGACGTCGTGGCGCAGCTCGACCGCGCGCTGGCGGAGGTGGACCTGACGCACGCCGAGGACGGCCTGGTGATCTTCGCCGCGCCGGGTGAGCACCAGGTCTGGTCGCTGGCCCGCCCCGTCCCCGAGCGGGTGGTGCTCTCGGACACCTTCCTCACCCGCAACCTGGTCGCCGCGCAGTCGGCCGAGCGGCCCTTCTGGGTGCTGTCCGTCTCCGCGGACCGGGCCACCCTGTGGAGCGGCGGTGCGGACCGGGTCGTCGAGGACCGGTCGGGCGGCTTCCCGCTGACCCGCGCGCGGGGGAACTTCGACGCCGAACGCCAGGAACGCGTCGGCGATCTGCCGAGCACCTTCCGCGACGAGGGCACCCGCCAGTTCCTGCGGACGGCGGACACCTCGCTCGGCGCGGTGCTGCGGGTCCAGCCGCGCCCGCTGTACGTCACCGGTGACCAGGCGGCGCTCGCCCTGCTGGACGAGGTGGGCAGCGTCGCCAGGAACGCCGTGCACGTGCGGCACGGCGGGCTCGCCCACGCCGGCCCCGACGCCGTGTGGCAGGCCGTCCGCCCGGTGCTGGAGGCGGAGACGGCCAAGGACGCCGGCTCGGTGGTCCGGGACCTCACCGCGGCGCGCGGCCACCGGACCTTCGCCGCCGGTCTGGACGAGCTGTGGCAGAGCGCCCGGGAGGGCCGGGTCCGGCTGCTGGCCGTGGAGGAGAACTACCGCGCGGCCGTGCGCGACCTGGGCGGCCATCTGGTGCCGGCCGAGGCCGGGGACCTCGACGCCCGCGAGGACATCGTGGACGAGATCGTCGAGCGCTGCCTGGAGACCGGCGCCGACGTCCGCTTCGTCCCCGACGGCACCCTCGGCGACGCGGACGGCATCGCGGGCGTACTGCGGTACTGACGCGGAAGAACCCCGCCACCACCGGAACTTCCCCGGCACCGGCGTACGCTACGGCGTGACCCCGACAACCACCGACCGCCGGGAGGAAGCGCGCGCATGGGTGACCTGCTGGGGGTGGCGGTACTGGGTGCCGGGCACATGGGGGCCGACCACATACGGCGTCTCGACCGGGTGGTCAGCGGAGCCAGGGTGACGGCCGTGGCCGATCCCGACCTCGCCCGGGCCCGCGAAGCGGTGACCGGCCTCACCGGCGTCACGGTGCACCCGGATCCGATCGCCGCCCTCGACGCGCCGGGCGTACAGGCGGTCCTCGTCGCCTCCCCCGGCCCGGCCCACGAGGAGGCGCTCCTCGGCGCCTTCGCCCGCGGGCTGCCGGTGCTGTGCGAAAAACCCATGGTGCCGGACTCCACCGGTGCGCTGCGGGTCGTGGAGGCCGAGGCGCGGCTCGGCCGCCGGCTGGCGCAGATCGGCTTCATGCGCCGCTACGACACCGAGTACCGGCGGCTGAAGGCCCTGCTGGACGGGGGGCGCCTGGGCAGACCGCTGATGCTGCACTGCACCCACCGCAACGTCTCCTCCCCCGCCGGCTTCACCAGCGCGATGCTGATCAACAGCTCCGTCTCGCACGAGATCGACGCGGCCCGCTGGCTGCTCGGGCAGGAGCTGACGGCGGTCACCGTGCTGCGGCCCGCACCGTCCCCGGGCGCGCCCGAGGGTCTGCTCGACCCGCAGTTCGTGCTCTTCGAGACCGAGCGGGGCGCCCTGGTGGACGTCGAGGTCTTCGTCAACTGCGGCTTCGGCTACCAGGTGCGCTGCGAGGCCGTGTGCGAGGCGGGCAGCGCCCGGATCGGCGACGAGCGCGCCATGGTGGTCACCGCCGGGGGCAGCGCCCGCGCGGAGGTGGCGCAGGACTATCTCGTCCGTTTCGCCGATGCCTACGACCGCGAGCTCCAGGCCTGGGTGGACGCGACCCGGCGCGGCGAGGTCACCGGTCCGGACGCCTGGGACGGCTACGCCGCCTCCGTCGTCGCCGAGGCGGGCGTCCGGGCGGCGGAGACAGGCGCCAGGGTGGCCGTCGACCTCGCCCCGCGCCCCGCCCTGTACGCCGGGGCCGGTCACTGACCCGGCCCGTCACCGCCGTGCACGGTGATGCGGCTCCACGAGTCGCGGTCCGGGGCGCCCCCGCAGCGCTCCGCCACCGGCTCACACCCCGCCGAACAGCGCGCTCAGCCCCCGTTCCACCACGCCGGCCAGGTCCTCCTGCCCGCCGGCGACCACCGCGTAGGTGTGCAGCAGGAATCGGCGCAGCGCGGAGGCCTGGAACTGGAGCAGGGCCATGCCGTGCGGGGAGTGGAACTCCAGGACGGTGCGGGTACGGCCGTAGGGCCAGATCTGCACGTCCCCGTGACCGGCCGGGGCGCGCAGCCCCTGGTCCAGCAGGGAGCGGGCGAAGGTCCAGGTGACCTCCTCGCCGTTCAGTGCCGCCTCGGCCGGGAAGTCCACGAAGACGGCGAGGGGATCGTCCGCGGAGTAGCGGAGCGTGGCCGACACCGGCACCTCCCGGTCCTCGGCGGTGATGAGCCGGGCGTGGGCGAGCTGTTCGACGATGATGTCCATGCCATTAAGGAGTCGGCGAAGGCCTGTCGCATGGCGCCAAATCCGGTCAGAGTTCGGCAGGTACAGGCCCCTGCGTGACGGAGGGGAACAGAGAAGCGTCGAACACGCGCTTCAGTGCGGGGCAGAGCGGAACGCTTGCCTCAATCCGCGTACGTCACCTACGACTTGGCCGGTGCGGCGCGTACGCCGTGCGTCCGTACGGACCAGCCCGGGAAGACTCTGGCATATGCCGGAAGCACCACCGTATCGTGTGTTGCCGAATCCCTTACAGCGCGTCGCGGGCTGTGCCACAGTCGTAGCGGTCCCCCGCCGTCCCCGCCCGTACCGTCCCCCCTCATCGGAGTGCGTCATGCCGTCCCCAGTCTCCGCGGACCGCCCCGCCGCCCAGCCACCCGGACCCGGCCCGGTCGAGGCGCTGATCCGGCAGACGCGACGGCTCAAGGGCGACGTGGACGCCGTACGGCGGGACACCCGCAGCGATGGTACGAACCCCGAGGAACGCTGGCAGCGCGCCCTGTACGACCTCGCCCTGCACCAGCTCGACGACCTGGACACCCATCTGGCCCAGTTGCGGGACGGCCCCTCCCCCGCTCCGGCCGGGCCCGCCGAGGCGCCGCCCCCCCGGTCCGCACCGGTCACCGCCTCGCGCGGCTCACTGCTCAGCCGCGTCGGCAGCGCCGAGTGGAACCTGCTGACGGACGAGGCGACCTGGTCCGGGGAGCTGTACCAGATCCTCGGCCTCGACCCGGCCCGCCCCGCCGCCACCCTGGACGAACTGCCCGCCCTGGTACTGGAGGAGGACCGGCCGAAACTCACCGCGATGGTGACGGACTGCCTGGTCGACGCCAGACCGATCGACGGCGAGTTCCGCGTCGTACGCCCCGACACGTCCGTACGGACCGTGCACATGATGGGCGAACCCGTGCTCGGCGCCGACGGCGGCACCATCTCCATGTGGGCCGTACTGCGTGACGTCAGCGATCTGCGCCGGGAGCAGCGGACAGTGCGCGAGAGGGGTGACTCGCTGCACCGCCACCGCCGGCAGGAGCGGACCGAGCACCGGATCGCGGCCGAACTGCAGGAAGCCGTGCTGCCGCCCTGGGGCGGCTCCCTGCGCCTCCCTCACCAGGGACCGCAGACCCTGGACCTCGCCGCCCACCGGCTGCCGGCCGCCGCCGGCACACCGATCGGCGCCGACTGGTACGACGCACTCGAACTGTCCGA
This sequence comes from Streptomyces sp. Y20, assembly GCF_043195475.1. Classification (NCBI taxonomy): domain Bacteria; kingdom Bacillati; phylum Actinomycetota; class Actinomycetes; order Kitasatosporales; family Streptomycetaceae; genus Streptomyces; species Streptomyces sp. Y20. Next base: position 252,050 of record NZ_JBIDDP010000001.1, read on the forward strand.
CGGCCGGACGCTGCTCGGCGTCGGCGGCATGGTCGGACACGGAGTGGCCGTCACCTCGGGCATGGCGATGCTGCTCGGCGCCGTGCGCGGGATGGCCATGGCCGGCACCGAACCCGGCCACCTGCTCACCCTGCTCAACCGGTTACTCGACGCCACCGTGCAACCCGCCCTCGGCAGCGCCGTCTGCTGCCGCTACGAGCCCGAGACCCGCACCCTGACCTGGGCGCAGGCGGGGCATCCCGCCCCGCTGCTGTACCGCGACGGGACGGGGAGTGCGCTGAACGCGCCGGACAGCACCCTCCTCGGTGCCTCCCCAGGCGCCGTGTACGGGCAGTCCGCCGTCACCCTGCGGACGGGCGACCTGCTCCTGCTGCACACCGACGCGCTGCTGCCGGGCCGCAGCAGGACCGTGACCGCCGACCGGCTGCTCGCCCTCGCCCCGCGCCTGGGGGCGGCGCGCACCGCGCGGGACTGTGTGCGAACGGTCGTCGAGGAGTTCGGCGGAGCCGGACGCGAGGACGACGCCTGCGTCCTCGTCGCCAAGGTGGTCGACTGACCGGCCCGTCCCCCGGGACGGCGCCCGCGCGCCCTAGGCGGACGTGCTGTCGCCGTCCGACCTGGCCCTCTGCCTGGGCAGGGCCAGCCTGATCTCCTCCCTCAGTTCCTGGATCCTCGGGTACTCGGCGTACTCCGCGGTCAGCCGGTACATCTGCCGCAGCCGGTCCCAGGTGCGACGGGAGGAGTTGGAGCCCATCGACATCAGGGCCAGCCGGGCGTAGCGGTCGGCCTGTTCGGGGTCGTCGCCGATGAAACAGGCCGACGCCATGGACAGATGGTCGAAGATCTTCGACCGCTCACGTCCGTCGACGCGCAGGGCCAGGGCCTTCTCCGCGTAGTACCGGGCGTGCGTGGCCGCGCCCGGGTCGAACTCCGCCAGGGTGCGGTAGGCGAGCGCCTGCATGCCGTACAGGTCCTCGTCCTTGAAGGTCTGCATCCACTGCGGCTGCTCCACGTCCTGCCCCTCGGAGACGAAGAGGTCCTCCGCCTGCCCGAGCGTGCGGCGCATCGCCTGGCCCTTGCCCATCGACGCCTGCGCCCAGGCCTCGATGGTGTGGAACATGGCCTTCGTCCGTGGCTGGAGACGGTCACCGGCGCCGGACTGGGCGAGCTTCATCAGGTCCAGCGCGTCGTCCGGACGGCCCAGGTGCACCATCTGCCGGGCCGCCCGCGACAGCGCCTCGCCGGCGCGCGGCCGGTCCCCGCCCTCCCGGGCGGCATGGGCGGCGATGACGAAGTACTTCTGCGCCGTGGGCTCCAGACCGACATCGTGCGACATCCAGCCGGCGAGGACGGCGAGGTTGGCGGCGACGCCCCACAGGCGCCGCTGGAGATGGGGCGGATGACGGTAGGCGAGCATGCCGCCCACCTCGTTCAGCTGGCCCACCACCGCCTTGCGCTGGAGCCCGCCGCCACGGGCCGCGTCCCAGGCGCGGAACACCTCGACCGAGCGCTCCAGCGCCTCGATCTCCTGCCACCCGATGGGGGCGGCCTCGTAGCGGTCGAACCCGGCGGGGCCGGCGTGCAGGGGGTCGTCGAGGACAGGGGCGTCGGCCTTGAGGGCCGGGTCGGTGTGCAGCCACTCGTACATGGCGCTGCTGAGTGTGGATCCCGCGGCGAGCACGGCACCCGCGCCCACCAAGCCGCGTCGGTTGAGCATGAGGTCCATTCCCGTGAATTCGGTGAGGACCGCGGCGGTCCGCTCGGGCGGCCACGGCACACCGTCGGGATGTTCCTCTTTCCCGTCGCCCTGCCGTTTCCCCGCACGCCCGTGCCGTACAAGACCGAGGTCCTCCATGGTCACGACACGGCCGAGACGCTCGGTGAACAGGGCTGCCAGCACCCGCGGCACCGGATCGCGCGGGATCTCCCCCACGTCGATCCACCGCCGCACCCGGGAGGTGTCGGTCGCCAGCTGGGGGTGGCCCATGGCCGCCGCCTGCCGGTTGACCAGCCTCGCGAGTTCGCCCTTGGACCAGCCGGCCAGGCCGAACAGGTCCGCAAGGCGGGTGTTGGGTTGTCCGCTCACGTCAAGCCCCCAGGTTCTCGGCTGAGTTGACAGTAGACCCGTGGAGGTTGCCGGGCGACTATTCGCCACGGTTCGCCAGGGTCCGCCAGATGGTGTGCCAGTGGGCCTCGGGTGTCAGGTAGGAAAGCGCCACCCCGACCGGTCGCCACCCCCATATGGCGGCCCCATAGCGCCATATGACGGGCCCACTCCCCAGGGTGCGCCCGGACGGCCGGGCGGGTGGGCGCACGCTCTCGGAACCACGCTTTCGGGCAGGGCTCGGAGCACGGGTTCGAAGCACGGACCCACAGGCAGGCACCGCAGGCACACGAAGGGATCTGTATCTCCCATGTACGCAGCGTCGTCCTCCGTGTCCGCCCCGCCCCGGCCGCTGCGCTCCCGCCCGGCGGGCGGCGGGCCGTACCTCGACCCGGCGGCGCGTCCGGGCGTCCCCGTGCTGGGTGCGGGCCGGCCGCGGCGGGTCCCGGGCCAGCCCGGGGCGCAGCCGCTCAGCGGGAGGCTCGACCTGTCCGGCCCTCAGGGCACGCAGCTGCGCACCGCGATCGCCGCGGTGCACCGGATCTGTCCGGAGTTCGCTCCGGTGCAGATCCTGCGGCGCAGCGGACGGTCCGTCCTCCTCGTCGGGACGACGGGGCGCAGCACGGCCGTCGCCAAGTGCCTCCTGGACCACTCGCCCGCGTGGGCGGAGCGGAGCCGTCAGGAAATAGCCGCATACCGCTCGTTCGTCCGGCACCGGCCGCCGGTCCGGGTGCCGAGGCTGATCGCGGCGGACCCGGACAACTGCACCCTGGTGATCGAGCGGATGCCGGGCCGGGCGGCGGCGTTCCAGCGGCATCCCGTGGAGGCCCCGCCCCGCGCGGACATCCGGGCGGCACTCGGCGCGATCTGCCGGGTCAACGCCTGGCGGCCTCCGGTGGGCACCTTCGACATGCCGCTGGACTACGCGGCCCGGATCTCCCGCTACCACGAGCTGGGCCTGCTCACCGACCGCGACCTCGGCGACCTGCAGAAGCTGCTGCACGGCATCGCGCACGAGGTGGGCCGGCAGGGGATGCTCCAGTTCTGCCACGGCGACGCCCTGCTGTCGAACGTGCTGCTCTCCCCGGCCGGTCCCGTGCTGGTGGACTGGGAGCACGCGGGCTGGTACCTGCCGGGGTACGACCTGGCGACACTGTGGCTCGTCCTCGGGGACGCGCCGGTGGCCCGGCGGCAGATCGCCCAGATCGCCCAGTCCGCCGGCCCGGCGTCCCGGGACGCCTTCCTGGTCAACCTGATGCTCCTGCTGACGCGGGAGATCCGGACGTACGAGACGGCCGTGCAGCGCTCGATGCGCGATCCGGCCCCGGCACCGGGTGCGGCCCATCCGGGTGCCGTGACGTCCGGTGAGGAACAGCGGCTGCTGCTCCGGCGGCTGCACGACGACTGTCAGATGGCCCGCAAGGCCGTCCGGGCGGCGGTCGGCACCCGCTGACCCGGGCGAAGGTCCGCGGTACGCCCCTCGCCGGCGGCGCACCGCGGACCTTCACGTATCCCCGGTGCGCTGGGCACTGGTCACTGGTCTACGCCGGTGACGCCCCGCAGGCCCGGGCGCCACCGCCGCGAAACTCGCCGGAGACCCTTCGTGACGTGGGAAATCGTGTCCGGCCGGGCATTATTGACGGATCGTCGGCAAGCCGGTACCACTGACCCAGCCCGGCCCCGCCATGCCCCGCCACGCTCCGCCCGTCACAGGAGGCCGCCTTGCGAGGATCCGCCACCGACCCCACGTCCGCCCCCGGTCACAGACCCCTACGGCGGACCGCCGTCCCGCTCGCCTCCGCGGCCCTGCTGCTGCCCCTGCTGGGCATGGCCCCCGCCCACCGGGTCACGGCTTCCCCCGAGGACCGGCTCCAGCACGCGTTCGCCACCGCGGCGGCCGACTACCACGTGCCGCAGAGTGTCCTGCTGGCCGTCTCCTACCTCCAGTCCCGCTGGGACGGGCACGGTGGCGCGCCGAGTGTGACGGGCGGCTACGGCCCGATGCACCTCACCGACGTCCGGACCGCGATCGCCGCCTCGGAGCACTTCGCCGATGGCGCGGAGGATCCGCGGGGCGACGCCGCACGGGCCGCGCTGCACCCGGTCGCCGGGAAGCCGGCCGCCTCCGCGGTCCCGGCCCGGCTGCGGACCCTGCCGAAGGCTGCGGAGCTGACCGGCATCCCGGCGGAGGAACTGCGCGCCGACCCGGCGGCGAACGTGGCCGGCGGTGCGGCCCTGCTGGCCGCCGCGCAGAAGGAGCTGGGCGAGCCGCGAAGCGCCGACCCGGCCGACTGGTACGGCGCGGTGGCCCGGTTCTCCGGCGCCGACGACACGGCCACCGCAGCGGCGTACGCCGACGACGTGTACGACGTCCTGCGCACGGGTGAGGCGCGCACCACCGACGACGGCCAGCGGGTGCTGCTGGCCGCGCAGCCGCGGCTGACCCCGGACACCGCCCCGCTGCGGCGGGCCGGCCTGCGCACGCTGCCCACGGACGACACCGAGTGCCCGAGGTCGGTGTCGTGCGAGTCGGTCCCGGCGCCGTACGCGGAGTTCGGGGACGACGACTACGGCAACCACGACCTGGGAGACCGTCCGGCCTCACAGAGCATCAAGTACATCGTCATCCATGACACGGAGGGCGCCTGGGACGGCGTCCTGAACCTGATCCAGGACCCGACCTATGTGTCCTGGAACTACACGATCCGCTCGACCGACGGTCTGATCGCCCAGCACGTCAAGGCCAAGGACGTCGCCTGGCACGCGGGCAACTGGTACGTCAACGCGAAGTCGATCGGCATCGAGCACGAGGGCTTCCTAGCCAGCCCGGACGCCTGGTACACCGAGGCGATGTACCGCTCCTCGGCCCGGCTGGTCCGGTACCTGTCCAGGAGGTACGACGTCCCGCTGGACCGGCAGCACATCCTGGGCCACGACAACGTGCCCGGGCCGACCACCTCCACCATTCCGGGCATGCACACGGACCCCGGCCCGTACTGGGACTGGCGGCACTACTTCCAGCTGCTGGGCCACCCGTTCCGGCGCACGGCCGGCAGGCACTCCCCCGTGGTGACGATCCTGCCGGACTACGACTCCAACCGGCCCGCGTACACCGGCTGCACCACCAAGGGCGAGCCCTGCACGGCGCACGGCTCCAGCGAGGTGCGGCTCTACACCGACCACGACGTCACCGCCCCGCTGGTCAGGGACATCGGCCTGAAGACGGACCCGACCACCGGGGTGAACGACCTGTCCTCGCGGGTCTCCACCGGCCAGCAGTACGCGGTGGCCGACCGCTGGGGCGACTGGACGGCCATCTGGTACCTGGGCCAGAAGGCCTGGTTCCGCAACCCGCGCGAGGAGCCGGTGGCGGTCCCGGCGCGGGGGCTGGTGGTGACCCCGAGGGACGGCCTGACGAGCATTCCGGTGTACGGGCGCGCCTACCCGGAGAAGGATGCCTATCCGGCGGACGTCCCGGCCCAGTCGGTGGTGCCGCTGCCGTACACCATCCCGGCCGGACAGGCGTACGTGGCCGGTGACGAGGTGCCCGGCGAGTACTACTACGCGGTCACCTTCACCACCGACTCGCACCGGGTCGTGGTGGGCAAGGACCTGTACTACGAGATCCAGTACGGCCACCGGGTCGCGTTCGTCCGCGCCGCGGACGTGACCCCGGCGGGCGCGGTCCGCCGGTAGCGGTCCGCGCTGTCAGCCCTGCTGGAAAAGCTCCGCCGGGAGCGGCTTCAGCAGGGCGTACAGGTCGTCGGTGATGGGGCGGTCCCAGGCGGCGATGGTGACGAGGACGCCGTCGCTGCGGTCGAACTGGACGCAGGACACGCGGCTCTCGGAGAGCTTCAGGCGCCGCACGATGAGGAGGTTGTCGCCCTGGAGGACCGGCGTGTCCTCGGTCTCGACGACGGTGACCTCCTCGTCGTTCTCCAGCGCGAGCAGCAGCTGGCCCACCTCGAAGGGGATCTCGCCCTCGGCCACGTCGCGGGCCGGGGAACCCTCCGGCAGGTTGCCGATGATCATCGCGGGGCCGCGTCCGCCGAACAGGTCGTAGCGCAGGAACACGCCCTGGCAGGTGCCGTCGGGGGCGGGCAGCAGGCCCGCGCCGAGGTTGCCCGGCCAGTCGCCCGGGTCCATGGCCAGCACGTCGAAGTCGGGTCCGGCAGGGGTGGCGCTGCGGCGGCGGAGGAACGACATGCGGCCATGGTACGTGCCCGTGCTGCGCCGGGTGACCCGCGGGCGCCGGGTGGCGCACCGGCGGGCGGGGCGTGTCAGCCGAGCGGGCAGCTGGTGAGCAGGGCCGGAAGCAGCGCCCACAGGTGGGCTCGGTTCGCCCAGGACAGCTGGACGGACTACCTCTCTGCCTGCTCCAACGACGAAGCGGGATCGTCAGAGGGATCTTGATGTCAGCGGTCAGTCAGATTCCCCCACCGGCCACAGGGAGCTATCTGGCCGTGCCTGCACCGGGCCGCAGAGCCTTCCGTGACGGGGTCGTACCGATCGAGGCCGGCCCGGAAGTGCCGGTGCAGCGCCGTCACCGGTTTGATGCCGGACTTACGGTGACGTACGACGCGTGCTGCCTCGCCCTGATGGTCCGCAAATCGGTGCAGCACCAGGTCTTCCTTGGCGGGGAAGTACCGGAAGAGGGTCGCCTTGGTGATCGGCTGCCGCGACGATGTCGTTGACCGAGACGCGGTCGAAGCCGCGCTCCAGGAACAGCGAGACGGCCGCGTCGCCGATGGCGTCACGCGTCCGCTCCCTCTTGCGGGCCCGCAGTCCCGTCGACTCGCTCACCTGACCACCGCAACATTCTTGACCGAGTTGCTTTTTTAACCGAGTAACGTTTTCATGAGCGGCATGAATCAGATGGACATTCCTCCCGTGCTCGTAACCGGGGCGACGGGCCGGGTCGGCCGCGTCGTCATCGACCAACTCCTCGACGCGGGCGTGCCGGTCCGTGCCCTCACCCGTCGCTCTGAGGCGGCGGCAACGTTGCCGGCGACGGTCGAGGTCTTCGCTGGCGACCTCACTGTGCCCGAGTCGCTCGACCCGGCGTTGAGTGGCGCCGGTGCGGTCTTCCTCGTCTGGACCGCCCCGCCTCAGACCGCGGAGGCAGTCGTCGAGCGGCTGGCAGCCCACGTGCGGCGGGTCGTCTTCCTCTCCTCCCCGCATCAGACGCCGCACCCCCTTTTCCAGCAGCCCAATCCCATGGCGGTGCTGCACGCCGACATCGAGCGGCTCATCGCGGCCGCCGGCCTCGAGTCGACGATCATCCGGCCGGGGATGTTCGCGTCGAACTCGCTGGCCTGGTGGGCGCCCGCGATCCGGGCCGGCGAGGTCGTCCGGTGGCCTTACGGCGCTGCCGAGTCGGCACCGGTCGACGACCGCGACATCGCAGCCGTCGCGGCGCGGACGCTCTATCAGGGTGGATACGTCGGAGGCGACTACGTCCTCACGGGCTCCGAATCGCTGACCCAAGCCGCGCAGGTGGAGGTCATCGGTGACGCCCTGGGGCGCCGGATCGCATTCGAGGAGATAACGCCGGACGAGTTCCGAAGTCTGTGGGAGGGTACGGTGCCCAGCTCGGCCGTCGACATGCTGCTCGCCGCGTGGAGTGCGGCGGTCGGGCAGCCCGCGTACATCACCACTGCGGTGGCCGACATCCTTGGGACGGCGCCGGGAACGTTTCGCCAGTGGGCCGTTGACCACGCCATCGCGTTCACGAAGGGTCCGTAACCTCGTTGACCGGGACCTGCGTCCCAGGCCTCAGCCCTCAGTCCGCTGTCGCCCCGGCCCTCGCCTCCGGAACGTGCCGAGCGCGTGGGCGCGTGAGGTTCAGGCAGCCCGGGGCATCGTGCGTGCCGACAGGACGCGCGCCTGCGGTCCAAGTACGCAACATCGAGTGGTGCCTACTGGCCCGACTGAATAGTGCGGGGTGAGAATACCGCTCTTCACCAGTCGTTGATGAGTTTGGGAGGCACGGAAGCTCTTGCCGGGGCAGCATCAAATGCTCTCTGTGAGAGGGGTTGGTTGCCGCCGATGCCGAAGGCCTAGCTGTATGGCGATCCGGCGTGATCATCGCGGCGGCATGCCAGTGCGGGAGCTCGAGCGCACGCATCGCATGACCTGGCGAACGCTTGAAGGCGTCGTGTTCGTCCGCGTCGGAGCCGAGGACGAAACGCGGGCTCCGCGGCGAGCGGTCTTACGCGGTCTTAGGACCGCAGCGCATACCGATGTAGACGCAGCCCGTGCCGTCCTCCAGTGTGGAGAAGATTACGGGCATGTAGTCCTCGCTGAACGCCGCGCCCACCCCCGTGCCGGCGAAGACCGTCCCGGTCACCGGCACCAAATCGATCTCCAAGGGCTCGGAGAAGTCCTTCATGCCGTCGACGAACTCGTACACCGCGTGGCCGGCGCCGTTTCGTTCCGTCACGGTGATGACCACGCCCTCGCGCCGGTACGTGCCGACGAGCGGCCCGAAGTCGACCGCGGGCGGCTGGGCCGGCGGGGCGAAGGGCTCCGGCATCCTCATCCCGGCCAGATCGGCGAGGAGTTCCCGGTAGAGCGCCGCGTACAGCTCTCGCGCACCACCGCCGTTGGTCAGCAGCACGACCGCGACGCCTGCCGACGGCACGACGCGCAGGTAGCCGTACTGCCCGATGGAGGCGCCGTCGTGGCCGTAGCCCTGGACGCCGTTCCAGTCGTACAGGGTCCAGCCCAGTCCCCAGCCGTCCGCGCTGACAGTCCACTTGTCGGGGGAGTCGACGACGCGTCGCTGCATGAGCGCGACGGTCTCCTCGGACAGCACGCGTGTGCCGTTTCGCGCCACGCCGCCGTCAAGGTGCATCCCCGCGAGCCGCGCGACGTCTCCGGCCGTGGCGATGACCCTGCCGTACGGGCCCGCCGAGCGCGGCATCAGGTCCCAGGACGGCGCCGGTTCCGGATCTCGACCCGCCTCGCCCAGGTGTCCCATCGCCGCACGGAAGCGCAGTGCCTCCTCAGGCAGCGTCATGGTGTGCGAGAGACCGAGCGGTGTGAGGAGCAGGTCCTTCAGGGCTTCGTCCCAGACCTTGCCGGTCACCACCTCGATGATCCGGCCGAGGACGTTGTACCCGACGCTGCTGTAGGAGATCGCGGCACCGGGTGGACAGTCGAGCGCCACGTTCCTCGCCGCCTCGACGTACTTGGCGAGGCAGTCGTCGCCCCGCCCGCTGTCGTAGGTGAAATCGCAGGTGAGGCCGCTGGTATGGCTGAGCAGTCGGCGCGTGGTGATCGCCCTGGTCGCGTCGGGATCGGCGACCGAGAACTCCGGCAGCACGTCGGCCACCGGCGCGTCCAGGTCCAGTTCACCTGATTCGGCGAGTCGCATGATCAGGGTGGCCGTGTAGATCTTGGCGATCGAGCCCAACTGGAAGACCGAGTCGGTCGTCGCCTCCACGCCCGTGCCTCGGTGCAGCACACCACTGGCAAGCTCGTGGACGATCCCGTCGACGACAATCGCCAGCGAGGCGGCCGGGACGTGATGCTCAGCGCGCAACGTGTCGAGGCGGGCCTGCCAGTGGGCGAGGTCCAGCTTTCGGCCCGCCGAATTCCGGCTCCCCCCTCGCAGTTGACATTCCCGTGGCCCTGCTCGTCCCAGCTCATGGCGTTCTTCGACATGTCGGCCCCCCACTCGATGCGTACGACGTTCTCCGATGCGTACACCGTACGCAGAAGGGACGGTGTACGCAAGACGCGTACAGCGTGCGCTAAAGTCCGGAGAGAAGCGTGACAACGCAGAGACGAGGACTTATGCCAGCCGATAGGAAGCCGCGCGCATCGGTGTGGAGCCGTCCGCGCCCCCGGCAGCGGGAGCACCTGACCCGGGAGCAGATCGTGGCCGCGGCCATCGAGCTGCTGGACGCGGAGGGCATCGAGGCGCTCACCATGCGCAAGCTCGGCACCCGCTTGGACGCCGCGGCCACCTCCCTCTACCGACATGTGGCCAACAAGGACGAGCTGATCGAGCTGGTCGTGGACGACGTCTACGGGGAGGTTCAGGTACCGGCCGCCGCCGACCGTACCCAGTGGCGCGCGGCAGTCACCCGCATCGCCACCGATCTGCGGACGATGACTCTGCGACACCCCTGGATCGCCCCCGAACTGGGCCAGGTCGGTCTCGTCCACATCGGCCCGAACGCCATGCGGATGGCGGCGGGGCTGCTCGCACAGTTCGAGGCGGCCGGCTTCCCCCCGGACGAGAAGGACCGGGCCGCGGGGACACTCACTGCATACGTTGTCGGGATTGCGACCTCCGAGGCCGCGTACCTCTCACTGATCGCTCGCAGCGGCAGAACCGAACAGGAGTGGGTGGCGGCCCTGCGCCCGGCCTTCGACGAAGCTTCTCAGCAGCACCCGCGGCTGCGGGAGGGAAGCTCCGCCCGGCAGGACGTGCACCCCCAGCACATCCGCGACGGCGACTTCGCGTACGGGTTGGACCGCGTCCTCGATGGCCTGACGGCCCGGCTCGGCGCCTGAGCGACGTCCATCTCAGCGACATCCGGCAGCCGTTGCCCCAGGTTCCTTGCTCAGGCCGTCCAGCGAAGAAGCCCGCAAGGGAGGACGCGAGCGCTTCCGGAGCCTCTTCGGCTACGGGGTGCCCGGAGTCGACGCCGTGACCCCGTAGGTCCGGTGCCCACTGCCGCCAGATCTTCACCGGGTCCCCGTACCGGTCCTCGAGGTCGTCTCGAGTGGCTTCGTCCACGTTCAGCAGCAGCGTTTGTCGATGAGTTCCAGCAGCAATTGGCGATCAGCGTGTTCGCAGAGGTTCACGAGATATGACATCACCGTCGTCAATGAGGGCGTTCGCTCCGTCACGGGGCGACCAGCGCCTCTGGGGAACCACGCGCGGTAATCTCGGGCCATGCCCGAGACATCGGTGGCGCACTTCTACGACGAACTGGCCGACGATTACCACCTGATCTATCCAGACTGGGACGCGAGCATCCGTCGGCAGGGGGACGCCCTGGACGCCCTGATCGGCCAGGATCGCGCGGCGGTGCTCGACTGTTCCTGTGGCATTGGCACGCAGGCCATCGGCCTGGCGCTGCGCGGGCACCGCGTCACCGGGACTGACCTCAGCCCTCGCGCAGCCGCCCGCGCCGCTCGTGAGGCCACCCGCCGGAAGCTGAGTCTGCGCACGGCCGCCGCCGACATGCGACGCCTCCCGTTTCCCGATGGCCGGTTCGACACCGTCGTCTGCGCCGACAACTCGCTGCCTCACCTGCTGACCGACCAGGATGTGCACGCTGCCCTGGCCGAGATGCGCCGTGTGTTGCGTCCCGCTGGCCTGCTGCTGGTCAGCACGCGCCCCTATGACGACCTGCTGTGCAACCGCCCCGCTTCGACGCCTCCACAGGTTCACGGGGTCGCCAGCGGTGGAGAACGGACAGTCACCTTCCAGCTCTGGCACTGGCACGACGACGGCGAGCACTACGACTTGGAACACTTCCAACTCCTCCCGGCAGGCGGAGAATGGCGCGTCCAGGTCCGCCGGACCACCTACTGGGCACTCGGCCAGGACCGGCTGGCCGACCTAGCAGCCGAGGCCGGGTTTGTCGACCTCGGCTGGCGGTTGCCGCAGGAGACGGGCTTCTTCCAGCCGCTGCTCACAGCCCGTGCCGGCTAGTAGATGCTTCCACCACTCAACTCGACCGCTGCGTGTGCCGCTGCTTGCGCGGCGCGTCCAGGTCCGCCCGCAAGATCCCGTCGATCGCCGCCTTGTACGGGTCCGGCATCGACGGCCGCGGCGGCAGCGGCTTGCGTGCTCAGGCCAGGCCGCGTCCAGAGCCTTGTCGCGGTCGATGGGCTGAGCCCAAGCACGATGGTTGTCACCACCGGCGCCCACTGATGGCCACCAGCCTCTCCACGACGGCCGGCTCCCCGAACGTGGCCTCAGCGGGGCTCGCCGAACCAGCGGTCGAGCGCCGGTTCCAGATCATCCGCGCCTGCCCAGCACACGTAGCCGTCCGGCCGGATGAGCATCGGCTCGGTGTCGGCGCCCTGGCCCACCCGGTCCACCCGGTCCGACCAGCGGCCGGCGATGCTGGAGAACGTGTCGGCAGGGTCCAGCAGGATGCCGTGCCCGGACCGCAGCAGTTCGTGCACCCGGGCCGGGCCGAGGTCCAGGTCCGGTGCGGGCCGGCCGACGAGCGGATGGGTTCCGGTGCCCGGCATCGGGTAGCGGATGGCCATCCCGGACATCAGGTCGGCGAGATAGTGCTGGACGTCCGGCAGACGGGCCATGGCCGTGAAGACCTCCCGGGCGGCCAGCACGTCCGGATCGCGGGTGCCGGACCAGTCCATCAGCAGGCTCTGGGCCCGGACGTTGCGCAATACGGCGGCCCCGGCCGGATGCCGTTCCGCGTGATACGTGTCGAGGAGGTTCTCCGGTGCCCAGCCGTGCACGGCGGCGCCGAGCTTCCAGCCGAGGTTGAGCGCGTCCTGCATCCCGGTGTTCATGCCCTGCGCGCCGAGCGGAAGGTGGACATGGGCGGCATCGCCCGCCAGGAAGACCCGCCCGTGCCGGTACTGCTCGACCTGCCGTGAGGCGTTGGTGATACGGCGGGCGTAACGCAGTTCCTGCAGATGCACCCGCGTGCCGAACACGGTGCTCAGGCCGTGACGGATTTCGTCCTCGGTGACCGGGATCTCCCTGGGCAGTGACTGGCCCGGCCCACCGAGGACCAGTCGGCGCAACGGCCTGCCCTGCGGATCGGTGCCGAGCGGGAACAGCGCCGCCCAGTGCCCGTCCTCGTTCCAGGTGTGCGACGTGGACGGATCGACGCCGCTCAGGCGCACGTCGGCGGCGGTGATCGTCAACGTGCCGGGCTGACCGGGGAATCCGGCCCGCAGCAGCGACCGTACGGTGCTGTGGGCTCCGTCGGCGGCGACGAGGTAGCGGGAGCGGAGGGTGGCGCCGTCGACGAAGGTCGCGGTGACCCCGCTGTCGTCCTGGGCGAGGCCGGCCAGTTCGTGGTTCCTCCGGGCGTGAAGGCCGTGCGCGGCGAGGTGCTGCTCGAAGAATCCCTCGATCACCACCTGCGGCACGGACCGCCATGGCAGCCGGTGACGGTTGGAGTGGAGGGGGATACCGGCGAAGTGGCCAGTGGTGACGGGGTGATCTCCGGTGGCCAGCAACGGCTCCAGCAGCCCTCGTTGGTCGAGCGCCTCCAACGTGCGGGACTGCACGCCGCCTGCCTTGGACAGGTCGCTGCGCTGCGACAGCTTGTCGACCAGCACGGTCGACACCCCCGCCAGCAGCAGCTCGTTGGCCAGCGTCATTCCGGTCGGGCCGGCGCCGACGATGAGCACATCGGTGTCCATGGACTCTCCTCTGGCTGTGTCGATCAGGACAGAGGCAACGCTGCGTCGGCCGAGCCGCCCGAGCCAGACACCGGACCGATTGCACTGAAATCTGACACCGTCTAGCCTCGGCTCGGTGGAATCCGACTACGACGAGCTGGATCGTCGGCTCGTGCACGCCCTGCAGATCGACGGCCGTGCCCCGTTCAGCACCATCGCCGAGGTTCTTGGCGTGTCGGATCGCACCATCGCCCGCCGGTACGCCCGATTACGGTCGGCCGGGGCGGTACGGGTGCTGGGCGGAGTCGACCCGACCGCGCTGGGCGCCATCCTGTGGTTCCTGCGGGTGCGATGTGCGCCCGCCGCGTCGCTCCCGGTCGCCGAGGCGCTGGCCAGACGCCCCGACACGTCCTGGGTGAGCCTCAGCTCCGGCGGCACCGAGATCACCTGCGTGGTCCGTACCGAGAGCGAGGCGGACAGCGAGGCACTGCTGCTGGCCAAACTCCCCCGCACCCCGCGCGTGGAGGGCGTGACCGCGCACTGCTTGCTGCACGCCTTCTACGGCGGCCCGGACAACCTGGTCGGAAAACTCGGGTCGCTGGACGCGGAGGCGATCGAGCGACTACGCCCGCCTCCGCTGCCACATCGACGGGGACCGGTGCGGCTCGACGACGGTGACCGCAAGCTCCTCGCCCTGCTCGCCACCGACGGCCGGGCCGAATTCGAGCAATTGGCCGCAGCGACCGGCTGGTCGCCGACGACCGTCCGGCGCCGGATGGCAGAGCTGCGCGAACACGGCCTGCTCTACCTCGACATCGACGTCGACTGGCGCATGTTCGGCGTGAACGCCCGAACCCTGCTCTGGCTCTCCGTCGCCCCCGCACACCTGGAGGAAGCCGGTCAGGCACTGGCCGGGCACCCGGAGATCGCGTTCGCCGCCGCCACGACCGGCCCGACCAACCTGTACGCGAGCGTGGTGTGCACGAACCAACAGGCGCTGTACCGGTACCTGACCACCCGGGTCGCCGCACTCCCAGCCATCACACACATCGAAACGGCACCAGTGATCAGGACCGTCAAGAAGGCAGCGAACCAGACATGACAACCGACCAGCCCCCTGCTGTCTCGAACGCGCAAAGCACACCGTCTGTTCCCGGGTCGGCGCACTACCTGTCACCAGCAGCGCCCGAAGCACGGCGGGTGTCACCGGCCCCGGCGCTGCACCGGCCGCCTGGCTGCACAGCGGCCCCGACGATCAGCCCGGCAGGATCCCTCCGACGATCCTTGTGACAACACGCTGGCCTTGGTGACACCTATCGAGCTTCGGCTCGAAAGGTTGCCCGGAGTGCCGGTGACCACCAGGCCGCCGTTCCAGTGGTCGGGCAGCCGGATGACGAACTGGGTGTCGTGGTGCCAGCCGTGGTCGGTGTGGGTGGTGGAGGTGTCCGGGAAGTAGCCGTCGATCTGGATGCCGGGGGCGCCGGTGGGGGTGGGCAGGCCGGCGGGGGTGAGACCCGCGTAGTCGGCCGGGTCGGTGTGGCCGGCGACTCCGGACATATGCGGGGCCGCCATGATGACGACCCGTTGGGGGTCGTCGGCCACCATGGCGGCCCTTGTCCTGACCGTGTGTCAGGGGCAGGCGGTGTCGGCGAGGGTGAAGTAGCCGGTGGGCGACTCCTTCAGGGTGTGGGTGACGAACGTGTTGTACAAACCCATGTTCTGGTGGGAGCCGTTGGCGTAGGTGATGCCGCCGCCGGTGGTGGCCCGCCCGGCCTGTACGTGGGCGTAGTTGCTCGCCGTCCAGCAGGCGGACGTGTCACCGCCACCGGGGTCGGAGCCGCCCGGGTCGGAGGTGTCCAGGCCGAAGAACCGGGCGATCCAGCGGCTGGAGCAGATCGAGTCGAGGAAGTACGGCGCGCCGGTGCCGCCGCACTGCTCGGCACCCGTGCCCGGGTCGACGGGGGTGCCGTGGCCGATGCCCGGGACGCGGTCGACCTCGACTGCGACCGTGCCGTCGGGGGCGAGGTACTGGTCCTGCCGGGTGGCGTCCGGTCCGATCGCCGTCGTGCGCGTGGGCGTCTGGGACAGTCCGTGCAGGGCCGTCCACTGGTCGCGCAGCTCGGTGGCGTTGCGCGGTACGACGGTGGTGTCCTGGTCGCCGTACCAGATGGCGGTGCGCGGCCACGGCCCGGTGTACGACGGGTAGGCGTCGCGCACCCGCTGGGCCCAGTCGGCCGGGTCGAGGTCGGCACCGGGGTTCATGCAGGTGTAGGGGCTGTTGTCCCGGGTGCAGTCGTAGGGAAGGCCGGCGACGACCGCGCCCGCGGAGAACACGTCGGGGTAGGCGGCGAGCATGACCGCGGTCATCGCGCCGCCCGCGGACAGACCGGTGACGTAGACGCGCCCCGGGTCGGCGCCGTAGGCGGTGACGGCCTGGCCCACCATCTGCCGGACGGAGGCTGCCTCGCCCTGGCCGCGCCGGTTGTCGGTGGACTGGAACCAGTTGAAGCACCGGTTCGCGTTGTTGGCGGTGCCGGTCTCGGCGAGTACGAGCAGGAAGCCGTCGCGGTCGGCGAGTCCGGGCAGGCCGGAGTTGTCGGCGTAGGTCTGGGCGTTCTGGGTGCAGCCGTGCAGCGCCACGACGACCGCCGGGTGGGCGGGGAGCGCGGCGGGCCGGTAGACGTACATGGTGAGGGCGCCCGGGTCGGAGCCGAAGTCGCTCACCCGGGTGAGCGTGACGGCGGCGCGGGC
This sequence comes from Streptomyces sp. Y20, assembly GCF_043195475.1. Classification (NCBI taxonomy): domain Bacteria; kingdom Bacillati; phylum Actinomycetota; class Actinomycetes; order Kitasatosporales; family Streptomycetaceae; genus Streptomyces; species Streptomyces sp. Y20. Next base: position 268,257 of record NZ_JBIDDP010000001.1, read on the forward strand.
CTCGGGCGCGGGGCCGGCGAGTGCGGTGCCGAGGACGACGGCGAGGACGGCGAGCAGCCGGGGCAGCAGCCGGGCGTGTGGTGGTGCTCCGGGTGTCGTGCTGAACGGAGGCAGGGGCATGGCGGCTCCTTGGGTGGACACAACTGTCCCGGCCGCTCCCGCGCGGGGGCTGCGCCTGGAGCGCCGGGTGTTGCGGAACGTTAGGTTCGGATGTGTCCGGGCACCATGGCGCCGCGCACCACAGCCGCCGGAACGCCAGTCGGCAGCGGGCGGATTGCGGGGCATCGCGCGGTCTGCTAGGCCGTGTCGTCCGGCGGTCCCGGCGGCACCACCGCGACCGGGCTCGCCGCGTGCGGCAGTAGGGCCTGGGTCGCCGAGCCCAGCATGCGGGCCGGGGCGAGCAGCGGCCGCCGGTGCCGGCCGACGACGACCAGGCCGGCGTCCCGGGACGCGGCGACCAGGTGGCCGGCCGCGTGGCCGGGCGGCACTTCGGCGTCGGCGCGGATCCCGGGGTGCCGCTCGGGGTGCGGGGCCCAGAGGCCCTCGGCGAGGCGCGGATCTCCTGTTCGACGGCGCCCTGGTCGACCACGGGCGGCGCGGACCAGCCGGGCGCGGACCAGGACTGTGGGGGCCACGGGCAGGCGGCGATCGCCCGCACCCGGGCCTCGCGGCGGGCGGCCTCGGCGAAGGTGAAGGCGAGGACGGACGCGTCGGGGCTGTCCGCGTGCAGCCGGACGACCACCACCCGGGAGCCGGGCCCGGCGGGCCGGCTCCCGTGCTTCTCTTCGGCCTGGACGGCGTGGGCGGCACCCCGGTCGCGGTCCGGGCCGCGCAGGTTGCCGCCACGACCGTCGACCGCGGCGATGACCGGCGCGGTGCTCGTCCTCCACCTGAGCAAGGCTTTCCCCGTGCCGGGGACAGCCTTGCTCAGGTGCGGGCCCGGCGGGGCGCTGCCGGTCGCGTGTCGTGGGATCCGCCGGTGACGTCCCCGGTTCAGGTGAGGTCGAACTCCCCTTCCCGCGCGCCGGAGACGAAGGCGCCCCACTCCGCGGGGGTGAAGATCAGGGAGGGGCTCTCCGGCCGGCCGCTGTTGCGCATCGCGATGAAGCCCTCGACGAAGGCGATCTGGACGTCGCCCCTGCCCTGGCTGCTGGACTGCCACTCGGCCCCGCTGAGGTCCAGCTCCGGCTTGTCCCAGCCCGTGAGCGGCTGCTGCTGGGTGATGGTCTCGGCCACGTACCTGCTCCTCCCGGTTCGTCCTCCGCGCTCAGCCTAGCGATCGGCCGCTACGGCGGACAGGGCACGCGGGGAGGACATCGGGCGTCCGGCGGCGCTCACCGGGCCGCGGGCGGGGTGGTGACCGCCGGGGTGCCGAGGAAGGCGGCGACGCGACCGCGGAACCACCGCGGGTCGTCCAGCCAGGGGTAGTGACCGGCGCCGGGCTGGACGGTGACCTCGGCGCGGGGCAGGGCGCGGGCGATGCGGCGGGCGAGGCCGGGACGCGGGCCGCCGTCGGCTCCGCCCGCGTACACCAGGACCGGCGCGGTCAAGGCGGCGAGGGCGGCGCGGGTCGCGTCCGGGGCGAACGCGCCCTCGGCGAAGTAACGGTCGCCCGCCTCGTCGTTGGTCTGTTCCGGTTCGGCGTCGGCGTGTGCCCGGGCGGTGTCGTCCCAGCGGCCGTAGAAGAACGGCAGGAGGACATCATCGAAGTCCGCGCCGTCCGCGAGCCAGGCCCGGAAGGCGGGGTACGCCCGTGCGAACCACGGTTCGTCCGCGCGCAGCAGGGCCGCGGCCAGCCGGTCCTCGGGCGTGGCGCGCATGCCGAGCGGGGACGGGTTGGGGGTGACCAGCACCAGCCGGCGTATCCGGTGCGGGTGGCGGGCGGCGTAGAGCAGGGCCAGGGCGGCTCCGGCGGAGTGCGCGAGCAGGTCCATGTGCTCCAGCCCCATGTGGGCCCGCCACACCTCGACGTCCTCGACCATCCGGTCACAGCGGTACGTCTCCGGGTCGGCCGGCACGGCGGAGTTCCCGGTGCCGCGCAGGTCCAGCAGAGCCAGCCGACGGTCCGCGGTGAGTCCGCCGAGGTCTCCGAGATAGGCGGAGGCACGCATGGGCCCACCGGGCAGGACGGCGAGGGGCTCGCCGGTGCCGCGAAGGTGGTAGACCAGCCGGGTGCCGTCGGGTGCGCTGAAGCCGGGCATGCGGTGATCATCCCGCCTCCTCGCGTCCGGCCGCAACGCCTTTCGCGCGGGGCGCGGCGCCTCTCGCGCGGAGCGGTGCGACGCTGCCCCGCCTCCGCCACGGGCCGGGCACGCCACCGTCCGGTCCGTCGCCGACGGGTCCGCCGGCCCGGTCCTGGCCCGAAAAATTCCGCCACCCTCTTGCCCGGGATCCGTACGGCCTGAATTACTGATCCCGAACAGAGCGACCGAATGATCGGTCGTCCGGAATGTGAGTCTGGCGAGGGAGACGTCCCGATGACGGATGCTACGGACCTGCTCGACGGGGGCGAACGCCTCGGGCCCGAGGAGCTGCGGGCGTTGCAGCTGGAACGGCTGCGCGCCTCGCTGCGGCACGCCTATGAGCACGTCCCGTTCTACCGGGAGTCCTTCGACAGGGCCGGCGTCCGCCCGGAGGACTGCCGCTCGCTCGCCGACCTGGCCCGTTTTCCCTTCACGACCAAGTCCGACCTGCGGGAGAACTACCCGTTCGGCATGTTCGCGGTGCCGCGCGAGCGGATCCGCCGACTGCACGCCTCCAGCGGCACCACGGGCCGCCCCACGGTGGTCGGCTACACGGACAACGACCTCTCCATGTGGGCCGACATGGTGGCACGGTCGATCCGCGCGGCGGGCGGGCGGCCCGGGGACGTCGTGCATGTGGCCTACGGCTATGGACTGTTCACCGGTGGCCTGGGCGCCCACTATGGCGCCGAGCGCCTGGGCTGTACGGTCGTCCCCGCGTCCGGCGGCATGACGGCCCGCCAGGTGCAGCTGATCCGGGACCTGGAACCGTCCGTCATCATGGTGACCCCGTCCTACATGCTCACGCTGCTGGACGAGTTCGAGCGCCAGGGCGTGGACCCGCGCGGCACCTCCCTGCGGGTGGGCGTCTTCGGGGCCGAGCCGTGGACCGAACGGATGCGGCGGGAGATCGAGGAGCGGTTCGCGATCGACGCGGTCGACATCTACGGGCTGTCCGAGGTCATCGGCCCCGGCGTGGCCCAGGAATACGCGGAGACCAAGGACGGTCTCCATGTGTGGGAGGACCACTTCTATCCGGAGGTCGTCGATCCGGTCACGGGTGAGGTCCTGCCGGAGGGCGAGCGCGGCGAGCTGGTGTTCACCTCGCTGACCAAGGAGGCCATGCCGGTCGTGCGGTACCGGACGCGGGACCTGACGCGGCTGCTGCCCGGCACGGCCCGGGCCTTCCGGCGGATGGAGAAGGTCACCGGGCGCAGCGACGACATGGTGATCCTGCGCGGGGTCAACCTGTTCCCGACGCAGATCGAGGAGATCGTGCTGCGCACGCCCGGTGTGGCGCCGCACTTCCAGCTGCGCCTCACCAGGGACGGCCGTCTCGACGCGCTGACCGTCCGGGCCGAGGCCCGCCCCGGTGCGACGCCGGAGGTGCGGGACGCGGCGGCCCGGTCGATCGTCGCGGCGGTCAGGGACGGTGTCGGGGTGTCGGTCGGCGTGGAGATCGTCGAGCCGGAGTCGCTGGAGCGGTCGGTGGGGAAGATCCGCCGGATCGTGGATCTGCGGCCACGGGACACCGGACACCCGTCGGCGTGATCCGTCACGCCCGCGCCGGCGCGTACCGCGCAGCCAGGACGGCATCGCGGTCACCGTCCGGTGTGCCCTTGCCGTCGGGCCGGGCGGCGCGGGCCCCGGTCAGGCGCCGAAGCGGTCGCGGAGTTCGCGTTTGAGGATCTTGCCGCTGGCGTTGCGGGGCAGCGCGTCCACGAACAGCACCCGCTTGGGCGCCTTGAACGGCGTCAGCCGCTCCTTCACGTGCGCGATGAGCTGGTCCCCGGTCACCTCGCCGCGCGGGACGACGACGGCCGTGACGGCCTCGATCCACCGCTCGTCGGGCAAGCCGATCACGGCGGCCTCGGCGACCGCCTCGTGGGTGTGGAGCGCGTCCTCCACCTGGCGCGAGGCCACCAGCACGCCACCGGAGTTGATGACGTCCTTCACCCGGTCCACGATGGTGAAGTAGCCGTCGACGTCACGCACGGCGAGGTCGCCGGAGTGGAACCAGCCGTCGCGGAAGGCCTCGGCCGTCTCCTCGGGCCGGTCCCAGTAGCCCTCGCACAACTGCGGTGACCGGTAGACGATTTCACCGGGTGTGCCGTCCGGCACGTCGACGCCGTTCTCGTCGACGACGCGGGCGTCCACGAACAGCACCGTCCGGCCGCAGGAGTCCAGCCGGCCCTCGTGCTCGCCCGGGCCGAGGACGGTGGCCAGCGGGCCGATCTCGCTCTGCCCGAAGCAGTTGTAGAAGGCGAGCCGGGGCAGGTGCCGTCGCAGCCGCTCCAGCACGGGCACCGGCATGACGGACGCGCCGTAGTACGCCTTGCGCAGGCCGGCGAGGTCGCGGGTGGCGAAGTCGGGCCGGCCGGCCAGGCCGATCCACACCGTGGGCGGCGCGAACAGGCTGTCCACGCGGCCGGTCTCGATCAGGTCGAACAGCCGGTCCCCGTCGGGCGCGTCCAGGATGACGTTGGTCGCGCCGACCGCGAGGAAGGGCAGCAGGAACACGTGCAGCTGCGCCGAGTGGTAGAGCGGCAGGGCGTGCACCGGGCGGTCGCCGGCGCTGAGGTCGAGTGCCGTGATCGCGCTGAGGTACTCGTGCACCAGGGCCCGGTGGGTCATCATCGCGCCCTTGGGCAGGGCGGTCGTCCCGGAGGTGTACAGCAGCTGCACCAGGTCCTCGGTGCGGGGTTCGGGACCGTCGTACGGCGGTGCCTGCGGGAGCCGGGTCAGCAGCGAGTCGTCCGTGTCCCGCAGCGCCAGCACCCGCGCGTCCCGCGGGAGCCGGCCGGCCAGGTCCGGGTCGGCGAGCACCAGCGTGCTGCCCGACTGGCCGAGGAGGTGGGCCAGGTCGGCTCCGGTGAGGCTGTGGTTGACCGGCACATGGACCAGGCCCGCGCGGGAGCAGGCGAGGAAGGCGATCAGATAGGCGTCGGAGTTGTGCCCGTAGGCGGCGACCCGGTCGCCGGGTGCGAGGCCCTCGGCGCGCAGGAGCGTGGCCGCGCGGGAGACGGCGTCGTCGAGTTCGCCGTACGTCCAGCGGCGCTCGCCGTACTCCACCGCGACGCGCGCCGGGGTGCGGCGGGCGCTGCGCCGCAGCACCCCGTCGACCGTGCTTCCCTGTCCCTGCGTCATGACAGTCGATCCTCGGGCCGCCGGACGCGCCGGTCAAGCACCGCGTCCGCCACCGGGACCGGCCCGCCGGGCCGGCAGGGTTCCCGCGGCCGCCTCGGGCGTGCACCACCGTAGGGCTCGCGGGCAGACCCATGACGAGGGCGGGGGCTCCGGTCCGCCGCCTCAGGCGGTCTCCTCCAGCACCGCCATCGCCGCGTTGTGCCCCGGTACGCCGCTGACGCCTCCCCCGCGCACCGCGCCCGCCCCGCACAGCAGGACGCCGGCGTGCCCGGTCTCCACACCCCAACGGCCCGTCGCGTGGTCGGCGTACGGCCAGGACAGGGTCCGGTGGAAGATGTGGCCGCCGGGCAGCCGCAGGTCCCGTTCGAGGTCCAGCGGGGTCTTCGCCTCGATGCAGGGCCGGCCGTCGGCGTCGGTGGCCACGCAGTCGGCGAGCGGTTCGGCGAGGTGGGCGTCGAGCTGGGCGAGGGTGGATCTCAGCAGTTCCTCGCGCACGCCGTCGTTGTCCCGGTCGAAGAGCCGGGCCGGGGTGTGCAGGCCGAACAGGGTGAGGGTCTGGTAGCCGCGTTCCGCCAGGTCCGGGCCGAGGATGGTGGGGTCGGTCAGGGAGTGGCAGTAGATCTCCGAGGGCGGCGCGGCGGGGAGTTCGCCGGCCGCGGCCTGGGCGTGTGCGGTGGCCAGCCGGCGGTATCCCTCGGCGATGTGGAAGGTGCCGGCGAAGGCCTCGCGGGGGTCGACGCCGGGGTCGCGCAGCCCGGGCAGCCGGGTGAGCAGCATGTTGACCTTGAGCTGGGCGCCTTCGGCGGGTTCGGGCGCCGGGTCCCCGGTGAGCGCGGCCAGCTCCTGCGGGGAGGCGTTCACCAGGACGTGCCGGGCGGCGGCGGCGCCCTCGCCGTCCCGGGTGCGGTAGGTGACCTCGGCGGTGTGTCCGTCGGTGTGGATCCGGACGGCCTCGTGACCGGTCGCGATCTCGGCGCCTGCCGCGCGGGCGGCGGCGGCCAGTGCGTCGGTCAGCGCGCCCATGCCGCCGACGGGCACGTCCCAGGCTCCGGTGCCGCCGCCGATGACGTGGTAGAGGAAGCAGCGGTTCTGGGCGAGCGAGGGGTCGTGGGCGTCGGCGAAGGTGCCGATCAGCGCGTCGGTGAGGACGACACCCCGGACCAGGTCGTCGTGGAAGGCGTCCTCGACCGCGACGCCGACCGGCTCTTCGAACAGGGCCCGCCAGGCGGCCTCGTCATCGATGCGGCGGCGCAGCTCGTCGCGGGTGGGCAGGGGCTCGGTGAGCGTGGGGAAGACACGCCGGGCGACGCGGCCGGTCATGCCGTAGAAGCGCTGCCATGCCTCGTACTCGCGGTCGCCGCCGGTCAGCCGGGCGAAGGACTCCCGCGTGCGCTGCTCGCCGCCGCCGACGAGGAGCCCGGTCGGCCGGCCCGCCCGCTCGGTGGGGGTGTACGAGGAGATGGCGCGGGTGCGGACGCGGAAGTCGAGTCCGAGGTCCCGCACGATCTTGGGCGGCAGCAGGCTGACCAGGTAGGAGTAGCGGGACAGGCGGGCGTCGAGCCCGGCGAACGGGCGGGTGGAGACGGCCGCGCCGCCGGTGTGGTCCAGCCGCTCCAGCACCAGTACGGAGCGGCCGGCCCGGGCCAGGTAGGCGGCGGCGACCAGGCCGTTGTGGCCGCCGCCGACGATCACGGCGTCGTACGCGCGGGTTCCCTCGTTGGCGGACATGGTCCTTCGTAACACGCGGACGCACGCGGTGGAACGCGTTTCACACGTTGGTCCCGATCACGCGGGGTCCCGGGGCCTGCGGGCGCTCAGGGGGTACGGGCGCTCAGGGGGTACGGGCGCTCACTTCAGCATTTCCAGGAAGCCCGCGCAGGCGTCCGCACAGCCACGGCAGACGGCCGCGGCGGACTCGGCACCGGGGTGTTCGTCGAAGGCGTGCGCGCACTCCAGGCACACCGAGCGGCACCACTCCACCCGGACGCGGAGCGCCTCCTCGTCCTGGTGGTTCTCCTCGCACAGCACCCGGCAGGTGGCGTCACACACCTCGGCGCACATGATGCCGAGCCGGCGTACGCGCTCCTGGCCTTCGGTGCCGTCCGGTTCGACGAGACTCGCCCGCACCGCGCAGGTCCGGGCGCACTCCGTACACGCCTGCGCACACGCGAAGCGGTCCTCCAGGAACCGGTAGAGCTGCTGCTGCGAAGTCGGCGGTGTCACACCGTGCGGGTAGCCGGGGCGTGGGGGCGCAAACCGGATTCCGGGGTCGATGACGGAGCGGCGGGGACCCGTGCCACGGACCGGCGGGGACCCGTGCCACGGACGGGTGGGGACCGATGCCACGGACCGGCGGGGACCTACGCCGCGGACCGGCGGCGAGCCTTGTGCTCCCCGGGCCTGCGGGCGGTTCACCGCCGTCCAACAGCGGTTCACCGCCATCCGACACCATCCATACATCTTGTCCGGATTTGCACCCATTCGGGATGGGTATCCCTGTTCTATGAACACCGCATCGATGCAGTTGGCCGCGGCGAGCGGCCTGATGAGCCTCTTCCTGTTCCTCGTGGCCGTGGCCCTCTTGGCGCTGCTCGCCGGCGGCTTCTGGATGACCTCCCGCGTCAAGTACCGGGAGCCGCCGCGCCCGCGCCCCGAGGAACAACCCAAGCTGCCGCCGGAGGGCGCGGTACACGAGGTCCGGCAGAACAGGGAGTTCGAGGAGGTGCCGCAGACCCCCGAGGGCGGACGCCCGCTCACGCCGTACGAGCTGACCAACATGGACTCCCGGCCGAGCGAGTCGGAGGACCGCCCGCGCTGGAGCAGAGGGTCCAGCGGTTCGTTCGGCGGCGGTGGACTCGGCGCCCACTGAGAGCCCCGAAGCCGGGCTCCTCGATCAGCCCGCTCACCGGCCCCGGCCCGCGCCGGCCCGCCCGCGCCCCCTAGGGATTCGTCCGGGCGGCGTCCAGGCGGCCGACGCGGGCCACGTTCTGCCTGTCCTCCGCGTCCTGGCTGGGTTCGGCGGCGAACCAGGCGTCCAGGATCTCCCTCAGCACCGGCTCGGAGGTCAGGCGCAGACTCAGGGCGAGGACGTTGGCGTCGTTCCAGCGGCGCGCGCCGTCCGCCGTGGCGGCGTCCGTGCACAGGGCCGCCCGTACTCCCGGCACCTTGTTGGCCGCGATGGAGGCGCCCGTGCCGGTCCAGCAGCACACCACCGCCTGGTCGGCCGCGTCCTCGGCCACGTCCCGGGCGGCGGCCTCCGAGCAGGCGGCCCACTGCGCGTCGGCCCCGGCCCGCAGCGCGCCGTGTTCCCGCACGTGGTGGCCACGGCGCCGCAGTTCGGCCACCAGGAGGCGGGCCACGGGTTCGTCCATGTCGGAGGAGACGGAGATCCGCATACCCCGGAGCGTAGCGCGCTCCCTCGGGGCCGGGGTGCCCGCGCGCGGGGCCGTTCTCATGGCCGGCCGGGCTGCCGTGAGGTCACCTGTGACCGGGCTGCCGTGCGGCCGGTGCGCCGGCGGTCAGCGCGCTGTGCAGGTGTTCCAGGGCGTCCAGGAGTACCGAGCGGTGGTACCAGCTCAGCCAGGCCGACGTGTCGGCGGCCAGCAGGGCGAAGGCCTCGCCGGCGACCGGCCGGTGCCGGGCCTCGGGCCAGTGCACCGTGATCACGCCGGCGCACGGGCCTGCGGGAGACGGCACCGGAACACTGTGGAGGGCACGGATGCCGGAGGTCAGCAGGGCGCGCCGGAAGTCGTCGCGGAGCAGCGGCTCGGTGGCGACGTCGGGCACGCTCACGGGGCGGTTCCTGGTCCGGGCGGCCGTGTCGGTGTCGGCCCCGCCGCGCTCGAGATGGTCCAGAAACGTTTCCGCGCAACCGTGGTGGGCCTCGAGAGTCAGCGCGTTGACGGCCGGGTCCACACACCGCACGTACCCGGCGGGAGCCCGCCCGACGGCCAGTGCCTCGCACAGGACGGCGTCGATCATCTGCCGCCGGTAGCGCGGGTCGCGACCGCTGCGGGCCAGGATCCGCAGCTGCGGCGCGGGGAGGGAGCGGCGGCCGGGGAACCACACCTCGCCGTCCGGGGGCCGGGCCGCCACCACGGCGGAGCCCAGGACGCGCAGCGGCACGTTGAGCCGCTGGGAGGCCTCCCTGAGTGCCCGAAAGGCGCTGCTGGGGTCCGGCAGGCCGTAGCGGGCCATGAGCGTGCCCTGCGCCATGCCGATCACCGGTGCCGTGCGCACCCGGGCGCGCAGCGCGCGGACCTCTCGGTACAGGTCGTCGTACGAAGGCCGCAGCGGGTCCGTCAGCTGTGAGCGCCAGGCGGGCGGCTCCTCCGCACCGGAGGCGGTGCGGCCCGGTTCACGCAGGGCCTCCTCGAGGGTGGCGTACAGCCGGACACCGGTCAGGCGGGCCAGGTGCACCGCCTCGCGCACACCGGGCCGGGCGCGGACGATGATCAGCTCCGGGCGTCCGGTGCGGGCCCTGGCCGTCTCGCTGAGCGTACGCAGCACGGCGGCGCCGCCGAGGTGGACGTGGGCCATGTCGAGGACGGGCCGCAGCCCGGCGCGGTCCGCCCGCTCCAGGTGGCCGCGCAACGCGTCCGACCAGGCCTGGGCTCCGTCGGCGTCCAGGGTGCCCGACATGCGCAGCAGCAGGGCGCCCCCGGCGGACGGACCCTCGACCACGGAGGAGTCGATGACGAGGGGAGCCCGTGCGGCCGGCCGGGCGGAAGAGGGTTTCATGGCATCCCCCAGAAAGGACGTCACTCAGGGATCGTTCGGCCTCTTCCTGACCGTTGCACCACCTTGCACGCCAGGCCCCCTGCCCTCAACCGCACCGTCCTCCGCCCGGGGCACGGGCACCGGCTCGGGCACCCGTTCGGACGCGGGCGTCAGGCCGGGTCGCCGGGCTCCGCGCGGGCCGGTTCCCGCTCCGCCCGGGGATGCGGGGCGTGCAGGGCGTGCAGGGCGGAGGCCAGCGTGGCGTGCACGCGGACGCCCGGCAGGCCGGCGTTCGTCAGGGCCTCCCGCACGTGCGGGCGGGGCTGCACGACGGCCAGTGCGCGGCCGGCCCGGGCGAGGGGTCCGGTGGCCCGGTCCAGGGCGCGCATCGCGGCGGCGCAGGCGAAGTACACCTCGGTCAGGTCCAGAAGGGGATGTTCCCCGGCCTGGCCGGCGTGGCCGACGTGTTCGGCGAGGGCCTCGGCGAACTGCCGGGCGTTGGAGTCGTCCACCGTGCCCCGGGCCTTCAGGACGCTGATGGCGCCGAGCCCGGCGCGGTACTCGTGCACGGTCTGGAGGAGCAGAGGGGCGGGACCGCCGGGGCGGACGCGGGCCGGGGACGGCTGACCGCTGTCCGTGAGTGATCGGGATTCCATGGGGACCGGGCTTCCTGAGCGGGGTGGAAGGAGCAGCCGGCCGCGTCCTGACCGGGGGCTTCACTGTGCCCGCGCCCGTCGGCCGGCGCAACGACGTCAACCTGGCGTGTCGTACGTCGCGAAACTCAGCCGACGTACCGCCGGGCGGGTGAGTCCCTGCGGGCCCGTTCCAGCGCGGCCAGCCGGACTTCCAGGTCCGGCGGTACGGGGTCGCGGTGGCGCAGCACCCACGGCAGCCCGGCGGCGGCGTGCGCGAAGGCGCGGACGGAGGCGATGTCGCGGGGCACGGTCCGCGCGAGGTGCCCGGTACGGCGCAGCGCCGGCAGGAGCGGGCGGCGCAGCCAGGTGAACCACAGCGTGTTGCGCAGCCCGAGAACGCGCCGGGCCGTGCTGTCGCGCAGCACGGAGGCCTGGTGGTGGACGGTGAGTTCCTCGGCGTAGGCCAGCCACCAGCCCTGGCGCAGCAGGTCGCAGGCGAGCAGTTCCTCCTCGCCGCCGAGCCACAGCCCGGGGTGGAAGCCGCCGCCGGCGCGGAACGCGTCGGTGCGCAGCACGGTGGCGGCGGCGAGGAAGGAGCCGAGGGCGGGGCCCGGCAGCCACTCGGGGCCGGACAGGGGGGACTCGCGCAGTTCACGTACGACCGGGTCCTCGGTGCCGCGCGGCTCGACGATGATCCGTGCCGTGACGGCCGCGAGCCGGGGGCGGGTGTCGAGCAGGTCGGCGGCCCGGGCGAGGCTGCCCGGCGCCCACCAGGAGTCGTCGTCGCAGAAGGCCACGTAGGGCGTGCGCACCCGCTGGACGGCCAGGTTGCGGCCGATGGCGCCGAGGTTGCGGCCGGGGCGCAGCAGGGTCATCCCGGGGAAGTCGCGGGCGACGGCCTCGGCGGTGCCGTCGGTGGAGCCGTTGTCGGTGACGATCACCGGCGGGCGCTCGGGCAGCCGGCGCAGGAGGTTCAGGGTGCGCAGCAGTTCGTCGCGGCGGTTGTACGTGATCAGGACGACGGTCGTGCGGTCGTCGGGGACGGTGCGGGTGCGGGCGTCGGGCGCGGTGGTGCCGGTCATCGCGTGGCGCCTTTCCTCGGGCCGCCGGCCGGCTCCCGGTCGAGCAGGCGGGCGGCGTGTTCGACGTGCGGGGGCAGGGTGCGGCGGCGGGCGAGGGCGGCCGGGAACCGGGTGAGGGCCTCCTTCAGGGCGCTGCGTGCGCCGGGACGGCCGGCCGCGGCGGCCAGAGCGAGGCCGGTGCCGGCGCGCAGGGCTACCGGCCAGGGGCGGCGCAGGAAGGTGGTGAGCACGTGGTTGCGCCGGACGAGGGAGGAGCGGCCGGTGCGGCCGTGGGTCCCGGGGTGGTGGCAGGCGCTGAGGGAGGGCTCGTAGGTGACGCCCCAGCCCGCGGCGGCGAGGTCGTAGGCGAGCAGGGTCTCCTCACCGCCGAAGAAGAGCAGCGGGTGGTAGCCGCCGACGCCGAGGAAGGCCTCGCGGCGGACCACGCAGGCGCAGCCGAGGAAGCCGAGCACGGGGCGGCCTGGCAGGTCCGGCTCGGGCGGCAGGGGTGAGGCGGCGAGTACGGCGTTGAGGGGGTCCTCGGCGGCCTCGGGACCGACGAGGGTGCGGGCGGCGAGCAGGCCGAGCCGTGGGTGCCCGTCCAGGAGGTCGGCGGCCCGGGCGAGGCTGCCCGGCGTCCACCAGGAGTCGTCGTCGCTGAAGGCGACGTAGGGGGTGCGGGCGTGCCGGGCGGCCAGGTTGCGGCCGAGGGCGCCGGTGTTGGCGGGGGGCCGCAGCAGGCGGGTGATCGCCGGGTGGCCGGACACGGCCCGGTAGGTGCTGTCGTCACGGGAGTTGTCGACGACGACGACCGGCGGCCGCTCGGGCAGCGCGGCCAGGGCGTCCAGGGTGCGCAGCAGACTGGCGCTGCGGTCCCGGGTGATGACGGCGACGGTGACCCGGGGGTCGCCGTCTGCGGGCGCCGTGCGGACGTGTCCGGGTGCCTGCTCAGCGGACATGTGCGACCTCCCCGTTGTACCGCCGCCTGCCGCGGGGATCCCGGAGCAGCGTCAGGCAGGCCGCGGCGACCTCGCCGCTGCCGATGCGCAGCAGGCGGGCGTCCGGGGTGCGGCCGTGCGGGTCGCCGGGCGGGCCGGGCTTCCACAGGGCGACGTGGTCCGGGCCGGGCGGCGGACCCCACAGGCGCGGGGAGACCGGCCCGTACAGGGTGACCGAGCGGGTGCCGTGGGCCACCGCGAGATGGGCGAGGCCCGTGTCGCCGCTGAGCACCAGGGACGCCCCGGCGACCAGCGCGGACAGCCTGGCGAACGGCAGGCCGCCGGTCAGCACGTCGCCGGTGCGCCGGCCGCTGCGTTCGGCGACCGAGCGGACCAGGGCGTCCTCGCCGGGGCCGCCGGTGAGGACCACGTGGTGTCCGGCCGCCCGCAGGCACCGTACGACGGCGGCGAACCGCTCCCCTGGCCAGCGGCGCGAGCCCGATGCGGCCCCGGGGTGCACGACGACCGCGCCCGGGGCCGGGGACGGCGCGGCGGGCCGGGGCAGGCGCAGGTCGAGGGGGTCGGCCGGGATGCCGTACGCGTGCAGGAAGGCGCACCAGCGGTCGCGTTCGTTGAGCCCTCCCCGCCACGGCGGCCCGTCCGGGCAGGCGTGCGCGAGGAGCCGGCGCGGATGCAGGGCGGCCAGCGCGTCGCGGCTCTCGGGGCCGTTGCCGTGCAGGTCGACGGCAACGTCGGGGGGCGGCCCCGACCAGTGGGTGAGCGCCGGGACGGCCCGGCCCGGTGCCCCGGCCCGGAACACGGCGTCGACCGCCCCGGTGGCCAGGGCGAGTTCGGTCAGGCCCGGCGGCTGGGCGAGGACGACCCGGTGCCCGGGAAAGGCCCGGCGGACACCGCGCAGCGCGGGCACGCCGGCCAGCAGGTCACCGAGGCCCAGCGCACGCAGGACCAGGACGCGTGGCGCGTCGGGGGGGCTCGCGAAGTGCTCAGTGCTCACCGAGGCAACCCTCCGGCGGGTGGGGCGTGGAGCCCGCGTGGTCGGGGGCGGGACGGGGGTGGTGGCCGGGGACGTGGATCCGGTGGACACCGGGCGGCGGCGGCCGCCACGGACGGCCGGGCCCGGCACCGGCGTACGCCGCCCGGGCACCGGCGGCCTGGCGAGGCGGACAGCCGGCGCTCCGGGCCGGGCGGTGGTGGACGGGGACGTGGATCCGGCGGACACCGGGCGGCGGCCGGCGCGCAGGGCGGGGCCCGGCACCGGCAGCGCCCCTCGGCCACCGGCCCCCGGGGGGCGGAGCAGTCGCCCGTCGGACACCTGGCGGGGCGGACAGCCCGCGCGCCGGGCCGAGTGCGAGCCGGCCGCGTGGGGGGCGCCCACCGGTCATCTCCGTCGGCCGGCGGCGGATGCCGAGGCTGACGCATCCCGGCGGGCCGGGCCGGTCACCGAGCGCCGGGTCGACCGTGCGGGGCGCGCGGTGCGCGCGCGGGGGCTGTGTGGTGCTCGCCTCCACCATTCCCCGGCAGGCGCCGAAGCCGGCACCTCGCGGGAGGACGAGCGAGCGTCGGGCACGCCAGGACCGCGCGCCGGCCACGCCCGCCGGCTCCGGGAACGTACCGCAGCCGAAGCCTCCCGGCAGGCCGGCCGTGCGCGAGAGGCCACGGGTCCCCGGCTGGACGCGGACGCGTGGGGCGCAGGAACGGCCCGCGGGGGTCATCTCGGGGAGCCCGGGGCCGGCGTCCGGGCGGCGCGGCGGGCCAGGACGGTGGTGGAGCGGCCGTCGAGGTAGGGCAGGAGCAGGACCTGGCCGCCCCAGCTCTCCACGAGGGGCTGTTCGGGCAGCCGGGTCCGGGCGTAGTCGCCGCCCTTGGCCCAGATGTGCGGGCGGAGGTCGCCGAGGACGCGTTCGGGGGTGTCCTCGTCGAAGACGGCGACCGCGTCCACGCACTCCAGGGCACGCAGCACCCGCACCCGGTCGGCGGCCGGGACGAGGGGCCGGCCGTCGCCCTTGCGGCGGCGTACCGAGTCGTCGGAGTTGACGCAGACGATCAGGCAGTCACCGGCCCGGCGGGCGGCCTGGAGCAGGGCGACGTGCCCGGCGTGCAGCAGGTCGAAGCAGCCGCCCGCGGCGACGACGGTGCCGCCCGCGGCCCGGACGCGGGCCGCGGTGCGCACGGCGTCGGCGGTGGTGTCGCCGTCGGCCGGGGGTTCGGCGGCCGGCTCGGGGCGGTCCGCACCGGTGACCGCGCGGGCGCCGCCCTCGGCGACGTAGCGGGTGGCGGCGTGGACGGCGGCCTGGACGGCGGCCTCGGTGAGGGCGCCGTCGGCGAGCAGACCGGCGGCGGCGGAGGCGAACCGGTCGCCGGCGCCGCAGGGATCGCCGGAGGCGGCGCCCGTGGTCGGCACGAGCAGCGGGGTCTCACCGTGGGAGAGGAGGGCGCCGCGGTCGCCGAGGGTCACGGCGACGGCCTGCACCTGCCAGGCGGCGACCAGGGCGCGGGCGTCCCGGGCGGCGGTGCGCAGTCCGGCCGCGTCGCCGGCGTCGCCGCCGTCGGCCAGCCGGCGGGCGAACGCGCGTGCCTCCTGTGCCGAGGGGGTGACCAGGCGGACGCCTGGCACGGGGGGCCGGCCGCGGACGTGGGGGTCCCACACGACGGGCGCCGCGGTGTGCGCCAGCGCGTCCCGGAGGACGTCGGCGGTGCCGCGGCCGTAGTCGGCGACGAGGACGCCGTCGGCCGCCGCGACCGTGGACACCGCCTCCCGGGTGGCCTCGCGGGCGTGTCCCTCGCCGTCGTCGAGGCGCAGCAGCGGCCGGTCCCCGGCCAGGACGCGGGTCTTGCTGCTGAGGGTGCCCTCCAGCGGCACCTGGACCAGGTCGACCCGGCCGGCCAGCAGCTCGCGCAGGGTGTCGCTGGCGGGGTCGGTGCCGAGAGCGGTGACCAGGGTGACGGGGCGTCCGTCGGCCGCCGCGAGGCAGGCGGCGAGGGCGGCTCCGCCGGGGCGGGAGCTGCGCCGGGTGCCGTGGACCACGGGTACGGGGGCGTCCGGGGCCAGGCGTTCGGCCCGGCCGCACAGGTCGTGGTCGAGCAGGGCGTCGCCCACGACGACCAGGGGTGTGTGCGAGGCGTTCACGCGTGTCCCTCCGTGGGGGCCGCGGGCGCGCCGGACGCGGCACGGCCGACGGTGCGGGCACGGCCCACGAGCCGGCCGACGACACCCGGCCTGCCGTCGGCCGAGGGCTTGGTGCCGGCGCCGTCGCCGTCGGCCCGGTGGTCCGACTCGCCGCGTGCGACGGCCCGGTCGAATGCCTCGCACAGCATGTGCACGGCGACCAGGTGCAGTTCCTGGACGGTGGCGGCGACGGGGGCGTCGACGCACAGGGCCTCGTCCGCGCCGAGGTGCAGCGGGTTGGGGGCCCGTCCGGTCAGCGCCCACACCGTCATGCCCAGACGGTGGGCGCGCTCGGCGGCGGCCAGCAGGTTGGCGCTCGCCCCGCTGGTGGACAGCAGCAGCAGGACGTCGCCGGGCCGGCCGTGGGCGGCGGTCTGGCGGGCGAACACCTCCTGGACGCCGTAGTCGTTGGCGATCGCGGTGGTGGAGGAGGTGTCGGCGTGCAGGGCGACCGCGGAGAACGGCGGCCGGTCGTCGCGGTAGCGGCCCACGAGTTCGGCGGTGAGGTGCTGTGCCTGCGCGGCGCTGCCGCCGTTGCCCGCGACGAGCAGCCGGGCGCCGGAGCCCAGCCGGCGGGCGAGGTGGGTGCCCCAGCGTTCGAGGAGCGGACCGTTGCCGCGGAACGTCTCCAGGGCCTTCGTCAGGTCGTCGCAGTGGGTGGTGTCGTTGACGGCCCCGTGCGTGGTGCCGTGCGTGCTGCCGGTGGCGGTCTTCATCGGACGACTCCCGAGAGCGAGCGGACGGATGACACGGCGCCGTACACCGCTGCCACGCCGTCGGCGACCCGGTCCCAGGTGTAGTGGCCAAGGACCCGTTCGCGGCCGGCGGCCCCGTACCGGGCGAGCCGGTCGGGGTCGGCGAGGAGGCCGCGGACGACGGCGCCGAGGTCGTGGTCGTCGTCGGCCGGGACGAGGACGCCGGTGGTGCCGTCCACGACGGTGTCGAGCTGGCCGCCGACGGCGGTGGCGACGACCGGGGTGGCGCAGGCCATGGCCTCCAGCGGGACGATGCCGAACGGTTCGTACCGGGGCAGCGACAGCACCAGGTCGGCGCTGGACATCAGCCGGGGCATGCGGGCCCGGCTGACGCCGCCGAGCAGGGTGACGCGGTCGGCGACCCCGAGTTCGGCGGCCGTGCCGTAGAGGCGCGCGGCCTCGGGTTCGGTGCCGAGCAGATCGGCCTCCGGGCCTCCGGCGATGAGGAGTTCGGCGTCGGGGACGCCGGCCAGGGCGCGGATGGCGCGGTCGTAGCCCTTGCGGGGGACGAGCCGGCCGACGGCCAGCAGCCGCCGGCGGGCACCGGCCCGGCGCGGGCGGCCGACGGGCGCGAACTGGTCGGGGTCCACCCCGCAGGGCACCACGCTGATCCGGTCCTCCGGCAGCCCCATGGCCTTCAGTTCGGCCACCTCGTCGCTGCACGTGGCGATGATCCGGGCGCACTCGTGGCCGACGGCCTCCTCGATGGCGAGGCGCTGCGGCGGGCTGGTGTCGGCGGTGCCCTGGTAGCGCTGCTTGACCGTGCCGAGCGCGTGGTAGGTCTGCACGACGGGGATACCGAGTTCCCGGGTGCCGGCCAGGGCGGCCAGGCCCGACATCCAGAAGTGGGCGTGGACCACGTCGGGCGGGCTCTGCGTCCATTGCCGGGCCAGGAAATTCCCGAACTCGGCCATGTACGGCAGGAGTTCGTCCTTGGGGACGGGCGCGGGCGGCCCGGCGGGCACGTGCACGACCTGGACGCCGTCGATGAGGGTCACCCGGTCGGGCAGGCCCGCGGAGTCCCGCCGGGTGTACACCGTGACCCGGTATCCCTTTCTGGCGAGCTGCCGGGCGACCTGCGCCACGTACACGTTCTGGCCGCCCGCGTCCGGTCCGCCGAGCGCGGCCAGCGGGCTGGCGTGCTCGGAGACCATGGCGACGCGCCCGGCCGTGTGCGGAATGCGGCTCATCGGGTGACCTCCTTGATCAGGCGCTCCCAGTCCTCCAGGAAGCGCCGCTCTCCGTAGCGGGCCCGGGCCGCAGCCCGGGCCGCCGCGCCGGTGCGGCGGGCCAGCCCGGGTTCGGCGAGGAGGGCCCGTACGGCGTCCTCCAGCACGTCGAGGCGGTTCGAGACCACCCCGGCGCCGTCGGGTACGGCCTCGCGGACCTCGGTGGTGTCCAGGGCGACCACGGGCATGCCGAGGAACATGGCCTCCAGCAGGGACAGGCCGAGCGAGGTCCAGCGCACGGGGTGCAGGTAGAGACGGCAGCGGGCCATCTCGCGGTGCAGTTCGTGCTGCGGCAGGTCCCGGGTGCGGCAGCGCCCGGGCGGCAGGCCGAGGTGCTCGGCGAGCCCTTCGGTGCGCATCCCGAAGACGTCCAGGGGCGCGGAGCGGGCGAACCGGGGCAGCAGGTCGGTGCCGGTGGTACGGCCCCTGCGTACGGGTTCGTTGACCACGACGGCCGCGCGCCGCTCGGTGCCGGTCCACAGCGGGCCGGGGTCGAGGATGCCGTGCTCGACGACCTCGGCCGGGGCCCGGCCGTTGTCCCACATGAGCCGGTTGAAGTGGGTGACGTGCACGACGGGGATCCGGGACTGCCCGGCCAGCGGGTGGGGCTGCCGCTCGGGTGAGGCGTCGGGGCTGTTGTGCTCGACGTACACGGCGGGCACGTCCACGCCGGGCGTGCGGCCGGTCCAGCGCGCGGCCAGGTCGATCTCGTGGGGGCGTTGCAGGACCATCAGGTCGATGTCGCTGTCCCGCAGTTCGCCCGGGGTGCGTTCCCGGACGGCCGCGGGCCAGTGCCAGGTCACGGCCCGGCCGAGCCCGTCGGGGCCGCGGTCCCCGGTGACCGGGACCAGGTAGGTGTGCGGGCCCTGCACGAAGGCGGTGAGCCAGGATCCGTGCACGTGCCATACGAGGATGTTCATGACTGCCGCTCCTGGATGAGCTTGTGCACCGCGCGCACCACGTCCTGTCCGGTGACCTCGTCCAGGCAGGGGTGGCCGGGCACGGGGCAGGTGAGGGCCCGGGTGTCCGCACAGGGCGCGGACTGGTCGCCGAGCAGGATGACGGGGACGCCGTACGGCGCCCAGCGGCCGGCCGGCACGACCGGCGCGAACAGCGAGACGACCGGGGTGCCGACGGCGGCGGCGAGGTGGGCGGGGCCGGTGTTGGCGCTGATCACGGCGTCGGCCGTGCGCAGCACGCCGGCGAGGGTGCGGGGCGAGGTCCGGCCGCCGAGGTCCACGGCGAGGTCGCCGCTCACCTGCCGGGTCAGGGCCCTCTCGCCGGGGCCGCCGGTGACGACGACGCGGTGCCCGGCGTCGGTGAGCAGGGCGACGGCCTCCGCGCAGCGGTGGGGGCTCCAGGCGCGGGCGGGGGCGCTGGCGCCGGGGTGCAGGACGACGTAGGGGCCGTGGCCGGTGAGGCCACCGGTGTCCGGGGGCGGCAGCACGCGCAGCCGGCCGTCGTCTCCGGCCGGGAGCGGGAAGCCCAGGGCGGCGGCCGTCTCCAGGGCCGCCTCGGCCTCGTGCCGGCCGCCCTGCCGCCGGTGGCGTACGTCGAGCAGCCGGCCGGGGTGGTCGACGCTGTCCGCGCCGATCCGGCCGACGCCGGCGAGCCGCAGCAGCAGCGCGGTGGGCAGCGGGCTCTGGTGGAAGGAGGTGAGGACGAGCGCGGTGTCGTAGGCGCCGGCGCGCAGCCGTCCCAGCAGGGCGTCGATGTCCGCCGGGACGACCGGGGGCGGGTCGAAACCCTCCCAGGGCGCCGCCCACTCCAGCACCTCGTCCACGCCGGGCAGCAGTCGGGCGGCGTCCGCGCCGCGCGGGCCGCAGAGCATCGTGACGTGGGAGGCGTGGGCGGCGACGGCGCGTACGGCGGGGCCGGCGAGCAGGACGTCGCCGAAGCTGTCGAGACGGACGACGAGGGCCTTCACCGCGACCGCCTCCCCGCGGACGGCGCGGACACGGGGGCCGCGTGCGCCACGGGGACCGCCACGCCGTCCGACCGCCCGCTCTCGAAGGCCCGGGGGACTCCGGGGGGTGCGGGGGCCGCTGGGGCCGCCGTGACCGCTGGGGCGGGGCGGGGCGCGGGAGCCGAAGAGGCGGCGGTGGCCGTGGGAGCCGCAGGAACCGTGGGGGCGGTGCGGTTGGTGGGGGCCGCAGGAGCAGGGGCGGGTGCCGCACCGGCCGCAGCCGCCACAGGGCCCACAGGGCCCACAGGGCCCACAGGAGCGGGTGACCCGGCGGCCTTTGAGGCCGCGGAAGCCACAGGAGCGGGTGTCGCGGCACCCGCGGGCGTCGCGGGCACCGCGGGCGCCGTGGGGACCGCGGGCCTCGCGGTGCCGTGCCAGGGTGTCCGGGTGTGGGCCTGGCCGGTGGCCGGGTCCCGTGCGGACCGTTGTCTCCCGGTCGCAGACGGCCGCCTCCCGGCCGAGGCCGGTCTCCCGCCGGGCGGGAGGCCGGCCTCGGCCAGTGCCGCGCGTACGGCGGTGAGTACGTCGGGGGCGCTGTCCATGGCGAAACGTGCCACCTCCGCCGGTGCCGTGGCCGCGTTCGGGACGAGCACACCCCGGGCGCCCGCCGCGCGGGCGGCCAGCACGTCCGCGGCGATGTCACCGATCACCAGGCACCCGGCGGCCTCGACGCCCAGCCGGGCGGCGGCGGTGCGGATCAGGCCGGGCCGGGGTTTGCGGCAGGCGCAGCCCGTGTCCGGGGCGTGCGGGCAGAACAGCCAGGTGTCCAGTCCGCCCAGCAGCTCGTCGGCACGCGCGTTGACGCGGAGCACCTGCTCGACGGTGAGCAGGCCGCGCCCGATGCCGGACTGGTTGCTGACGACCCCGGTCGGCAGCCCGGCGGACCGCGCCAGCGCGACGGCAGCGGCCGCGCCCGGCAGCAGCCGTACCCGGCCGGGGTCGCCGTTGTACGGCACGTCCCGCACGAGGGTGCCGTCGCGGTCGAAGAGGACGGCGGACAGCCTGTTCACTCGGCGCCTCCCAGGGGTTCGGCCTGCCGGTGGCGGACGATGCCGCACACCCAGTGCCGGACGGCGAGGGGCGGGATGAGCACGCTGGTGCCGAGCATCCCGGCGATCTCGCGGGCGGTGCGCGGGCCGGGCAGGATCCGGGCGAGGGCGAACTCGGTGGTGCCCAGCGTCCACAGCGCCGCCCAGGCGGTCGCTGCCCGGCGCCGCCCGGTCAGGGCGCAGGATGCGGCGGCGAGGGCGGCTCCCGTGACCACGAGGTGGCGGGGCAGCCGGCCGCGGGGCGCCTGTGCGCGGTCCCACCAGTCGCGGCCGTGCAGCCGGTTCATCAGGGCGTCGTCGGCGTTGCCGCGCTGCGCGGGCAGCGAGGCCCACCAGTGGGCCGGGCGGACGGGGTGCCGGGTGACCCGTCCGCCCCGGACCAGGGACCAGCCGGCCCGCTGGACGCGCAGGGCGAGGTCGGCGTCCTCGCGGAAGGCGCGCGGGAAGCGTTCGTCGAAGCCACCGGTCCGCTTGAGGGCCTCGGTGCGGTAGGCCATGTCGGCCGTGGCCCAGGCGGCGTTCTCCAGGCCCTTGGTGGTGCGTTCCCAGTCGGTGGGCCGGCGGTCGGGGGGCAGGGGGACACGCAGCCGACCCTGGATGCCGCCGACGTCGGGACCGGCCTTCCGCAGGTCCTCGGCGAGCCGCCGGGACCAGTCGGGCAGCACCTGGACGTCGTCGTCCAGGAAGACCGTCCAGGGCGTACGGACGGTCTGCCAGCCGGCGTTGCGGGCGGCGGCCGGGCCCCGGCCGCCGGTGCGCAGGGTGCGGACGCGGTCGAGGAGCTGCCCGGCCGGCTCCAGCGGCAGGCCGCCGTCGGGTGCGGGCCGGTCGTCCACGACGACCACCTCGTGCGGCGGATGGTCGCCGGCCGCCGCGAGCGCGCGCAGGCACTCGGCGAGGCAGGGGCGGGCGATCGTCGGGACGACGACGGTGTACGCGGGTGCGTCGCTCATGCGAACGCCTTCCCGCGTCGGATGGCGAACGGGCCGAGCACCAGCAGGTCCACGGGGGCCGAGCCGAAGCACTCCAGGGCGTCCCTGGGGTCGTCGACCATGGGCCGGCCGGCGGTGTTCAGACTGGTGTTGACCACCACCGGCAGTCCGGTGCGCCGTTCGAAACCCTCGATCATCCGGGCCACCAGCGGCTCCTGGTCCCGGTCCACGGTCTGGACGCGGGCCGTGCCGTCGACATGGACCACGGCCGGGATGCGGGCCCTCCAGTCGGGGGCCACGTCGTGGACGAAGAGCATGTGCGGGCTGGGCAGCGGCCCGTCGAAGATCTCGGCCGCGCGTTCGGCGAGGACCATGGGCGCGACGGGCCGGAACTCCTCGCGTCCCTTGACGGCGTTGAGCCGCTCCAGGTTGGCGGCCCGGCCCGGGTGGGCGAGCAGCGAGCGGTGCCCGAGCGCACGGGGCCCGTACTCGCTGCGGCCCTGGAACCAGGCCACGATCCCGTCGGCGGCCAGCGCCTCGGCGGCCGTCTCGGCGATGTCGGCGGGCTCCTCGTACGGTACGGCCGCCCGGTCGAGCCACTCCCGCAGCTCGGTGTCGCTCCAGCCGCGGCCGAGCGCGGCCGTCGGCATCGGCTCCAGGGTGTCCTTCTGCCCGGCGATGTGCGCCGCGGCGCCGAGGGCCGTGCCGGCGTCGCCTGCGGCGGGCTGCACCCACACGTGGGCGAAGCCGCTCTCCCGCCACAGCCGGGTGTTGGCCACGCAGTTGAGTGCGACCCCGCCGGCCAGGGTGAGCACGTCCTCGCCGGTGCGCTCGCGCAGCCACCGGGCGAGGCCCAGCATGGCCTCCTCCAGGCAGAGCTGGGCACTGGCGGCGAGGTCGGCGTGGTCCTGGTCCCAGGCGCCGCCGGCGGGGCGCGCCGGGACGAGTTCCGCCCAGGGCACGGGGCGGGCCCGGAAACCGCCGCCGTCATCGGTGTGGACGTACTCGCGCAGCCGGCCGGCGAAGCGCGGGGTGCCGTGGGAGGCGAGGGCCATGACCTTGAACTCGTCGCTGCTGCGCAGGAATCCGAGGTGCTGGGTGAGGTCCTCGTAGAACAGACCCAGGGAGTCGGGCAGTTCCTGGGTGACGAGGACGGTCAGTTCGCGGCCGGTGTAGCGGCCTGCCAGGTGGGAGCCGCACTCGCCGCGGCCGTCCAGGACGAGGACGGCGCAGTCCGGGTACGGCGAGACGGCCCCGGCGGAGGCGGCGTGGGCCACGTGGTGCGGGACGAACCTGACCTTGGCCGGGTCGAGTCCGGGCAGGGCCTCGGCGAGGAATTCCGGGGCCCGGCGGGCGTACTCCTGGCGCAGGTGGTCCCAGGGGTCGTGCAGCCCCAGCCGCTCGGCGGGACGGGCGAGTGCCGGATCGTAGGAGTAGGCGACGGCGTCCAGGTCGGCCGGGGTGAGGCCGGCCTGTGTCAGGCACCAGCGGGCCGACTGCTCGGGCAGCTCCCAGGCGGAGAAGGGAACGGGGCGCTTGCCGTGCTTGCGGCGTGAGAAGCGTTCCTCCTCCGCTGCCGCCACGACCGTGCCGTCGGTGATCAGGGCGGCGGCGGGATCGTGGAAGAGTGCGTTGATTCCGAGGACGTGCATGCGCTGTCTCCAGGGCCGGGGGCGGGGGTCAGGAATGCGGGGCCGGGACCTCCGCGCGCGAGGCCGGTTCCGGGGGCAGGGCGGAGAAGTAGGCGATGGTCTGCTTCAGGCCCTCCTCCCAGGGGATCTGCGGGGACCAGCCGAGCAGTTCGCGCGCCAGGGTCGTGTCGGGCCGGCGCCGGCCGGGATCGTCGACGGGCCGGTCTATGAACGCGATCGGCGAGCGGGAACCGGTCAGGGCGACCACCCGGCGGGCCAGGTCGGCGACGGTGATCTCGTCACTGCCGCCGATGTTGACGGGCCGTACGGAGCGGCTGGCGGCCACCCGCAGGATGCCGTCGACGGTGTCGTCGACGTAGCACAGCGAGCGGGTCTGGCTGCCGTCGCCGGTCACCGTGAGCGGTTCGCCGGCCAGGGCCTGGCAGATGAACGTCGGTACCGCGCGGCCGTCGTGGGCCCGCATGCGCGGCCCGTAGGTGTTGAACAGCCGTACTATCCCGGCGTTCGTCCCCCGGGTGCCGGCGTGCGCGGTCACCAGGGCCTCGCCGAACCGCTTGGACTCGTCGTACACGCTGCGCGGCCCGACCGGGTTGACGTTGCCCCAGTAGCCCTCGTGCTGCGGGTGCACCAGCGGGTCGCCGTACACCTCGGAGGTGGAGGCCAGCAGGAAGCGGGCGCCGTCGCGTTCGGCGATCCTCAGCGCGTTGCGGGTGCCGAGGCTGCCCACGTCCAGCGTCTCCAGGGGCATCCGCAGGTAGTCGGCGGGTGAGGCCGGGCAGGCGAAGTGCAGTACCAGGCCGTAGGGGCCCGGCAGCAGTCCGGTGCACTCGGCCGCGGAGACGTCGCAGTGCACGTACCGGAATCCGGGCCGGTCCTCCAGGTGCGCGACGTTCTCGCGCCGGCCGCAGGCCAGGTTGTCGGCACAGTCGACTTCGACGCCCGAATCCAGCAGCCGTTCGCACAGATGGGAGCCGAGGAAACCGGCGCCCCCGGTCACGAGGGCGCGCCGCCAGGAGAACGGTGTCTCAGCAGTCATGGGCCTGTTCCTTCGTCCACGTCGTTCGCGCCGCGAAGACGCCCTGGGCGGGCGTCGGCGCGTACTGCGTCGCCGGGTCCGACATCGTCGGCCCGCTGGGAGAGAAGGGGAGGAGAGGGCCGGGTCCCCGCTCATCCGGAGGACCGCCCTGATCGGCCGCCGCTTGCTGGACGGCACTGGCAGCTGGGTTCCCCTGCCAGTTGGGTTCACGCGTTGGATTCTGATTCTCCCGGATCACGGGTGCTCGCGCGACTCCGGCTCCCCGTCCAGCACGGCGGGAAGGCTCCTGCACGACGATGTCCGGGTTCCGCCGGCACCCGGAAGGCCGGCCCGTGCGGGGAGTTGCCCCTGGAAAACACCGGAGGCCCCCCGGCCGGCCCGCACCGCGCACGCCGCCTCGCGCGCCTGGCGGTACGCCGGGCGATTAGCGGCTTCCGAAGACGGGTTCAGAACTTGCAGACGACTCGCCGCCGGGGTGGTTTCAGGAGGCCGGTCCGCTGGTGCCCGCGGTCGGGCGCGGGCACCCGGGCGGTGGGCACACCCGA
Source organism: Streptomyces sp. Y20 (assembly GCF_043195475.1). Taxonomy (NCBI): domain Bacteria; kingdom Bacillati; phylum Actinomycetota; class Actinomycetes; order Kitasatosporales; family Streptomycetaceae; genus Streptomyces; species Streptomyces sp. Y20. The sequence continues at coordinate 293,351 of NZ_JBIDDP010000001.1, forward strand.
GCGCGGCTGTCCGCAGCGGGATCATGCGGCACCGCGGGAGGGGGCGCGGGCCCGAACGGGCCGGATGGCCGCCGTCTGCCACGTCTGTCACCCGATCCGGTGGCCGGACGGGACGGACCGTGTGGCCCGCCGTCCCCGGGGCACCCGGCCGGACGACGGCCGGCCGCTCACGGGCCGCCGCGTGTCATTCAGGAGGTACGACGATGGGTCACGGCGGAAACGTCATCCAGGAGCTCACCACCGACCACCGTGAGGTCGAGGAGCTCTTCGGCCGGATCGAGGCGCTGCCGCCCGGTTCCAGCGAACGCAAGAACCTGGCCGACCAGGCCACGATCGAGCTGGTCCGCCACTCCGTCGCCGAGGAGGCCTATCTGTACCCGGCGGTGCGCGAGCACCTCACGGGCGGGGACGCCCTGGCCGACAAGGAGCTGGAGGACCACGCGAAGGCCGAGCAGATCATGAAGGACCTGGAGGGCTGTCAGGCCGACGACCCCCGGTTCGACACGCTCATGGCGCAGCTGATGACGGAGATCCGCTCCCATGTGACCGACGAGGAGCTGAACCTCTTCCCGCGTCTGGAGGCGGCCTGTTCCCCCGACGCGCTGATGACCCTCGGCGACAAGGTGCGCCGGGCCAAGAAGACGGCGCCGACCCGGCCGCACCCGGCGGCGCCGGACAAGCCCCCGGCCAACAAGCTGCTGGCCCCGGGCGCCGGCCTGGTCGACCGGATGCGCGACGCGCTGTCGGGGCGGGGCAAGGAGAGCTGACGCGGCACCGCCACGGGCGGAAGAAGGCGGGGCCGGGCAGGTTGCCCGGCCCCGCTTCCCGTTGCCGGGCCGTGCTTTCTGCTGCCGGGGCTCAGAGCCAGGGAGTGACCCGGGCGCCGGCGCGGATCCGGGTGCGGGTGGCCCGGCACAGCAGCCGGAACACCTGCACGAGGGTCAGCGGCCACAGCGCCGCGAAGCACCACAGCAGCGCCGGGTCCGAGGTGCGGATGCCCATGACGGCCACGAACACCGACGCGGCCGTCAGCAGCACGACCGCCACCGGCAGCCACCCCGGACCGCGCGGGCAGCCCATCCGGCGCGCGAACCGGCGGTCCTGCCGCAGTCTCGACTCGATCTGCAGCAGCGCCAGCCGCTCGCACGGTGACAGCTGTACCTCGTCGTGCATCTCCCACATCTCCCAGTCGTCCACGGCAACGGCACCTCCTCCGCCCGACGGCGGCCCCGTGTTCCGGAGCGCCGAGTTCCCCGGACGGCGCCGGCGATGCCGGGCCGCTGCCGGCCACGAGGGCGGGGACGGGGGGAGGAAACTCCACCCCGGGGCCGGTGGCCACCCCGACTAAAAGGGGGCCCCGGCGCGGCCACGATGGAGGCGGCCCTCCCTTCGTCCGCCCGCAGGGAGCCACCGTGCGGGAGCCCAGCGAGGCGCAGCCGGCGGAGGAACACCCGATGTGGCCCTGGGTGGTGCTGACGGCCGTCGCGGCCCGCGTCGTGATCGTTTCCCTGGACGTGCTCCTGACGGCGTGACGGCGTGACGGCGGGCCGGAGAATCAGCTCGCCGTGCCCCGTCCCGCCGGACGCCCGGGGCCGCCGGCGGCGCCGGGTGCGCGCCGGGGCCGGCCGGTCGGCTCGGAGTCGTCCGGATCGCCGCACGGGGGCGCGTAGGCGACGTACGGCAGGTGGGCGGCCCACTGGGCGCGGGTGATGCGGGGGCCGGTGTGAGCGCAGGCGTGCGCGATGACGCGGGCCCGGTCGGTACCGGCGAGGCGGACGGTGGCGTCGAAGCCGCCGGAGGCCAGTACGGTTCCGTCGGGGCTGAAGGCGACCGAGCTGACCGCCGTGCCGTGGCCGGTCAGTGTGGTCGGCGCGGTCGGGTGCGTGGGCCGGTCCACGCTCCACAACCGCACCGTGCGGTCGTCGCTCGCGCTGGCCAGGGTGCGCCCGTCGGGGCTGAACGCCACCGAGCCGACGACGTCGGTGTGGCCGGAGAGGCCGGCGAGCGGGGCCGGACGCCGCGGGTCGGCGAGGTTCCACAGCCGTACCGGTGCGTGCCCGCCGCCGGCCGTGGCCAGTGTGCGGCCGTCGGGGCTGAACGCCACCGAGAACGCCCCGGTGGCGTGGCCGTACAGGACGGCCAGCCGTCGGGGCCGGCGCCGGTCGGCGACGGCGGTCAGTCGTACGGCGCCGTCCTCGCCGGCGCTGGCGAGCGTGCCGCCGTCCGGGCTGAACGCCACCGAACGGACCGCGTCACGATGTCCGGTCACCCGCGTGAGCAGGGCGGGCCTGGCGGGGTCGGTGACGTCCCAGAGCCCCACACTGCCGTCGCTGCCGGCGGTGGCGAGCGTACGGCCGTCCGGGCCGTAGGCGACGGAGCGTACGTCGCCTCCCTGGCCGGTGAGTGAGGCGAGCAGGGCCGGCCGGGTGGGCGTCGCCGTGTCCCACAGCCGCACGCTCCCGTCGGCGGACCCGGTGGCCAGCGCGCGGCCGTCCGGGCGGTAGGCCACGGTCCGGACGTCGTCGCCGTGGCCCCTGAGGGTGGCTTCGGCGACGGGGCGGTCGGTGCCGTGCACCCGCCACAGCCGTGCGGTGTGGTCGCCGCTCGCGGTCGCCAGCTGACGCCCGTCGGGACGGTAGGCGATGGCGAGGACCTCCTTGGCGTGGGCCACCACGGTGGTCATCAGGGTGCTCACCAGGGCGTCGCGCGTCCTGGCGGTCGGGGCGAGGCGGTAGGCCGTCAGGCCCAGCTGTACCGCCAGCCCGGGATCGGTGTCGACGAGTCCCGTCGCGCTGTCCGCGATGGTCCGGGCGACCGCGGCGTTGCGCTGCCGGGTGACCTCGTCCTCGGCCCGGCGGGCGTCGACGGTGGCGATGGCCGCCACCACGACGAGCACGGCCAGGAGTGCCACGAGGAAGCGCAGGCGTCGGGCGCGCCGCCGGGCGGAGTCGTCGGCCGCGGCCTCGGCCGCCGTCCCCGCGTCGACGAAGGCCTGTTCCGTCGGGGCGAGCCGGATCCCGCGGCTGTTGACGAGGTCGCGGGCGAGGGCCAGCCGGGCGCCGCGGTAGAGGGCGCCGGGGTCCCGTCCCAGGGTTTCCCAGGCGCGGGCGGCGTCGGTGAGCCGACGGTGGGCCCGTAGCCGCTCGCGGTCGTCGGTCAGCCAGCCGCGCAGCCGGGGCCACGCCCGGATGAGCGCCTCGTGGGTGAGTTCGACCCGGCCGTCGTCGAGGGTGAGCAGGCGCAGCGCCGCGGCCCGGGCCAGCACGGTCGCGGTGTCGGCGTCCTCGCCGAGTTCGTCGCGGGAGACGGGCCGCTTGGTGTCCTCGGTGCCCTCGCCGAGGGCGATGAGGTGTACGAAGGTCTGCCGGGCCAGCTGCCGCTGACGGACGGTGAGCGAGGAATAGAGGCTCTCCGCGGACTGGGCGAGCGCCCCCTCGAATCCGCCGGCCGCGTGGAAGGCGTCCAGGGTGAGGGCCGCGCCTCGCCTCCTGCGCCAGGTCTCCAGCAGCGCGTGGGACAGCAGGGGCAGGACTCCGGCCTGCCCGTGGGCGTGGGCGACGAGGGTGGCCTGGAGGGCGCCTTCCACGGTCAGGCCGGCCCGCCGGGCGGGTTCGACGACGGCGCACCGCAGTTCGGCCGCGCTCATCGGGCCGACGACGACCTGCGCGTCGCGCAGGATGGCGACGAGCGGGGCGTGGCGGGTGCAGTGGGCGTAGAAGTCGGCGCGGACCCCGAGGACGATCCGGCAGCCGGATCCGGGCCGCTCCGCCTCCTCGACGAGGGCGGCGATGAAGCGGGCCCGCTCGTCGGCGTCGGTGCAGACGGTGAAGACCTCCTCGAACTGGTCCACGACGACGACCAGTTCACCCGGCCGGGAACCCGGCGCGGGGCCCGGCCCGGAGCCCAGTCCGCAGTCCGCCCTGTGGCCCCGGCCTGACTGCAACCCGGATCCCGGCCCGGAGCCCGGCCCGTGGCCCGGCCCTGACAGGAACCTGGATCCCAGCCCGGAGTCCGGTCCGGAGGCCGCCCCGTGGCCGGGCCCGGAGTCCGGTCCGGAGGCCGCCCCGTGACCGGGCCCGGAGACCGACCCGGACTCCAGCCCGTGACCCGACCCGGACTCCCAGGACTCCCGGGCTTCCCGCCCCGCCGCGAGCGCCTTCTCCAGGCGTTCCCACGGGTGGGGTCCGGGGGTGAGGACCCAAACCCTGCGGCGTGGTTCGTCACGGGTCAGACGCGGCAGCAGTCCGGCGCGCAGGAGGGAGGACTTGCCGGCTCCGGACGCGCCGACGACGGCCACGGCCCGCCTCCGGGCCAGGGTGGCGAGGAGGTCCTCGACGAGACGCTCGCGGCCGAAGAACAGGTCGGCGTCCTCGGTCCGGAAGGCCGCCAGACCGACGTACGGCCCTCGGGGGAGCGGGCCGGCCGGTACCTCCGGGCAGGGCTGTCGGTGCGGGTCGCCCCCCTCGTCCGGGCCGTTCCGCTCCCCCGAGGCGCCGGCGGAGGACACGGCGCGGAGTTCGACGGCGACGGCGTGCCAGCGCCCCTCCCATTCCCGCGGATCGCCGCCGCAGGCCCGTACGTACGACAGCGTGACGTCCAGGCTGGGCAGCCGCCGTCCGGAGGCGGCGCCGGACAGGGTGGCCACCGAGTAGTGGGCGCGGTGCGCCAGATCGCGGTACGGCGGGGAGCCGGCCTCGTGACGTAAGCGGCGCAGAGCCGCGGCGAACCGCAGCAGCGGTCCGTCTTCCCCCTCCAGCGGGCGCTCCTTGCGGGCCATGCTCCCCTTCCCCCGCTCGGGCTTCCCCACCCGAGGGGTTTTCCGCCCTCTGGTGTGGATTGTTCAGCAATTGTTTGTTCACTGCAACCGGCCCGACGGCGAACAACCGACAACGGCTAGACCTGGGTTCACGCACCACGACAGCGAGAGCGAGGGGAGGTCTTCGCCGATGAGGCGTCACCGTGCGACCGCCACGGCCACGGCCCGGGCCGTGGCCGCCGGTCTGGCAGCCGTCCTGCTGCTGGGCGGATGCGGAGCGGCCGCGGGCGGCCCGGCGCCCGGGCCGGGTCCGGCGGGTTCGTCCCGCGAACCGGGCCCGCGGGAGGTCCGGGTGCTGGCCCGGGCGGAACAGGTCCTGATCAGCCGGTGCATGGCCGCGCGGGGATTCCGGTACGAGGTCACGGAGGTCGCCGGGGCTGCCGGCGAGGGCGCGCGAACCTTCCCGTACGCGGTCGACGACGTCGCGTGGGCCCGCGCCCACGGTTACGGCGGCCGGGAGGACCGCCTCAGGGCCGAGGCGCGGCGGAACGACCCGAACCAGCGGTACTTCCACGGGTTGTCGCCGTCCGCGCGGGCCGCGGCCCGTACCGCGCTGATGGGGCCCTCCCCCGTGGGGCTCTCGGCGAGGACGCCCACGAAGATGACGGTCACCGCTTCCACCGAGGGCTGCATCGCGGACGCCGAACGCACGCTCTACGGAGATCTCAAGGCCTGGTTCCGCGTCAAGGTCGTCACCATGAACCTGCGTCCCCTCCGGGAGACGCGCGTACACCAGGACCGGCGGTACGTGGCCGCGGTGGGCCGGTGGGCCGCCTGCATGCGGGCGGCCGGCCGGCCGTACACCAGCCCCGACGAGTCCCGGCAGGCGGCGGCCCGCTACCGCGAGAGCCTGCCGGCGTCCGAGGCGGACGCGGCGGGGACCGCGCTCGCCGTCACCGAAGCGACCTGCGCGACCGGCACACCGCTGGCGCGGGTCTCCCGAATTCTGGACCGCTCCTACGGCGAACGGCTCCGCGCGCAGTACCGCGAGGAACTCGTCGACAGGTGGAGGTTCCAGAACGCCGCGCTGCCGAGGGCGCGGCGCCTCGCACCACCTTCTCCGTCCGCACCACCGTCCTGACATCAAACGGGTAGGACCAGACCCCTGGAGGATCCCATGCGCAAGTTGCGCACCATGCTGCTGGCCGGCACGTTCGTCCTGCCGCTGCTGACCGTTCCCGCCGCCCTGACCACGGCCGGCGCCGCCACGGCCCACACCCCGCACGGGAAGACCACTACGGCCAGCGCCTCCGCCCTGGCCGCCGACGGCGCCTACTGGGTGTGGGAGGACACCGATCGCGGCGGCCACTCCTGCGGGTGGAGCGGCGACGACGCCAACTGGAGCACCTGCGGCCCGAACGGCAGCTTCGACATGAACGACCGGGCCTCGTCCTGGTTCAACAACGGCTACGGCGGCGCCTACGGAGACGTCCGCGTCTACGAGGACATCAACTACGGCGGTGCCTCCACCTGCGCGCCCAACGGGGGCCAGGGCAACATCCCCTGGGAGTGGAACGACCGCATCTCCTCCCACAAGTGGGTGACCGCCTGCGGCTACTGACCGCCGCTCCCCCGCTGCCGGGCCTCCCGGGCCGCACGCCCGGGAGGTCTTCGGCATGCGGCGAGAGCGCGACGCCGCGCGTGGCGGTACGCGCATGGGGCGCTACCGAACGTGAAAGCACCCGGCCGCAGGTGACCTTCACTGGCGCAAGGCCGATACTGCCAATAGACGGGACGGCCCATTCGACGATCACGATGTGGCGATCAAGGAGAGCCAGGGGGTGACGTCTCGTCACCGTGGTCGGCCCCGAGTCGGCGGCCGACCCGGCACGACCCGCCTCCGACCGCCGTGAACCGCCCGATGCAAGACCGCCCTCCACGCCGGTGACCTGCGAAGCGGCAGGTCCTGGGCCTAAGCGCCAAGCTCACGAGGAGACCCCCATGAGGATGCTGATCAACGTGCCGGAGACCGTCGTGGCGGACGCGCTGCGCGGCTTCGCCGCCGCGTATCCCGACCTGACCGTCGACGTGGAGAACCGGGTGATCGTCCGCCGGGACGCTCCCGTGGCCGGACAGGTCGGACTGGTCTCGGGCGGCGGATCGGGGCACGAGCCGTTGCACGGCGGCTTCGTCGGCCCCGGCATGCTGTCCGCCGCCTGCCCCGGGGAGGTGTTCACCTCGCCGGTGCCGGACCAGATGGCGCGCGCCGCGGCGGCCGTGGACAGCGGGGCTGGCGTGCTGTTCGTGGTGAAGAACTACACCGGTGACGTGCTGAACTTCGACATGGCGGCCGAGCTGGCCGAGGACGAGGGCATCCAGGTCGCGAAGGTGCTCGTCGACGACGACGTGGCGGTCACCGACAGCCTTTACACGGCCGGGCGGCGCGGCACCGGCGCGACGCTGTTCGTGGAGAAGATCGCGGGTGCCGCCGCGGCCGAGGGGCAGCCGCTGGAGCGGGTCGAGGCCGTCGGCCGCCAGGTCAACGCGAACTCCCGCAGCTTCGGCGTCGCCCTGAGCGCCTGTACGACCCCGGCGAAGGGCAGCCCGACCTTCGATCTGCCGGACGGTGAACTGGAGCTCGGCATCGGCATCCACGGCGAGCCGGGCCGGGAGCGGCGCCCGATGATGACCTCCGGGGAGATCGCCGACTTCGCGGTCAACGCCATCGTGGAGGACATGCCGCCGCGCGACCCGGTCCTGCTGCTGGTCAACGGCATGGGCGCCACGCCGCTGCTGGAACTGTACGGCTTCCACGCCGAGGTGCAGCGGGTACTGCGCGAACGGGGGGTCGTCGTGGCCCGCACCCTGGTCGGGAACTACGTCACCTCCCTGGACATGGCCGGCGCCTCGGTGACCTTGTGCCAGGCCGACGAGGAGCTGCTGCGGCTGTGGGACGCGCCGGTACGGACTCCGGCGCTGCGCTGGGGCATGTGAGCCGGCGACAGCAGACGATCACCGCCCCGGCCGCACCGGCCGGCAGTCCTACCACGAGGAGATCCAGTGCTCGACGCCGACTTCTTCCGCCGTTGGATGACGGCGACCGCCGCGTCCGTCGACCGCGAGGCGGAGCGCCTTACCGCCCTCGACTCGGCCATCGGGGACGCCGACCACGGCAGCAACCTCCAGCGCGGGTTCACCGCGGTCACGGCCACCCTGGAGAAGGAGGCACCGCAGACTCCGGGGGCCGTCCTGACCGCGGCCGGGCGGCAGTTGATCTCGACCGTCGGCGGTGCGTCCGGCCCGCTGTACGGCACTCTGCTGCGCCGGACCGGGAAGGCGCTCGGTGACGCGGCCGAGGTCGGCAGGGAGCAGCTGGCCGAGGCGCTGCGCGCGGGCGTCGACGGTGTGATGACGCTCGGCGGGGCGGCACCGGGCGACAAGACCATGATCGACGCGCTGGTACCGGCCGTGGACGCGCTCGGGACGGGTTTCGCCGCCGCGCGGGCCGCGGCGGAGGAGGGCGCCCAGGCCACCACCCCGTTGCAGGCGCGCAAGGGCCGGGCCAGCTATCTGGGCGAACGCAGCATCGGCCACCAGGATCCGGGGGCGACCTCGTCGGCGCTGCTGATCGCCGCGCTGGCCGACACGGCGGAGGCGGACGGTGAGTGAGGACAGGGCGGTCGGGATCGTACTGGTGTCGCACAGCGCGGAGGTGGCCGCGTCGGTCGCGGCGCTGGCCAAGGGCCTGTCGGGCGGGGCGGCCGCGGTGCCGGTGGCTCCGGCGGGCGGCACCGAGGACGGCGGGCTCGGCACCAGCGCCGAGCTGATCGCCGCCGCGGCGGCGTCGGTGGACGGCGGGGCCGGGGTGGCGGTGCTCACCGACCTGGGCAGCGCGGTGCTCACGGTGAAGGCACTGCTCGCCGAGGGCGATGAACTCCCGGAGCGTACGCGCCTGGTGGATGCGCCGTTCGTCGAGGGCGCGGTGGCCGCGGTGGTCACCGCCGCCGCGGGGGGAGACCTGGACGCCGTGGAAGCGGCGGCGGCGGAGGCGTACGCCTACCGCAAGGTGTGACGACGGGCTTCGGCGCGCGAGGGGGCCGGCGGCGGCGCGCGACGAAAGAGCCGGTCGGCCGCCGCCCCCGCGACGCATCGCCGGGCAGGGCCGCCGGCCCGCCGGCCCGCCGGCCCTCCGCGCCGCCGCGGAAGCGCCGCGGAAGCGCACGCCTCCCGCACGACGGCGAGACCGCCGGAAGCAGCCCGCCAGGGCCGGTGCGCCGCTCGCCCGCGACGGAACGCCCGGCCGGCCGCTGCCCCCGCGTCCCCGCCACGGAGCTGCGCGCCTACCGCACGAGGGGACGGCCGGAAGCTGCCCGCCACGGCCAGTTCCTCGGGTCGTCCGCGATGAAGCGGCCGGCCAGTCGCCGGCCCTCCTCCACCACCGCCGCGTGGTCCTCGATGCGGGTGGCGCGGGAATGGCGGAAGACGATGTAGGTGACGTCGGAGGGTACGCCGCCGGTGCGCGGGTCGGGCGGGATGCCGAGGCTGCGGGCGGTGGCGTAGGAGGCCTCGCCGATGATGTCGCGCGGGCCGGTGTCGCCGACGACCGCGTACCGCACCCGGTCCCGGTAGACGACCGCGGCCACGGAGCCGCCCCGGACGCCGTGCGCGCGCTGGTTCCAGCGTCTGCTCGGCGCGGGGACCACGATGTAGGGCAGGCGCGCGGCGCTCAGATGGCGGCCGTCGGACTGCTGGAAGGCGGTGGTGGGGGCGAACAGCGGGTCGGTGCGGTGGTTGCAGCGGGCGCTGGGCCGGCCGTCGCAGTCGATGTCCAGGTCGGCCTTCCAGAAGACGGCGTCCCGGGTGCCGCAGACGGGGACGGTCGGAGCGGTGTCGGCGTCGGTGCGGTACCGGCCCCGGGAGACCTGGGTGCACGTGTCGGTGCGCGCCAGCAGGTCGGCGGCGGTGACCAGATCCTCGCCGTGGACCGCGGGCCGTTCTCGGGGCGGGACGGCGGTGGCCGGGGCGGGCAGGGCCGTGGGGGCGAGCAGGGCGGCGCCGGCGGCGGCCAGCGTCAGCGACGGGACACGCACGATGAGGAACCCTCTCTTAGGGTACATAACGGGCATTCAGCCCACTGTGGTGCGCGTTCGGGCGAGTGGACGTCGGGACCGCTCCGAAGGGGCCGGATGGAGCACGCTTCTGACACCCCGCGAGGGGATCTTCGGAGCATCCCGCGAGGACAGCCGTGGGTCCGGGCGCCGACCGGGTTGCGCGGAGCGGATGACAGGGGTACAGGAGGCCGGGTTCCGGCATGAAGGGGCCGGGGGTTCCGGGAACTGCCCGCCCGGAACCCCCGGCCGCCCATGCCGGCACGGGATCGGCGACGACAGCGGGTCCGCGCCACCGGCATGAACTCCGCTCAGTGGCAAGCGAGTTCGGCCGCGGAGAGGTCCAGCTCACGCAACTCGGGGGGCAGTCCCCCACGCGACCCCCTTGCTGTGGCCGCACCCGCCCGGCACTATTGGTCCGGACCTTTACCGTGCCTGCTCACGCCGTCCCCCGGGGGAGGAACAGCCGTGCGACGCGTTCCCGTTCCGCTCGTGCTGGCCTGCGGAGCCCTGCTGCTCGCCGTGTCGTGCGGCTGGGGCCGGGCCGGCGAGGCGGACGAGGGACGGGCGCCGGGCGCTCCGGGCGGGGTCACCGCCACGGCGGGCAGCGCCACGAGCGTGCACGTCATGTGGAACGCCCTGCCCGACGGCTCCGGGGTCCGCTCCTACGAGATATACCGCGGCACCACCAAAGTGGCGGACGTGGCGGATTCGCAGCACATGGTGGACGTCACCAGGCTCAGGCCGTCCACCGTGTACGCGTTCACCGTGCGTGCCCGGGACGCCGCGGGCCGGCTGAGCCCGCCGAGCCGGTCGGTACGGGCGCGGACACCGGCCGCGGTGGCGGCGGACCGCTCGGCACCGACCCGGCCCCGGGACACCGCCGGGCGGACCGTCGGCAGCCGCGCGGTCCAGCTGTCCTGGGGCGCGTCCCGGGACGACCGGGGCGTGGTGTCGTACGAGGTCTACCAGGGCGACGTGAAGATCCACAGCGTCGGCGGCGGCCAGACGGCCACGGTGGTCACCGGCCTGCGCCCCGGCAGCCGCTACGTCTTCACGGTGCGGGCCCAGGATGCCGCCGGCAATCTCTCCCCCGCCGGCACCCGGATCCGCCTGGCCACCCCGGGCAGGGACGACGGCCGGGACACCGCGCCCACCGGCTTCACCGCCGCCACCCACCGGTCCGGCGGGGCCTACTACATCGACCTGGCCTGGGACCCGCCGCGCACGGGCGGTGTGGTCACCGAGTACCAGATCCAGCTGGACGGCGCCGCGGCCACCTCACTCCTCTGGGGCGGCACGCCGCCGCACGGCCGGGCGCGGCACAGCTTCTACACGGGCACGGCGGCCGGCGAGGAGCACCGGGTGCGGCTGCGGGCGCGGCTGCCGGACGGGACGTGGGGTGGTTACTCGGCGGAACGCACGGTGACCACGGGCGGCTGACGGGCGGACAGGTCCGGCGCGCCTGCGTCCACCGGACGGCGGGGGCCACACGGACGGTCCGCTTCATCCGGGCGGTGCAGCCGTCACCCGGCCGGGTGTCCCCGGCGTGCGGGCGGTCCCGGGGCGGCGTTTGCTGCGGTTGAGGCGCACGGACGTTTCCGACCCCAGGCGGCGCATGGGACGTACCGCCAACCGTGCCGCCGGAGGCCAGCCCATGCACACCTCACGACTCCTGCTCCGCTCCGGCCTGACCCTGGCGGTCGCCGCCGCGCTTCCGGCCGGGTTCGCCGGGCCGTCCGCCGCCGCCTCGGGGATCTCGGTCAGTACCACCGGCTCCACGGTCTCGGTGGTGACCAGTGCGTGCACCCAGATCAACGGCAGCTGGGGCACCGCGGCCCTGCTCTCGAGCCGTCAGGCGAGCTTCGCCCAGGGCAGGCAGGTGGCCCTGTCGGGCACGTCCGTCAGCCAGTCCGCGGCCTGGTCCGGGGTGAGCCCGGGGACGTTCACCGTGGTGGTGGTCTGTTCCAGCGGCAGCACCGCGGGCAGCCAGTCGGTGATCGTCTCCGGCGCCACCTCGCCGACGATCTCGGCGACGTCCACCGCCAGACCCTCCCGGGGGGTCATGGGCGGCCTGGGCGGTGCCGCCCGCGACTACGGCCCGCTGACGCTGGGCGTCGGCGCGGCCCTGGTCGGCGCCGGCGTCGTCGCCACGGGCTGGGTGCTGCGCCGCCGCTCGAAGCCGTACCGGCTCTGAGCCCCCCTCAGCACGCCCCCGTCACCGGGTCGGTCCGGGGAGGAGCGGGCGGCGCCGCCCGCTCCCCGGATCGGCGGGGTCCCGGTGGCCGCCGCGCGTGAGGTGATCGCCCCCGCGGAGGACGAGTCGCTCGACCATCACCTGCGGCTGGGCGCGGCGGCCCGGGCGCTGCCCCGCGTCGAGGGGTCCGCCGGGGACGACCCGGCGGTGGAGACCGCCCGCCGCTCGGTGGAGGCGCTGCCGGAGCGGCTGGGCCGGTCATGCGGCACCGTCCTGGACCTGCTCAACCCCACCCACCGGCGGCTCGTCGACCCGGTCGCCGGGCTGGCCCGGCTCGGTCGCCCCCGCGACACCGGGCACGTGCCGCCGTACGGGCGGCCGGCCGCGCAACCGGCCGTCACCGACCTGGACATCATCGACGGGCAGCCGACCCGGACCGGGCAGACCGAGGCTGCCGTCGCGCCGGCGGTGCTGTGCGAGCCGGTGCTCCCGGGCCTGCGGCGCACGGCCCACGCGCGGGAGCCGGCCCGGCGGCGCTGAGGCGCCCCGGGCCCGCGGCGCGCCTACCGCTCCCCGGGACCGCACTCCTGCGCCGGCAGTTCCGCGAACTCCGCCAGGGCGTGGGTGAGCCACTGGGTCCAGAAGGTCTCCAGGTCGATGCCCGCCCGCAGGACCAGGTGACGCAGCCGGTCCCGGGGGGCGTGCCGGTCCGGCGGGAAGTCGCGCCGTTCGATCTCCTGGTACTCGGCGAGCTGCCGCCGGTGCAGCTCCAGGTGGCGGCGCAGCTCCGGCTCCAGGCCCGCCGTGCCGACCACGGCCGCCGCGCGCAGCCGCAGCAGGAGCACGTCCCGCTGGGGCTTGGGGTCCTGCGCGGCGGCGGTCCAGCGGGCCAGTTCGGCGCGGCCCGTCGGGAGCACCTCGTAGTTCTTCTTCTGGCCGCGGGCCGGCTGCTCGGCCGGCAGTGCGCGGATGAGGCCCTGCGCCTCCAGTCTCCCCAGCTCGCGGTAGATCTGCTGGTGCGTCGCGGACCAGAAGTAGCCGATCGACTTGTCGAACCGGCGGGTCAGCTCCAGCCCCGACGACGGTCTTTCCAGCAGGGCGGTGAGGATCGCGTGCGGGAGTGACATGGGCTCATCCTAGAAAGGGGCGCGGGCGCGCCGGGCGCGCGCCCCGCGGCCTCGGCTACAGGGCCGCGGCCAGCTCGGTGCCCTGCTTGATGGCCCGCTTGGCGTCGAGTTCGGCCGCGACGTCCGCGCCGCCGATGAGGTGCGCGCTGCGTCCGGCGGCGACCAGCTCGTCGTACAGGTCTCGGCGCGGGTCCTGGCCGGTGCAGAGCACCACGGTGTCGACCTCCAGGACGGTGCTCTCCTCACCGACGGTGATGTGCAGCCCGGCGTCGTCGATCCGGTCGTAGCGCACGCCCGGCACCATGGTGACGCCCCGGTGCTTCAGCTCGGTGCGGTGGATCCAGCCGGTGGTCTTGCCGAGCCCGGCGCCGACCTTGGTGGTCTTGCGCTGGAGGAGGTGGACCTGGCGGGGCGGTGTGGGCCGCACGGGCGCGGCGAGGCCGCCGGGCGCCTGGTAGGTGGTGTCGACGCCCCACTGGCGGAAGTACGTCTCCGGGTCCTCGTGCGCCTTGTCGCCGCCGTCGGTGAGGTACTCGGCGACGTCGAAGCCGATGCCGCCGGCGCCCAGCACGGCGACGCGCTCGCCGACGGGGGCGCCGTCGCGCAGTACGTCGAGGTAGCCGAGGACGCGGGGGTGGTCGATGCCCGGGAGGTCCGGGGTTCGCGGGGTGACGCCGGTGGCGACGACGACCTCGTCGTAGCCGGCCACGGTGTCGGCGGTGACCCAGGTGTCGAGGCGTACATCGACGCCGTGGGCCCGGAGCTGGTGGCCGAAGTAGCGCAGGGTCTCGTCGAACTCCTGCTTGCCGGGGACCTTGCGGGCGACGTTGAGCTGTCCGCCGATCTCGCTCGCGGCGTCGAACAGGGTGACGGCGTGGCCGCGTTCGGCGGCGGCGACCGCGCAGGCGAGTCCGGCCGGGCCGGCGCCGACGACGGCGACGCGCTTCTTCTGCCGGGTCGGCGAGAGCACCAGCTCGGTCTCGTGGCAGGCGCGCGGGTTGACCAGGCAGGAGGTGATCTGCCCGCTGAACGTGTGGTCCAGGCAGGCCTGGTTGCAGCCGATGCAGGTGTTGATGGCCTCCGGGGTGCCGGCGGCGGCCTTGGCGACGAAGTCGGGGTCGGCGAGCATCGGGCGGGCCATGGACACCATGTCGGCGTAGCCGCCGGCCAGCAGCTCCTCGGCCAGCTCCGGGGTGTTGATGCGGTTGGTGGTGACCAGCGGCACGGACACCTGACCCATCAGCTTCTTGGTGACCCAGGTGTAGGCGCCGCGCGGCACGGAGGTGGCGATGGTGGGGATGCGGGCCTCGTGCCAGCCGATGCCGGTGTTGATGAGTGTCGCCCCGGCGGCCTCGACGGCCTTGCCGAGGGTGACGACCTCCGCCAGCGAGGAGCCGCCCGGGACGAGGTCCAGCATGGACAACCGGTAGATGACGATGAAGTCCTCGCCGACGGCCTCGCGCACCCGCCGGACGATCTCGACGGGGAACCGCATCCGGTTCTCGTACGAGCCGCCCCAGCGGTCGGTGCGCCGGTTGGTCTGCGCGGCGATGAACTCGTTGATCAGGTAGCCCTCGGAGCCCATGATCTCCACGCCGTCGTAACCGGCCTCACGCGCCAGGCGGGCGGCGCGGACGTAGTCCCCGATGGTCCGCTCGATGTCGGCGTCGGTCAGCTCGCGCGGCACGAAGGGGCTGATCGGCGCCTGGAGCGGGCTCGGCGCGACGAGGTCCCGGTGGTAGGCGTACCGGCCGAAGTGCAGGATCTGCATGGCGATCCGGCCGCCCTCGCGGTGCACGGCCTCGGTGATCACCCGGTGCTGTCCGGCCTCCGCGTCGGTGGTGAGCTTGGCTCCGCCCTCGTACGGCCGTCCCTCGTCGTTGGGTGCGATGCCGCCGGTGACGATGAGCCCCACGCCCCCGCGCGCGCGGGCCGCGTAGAACGCCGCCATCCGCTCGAAACCGTGCTCGGCCTCCTCCAGGCCCACGTGCATCGAGCCCATGAGCACGCGGTTGGGCAGGGTGGTGAACCCCAGGTCGAGCGGGGTCATCAGGTGCGGGTAACGGCTCATCGGGGCCCTCCGTGCGCGGTGTCGTCACTCCCTGTTGTAGAGCAAGCCGCACGCTTTATGCAACTAGTTGCACAACCACCCGCACGTGACACCAGCCACTCTGTACCTACTAGTATGTACAGAGTTTCGCCACGCCAGTGCCCAGCGGAAGGACACCGCCATGCCCCTCGTCCGTATAGACACCCTCGGCACCGACCCGGCCCGCCTGGCCGCGCTCGGCGAGGCCGTCCACGAAGCCGTGGTCGACGCGCTCGGTGTGCCGTCCGGGGACCGCTTCCAGGTGCTGACCGGCCACGACGGCGTCCACAGCCTCCTGCGCTACGGCGACCACCCGGGCGTGCGCCGCGACGACTCGGTGGTGTTCGTCGCGATCACCCTGCGCGCCGGACGTGACGCGGACGTCAAGCGGGCGCTGTACCGGCGGATCGCCGAGCTGGTGCACGAACGCACCGGCACCGAGCCGCGCAACGTGCTGGTCACCCTGACCGAGAACGGCTGCGCCGACTGGTCCTTCGGCCACGGCCTGGCGCAGTACGCCCCGGCCGGTGGAGCACCGGCCGGGGCGTAGGGGCGTGAGGTCAGCGACTCTCCAGGCGCAGGTGGAGGTCGCGTTCCTGGTCGCCGGAGGCGGAGGTCTCCCGCACGCTGAACATCGAGTCCAGGGTGGTGAGGAACCGGTCGACGGCCCAGGGGCCGCCCTGGACGTCCGCCTCGACCGCCGAGCCCAGGCGGACCTCGGGGCAGTCGCCCTCACGGCTGTCCGCCACGTCGTAGGTGCCGGACCACACCATCGGGCGTGACTCGTGCAGCTGCTGAGGCGGCTCGTCCGCGCCCCGGTCGGAGGCGAAGCATGACCCCAGCGCGTCGAAGACGATGCGGGCGTCCTCCGCGGAGCCGCTGAGCTCCACCGTGACGGTTTCCGCGTTCGACCGCTCCGTGTCTGTCATTGATGCCAGTCCTTTCGTAGCCGCGCTGCGGTGGAACGGGTATCCCGCCGAACCGCGTCCATCCTCAGGAAAACATCACAGGCCGCCGCGCACACCTCAGCTCTGGGAGAACTTGTACGTCTTGCTGTCCGTCAGCACGCAGAAGCCGGGCGAGACGACGATGACGCGCAGGACACCGCTGCGGCGGTCGTAGTCGATGCCCTCCGCCTCGAAGTTCCCGGAGCAGGAGCTGCGCAGCGGCAGCTGGCGCAGGGCGGTGACGTGGCCGGAGACGTCGGTGCCGTCCGGGGCGGCCGACAGGTCGATGCGGAGCAGCGGCTTGGTGAGGCCGAAGAGCGAGCCGTCCGGGTCGTCGGAGGAGCACAGCAGGGTCGTCGGTCCGGAGAAGTCGCAGCCCTGGACGTCGCGGACGGCGTGGTCCAGACGGACGGTCCCGGTCTGCGGGAGGTTCGCCGAGGGCGAGGTGGACGGGTTGGCGCCCGGGGTGGGGAAGACCAGCAGGCGGGTCATCGTGCCCCACTCGCCGGACAGCATCCACCGGCCGTCGGGCGAGACGGCCGCCCAGGAGTTGTTCAGCGCCTCGTCCGGGCCGAGGGTGTGGACGTACTCCGACCAGGTGCCGTCGGGGGCCTGGACGCGGAACATCTTCGAGTTGCCGGAGTCCCGCTGGTAGGGCTCGATGTAGTAGCCGCCGTAGGTGGCGTCGGGGTCGCCCACGTGGTTCCAGCCCCGGGCGGACAGGCCGACGGGGATGGTGCCGATGCCGGTGTAGCGGTTGGGGCTGTTCGCGGGCACCTCCACCGAGGCCAGGCCCTGGCTCTCGGTCAGCGGGTCGGCGCGGTCGGAGCCGGTCTCGGTCCAGGTGCCTGCCGCGGTGGCGGGCGTGGGCGCGACGAGGGACACGACGGCGGCGGTGGCGAGGGCGACGAGGCCGGCGAGGACTGCGTGACGGCGTTCCCGGGCGGACGCGGGCATGGGCGACTCCTGGACGGGGGGTGGAGGGCACTCGGTCGGCGGACAGTCTGGCGTGGCGTCATAGTCATGTACAGGCCAATGCAGCAACATGAGCGTGAACTCTCACGGCCCGCGGGATCGCGGGCTGCGGTCCCGCCGGCAGGCCCCGCAGCGCGCGCACCGCCGGTGACGGCTCCGGCGGACGCCCGGCTCCGTGTTGAGAGATGGTGGAGGTGGACGGCGAAGGCGGCGGAGACTCGGTGTGAGCGCGGTAGAACAAGGGGAGTCGGCACGGGGGACGACGTGCCGTGCGGACGGGCGAAGGCGGTGCGTGGCATGAGTGCAGCCGAGGCTCCGGTGGCCGAGGGCGACGGGCCCGTGCGCGGGCCGCAGCGGCCGGGCGGGCTGCTCGACGTGCTGGGCGTGGCGTCGGTGGTGCTGGACACGGACGGCCGCATCGTCCTGTGGAGTCCGCAGGCTGAGGAGCTGTTCGGGTACACCGCGCGGGAGGCCCTGGGGCAGTACGCCGCCCGGCTGATGGTGCACGAACGGCACATGCGGCTGGTCGGCGACCTCTTCGCCGACGTACTGCGCACCGGGCAGAGCTGGGCCGGCGGCTTCCCGGTCCGCCACAAGGACGGCAGCACCCGTCTGGTGGAGTTCCGCAACATGCGGCTGCTGGACGACCGCGGGGACGTGTACGCGCTCGGCCTGGCCGCCGACCAGTCGACCGTACGGCGGCTGGAGCAGGACGTGGCACTGTCCGAGCGGATGGTGAAGCAGTCCCCGATCGGATACGGCGTCCTCGACACCCGGATGCGGTTCGTCTCGGTCAACCCGGCCCTGGAGAAGATCAACGGCCTGCCGGCCGCCGAACACGTGGGCCGGACCCTGCGCGAGGTGCTGCCCCGGGTGGACGCCGACGCGCTGGAGGCCGCCACCCGGCGGGTGCTGGAGACGGGCGTTCCCCTGGTCGACGACACGCTCGTCGGCCGTACCGCGGCCGACCCGGACACGGACCACACCTGGTCCCACTCGCTGTACCGGCTGGAGGACGCCATGGGCAACGTGCTCGGGGTGGCGGTCTCGCTGGTCGACATCACCGAGCAGCACCGGGCCTCGGTGGAGGCGGAGGCGGCCCGGCGCCGGCTCGCGGTCATCGCCGACGCCTCCGCGCGGATCGGCACGACGCTCGAACTGGAACGCACCGCCTGCGAGCTGGCCGACGTCGCCGTGCCCGAACTGGCGGACGTGGCCGCCGTGGACCTGCTGGACGCGGTGGTGGAGGGGCGGCCCAGCACCCTGGGCCCGTCGGAGTCCGCGGTGATCCGGGCGCTCGCGGTCCGGCCGGACGAGGACACGGAGGCGGTACGGGCCGCCGACCCGCCCGGCCAGATCGCCCGCTACCCGTCCGACCGCCTGGTCACCGAGTGTGTGCGCACGGGTGAGGCGGTGCTGGTCCCGCAGGTCAAGGACGACGACCTGCCCCGCATCGCCCGCTCGCCCGAGGCGGCCCTGCTGCTGGGCCGGGCGGGCCTGCACTCGTATCTCGCGGTGCCGCTGATCGCGCGCGGCGAGGTGCTGGGGGCGCTCGACCTCAAGCGCACCCGGAACCCGGCGCCGTTCGGCGAGGACGACGTCCTGCTGGCGCGGGAGCTGGCCGCCCGCGCGGCGGTACAGATCGACAACGCGCGCTGGTACCAGAACGTCCGCAACACGGCGCTCACCCTCCAGCGCAGCCTGCTGCCCGGGCATCCACCGGTCACCACCGGCCTGGAGGTGGCCTCCCGCTACCAGCCGGCGGGCGCGACCAGCGAGGTCGGCGGCGACTGGTTCGACGTCATACCGCTGGACGGGGGGAAGACCGCGCTCGTCGTGGGCGACGTGATGGGCAGCGGGATCAGCGCCGCCGCCACGATGGGCCGGCTGCGCACCGCCACCACCACCCTGGCCTCGCTCGGCCTCGACCCGGCCCGGCTGCTGGAGCACCTGGACAGCACCACGTCGGCCCTGGACCACTCCATCGCGACGTGCGTCTACGCCGTCCACGACCCGCATCTGCGGCAGTGCCGGATCGCCAACGCCGGCCATCTGCCGCCGGCCCGGGTCCGGCCCGGCCGCCCGCCGGAGCTGCTCGACCTGCCCACCGGCGTGCCCCTCGGGGTCGGCGGGGTCGAGTTCTCCACGGTCACCGTCGACTTCCAGCCCGGCGACGAGCTGGTCTTCTACACCGACGGCCTGGTCGAGACCCGCCGCCACTCGCTGGACGAACGCCTGGACGTCCTGCTGTCCCTGCTCGACGACCCCGCACGCCCCCTGGAGGAGGTCTGCGACCTTCTCCTGCGCACCCTCCACCACCCGGACAACCACGACGACGTCGCCCTGCTCATCGCCCGCGCGCAGGAACTGGACTAGCGGCTTCGGGGACGGGCGCGGCGCCGGAAGCCGCGCACTCTAGGGAAGTACGCCGATCACCACGTGCGCGTACAGCTCCTCCGACACCGCCAGGCGCGTCGACAGGCCCGCCCGGGTGAGCACCTCGGCCGCGTCCGCCGCCTGGCGCTCGCTGGTCTCGGTCAGCAGACAGCCACCGGGCGCCAGCCATCCGGGTGCCCCGGCGGCCACCCGGCGCAGCACGTCGAGTCCGTCCGCGCCGCCGTCCAGGGCGACCAGCGGCTCGTGGTCGCGGGCCTCCGGCGGCAGCAGGGGCACATCGGCGGTCGGGACGTACGGCACGTTCGCCATCAGCACGTCGACACGGCCGCGCAGACCGGCGGGCAGGGCGTCGTACAGGTCGCCCTGGTGCGCCCGGCCGCCGAAGGCGCCGAGATTGCGGCGGGCGCAGCGTACGGCGGCCGGGTCGATGTCGGCGGCGTGCACCTCGGCACCGCCGAGGACGGCGGCGAGGGCCGCGCCCAGCGCGCCGGAACCACAGCACAGGTCCACGGCGACGGCCGCGTGCGGTGCCGCGGCCAGCGCCTGGTCGACCAGGAACTCGGTGCGGCGGCGGGGCACGAACACCCCGGGTTCCACCGTGATGCGCAGTCCGTGGAACCGGGCCCAGCCCAGGACCTGTTCGAGCGGCAGCCCGGCGGCGCGCCGGTCCACCATGGCGGCCGTGTCGCCGGGGGTACGGGCGGTGGCGAGGATCAGCGCCGCCTCGTCCTCGGCGAAGACGCACCCGGCGGCACGCAGTGCGGAGACGACGGCGGAGGGGGAAGGCGGTACGGGAGTGGGCATGGAAGCCGGAAGCCTTTCGGGAGCGCGAAGCATCAGGGCGCTCCCGCGGTCACCGCTGCCGGCGTACCGCGCCGTCACGAGGAGAGAGCACCCCTGCCGACACAGCGGTAATGGGACTCACCTCCTCGCCATCGGGGCCGCGGACACCCGCGGCCAGGCGGTCACCATACCGCAACGCTCCGACACGGCTCCCCCGGCCGCCGGGAAACGGGAACGGCCGCGTGCGTCACGCGGCCGTGGGTCCGTCTTCCGGGCGCCGGGCGCGCCCGGTGAGGGCGGTCGGCACGCCCCCTGAGGGCGGTCGTCAGACGCCGACCGTCTCCTCGATCTCTTCCTCGGCCTCTTCCTCCGCGTCCGCCTCCGCGTCCGCCTCGGCCTCCGCCTCAGCTTCCTCGCGGGCCGCCGGTCCGTGGGACGTGGTGCCGGCGGCCCGCCCGGTCCCGGCCTCGGGGTGAGCGGTCCGCTGAAGGGGGCGCCGGGTGCGCTCGTACAGGGCGGCGCCCGCGGTCACCAGGAGGCCGGCCAGCAGCCAGCCCGCCAGGGTCCACACGTTGCGCGCGAGGCCGTCACTGCCGAAGTAGAGCAGGCTGCGGGCGCCCTCGACGAAACCGGCGCCGTTCCAGAAGGCGTGCAGGGCGCCGAAGAAGCCGTTCTGGAGCTCGGGCCGGAAGAGGCCGCCGGAGCTGGTGAAGTTCAGCATCACGAAGAGCACCATCATGGCCAGCGTGGTCCACCGCTTGAGGAATGTGTGCAGACCGACGCCGACCAGGAGGATGCCCGCCGAGTACAGCCAGGCCATACCCCACACACCCGCGAGGTCGTGGTGGGCGAGGTGGAACACCGGGCCGGCGAGCAGCGCGCCGATGCCGCCGACCACGGCGGAGACGCCGAGCGCGAGCAGCGCCCGCACGCGCATCGCGAGCGCGGCACCCGCGGCCCCGAGGGCGGCGACCGAGGCGTAGGAGCCGATGCTGACCGCGACCAGCAGGAAGAACAGGCCCTGGCCGGTGGGATCGTCGGCGACCGGCGCGGCCACGTCGGTGACCTTCAGCGGGGTGCCCTGCTCGGCGGCCACCGGCGTGAAGACCTTCTCGACGGCCGTCGCGCCCATGTCGGAGGCGGCGGTGGCGACCAGCAGCTCGGGCGCCTTGGCGCTGGGCACATAGGCGCCGGTGACATCCCGGGACTCGAGCAGTCGGACGGCGTCGGCGCGGGTGGCGACCGTACGGACGTCGAGCCTGTCCCCCGCGGTGTCCTTCACCGTCTGCGCGAAGACCTTGGTCCGCGGGGCGGTGCCGACGACGGCGACCGGCAGGTGGTGCGGCTCCGGGGTGACGAACGCCCCCATGTACGCGAGCCCCATGCCGATGCACATCAGCAGCGGGGTTATCAGGTGGGTGAGCACATGGCGCAGTGCCGGTGACCTCATCGCGGGCGACCCTCCAAAAGTTGGCTTATACAACTCATAATCTAGTTGTATTGTACAACTAGAACCCCGGAGGAGGTATTCCCGTGAGCGCAGCGGAGTCGGCCGTCGAGACGATCCAGCGCGAGATGACGATCTTCGCCCGCCGGGCCCGGGCCTCGGCGGGCCGCATGCACCCCGAGCTGTCCCTGGTGTCGTACACCCTGCTGGGCCACCTGGAGGAGCGCGGCGGCTGCCGGGCGACCGACCTGGCGGCCCACTACGCGCTGGACAAGTCCACGGTGAGCCGCCAGGTGGGCGCGCTGGAGCGGGCCGGGCTGATCGAACGCCGCCTGGACCCGGAGGACCACCGGGTGCAGGTGCTGCACCTGACGGAGGCCGGCGAGGACATCCTCGCCCAGGTCACCCGCAGCCGCCGGACCGCCTTCCGGGAGCGGCTCGCGAACTGGCCCGAGGAGGACCTGGTGCGCTTCGCGGCCTATCTGGAGCGGTACAACGCGGCGCCGGGCGAGATCGGCCCCGGCGCCGACTGACCGCCCTCCGGGGCACCGCTCCGGCCGGGCGCCCGCCCGGGGTACGCCACGGCTGCCGCCGGGCGGCCGTCCGCCAGCCGCTCCGGCGCCCGGGCCGCCAGGAACACGGTGTGGCGGCGCAGCCGGAAGCCCAGGGACTCGTACAGCCGGACGGCCCTGGTGTTCTGCGCGCCCGTGTGCAGGAACGGGGTCTCGCCGCGCTCCCTGATGCCGTGGGCGACCGCGAGGACCAGCCGGGTGGCGAGCCCCTCGCCGCGGAACGCGGGGTCCGTGCAGACCGCGCTGATCTCGGTCCAGCCGGGCGGACGCAGCCGCTCCCCCGCCATGGCGACGAGCGCGCCGCCGCGCCGGATGCCGAGGTAGGTGCCGAGCTCCAGAGTGCGCGGCAGGAACGGCCCCGGCTCGGTGCGGGCCACCAGGTCGAGCATGTCGGGGACGTCCGCCGGGCCGAGCCGGACCGCTTCCGCGTCCGGAGCGGCGGCGATGCCGCCGTCCACGAACTGCACGCCCTCGACCCGGAAGGTGATCTCCCAGCCGTCCGGTACCTCCCCGCGGTAACCGGGCAGCGGGACCTCGGCGCCCGGTCCCGCCAGTTCGGCGAGGTCCGCCCAGTCCTGCGCGTCCGGGAGGTCGGGCAGGGCGAGCCAGGGCGAGACGTCGACGGGGTAGCGCAGCACCCGGCCGCGCCGCTCGGCGAAGTGGGCGTGCGCGCCGGTCAGGGAGGCGAGAGCCGGGTTGTCGAGGACGTGCGGGACGCCGGCGGCGGCCGGGCCGGGGCCACCCGGACTGCTCAGGATGCTCACGCGGCCACCTCGGTCACTGTCGTCGGGACGTACGGCTTGGACATCCTCGCTCCCTCATTTCCCTCGCGTCGTCACCGGCGCCGCCCTCGCACTGTCACCGGTGCGCCGGAGCCGGCACTGAGCGCCAAGGAGACGCACCCGGCCGCGTATTCCCAGCGCCCGGAAGAGTTCATACCGCCGCAACGATCAGGGCGTGACCAGGGACGGGGGCAGCCGGAGCGACAGCGTACGGTTGAACCATGAACGTCACGCGAGGCTTCACGGGCCGCCCGCGCGTCCACCGGCCCGGGCTGCCGCCCGGACAGTACGACGCGGGCGACGACTGGCCCGTCCTGTCCGCCGAGGTCACCCCGGACCTCGGGCCCGGCGACTGGTCCCTCCGGATCGACGGCCTGGTCGAACGGCCGCACACCTGGGACTGGGACGCCGCCCACGGGTTGCCGGCGTCGGCGTACGACGGTGACATCCACTGTGTGACCGGCTGGTCCAAGTTCGGCGTGCGGTTCGGCGGTGTCTCGCTCGACGCCTTCTTCGATGTGGTGCGACCCCATGGGTCCGCCACCCATGCCGTCGCCTACTCCCACACGGGTTACACCACGAACCTGCCCCTGTCCGACCTCACCGGCGGCCGGGCCTGGATCGCCTGGGAATACGAGGGCGGGCCGCTGCCGGCCGAGCACGGCGGCCCGGCGCGGCTGCTGGTACCCCATCTCTACTTCTGGAAGAGCGCCAAGTGGATCGCGGGCATCACGCTCCTCGACCACGACGAGCCCGGCTTCTGGGAGCGCAACGGCTACCACGCCCGCGGCAACCCCTGGGAGGAGCAGCGGTACTCCGGTGACTGAGACGGTGATCCAGACGGTGACTGACACCACGGTGAGTGAGACGGCGGTGGCTGAGACGGCGCGGACCGAGACGGCGGTGACTGGTGCGACGACCGGGACGGCGACTCCCGTGACGCGGTTCGCGGTGCCCGGGCGGATCGCCGTGAGCGAGGGCGCGGCGGCGGTGTGGCAGACCGCCACCCTGACCGAGATCCGGCGGGAGACACCCCGCGCGACGACGTTCCGCCTGGCCGTGCCGGAGTGGGCGGGGCATCTGCCCGGCCAGCACCTGATGCTGCGGCTGACCGCGCAGGACGGTTACGCGGCGCAGCGCCACTACTCGATCGCGTCGGCACCGGACGACTCCGGGCACATCGAGCTGACCCTGGACCGCGTGCCGGACGGCGAGGTCTCCGGCTGGTTCCACACCGTGGCCCGGCCCGGCGACACCGTCGAGGTGCGCGGTCCGGTGAGCGGCTTCTTCGCCTGGCCGGGCGACCGGCCCGCGCTGCTGCTGGGGGCCGGTTCGGGGGTGGTACCGCTGATGTCGATGGTCCGGCACCACCGGGCGCGCCGCCTCACCGTGCCGCTGCGGGTGCTGGTGTCCGCGCGCAGCCCGGAGGAACTGATCTACGCGGCCGAGATGGGCGCCGAGACGACACCCGTGTTCACCCGCAGCGCCCCGCCAGGTGTACCGGTGGGACGTATGGCCGCCACACATGTGGCGCCACTCCTGGCCGAGCCGCCGGCCGGTGGGTGGGAGGCCTATGTGTGCGGGTCCAACGCGTTCGCCGAGCACGCCTCCCGGCTGCTGGTCGCGGCGGGCCAGCCGGTGGACCGCATCCGGATCGAGCGCTTCGGCTGAGTGAGCGCCCACGCGGCGCCCGGTACCGGTGCCGATGCCGTGCCGGTGCCGGCACTCGGACCGGGGCCGGGCACGCGAGTGTCGGCGCAGCCCCGCCCAGGACCGGTCAGTGACCCGACCACTGCCGGAGCTGTTCACCCCGCCTGCCCCTCCGGAAACAAGCGCTTACCCGCACCCGACCAGCGCCATGTGCCCCTCGCGCCCCGCCTCCGCGAGGATCCCTTTCCTGCTCACGAACCTGGCGGGTCATCCGACCACCCACGTACGGTGAGACGACGCAGTCTCCCTTTCCCAAGGCGGTTGTTGATGGCCCTGTTCGACCTCCCCCTCGACGAACTCCGCAAGTACCGCAGCGAGTCCACCGTGCCCGCGGACTTCGACACCTTCTGGGACAAGACGCTCCGGGAGGCCCGCGCGTACGAACTGGACGCGCGGTTCGAGCCGGTGGACACCGGGCTGTCCACGGTCGAGGTGTACGACGTGACGTTCGCCGGGTTCGGCGGTCACCCCGTGAAGGGCTGGCTGCGCCTGCCGGCCGGGGCCACCGAACCACTGCCGCTGGTCGTGGAGTTCCTCGGCTACGGCGGTGGACGCGGCCTTGCGCACGAGAGTCTGCTGTGGGCGTCGACGGGCCGGGCGCACTTCCTGATGGACACCCGCGGGCAGGGCAGCGCCTGGGGCGGCGGGGGTGCCACGGCGGACCCGGTGGGCGCGGCGCCCGCGTACCCCGGGTACATGACACGGGGCATCGAGGCACCGGAGAACTATTACTACCGCCGGGTGTTCACGGACGCCGTACGGGCGGTCGAGGCGGCCCGCTCGCATCCGCTGACCGACGCGGCACGGACCGTGGCGCTCGGTGCCAGCCAGGGCGGTGGCATCACGCTGGCCGTCGGCGCGCTGGTCCCCGACCTGGTCGCGGTGGCCCCGGACGTGCCGTTCCTGTGCGACTTCCCGCGCGCGACGATCCTGACCGACCGTCACCCGTACCGCGAGATAGGCCTGTTCCTCAAGACGCACCGTGGGCGCCTGTCGGACGTGCTGCGCACCCTGTCCTACTTCGACGGGGTGCATTTCGCGGCCCGCGGGCGGATGCCGGCCCTGTTCTCGGTGGCGCTGGAGGACGAGACGTGTCCGCCGTCGACCGTGTTCGCGGCGTACAACGCGTGGGCCGGTGACGACAGGACGATCGAGGTGTACGACTTCAACGACCACGAGGGTGGCGGCCCCTTCCACGAGGCGGCGAAGGTGCGCTGGCTGCGGTCGTACGCCTGATCCGCCGGCCGCGCCCCCGGCCCTGATCCGCCGCCCCCCGGCCGGTCCCGACCGCCCCCGGACGGTTCCCGGGCGCGCCGTTCCTGCCCGCGGCCCGGCCGGCCGGGTGCCCGTGCCCGCCCTTCCCCCCGGTCCGACCAGTCGGTACGTTCGGAGCGCCCGGGTCCCGGTGTCATGGCCCGGCTCAACCGGCGACGACGGAGGTCATATGTCCGCACTGGAGGCACGGCAGACACCCCAGCCGCACCCGATGATCCACGGGCACTGCGACCCGCGGTTCTCCGCGGTGCGGGAGGCGTTCGAGGAGAACTTCCGGGAGCGGGGTGAACTGGGCGCCGCGGTGGCGGTCACCGTCGCGGGGGAGACTGTGGTGGACCTGTGGGGCGGCTGGGCGGACGCGGCCCGCGCCCGGCCCTGGGAGCGGGACACCGTGGTGAACGTGTGGTCGACCACCAAGGGACCGGTGGCGCTGTGCGCGCACATACTCGCCGACCGCGGGCTGCTCGACCTCGACGCACCGGTGGCCTCCTACTGGCCGGAATTCGCCGCCGCGGGCAAGGAGAAGGTGCTCGTCCGGCATCTGCTGTCCCACCGGTCCGGGCTCTGCGGCCTGCGGGAGCCGCACACCCTGGAGGAGTTGTACGACTGGGAGCTGACCACCGCGCGGCTCGCGGCCATGGCGCCCTGGTGGGAGCCGGGCACCCGGTCCGGGTACCACGCGCTGACGTACGGCTTCCTCGTCGGGGAGGTCGTACGCCGGGTGTCGGGGTTGCGGCCCGGGGCCCTTCTGGCGCGGGAGGTGACCGGGCCGCTCGGGATCGACTTCACCATCGGCCTGCCGGAGGGGGAGGCCGGCCGGGCCGCCGAGCTGGTACGTCCGCCGGCCGCGTCGAGCGGCCGGCAGACGGCTCTCTTCGGCCGGCTGGCGCCGGCCGCGCTGGCGGCTCTCGCCAACCCCGTGGCCGGAGCGGCCGAGGCGAACAGTCCCGGCTGGCGGGCGGCGGAGATTCCCGCGGCCAACGGGCACGGCACCGCGCGGGCGGTCGCGGCACTGTACGGCGTCTTCGCCGGGCGCGGCTCCCACGGGGGCCGGCGGATCCTGTCGCCGGAGGCGGCGGAGCGGGTGCGCGAGCGGCAGGGCAGCTGCCGCGATCTGGTGCTCGGCGCGGGCTTCGAGGGTGAGACGGAGATCGGGCTCGGGCTGTGGCTGAGCGGACCGCAGGGCTCGTACGGGCCCAATGCGCGCGCTTTCGGCCATGACGGGTTCGGTGGTTCCTGCGGGCTCGCCGACCCGGAGGCGGGCGTGTCGCTGGGTTACGTGATGAACCGGATGGGACCGCACATCGCCAATGACCCACGGAAGTCGGCGCTGGTCGACGCCGTCTACAGCACCCTGTGACGCCTCGCCGCGCCTCCGGGTGGCCACGCGCCGTGGCGGACGGATTTCGGCCTAACCGGCGGCCCGCCCTTCCCTTGTGGTTTAGACCAATGCTAATTGTGGTCGCGCAACGAACCCGTACGGCTACGTTTTGTCACCGACAGGAGGCGCGGCATGGCCCGCACCACCCCCCACGATCCCCCGCCCAGCGACGGCCGGCCCCTGTACGGGCGGATCGCGGCGCTGCTGCTGGAGGAACTGCGCGACGGCACCATTCCGCCCGGTGAACGGCTGCCCGGCGAACGGCATCTGGCCGCCTACTTCCGGGTCAGCCGGGAGACCGTCCGGCAGGCACTGGACGTGCTGCGCCGCAACGGTGTCGTCACCACCGACCGGCGGGGCAGCCACGCCACGCTGCCCGGCGAGCCGGCCGAGGCGCCGCAGTCGCTCCCCTTTCCGGTCGGCGCCCGGTCCACGGACCCCTGCGCGCTGGACCGGGCCACGGTGACCTGGGAGGCTCCGCCGCCGGAGCACGCGACGGCGCTGGGGCTGGCCGCGCACCGGCCGACGCTGGTGCATCGCTACGAGTCGCTCGCGCCGGACGGGCGGTCCCTGCGGACGGCGTTGACATCGTTTTCCGCGGTGGCGCTGGCCGAGGTGGCCGAGCTGGCCCGCTACCGGGACCGGGCCGACGGGGCCACGCCCGCGCAGCTGCGGCGAGCGTACGACTGGATGCGCAAGGCCGGACTGACCCTGCACCACCGGGACGCCATCACCCAGGTCGGTGACGCCTCCTCGGTCCGGGTGACCCGGCGGGTGCACGACCAGTACGCGCGTCCGCTGGAGATCACCGACCTGGTGGTGAACGCCGAACAGGACGCGTTGGTCTACGAGTTCACATCACCGGCCGCGGGCTGACCCGGCGTCCGGCGGGCGCCGCGGCCTTGCGGGCCACGACCAACCGGGCGCGCGGGCTGCCGTCGGCTCGCCGGCCGAACCCGGGCAGGACACCCAGCTCGACCGTGAAACCGGCGCGCGTCAGCTCCCTTGTCATCGCACCGAGCCCGAAGGCCCGGTAGTACATGACGAACGGTGGCCGCCACAGCGCGTTGCGCACCCGCATCACCGCGTCGAAGCCGGACAGCAGCCAGAAGTCGCGCCGCGTCGGGCGGGGCGGGGCCGGCACCGGGAAGACGAGACGGCCCCCGGGGCGCAGCACGGAGTGGACCTGGGTGAAGAGCCCCGGGAGCTCCCGGGGCAGGAAGTGCCCGAACGCCCCGAAGGAGACGACGAGATCGAAGGCGGCCGCGAACGGCAGGGCCCGGGCGTCGCCGCGCACCCAGGCGGGGGCGGGGCCGTCGGCGGGGCGCGGCCGGCGGCGGGCGGCATCGAGCATGCCGGTGCTGAAGTCGACGCCCGTGACGCTGTGGTGGCACAGCCCTGCCAGCATCTCCGTGCCGGCGCCGGTGCCGCAGCACAGATCGAGTCCGTCCGCGAAGGGGCCGAGCGGCGCCAGCGCCCGCGCCGCGGCGTCCAGCACCCGGTCGGAGGTGCGGAAGGGGGTGTGGTCGAACTTCGGGGCGAGCAGGTCGTAACCGTGCTCGACGGACGACAGTGCCTGCACGGCGAGTTCGCGGAGCGTGGGGCCTTCGGGTCCGAACATTGCGTCAGCCTAGGCGCTGTGCCGGCGGCCGGGCGAGGTGTGCGGTGGGCGGCACCCCGTCAGCCGTATGTGGCGTGGCAGAGCCGCACGATGTCCGGCGCGGCCACGCCGTCCGCACGGCGGCACACGTCACGCATCTGCTCCGTGGGCGGCCGGTGGACGTGACGGGGGCGCGGGGCGGGGTGCTGTACGGGGGAACGGGGCCGCAGGCGCGGGTGGTGGGCCCGCGGGGCGGCCGGCCGTGCCCGGCGGGGCACGGCGGGCGCGGCTCGGCCCACGGGCGCGGTGTGGCTTCCCGGGGCGGCTTTCCTCCTCCCCGGGGCAGCCGCCGGCGCGGGCGCTTCCCGGCGCCCGGGGCCCGTGCGCACGAGCGCCGCGGGTCCGGGCGGGAGGCTGAGCGGCGCGTTGACGGCCGAGGGTGCCGCCGCCGCGTCCGGTGCCGACGGGCCCTGGGAACGGGCGGGGTCCGGCAGGGCGCCGGGGCGGACGGTGGTGCAGCCGGCGACGCTCACGAGCGCCGCGATCAGCAGCGGAAGTAGTCGGCGAGGCACCCGACCACTGTGCTGCACGGTGAGCGGTGTCGGTGGGCGGGACGCGGTACGACCACTCCGACGAGCGATCGGCCGGGCCCGGACTGGACGGCTGGGGCGGTGCACCCGTCGTCAGCGGTCCCGGCCGCCAGTGGTCAGGCCGTCGTCAGCGGTCCCGGCCGCCAGTGGTCAGGCCGTCGTCAGTGGCCAGGCCAGTCGGCGGTCAGGCCGTCGTCATTGGGCCGGCCGTCAGTGGGCCGGCCGTCAGTGGTCCGGCCCGGGCACGGCACCGCTCGGCGCGGTGTCGCGGCGGCGCGCCAGGATCGCGAGGACGCGCTCGCACCAGCGCAGGTTCTCCTCCTCCAGGGCGATCCCGCCCATGAGGGTGAGGTACGGCCCGACGCGTTCGGCCGTGCGCAGGAACTCCTCCTCCGTGCGCCCGTCGAGCAGCCGGTCGCGCACCCGCAGGTAGCGGCCGAGTTTGCCGCGCGCCCAGCCCATCCGTTCCTCGATCAGGGCCCGGGTGACCTCCGGGTCGCCGCCATCCATCGCCTGGACCTTGATGAGGAGTTCGTCGCGCAGGGCGGCGGGCCGCTTGGGCGGCTGCGCGGCGAAGGCGCTCAGTTCGGCCCGGCCGGCCCGCGTGAGGGTGAACATCCGCTTGTTGGGCCGGCGTTCCTGCTCCACCGTGCGGGCCCGGACCAGCCCGTCCTGCGCGAGGCGCTCCAGTTCCCGGTAGAGCTGCTGCGGGGTGGCGGGCCAGAAGTTCGCGAGCGAGACGTCGAACGTCTTCGACAGTTCGTAGCCCGAGGCCTCGCCCTCCAGGAGGGCGGCCAGGACGGCGTACCTGAGCGACATGTGGACAGGCTAACAGCCGTTGAATAATCTCATCCGCACCTATTCAATTTGTTGACTATGAGAGGTGGTCCGCATGCGCGCGTTCCGTGAGGCGGTCGAGGCTCGGGACATGGCTGCCGTGGAGGCGCTGCTGGCCGAGGACGTCGTCTTCACCAGCCCGGTGGTGTTCAGGCCGTACACCGGCAGGGCGATCACCGCGGCGATCCTCCGCGCGGTCGTGGAGGTCTTCGAGGACTTCCGCTACGTGAGGGAGATCGGCGACCCGGACGGACCGGAGCACGCGCTGGTCTTCCGGGCCGACGTGGGCGGCCGGGAGCTGACCGGCTGCGACTTCCTGCACGTCGACGAGCACGGTCTGATCGACGAGTTGATGGTCATGGTCCGGCCGCTGTCGGCTGCGCAGGCCCTCGCCGAGGCCATGGGGGCGCGGTTCGGGGAGATCACCCGGGAGGCCGGGGCGCGGCCGGTGTGACCGTCCGGTCCGCGCGCCCGCACGCCCGGGGTCAGTCCCTGAGCTGCCGCAGTGTCGCCTTGGCGTCCGTCTTCAGCCAGCCGGTGATGTCGGTGAGCGCGGGCGGGTTCTTGTCCTGGGAGTAGGAGGTGAGGTACAGGCTGTAGGTCATGACGTACGTCACCCAGCCGTCGCGGACGGCGAGCGTGGCGTAACGGGAGCCGCCGGAGGAGCCGCTCACGGTGTCCTCGCTGATCAGGTAGGCCTCGTCGCCGATGCCCTCGACCGGATCGACGTCGTAACCGGAGTGGCTTTCCCCGTAGTTCTTCCAGCCGGCCGTGAACTCGGGGCCGGGGTCGGTCTTCTTGTGCAGGTCCAGCTGCAGGGTCAGGTAGGCGTCCGCGTACGACGAGCCGGACTTCTTCAGGCTCAGGCTGCAGTAACCCTCGTCCAGCGCCTTGTCCTTGAGGGAGGTGCGGGTCGGCGCGGAGTCCTCCTGGGGATACTCGTCCTTGAAGGAGGAGTAGTCGGCGCCGGAGCACAGGTTGGAGGGCGCCGAGTAGCCGCGCAGGTCCGCGCCGTCGCTCCTGGCGCCGATGGCGAAGACGCCGGCCGCCCATGCGGCGGAGGCCACGACGGCACCGACGGCGGCCCACAGCACCGCGCGGCCGGCCCCGCCGCCACCGGACGGGGGAACGGGCGGTACGGGACCGAACGAGGGCGTCTGGGCGTAGGGGTTTCCGTGCTGCGGGTGTCCGGGGCCGGGGCCGCCGACCGGCGTGGGCTGTGCGTAGAAGGCGCCTGCCGGGGGTGACTGCGGGTGCGGGTAGGGATAGGCCGTCGGCTGCGCGGGGACGGCGGGCTGCGGTGCGGGCTGCTGGGTCTGCTCTGGCCGCGGTGCGGGCTGGTCGGCAGGCTGCGGGGACTGCGGTGGCGTGGACATGCCGTGAAGATAGTGCACGGTTGGCGGTCAAGTCCCCCCACGTCCGGGACTGTTATGGTCCAGGGACATTTGTTACGGGCTCTGTCCGTACGGGCGTTACGCGACTTGCGCCCCCGGCGGCGCCAGGCGCACCGGCAGACTCCGCACACTGTTGCCGACGAAGCCCGCGTGCGGCGTCAGGTCGTGGTCCGGCACGGCGAGACGCAGCGCCGGGAACCGGGTGAACAGCCGTTCCAGGGCGACCGTGGCCTCCAGCCGGGCCAGCGGCGCGCCCAGGCAGTAGTGGGCGCCGTGACCGAGGGAGAGGTGCCGGGCGGCACCGGGCCGGGCGGGCCGGGTGAGGTCGAAGCGGCCGGCGTCCGGGCCGTGCGCGGCCGGGTCGCGGCCGGCGGCTGAATATCCCGCGAGCACGGGTGTGCCGGCGGGGATGAGCGTCCCGGCGACGGTCAGGTCCCGCACCGGGTAGCGGAACGGGAAGTAGCTGACCGGCGCGTCCCAGCGCAGGGTCTCCTCCACGACGTCGGCCCAGCTCGCCTCGCCCGCGCGGACCAGGGCGAGCTGGGCGGGGTGGGCGCACAGGGCGCGTACGGCGTTGGTGATGAGGTTGAGCGTGGTCTCGTGCCCGGCGATGATCATGAGCAGGAGGGTGCCGATCAGTTCGTGCGGGCGGAGCCGGTCACCGCCCTCCTCCCGGGCCGCGATGAGCGCGCTGGTGAGATCGTCACCGGGATGAGCGGCCCTGGCGGCGGCGATCTCCTCCAGTACGGCGAGCAGTTCACGGTGGGCGGCGACGGTCTCGGCGGGTGGGGTGCCGGTGGCCACGACCTTGCCGCCCAGCTCGTGCAGCCGGGTGCGGAACCGTACATCCACACCCAGGAGTTCGCAGATCACCCCCATCGGCAGGGGCAGGGCGAAGTGCCGTCGCAGATCGGCGACACCATCGCCCGCGGCGGCGGCGCGTGCCAGAGCGTCGAGCAGTGTGCCGGTCAACTCCTCGACGCGTGGTCGCAGTCCGGCGACCTGCCCGGGAGTGAACGCCCGGCTGACGAGGGACCGCAGCCGCCGGTGGTCGTCGCCGTCGGCGGTGGTCATGCCCGGGACGGTGGCGAACGTCAGCAGCGGCCAGCCCTCGGCGATCCGGCCCTCCCGCAGTGCCGTGAAGTGGTGGGCGCCCTTCGCGACTTCGGGATGCTGGAGGAACTCCTTCAGCGCCTCGTGCCCGAGTACGGCCACGCCCTCGATCCCGCCGGGCAGCTCGACCGGGGCCACGGCGCCCTGGGCCAGCAGCCGGGCGTTGACGGCGTGCGGGCAGCCGCCGGCGGGGTCCATGCGGTGCGGGGTGCGGGCGGGTGTGGCCTCCACCGGAGTCTCCTGACGTTGCCCTGACAAGACGGTCGATCGTGGTCCCGCGGCCGTACCCCACCGGACGAACCGGCGCGCGCCTCTCTCCGGTGCCGCAGTCGCAGTCGCAGTCGCAGTCGCAGTCGCAGTCGCAGTCGCAGCGGGAATGATCCGGCCCGGCGGCTTGTTGACACGGTCCGGGACACAGCACCCCGTCCGGTGCTACCGTGCCGTCAGCACTCGTGCACGCCCACCGTGGCCGCCGGTGCCAGTCTCCCTCCTTCACGCTGATCTGTTCGCCGTTTCCCGGATTTCCGGCTCCCGGCCCGTCAGCTTCTCCGCACACCCGTCACGGGTGTCCCCTCCCGTGGCCGAGGTGCCGTTCCCGCCGCCCGGAGGCCGCCGTCCGCGCCTCCCTCTCGCGGCCACACCCCTCGTACTCTCGTTCCGTCCGTGAAAGGACACCTCCTTCATGACCACCACACTCGAACACCCGCCCGAGGTCCGGCAGCACCAGGCCGCCCCGACCGTGACCGGTGTCCTGGACATCGACGCGCACGGCAAGGGGCACCTGAGGGCCGCGAACCTCCTCTCCTCCCCCGCCGACCCGCAGGTCGCGCCGGCGCTGATCCGGCGCCACGCACTGCGCGCGGGCGACCTGGTCGAAGGCGTCCGGGGCGCACAGCGCGCCCTGGCCGAGGTGGCGCGCGTCAACGGCCGCGCTCCCGGCGACCTCCGCTCCCGGCGGCACTTCCGCGACCTGACCCCGCTCCACCCGCACCGGCGCCTCCGCCTCGAACACCCCGCCTCGGGACTGGCCGGCCGCGTCACCGACCTGCTCGCACCCGTCGGCAAAGGCCAGCGCGGCCTGATCGTGGCACCGCCGAAGAGCGGCAAGACCGTGCTGCTCCAGCAGCTCGCCGCCGCCGTGGCCGGCAACCACCCCGAGTGCCGGCTGATGGTCGTCCTGCTCGACGAGCGGCCCGAGGAGGTCACCGAGATGCGCCGCTCGGTGCGCGGGGAGGTGTACGCCTCCACGTTCGACCGGTCGCCCCGGGACCACATCGCCCTCGCCGACCTCGTCGTGGAGCGGGCCAAACGCCTGGTGGAGGCCGGTGAGGACGTGGTCGTCCTGCTGGACTCGCTGACCCGGCTGTGCCGGGCCCACAACAACGCATCCGCCGCGGGCGGCCGTACCCTGAGCGGCGGTGTCGACGCGGGCGCGCTGCTCGGCCCCAAGCGGTTCTTCGGCGCCGCCCGGCAGGCCGAGGAGGGAGGTTCGCTCACCATCCTCGCCACCGTGCTCGTGGACACCGGCTCCCGCGCCGACGGCTACTTCTTCGAGGAGCTGAAGGGCACGGGCAACATGGAACTGAGTCTGGACCGGGAACCCGCCGCCCGCCGGGTCTTCCCCGCCGTGGACATCGACGCCACCGGCACCCGCCGCGAGGAACTGCTCCTCACCCCGGGCGAGTTGACGGCCGTCACCGGCCTGCGCCGTGCTCTGCGCTCCCGGGAGGCCGGGCCGGCCGCCCTGGAGACCCTCCTGGCACGCCTGCGGGCCACACCCGACAACGCCGCGTTCCTGCGGCAGGTCCGGCCCACCCTGCCGGCCGGCTGACCCCCGGCCGGGAGGGTGCCGGGTGCGGCATCCGGGTCGCTCCGTTGGGCCGAACGGCCCGGACGGCGCGGCACACAGGGACCCCTCTCCGTACGTTGATCGTATGATCACCGGACTTGCTTATCGGGCGGCCGTGTCGGCCTGCTCCCTGTGCGTGACCGGCCTGCTGGTGCTCACGCCGGCCGCTGCCGCCGCCGGCCACCCGAGCGGGGAGCCCGCACCACCCGCCCCCCGGACCGCGACGCCCGGGCCGGCCCTGCTCTACCGCTCCGGCACCCAGGTCCGGCCGCGCCGGGGCGCGCCCGCGGTGCCGGAGGTGTCGGCGCTGTCCTGGCTGGTCGCCGACGCGGGCAGCGGGGAGGTGCTGGCCGCGGGCGACGCCCACCGCAGGCTGCCGCCGGCCAGCACCCTCAAGACCCTGTTCGCGCTCACCGTGCTGCCGGCACTGCCCGGCGGCATGCGGCACACCGTGCGGTACGAGGAGCTGGAGGACGTCGCCGAGGGCAGCAGCCTGGTAGGCGTCGAGGAGGGGCACACCTACGAGGTGGCCGATCTGTGGCGCGGTGTCTTCCTCAGCTCCGGGAACGACGCCGTGCACGTCCTGGCCTCGCTGAACGGCGGCTGGGACGCAACGGCCGCGCGGATGCAGGTGAAGGCCCGCGCCCTCGGCGCCCTGGACACCCACGTCGTCTCCCCGGACGGCTACGACACCCCCGGCCAGGTGTCCTCCGCCTACGACCTGGCGGTGTTCGGCCGGGCGGGACTGGCCGACCCCGCCTTCGCCCGGTACTGCGCCACTCCCGAGGCCCGCTTCCCCGGTGACGGGTCGCCGTACGAGATCGAGAACACCAACCGGCTGCTGACCGGCGAGGACGGCGTGGCATCCTACCCGGGGCTCGTCGGCATCAAGAACGGCTACACCAGCAACGCGGGCAACACCCTCGTGGCCGCGGCCCGCCGGGGCGGGCGCACCCTGGTGGTGACCGTGATGAACCCGCAGTCAGGCGGCGGGTTCGCCGTGTACGAGGAGGCGCGTGCCCTGCTCGACTGGGGTTTCGCCGCGGCCGGGCAGGTGGATCCGGTGGGGTCGCTGGACGGACTGCGCGCCGCAGCCCGTACGGCGTCGTCCGCCAAGCCGGTGGCGGCGGCCACCGCTCCGGCGCCGGACGACGACTCGGGCTGGTCCGGTCCGGCCGTCGTCGCCGGTCTGGGGCTCGGCGCGGGAGCCGTGGCGCTGACGCTGCGGGCCAAGGGCGGCCGCACGGCCCGCGGTTGACCCGGCCGGCAGCCGGGGCAGCGGGCCCTGGGAGGGGAGGACGGACCGCTTCGGCGGGCCGGCCGCTCAGAACACCGACAGGCCGGTGAGCGTCGTGAACCGGTCCAGTGCCGCCACGCCGGCCACCGAGTTGCCGCGCTCGTCCAGCCCCGGACTCCACACGCACAGCGTGCACCGGCCCGGTACGACCGCGATGATCCCGCCGCCGACCCCGCTCTTGCCGGGCAGGCCCACGCGGTAGGCGAAGTCACCGGCCGCGTCGTACGTGCCGCAGGTCAGCATGACCGCGTTGACCTGCTTGGCCTGGCTGCGGCTGAGCAGCCGGCTGCCGTCGGCGCGGACGCCGTGCCGGGCGAGGAAGCCGGTGGCGAGCGCCAGGTCGGCGCAGGAGGCGGCCACGGAACACTGCCGGAAGTACTGGTCGAGGAGGACCGGCACGTCGTTGCCGATGTTGCCGTAGGACGCCATGAAGTGGGCGAGGGCGGCGTTCCGGTCGCCGTGGGCGGTCTCCGACGCGGCGACCTCCAGGTCGAAGTCGAGGGCGGCGTTGCCGCTCTCGGCCCGCAGAAAGGCCAGCAGTTCCCCGGCCGCGTCACCGGTACGGGTGTGGAGGCGGTCGGTGACCACCAGCGCACCCGCGTTGATGAAGGGGTTGCGCGGGATGCCGCTCTCGTACTCCAGCTGGACCAGCGAGTTGAAGGGATTGCCGGAGGGTTCGCGGCCCACGTGCTCCCACAGTTCGTCACCCTCGCGGGCCAGGTCCAGGGCCAGCGTGAAGACCTTGGTGATCGACTGCGTGGAGAACGGCTGCTGCCACTCCCCCACCCCGTACACCGTGCCGTCCGGCTCGGCGACGGCCATGCCGAAACGGCGGGGGTCGCGGGCGGCGAGCGCCGGGATGTAGTCGGCGGACCGGCCGCGGCCGGGGGCGCGGTCGATCTCCGCCATGATGCGGTCGAGAACCGGTCGGAACTGCGAGGACATGATCGTCATCATGCCGTACCGCCGGCGCGGGGCGCCCGCGGCGTCCGGCTCACCGCGGAACGAATCGGCCTGGCCTAGACGCGGGCCGCCGGGTGAACGGGGTTCAGGGCGTCCACCGGCCGCACGCAGCCGACCGGCACCCCTCCCCCGAGCAGCGGTTCCCCCGCGAACCGAGTGAGCGCGGCCGGGTCTATGCCGGCCCGGGCCAGGGCCGCCGCGGCGACCGGTATACGCGCCCGGTTCGCCCCGTCGGCGATCTTGACGGCGATGGCGCGGCCGTCGGGCAGCGCGGCCACCTGCACGCCCTCGAAACCGTCCTTGGCCAGCAGCCCGGGCACGGCCCGCATGAGCGCGGCGACGTCCCGGCCGGAGCCGGAGGCCATCTCGGCGTGCTCGCGCATCGCGTCCGCGACGCGCGCCTCGGGAGTGCCGGGTGCCGCGGAGGTGATCCGGGCGACGGCACGGGCGAGGCCGTGCAGGGAGACGGCGAACAGCGGGGCGCCGCAGCCGTCCACGGTGACCCGGGCGACGCGCTGGCCGGTGAGTTCCTCGACGGTCTCGGCGACGGCCCGCTGGAGCGGGTGCGCCGGGTCGAGGTAGTCGTCCAGGGACCAGCCGTTGAGCCGGGCGGTCCACAGCATGGCCGCGTGCTTGCCGGAGCAGTTCTGGGCGAGCCGGGAGGGCGCCCGGCCCTCGCGGATCCAGGCGTCCCGCACGACCGGGTCGAACGGCATGTCCGGTACGTTGCGCAGGTCGTTCTCGCCGAGGCCGGCGAGTTCGAGGATGCGACGGGTGCCGGCGAGGTGGCGCTCCTCGCCGGAGTGGCTCGCGGCGGCCAGCGACAGCAGCTCGCCGTCGAGCGGCAGCCCGGCCCGCACCATGGCCACGGCCTGGACGGGCTTGAGGGCCGAGCGCGGGTAGAAGGCCGCCTCGATGTCACCGAGCCGGAAGCCTACCCGGCCGTCGGCTTCCAGGACGACGACGGAGCCGTGGTGGACGCCCTCGACGATCCCGCCGCGGACGAGGTGGGCGACGGGCGTGTGGAGGGGTTCGCGGACGACGGGCGCGCCGGCGGGAGAACTGTCGTACATCACTGCCTGCATCATGGGGTCGGGGCCGGCCGGTACGCGGATCGCGCGTCGGCGCCGGTGGGGGTGGCGGTGGGAGTGGTGCGGGACACGCGGACGCGGACACGGATGCCGTGCCGGCCCGCGAACGGTGCCGCCGCGATCGGCGGCGGACCGGGCACGGGGGTGCGTCCGGTGCCGTCGGCGGCGTACAGGCAGGCCGGGACGCGGGCGGGGAACGCCCACGTCACGGCGCGGGTTGGGGGACGGTCGGGCAGCCGGTACGACGACCGGCCCGGCTCGCCCCTCCGACCCCGCGAGACCCGCCGGACCTGCCGCAACGGCTCGACCGATGTACCCAGCCGGACCTGCCGTCGGGGCGGCAGCTGACGGGTCCCGGCCGTTCCCCGGACCGCGGGGAGGCCGGTCGCCCGGTGGCCGCGGACGGTCCCGGAGCGGATCCGCCGAGGCGTGCGGGCGGCCGGGGAGGCGAGGAGGGCGGACGGGAGGCGCGTCACGTCCTCGGGGCGGCGCGCGCTCATGTACCGGTGCCTTCCGCCGCGGCGGCGCCCGCCCGCCGGGGACGCACGATGTCGGTGAGGGTCGTCTCGACGCGGTCCAAGTGGTGGCTCATGGCCTCCACCGCGTCGCGTTCGCTGCCGTCGGCGAGCGCCTCGACGATCGCCCGGTGCTCGCGGTTGGACTGCTCGCGGCGCCCGCCCAGCTCGTTGAGGAAGGCCGACTGGCGCGCCAGCGCGTCGCGGATCTCCTCGATGACCCGGCGGAACACCGGGTTCTGGGCGGCCTCGGCCACGGCGAGGTGGAAAAGGGTGTCCATGGCGACCCAGGCGGTGGTGTCCGTCTCCCGTTCCATGCGGTCCAGCAGGTGGGTCAGGAGGTCCAGGTTCTCCGGGGTGCGGCGCAGGGCCGCGTAGCCGGCGACCGGGATCTCGATGTGGCGGCGCACTTCGAGCAGGTCGCTGGCCGCGTAGTCGCCGAAGGTCGGGTCCTCCACCGCGTTCGCGACGACGAAGGTGCCCTTGCCGGTCCGGGAGACGGTGAGCCCCATCGTCTGCAGCGCCCGCAGCGCCTCGCGCAGCACGGGCCGCGACACCTCGAGGGTGCGGCACAGCTCGGCCTCCGAGGGCAGCTTGTCGCCGATGGCGTAGGCGCCGCGCTCGATGGCGTCGCGGAGGTGGGCGAGGACCGCCTCCATGGCGCTCACGCGCCGGGGACCACGACCACCTGTCTGGCTGTCTGACAGGCTCACGGCACCGATCCTGCGGCGTACGGGCCGGGGCTGTCAAGGCGGGCCCGGGAAGGGCGGGGCGGGGTGCGCGGCCTGGTCGGGCCGGGGGGGGGGGGGGGGGGGGGGGGGGGGGGGGGCGCCCCCCCCACCCCGCTGGGTGACGCGCGTCTCCCGTCAGCCGCTGAGCGTGCCGGTGCCGAGCAGGCCGAGCAGGAGGACGCCGACGACGATCCGGTAGATCACGAAGGCGTTGAAGGAGTGCTTGGCGACGAACTTCAGCAGCCAGGCGATGGAGGCGTAGGCGACCACGAACGACACGACGGTCCCGACGGCCAGCGGGGCCGCGCCCACGCCCGCACCGAGGGCGTCCTTCAGCTCGTACAGGCCCGCGCCGGTCAGGGCGGGGATGCCGAGGAAGAAGGAGAGCCGGGTGGCGGCGACGCGGTCGAGGTCGAGGATGAGCGCGGTGGACATGGTGGCGCCGGAGCGGGAGAAGCCGGGGAAGAGCAGGGCGAGGATCTGGGAGCAGCCGACCCACATGGCGTCCTTGAAGGACGTGTCGTCCTCACCCCGCTTGTGCCGGCCCATCTGGTCGGCGGCCCACATCACGCCCGAGCCGACGATCAGCGAGCCGGCGACCACCCACAGCGAGGCGAGCGGGCCGTCGATCAGCGGCTTCGCGGCCAGGCCCACGACGACGATCGGGACGGTGGCGGCGATGACCCACCAGGCGAACTTGTAGTCGTGGTGGTAGCGCTCCTCGCGGTTGGTCAGACCGCGGCCCCAGGCGGTGACGATGCGCCGGATGTCCTTGAAGAAGTACACGAGCACGGCGGCGATGGCGCCGACCTGGATGACGGCGGAGAACCCGACGACGGACTTGTCGTCGACGGGGATGTCCATGAGCCCCTCGACGATCTTGAGGTGGCCGGTCGAGGACACCGGGAGGAACTCGGTCACCCCCTCGACTACCCCGAGGACGACGGCCTGACCGACGGAGATGGCGCTCATGGAATCCAGTTCTGAGGAGAGTTAGGTCGACAGTGCAGTAGACAGTACTGACTCCGCCCGGCCGGGCGACAGGCGCCCGGGCCCAAAGGGCGTCGGCCGGCGCGACCCCGGTAAGGGCCGCTCCCCCGCCCGGGCGGGGCGGGGACCGCAGGGGACGACCTCGCACACCTCCGGGGTCACCAGGGCCTCACCGGTCAGCTCTTCGAGCTGGGGCAGGAATGGAGCGGCTCGTGGTGCCGGGTGTCGTTCTCGCCGGCGCAGCCGGTCAGCCGGAGGGCGCGGTGGGTGGGTCATGTCATCGCCGCCTGCCGGTCAGCAGGCGGCGGGCGGCGGCCGAAGCCAGCCGGACCGCCGCGAGGGCCGCGCACGGCGTCGCGGCGAGGTACACGGCCGCGAGGCCGGGGTGGCCGGCGTCGGCCAGTCGGCGGATGCCGACCGCGTAGGTGGAAAAGGTGGTGAAGCCGCCGAGGACGCCGGTGCCGAGGAACGGCCGCAAGAGGCGGTGGGCGGACCCCACCTCGGTGACGAGCACCATGAGAACGCCCATGACCGCGCAGCCTGTGACGTTCGTCCAGAAGATCGCCCAGGGGAAGCCGCCCGCGGGCGCGGGCCGGGCGAGGCCGAGGGCGTAGCGGGCCGGTGCGTCGAGTGCGCCGCCGGCCGCCACGACCGCGACGACGGGCGCCTGCGTACGCCACTCCGACCGCCGGCGTGCCGTGGAACGGACGCCGCGGGTCTCGGTGCCCGGCGCTGGCATGCTCGTACGTCTCCTGTCCGGCCCGGTCCCCAGGGGCGGTCACGGCCCGGACCAGGGTACCGCCGGCCTCAGCGGGTGGCGGGCCGGGCGCAGACCGCCACACCGGGCTCCAGGAGGCTGCCGAGCACCAAGTGGTCGCGGGTCGCACACACGCTGGTGACCATGCGGAAGCCGGAGTGCCGGCGGGTGAGGTGGTGGACGGTGCGGCCCCGGTCGTCGACGGCGACGACGCCGACGGTGCCGCTCGGCCGGTACGGCGCGTGGACGGCGGCCCGGGCGGCGCCGCGGCGGACGGCCGGCGGGGTGCGGTGCAGCACGTCCAGCGGGGGGACGCGGGGGCCGGCCAAGGCGACCCAGACGGGTCCGCCGGGGCCCTCGCGCCAGAGGTTGTCCGGCATGCCGGGAAGGTCGGCGAAGGGGTCGGCGTGCCCGGCGCGGGGGCCGGTGAGCCGGTAGCGGATGAGGCGGCAGGAGCCGGTCTCGGCGATCATCAGGAAGGAGCCGTCGGCGCTCGGGGCGAGTCCGTTGGCGAACTGCAGGCCGTCCAGCAGGACCTCGGGTGCGCCGCCGGGGGCGAGCCGCAACAGCCGCCCGGTGCCGGTGTGTTCGACGATGTCCCCGATCCACCGGTGGAGGGGGTAGCGGCGGCTGGAGACGGTGAAGTACACGGTTCCGTCCGGCAGGGCGACGGCGTTGCTGCAGAAGCGGAGCCGCTCCCCCGCCACCGAGTCGGCCAGCACGCGGACGGTGCCGTCGTCCGTGCCTACGCGCAGCAGTCCGCGTTCCGCGTCGCACACCAGCAGGTCGCCGTCCGGCAGGAGCTCCAGTCCCAGGGGACGGCCGCCGGTCTCGGCCAGCACCTCCGTGCGCACCGCGTGCGGGTCGCCCGGGTGGTGGACGCGCAGGATGCGTCCGTCCGCCACGCCGGTCAGCACCCGGCCGTGCGGGTCGGCCACGACATCTTCCGGTCCGCGGGCGCCCAGACGGACGTGGTGGAGCGGGACGAGTGGCGTGGGTCGGTCCATGTGCGGTCCCTTCCTCTCTTCACCAGCCCTTTTCGAACATGCGGGCCACCTCGGCGATGCGGATCTCGTCGCGCCGGTAGTAGGTGCGGCAGCAGACCCGGCGGGTGCGCAGCACGCCGAGGCGGGTGAGGAGGTCGAGGTGGGCTGTGGCGGTCCGGCGCGGTACCCCCAGTTTGGCGGCGACGGCCCGCGCGGTGACACCGGTGTCGGCCGAGGCGCGGCGGGCGGCGGGGAAGTGGGCCGCCGGGTCCTTGAGCCACTCCAGGATGGTCTGCCGCATCCGGCCCGAGGGAGTTCCCGTCATCCGTCCGCCTCCGCTCCCCGGCCTCCGCCTACGCAGTGTTCCCACTGTGGCCCGGGGCGACCCCGCCGCGCCCGGGACTCGGCGCCCGTTGTCCGGTACCGGACGGCGGTGTGACCGGGAGGGGTCGCGGCGGGCAGGGAGCGGGCCCGGCCGCGGTGTGCGAACGGGCCCGCCGCGGACGGCTCAGCGGTGGCCGAACCACGACAGGGAGGGAAGCGCCCGGTCGTCGTAACCGAACAGGGCCTGGTTCTCCCAGCCGTTGCCGGAGGTGGCGTCGGCCGGGTCCCAGCCGTTGCCGGGGACGGCGGTCCAGGTCGCCTCCCAGTAGAAGACGCCGAGGCCCCGGCCGTTCGGCACGGCCTCCACGATGCTCGCCACGTCGTTCATCCACCTGGCCTGGCCCGCCGCGGTCGCCGGGTAGCCGGGGACCAGCTCCGCGGTGGTGTCGATCTGGTCGGTGAGCGGGTCGTCGCTGTCGAGGCGGAAGGGGTAGGCCGTCTCGGCGACGAAGACGGGCTTGCCGTAGCGGGCGGCCGCGTCGTCCAGGGTGGTCTGGAAGTCGGCGAGCGGGCCGTGCCAGTACCCGTAGTAGGACAGGCCGATCGCGTCGAACCTGACTCCGTTGGCGAGGGCGTTGTCGAACCACCACTCGGTGCCGGCCTTGTCCCCGCCCTTGGCCAGGTGCAGGGCGACGAGGGTGGCGGGGTTGACCGCCTTGACGGCGTCGTAGCCCGAGTTGATCAGTCCTGCGAGCTGGCTCCAGTTGTCCGTGGATCC
This sequence comes from Streptomyces sp. Y20, assembly GCF_043195475.1. Lineage (NCBI taxonomy): Bacteria > Bacillati > Actinomycetota > Actinomycetes > Kitasatosporales > Streptomycetaceae > Streptomyces > Streptomyces sp. Y20. The sequence goes on from NZ_JBIDDP010000001.1 coordinate 336,712, forward strand.
CTCGGACCACAGCATGCCGCCGTTGATCTCGTTGCCCACCTGGACCATGTCGGCGGTGGTGCCCTGCGCCTTCAGGGCGCTGAGCACGTCGTACGTGTGGTTGTACACGTCCGTCTTCAGGCGGCTGTAGCTGTGGCCCGCCCAGGCGGCCGGCTTGGTCTGGGCACCGGGGTCGGCCCAGGTGTCCGAGTAGTGGAAGTCGACCAGGAGCTTCATGCCCTGTGCCTTGACCCGCTTGGCCAGGGCCAGGACGTGGGCCTTGTCGTTGTAGCCGTCGGCCGGGTTCACCCACACCTTCAGGCGGGCGTAGTTCATGCCGGACGACCTGAGGATGCCCAGGGCGTCACCGGCGGTGCCGGAGCCGGTCCGGTAGACGCCGCCCTTCGCCTCGCTCTTGGCGAGGGAGGAGATGTCGGCTCCGTGGATGGAGGTGCCGGTGGCACCGGACGTGAAGGTCACATCGTCAACATTGATCCAGTTGCCCGCATGGGCATCACTGTTGACGCTGATGGTGCACTGACTGCCGGTCACCTTGACCGGCGTGACAATGCGTATCCACCCACTGGACGAGACGGGCAGATCGGTGCGCTGTTCCGGGCTGCCGCAGTTCCTCAGGGCGAGATAGGCCGCGTTCTGCCCGCCGCTGGAGCGGACCCACGCGGTGAGCGTGTAGTTCCCGTCGGCCAGTCCGGACAGGTACTGGTAGGTCTCCACCTTGTAGGCGGACGCCGAGTAGTGGCTGAGGCGGTAACTCCCGCCGTGGCCGCCGGGCTCGGTGTACGAGGCGCCCGTGTCGCCGTACTCGGACCAGCCGGCGGGCGTGGCCGCGCCCGTACCGCCGGACTCGAAGCCGCCGTTGGTGACGGTGCTGGCGGCCTGGGCGGGCTGGGCGGGCAGGGCGGTGAGGGCGAGCCCGGCCGCGAGCGGCAGCAGCAGGGTCCTGATGGTGCGTCTGGGATGGAACTTCATCGTCCGTCGTCCCTTCGACGTAACTGGGGAGGGTGTCCTCCGGTGGAGCCGGAGGAGGACCCCTCCGCCCGCGGCTCTCGTGGCACACACGGACGGAGGGGAGCCGGCTCAGCCGTCGAGTCGCACGACCCGGACGGCCCCCGCCGGGACCGCGAGGCGGCCGGCGGCGCGTTCGCCCGTCAGCAGTTCGGTGCCGGGCGTGTCCAGCGGCACCTTCGCGTCGCCGGCGGTGTGGTTGATCACGAAGAGATAGGTGCCCGACGGGCCGCCGCGGCGCACGACCTCGACGTCGCGCGGCAGGTCGGCGCGCGGGGCGATCCCGGCGTCGCCGGCCGCCCGGGCGAGGACCGCGTCCAGGCCCCGGGCGTCGAGGCGGGTGGAGACGTACCAGGCGGTGCCCCGGCCGGTCCGGTGCCGGGTGACGGCCGGCCGGCCCGCGGTGAGTCCGTCGGCGTACGTCCATACGGCCTCGGCACCGCGCGGGACGACGAACTCGCTCCACACGTCCCCGGTCAGTGCGGAGCCGTCCGCGGCGGCCAGACGTACACGTTCGTCCTTCAGCAGCGGCGAGAACTCCTCCACGGTCAGCCCGAGGACGTCGCGCAGCACGCCCGGACAGGCGCCCTCGTGCACGGCGTCGTGCTCGTCGACGATGCCGGAGAAGTACGACACCACGAGCGTGCCGCCGTTCTCGGCGTACTTCCGGAGATTGTTCCCGGCCGCCTCCGTCATCAGGTAAAGGGCCGGCACGACGACAAGGGGATAGGCCGACAGGTCGGCTTCCGGGTGGGCGAAGTCGACGGTGAGGTGTCGGTCGTACAGGGCCTCGTAGAAGGAGTCGGCGCGTTCGCGCGGGTCGTGGTCCTCGCTGGGGCGCCAGGCGAGGTTCTGCGCCCACCAGGACTGCCAGTCCCACAGCATGGCCACGTCGGCCTCGGTGCGGGTGCCGCGGACGGCGCTCAACGCGTCGACGGACGAACCGAGTTCGACCACCTCGCGCCAGACGCGGGTGTCGGTGCCGCCGTGCGGCAGCATCGCCGAGTGAAACTTCTCGGCGCCGCGCCGGGACTGCCGCCACTGGAAGAACATCGCCCCCTCGGAGCCGCGGGCGACGTGCGCGAGGGAGTTGCGGGCCATCTCGCCGGGGGCCTTGGCGGGGTTGCGGGGCTGCCAGTTGACGCCCGAGGTGGAGTGTTCCAGCAGCAGCCAGGGGGCGCCGCCGGCGACCGAGCGGGTGAGGTCGGCGGCCATGGCGAGGTTGACGTGGGTGCGGCGGCCGTCGGTGATCAGATAGTGGTCGTTGGTGACGAGGTCGACCTCGCGGCCCCAGGCCCAGTAGTCCATGGAGTCGCACTGGCTGAGGGCGGTCATGAAGTTGGTGGTGACCGGCACGCCCGGTGCGAGGCGGTGCAGGATGTCCCGTTCGGCGCGGAAGTTCTCCCGGACGGTGGCGTCGGCGAAGCGCCGGTAGTCGAGCGCCTGGCCCGGGTTGCCGGCGGTCGGGGTGGCCCGGGGCGGGTTGATCTGCTCGAAGCCGGTGTAGCGCTGGCCCCAGAAGGCGGTGCCCCAGGCCTCGTTGACGGCGTCGACCGTGCCGTAGGCGTCCGCGAGCCAGCGGCGGAAGTGGGCCGCGCAGGAGTCGCAGTAGCAGGCCGAGACGGGGACTCCGTATTCGTTGTGGACGTGCCACATCGCCAGCGCCGGGTGGTCTCCGTAGCGCTCGGCCAGTGCGGTGGTGACGGCCGCCGCGGCGGCCCGGTAGTCGGTGTTGCTGTGGCAGATCGCGCCGCGTGAGCCGAACTCGTAGCGCATGCCCTCCGCGGTGACCGGCAGCGCCTCGGGGTGCGCCCGGTAGAACCAGACCGGTGGCACCACGGTCGGTGTGCCGAGGTCGACGCGGATGCCGTGGTCGTGGAGGAGACCGAGGACCCGGTCCAGCCAGCCGAAGTCGTACTCCCCCGGGGCGGGTTCGAGCAGGGCCCAGGAGAAGATCCCGACGCTGACCATGGTGACGCCGGCCTCGCGCATCAGCCGGACGTCCTCCTGCCAGACGGACTCCGGCCACTGCTCGGGGTTGTAGTCCCCGCCGAAGGCGAGCCTGGTGAGGCCCCTGGGGCTGAGGTCAGGCATGAATGCCTCCGGGAATCGATCATTTGGGAACGTGCACACACATCGTCAGCGGCGTGAACCCAACATAACCGCACAGCAACAACCATTGACAAGTGTCCGGGATGTTTCTCTACTGTGAACGCTCACAGAAGCATGGCAGGGCGCTCTCCGGCTGGAAGCGCCCGGGTCATGTGAACGTGCACATCTGCATGGCAGGTCCCCGCAGCGGGCGGGGGCCCAGGTCAGGGGAGAAACCATGCCGCACACGAAGCGCCGCCGCCTCGTGACAACCGCCCTCGCCGTCTCTCTCGGTGCCACCGCCCTCGCGGCCTGCGGTTCCGAGGACGGCAGCAAGGCCGAGTCGGGTCCCGTCTCGCTGACGTACTGGACCTGGACCCCCGGCATGGACAAGGTCGTGGACCTGTGGAACAAGGGGCCGGGCAAGAAGGACCGGATCACCGTCACGGTGAAGAAGCAGGCGTCCGGGGACACGCTGGTCACCAAGATCCTCACCGCGCACAAGGCGAAGAAGGCCCCCGACCTGGTGCAGGCCGAGTACCAGGCGCTGCCGACGCTGGTCAGCAACGACGCGCTGGCCGACATCTCCCAGGAGGTCGGCGGCGCCGAGGACAAGTTCGCCGACGGCGTCTGGCAGCAGACCACGCTCGGCACGGACGCCGTCTACGCGGTACCGCAGGACATCGGTCCGATGATGTTCTACTACCGCAAGGACCTCTTCGGGAAGTACGGCTTGAAGGTCCCCACCACCTGGGAGCAGTTCGCCGAGACGGCACGGCAGCTGAAGCGCAAGGCGCCCGACAAGGATCTGACCACCTTCTCCGCCAACGACTCCGGCCTCTTCGCGGGGCTCGCCCAGCAGGCCGGCGCCAAGTGGTGGACGACGTCCGGCGACAAGTGGAAGGTCGCGATCGACGACGCGGCCACCCGGAAGGTCGCCGGATTCTGGGGCGGCCTGGTCAAGGAGGGCGTCATCGACAACCAGCCGATGTACACGCCCTCCTGGAACAAGGCCCTCGACACCGGCAAGCAGATCGCCTGGGTGAGCGCCGTATGGGCGCCGGGCACCCTGACCACGGCGGCGCCGGACACCAAGGGCAAGTGGGCCATGGCCCCGCTCCCCCAGTGGTCGCTGGACCAGGACGCCACCGGCAGCTGGGGCGGCTCCTCGACGGCGGTCACCACCGACTCCGCGCACCAGAAGGCCGCCGCCGAGTTCGCGACCTGGCTGAACACCGACCACGACGCCCTCAACGCGCTGGCCAGGGAGAGCGGCATCTACCCGGCGTCCACCTCCGCCCAGCTCAGCGGCGCCTTCTCCGACCCGCCGGCGTTCTTCGCCGGCCAGCCGGACTTCTACACCCGGGCCGCCGCCATCGCGAAGACCACCGCACCGTCCGCGTGGGGCCCGAACGTGAACGTCGCCTACACGTCCTTCAAGGACGCCTTCGGCGCCGCCGCGAAGAACAGGTCGGACTTCACCGCCGCCCTGAAGGCGATGCAGGACGACACGGTCGCCGACATGAAGAAGCAGGGCTTCGAGGTCGCTCGGTGAGCAGCTCCGCGAGCGGGACGCCGTACGGGGCCGAGGGGGCTCCGCACGGCCACCCGTCACCCAGCACCGTCCGCCGCGCGCGGAGCGCGCCCTACGTCTTCCTGGTTCCCGCCAGCCTGCTGTTCGCCCTCTTCTTCGCGCTGCCCATCGGCTACGCGGTCTGGCTCAGCTTCCGCAAGGCGCACGTCTCGGGGCTGGGCCTCGGCTCGGGTGCCCGCACGGAGGTGTGGGCGGGCGTGGAGAACTACACCGACGCCTTCCGGGACAGCGAGCTGCTGCGGGGCGCGCTGCGCGTGCTCGGCTACGGCTGCGTCGTCGTCCCGGTGATGCTGGGCCTGGCGCTGCTGTTCGCGCTGATGCTGGACTCCGAGAAGGTACGGCTCGCCCCGGTCACCCGGCTCGCGATCTTCCTGCCGTACGCCATCCCCGGCGTGGTGGCCGCGCTGCTGTGGGGCTTCCTGTACCTGCCGGACGTCAGCCCGTTCTACTTCGTGCTCGGCCGGCTGGGTCTGCCGCAGCCGGACCTGCTGGACGGCGGGCCGCTCTTCCTCGCCCTGTCGAACATCGCGGTCTGGGGCGGCACCGGCTTCAACATGATCGTCATCTACACCTCGCTGCGGTCCATCCCGGCGGAGGTGTACGAGGCGGCGAAGCTGGACGGCGCCACCCCCACGCAGATCGCGCTGCGGATCAAGATCCCGATGGTGGTGCCCTCGCTGGTGCTGACCTTCTTCTTCTCGATCATCGCGACGCTCCAGGTGTTCAACGAGCCGACCACCCTGAAGCCGCTCACCAACTCCGTCAGCACGACCTGGAGTCCGCTGATGAAGGTGTACCAGGACGCCTTCGGCCGGAACGACGTCTACTCGGCGGCGGCCGAGGCGACGCTGATCGCCGTCGTCACGCTGCTGCTGTCGTTCGGCTTCCTGCGGGCCGCGAACCGCCGCGACAAGCGGGACGTCAGTCAAGGAGAAGCAGGATGAGTACTCTCGCCGTCCACAAGGCCGCCCCGGCCGCGGGCACCACCCCGGGCACGGCGCAGGGACCGCCGCGGCGCCGCCGGATCGCACCGGTCCCGACGGTCACCCTGCTGTTCGGCGCGGTCTACACCCTGCTGCCGGTCGCCTGGGTGGTGATCGCGTCCACCAAGTCCGGGCACGAGCTGTTCTCCACCTTCACCTTCCTGCCGGGCACCGGGTTCGCCGGCAACCTCGCCGACCTCAACGCCTACCGGGGCGGTGTCTACTGGACCTGGATGGGCAACTCGGCGCTGTACGCCGGTCTGGGCGCCCTGCTGTCGACCGCCGTGTCGGCGGTCAGCGGGTACGCGCTCGCGGCCTACCGTTTCCGGGGCCGCGAGGCGATGTTCGACGTGCTGCTAGCGGGCGTGCTGATGCCGCCGGTGATCCTCGCGATCCCGCAGTACCTGCTGCTGGCGAAGGCCGACCTCACGGACTCCTACCTGTCCGTGCTGCTGCCGCAGATCCTGTCCCCCTACGGTGTCTACCTCGCCCGGGTCTACGCGTCCGCCGCCGTGCCGGACGACGTGGTGGAGGCCGGGCGGATGGACGGGGCGGGCGAGTGGCGGATCTTCACCCGGATCGCGCTGCCGATGATGATCCCCGGCATGGTCACCGTGTTCCTGTTCCAGTTCGTGGCCATCTGGAACAACTTCCTGCTGCCGTACATCATGCTGAGCGACGACGAGAAGTTCCCGCTCACACTGGGTCTGTACACGCTGCTGGAGCAGGGCTCGAACACGCCCGCGCTGTACACCCTGGTGATCACGGGCGCCTTCCTCGCGGTCCTCCCGCTCATCGCGCTCTTCCTGGTCATTCAGCGGTTCTGGAGCCTGGACCTGCTGTCCGGGGCCGTAAAGTCATGACCATGAGCCATACGGGGGGCCGGCGCAGACCGCCGACGATCCACGACGTGGCGCGCGAGGCGGGTGTCTCGCGTGGCACGGTCTCACGCGTGCTCAACGGCGGCCATTACGTCAGCCCCGCGGCCCAGGAGGCGGTCAACGCCGCGATCCGCAGGACCGGTTACGTCGTCAACCGGCACGCCCGTTCGCTGATCACCGGGCGGTCGGACTCGGTCGGCTTCCTGCTGACCGAGCCGCAGGAGCGGTTCTTCGAGGACCCCAACTTCAATGTGCTGCTGCGTGGTTGCACGCAGGCGCTGGCCGCGCACGACGTCCCGCTGCTGCTGATGCTGGCGGGCACGCAGGACGAACGGCGCAGGATCACGCGGTACATCACGGCCGGGCATGTCGACGGGGTGCTGCTGGTCTCCAGCCACTCCGGTGATCCGGTGGCCGAGGAGCTGCGGGAGGCGGGGGTGCCGCTGGTCGCCTGCGGCAAGCCGATCGGCCTCGGTTCGAAGGTGAGTTATGTGGCCGCCGACGACCGGGACGGGGCCCGGGACATGGTCCGGCACCTGCTGTCGCTGGGCCGCCGCCGGATCGGCGTGGTCACCGGCCCCCTGGACACCCCCGGCGGCGTGGAGCGGCTCGCCGGTTACCGGGAGGTCCTCGCCGAGGCGGGCATCGCGGCCGACGAGCGGCTCGTCGTCTCCGGCGACTACAGCCGGGCCAGCGGCGAGGCGGGCGCGGAACGGCTGCTGGCCCGGACGCCGGACATGGACGCCGTGTTCGTCGCCTCCGACCTGATGGCGCAGGGCGTGCTGGCGGCCCTGCACCGGGCCGGGAGGCGGGTGCCGGACGACATCGCCGTCGGTGGTTTCGACGACTCGCCGGCGGCGACCGCCGCCAGTCCGGCGCTCACCACGATCCGGCAGCCGTGGGACCGGATCAGCGCCGAGATGGTGCGGGTGCTGCTCGCGCAGATAGGCGGTGAGGACCCGGCGGCGGTGATCCTGCCGACGGAGCTGGTCCGGCGCGACTCGGCGTGACGGCCGGCACCCGTCGCCGCCTCCCGGCACGGGCTGGGGCCGGCAACCGGTCAGGATCGAAGAAGCGGTGGCGGGTACCGCGGCCCTACGTTGGGAGCACCGGCGGAAACCCGTCGGGCCCGCATCCCGAAGGAGTGAGTCCCATGACCGAGGGTCTCCGGACGATCATCTACCCCGTGCGCGACCTGGACCGCGCCAAGGCCTTGTTCTCCGCGCTGCTGGGTGTCGAGCCGTACGCGGACGAGCCCTACTACGTCGGCTACAAGGCCGCCGGGCAGGACGTCGGCCTGGACCCGAACGGGCATGCGAAGGGCATGACCGGGCCGGTGCCGTACTGGCACGTCACCGATCTCGCCAAGCGGCTCGCGGCTTTGCTGGACGCCGGCGCGGAACTGCTCCAGGACGCGCAGGACGTCGGTGGCGGCCGGCTGATCGCCTCGGTGAAGGACAGCGACGGCAACCTGGTGGGGCTCCTCCAGGACCCGGCCGCCTGAGGCCCGTGGCGGGCCGGTCCGGACCGTTAGTTGCACACTCAACAAGTGGCTGGATCGGTGCTACGGTGCCGGTATGGCAGTCAAGACGGCCGAGGCCCGGCTGGAGGAACGCTGGCGGGGCATTCTCACGGTGCACGCGCGCACGATGTGCGAGATCGACCGCGCCCTGCATCCCCACGGTCTGGGCGCCAGCGACTTCGAGGTGCTGGACATCCTGGCCACCGAGTCGCCCGGTGAGGGTGATCAGTGCCGGGTGCAGAACCTGGTCGGCCGGGTCCATCTCAGCCAGAGCGCGCTGTCCCGGCTGATCGGGCGGCTGGAGAAGGACGGTCTGGTGGAGCGCTCCGTGTGCGCGGAGGACCGGCGCGGGGTGTGGGTCGCGCTCACCTCGACGGGCCGCGCGCTGCACGCCGAGGTGCTGCCGCTCCAGCGGGCCGTACTGCGGCGCATGCTGGCCGAGCGGGAGGGCCCGAGCGGCGGCTGAGCCCGCCCGGCGGGATCTCCGCGCCCTTGCGGGCGGCACGACGCCGGCAACCGGTCCACGGCGTCATGTCCGGCGGCGCGCGCATGCACGCGCCTTCCCGGGTGGTCCGGGCGCGGGGTCAGCGGACGAGCAGGGTGCGTACGCCCTGCGAGGTGAGGGTCAGGCCGTGGGCGGAACTGCCGTCGATGGCGAGGGACAGGTCCTCTTCGGGCCACTGCGAGGCGAGTGCGCCGAGCGGGATCAGGCGGTAGCGGGACACGAACGGCAGCAGCTCGGCCATCTCGCCCTCCGAGGTGAACACCGGGACGATCGGATCGCCGCCGGGCTGCTCGAGGACGGGCAGCGCCACCGTCGAGGCGTCGACGCCCTCCCCGTTGACCGCGTCGTCCGGGACCGGGACGAGTACCTCGCTGTGGGCGAGGGTGTCCAGGGCGGTCTGGTCCTCGGCGTTCACGGCGAGCGCGTCCAGTGCCTGCTGGGCCGGCGTCGGTGTCGGCATGTCGTCGGGTGCGGGTGTTTCCATGGCAGATCCCCAGGTAGCGGCGGTGTTACGGGCCAGCCGGGCAGGCTGCTGCCCGGGCGTGCTCCGCCTCGCGTACCCGGTGGGGTGCGCGACATGCGTCGGGGCCGACGGGAGGTCGCGGGCCGGGCAGGTCCGGTGGGCCGCGTGGACGCGGCCGTGCCTTCCCCCGTGGCGGGGCGCCGGTGAGCGATGCCGGGCCGGGGCCGCCCCGCTTCCCGCCGGGTGACCGGCGCGGCAGCCGGGGCCCAGGTCGTGTCCGGCGTTCCGCGGAGCCGTCGTCCTGGTCGCTGCGTGGTGCCGGTGTCCGTGCCTGCGGTGCCGGTGCCCGTCCTGCGGTGCCGGTGTCCGCCCTGCGGTGCCGGTGTCCGCCCTGCGGTGCCGGTGTCCGTCCTGCGCGGTGTCCGTGCCGGCTCGGCCGTCGGGGCGCCCCGCGCTCCGCGTGCCCGATCGACCCTGATCGGGCGGCCGGCGGGGCCGCTGCCGAGGGGGCTCCGCGGAGAGGGGCCCTGGTGGGCCGAGTTCCGCGGAGAAACCGTCACCGGGCCACCCGCCCTGCCTGTCCGGCACATGTTCGCTGACGCCGGACCGCCGCCCCGGGGTGTCGAGCGGCCCGGGCGGCGCGCGCACGAGCCGCACCGCCGCCCGACCGGGCTGCCACGGGCGTCACCGTGCCCGCTTCAGCGGTCGAACTCCTCGTGGATCGGGGTCTTCGGTTCTTCCCGCAGGTGCTGCGCGACCCCGGGCCTGCCGCCGCGCCGTGCCTGTGGCGCCCGCCGGGTGGTGTCGTGACCGGGGCCGGAGTCCGGGGCCGCCCGGACCGCCCGCGCCACCTCCTCCCGGCCGCCGTACTCCGCGGCGGGAATGCCGCGCAGGGCCCTGACGATCTCGTCCGAGGCGCCCGCCTCGCGCGCGGCCGTGAGCAGCCGGTCCCTGTCCGCCGGGTAGGACACGTCCTTCAGCGCGTCCAGCACCTCGGGGACCCTGGTGTGCGCAGCGCCCATGGCGCCTCCCTCACGCGTCGTCCGCGTCCTCGTCCGGGTCCTCCCCCTCCGCCTGGGACGGGGTGGTGCGCGGCGGCTGCTCCGTCTCGGGGGCCTCCTCTTCCGGTTCGCCCTCGGCCTGGGACGGGGTGTTCTCGCTCATCGGGTCTCCTCCCGCACATGGATCGCATACGCGTCAGCGGCCTCCGGGTACCCCTGCGCCACAGGCCCCTCACCTGGCGGCGTTCGCGTTCCGCTGCCGGTGGGCCGGCGCCCGGCACATCGGGCGGGGACGAGACATCCATCACACCGGGGGCGGCCACTAAGCGCTCCGCATAGTAGAAGCCATTCGGACGACATAAGGGATTTGTCCGGCTTGCCGTGCACACGACCACGTGTCGCGCGGCGCCGCACCGGCCGTTCGGCTCCTCACCGCGTTGCCCGCCGTCCACGCGCTCCTGACGGGCGGTCACGAGAGCGCAAACATCGCTGTCGCGAAGTCAGCATCTCTCGGGCCGCCTGACAAGAGTCGGGCGGGCCTACTACGCGCCTTAGTAAAAAGGGCTCTTTGCGCTGTCTGTGAAGGCGTCCCGAGAATGAGCGCTCGGCGATCACCGAGTGAGGTTGACGTATGGGCCAGCACCGCAAGACGAAGCACTACCGGCGGATAGTCATCACCGCCCTCGCCATCGGCACCGTGGGCGTACCGTCCGTCGCCCTGGCCTGTTCCGACTGGCCGTACGGCCCGGACGGGCAGTCGCAAGCCGCCGCGACGAGCGCGCCCGTGGGGCAGTGGCCGCACGCGCACAGGCATCACCACCGCAACGCCCAGGACACCGCAGTACCGGGAACCACCTCGCCGCCCGCGCCCCGGGGGGCGACCCCTGCGAGCGCCGCGAAGAAGGCCACGGCCCGCCCGACGGCCCGCCCGAGCGCCGCCAGGAAGACCACGGCCCGTCCGACGGCCCACCCGAGCCCCACCAAGACGGCCGCCGCCCACGAGCCCGGGGCGACGACTGCTCCCGGGACGCCCAGGGCCACTCCCTCCGCACCGGCCTCCGCGGTCCCCTCCGCGCCGAGCACCCCGACGCCCACCGCCGCGGCGTCCGGGGTCACCGCCGAGATCGTGCGACTGGTCAACGCCGAGCGGGCCAAGGTCGGTTGCCAGGCCCTGACCTTGGACTCGGCGCTGACCAAGGCCGCGCAGACGCACAGCGCGGACATGGCGGCCCACCAGAACATGTCGCACACCGGTTCCGACGGGTCGTCCCCGGGCGACCGCATCACGGCCGCCGGCTACGCCTGGAGCGGCTACGGCGAGAACGTCGCCTACGGCTACGGCACGGCGGAGCAGGTCATGGCCGGCTGGATGGCCAGCCCGGGCCACCGGGCCAACATCCTCGACTGCTCCTTCCAGGAGATCGGCGTCGGTCTGGCGCAGCCCGGCAGCTACTGGACGCAGGACTTCGCCACCGCCCGGTGAGGGGCGCCGCGGTCACTGCCTGGTGCCGAAGTCCTGGGTCCACCACGGGCCGCCCGAGCCGTTGTGGACGCCCACGCCGAGGTTCTTGAACGAGCAGTTGAGGATGTTGGCGCGGTGACCGGGGCTGTGCATCCAGGAGTCCATGACGGCCTGCGGGGTCTGCTGGCCCTGGGCGATGTTCTCGCCGTACGTGGACCAGCGGTAGCCGGCCGCGGTGATGCGTTCGCCGGGGCCGGTGCCGTCCGGGTCGGTGTGGTCGAAGAAGCCGCGGGCGGCCATGTCGTCGGAGTGGCCCTGTGCGGCCTTGTCCAGCTGCGCGTCCTCGGTGACCGGACCGCACCCGGCGGCAGACCGCTCCTTGTTCACCAGGGCGACCACCTGCGCCACCGTGCCCGCGGGCGCCGGGGCCTGCGCCGGCTGTGTCCGCGCCGGCGCGGGCCGGGTGGCACCGGGCGTGACGCGCGCGGTGCGCTGCGCCTTAGGCGTACTGCTCGTGCCGGCCGGACGCGGGCTCTTGGAGACGCTCGGCTTCTTCGAGTGCGACGCGGACGGTGACGGGGACGCGGACGCGGACGGCGAGGACGAGGTCTCGGCGGGGCGCGGGGCCGCCATGTCGGCGACGGGAGCGCCCGCGGTGTGCGCGGCGGTGGCGTCCCCGGAGTGCGGCCCGGAGCCGGTGCCGAGGTACCAGAGGCCGCCACCCGCGACGCAGGCCGCCACCACGGCTCCCCCGACGGCCCGGCGCCGGTTCCGCCGCCGTCGTCGTGCCTCGTCGCGGGCCGTCGTACGCCGGCGAGCGCCCCGGAGCCCGGCCCGGGCGCCCGGACCGGTACCGTCCGCGCCGTCCGGTTCCGCACCGGTGTCCCCCGCGTCCGGGCCGGTGTGCGCCGCGTACTCGGCGTGCCCCGCGTATCCGGTCTGCCCGGCGTCCGCGGCCGGGTGGGCGGTTGCCGTGTCCGGCGGGACGGGCGCGGCCGAGCCGGTCGTGGTCATGCCCGCCGCGGTCGTGCCGCCCGTGGACGTGCCGGCCATCGCGGACCGTACCGTCGCGAGCAGCGCCGGTGACACGGCGACCAGCGCAAGTCCGGCCAGCAGCCCCTCCGCGGGCAGCAGGCCGCTCCACAGCCCGCCGCACCGCGCGCAATCACGGGCGTGCCGGGCTATTCGCTTGCGCCACAGGGCGGACGGCATGCCGTCCCAGGATCCCAGTACACCGCGCAGTTCCCCGCAGGGCGGCCGGGTGTCGAGCGCCCGTACGACCACGCGGGCCGACTCCAGCCTCGCCTTCATCCGCTGCACTCGTACGGCGGTGTGCTGCGGCGGCACGGCCAGCGCCGCGGCGACCTCGGCCCGGGTCAGTTCACCGGCGCACTCCAGCCACCACAGCGACAGTACCTCCCGGTCGTCCGGCTCCAGCCAGCGGGTGGCGCGCGCGGTCTCCTGGCGCTGGCCGGACAACTGCAGCCGGACGATGGTCAGGTCCACGAAGTCGGCGCCCGGGTCCGCGACGTCGGCGGCCTCCTCGACGGCGCCGGGGGCGAGCTGCCGGTCCTTCCAGTGCGCCCGGACCCGGTTCATCGCGATGGCCACGAGCCAGGAGCGGAAACTCTCGGGGGTCCGCAGGTCGCCGAGCGCGTCGAGGGCGCGGAGCATGGTCTCCTGCACCACGTCGTCGACGTCGACCGAACCGTTCAGGGCCCGGCCCACGATGTTGTACACGAGCGGCAGGTAGGCGCTGACCAGGGCGTCCTGGGCAGCCGTATCTCCCCCTCGGGCGGCGTCGACCAGTGCCGCCGTGTCCACCGTGTGCTGTGTCCTCATCAGAGCTTCCCTGTCCTCGACGCCGAACGATGCTGTCCGTTACCCGGGAGACCGCTGGATGCGGCGCCGATAACAGTTCTTCGGAAAATCGTTCGACGTGAGACTCACAGGGGCGGTGCCACGGCCGCAATGGAGAAGATCACACCGCGACGGTGCCCCGGTCCGGGCGGAGAGTGGCCGCCGGGCCGGGGCACCGATGAGATCAGGACACCGGTCGGTTCGGTGTCCGCCGGATCAGGAGGGCTTCACCGACGAGACCGCCGTCGCGGTGACCTTGTTGTCGCACTCGGCGAACTGCCCGTCGTCCAGAGCGACCTGGTGCGAACCGGCACCGGGCAGGCCGACCACCAGTGTCGGGAACACCGAGGGCGTCGCGCCGGACACGCAGTACCCGTCTCCCTCACCCTGTACCTGCACGAAGGTCAGTTTCAGCCACGCCTTGCCGCCCGGGGCCACCCGCACGGCGGACGCGGTGCCCTTACGGGTCACCGTCAGCGGCACGGAGTGCTGGGGCGAGCCGTTGGCCGCCCCGGCCACCGTCGGGTGGCCCCGCAGCACACACGCCGTCGCGGAGACATTCGTGAACTGGACGATCGCCGCGCCGGTGCCGGTGCCGATGGGACGGTGGACCGCCTGGTACGCCGTCGCCTTGAGCGCCTTCGCCGCACAGACCGACGCGGTGGCGGCCGGGGCGGGCACGGCTGACGTGGGGGCCGCTGACACGGGCCGGGTGGCGGTGGGGGTCCAGGTGACGGCGGGGCGGGTGGTGGCGGGACCGGCGGTGGCCGGTGCCGTGGTCGAAGCGGCAGTGGTGGAAGAGGTCTTGGCGATCGGTGTGCCCACCGCCGGTGCCGCACTCGCCGACTGGCAGGCCGTCAGCGAAAGGGTGGCGGCGACGGCGGCCAGGGCCGCCGCGCTGACGCGGCTGGTGTGTCGGTTCTGCATGGGTTCCCCCGATGTGTGCGGTGCGTCCAGGACGACCGGCGCGGCGCCGGTACTCACGTGCACAGACCGGTCGCCGGGGCTCCGGGTTCCCGTGAGCCGGTCCTGTGACACGGCGGTGACGGGATCAGGTCCGGTCCGTCACAGCGGCCGGGCCGGGCGGGGTTCCGCTCGATACCCCGCCGCCGGTTCCCGGACGCCGGGCGAGTCTCCCGCGCCGCGTCCCGGGCGGCGTGGCGCGCGCCGGGCGGGCCCGGTCCGCGGCGAGGATGGCAGCCGGGGACGAGCCGGCTGGGAGGCGGGTGTGCGGGTGTGGCGCGTATGACGGTGAACCGGGTCGGCCTGGTCGTGCACGGCGGGCGTGCCGAGGCGGTGGCCGCCGCGCGGGCGGTGCGTGAGTGGTGCGCCGAGCACGCGGTGGGCTGCACCGACATCGACGTGTGGCGGGAGGGCGCGCGGCACAGCGCCCGGGAGGAGGTCGAGGCCGCGGGCGATCCCGACCTGGTCGTCACCCTGGGCGGTGACGGCACGTTCCTGCGCGGCGCCCGGCTGGCGGCCGAGAACGACGCCATGGTGCTCGGCGTCGACCTGGGCCGCGTCGGCTTCCTGACGGAGGTTCCGGCCACGGCGGTGCGGGCCGCGCTGGACGCCGTACGGGAGCGGCGGATCACCGTGGAGAGCCGGATGCTCCTCACTCTGCGGGCGTCGTGCCGGCTGGAGGTGCCGGCGCAGATGGAGGCACTGCTGCGGTACGGCCGCGGGCCCCTGCTGCCGCCGCCCCGGGTGCGAACGGACTGTACGGCGGGCGGGGACTGGGGAGTGGCACTCAACGTCACCGCGCTGAACGACGTGGTGGTGGAGAAACTGGCGCGGGACCGGCAGGTGTCGGTCGGGGTCTATCTGGCCGGCCGGCTCCTGGCCGCCTATTCGGCCGACGCGCTGTTGGTGGCGACGCCCACGGGCTCCACCGCGTACAGCTTCGCCGCGGGCGGCCCGGTGGTCTCGCCCCGGGTGGAGGGGCTCGTCTTCACGCCGGTCGCGCCGCACATGGTGTTCAACCGCTCGGTCGTGGCGGCGCCGGATGAGCCGATCGCGCTGCGCGTGCTCGAACGGTCGGGTCAGGCGGCGGTCAGCATCGACGGCCAGCTGCGTGGTGTGCTGAGCCCCGGGGACTGGATCGGCGTGTATGCCGCGCCCCGCCGGCTGAAGGCGGTCCGGCTGGGTCCGACGGACTTCTACGGGCGGCTGCGCGAGCGCATGAACCTCACCGACGCACCGGCCGCGCTCGCCGACGGGGCCGCGGCGCCGCTGTGGCCGGTGACCACGCCACCGCCGGAGGACCTGGCCCACCTGGCCATGCCGCCGGCACCCGACGACGCGCCGTGGCCGTCCTGAGCCGACGGGCCGTCCGGAGCCGACGGGCCGTCCGGAGGTGCCGCGGCCGGCACCGGCGCTGACCCGGATGGCCGTTCGGCGCCCGGGGCGCTGCCGCGCCGGGTGTGCCCTCTGTGGTCATATATTCCCTGGTGCGCGCGAGGTCCTGATCGTCGTGGCCCTCGGTCGCACCAGGGAAACGGCCGCCCGGCCGTACCGTACGCGTGGGCAGGGCCCACGGGAACAAGGAGATTGTGATGTCGTCCGTCGAGCTGAACACCAACTTCGGCCGTATCGTGCTGGAGCTCAACGACGCCGAGGCGCCCAAGACCGTCGAGAACTTCCTGACGTACGTGCGCAACGGCCACTACGACGGCACGATCTTCCACCGGGTGATCCCCGGCTTCATGGTCCAGGGCGGCGGTTTCACCCCGGACATGTCCCAGAAGCCCACCCTGGGCGCGATCCAGAACGAGGCCGACAACGGCCTGAAGAACAACGCCTACACGGTGGCGATGGCGCGGACGAGCGACCCGCACTCCGCGACGGCCCAGTTCTTCATCAACGTGTCCGACAACGCCTTCCTCAACTACACGGCGAAGACCCCGAACGGCTGGGGCTACGCCGTGTTCGGCCGGGTCATCGAGGGCCAGGACGTCGTCGACTCCATCAAGGGCGTCAAGACGGGCAGCCGGCAGGGGCACCAGGACGTTCCCGCCGAGCCCGTGGTGATCGAGTCCGCCAAGGTCCTGGGCTGACGCACACCACGCGGGCGGCACCGCTGTGCCGGTGCCGCCTGTGCCGTCCCGGGCCGCCGGCGCGGCTCAGGCCACCGTCCCCGCGGCGGGCCCCAGCCGCCGTAGCGCGGCCCTGACCTCGGCCAGTACGGCCTCCTGCTGCGCCACCAGATAGAAGTGCGCGCCGGGAAAGACCCGCAGCTCGAACGCCCCGTCGGTCTCCTCGGCCCAGGTCCGGGCCTCGTCGAGGGTCAGCCGGGGATCGGCGTCGCCGGTCATCGCGACGACGGGGCAGCTCAGCCGCGGTCCGGGAGTGCGCCGGTAGGTCTCCACCGCCCGGTAGTCGGCGCGCAGCACGGGCAGGACCATCCGCAGCAGCTCCTCGTCCTCCAGCAGGGCGGCGTCGGTGCCTTCGAGCTTGGTGACCTCCGCGATCAGCTGTGCGTCGTCGCCCTGGTGGAGGGTCTCGGTCCGCACCAGGGACGGGCCCCGGCGGCCTGAGGCGAAGAACATCGCGGGGGGCCGCCCGGCGGCCTCGAGGAGTCGGGCCAGTTCGTAGCCGACCATGGCGCCCATGCTGTGCCCGAACAGGACCAGCGGCGTGTCCTGCCCATCGTCCAGCGCGCGGAACACCCCTTGCGCCAGTTCCTGGATGGCGCCGGCCAGGGGTTCGTCGCAGCGGTCCTGCCGGCCGGGGTACTGCACCGCGCGCACGTCCACGGCGGGCGAGAGCGCCTTGGAAAGGGGGAAGTAGAAGCTCGCGGAGCCGCCGGCGTGCGGCAGGCAGAGCAGCCGCGGCGCTCCCGGTGTCGGCCGGTGGAAACTGCGCAGCCACAACTGGTGCTCCGCGGCGGGCCGTTCGGCCATGGTTCCCCCTCGCTGGACTGTGGAACGTGCGGTACGGCATGCGCTCGGACAGACGGTACTCGGGCGCCGGCTCCCCGTGCGCGAGGGGCGGCGCCCGGCGGACTGGACACCGGCCGGACAATTTCTTAGCCTTACCGTCCAGAGTTGGACGTTCGGTCGAAGGCCGGGGGAGGAACGTTTCCGTGGACGACCTCGCCGACAGCGCGGAGGCGGACGAGCACCTCGTCCGGGAGGCCGAGAAGATCGCCGTCGCCCTGGGCCGCATGTTCCCGGGGCTGTGCGAGGTGGTCCTGCACGACCTGCGGACCCCGCGCCACGCGGTCCGGGTGATCGAGAACAACCTGTCGGGGCGCCGGATCGGCGACTCCGTCACGGAGTTGGGCCTGGCCCGCATCGCCGACCCGGAGTACCCGAGCGTCCTCCAGAACTACCCCAACCGGTTCCCCGACGGCCGCCCCGCGAAGAGCACGTCCATCGGCATCAGGAACGCGGCCGGCGAGTACATCGCGGCACTGTGCCTGAACCTCGACGTGTCCGTCCTGTCCCCGGTGACCCTGGCGCTGTCGAACCTCGTGGCCACGGACACCGGCCACCGCGACGAGCCGCTGGAGGCCCTGCGGGACCGCAACGCGCGCGAGCTCCGGCAAGCGGTGGAGGCGCACGCCGCGGAGCGTGCGGCGACGCCCCGCTCGCTGAGCCGGGAGGACAAGAGGGCGCTCGTACGACAGCTTCAGCGCGACGGCTACTTCGCCTCGCGCGACGCCGCCCGGACCATCGCGGACCTGCTCGGCGTGTCCCGGGCGACGGTCTACAACTACGCGAAGTGAGGGCCCGCCCATGACCGCCCCCCTCTCCCCCGCCGCCCCGACCCTGGCAGGCCCCGACACCCCGTTCGCCGTGGTCGACGTCCACCGGATGCGACGCAACATCGCCCGCCTGCGGGCCAGGGCCGACCGGCTCGGGGTTCCGCTGCGCCCCCATGTGAAGACGGCCAAGAGCCTCGACGCCGCCGCCCTCCTGCACGACGGCACCCCCGGCCCCGTCACCGTCTCCACCCTCGCCGAGGCCGAGGCCTTCGCCGCCGCCGGCTACACCGACATCACCTACGCCGTCGGCATCGACCCCCGCAAACTCCCGCGCGTCATCGCCCTTTCACGCCGCGGGGTCACCCTGCGCGTCCTGCTGGACAGCGCCGAGCAGGCGCGGTGCGTCGCCGCGGCGGCGGGCGAGGCCGGCATCGCCGTCCCCGCCCAGATCGAGATCGACTGCGACGGCCACCGCGGCGGACTGAAGCCCGACGCGCCCGAACTCACCGGCATCGGCCGCGTCCTGGACGACGCGGGCTGCCTGGACGGCGTCCTCACCCACGCCGGCGAGTCGTACTTCGCCCCCACCGACGAGGAGCGGCGCGTCGCGGCGCGCAACGAACGCGACAGCGCCGTCGCCGCGGCCGGCCGGCTGCGCGCCTGCGGTCTGCCCGTGCACACCGTCAGCGTGGGCTCCACCCCCACCGCCCACGCCGCCGACGACCTCGCCGGCGTCACCGAACTGCGCGCCGGCACCTACGTCTTCTTCGACCTGGTGATGGCCGGTCTCGGCGTGTGCACCGTCGACGATCTCGCCCTGTCGGTCGTCGTCACCGTCATCGGCCACCGCCCCGGGTACGGCCGGCTCATCACCGACGGCGGCTGGATGGCCATGTCCCGCGACCGCGGCACCGCCGCGCAGGCACGGGACCAGGGCTACGGGCTGGTCGCCGACCTGTCCGGCACGCTGATCCCCGGCTTGGTCATGACCGCCGCGAGCCAGGAGCACGGCACCCTCACCGCCCGCGACGGCGCCCCGCTGCCCGCCCTCCCCGTCGGCACCCGCCTGCGCGTCCTGCCCAACCACGCCTGCGCCACCGCCGCCCAGCACCGGGGCTACCACGTCGTGGACGGCTCCCGGAGCATCACCGGCGCTCCCGCGATCGAGGCGTTCTGGCCCCGCGTCGCCGGCTGGTGACCTGCGCCCGGCATCACCCGGTCCCCCGCCTCCTCAACCCCCCAAGGACCCCGAATGGCCGCCGTACCGCCCGTTTCGTTCGACGACGTCCGTGAGGCCGCCGCCCGCCTGAAGGGCATCGCCCACCGCACCCCCGTCCTCACCTCCCGCACCCTGAACTCCCTCGTGGGCGCCGAGGTGTTCATCAAGGCGGAGAACTTCCAGCGGGTCGGTGCCTTCAAGTTCCGCGGCGCCTACAACGCGGCCGCACAGCTGCCGCCCGGGCAGCTGGCCAGGGGCATCGCGGCCTATTCCTCAGGCAACCACGCCCAGGCCACGGCTCTGGCCGCCCGCGAACTGGGCACCACCGCGGTCATCCTGATGCCCGAGGACGCGCCCCGCTCCAAGCGGGAGGCGACCGCCGGGTACGGGGCGGAGGTCGTCACCTACGACCGCTACACGCAGGACCGCACCGCGCTCGGCCACGCCCTGGCCGCGGACCGGGGCCTGGCCCTGATCCCGCCCTACGACGACCCGCACGTCGTCGCCGGGCAGGGCACCGCCGCTCTCGAACTCCTGGAGGACACCGGCCCGCTGGACGCCCTCGTGGTGCCCGTGGGAGGCGGCGGCCTGATCGCGGGCAGCGCCACCGCCGCCAAGGCACTGCACCCGGGCATCCGGGTCATCGGCGTCGAGCCGGAGGCCGGTGACGACACCAAGCGCTCCCTGGAGAGCGGCGCACGCGTCACCGTCCCCGTCCCCCGCACCATCGCCGACGGACAGGCGCTGGCCACGCCCGGCGAGATCACCTTTCCCCTCAACCAGCGTCTGGTGGACGGCATCGCACTGGTCAGCGACGCCGAGATCGTCACCGCCATGCGCTTCGCCTTCGAGCGCCTGAAGATCGTCCTCGAACCGAGCGGCGCCACACCGCTGGCCGCCCTGCTGGCCGGCCGCGTCGACGATCCGCCACGGCGGATCGGTCTGATCGCGTCCGGCGGCAACATCGACACCCGGCGCTTCACCGAACTCCTCTCCGCCTGACGGCCACTGACCGGCCGTGCGGGCCGTCGGGCCCTGTCCGTCCGTTGCCGCGGTCGCGGTGCCGTCAGCGGGCGAAGGCGACTTCACGCCGGATGTCTTCGCAACGCGCAGGCGTAAGCCCTCCGTCCAGGGGCACGTGAGGATCAACGGACTTCGTGCACTGTGGAAGGAGAAGTCGTGTCGTTCTTGTGGGCCATCATCGCGGGACTGATCATCGGACTGCTGGCCAAGCTGGTCCTCCCGGGGCGTCAGCCCATCCCGCTCTGGCTGACGGTCATCATGGGCATCATCGGCGCGGTCGCCGGCAACGCGCTCGCCACTGCTTTCGGGGTCCGCGACACCGGCGGCATCGACTGGATCCGCCACATCTTCCAGATAGGCGTCGCAGCTCTCCTCATCGCTTTCGTCACCCCGCTCTGGGCCCGACGACACGCCTGAAACCCCGCGTGAGAAGTCCCCGTCAGCACCCGCTGCCGGGGACTTGCTCATGTACGGGCGTTTCAGCCCCCGAAACGGTGAAACCCAGCTCTTGTCCCTATGACGAGATGGCCCAGGAGGACTCATGGCGACAGGAGAGACCGGATTCAGTGATGTCGTGTTCGACCTCATCTCCGTCCAGTACCACTCCCTGAAGGCCGGACACGACTACGGCCAGTACGTGCGGGACGCGGAGAACGCGGGCAAGAAGGAGATCGCCGACTTCTTCCGCGGCGTCATGGAGCAGGACTCCGAGCGCGCCGCCCGTTGCCACCGGTTCCTGGCCGAGCTGTCCGGCACGCAGGACGCCGGTCCGGCGGTGAGCTGACGCCATGCCCCGGCCCGCGCCGCGGGCCGGGGCATGGCGAACGGAGGCGGCCGCCGGTACGGCGGCCGCCTCCGTTTGCCGTCCGGGCAGCGGGGGACCCGGCCGCCCATGAGCACTTCGCCTCGTCGCCGCGGCCGTTCCCCGCGGCAGAACACATTCCTTCGGCTGCTGGACCGGCTGGAACGGGATCCGCGGGCCGACCGTGTGATCGGCGCCCTGCGCACGGGCACGCGGTCCCTGCCGCTCGGCGCGGCACGGGACGCGCTCCATGGCAGGTGGCTGGGCCACCCGGTGCATCCGCTGATGGTGCAGGTGCCGATCGGGAGCTGGCTGTCCGCCGCGGTGCTGGATCTGCGGCCCGTACGCTCCCCCGGGTCGGCGCTGCTGATCGGCGTCGGGCTGGCCACGGCCGCGCCCGCCGCCCTGGCCGGTGCCGTGGACTGGGCGGAACTGCACCCCCAGCAGCAGCGCATCGGTCTGGTGCACGCCCTGGCCAACACCGCGGCCGTCGGCCTGTACGGCGTCTCGCTCGTCCGCCGTCTCCAGGGCCGTGGGGCGGCGGGCCGCGCGTACGGGTTCCTGGGACTGACCGCGGTCGGGCTCGGCGGCGCCCTGGGCGGGCATCTGGCCTATCGCCAGGCTTCCGGCGCCAATCACACGGAAGAGGTTCCGCACGTCGTCACCGAGGGCTGGCACCGCGTCGGCCCCGTCGAGACCTTCCCGCCCGGTCAGGCGGTGCGGCGCAGCGTGGACGACGTCCCCGTACTGGTCGTACGGGAGGACGGGGGGACGCTGCACGCGCTGGCCGAACGGTGCAGCCATCTCGCCGGGCCGCTGTCCCAGGGCACGGTCGCCGACGGCTGTGTCCGGTGCCCCTGGCACGGCAGCGTCTTCCGGCTCTCCGACGGCCTGAACGTACGCGGTCCCGCCACCGCGCCCCAGCCCGCCTTCGACGCGCGGACCGTCGACGGTCACGTCGAGGTGCGGCTGCGCCGGCCGGAACGGGACCACGGATCGCCGGCGGGCCGGCAGGGGGACGGGCGGGAGACCTGACCCGCGGCGGACACGGGCGGCGGCGGGCCACCGGCCCGCCGCCGTCGCGCGGGTGGCGTGCGCCGGCCCTCGGGACCGGTGGCGGGGCCGCTCGCACAGGTGTCGATCCGGTCGTCCCACACGTCACTCGCGATGTCACGTCAGCTGGCCCACCTGGGCGAATCATGTATCACCCGAGCCCCCACCAGTGGCTGAAACGCACCGGTAGCGCCCAGACTCGGTGACGGACCTGTGGCCCGTGTCCTTGGCGGGGTACCCGCCGGCCCCGCAACTCGCCCTGCTCTTGGAGGCACCCCCCATGACGTTCAACCCACTGGAGCAGCGGGGTATCCCGCTCGACCGCCAGCTGCGCAGCTGGCGTGAGCTGAACGTGCAACCGATCGACCCCGACCGCTGCGACCCGTACACCCGCTGCCGGATCATCACGATGAACGGGATCGAGGTGGAGGCCATCCTCTTCAGCCACCAGCTCGCCCGTCACACGCCCGACCCGGAGCTGAAGCGGCAGCTCGCCCGGACCCGGTACATCGAGGCACAGCAGCAGAAAGTGGTCAACTGGCTGCTGCCGGGTGTCTCCTCGGTGCTCGAGACGACGATCGCCTACGAGCAGGTCGCGGTGGACCTGACGGCGTGGGTGGCACGGATGGAGCCGGATCCCTACCTCAAGCAGGCGTACCAGTTCGGCGTGCTGGAGGACTTCGACCACCTGTACCGGTACGCGAACCTGTACGAGATGATCGAGCACCGCAAGGCGGAGTCGATCGTCGACGACCTCACCGAGGTCATGCCGGGCCGTCCCACCCGGTACCACCACCGCGACCCGGTCGACAACGTCCGTGACCCGTACGACAAGAACACGACGAACCCGCTGTCGAAGCTGCACGCGCTGACGATCCTGTCGGCGGAACAGCAGACGATGAACTTCTACATGAACACCGGCCCCACCTACATGGAACCGATCGCCCGGCAGCTCTATCAGGAGATCGGGCTGATCGAGGAGGAACACGTCACCCACTACGAGTCCCTCGTCGACCCGGGCGAGACCTGGTGGGAGCAGCTGGTCAACCACGAGTACAACGAGTGCTACCTGTACCACTCCTTCATGGAGCAGGAGAGCGACCCCAGGGTGAAGGCGATCTGGGAGCTGCATCTGAACATGGAGCTGGAGCACCTGCACATCGCCTGCGACCTGATGCGCCGCCACGACGGCCGCGACCCGCAGGAGGTCCTGGCTCCGGAGCTGCCCAACGTGCTCACCTTCGAGCCGAACAAGCAGTACCTGCGCGAACTGCTCGACACCCAGATGGACCTGACCACCCTCGGCGCGGGCTACGTCCGCGAGGCCCACGAGCGGTTCGAGAGGATGCAGGAGCGCATCCACGGCGGCGAGGATCCCCCGAGCGACCGGGTCATGGCCGAGCACGACGCCATGTTCGGCCGCGAGTACCGCGTGCAGTCCGAGGGCGAGCACCCCGACCCCGCCCAGCGCGAGAAGTGAGGCGGCCGCACATGTCCGAGCTGCACACCCCGCAGGCCGGTGACGACCACGCGCCCGACATCGATGTCGTCGCCCTGCTGATGCGTCAGCACGGTGACATCCGCAACCTGTTCGACGAGGTCGAGCGGAGCGAGGGCGACGAGCGCCGCGAGGCCTTCCGCCGCCTGGTACGGCTGCTCGCCGTGCACGAGACCGCCGAGGAGGAGGTCGTGCACCCCTTCGTCCGGCGGGCGGTGTCGGGTGGGGAGCGGGTCGTCGAGGACCGGCTCGCCGAGGAGAAGGCCGCCAAGGAGACCCTCGCGGAGCTGGACGACATGGACACCGACGACCCGGCGTTCATGCCGCGGCTGATGAAGCTGCGCGCGGACGTGCAGGAGCACGCGCGGGCGGAGGAACGCTACGAGTTCTCCCACATCCGCCGCAGCACCGACGTCACCAACCTCTCCACCATGGCCAAGGCGGTCAAGGCCGCGGAGGCCATGGCCCCCACACGGCCCCACCCGGGTGCCCAGACGGCCGCGGCCAACATGGCGCTCGGCCCGGTGGCGGCCCTCATGGACCGCACCAAGGACGCCATGCGCAAGGCGACGGGCAAGCACTGAGCCGCCTCGCGCATCCTCGGCACCGCACGCCCGCCCGGCACAGGATGCGCGGCGGGTTCGGAGGCGGAACCATGGTGGCACTTGGATACGTCCCCGCACACGATCGGGGCGGCGCCGGGCACGGAGCGGCAGCGCGCCGGCCCGAAGGGCGTGCCCGTTGCCTTCCGGGCAGCGCGCCGCGGGAACGGGAGGCCCAGGATGACGACCGTCGGTGTCGAAGAGGAGTACCTGCTCGTCGAGCCGGCCAGTGGCCGGCTGGCGGCGCGCGCGGAGAAGGTCCGCGCCGCGGCCGGCCTCGAACCCTTCGTCGCACCGCGGGAGATCCAGCCGGAGCTGCTGCAGGCCCAGGTCGAGGTGGCCACTCCGGTGTGCGAGTCGCTGGACGAGGTCGGCGGCCACCTGCTGCGTCTGCGGCACGCCGTGGCCGGGGCGGCCGAGGCGCACGGCTGCCGCCTGGTGGCCAGCGGGACGCCGCCGCTGCGCCAGGCGCTGCCCGTCCCCGTCACCGACCAGGCCCGCTACCGTGCCATGCAGCAGCAGGCGCCGCAGCTGGTGGCCGAGCAGATGGTCAACGGCATGCACGTGCACGTCGCCATCGCCGGCCGGCAGGTGGGCGTGCAGGTACTGAACCGGATCCGGGGGTGGCTTCCGGTCCTGACCGCCATGTCGGCGAACAGCCCGTTGTGGAACGGGCACGACACCGGGTTCGCCAGCTGGCGCACCGTGGTCTTCGACCGCTGGCCGGTCAGCGGCGTCCCGCCGTGCTTCACCGACGAGGCGGACTACGACCTGCGGGTGCAGCGGCTGCTGTCCACGGGGGTGATCGGTGACACCGGCCAGCTGTACTGGCAGGCCCGCATGTCCGAGACGTATCCCACCGTCGAGGTCCGCTGTCTGGACGTGCAGCTGCGCACGGACGAGGCCGCGATGTTCGCCGGCCTGGTGCGCGCCCTGGTCGACACCGCGAGGGAGGAGGCGGCGGCGGGCGTCCCGGCGCCGGACACCCCTCCCGAGCTGGTGGATGTGGCGATGTGGCAGGCGGCGCGGTACGGGCTGGGCGGTGATCTGATCCTTCCCGGGGGTGAGCGCTGCCGGGCGGGCGATGCCGTGTACCGGCTGGTGGCGCACATCGGGCCGGCCCTGGACGCGGCCGGTGACACCCGCGAGGTGACCTCGCTGGTCCACCGGCTGCTCCAGCAGGGAACCGGTGCGGACCGACAGCGGCAGGCGCTGGCCGACGGCGGTCTCGACGCCGTCATCGACATGCTGGTCGAGACGAGCGGCATGCCCTGACGGGCCCATACGTGCGTGGCCCACATGTACGGGACCCACATGTACGCAGCCCACATGTACGGGGCGCGTCCGCCGGGCGGTTCACCCGGCGCACGCGCCCCGTACCGTCAGCCGTGTCGGCCGGCGCCGGTCAGCCGCGGCCCGACCCATAGGGCGCGGACATGTCGCGCCGGGCGTGGGATGTCTCCGCCGCCCGGGCGGCCGCGCTGGCGGCCAGCGCCAGCAGCAGGGCCAACGCACCGGTGATGATGTTGTTCACGATGGTCCTGGTGGTGCTGACGTTGCCGGCCACCACCCAGGGCGCGACGATGGCCCACACGCCCAGGGCGCAGGCCGCCCAGGCCATGCTGTGGGTGCGCTCGTAGGCGCGGCCGAAGCCGCCGCTCATCAGCAGCGCGTAGGCGATGCCGGTGATCAGGTTGCTGACGGCCAGCGTCGACAGGCCGTTGAACCCGGTGATCCAGGGCGACGCGGCGAGGTACAGGCCGGTGAGCAGTGCCAGTGTCTCGATGGCCTGGCCCTTGGGGGTGGTGGTCGCGCGCTCGGCCATCTCGTGGCGTTGCCGCATGTCGATGATGTCCGGGTGCGTCTCCATCGACGGCTTGGGGGAAGTTGCCATGATTCTCACCTTCACAAACGGGGTCTGTCTGGTGTGTCGGGGGTGGCCGGGCACGGGCCGTACCGGCAAAGGCCCGGCGGTCCGTCACGTGGAACCGCGCGCCTGCCTCGGCCGGCCCCGGACGGCGCGCACCAGCAGGGCGACGGCTGCCGTGGTCACCGCCGCGCCGGTGACCGTCACGGCAGTGCGGACCGTGGGGCTGATGCCGGGTACGGCGTCACGGATGCGGTCGAAGACGCTGAGGGGGACGCCCAGCACCGCGTTGCCGGGCGGGCGGCGGGGGACGCCGGGGTGAGGGTGCGTCGGGGCTGTCGCCCGTACGGCTTCCCAGGCGGCGCCGATCCGCCGCAGCCGGCGGTCGTCGAAGGCCTCCCGCAGGCGTGGCAGGAGTTCGTCCTCCTCGTCCCGGATGTCCTGGCGGATGAGAGCGAACGCCTCATCGATCCAGGCCGTGCGCCGCGGGTCGTCGAGCGACCTCTCGACCCGCGCGATCAGATCGTTGATCGCCTGGTGTTCCTCCTCGACCCGGGCGGTCAGGCTCTCCCCGCCGGGGGCGACCCGGCGCAGCACCGGCCACAGAACGGTTTCCTCGGCGAAAGCGTGGCTGAACACCAGTTGCACGATGTCCTGCCACAGCCGCTCCAGGTCACGGCTCGAACCGTGGGCGGCGGCATGGCGCCGCATCATCGCGTCGAGCCGGGCGTGGTCGCGGCGCTGGCGCATCAGGATGCTGCCCTCGCCGCCGAGCGCCGTGGCATCCCGCTGCGCGATCGAGACGGTCATGTCCCGGCCTGCCCGGACGTGTCCCCGGCGTCCGTGGCGCCGTCCTCCTCGTCGGGGGACGCGCCCGACGCGGACTCGGGCTGCCGGCCCTCCTCCTCGGGGTGCACGTCCTGCTCACCGGTGACCTGCTCCAGCGGGCTCGAGGCCTCGTTCTCCTGGGGGCTGCTCATATCGACTCCTCGCGGAACGTTGTACTGGCGCCCGGGTCCCCCTTTTTCCGGCGATTCACCCCCGGCACCCGGTAATTCGACGGGCTCTGCTCACCGCCCGGGGCGGGGCGGGACGGCGGGTGGCCGGGGGCCGGGGGTTGGGTGTTCGTCCTGCGAGGGCGTGGTCAGGCTCCGGAGGAGTGTTGGGGAAGCAGGCACCCGCGCCCCGCCGGATTCGGCCGGGCCGCGTCGGTCCGTCTGCCCGCCCTTTTCCGTCTGGAGTACGCCGATGCGCCCGCGGGTCCCGGGCGCCCTCGGCGTCAGAGGCCGAGTCTCTCGCCCGGTACCGTCCGAACCGCCTCGCGCCGTCCGCGACGACCCCGGCCGAAGGCTGCCGGGCTTCCCGCCCGGCGGCGTCAGGGGGTGACCAGGACCTTCAATGCCTCTCGCCGGTCCATGGCCCGGTAGCCGTCGGGCACCTCGTCCAGGCCGATCGTGCGGGTGAAGACGCGCCCCGGGTCGACGGTGCCGTCCAGCACGGCGGGCAGGAGTTCCTCGATGTAGGCGCGGACCGGGGCGGGACCGCCGGTCAGGGTGATGTTGTGGCGGAACAGGCTGCCGAAGCCGACCGGCGCCTCCTCGTACTGCGGTACGCCGACCCGGCTGATCACACCGCCCGGGCGCACCACGCCGACCGCCGTCTCGTAGGCGTTCATGTAGCCGACGCATTCCAGGACGGCGTGCGTGCCGTCGCCGCCGGTCAGTTCCCGCACACGCTCGACGCCCCTCTCCCCGCGCTCGGGGACGACGTCGGTGGCACCGAACTCGCGGCCCAGGTCGGTACGGTCCTTGTGCCGCCCCATGAGGATGACCCGCTCGGCGCCTCGCCGCCGGGCGGAGAGGACCGCCAGCAGACCGACCGCGCCGTCGCCGATGACGGTCACCGTGGTGCGCGGGCCGACGTGCGCCGTCCTGGCGGCGTGGTACCCGGTGCCGTACACGTCGGACAGCGTCAGCAGTGACGGCAGCAGTTCGGAGTCCTCTCCGACGGGCAGCCTCACGAGACTGCCCTGCGCCTGCGGGACGCGGACCGCCTCGGCCTGGCCGCCGCAGCCGCTGGCGGGGCCGAAGAAACCGCCCTGGGGACAGGACGTGTGCAGGCCTTCCCGGCACAGCGCGCAGGCGTTGTCCGCGAAGGCGAACGGTGCCACCACCAGGTCTCCGCGGTGGAGGCCCGGCACTTCGGCGCCGAGGTCCTCGACGACGCCGAGGAACTCGTGCCCCATGGGAGCGCCCTGGTCCGCCTTCTCCATGGTGTGGTAGGGGTGCAGGTCGCTGCCGCAGATACAGGAACGTACGACGCGGACCACCGCGTCGGTGGGCTGCTCGATCGTCGGTTCGGGGACGTCCTCCACCCGGACGTCGCCGCTGCCGTACATGAATGTGGCTCGCATGAGAGGTTCTCCGCTCGGCCTTGACGGTGGGTGGGGGCGGCCGGTCAGCGGTGACGGCCGCCTGGCGGCACGGGCCGGCGTCCGGCTCCACGCGGTCGCCGCACCCCTGTGCCCCGGACCAGTACCCAGACGGGCGCCACCTGTGCCGGAACGATCTCCGCGGGTGTCCGGCCTTCAGAGGGAACTCAGAGTCTCTGGCGACTGGCGCCCGCGGACGGACCCCGCTACACCAGGACTGTCATGTCCATGAAATGCAGGCCCGGGTCATCCGGGCCTCCCCCTGAGGA
This sequence comes from Streptomyces sp. Y20, assembly GCF_043195475.1. Classification (NCBI taxonomy): domain Bacteria; kingdom Bacillati; phylum Actinomycetota; class Actinomycetes; order Kitasatosporales; family Streptomycetaceae; genus Streptomyces; species Streptomyces sp. Y20. Next base: position 365,551 of record NZ_JBIDDP010000001.1, read on the forward strand.
GTGACCCCCATGAACTTCTCACCGGCACAACCGTCGGGCGCGGCGCGTTCCGCCCTGGAGGCCCTGTTCCGGCTGGTGACCGGCTTCCTCTTCGCCTGCCACGGCGCGGCGTCCCTGTTCGGCGTGCTGGGCGGCGCCCACGGCGGCGGCACGGTGCCCGCCATGCAGTGGCCCGCCTGGTGGGCCGCGGCCATCGAGCTAACCGGAGGCGCCCTCGTATGCCTGGGCCTGTTCACCCGCGGCGCGGCCGTCCTCTGCTCCGGCTCGATGGCCTACGCCTACTTCAGCGTCCACCAGTCCCACGCCCTGTTCCCGATCGAGAACGGAGGCGAGCCGGCCGTCCTGTTCTGCTGGTCGTTCCTCCTGATCGCGTGCCTGGGACCCGGCGCCTGCGCCGTCGACGTCCTCCTGAGGAGGCGCTCGCTCACCGGGTCCGGCGGCGGTGGCGCCGCCGGGGGCCGGCGGGTGAGGTCAACCGTGGCTGCCGACGAGGTCGGTGGCGCCGAAGGTCCGGCGGTAGGTGGCGGGTGACACCCCGAAGGCCGACCTCATGTGCGCGCGCAGGGAGTTCGCGGAACCGAAGCCGGCCCGGTGCGCGACGAGATCGATCGACAGGTCGGTGGTCTCCAGCAACTGCTTGGCCAGTTCGAGGCGTTGCGCGGTGAGCCACTGCACGGGGGTCGTGCCGACCTCGTCGCGGAACCGCCGGGAGAAGGAGCGCAGGCTCATCCGGGCGTGTTCGGCGAGCTGGGCGAGGGACAGCGGCTCGCCGAGGTGCTCCAGGGCCCAGGCACGGGTGGCGGTGGTGCTGGCGACGGTGGGCACGGGGACCGGGCGGTCGATGTACTGGGCCTGCCCGCCGTCCCGCCAGGGCGGTACGACGCACATGCGGGCGGCCCGGTTGGCGGCGGCGGCACCGTGGTCCCGGCGGATCATGTGCAGGCACAGGTCGACCCCGGCGGCCACGCCGGCGGACGTCAGCACGTCGCCGTCGTCGACGAAGAGGACGTCCTCGTCGACCTTGACCCTGGGGTAGGCACGGCGGAACTCCGGGGCGAGGTTCCAGTGGGTCGTGGCCGGGCGGCCGTCCAGCAGCCCGGCCGCGGCCAGCACGTAGGACCCGGTGCAGATGGACACCAGCCGGGTGCCGGGCCGGATGCGGGCGATGGCCGCGGTGACCTCGGCCGGCAGCGGGCCGCCGCGGCCCAGCTCGGGCATGGCGTGCGTGGGCGGGACGATCACCGTGTCGGCGCCGGCCAGGGCCTCGGGTCCGGCCGCGGGCTGCACGGTGAACCCGGCGTCGCTGAGGACGGGGGCGCCGTCGGCGGTGCAGACGGTGACGGCGTAGAGCGGGCGGCCCCCGGCGTCCTGGACGCTGCCGAAGACACGGGAGGGGATGCCCAGCTCGAAGGGCGGTACCCCGGGCAGGGCGAGCACCGCGATCCGGTGCCGCCGGGGCACCGGCTCCGCCGGGTCCCGCTCGTCCTCCGCCACCGCGCACCACATGTCACTCATGGCCAGATCCTGGCACATCATGGCCGTACGGCCAAAGCCGCGCCGGGCCCGGGTGCCGGATCGTGGACCGCGTCGCGCCGGGGAGGTCCCGGCGCCGGGCCCGATCGATACGGAAGACGAGGCGGACATCATGCGCGCGGTGGTCGTGGAACAGTGGGGCGGACCGGAGAATCTGGTCGAGCGTGAGGTCGAGATGCCGGAACCCGCACCGAACGAGGTCCTGGTGCGCGTCCACGCGGCCGGGGTGAACCCGGTGGACTGGAAGACCCGGGCCGGCGGGGCCCTCATCGAGTGGGGCGCCGTGCCGGCGGTCGGCTGGGACGTGTCCGGCACGGTCGAGGCCGTCGGCCCCGGCGTGGGCGTGTTCCGTCCCGGTGACGAGGTCTTCGGCATGCCGCTGTTCCCGCGTCAGGCGGGCGCCTACGCCGAGTACGTGGCGGCGCCGGCCCGGCATCTCGCCCGCAAGCCGGCGAGCCTGACGCACGTGGAGGCGGCGGCGCTGCCGCTGGCCGCGCTGACCGCCTGGCAGGCGCTGGTGGACACCGCGGACGTGCGTCCCGGTGAACGGGTGCTGGTGCACGCGGCGGCCGGCGGGGTCGGCCATCTCGCGGTGCAGATCGCCAAGGCGCGTGGCGCGTACGTCATCGGCACCGCCAGTGCCGGCAAGCACGACCTGGTGCGCGAGCTGGGCGCGGACGAGGTGGTCGACTACCGCGCCGTACGGTTCGAGGACGTCGTGTCCGGCATCGACGTCGTGCTCGACGGCCTCGGCGGCGAGATCGCCGAGCGGTCCCTGCGGGTGCTGCGGGCCGGCGGCCGGCTGGTCACCCTGCCCGGCCCGGACGACGTCCCCGCCGCCCGGGACGGGGTGCGGGCGGTGTGGATGCTGGTCGAGCCGGACCACCTGGGTCTGCGCGAGATCGCCGCCCTGGTGGAACGCGGCGCGCTGAGGCCGGTGGTCGACACGGTCGTACCGCTGGCACAGGCCGCGAAGGCGCACGAGATCGGCGAACAGGGCCGCACCACCGGCAAGATCGTCCTGACGGTCGTCTGACCGGGGAACGGAGGGCCGGCCCCTGGCCGGTGGGGACACTTCCACCGGCGGGGGTGCCGGTCGCGGCGAGGCCGAGCGGGATCGCAGTGCGCTGCGGGATGTCAGCGGCCCCTGACCGCGGTCGGCACCGGAGGCGCCGCGGACAAGCTCGACGAGAGGCAGTACGGCCAGGACGACGGCCCCTGCCTCCAGGCCCCGCGGACCGGGCGCGTCGTGCACCTGCCGGACGTGCCGGAGGAGACCCGGTGGGGTGGCTGCCCGAGGCTCGCGGCCGGTCCGGGGGGACGCTCCTCGCTGTCCGTACCGATCTCCGTACGCGCCCGCACCGCCGGCGCCCGCAACTCCTGCGCCGCCGTCACCCCGGCCGCGCGGTCAGGGTGATCCGACCCGCCCGAGGGCCTTCCGCATCCGCGCCCCCGGGCCTCTGCCGTACGGACATATGTGCAGGTGAACGGGTGCACCCGTGAAGGTGTCGGGTGGGGCACGGGGCGGTCGGGGCCCCTGCGGTGAAGGCCGTCGCGGCCTGCGACACTGATGGTATGGATATCGGTCGCAGGAACAACGTCACCATCACCGGCAACCCGCAGGGGCCGACGGTGGTGCTGGCTCACGGGTTCGGCTGTGACCAGAACATGTGGCGGCTCACGGTGGCCGCCCTCGCCGGCGACTACCGGGTGGTCCTGTTCGACTACGTCGGCTCGGGCCGCTCGGACGCCTCCGCCTTCTCGGAGGAGCGTTACGCCTCACTGGACGGGTACGCCCGGGACGTGGTGGAGGTGTGCGAGGAGCTCGATCTGCGCGACGCGGTGTTCGTGGGCCACTCGGTCAGCGCGATGATCGGGGTCCTGGCCGCCGCAGCGGCTCCGGAGCGCATCGGGGCGCTGGTCATGGTCGCGCCGTCCCCGCGGTACATCGACGACGAGGGGTACCGGGGCGGCTTCAGCGCCCCGGACATCGACGAGCTGCTGGCGTCCCTGGAGTCGAACTACCTGGGCTGGTCGGCGGCGATGGCACCGGTGATCATGGGCAACGCGGACCGGCCCGAACTGGGTGAGGAGCTGAAGAACAGCTTCTGCGCCACCGACCCGGACATCGCGCGCGCCTTCGCCCGGACCACGTTCCTGTCGGACTCGCGGGACGACCTGAAGAGTGTGCAGGTGCCGACGCTGGTGCTGGAGTGCACCCAGGACGTCATCGCTCCCCGCGAGGTCGGCGCCTTCGTCCACCAGGCGATTCCCGGTTCGACGCTCGTCACCCTCGACGCGACCGGGCACTGCCCGCAGCTGTCGGCGCCCCAGGCCACCAACGAAGCGATCACCGGCTTCCTGGCGGGCCTGCGGTGATGTGCCGCACCGGGCAGCAGCCCGACCCCTACGAAGCCGGTGCCCGGAAGACTTCGGACGCCGCCTTCGCCGCCCTGCTGGAGGACAGCGCCGAGGAACTGTACGAGAACGCGCCCTGCGGTTACCTGTCCACGCTGATGGACGGCACCATCGCGAAGATCAACGCCACGCTGCTGGACTGGCTCGGCCTGGAGCGGGAGGCGGTGGTGGGCCGGATGCGGTTCACCGACCTGCTGACCGTGGGGGGCAAGCTGTACCACGAGACGCACTTCGCGCCACTGCTGCGGATGCAGGGTGAGATCAGCGGCATCGCCCTGGAGATCAAGCAGGCCGACGGCGGCCGGATCCCGGTGCTGGTCTCCTCCCTGGTCAAGCACGGCAGCACGGGCCAGCCGCTGCTGATCCGCACCACCGTCTTCGACGCCCGCGACCGCCGCGCCTACGAGCAGGAACTCCTGCGCGGCCGGAAGGTCGCCGAGGAAGCGCGCAAGCAGGCGGAGGCAGACAGGGCCCGGCTCCAGGACGCGCTCGCCGTGCTCCAGCAGTCCCTGCTGCCCGACGCGCTGCCGCCGGTGCCCGGCATGGAGACGGCCGCCCACTACCACACCGCGTCCCCCGACCGGCTCGGCGGCGACTTCTACGACGTCTTCCCCACCGGCGGCAAACGCTTCGCCTTCTTCCTCGGCGACGTGTGCGGCAAAGGGCCCCAGGCCGCCGCGGTGACCTCACTGACCCGCTACACCCTGCGTGCCGCCGCCCTGCACGACGCCGACCCCGTCGCCGCCCTGTCGACCCTCAACCAGGTGCTCCACGAGCGCTACTCCGGCAGCGGCGACCCGCGCTACTGCACCGCCGTCTTCGGCACGCTCGAACCCGACCCCACGACCGGCCGGGTCACCGTCCGGCTGGCCTCCGGCGGCCATCCGCCGGTCGTCGTCCTGCGCGCCGACGGCACCGCCGAGTTCCTGCCCACCCCGGGCGGCCTCCTCGTCGGCATCCTGCCCGACGCGCGCTTCGTCACCGCCTCCACCGCCCTGGCCCCCGGTGACACCCTCCTGCTCTACACCGACGGCCTCACCGAAGCCCGTACCGGCGAGGACCGCACCGGCCTGTACGGGGACGAGGCCCTGCTCGCCTTCGCCGCCGGCCAGGCGGGAAAGTCCCCGCAAGCCGTCATCCAAGCCCTGGCCGCACTGCTGGACAGCTTCGGCGACGGCCTCGACGACGACACCGCCCTGCTCGCCCTCGGCGTCTCCGCCCCCGACCGCTGGACCGATGACCGACGATGAGCCCGCTGAAGATCATCGTCCGACAGACCCCGACCGGTCCCGTTCTGGAGATCAGTGGCGACCTGGACTACGGCACCGCCACCGAGCTGCGTGAACTGCTCCCCGCCCTCGCCCTGCCGGCAGGCCGGCGCCTCGTGCTGGACCTGGCCGGCATGACGTTCTGCGACTCCAGCGGCATCACCGCCCTGATCGCCGCCCACCACCACGCCGTCGCCGCCGGCGCGGACATGGCGCTCGCCGCCGTACCCGCCCACACGCTGCGCATCCTGCGCATCGTCGGCCTCGACCAGGTCTTCCCGCTCCTGCCCGGCAAGGACACGGGCACCGGCAGCAGCAACGGCAGCGAGAACGCCGCCCTGTCCTGACCGGAGCGGAACGGAAACGGAACGGTGGAGACTCTGCGGTAGTCTGGTGAATCTGTGTGGCGGATCCGGTCGCACCGGGAGGGGCAGGGTGGTCCGATGTACGCCACGTCCATGAGCGCCGGCGGTGAGAGCGCGGCGGACCGGCATGCCGCCGTGGCGTACTCGACCGATGCGGAATGGGCCGGCCATCTCGCCGGCTTCGTCCGGGCCGGATTCGACCGGGGCGAACAGGTCCGCTACTTCGCGGATGCCACCGCGCCCGATCTGGTGACGCGCACGCTCGTCGACCGGGGCGTCGACGCTCCCTCCGCCGTACGAAGTGGACAGCTCGTGGTGATCACCGCCGCCGAGACCTATCTGGCCGGGGACCGTTTCGACCCGGAGGCGATGATCGGTGTGTGGCGGCAGGCGGTGCAGGCGGCCGCGGCACAGGGATACCGGGGGCTGCGGGCGATCGGCGAGATGTCCTGGGGCACCCGGGAGATAGCCGGCGCCGAGCGTCTGCTGGAGTACGAGCTGCGGATCCACCACGAGGTCTTCGAGCAGCTGCCCCTGCGGGCCTGCTGCTTCTACGACCGGCGCCTGGTGCCCCCCGAGGACCTGGCGGCGCTGTCGGCGGCACACCTGGCGCGGTCGGGCCCCGCCGGGTGCCCGGGCGGCGAGCCGGGACTGGCGGTCGCGCCGCTGGCCGGACCGGCCGGATTCCGGCTGTCGGGGTCGGCCGGCTGGGAGAACCGGCGCGTGATCGCCTCGGCGGCGGCGGCGCTCTCCGCGTCCCCGGCCGAAGACGTCACGCTGGACCTGTCGGGCCTCGACCACCTGGACGTCGCGGCGCTGGCGGACATCGCCCAGGCGGCGCTGCGGCGCCCCTCTGACACACCCGTGCGCATCCTCGGGGCGCCGCCCGCGCTCCACCGCATGCTGGAACTCTTTCCGGAGCTGGGCGCCGGCATAGAGACGGCAGGCCGATGACCACCTACACGCGAGCGTCCGCCGAGCCGGGGCAGTACGCGGACTTCCACCATCCGGCGCTCTTCTACGCCACGGAGGACGACTACCTGAAGGGCGTCGGGGGCTTCGTCCGCGCGGAGGCGCTGCGGGGCCGCCCCCAGCTTGTCGCCGTGCCCGGCACACGCCTGAGTCTCCTCCGGGACGTCCTCGGCGCGGAGGCCGGGGACGTCACCTGGGTCGACATGCGGCAGGCCGGACGCAACCCCGGGCGCATCCTGTCGATGCTCCAGGAGTTCGCCGACCGGCACGCGGACCGGCACCCGTCCATCGTGGGCGAGCCGATCTGGCCGGGCCGCACCCCCGCGGAGGCACGCGAGGCCACCCGCCACGAGGCCCTGATCAACCTGGCGTTCGCCGGCCGCCCCGCGACCATCCTGTGCCCCTACGACACCGCGCTGCCCGAGACGGTCCTGGCACAGGCCTACCGGACTCACCCGGTCATCGGTGGCCCCGGCGACTACCGGCACAGTCCGCAGCACGTGGACGCGCACGAGGTGGGCCGCGACTGCGACACACCGCTGCCCGAACCGGCGGACGCGGTCGTGCTGCGCTTCGAGGAGCGGGATCTCGGGAGCGTGCGCGACGCCGCCGCGGGCTGGGCCGAGGCGGCGGGCCTGTCACCGCGGCGCCGTACGGACTGGTTGCTCGCCGTCAACGAGGCCACGGGCAACTCGGTGCGCCACGGCGGAGGACAGGGCACCCTGCGGCTGTGGCGCTGGGACGGCACACTGATCGCCGAGACTCAGGACCGCGGCCGGCTCACGGATCCCCTCGTCGGCCGGCGCCGCCCCGATCCGCTCTCCCCCGCCGGCGGCCGGGGCGTGTGGATGATGCACCAGCTCTGTGACCTGGTGGAGATCCGGGCCCTGCCCACCGGCCTGACCGTGCGCCTGCACGTGACGGTGGACTGACCGGCGAAGCCCGCCCGGCACCCCGGCGGCCCGGCTCGCCCCGCGCCTGCGGGTACCTGAGCACGGCCAGCCCCCGCCGGTGGCCCTGCAGGTCCCGTTCCGGACCCGGCTTCGTGGAGACGTCGCACATGCGTCTGGACCGTCTTGCCGCCGACTGCCAGGTGCCGGGTGATCGACTCGTTGGAGAGCGGATCCCGGAGGCGGCCCGGATCCCCTCCACACACATCGCCGACCGCGGCGACGGCGCCCGGCAGTACAGGTCCGGCTCGGGCGACATCCACGCCCGCGAGAGCAGCCACTGGGATGTCCCGTACCACGACTGCGGGGGCTGCTGACGGGTCTCGTCAGCGGGGCCGGCGGGCGTTGAGCCGGGCGGCCTGACGGGTCAGGTGGTCGCGCTCGGCGAGGTTGGCTGCCCGGCGGGCCGCCTCGGCGTACAGGCGGGCCGCCGTCGTCAGGTCGCCGTCGCGCTCGTGGAGGTAGGCCGCCACCGCGGTGTGGCGGGGCAGCGAGTCGTCCAGCGCCGCGAGTGCCGCCAGGCCGGCGCGCGGTCCGTCGGCCTCGCCGACGGCCACCGCGCGGTTGAGCCGGACGATCGGGCTGTCCGTGAGGCGCGTCAGCTCGTCGTACCACTCCACGATCTGCACCCAGTCGGTCTCCCCGGCGGTGGGCGCGTCGGCGTGGAGTGCCGCGATGGCGGCCTGGGCCTGGAACTCGCCCAGCCGGTCCCGGGCGAGGGCCGCCTGAAGGAGGGCGACGCCCTCGGCGATCGACGCGGTGTCCCACCGGCCGCGGTCCTGCTCGGCGAGCGGTACCAGGCTGCCGTCGGGGGTGGTCCGGGTGGCGCGGCGGGCGTGGTGGAGCAGCATGAGGGCGAGCAGCCCCGCCACCTCGGGGTGGTCGATCACGGCCGCGAGCTGCCGGGTGAGCCGGATGGCCTCGGCGGAGAGGTCGACGTCACCGGAGTAGCCCTCGTTGAAGACCAGGTAGAGGACGCGCAGCACGGTGGCGACGTCACCGGGCCGGTCGAACCGCACACCCGAGACGGTGCGCTTGGCCCGGCTGATCCGCTGCCCCATCGTCGCCTCGGGCACCAGGTAGGCGTCGGCGATCTGGCGGGTGGTGAGCCCGCCGACGGCGCGCAGCGTGAGCGCGACCGCGGACGCCGGCGTCAGCGACGGATGGGCGCACAGGAAGTAGAGCTGGAGGGTGTCGTCCGTCGCGGGCGCGGGCCCGGGCGCCGGCTCCTCGTCGACGCGGTCCTCCCGCCGGCGGCGGGCGGCGTCCGCCCGGGTCGCGTCGAGGAACCGGCGCCAGGCCACGGTGATCAGCCAGCCCTTCGCGTCCCGCGGCGGGTCGGCCGGCCAGGCGCGGACCGCCTCGACCAGCGCGTCCTGTACGGCGTCCTCGGCCGCCGCGAAGTCGGCACCGCGGCGGACGAGGGCGGTGAGCACGCTCGGCGTGAGGCTCCGGAGCAGGGCCTCGTTCATCGAGAGGTCACTCCGTGATGGTGGGCGGCGCGGCCAGGAACGGGCGCAGCTCGATCCACTCGTGGATCGGCTTCCCGTCCGCCCCGGGGGCGGCCGACAGCTCCCCCGCCAGCTCGACGGCGCGCTCGTGGCTGTCGACGTCGATCATCATCCAGCCGGCGATCAGATCCTTGGTCTCGGCGAACGGCCCGTCGGTGACCGGCGGCCGCCCCTCACCGTCGTACCGGACGAAGGTCCCCTCGGGGGCGAGCGCCTGGGCGTCGACGAACTCGCCGGTCCCCTCCAGCCGGGCAGCGAAGTCCTGCATGTAGCGGATGTGCGCCGTGACCTCCTCGGGCGTCCACTGGTGCATCGGGACGTTGTTCATCGGAGCGGGAGCGCCGCGGTAGTGCTTGAGCAGCAGGTACTTGGCCATCGTGTCTCTCCTCGGTGTGCCGACGCGACCCATTGTGGTCACATCCACCCCGGGGACGGAGCCGGCCGGGGGTTCTCGACATCGCCGCGAGAAAACCTTTTCCGGGCTCCGCGGCCGGGCGCCGCGGTCCTCGCCGCGGGCCCCGGTTCCGGAAATTGGTGCGGATGGCGTGCATGGGTGCAGGATGAGGGGGTAAGCGCTGCGCCGACGGCCGCTCCAGGCGGGCGGCAGCGATGGGATCCGATTGTGGGAGGGGAAACAGTATGGCGCTCACGAGCGTGACGGCGACGGACCTACGGACAGCCGGGGTGCCGGAGGTCGCCGACCCCTCCAAGGTGGCGCCGAAGGACGCCCGCGAGCTGTCGCGGCTGTTCTTCGAGCAGTTGGCGGTGCTGGAAGAGGGCACCCCCGCGTACAGCTACGCCCGCAACACGCTGATCGAGATGAACATGTCCCTGGTCCGCTTCGCGGCCGGCCGGTTCCGCAGCCGTGGGCCGGAGGAGATGGAGGACATCGTCCAGGTCGGCATGATCGGACTGATCAAGGCGATCGACCGGTTCGAGCTGTCGCGGGAGGCGGAGTTCACCTCCTTCGCCATCCCTTACATCGTGGGTGAGATCAAGCGGTTCTTCCGTGACACCACGTGGGCCGTGCACGTGCCGAGGCGCCTTCAGGAGGCCCGGGTCCAGCTGGCCCGCGCCACCGAGGAACTCCGCAGCCGGCTGGGCCGCACCCCGACGGTCGGCGAACTGTCGGAGCTGCTGAGCCTGCCCGAGGACGAGGTGCGCGAGGCCCGCCTCGCCGCCAACGGCTACAACTCCTCCTCCCTCGACGCCGCGCTCGGCTCCAGCGAGGACGGTGAGACCGCGCTCCAGGACTTCATCGGCACCGAGGACGCGGCCCTGGAGCTGGTGGAGGACTTCCACGCGCTGGCCCCGCTGATCGCCGAACTGAACGAGCGTGACCGGCAGATCATCCACATGCGGTTCGTGGAGGAACTCACGCAGGCCCAGATCGGCGAACGCCTGGGCGTGTCGCAGATGCACGTCTCCCGGCTGCTGTCCCGCACCCTCGCCCGCCTGCGCGAGGGCATGCTCACCAGCAACTGACATATACCCGTCCGCTCCCCCGTACGAAGCCCGCCGTCCCCGCGGCGGGCTTCGCCGTGTGTGCCCGGGCTTCGCCGTGTGTGCCACGCCGGTGCCCTCGCCGCTCCTCAGCCCGGACCGTAGGGGCCGGGGATGCCGGCGAGGGGCGCGGCGCGGGGCAGGTGGGAGCCGGGGCCCAGCCATTCGCACACCAGGATGCTGGCGTCGTCGCGCAGGTGGTCGTCGTGATGCCGCAGGACGGCGCGCATGAGCCGGCGCAGGGTTTCCGGGACGGGCAGGTGGTCGGCGTGGTGGCGGATGAGGAAGTCGGTGAACCGGCTGAGGCCGAACTCCCGGCCGTCGGCGGTGCGTGCCTCGGTGATGCCGTCGGTGTAGAGGACGAGCCGGTCACCGGGCTGGAGCTGCTCGTGGCATACGGTGGTGGGCAGGTGCAGGTTGGTGCCCATGGGGTGGGTGGGCGGGCACCTCAGGAGGGTGCTCCAGCGGCCGCCGCGGATGAGGATCGGTGGCTGGTGACCGTGGTTGGTCCAGCTCAGCATGCCGGTGGAGGTGTTCAGGTCGGCGAGGACGCCGGTCACGTACCGGCTGGAGCCGAACTGCCCCAGGAGCACCTGCTCGATGCCGTTGCCCAGGTCGGGCAGGCGCGTACCCTGCCGGCGCTGGTTGCGGCAGGCGCCCACGGCGAGGTTGGCGGTGAGACCGGCCGCGGTGTCGTGGCCCATGGCGTCGAACATCGACAGGTGTACGACGTCGTCGGCGGTGGCGTAGTCGTAGGCGTCGCCGCTGACCTCGTACGCGGGTTCCATGACCGCGCTGACGACGACCCGGCCGTCGGCGTAGGTGCGCGGCGGCATCAGCGTCCACTGCATCTCCGCGGCGACGTTCATCGGCTTGACACGGGCCAGCCGGGCGTACGAGTCACTGACGTCCCGGTGGCCGGCGACGAGTATCGCGACCAGGGACGCCAGGGCGTACATGTCGCGTCGTACCCGCGCGTCGTCCGCCGCGGAGGTCAGGTGCAGCACGCCGAGCCGCTCGCTCCCGTCCAGCAGCGGTACCCACCATCCGTGCACCCCGGGCCGGGCGCCGCCGGCGGCCACGATCTCCCCGTGCATGTAGGCGCGGCCGGCGAGGGTGCCCTCCACGGTCAGCTCGCCGGTGTCCTCGGGCGCGCCCCGCGCGGCGTCCCCTCCGTTGCCGGTGAGCAGGCGCAGGACGTCGCGCTGGAGGTCGCCCAGGTAGATCCGTACGTCGCCGAACCCGGCCCTGGCGGCGTGGTCGACCACGCGGGAGGGCAGGCGTTCGAACGGCATCAGGTGGCTCTCGGCCAGCAGGCCCGCCAGCATGCCCTGCACCGCCTCGTCCCGATCCGGCACGACGGCCCCCCTTTCCGTACGGCGGGCGGCGGGTGCCCGCCGCTTCCGCATCCTCGCCCTCTCCAGTACCCCCGGCCTGCGGGGGCAACATGCCGGTTGCGCGCGCACCCTCGTCCGGCCCACGTCCGGGGGAACGAGGTGTGTCGTACGGAACACCGGGCAGCACGGGCGGGCGCGGCGGACGGCGGGAAGGGACCGGGATGGGCGCGGTTCCGCTTCGGTGGCACGCGGCCGGCTGGACACGGACGTGCGGACCGCCTTACGGCGGCGCGGAGACGGGCGGCCGGCAGGTGCGGCGACGGGGGGCCTCGTACGGGCGACGGACTCCGATGACGCGTCGCCGGGCCGCTGGGCGACGCGCGGTCAGTGCCCCGAGCCGGCGAGGCTGTCGGCGGCCTCGGTGATGTCGAAGAGCGGGTACGCCCCGGTCAGGCGCAGCAGAGCGCAGGGCTGGTCCTGCACACCGGTCAGGGCCAGGCGGCCACCGTCGGCGCGGAGACGGCGCCGCAGGGTCAGCAGCAGGTTGAGCCCCATGGAGTCCATGAAGGATATGCCGGACAGATCGAGGCGCAGCGAGACGTTGCCGGCGGGCAGCGCCATGGTGGCTTCCTCCACCTGCGGGCAGGTGCTCATGTCCATCTCGCCGGTCACGGCGATGACGGTCTCTTCGGGGTATTGGGCTACTGTCACGGTGAATTCGGGCATGGATCGTCCCCAGTTCCGGGATCGAGCCTCTCACGGCTGCCGCCCGAGGGCGGGCCGTCAAGCGCGCGGCGTCGGGCCACGCACAGCCGAGCAAGACCACCCGTACCGTTCTCCGGTCACCGGGGTGGGATGGCCTGGAGACAGCGCGGGGTCTCTCACGAGACCAGGCTGGCTCATCGCAGCGTCGCACACACCCCCCTGATGTGACCAGCCCGCCCCGGGCCCTCGGGCCCGGCCGCGACCAGGATCACCCGGGGCCGGGCAAACCGCGCGCCAGTGTGACGATCATGTCGGACTGGGGGCGCGGCCGGCTTCGGCGGCGGGCGTCGAGGCCGTGGCCGGGTTGCGGGCCGACCGGAGCGGCTCGGGCAGGGACGACGAGCAGCGGGCCGGCAGCGGCCGCGGAGCGGGTTCACGCCCGCGCACACCTGCGTGATCGAGGTGGGCGGCGTGCGAGGGTCCGACCCCACGGGGATCGCGGCGCACGGGGTGCCGCTTTCCGTGATCCAGCACCCTGGAAGGGAGGGCCACCGGTGCCCGGCCGAGGCGCCGGGCGGGCTCACTGCACGTCGATGCGGCGGCCGGTCAGAGCGGTGATGCCGATGCGTACCCACGCGTCACGCTCCCCGCCGGCCCAGGGCGTGGTCCAGGCGCGCTCGGCGAGGCGTCGTACGGCGTCGGGATCGGTCACCGCCTCCGCGGGTCCCCGTACCACGACGCTCCAGCCCTGACTGAGGGCGTCGTCCACGCGGTCGACCTCGAAGGCCACCTCACGGCCGAGTGCCTGGAGGGAGAGCGTTCCCGGCTGGGTCCTGAAGACGACGGCGTCGTCGACGATGCTGTAGTTGACGGGGACGACGAGCGGGGCGGCCTCGGTGGAGACCGCGATCCTTCCCACACCGTGCGTCGACAGCAGCCGACGGCACTCCTGCTCGTCCAGTGCGCTCAGCCGGGGGGCGCGGGCGGCGTGGCCGATGCCCGCCGGCAGGCCGGCGTGTCCGCCGCCGAGTTCCGCGAGGCTGGTACCCAGCGCCCCGGCCAGCCGGATGAGGGTACCGGCCTCCGGTGCCGCGGTGCTGTGCCTCTCCAGGTGCGCGAGGTAACTCGGGGCCATGGCCGCCCGCAGGGCCAGCTCCTCCTGGGTCAGGCCCAGCTCTGTCCGCCGTCGCTCGATGCGTCGTCCGAGGTCGCCCTGCGGGGGACCGTCCGCCGCCGTCGACGGGGTCTGTTCCGGTGCTCCCTGTTCCGCCATCGTCCTTCACTCCCCGGTCCGCCGACCCACCTTCCGGTGTCCCTCGGCCCACTCGCCCGCTTCCGCTGTCGCCCCGCCTGTCCACCATGACCGATTCCGGCGCGCCCGGCTCGGTCAGCCACTCCCCGCCCCTTGGTCGGCGTACCGTCCCCGCCGCCACCGGCCGGGTCACCTCCGCCGGGGTACGACCGCCACCGGGCACCGGGCGTGGTGCAGCAGGGTGTGCGCCACCCGGCCGAGCTGGAGCCCGCGGTGGTCCTCGCGCCGGTGGGCACCGATGACGACGAGGTCGGCGGCGGCCGAACGGTCCACCAGCACCTTCCGGGCCGCTCCCTGCGGTGTGGAGCGCCGCACACGGACCGCCGGCCGGCCGGCGGTCGCGTCGCGCAGCACGGCGTCGAGCAGGACGGCGGCCTCCTCACCGTGCCGGTGCGCGAGGTCCCCGGTGACCCGGTCAGGGCCGGCGGGGCAGCGCCAGGCCCGTACGACGTCGAGGACACAGCCGCGCGCCTCCGCCTCCTGGACGGCGAAGCGCGCGGCCTCGCCGCCGGTGGCCGGTTCCCCGGCGCCCAGCAGAACACGTTCATGGTCGCCGGCGAGGCCGGCCCGGTCCCCGCGGACGACGACGACCGGGCAGTGGGCGCGGGCGGCCACGGCAAGACCGACCGAGCCGAGGAGCAGCCCCTTGATCCCGCCCCGTCCGCGTGCTCCGGTCACCACGGCGAAGGCCTCGTCGCCTTCACGCAGCAGGGCGTCCACCGGTTCCTCGGGGAGGACGGCGGTGGCGGTCCTGACGTCCGGGCCGCGCAGCCTGGCCCGCTCCACCGCGGAGGCGACGACGTGCTCGGCCATCATCTGCTCCGACGGGCGGTCCGGACTGTCCGGCGGCAGGACACCCTCGTAGCGCTCCCAGAGGCAGGCGTACACCAGCCGCAGCTCCCGTCCGTGGCGGGCGGCCTCGTCCACCGCCCAGTCGACCGCCGTCAGGCTGGACGCCGATCCGTCCACGCCCACGACGAGGGGCAGTTCCGTCATCGGGTTCACCGCCTTCCTCCGGGCCGGCATGCCGGCGGTCCGGGACCTGCCGTCCCACCGTGACACGCGCCGCGGCCCGCCGCGAAGGGCCGGTCCGCCCCCTCCACGGGACCTTCGGCCCGGACCGGGCGGACCATGCTCGGCCGGCACGCTCGCCGGGCCGCACCGGTACGGCCCCCTCGTACGCAGGGCCGGTCGGCCCTGCGTGGGGGGCCGGGCGGCCAGTGGTGCCCGGCACCGGCCGCGCGGAAGCTGGAAGGCAGCAGCGTCACTGCGCCCCGCCGGCCGGCAGCGGCGGGAACGAAAGGAGCCGGAGTCATGACCTCCACCACCCTGGCCGCGGCCCTCCCGGTGGGCCACCGGGAGCGGCTGATGAACCTCGCCCGCGAGGTGTCCTTTCCGGTGAGTACGCGCCTGTTCGAGGAAGGGCGGCGGGCCGACCGGTTCTGGATCATCCGCACCGGAACCGTCGCCCTGGACCTGCATGTGCCCGGCCGCCGCGCCGCCGTGATCGAGACCCTCGGCTACGGCGAACTCGTCGGCTGGTCCTGGCACTTCGCTCCGTACATCTGGCAGCTGGGCGCCGAGACCACCAGTCCGGTGCGCGCCTACGAGTTCGACGCGCAGGCCGTGCGGGACCTGTGCGCGCGTGACGCCGAGATCGGCCGCGCGGTCGCCGTGTGGGTCGGCCGTGTGGTGGCCCACCGCCTCCAGGCCGCCCGCATCCGCCTCCTGGACCTCTACGCCCCGTACGGCAGTGGCAGCGGCAGCCGTTCGTGACCGTGCGCCGCCCGGCCCTGTCAGGCCCCGCGGTCAGCGGCCCCGTCGGCCGGCGGGGCCGGCTGCCCGCGGGCGTCCAGCCCTACGGTCACCCGTGCGGGACGGCGGCGACCGGTGCGGTGGCGCGGTGCAGGCGTGGGCGATCGGGCCGACGCGCAGGCCCAGCGGGGCCGGGCGCGTGCGGGGCCCGCGACGACCGGGGGCGCCTCGTGCGAGGCGTCGACCGGACGCACGGACGAGCTTCCGGCCCCGCAGGCCTCGCCGACCGCCGCGGAGGGGTATTCCCCGCCAGGGCCGCAGCGCCTCGGACAGCGCGGCCGTCTCCTGCCGTGCGACCTCCCGTTCGAACGCCGGGTCGACGGCCAGTCCGTAGACAGACGTAGTACGGAGGTGCGGCCCAGGCGCGCACGGCCCGCACGGCCCGCACGGCCGTCCCGCGCCGGGCGGCCTCCCCGAAGGCGAACGCGGGAACCGTGTCGTCCGGGGCGGTGATGTGCACGCCGAGCACGACGGACCGGTAGGGCGTCGCGGCGGACGGTACCCCGGCGGGGTCCTGCTTCGTGTTCGTCGGCGGCCTGTCCCCCGCCCGCCCCGTACGAGCACCACGGGGCGCCGGGCGTGTGCGGCGACCGTCAGGCCGACGGAGCCCACCAGGAAGCCCCCGACACCGCCGTCGCTCCGGGGACCGGGCACCATCGGCTCGGCCCCGCCGGCCACCGCCGTGAATACCTCGCCGGGGCTGCCTGCGCGCTGCCCGGCGACGACCTCCACCGCGGGGTGCCGCAGCCGCAGGCCCTCGGCCGTCTCCTCCGGAACGCGCTCGGTCCACCGCTGGTGCGTCTTCGCGCCCGGCAGCGGGGCCCGCGCCATGGGGGCCACCGGCTCCCACACGCGCACCAGCCGCAGCGGCAGCGCGCGCAGCCGCGCTTCGCGGTCCGCCCACTCGGCGGCGGTCCGGCTCTCCTGCGGACCGTCGAGGCCCGCGCGGTGACGGTGCGGGACGTGGGGTCCGCCTCCTGATGTCGGGACCCTCTCAGCCTCGCGGCCCGCGGCGGGGCGGGGGCAGGGTCCGCAGGTCTACGTGTGAGGCCGACCGGCCCTACGGCACGGCCACCACATGACCGGCTGTGATCAGACAGGGGCGGACAACGGACAATTTCGCCACTGCTCGAAGCGTTCCGCGCACCGTCCGGACAGGGCGCGACAAGTCACGGCCGTCGTGCCCCGCATGCGCTGGGATGGCCGCAGCATCACGAACGAACTGGCGGGTACGTATGAACACTTTCGTGTACGGGCCGGCGCACTCCGCGGCGCCTGCGGTCCCCGGGCAGTGCCGGTGCGGTGCCGACGTGCGGCAGGGCGGTCCGTCGGCGGCCGAGGAGCGGTTCCGCGGGCTGCTGGAGGCGGCGCCGGACGCCATGGTCATCGTCGACGACACCGGCACCATCAGGCTGGTCAATGCCCAGACGGAGGCCCTGTTCGGCTACCGGCGCGAGGAACTGCTGGGCCGGCCCGTGGAGTTGCTGGTCCCGCACCGCTTCCGGAGCCATCACACCCGTCACCGCGACGGTTACGCCGCCAACCGCCAGGTGCGTCCCATGGGGGCCGGGCTGGAACTGCACGGACTGCGCAAGGACGGCAGCGAGTTCCCCGTGGAGATCAGCCTCAGCCCGATGGAGACGGCGGACGGACTGCTGGTGTCGGCCGCCGTGCGCGACGTCAGCGACCGCAAGGCGGCCGAGGCCCGCATCAACGAACTCGCCGCGCTCGTCGAGTCCTCCCAGGACGCGATCCTCGCCAAGACCCTCGACGGCTACATCACCTACTGGAACGCCGCCGCGACACGGCTGTACGGCTACACCGCCCAGGAGGCGATCGGCCGGCACGTATCGCTGCTCGCCCCGGCCGAGATGCAGGACGACATCCGGGCCCTGCTGGAACGGCTCCGCGAGGGCGAGAAGGTCGAGCACTTCGAGGCCCTGCGGGTCACCAGGGGCGGGGCGCTGCTGGACGTGGACGTCACGCTGTGGCCGACCCGGGACAGCTGCGGGAAGGTCGTCAGCGCCTGTGCCATCGTGCGGGACATCAGCGACCGCAAGCGCGCGGAGGCCGAACTCACGGCCCTGCTGGAGCAACAGCGGCACATCGCCCTCACGTTGCAGCGCAGTCTCATGGGGACGCCGCCCGCCATCCCCGGCCTGGCCACCGCCAGCCGCTACCGGCCCGCGACGCAGGGCGCCGGCGTCGGCGGTGACTGGTTCGACCTCATACCGCTGGGCGCGGGGCGGGTCGGGGTCCTCATCGGCGACGTGATGGGCCGCGGGCTGGAGGCGGCTGCCGTGATGGGCCAGCTGCGCTCGGCCGCGCACGCGCTCGCCAAGACGGGCATGCAGCCCCGCCAGCTGATGCAGGCTCTCGACACGGTCGTCACGGACCTGGACGTGCCGGACCAGCTGGTCACCTGCTGCTATCTGATCATCGCCCCGGACGCCGGTACCGTGACGGTGTGTTCCGCCGGGCATCTGCCGACCCTCGTCATCGGCCCCCGGGACGGCGTCCGCGCGCTTCCTGCCCCGGTCAACGCCCCGCTCGGCGTCGGCGACGTCCTCTACGAGCAGTCCCGCACCGACATGACGCCCGGCGCCACGCTCGTGCTGTACACCGACGGCCTGATCGAGACGCCCGACAGTGACATCGAAGCGCGCCTCGACGAACTCACCGCCGTCCTCGACGCCTTCTTCCTCCGGGCGGACGGGCTGGAGGCCGCCGCCGACCACGTGCTGGCCACGCTGCTGCCCGACGCGGAGGGCCACAACGACGACGTGACGCTCCTGCTGACCCAGCTCCCGGCCGCCCCCCTGGCCGCCGTGACCACCGAGCTGCCCGCCACCGCGTCCTCCGTCCCCGAGGGCCGCGCCTTCCTCCGGCGGACGCTGGCCTCGTGGGAGTGCGCGGCACCGGCCGACGACGCCCTCCTGCTGCTGTCCGAGACCCTCACCAACGCCGTGCAGCACGCCGCGGGCCCGCTGGGGCTCCGTCTGTGCCACACCTCCACCGATCTCACCGTGGAGGTCAGCGACCACAGCCCGCAGCTTCCCCAGCCCCGCCACGCGGCCGAGGACGAGCAGTCCGGCCGGGGCCTCCTGCTGGTCCGCACGCTCGCCCACAGCTGGGGGGTGCGGCCGACCGACGAGGGCAAGACGACCTGGTTCACGCTGAAACTCTGGGCCGGGTCCGGCCGTACGCCGCAGACCGCGGGCTAACCGCGTGGGGCCGGCGGCGTCCGCTTCAGGGGCGCGTGCCACACCAGCCGGGTGCCCCCGTCCCGCGGACGGACGAGTTCCAGGTCCCCGCCGAGGCCCTGGGCCCGCTCCGTCATGTTGCGCAGACCGCTGCGGCGGCCCCCGGCCGGGACGCCGACGCCGTTGTCGGTGACGGTGAGCCGCACCTCGTTCCCGTCGGTCTCCAGCACCACGTCCGCGCGGTCGGCGTGCGCGTGGCGGGCGATGTTGGTCAGGGACTCGGACAGGACGGCCACGACGTGGTCGGCGACCTCGGGCGGTACCCGGGTGTCGAGCAGGCCCTCCATCCGGACACTGGGCGCGAAGCCCAGCACCGGTGCCGCCTCGCCGGCCACCCGTACCGCACGGGCCCGCAGCCCGCAGACCTCGTCGGCGTCATGGGTGCGCAGACCGAAGATCGTCGATCTGATGATCTTGATGGTCTCGTCGAGGTCGTCCACGGCGCGCAGCACCCGCTCCGAGGCCTGGGTGTGCTCGATGAACCGGCCCGCGCTCTGGAGCGTCATGCCGGTGGCGAAGAGCCGCTGGATGGCCAGGTCGTGCAGGTCCCGGGCGATCCGGTCGCGGTCCTCCAGCAGCGCGATCTGTTCGGCGTCCCGGCGGCGCTCTGCGAGTTCCATGGCGAGGGCGGCCTGCGCGGCGAACCCCTTCAGCGGCACGGTCTCCTTGTCGGAGAACTCTCCGGCACCCGCCCGGCGGGCCAGCAGGACGACCCCCCGCACGCGGTCCTCACGGCCGATCGGCACGGCCACGGCCGGGCCCAGACCGGCGAACCGCGCCGGGCCCGCGCTGATCCGCTCGTCGTGCGCGACGTCCGGGCTGCTCACGGACGCGCCGAGGGCGAAGGCCGCTCCGGTGAGGGTGCCCTCCACGGGGAGCAGGAGGCCACGGTGGGCCTGCGCCTCCCGGCCGATGGCCAGCTCCACCGCGAGGGTGCCGGTGCCGGGCACGGGGATGGCCAGCGTGGCGAGGGCCGCGCCGGTGATGTCCCGGGCCCGCTCGGCGATCAGCCCCAGCACCTCGTGCTGGTCGGCGCCGGACATCAGACTGCTGGTGATCTCCGCGCTCGCCGCCAGCCAGCGCTCCCGCAGCCTGGACTCCTCGTACAGGCGGGCGTTGTCGATCGCCACGCCCGCCGCCACGGCCAGCGTGGACAGCAGCGACTCGTCGTCCTCGTCGAACTGCCGTCCG
Source organism: Streptomyces sp. Y20 (assembly GCF_043195475.1). Lineage (NCBI taxonomy): Bacteria > Bacillati > Actinomycetota > Actinomycetes > Kitasatosporales > Streptomycetaceae > Streptomyces > Streptomyces sp. Y20. The sequence goes on from NZ_JBIDDP010000001.1 coordinate 385,694, forward strand.
CCGCGCTTCTCGGTCAGGTAGAGGTTGCCGAAGACCTGGTCCCGCACGCGGATCGGGACGCCGAGGAAGCTGTTCATCGGCGGATGGCCGGGCGGGAAGCCGTACGACGCCGCGTGCTCGGAGAGCTTCGACAGCCGCAGGGGCTCGGGGTGGCGGATGAGTTCGCCGAGGATGCCGTGGCCCTCCGGGTACGGGCCGATGCGGGCGATCTCCTGCGCGCCGATCCCGACCGTGATGAACGCCGACAGCCGTCTGCCGTCCGAGCCGATCACGCCGAGCGCCGCGTACTCGGCGTCGACCAGGGCCGCCGCCGCCTCCACGATGCCGCGCAGCGCCTGCTCCAGGTCCAGTTCGCGGCCGACGGAGAGCACGGCCTCCAGCAGGCTGTGCACCCGGTCCTGGGTGCCGCGGGCCGCGTCGAGGCGGGCCTGCAACTCGGCCAGCAGCTCGTCCAGCCCGAGCTGCGGCAACCGCACCCCTGCCGCGCGCGCCTCCTCGGAGCTTCCCACTGCTTCCTCCCAGCCCCCCGTGCCCCGCATACGGTGACCCCGCCCCCTGCCACGGTAGCCGGGCCCCGCGAGGGGGACGATACGGGATCACGGCGGACGGCGGCACGGCGATCGGACCCGGGTGTCCTCCGCCGCCCCGGCCCGCTTCCCGGGGGCAAGGGGGCCGGTCGGCCCTACCCCTGCCGGGGGCCCCGCGCAGACGATGGTGCAGTGCTTCACGACGGCGACTTCCCCGAACTCGGCAGGCAAGCCTGCCTGTCGCTGCTGGGCAGGGTCCCCGTCGGCCGCGTCGTGTACACCAGGCAGGCGCTCCCGGCCGTACTGCCGGTCAATTTCCGCCTCGACGGGGACGCCTCCGTGGTGCTGGGGACCTCGGCGGGCTCGGACCTGGTCCGCGCGGTGGACGGCGCCGTGGTCGCTTTCGAGGCGGACGAGTTCGACGCGGTGACCCACTCCGGCTGGAGTGTGGTCGTGACCGGCCGGGCCACACTCGTGACGGATTCCGCCGAGCACGAACGTCTCGCGCGGTGCGGCCCCGACTCCTGGCTGCCCGTCCGGGACCGGGTGTTCGTACGGATCGCCTCCGAGATGGTCACGGGGCGCCGGCTGCCGGGCGGCGGGTGAGCGGGCGGGGGCCGGGGAGCGGTCGAGCGGCGGCGGCGCTCAGCGTCCCCGGGTGTGCGGGCGGTCCTGCGCCTGGGTGGCGATGACGGCGGCCTGGACACGCCGTTCGACACCGAGCTTGGCGAGCAGGCGCGAGATGTGGTTCTTCACGGTCTTCTCGGCCAGGTACAGCCGTTGGCCGATCTGCCGGTTGGTGAGGCCCTCGCCGATGAGCGCCAGGATCTCCCGCTCCCGCTCGGTGAGTCCGGGCAGCGCCTCGGGTTCGGCCGCCCGCTGCCCGCCGCGCAGCCTGGCCATGATCCGCGTGGTGGCGCTCGGGTCCAGCAGGGACTGCCCGCGGGCCACCGTCCGCACGGCCGACACCAGGTCCGAGCCCCGGATCTGCTTGAGGACGTACCCGGACGCGCCCGCCATGATCGAGTCCAGGAGCGCCTCCTCGTCGTCGAAGGAGGTCAGCATCAGACAGGCCAGGCCGGGCAGGTGCGAGCGCAGCTCCCGGCACACGGTGATCCCGTCGCCGTCCGGCAGGCGGACGTCGAGGACCGCCACGTCGGGCCGGAGGGCGGGGACGCGGGCCAGGGCCTGCCCGGCGGTGGCCGCCTCGCCGACCACCGTGATGTCCGGCTCGTCGTCCAGCAGGTCATGCACCCCGCGCCGTACCACCTCGTGGTCGTCGAGGAGGAACACCCGGATCGGGTGGTCGGGTCCGGCCGGCTCGTGCTCCGCCATCGCTCGCTCCTTGTGACGTGTGCGGTCCTCCCCGCCGATCCTCCCCCCGCCGCGGGTCCGGTGACCAGGGTCGGCCGGCCCCGCTTCGGCCACCCGGCCGCCGGCGGCGCGGGAAACCCGGCCCTGGAAGTGGCCCGGTGCCGGGTGCTCCCGCCCGGCCCGACCGTTCAGTCGTCCCAGGACCAGTCGGCCACCTCGGGCAGGTCCGTACCGTGCTCGCGGATCCACACGTGGTGCCGTTGCCGGGTGTCCTCCATGAGCTGACGCAGGGCGGCGGCCCGCACCGCCAGGCCGGGGACGCGGTCGATGACGTCCATGACGAGGCGGTAGCGGTCGAGGTCGTTGCGGACCACCATGTCGAACGGTGTCGTCGTGGTGCCGATCTCCTTGTAGCCGCGTACGTGCAGGTGCGGGTGGCCGGTGCGGCGGTAGGCGAGGCGGTGGATCAGCCAGGGGTAGCCGTGGTACGCGAAGATCACCGGCTTGTCCGTGGTGAACAGTCCGTCGTACTCGAAGTCCCCCATGCCGTGCGGGTGTTCCCCGGCCGGCAGCAACCGGGCGATGTCGACGACGTTCACCACCCGCACCCTCACCTCCGGCAGGTGGCGGCGCAGCAACCGGGCGGCGGCCAGGATCTCCTGGGTGGGTACGTCGCCCGCGCAGGCCAGCACCACGTCCGGTTCACGCGTGCCGTCCTCGGTGCCGGCCCACTGCCAGATGCCGGCGCCGCGGGCGCAGTGGACCTTCGCCTCCTCCATCGACAGCCAGTCGAAGCAGGGCTGTTTGCCGGCGACGATCACGTTGACGTAGTCGCGGCTGCGCAGGGCGTGGTCGGCGACGGACAGCAGGGTGTTGGCGTCCGGCGGCAGATAGACCCGCACCACGTCCGGGCTCTTGTTGAGGACATGGTCGACGAACCCGGGGTCCTGATGGGAGAAGCCGTTGTGGTCCTGCCGCCACACGTGGGAGGTGAGCAGGTAGTTGAGGGAGGCGACGGGAGCCCGCCAGGACAGGCGGCGGGTGGTGCGCAGCCATTTGATGTGCTGGTTGACCATCGAGTCGACGATGTGGGCGAACGCCTCGTAACAGGAGAACATCCCGTGGCGGCCGGTGAGGAGGTAACCCTCCAGCCAGCCCTGGCAGGTGTGTTCGGAGAGGATCTCCATCACGCGGCCGTGCGGGTCGAGGTGCTCGTCCACCGGCAGGGTCTCGGCCTGCCAGGCCTTGCCGCTGGCCGTGTAGACCGCCTGGAGCCGGTTGGAGGCGGTCTCGTCGGGGCCGACCAGGCGGAAGTCGCGCCGGCCGGTGGTGGCGGCCATGACGTCCTGGAGCATGTCGCCGAGGACGCGGGTCGGCTCGTGCATGCTCGCGCCCGGCTTGTCGACCTCGACGGCGTACTTGCCCAGTGGCGGGAGGGGCAGTTCGCGCAGCAGGAGGCCGCCGTTGGCGTGCGGTGTGGCGCCGAGCCGCCGGGTTCCGTGCGGGACGCAGGCCAGCACGTCCGCGCGCGGAGCGCCGTCCTCGTCGAACAGTTCCCCGGGCCGGTAGGAGCGCATCCACCGCTCCAGCTGCCGCAGGTGCTCGGGGTTGTCCCGTACGGCGGAGAGCGGCACCTGGTGGGCGCGCCAGGTGCCCTCGACCGGCAGCCCGTCGACCTCGGCGGGGCCGGTCCAGCCCTTGGGGGTGCGCAGGACGATCACCGGCCAGCGGGGCCGGTCGGTGGCGCCGTCCTCGCGGGCGGCGCGCTGGAGGGCGGTGATGCGGTCGACGGCGGTGTCCATGGCATCGGCCATCGCGCGGTGGACGGCCGCCGGGTCGTCGCCGCTGACGTGGATCGGGTCGTGGCCGTAGCCCTTGAGGAGGTCGTCGAGTTCCGATCCGGGCAGCCGCGACAGCACCGTCGGGTTGGCGATCTTGTAGCCGTTCAGGTGCAGGACCGGCAGCACGGCACCGTCGTGGACCGGGTCGAGGAACTTGTTCGAGTGCCACGAGGCGGCCAGCGGGCCGGTCTCCGCCTCGCCGTCGCCGATCACACAGGTGACCAGCAGGTCCGGGTTGTCGAGGGCGGCGCCGTAGGCGTGCGAGAGGGAGTAGCCGAGTTCCCCGCCCTCGTGGATCGAGCCCGGGGTCTCGGGGGCGACATGGCTCGGGACTCCGCCGGGGAAGGAGAACTGCCGGAACAGCCGGGCCATGCCGGCCGCGTCCCGGGTGATGTCCGGGTAGGTCTCGGTGTACGAGCCCTCCAGCCAGGAGTTGGCCAGGACGGCCGGGCCGCCGTGGCCGGGCCCCCAGATGCAGACGGCGTTCAGGTCGCGGCCTTTGATGACGCGGTTGAGGTGGGTGTGGACCAGGTTCAGGCCGGGTGAGGTGCCCCAGTGGCCGAGCAGGCGCGGCTTGATGTGTTCCGGACGCAGGGGTTCGGTCAGCAGCGGGTTGGCCAGGAGGTAGATCTGGCCCACGGCGAGATAGTTCGCGGCGCGCCAGTGAGCGTCCAGGGTGGCGAGCTCCTCGTCCGTGAGTTCGGCGGGCACCTGCTGCGTGTCGACGGACATCTGGGTCCTTCCCCGGGTCGGGAGGCGGTCGGTGGGTGACGACGCGTGCCGGAGGCACAGCACCCCACCCTCCGGCGGCCCGGCGGGTACCCGGAAGGGCCGTCCGGCCCACGTCCCTGGGCCGAACCGTCCCTGCCGGGGGCGTTCACGGCGCTGCGTCCACCCCGTAGAGCGTCCGCCCTCCGGCCGGTCCGCGCCCGGTGACCAGCTCCGGATGGGCGCGCGCCGGCACCTCCTCGGGGGACGGTGCCCACGAGCGCGGGCCGATCGGAACCGGCACCTGCCGGCACCGCATCGCACGCCGACCGGGACCGCCCGCTCCCGGCACCGCACCGCGGGCCGAGGGCCGCAGGTCCCGGCACCGCGGCGCACCGCGCGAGGAGCCCGTCGAGCGTCACCGGCCGGCGGCCGCCTCCGGGTTGCCGTTCCGCTCGAACCGGGCGCGCACCCCGGGGCCGTCGAGCAGCCGGGCCGGGTAGCCGGGGCCGGTGCGCACGTCGACGTCCTCGTGGCGCAGCGGCTCACCGCAGGAGGAGCAGACCACCTGGGCGTGGGTGTCGTGGTCGCAGGCCGTGTGCCGCATGAGCACCGGCGCCCCGGAGTCGTCGGCCAGCCACCGGTCGCCCCAGGCGTTGAGTGCGGCAAGGACACCGAAGAAGTCGCGGCCCCTGTCCGTCAGGAGGTACGCGTGGCGGACGGGGTCGGTCTGGTAGGCGCGCCGGTGCAGCAGGCCCGCGTCCTCCAGGCGGCGCAGCCGGTCGGTGAGGGTGTTGCGGGCGATGCCGAGACTGGTGATGAAGCCGTCGAAGCGTGACTCGCCGTAGAAGACCTCGCGCAGCACGAGCAGGGTCCAGCCGTCGCCCAGGACGTCCACGGTCCGGGCGATCGAGCAGGGCCAGTTGTCGAAGGAGGTCCGCCTCATGCCTTTCAGCCTATCAGTCTCATCATGAGATGGACTTGTCCATGGCGCGCGCGTCGATTACGTTCCAGTAAGTCTCATCACGCAACTGACGAGGAGAGCCGATGGATTCCGCATCTGCCGATGCCGCCGCGGTCACCGTGGAACGGGACGGGCACGTGCTGCTCATGGGCCTGAACCGCCCGGCGAGGCGCAACGCCTTCACCCGGGCCATGCTCGCCGGGCTGTCGGCCGCGTACGGCCTCCTGGAATCCGACGACGACCTGTGGTGCGGGGTCCTCTTCGCCCACGGCGACCACTTCACGGGCGGCCTGGACATGGTCGACGTCGGCGCCGAACTGGCCTCCGGAAAGTTCGACGCGCCCGAGGGCGGCCGGGACCCCTGGCGGCTGGACGGGACCTGGTCCAAGCCCGTCGTCGCCGCCGCGCAGGGCTGGGTGATGACCCTGGGCATCGAGCTGCTGCTGGCCGCCGACATCCGGGTGGCCGCCCGGGACGCCCGCTTCGCCCAGTACGAGATCCGCCGCGGGATCTACCCCTTCGGCGGCGCCACCCTCCGCTTCCCCCGCGAAGCCGGCTGGGGCAACGCCATGCGCTGGATCCTCACCGGCGAGGAGTTCGACGCCGCCGAGGCCCACCGCATCGGTCTGGTGCAGGAGGTCGTGGCCGACGGACCGGCCGCCGTCGAGCGGGCGACCCGGATCGCCCGGGTCATCGCCGAGAAGTCGGCCCCTCTGGGAGTGCGGACCGTCCTGCGGTCCGCGCACCTGGCCCACGAGCAGGGCGACGGCGCCGCGATCGAGCGGCTGCGCCCCGACATCGCACGGCTGCTGTCGACCGCCGACGGAGCCGAGGGGATCCGCTCCTTCGTCGAACGCCGCGACGCCGTCTTCACCGGCCACTGACCGTCCCGCACCCGGGCCTGGCCGCGGTGACGGCATCGGAGGACCGAGCCACCGGCGCGGCGGCTCTCCTGCTCGCCGGCCGGCTGGGGCGGGCCCTCACCGTCACTCGGGGCGGGGGCCGCAGGGGGTGGCCGCCCGCGGACCCGACGGGGCGACCGATGCGGGCGGACGGGTCCGCTTATGGGAAGCCGAGTCCGGGGACGGAGCCCGGCGCCGGCTGTGAGCGACGAGGTCACGGGCGCCGGGGGGCGGGCCCGCACCGGCCGGCCCCGGGGAGCAGCACTCGTAGCGCTTGCGCGGCAGGTGCGTGACCGAGAGTCCGGAGGGTCACCGTGGCGGGCGGACACCGGTCGGCCGGCCCGGCGAGCTGCCGGGGCACCACAGCGCTCCCCCTGGGGGCGCCGTGCGCACCCGCGCCGCCCTGTCGCCGCCGCCGCCCCACTGACCCCAGGCGTGCTCCTCGGCGCCCCGGCGGATCACCGCCCACGCCGCGGCTCAGCGCCTCAGCGGGTCACGGACTCTCCTCGCCCTGGGCGACCTCCACCTGGTGATGGACGGTGAGTACGCCGGCGGTCGCGGCGGTCACGGACAGCGCCGCGCAGGCGGCCAGGAGCAGGGCCATCCAGCGGGTGGCGTGCGGGCGGGAGCCGGGGGGCGCGAGGAGGGCGGCGACCCGGCGGGGGACGGGGCCGGTGGTCGCGGCGGGGGTGAAGGCCGGGCGCGTCGCACGGGAGTCGTGGCCGGCGAGGGCCGCCCGGGCGATGGCCCGGGCGATCAGGCGCCGGTCTCCGACAGCGGTGGCCGCGGCCTCGTCGGCGGCTCGTTCCGCGGCGAACCGGATGGTGGCGCGGGCCCCGCGCAGGGCGGGGTGGCAGTGGGCCGCGAGTTCGGCTGCGACGAGGAAGTAGTGATGGCCACCGGCGTTGTGGGCGCGTTCGTGGGCGAAGAGGGCTTCGCGCTCGGCCGCGTCGAGGCTGCGCAGCATGGCGGTGGTGACGACTATGCGGTGCGGGCGGCCGGGGAGGGCGTACGCGTCCGGGTGGGGTGAGTCGATGACGCACAGGTCGCCGGCTGCGGGACGGCGGTCGGCCTGGGTGCGGGCGGTGCGGAAGGCGCCGATCTGTCGTACGGCCGAGCGGCCGAGGGCCAGGACGCCGACGGTGAGCACGCCGGCCGCCGCCGCCGCGGCGGGGACGAGAACGCCGTCCGAGAGGGTGCGCAGGGGGTGGACGAGTTCGCCGAGCGCGGCGAAGGCCGGGATCTTGAGCAGGGCGGTCAGTACGACGACGCCGAGCGCTGTCACGCACGCCCCCGCGAGCGCGAGGGAGGAGGCGGTCAGTGCCCACAGCGCGGTGACGGGATCGAGGCGGTCGAGGGCGTGCCGCGCCAGGGCCGGCGCCGCCAAGGGTGCCAGGAGGGGGACCAGCAGCAGAAGGATCATGCCTGGTCGGCCTCCAGCAGCCGGCGCAGCACCTGCTCGTCGTCCGGGCTGAGCTGGGCGACGAAGCGGGCCAGCACGGTCTCGCGGTCGGTGTCCCGGTCGAGTTCGCCGTGCATGCGCCGCGCGGTGAGCCCCGCCGCGTCGTGGACGGGGAAGTAGGCGTAGCCGCGTCCCTGCTGTTCGCGGTCGACGGCGCCCTTCTCGTGCAGGCGGGACAGGATCGTCGTCACGGTCGTACGCGCCAGGTCGGCTGCGAGTTCCTGCTGCACCCGGCCCGGTGTGAGCGGTGTGCCGGCGGCCCAGAGTGCGGCCATGACGGCGGCCTCCAGCTCGCCGGCCGGCCGTCGCTCGTCGTTGGTGTCGCCCATGGGAACGATCCTCACCCCATCATCGTCTACAGTTCGGTAGACCGTCTACAGAATTGTAGTCACCGGTCGGATGCAGTACCGCCGTATCCGTCGCGTCAGCACGAAGGGCTCACGACGATGACCACACCCGTCCACCTATCGTCGCAGCTCGCGGTCAACGTGCTGGACGCCCGTTCGCTGCTGGCCGCCTTCGGCGTGCTGGGCGTCGCAGTGGTGCTCTTCGCCGAGACCGGCCTGCTGATCGGATTCTTCCTGCCCGGGGACTCCCTGCTGTTCACCGCGGGTCTGCTGTGCACGGGCACGGCCGGCCCGGTCAGGCTGTCGCTCGGACCGCTGCTGGCCGCCGCCGCCGTGGGCGCCCTCGCCGGCGCGCAGTGCGGTTACCTGCTCGGGAGGAGAGCGGGGGGCGCGCTGCTCGCCCGCAGCTCCTCGCCCCGGCTGCAGGAAGGGGCGCGCCGGGCCGAGGAGCTGCTGGCGAAGTACGGGCACGCGCGGGCGATCGTGCTGGCCCGTTTCGTGCCGGTGGTGCGGACGGTGCTGAACCCGATGGCCGGCGCGCTCCGGGTGCCCGCGCGGACGTTCACCCTCTGGCAGGCGGCCGGCGGTCTCGTCTGGAGCCTGGGCCTGACCCTGGCCGGTTACGCGCTGGGTTCCTCGATCCCCGACGTGGACCGGTATCTGCTGCCCATCGTGGCGGTGATCGTCGCCGTGTCGCTGATCCCGCTGGCCGTCGAGGTGTCCCGCTCCCGGCGGGCGGCGAAGGTCCGGGCGCGGACCCAGGCGAAGGAGGCGCGCGGATGACGCTCGCCTTCGGCGGCTCATCGGTCGACGGCTCCGCCTACACCGACGTGGTGGACCTCGCCCACCGCTCCCCCGGCTGGCTGGACGGCCTGGTGTCGGCCTGGTCGACGTACGGCCTCGGAGTGTTCGCGCTGCTCATGGTCATCGGCTGGTGGCAGGCCAGGCGCACCGCCGCAGCGGCGGCGGTGCGGGCACTGGCGGTCCCGGTGATCGTGGTCCTGGCGTACGGCGTGGACGCCGCCCTGAAACTGGTGGTGCGTGAGGAGCGGCCCTGTCAGAGCCTGCACGTCCGCACCCTCGAGGCATGTCCGGCACCGGGCGACTGGTCCTTCCCCAGCAATCACGCGGCCATCGCGTTCGCGGCCGCGGTGGCGCTGTACTCCGTCTCCCGCCGCCTCGGTGCCGTCGCGGCCGTCGCGGCCTGCGCGATGGCGGCGTCGCGGGTCTGGGTCGGCGTGCACTACCCGCACGACGTGGCGGCCGGCGCGGCCGTCGGCGCACTGGTCTCGCTGCTCGCCGTGGCAGCCCTGCGCCGGCCCGCGAACACGCTGGTCCGGCAGGTCACGGCCACCCGTCTGCGTGCGCTGCTGGTGGCGTCGTGAGCCGGGACGAGGTGGCCGATGTGGCGGCGAGCGTCGGCCTCGGGGCCCTGGCGGGGTTCTGTGTGCTGGCCCTGTGCGTGTTCGGCGACGGAGCCCCGCTGTTCACGGACGGAGGTCTGCACGCCTGGTCCGTGGCTCACCGTCCCGACGTGGCCGTGGCGCTCGCCCGCGGGCTCACCGCCACCGGGACGGGTGCCGTCCCGTACGCGCTCGCCGTGCTGGCCGGGATCGTCGCGGTCCGTACGCCGCGTCACCGGCTGCCCGCCGCCGGCCTCGCCGTCCTGTGCCTGGCCTCCGGGCAGGCCGTGCGGTACGGCGTGATGACGCTGGCCGCCCGGGCCCGGCCGCCCCGGGCGGACTGGGCGACGCACGCTTCGGGCTGGGCCTTCCCTTCCGGGCACACCACCACCGCGACCCTCGCCGCCGGACTGCTGATCTCGGCGATATGCCTGCGCGAGCCGCGCGGGCGGACCCTGTTCGCCACCGCCGCGGGCTGCTGGGGCGCGCTGGTCGGGCTGACCCGCGTCTACCTCGGGGTGCACTGGTTCACCGATGTGGCCGGCGGCTGGCTCCTCGGTATCGGGTGGCTCGGCCTGTGGGTGTGCCTCATGGCCTGGTGGCTGCCCGACCGGTTCCTCACCGGCCCCGCGAACACTCCCATCGACCCGACGGAGGACCATGCGCACCAGGATCCTGGTCGTGGAGGACGATCACATCCTGCGTGACGTGCTGTTGCGAGGCCTGCGTGAGGAGGACTTCGACCCGGTGCCCGCCGCGGACGGTGCCACCGCCCTGCGGCTGGCCACGCGTGAGGTCGGTGCGGCCGTGCTCGACGTGGGGCTGCCGGACGCGGACGGACGGGACGTGTGCCAGGCCATGCGCGCGAACGGATTCGCGGCACCGGTCATCTTCCTGACGGCCCGTCACCGCCTCACGGACCGTCTCGCGGGATTCTCCGCCGGGGGCGACGACTATCTGCCCAAGCCCTTCCACATCGCCGAACTCGCCGCGCGGCTGCGCGCGGCCGTCAGACGCGCCGCGCCCGGTCCCGCGGCCACGGCCGGGGACCTGGCCCTGGACCCCGTCGGGCACAGCCTGACCGTGCACGGCGACCGCGTCGATCTGACCCCGACGGAGTTCCGTCTGCTGGCGAGGCTCATGGCGGCGAACGGGGACGTGGTACGCCGGCGCGAACTGGTCAGGGCGGGCTGGCCCGAGGGCGCCCAGGTCAGCGAGAACACCCTCGACCAGTACCTGACCCGGCTGCGCCGCAAGCTGCGCGACAGCGGCAGTGCCCTGACCATCGGCACCGCCCGCGGGATCGGACACCGCCTGTCATGATCCCGTTCCGGTCACTCGCGTCACGGCTGGCTCCGCGCACCCTGCGGGGCCGGCTCTCCCTCGTGGCGCTGACCACCGCCACGCTCCTGATGGTGATCCTCACCGTCGTCTTCAACACCGTCGTCCGCCACCACCTCCGGCGTCAGGCCGACGACGAGCTGCGGGCCCGGGCCGCCGCCGTCGCCACGACCGTCGACACGAGTGGTCCGACCGTGCGCGTCCTGGAGACCTCCAACGACCAGCTCCTCGACGCCAACGTGTGGATCTACGCCGGCACCCGGCTGCTCGAGAAACCGCCCTCCCCCGCCGCGGCGCTGACCCGTGTCGCCGGCGCACTCGCCGAGCGCGGCGGCCCGCACTGCGTGACCGCCGCCGGGCCGGAGCCGGTCCGGCTGTGCTCCCAGCCGGTACCCGAGGGCAGGGACGCGGCCACCGTCGTCACGGCCCTGGACCTCTCCCCCTACCGGAGCTCGGCCGACGCCCTGCTGTTCGGATCGTTCGCCCTCGACGCGGTGATGCTGGCCTGCACCTACGCGCTGACCCGTCTGGCGGTCGGCCGCGCTCTGCGCCCCGTACGCACCATGACCGCCCAGGCGGCCCAGTGGAGCGCCGTGGGCTCGGACGACCGGTTCGGCACCCTGCGCCGGCCTGCCGAACTCGCCGGCCTCGGCCTCTCGCTGGACGCGCTGCTGGACCGCATCCGCGCCGTGCTGCGCCACGAGAGACAGCTGACCGGGGAACTCTCGCACGAACTGCGCACCCCGCTCAGCCGGATCATCGCCACGCTCGACTGGTGGCAGAGCCGTCCTCGCTCACCCGACGAGACCCGGGCCGCCCACCAGGTCATCGCCGAAGCCGCCGAGTCCATGCACACCATCTGCGACACGCTGCTGAAGGACGCGCGTGAGGGCGCGGCCGTCGTCCCCGGCACGGCCGAGGCGCTGCCGACGCTGCGCCGGCTCGCCGAAAGTTTGGACACCCCGGACCACCTGACGGTGACCGTCACCGGCGAGGAGGCGCAACCGAGGGCAGGGGTCGCACCGGCCCTCCTCCAGCGGATCGTCAGCCCGCTGCTCGCCAACGCCCTGCGGTACGCCCGCTCGGCCGTCGTCGTCCGTACGGCCTCGGAGCCCGGTCGCCTGCGCATCGACGTCACCGACGACGGGCCCGGTGTGCCGGACACCTTCGTCGCGCAGCTCTTCCAGCCCGGACGGCGGGCCGACCCGGACGACGGGCACGGCGGAGCGGGCCTCGGGCTGCCTCTCGCGCGGCGCCTGGCCCGCTCCGCCGGCGGCGAGGTGTTCCACGACCCCGGGCACACGCCCGGGGCCCGGTTCGTGGTCACCCTGCCGGCCGGGTGACCGCCCCCTCCCGCTCGATGACGTCCTTGCGGGTCACCGCCAGGTACACGACCAGGCCGAGGATGACCGCGAGGAACAGCACGCTGGTCACCACGGTGCCCATCCCCAGGCCACCGTCGCCGGCCGGCTGGGAGAGGTAGTCGCCCACCGAGGCGCCGAGCGGCCGGGTCAGCACGTAGGCGATCCAGAAACTCCACACCGCGTTCAGACCGAGGGCGAAGTGCGCCAGCGCGACCGCGGCGATCGCCAGGGCGAACAGCACCGCGGAGACCCAGTACCCCAGGTCCATGCGCTCGGCGACCAGGTCGCCGGCCGCCGTGCCGAGGGCGAAGGTGAACAGCACCGCCAGCCAGTAGAACGACTCACGGCTCAAGGTGTCGACGCTGTGGATGGACAGCGTCCGCTCACGGCGGTACCAGACGGCGAACACCACCGCGAGGACGAGTGCGAAGACCGTGGTGCTCGTGGTCAGCGGCACGCCCATGTTGTCCGTGAGGTTGTCACTGATCAGCGTGCCGACGACGCTGATCAGGGCCACGGCGAGCCAGTAGACGCCGGGACGGTAGGCGGTGGTGCGGAACTGGACGACGAGCACGGCGGCCAGCAGCACGCTCATCAGCAGCGACACGCCTGTCAGTCCCAGGCCGAGGTTCTCGTTGAGCATGTCGGCCGCGGTCTCGCCGACCGTCGTGCACAGCACCTTGATCACCCAGAAGTACACGGTGACTTCGGGCACCTTGTTCCAGCGCGGGCGGTGGCCGGACGGGGCCGGCGGGGCGCTGGGGACGCCGGCGGTCTCGGAGGTCTCGTATGTCATGGGGCCCGACCGTGCCACCGCGAACCTGAATACATCCTGACTGCCGCGCGGCCCCACCCGCCCCCACCGGCCCACGCGTGAATCATGGGACCCATGTGCCCCCGCGCCCCCCGCCCCGCCATAGCGACGCCCCGTCCGCGCCCCACGCCCCCGACGGAGGTAGGCCCCTATGGACAGCACGCCCGCGAACCGCGACGGCGCCGACCGCGCGACCGCCTGGCTGCGCCGACGGCTGGGCCGGTCCGTCGCTCTCGCCTATCTCCTCGCGCTGGTCCTGCCGGCCCCGGGCCTGTGGCTGCGTCACGCTCCCGCCCTGCCGCTCGGTGACGGCGCCGGGCTGCCCCTGCCCGTGTCCTCGGCACTGCTGGGCCTGGTGCTGTTCTCGGCCGGGCTCCAGGTCCCGCCGCACGCGCTGGGCCGGCTGCTGCGCCGCCCGAGGGCACTGGTGGCCGGACTCGTGCTGCACGTCACGGCTCCCCTGCTGATCATCCCGCTCGTCGCGTTCGTGCTGCACCGCTCTCCCGACGCCGACGGCGGGAGCGGACTGCTGACCGCCATGATCATGATTGTCGCCATGCCGGTCGCGGCCGGGGCCACGGTATGGACCGGCAAGGGCCAGGGAGACCAGCCGACGATGGTGGGGCTGGTCCTCGTGTCCACCCTGCTCAGCCCGCTCTCGATCCCCGTCGTCGTCGAGGCGCTGGCCCCGCTGCTCGACGGCGGGTACGCCCGCACGATGACCGCGGCCGGACACACGCTGAGCGGCGGTTTCGCCCTGACCGGGGTGGTGGGACCCTGTGCGGCGGGGGTCCTGTGCCGGCTCGTCGTACCGCGTCACCGGCTGAACCGTCTGCTGGGCACCGTCGTCCCGGTGGCGCTGGCCGGCTCGCTCGTCCTGACGTACGTCAACGCCAGTGGCGCCCTGGGTTCCTTCGTCGCGCGTCCCCGGCCGCTCCTGCTCGCCGCGGCGCTGGCCGTGGCCGCGGTCGTGTGCGCGCTGTCCTTCGCCACCGGCCGTGTCGCGGGGCGCGTCCTGCGCCTCGACGCCCCCGTCTCCTCCTCCCTCACTCTCGCGTGCGGAATGAACAACAGCAGCGCCGGTGCCGTGCTGCTGACGACCACGCTGCCCGACAAGCCCCATCTGCTGCTGCCCGTCCTCGCGTACGGCCTGTTGCAGAAGACGGCCGCGAACCGGGTCGTACGGACACGCCCTCGGCCCCTGTCCCGCCCGGACGCCGCCTGACGGGGGCGGACGAGCGGGACCGGCCCGGCCGGGTGGCCGCCGCGCCGACGACCCCGCTGCCCGCCGTCCGGTCAACCGGCCCCGGGCCGGGCGAGTCCGAGGTCGTAGGCGAAGATCACGGCCTGGACGCGGTCGCGGGCGCCGATCTTGGACAGGACGCGGCCGACATGCGTCTTGACGGTGGACTCGGACACGACGAAGTGGGCGGCGATCTCGCCGTTGGTCCAGCCCTTGCCGATGGCCACGAGGATCTCGCGCTCGCGGTCGGTGAGGGACCCCAGCCTCGGGTCGTCGCACTCGCCGCGGCGAGCGGGCACGTGCTGGGCGTACTCGTCCAGGAGGCGGCGGGTGAGGGCCGGCGCGATGACGGCGTCCCCGGCCGCGACGGCCCGGATGCCGGCGAGGAGTTCCTCGGGGCGCGCGTCCTTCAGGAGGAAGCCGCTGGCCCCGGCCCGCAAGGCGGCGTGGACGTATTCGTCCAGGTCGAAGGTGGTCAGCACAAGGACGCGGGAGCGGTCGCCGGCGGCGGTGATCCGGCGGGTGGCCTCGATGCCGTCCATGCCGGGCATCCGCACATCCATCAGGACGACGTCGGGGCGCAGTTCGGCGGTCCTGCGGACGGCTTCGGCGCCGTGCGCGGCCTCGCCGACCACCTCGGTCTCCGGGATGGAGTCGAGCAGCACCCGGAAGCCGTAGCGCTGGAGGGGCTGGTCGTCCACGATGAGCACGGTGGTCACCGGGCGCCCGCCTGGGGGGTCAGGTCGAGGGTGGCCTCCACCGTCCATCCGCCGCCGGCCGCGGGTCCGGCGCCGACGTCGCCGCCGTAGAGCGCCGCTCGTTCTCGCATGCCCACCAGGCCGTGTCCTTCCTCGTTCGGCGGTCCGGGGCGTCCGGCCGGGCCGTCGTCCCGGACCCGGATGACCAGCCGGGTGTCCTCCACGACGACCGACAGGTTCACCCGGGTGCCAGGGCCGGCGTGCTTGAGGGTGTTCGTCAGGGCTTCCTGGACGATGCGGTAGACCGTCAACTGCACCCCGCCGTCCAGGGCCTCCACGTCGCCGGCGGTCCGGTAGATGACGTCCAGGCCGGCGCTTCGCACACCATCGCACAGGGCCGCGAGGTCCGCGACGCCGGGCTGCGGGCTGAGTTCCGGCGCCCCGCCCGAAGCGTCCGACGCCTCCCGCAGGACGCCGAGCACGCGCCGCAACTCACCGAGGGCCGTCCGGCCGGTGTCGCCGATGAGCCGCAGGGCCTCCTTGCCGCGTTCGGGAGCGGTGTCCGTGGCGTACACACCGGCGTCGGCGAGAGTGATCATGACGGACAGGTTGTGGCCGACGATGTCGTGCATCTCGCGGGCCACCCGGGCGCGTTCGGTGGCGGCCGCGAGTCTGCTGCGCTGGTCGCGTTCGATCTCCAGGCGGGCCGCCCGGTCCCGCAGCCCGGCGAGCTGGGCCCGGCGGATCCGTACCATCAGGCCGAGCGCCAGGGCGGCGGTCGCCGTGCTGAGCAGGAAGAACAGTGCGTCCCAGACGGACACCGCCGCCGATGCGCGCACCGCCACCAGCACCATCCCGGCCGCCATGGCCCCGCAGGCCCACGGCAGCTGCCGCAGCCGCCCGTGCAGGGCCAGGCTGTACAGGGCGATGAACAGGGCGATGTCCGCGCGCAGGGCGGCGCCCAGGGACCACTGGAGGACGAAGACGGCCGCGATCACGCCGAAGGCCGGCATGGGTCTGCGCCGCCGCCACAGCAGCGGCAGCACGAGACCGGCCTGCAGGAGCAGCATGGCCGACGGGGCGAGCCGGGTGAAGGCGAGCCGGAACCGGCGTGGACCGTCCCCGTCTCCGGCACCGCCGTGCAGCAGGTCCGGCAGGCAGAACATCAGGAAGACCAGCACCACCACCGCGGTGTCCAGCACCCAGGGATGCGCCCGGTCGGCGTGCCGCAGCCGCTGGCCGCCCCGGGCGAGCCGGGCGACCAGCGGTCCCATCCCGTTGACGTCCTCGGTGGTGGTCAAGGTGGTCACCTGCCCATGGTGCGGGCGGTCAGACGTCGCTGCGCACCAGCCGGTACGCCGCCCCCGCCAGCGCGAGCGCCGTCCAGCCGAGGAAGACCAGCAGTCCGGCCGCGGGAGACAGGGCGGTGCTGTCGTGGGTGAGGGCGAACAGCGACTCGCCCGCGTTGCTCGGCAGGTACGGGCCGATGTCGTCCCGCCAGGAGCTGGGCAGCAGGGAGACGAGGCCCGGGATCAGCATGAGCGTGGCGACCAGTACCGAGATGCCGCCGGCCACCGACCGCAGCAGCGCGCCCAGGGCCACACCGATGACACCGACGAGCCCGAGGTAGAGCCCGGCGCCCAGCAGACTGCGCGGCACTCCGGCGTGCGACAGGCTCATCGCCGCGGGCGTGCCGGAGACGATGCCGCTGCCGAACCCGAAGGCGGCGAAGGCGCCCAGGGTGCCGACCACCAGTGCCACCAGTCCGAAGACGGCCGCCTTGGACCACAGCACGGGCAGCCGGCGCGGTACGGCCGCCAGCGTCGAGCGGATCATGCCGGTGGAGTACTCCCCCGCCGTGACCAGCACGCCGAGCACGCCCAGGGCGAGCTGGGCGAAGTTGGTACCGAAGAGGGACAGGCTCACGGCCGTCGCGTCGGCGAAATCCCTGTCCAGGTGACCGGAGTGGATGCCGGACCGGTAGCGGCTCGACGCGATCAGCCCGAAGGCGACGAGGAAGAGCAGCCCGAGGCCCAGGGTGATCCAGGTCGAACGCAGCGACCACAGTTTGGCCCATTCCGAGGCCAGTACGCGCCGTCCGGTCACCCGGTAGGCGGGGCGGACGGGCGCGGCCGGCGGCGCCTCGGCGGTCGTCGTCAGCGTGCTCATGCGGGCCTCCCGGCGGTCTCCAGGCTCTCGACGGTCGTGGTGCCGTGGTACTCCACGGCATCCCTGGTCAGCTCCATGAACGCCTCCTCCAGCGATACCGTCCGCGAGCTCAGTTCGAACAGCGCGATCCCGTGCTCGGCAGCCTTCAGGCCGATCTCGCGGGCGCTCAGCCCGGTCACCTGGAGTCCGCCGGAACCGATACGGCCCGTGATGTCGACGCCCGGTCCGGCCAGTACGTCCCGCAGCCGCGCCGGGTCCTGCGTGGCCACGTGCACCGTGTCGCCGCCCGCCTCGCGGATGAGGTCCGCCACGGTGGTGTCGGCCAGCAGCCGCCCCCGTCCGACGATGATCAGGTGATCCGCGACCAGGGCCATCTCACTCATCAGGTGGGACGACACGAAGACCGTCCGGCCCTCGTCGGCGAGCGATTTCAGCAGGTTGCGGATCCAGAGGACGCCCTCCGGGTCCAGTCCGTTGACCGGCTCGTCCAGCATCACCGTCTGCGGATCGCCCAGCAGCGCCGCCGCGATGCCGAGCCGCTGGCCCATGCCGAGGGAGAAGGCGCCGGCCCGCTTCTTCGCCACGCTGCCGAGTCCGGCGAGGTCGATGACCTCCTCGACCCGCCGCGCGGGAATCCCGTGGGTCAGCGCGAGCGCCTTCAGGTGGTTGTGGGCCGAGCGGCCCGGATGGATCGACTTCGCCTCCAGCAGGGCCCCGACCTCCTGGAGCGGTGCCCGGTGCCGGGCGTAGTGGCGGCCGTTGACCGTCACGGATCCGCTCGTCGGCGCGTCGAGCCCGACGATCATGCGCATGGTCGTCGACTTCCCGGCGCCGTTGGGCCCGAGGAAACCGGTGACCGTGCCCGGTCTGACGGCGAAGTCCAGCCCGTCGACGGCCGTCTTCTCGCCGTACCTCTTCGTCAGCTGCTGTGCGTCGATCATTCGTGTGTCTTCCTGTCGGGCACGGGCGTCCATCGGCCGCCCCTGACGCCTCACCGACCACGCTAGGCACCGAACCGCCCCGAACCGGTGGTACCGGGGACTGATCCGCGGCCCTCGGGTCGTACCGCGGTACTACGTGACGCCGTCGCCGCGGGCATGCTGTTCAGGTTCCTTTCAGGTGCGGAATGCCATCGTGCGGATCATGACCACTGAGCACGTCCTCGACGACCGCCCCCTCGCCCCCGTACGCCGGATGGCGGACAAGGTGCCGGAGGTGACCGTCTGCTTCTGGATCGTCAAGGTACTGACCACCGGCATGGGCGAGACGGCGTCGGACCTCCTGGCCCGGTTGCTCGGGCCGGTACCGGCGGTCGCGTTCGGCGGGCTCGCCCTGGTGGCCGCCCTGGCCGTGCAGTTCGCGTTGCGCCGGTACGTCGCCTGGGCGTACTGGACGGCGGTCGTCATGGTCAGCGTGTTCGGCACCATGGCCGCCGACGTCCTGCACGTCGGCCTCGGCGTGCCGTACGCGGTGTCGACGCCGGCTTTCATGGCCGTACTGGCCGCGGTGTTCGTGCTCTGGTACGTGTGCGAGCGGACGCTGTCCGTCCACAGCATCCGGACGCGCCGCCGCGAAGCGTTCTACTGGGCGGCCGTTCTCGCCACCTTCGCCCTGGGCACCGCCGCGGGCGACCTCACCGCCACGGTCGGCTTCGGCTATCTGGGGTCGGTGGTCCTCTTCGCCGCCGCCATCTGCGTCCCCGCCCTGGCCCACCGCTTCGGCGCCCTGAACGCGGTGACCGCCTTCTGGACCGCGTACGTCATCACCCGCCCCCTCGGCGCCTCCCTCGCCGACTGGACGGCGCTCGGCCACACCCGCGGCGGCCTGGGCCTCGGCCTGGGGCCGGTCACCCTCGCCTGGACGGTGGCGATCATCGGCTTCGTGAGCTACCTGACCGTGTCACAACGCGGCACACGCGCTCCGGCCGCGTACTGAGAGCCGCTTGCCGCTCCGGGAGTTCCTCCAGCGGCCGGCACCCGCGGAGGCGGGCCCGCCGGCCGGTGCGTCGGCCGGTGCGTCGGCCGGTGCGTCGGCCGGTGCGTCGGCCGGTGCGTCGGCCGGTGCGTCGGCCGGTAGTGGTTCCGTTCCATCCTTTCCCCGATGGGTCGGCGCTGGAGAAGACGATCACCCGGACCGATGAATCGGCCTCCGTCCGTCACCGACCGGTCCGGCCTGGACCGTCTCCACCACGGTTCCGGGCAACTCCCGTGCCGTCGACGGCAGTACGGGCGTCCTGCGCGGTCAGGACTCCAACCGCTGCCTGGACGTCCGAACAACGGCAGCGCCGACGGCACCCGGTGCGACGGTGGGGCACGGGCGGCGGCAACCGCAGAGTGGAGCCGGGCGCAGGCCCCGACGCCTGGACCGGCCCCGCCGCTCTCGCCGCCTCCTGGCGTGCCCATGGCCTAACACCCTGTTTAACCCGCTGGGTTCGGGTACTCCTGAGAGACCGCGCCGATCTTGGCGCACATCCTCTCCGGGAAACCCACCAGGCGCTCCCCACGACGAGAAGAAAAGGTGCCTTCACATGAGCACTGTCAACCCGGCGGGCAACGCGGGCCTCCACACCGGCACCGACGCGCCCGTTCACCACACCCGTCGGCTGTCGACCGAGACGAAGGCAGCTTTCAAGACCACCGAGTTCTTCGCCTATCTCGCCGCGGTCGTCGCGGTGCTCATCGCCTCCATGGTCGTGGGGGACGATGACGGCCACGCCGACTACTTCCGCGCCGACAAGGCGTGGCTCTACGTCGTGATCCTGTCCGTCGGTTACATGATCAGCCGCGGTCTGGCCAAGTCCGGCAGCCGCGACCCCTACGACGAGTCCCGCTGAACACCTCTTCGCCGTTCGACCCGGGGAGAACGGCCGAACCGGAGCGCGCGGAGAAATCCGGCTGAGCCCAAGCTGTGAGATGGGGAAGGTTCCCGAATCCTCGGATGCCGGGAGACCTTCCCCATCGACGCGTGCACCGAAGGCGAATCGACACCTGACCGCCCCCTCCCTCTTCTCCGGTCGCCAGCCCCTGGACGGCTCACGGGCCGCGAGCCGCTGAGTAGGATCAGGCTCCGACTCTCGACCTTGGGTGGGAAATCAGGTCCGGGGTAGGAGTGTCCGGGACACAAAGGGATCGAATCGGGTCGGGACGGGAGCGCGTTACGCATGATCACGGTGCGGATGCAACACGGGGACACCATGGTGGCGCAGCTGCCGCAGGAGATCGACTACGACAACGCCTCCATGGTCGGTGCCCAGTGCGAGGACCTGATCAGGCAGGGCTGCCGCACCCTGATCCTGGACGCCTCCACCGTCCAGTACCTGGACAGCTCCGCCATCAGCATGCTCATCCTGCTGTTGCGCCTCCTCGATGAGCACGACGGCAGCCTGCGGCTGGCCGCCCTCGGCGACCACTACCAGCAGACCCTGCGCCTGCTCGGTCTCGACTCGTTGTTCCCCCTCTACCCCACCGTGGAAGCCGCCCACCGCTCCACCGGCCGCGAGGACGTGAAGACCTCGCAGCCCTCCCGCTCCGCCTGACCGCGTGTTGCCCGTCGCCCGATCAGTCGTGGACGGCCTCGATGCCCTGCGGTTGCCTGTCCCGGGGGGAAACCGCTGCGACCAGTACGGCGAGGCCGGGGGGCGCGGCGGGACAACAGCCGGTTCGGAGCTGCCCGATGGTGACTCGGCCGACCGAGTCGGACCACGCTCGAGGCACGTGGTTGGGTCCGGCCGTCATCGCCGCTTCCTGCGTGAGCGATCAGGGTTGCGGCAAAAGGCACTCCCACGCCCGGCGAGCGAGCGCGGCTCCCAGCCGAAGGCCATGAAAGCATCCCAGCGACCGAACGTCACCGAGGCCGGTGGTCGATGATAGAGAGCGATTTCTGCCATTCGGCGGGCTTCGCGGATTGCTGGTCTCCTCGACCGGTCCCCGGGGCCGACGGTCACCATCCCGATCGTCACCGTCGGCCGCACCGTCCACATGACCGCCCGCAAGCCGGCCTCCAGCGCCTGGCCGCCGTCCTCGGCGCGACGTCCCCGGCATGACCCGCGCCATGTCCGCCCGTGTCCAAGACGCCGCACGACCCACCCCGGCCCGGAAGGATCGGGGCGCGGGCGAACGGACGTCCGGCGGTCCTGGCTGCCGGCCATCCGTTCGCCCGCGCGGGCGAACGGGCGAGGCTTCTCAGGTCAGTGTGAACTTCTGGGCGATGGAACCGTTGCAGTCCCAGATCTGGAGGCGGGTGCCGTTGGCGGTCGCGCCGCTGGGCGCGTCGAGGCAGCGGCCCGACTGGGGGTTGACCAGTGAGCCGTCGGACCGCTGGTTCCAGACCTGGCCGCCGGCGCCGTTGCAGTCCCAGAGTTCGACCTGGGTGCCGTCCGCCGTGCCGTTGCCGTTGATGTCCAGGCAACGGCCCAGCGTTCTCAGCGAGCCGTTGGCGTTGTGGTACCAGTGCTGGTCCACGGCCCAGGACTGGCAGTCCCACAGCTGTACCGCCGTGCCGTTCCCGCCGCTGTCGTCGCCCGCCACGTCGACGCACTTGGCACCCGGACCGCCGACCGGGGCGCCACCGCCCACGGAGAACTTCTGCGCTGCGGCGCCGTTGCAGTCCCAGATCTGCAGACGGGTGCCGTTGGCGGTCGCGCCGCTGGGCGAGTCCAGGCAGCGGCCCGACTGGGGGTTGCGGAGCGAGCCGTCGGCCTGCTGCACCCACTTCTGACCGCCGGCGCCGTCGCAGTCCCACAGCTGCACCTGGGCGCCACCCGCCGTGCCGTTGCCCTCGATGTCCAGGCACTTGCCGATCGTGCTCAGGGAGCCGTCGGCGTTGTGCTGCCAGTGCTGGTCCTCGGCCCAGGACTGGCAGTCCCACAGCTGTACCGCCGTGCCGTTGCCACCGGTGTCGTCGGCGGCGGCGTCGACGCACTTGCCGCCCGGCCCCGTGATCGTGCCCTGAGGTCCGTCGGGCACGTCCGTCTCACCGGCGTAGCCGACGGATACGACGTTCGCCTGGACGGCGTTCTCGGCGGCGTCGGTCGGATAGCCGGCGACCATCACGCCCTCGAAGAAGGTGCCCCTGTTCCAGTTGCTGTTGTCGCCGCCGGTGCCCAGGATGATGCCGCCCTCCTGGTGCATGGGCCGGTAACCGCCGCGCGTGGGCAGTGCGCCGTCCCACCAGGTCGAGAGCCCGCCGGAGCGGCTGTCGCCGCCCTTGAGCGCGTACCTGGTCTGTCCGTCGTTCTTCAGCACCGCCGTGACGAACGGGGTGCTGTTCCCGCGGTTCGCGGTGTTGGACCCGTTGTCCCCCTGGAACATGCCGTTCTCCAGGTCGGCCTCGACCCAGGGGCCGGAGCCGCTGCACGGCGAGAAGTAGCACGTGGTCGCGATGCTCACCGCGTCCATGTGACCGTTGCCGGTGTCGGCCGGGGTGCTCTCGGCGTTGCCGTAGTCGAAGCAGCAGTCGGAGCCGACGTGTGTGCCGCTGGCCACCATGTAGGCGCCCTCCGGCTGGCCGTCGACGGCGACGCCGGACGCCACCCCGGTGTAGCGGTAGCCGACGCCGGGTGAGATCCAGATGCCGTACGCCTTGTGGCCGCCGGCCGTGACGGCGATCTCGCTCGCGTCCGCGCCGCGGTCGGCGCCCATGCCCGAGGTGCCGGCGGGGCCCGGAGTGAGATCGTTGTGCCGTGACGTCTGGTCGTAGACCTTCGTGATGCGGCACGTGGTGTTCCGGCAGAACGTGTCCTGCCGGCCGGCGTCCGCGTAACCGCCCTGGGACAGCAGCCCGATGTCGGCCCGGGCCCCGTCCGAGGCACGGGTGACCTGGTACAGGGGGCCGTTGTACGAGGACAGCAGGGCGCGCGTCGAACTGTGCGCGGCGACGCAGGGGGTGCCGGCAGCGCCGTAGACGTCGCACGGCAGTGAGCCCGCCGCCCGCGACACGGAGGGGACACCGATCAGGACGCCGAGGGCGAGGACGAGCGTGGCCAGCGCGGCCGCCACGGTCCTCCCCCGTCCGCGCATCGGTCCCCGGTCGTCCGGTGCACCTGTGTCACCGACGGCAACTCTTGTTGGATACATGACATTCCTTTGTGTCGTGGCGGGTTTACCGGAAGCGCCAGAGGTGGTCGGGGGTCCCGTTGTCCTGGAACTGCTCGACGTTCGCGGAGTTGTCGGTGGATGCGTCGTGCACGGCCAGGACCTTGCCGGAGTTGCGGTTCCGGATGCGGAAGGCCCCGTCGGCATCGTGGACGAGCCGCCACAGGTGGTCGTCGGTGCCGTTGTCGGTGAACTGCACGACCTGCGCCGAGTCAGCGGTCGACATCCCGGCGACCCCGAGCACCTTGCCCGAGTTGACGTTGCGTACGCGGAACCAGCCGTCGGCGTCGGGCAGGAACGTCCACAGGTGATCGGGAGTGCCGTTGTCCTCGTACTGCACCACCCGGGCGGAGTCCTCCGTGGACATCCGGTCCACCGCCAGCAGCCTGCCGGAGTTGACGTTCTCGATACCGACCCGGCCGTCGGGGACGAACCGCCAGTCGTGGTCCGCGCCGCCGTCGTCGGTGAACTGCGCGGCCCGCGCGGAATCGGCCGTGGACATCCCCGCCACACCCAGGACCTTGCCGCTGTTCCTGTTGCGCAGCCGCACATGGCCGTTGCCGCTGTCGAGCGGCTGCCACAGGTGGTCGTCGGTGCCGTTGTCCTCGTACTGCACCACCCGGGCGGAGTCCTCCGTGGACATCCGGTCCACCGCCAGCAGCCTGCCGGAATTGGCGTTCTGGACCTTGTAGTAGCCATCGCCGGCGCCGAGCAGGTACCACAGGTGGTCGGCCGTGCCGTTGTCGCCGTACTGCACGACGTCCGCCGAGTCGGCGGTGGACATGCGGTCCACACCCAGGACCTTGCCGGAGTTGCGGTTCTGGATGCGGAAGGCGGCGCCGGTGCCGGACTGCCACTGGCGGCTGCCGCCGGTCTGAGGGAAGGAGGTGATGCGCAGACGTGCCGCGCCCATCGGGATGAGCGTGACCTGTTCGACGGGAGCGGAGGACGCGACGGGTCCGTCCTGGAGCGGGGTGACGACGTTCTGGCTGTCGGCCCGCCAGGCGTCGATGCGCTGGGCCTGCGCGGTGATCCGGACCGGTGCGCCCGCCGTGGTGAAGGGATCGTCGACGCTGCCCCCGGTGGACACGCTGAGCTCCTGATGGGGCGTCAGGCCGTAGTTCCAGGCGGAGCCGGCGTGGACGTCGTATTCGGGGAACCGTGCACTGCCGCCGGTCCGCACCCAGTTCTCGGTGACGGCCAGCGAGAAGCCCAGGGGCCCGTAGTCGACGGACACGGCGTTGCGCTGGGACGGCCACGCCTTCACCCGGGGCTGCATCGGCAGGCGCAGGGTGACCGTGTCGCCGTTGTCCCAGGTGCGGTTCACCATGACGTAGCGAGGGCCGGGACCGGCGGACACGGCTGTTGCGCCGACCCGCAGGTCCGGTGCGCCGCACCAGCCGGGAATGCGGAAGACCAGGGGGAACGCCACCGGTGCGGGCAGTGACAGCGTGAAGACAAGCGTGTCGTCGAACGGGTATCCGGTGGTCTCGGTGAGGGTGACCCGGGTGCCGTCGCCGACCTCGGCGGTGACGGTGGAGGGGCCGTAGAGCGCGGCGCACAGTCCTGCGTCGGCGGTGGCGAGCCACATCTCCTCGGTGTAGTAGGGCCAGCCCATGCCGTAGTTGTGCGGGCAGCAGCGGTACTGGTCCACCCCGGCACGGTAGGACTGCATCGCCCAGCCGTTGGCGAACTGGCCCCGTGTCTTCGCGCTGTTGTCCAGGTCGACGCTGTTCGCCGAGGTGATGTAGTGCGTGGCCCGGCCCTCGGGGTCGAGTGCGGCGGGCAGCGTGTTGAACGCCAGTTCCTCGGTGCGGTCGCCCCACACCGGGTCGCCCGTGATGCGCGTCAGGATCTCGTGGCTGAGCATGTATTCGACGATGCCGCACGTCTCGAACCCCTGCCGCGGGTCTCCGCAGCCGGCGCGCACGGTCTCGTCGCCGGCGAAACCCCCGCCGGGGAACCGGCCGTAAGCGTCCTGCATGGTGGCGTAGTCGCGGTACGTGGCGCTGCGGTCGGCGGCGTCGGCGGACAGCACCCAGTACTGGGCCGGTTCGCGGAACCCTTGCGCGAAGTTGACGTTGTGCCCGTTGACGACGCCGTCGGCCCATCTGGCCGAGTTCGCGTGGATCTTGCGCACCAGGTCGAGCAGGAACGCGTCGCCGGTACGGTTGTACAGCCAGTAGACGACGTCGATGGTGTCGCCCCAGCGCCAGGTCCCCCACCCGTCGGAGAACACCGCCGCGGGCTGGGCGTGGACGTAGGCGAAGTACCGGGTCAGGAAGGGGACGACGCGGCTGTCGCCGGAGTACTCCGCGAAGGAGCGCAGGGCGTGCAGCATCGGCATGTGCGGCCACAGGTCGACATGCCCGGCGAGGGACGTCCGCAGCCGTGACGGGCCGAAGTACCCGTCGGCCGCCTGGTTGGCGAGCACTCCGTCCATCCACGTCGACGCGGTGGCCAGTGCGGCCGCGTCACCGGTCACGTAGGCCATGTCGACGAAGCCGCGCAGCCAGTACGGGACTTCCTCCCAGCCGTCCAGGCCCGCGTGGATCCATCCGGTGTCCTCGTACCGCAGGAAGTGCGACGTCTCCGGGTAGTGCCCGCACAGGCCGTCGGCCTGACGGGCGAGCTGCGTGGCGAGCCAGCCGCGCGCACGGACCGCGCCGGGTGGCAGCCGCAGGAACGCCGACGGTTGCAGGGGCGCCCGGTTGGCCGGATACCACGGCGTGGTCGCCGCCGCGGCGGGCCGCGCGGTCACCGGCCCCAGCACGGCCGCGCCGGCGACGGCGGCACCGCCCCTGATGACCTCACGTCTGCTGATGCGCACGGCGAACCTCTCTTTCGGCGACATCGTTGTCCTCATCGGGGCGGCGAGCCGCCCGGTGGCAGGACGGGAACCGGCCGGCCCCCTGCGCCCGGTCCCCGGCCGGCGTGGCCGTCAGCGCCCGGAGCGAGGGTGAGCGCCACATGCCGGTGCCGTCGCCCTGGGTGGTGGTCGGGCAGTCGTTCCCGTTCCCGTACGTCATGAACGGGTCCGGGCCGGTGCTGAATCGCGGAACGTGCCACGGCGGCCGTGACGGTCCGCAGGGCCGCCGCGGCGGTGGCGGGCCCTGCGGCGGGCGTCCCGTCGGGATCGGCCCGAACACGGTCGGCGCGCCGGGCAGATACGGCAACCACGGGGGACGTACGGTTCCGGGGCTTGCGTGCGCATGGGGGGCTCCTCGGACAAGGATCGCTCTCGCACGGGTGGGACCGGTCGGTGACGGTGCCGGGCGGCTGTGTGGGGGTGTACGGGCCGGCGTGCGGGCATCGGCGCGCGATCCTGGACCGGCAGGCGCCGTACCCTACTTTTACATCGATGTAACTCCGCTGGCGTGCCAGCGTAGGACCGCACTGACACGGGGTCAAGCCGCCGGACACGAAGACGGTCACCGCCGGGAGGCGGACGCGGCAGCCGGGGCACGGGAGAGGCATGGCCGCCGCGTCCGGGGCTCGTCACATCAGCTGCCGTTTGCGGCCCAGCCAGGTCTGCGCGATCACGACGACGGCCAGGAAGGCGCCACTGACGACCTGCTGGTAGGAGGAGTCCAGGGAGCCGATCTGGTTGATGACGTTCTGGATCACCTTGAGCAGCAGGACGCCGACCAGGGAACCGCTGACGTGGCCGAGGCCTCCGGTCAGCAGGGTGCCGCCGATCACGACCGCGGAGATGGCGTCCAGTTCCATGCCGTTGCCGAGGATGGTCACGCCGGAGGCCAGCCAGGCGGCGTTGAGGGCCCCGGCCAGTCCGGCCAGGACGCCGGACAGCGTGTAGACGAGGATCTTGGTACGGGCCACGGGCGCGCCCATCAGGGCCGCCGCGTCCTCGTTGCCGCCGACCGCGTACACGTGCTGCCCGAACCGGGTACGGCGCAGCACCACGGCTCCGGCGGCGAACAGCGCCACCGTGATCCACACCGGGTTGCCGACGCCCAGGGTGCTGCCCTGGCCGAGTTCGGCGAGGAACGAGCCCTTGCCGATCAGGTACGTCTCGGCACCCTCGTCCGTCAGCGCCAGCATCAGTCCGCGCGCCCCCAGCATGGCGGCCAGCGTGACGATGAAGGGGGCCAGCCGGGAGCGGGCGACGAGCAGGCCGTTGACGACGCCGATGAGGCCGCAGACGGCGAGGGGAAGCAGCAGCGCCACCAGGGTGCCGTGCCGGGACCCCCAGGCCGAAAGGACGCCGCCGAGCGCGAAGAGGGAACCGACCGACAGGTCGATGCCGCCGGTGATGATGACGAACGTCATACCGAGGGCGATGACGGCGAGGAACGCCGAACCGGTCGCCATGTTGGAGATGTTGTCGCCGGTGGCGAACGTGTCGAAGCCGACCGAGGCGATGACGCAGGCGATCACCAGCACCGCGAGCGCGCCGTGCTGCTGGACCAGCGCGCTCAGCCGTTCGGAACGCGCGGAGCCCACCGGCTCCGCGCCACCCGGCACTTCGCCGCTCGCGGTGGTCGTGTGTGTGTCCGTCCCGGTGGCGGTCATCGCTTCCCCTGTCCGCGTGCCGCGTAGACCGCGGCGATGATCACTATGGCCTGGGCGATCTGGGTCGAGGAGGGCGGCAGATCGTGCTTGATGAGGGTGGCGGTGAGCAGCTGGATGAGGACCGCGCCCGCCACCGTGCCGGCGATGTCGACCCGGCCGCCGGTCAGCGGGGTGCCGCCGACCACGACGGCGGTGATGGCGGACAGTTCCATCAGGTTGCCCAGCGAGGTCGGGTCGCTGGCCTGGAGCCGGGCGGTGGCCAGCACGCCCGCCACGGCCGCGAGCAGCGCGCAGGCGACGTGGACGAGGATGAGGACCCTGCGTACGGGCAGGCCGGCGAGCCGGGCCGCGGGGCGGCTGTCGCCGATGGCGAGGAGCTGGCGCCCGAAGGTGGTGCGGCGGACGGCGAAGGCCACCAGCAGTGCCAGCGCGCCCGCGATCAGGATGAGATAGGGAATGCCGAGGAGGTCGCCCGACCCCAGGGAGGCCAGCGCGGGATTGCGCACGTCCTCCAGCTGGGGCAGCAGCACCAGGGCGAGGCCGCGGCCACCGACCATGAGGGCGAGGGTGGCGACGATGGGCTGGACCCCGACGAAGGCGACCAGCACCCCGTTGGCGAGGCCGACGCCGGCGGCGAACAGCGCCACCACCAGCAGCGCCGGCAGCAGGCCGTAACCGAGGTAGAGGGCCGTCACCGAGGCCGCCAGTGCCATCACGGCACCGACGGACAGATCGACACCCTCGGTGCCGATCACCAGGGCCATGCCGATCGCCACGATGATCACCGGGGCGACCTGGACGGCCTGGGTGCGGAAGTTCTCGGCGGACAGGAAGTGCGGCGTGATGAGGACGTTGACGACCAGGAGCAGCACAACGCCCGCGTAGACGCCGTAGGTCCGCAGCCATGGCAGGACGCCGGTCCTGTCCAGCGGGGTGGCGCGGAGCGTGGCCTCAGCCATCGGTGCCCGCCTCCTCCTTCACCGCGTCCCATGCCGGGGCGTCCCCGGCGATGGTCCGCATCAGCTTGTCCTCGGTGACGTCGTCGCCGGTCAGTTCGCCCACGACCGCACCGTCCTTCAGTACGACCACGCGGTCGGATCCTTCGATCAGTTCCTCCAGGTCGGAGGAAATGAGCAGGACGCCCAGGCCGTCCGCGGCGAGTTCGTCCACGAGTTTCTGCACCTCGGCCTTGGCGCCGACGTCGATGCCGCGCGTCGGCTCGTCGAGCAGCAACACCTTGGGGTTCATCGCGAGCCAGCGGGCGAGCAGTACCTTCTGCTGGTTGCCGCCGGACAGTTCCACCGCCTTCTGGTGCGGTGACGACGCCTTGATCCGCAACCGCTCGATGAAGGTGTCCACGATGCTGTCCACACGGGACTCCGACACGAGGCCGAAGCGGGAGAGCCGGGGCAGGGCGGCCAGCGCGATGTTCTCCCGGACCGACAGACCGGGGACGATGCCCTCGCTCTTGCGGTCCTCGGGCAGCAGGCTGATGCCGGCCCGGAGGGCGCCGGGAGTGGAGCCGCCGCGCACCGGGACCCCGGCGACCACGACACTGCCGGAACGGACCGGCACCGCACCGGAGATGGCCTTCGCCGTCTCGGTGCGCCCGGAGCCGAGCAGTCCGCCGAGGCCGACGACCTCGCCCGGCCGGATGCTCACGGACACGCCGTGCAGCCTGTGCGGCACGGTGAGGTCCGTCGCTTCCAGCACCGGCTGGGCGCCGGCCGCGTGGTGGTCGCCGGTGAACTTGGTCAGACCCTCCTGGCGCACCTCGCCGAGTTCGCGGCCGAGCATCGTGGAGACCAGTTCGAGGCGGGGCAGGTCGGCCAGCCGGCCATGGTGCACGCGGCGTCCGTCGCGCAGCACGGTGACGGTGTCGCACACGGTATACAGCTCGTCCAGGCGGTGGCTGACGTAGACGACGGCGATGCCCGCCTCGCGCAGGCGGCGGATCACCGCGAACAGTGTCTCCACCTCGCGTGGTTCGAGGGAGGAGGTCGGTTCGTCCATGATGACGATCCGGGCGTCCGCAACGACCGCGCGGGCGAGGGCCACCATCTGCTGGGCCCCGACGCCGAGGGTGCGCAGCGGCTGCCGGACGTCCACCCGGACGCCGAAGGTGCGCAGCCTCTCCCCGGCCTCCCGGTTCATGCGGGCCAGGTCCAGCAGGCCGAGGCGGTTGCGGGGCTCGCGCCCGAGGAACAGGTTGCGGGCCACACTCAGCAGCGGGATGAGGTTGACCTCTTGGTAGATGGTGGAGATGCCGGCCTTCTGGGCCTCCAGCGGCGTGGTGAAGGCGACCTTCCGGCCCTGGAAGGTGATGTCGCCGGCGTCCGCCCGGTACACGCCGGTCAGCACCTTGATGAGAGTGGACTTGCCGGCGCCGTTCTCGCCGATGAGGGCGTGCACCTCACCGGGGCGCAGGGTGAGGTCCACACCGTCGAGGGCGCGGACACCGGGGAAGGTCCTGGTCAGTCCGCGGACGGCGAGGACCTGGGCGGGGGGTGCCACCTGTGCCTCCAGGCAGAGCGGGGAGAAGGGGAGTGACGTGAGCGAGCGGAGGGCCCGGTCGGCATCGGGCCCACCCGGCGGTCAGTACGCCTTACCGATGTCCTGCTTGGCGTTGGCGCTGTTGTAGGCGCTGTCCTGGATGACGATGTCCTGGGGGACCTCGCCGCCCTTGGTGAAGGTGTCCAGCGTCCGGAACGCCAGCGGACCGAAGCGCGGGTTGGACTCGACGACACCGCTGACCCAGCCGTCGACGATGCCCTGGACGGCGTTGCGGGTGCCGTCCACCGTGACGATCTTGATGTCGCCGGCCTTCTTGCCGGCACCTTTGAGCGCGGCCACCGCGCCCAGGCCCATCTCGTCGTTCTCCGCGTAGATGCCCTTGATACCCGGCTTGGACTGGATCAGCTGCTCGGTGACCTGCTGGCCCTTCTCGCGGGCGAAGTCACCGGTCTGCTCGAAGACGATCTTCAGGTCGGGGGCCTTCGCGGCGATCCGCTCCTTGAAGCCCTTGGTGCGCTCGGTGGTGACATTGTTCCCGGCCGAACCCAGCAGGATGGCGACCTCGCCCTTGCCGCCCGTCGCCTCGATCATCTGGTCGGCGGCACGCCGGCCCTGCTCGACGAAGTCCGAGGCGATGAAGGAGACGTAGTCCTTGCAGGCTTTCGCGTTGATCTTGCGGTCGATCGTGACGATCGGCACCTTCCTGGCGGCGGCGGCCTGGAGCACCGGGTCCCAGCCGTCGGAGTTGAGCGGTGCGACGACCAGCAGATCGGCACCCTTGGCGAGCAGGTCCTGCACGTCGCTGATCTGCTTGGAGAACTGCGACTGGGCGTTGGCCGTCAGCAGTCTGACTCCCCGTTTCTTCGCCTCGTCCTTGATGGACCGGGTTTCGGCGATGCGGAACGGGTTGGCCTCCTTCTCCGACTGGGAGAAGCCGACGGTCGCGTTCCGCAGATCGGTCTTCTTCGCTCCGTAGGCGCCGATGGTGCAGCCCTTGCTGCCGGGTCCGGGCGTGACGACCTTCTGTTCGGCGCCGTCCGCGGCCGCCGTGGAGCGCTGCTTGCCCGAGGCGTCGTCCTCCGACTTGGTGCACGCGGTGGCGGTCAGCGCCACCGCTGCGGCCAGGGCGACCAGCACGGGACGGGTGAGGAGGTGAGGACGGTGAGTGGTGCGCTGCATGGTGACCCCGATCCGGGCGACGCTTGAAGGGAACTGAGGAGGCATCAGATGAGCACAGGCGGTGCTTCTCCCCCGGCGCAGGACGCTGTCCGGTCCGCCGCAAGCAGGTTTTTACATCGTTGGAAGAGTGCTGTAAACCCCCTGTGCACCGCGTACGGACATCAGGCCGGAGGCCGGAATGCGGCCGGAGCCGGGCCGGCTCGCCGCCGACCCGCCGGCGGCGGCGTACGGCGCGGCGACTCGAAACACGTACTGAACAGGGACTTCAGTGATGCCCGTGTGTCACAGGCGCCACTCGGCCGCGGCCGTCCCCGACCCGGCGAACTCCCCTGCCGTGTAACCGACATGTGACCTTGGACAAGGGGGCAAGACGCGCTCCGTACCAGGCCGATCGGTCATCACTCCCCCGTCGCCGACGGGGTCGCGCGTGCCGTCCGCGGCCGCGAGGACGCTGAGCCCCCGAAGGGGGCGCGGCCACCCACGGGGTGCGCCACGCCCACCGGTGCGGTCAACCGTTCGTGCCGCCGCCGGCCGCTCGGCGCCCCACTGTGCTCTCCCGCTCCACCAGCCGGTGGTCGACCCGGATGCGCCGCGGTTCCGGAGCCTCGCCGCCGAGCCGAGCCAGCACCGACTCCACCGCGCGCCGGCCGATGGCCCCCTTGTCCGGTGAGACGGACGTGAGGGTCACCGCGCCGAACCGTCCTTCGACCACGTCGTCGAATCCGACCACCGCGACGTCCTGGGGCACCCGCAGGCCCCACTCGTGCAGCACCCGCATCGCACCGATGGCCATAGGGTCGTTGTAGGCGAAGACCGCGTCGGGGCGCCTCCCGGTCTCCAGGATGCGCGCCATGGCTTCCGCGCCTTCCGCGTGCCCCCAGCCGTCGGTGGCGGCGACGAGCCCGTCGTCGGCGGGCAGTCCGGCCAGGGTCAGTTCCTCCCGCCAGCCGCGCACGCGCAGCTGGGCGGGCTCACTGCGGCCGCGCCGGGCGCCGATG
The DNA here is from genome assembly GCF_043195475.1 of Streptomyces sp. Y20. NCBI lineage: Bacteria > Bacillati > Actinomycetota > Actinomycetes > Kitasatosporales > Streptomycetaceae > Streptomyces > Streptomyces sp. Y20. The sequence goes on from NZ_JBIDDP010000001.1 coordinate 418,107, forward strand.
AACGCGACCTCCCGGCGGCCCAGGCCGATCAGGTGCCGGACGGCGGTGCGGGCGGCGGCGATGTTGTCGATGGCGATGTGGTCGTAGGGCAGGTCGTACTCCCGCTCGCCGAGCAGGACCAGCGGCACGTTCTCCGTGCGGTCGCCGAGGTCGTCGGCTTCCAGTTCGATCGGGCTGAGGATCAGTCCGTCGATGACCCGTGCCCGGAAGCCCTGGCTGACCAGGATCTCCTGTTCGCGCCGTCCGCCGGTGTGGTCGAGCAGCACGATGTAGTCGTGTTCGGCGGCGGCGTCGATGACGGTGGCGGCGAGTTCGGCGAAGTAGGGGTTGCCGAGTTCGGGCAGCGCGAGCGCGATGATGCCCGTGCGCCCCTTGCGCAGGTGCCGGGCGGCCAGGTTGGGCCGGTAGCCGAGCGCGTCGATGGAGCGCTGGACGCGTTCCCGCATGGCGGGGGTGACGTGCTGGTAGTTGTTCACCACGTTGGAGACGGTCTTGATGGAGACCCCCGCGTGCGCGGCGACGTCCTTGAGGCTGACCCGCACGTTCGTCCCTTCTGAGCGACTCGGCCCGGGTGGCCGGTGCGGGTCCGGCGTCGCCGCCGTGAGCCGTGCGGCCGAGCCCCTGGCACTGATTTACAACGTTATACATGCGGTTTCATCACACTGACAAGGCGAGGGATGACGCACCGCCGTCCGCCCCCGGCGGATGTCCGCGGGGCCGGACCACCACCGCTTCCGGAGCGACGGCGTACCGCGCACGAACGCCGTGAGCCGTGAGGAGCAGTGTTGTGCAGGAGCCCGTCGCCGGTCTACGGACATGACACGTCGTCACAGCATCGAGGTGGCGTGCGCCCCGCCGGACCGGTTCGGCGCGCACGGGTCTGGACAGGCGGCCGGACGCCATGCTGTCATGCCCATTGCTCTCTCCTTCCAACGTTGTACAACGTCTCGACGAGCCATCGATCAGCTCACCCCCAAGGAGACAAGTGCGCCCCAGCAGAAGCCGACAGCGACTGGCCATGCTGCTCACCGCAGCTCTCGGCATCACCGGTCTCGCCGCAGCGCCGTCCGCGACGGCCGCCGGCTCCCCCCTGGAACCCCACGGCCTCAAGGGCGAGTACTACATCCAGTCCGCCCCCGGAGCCTTCGACTTCCACGACCTGAAGGCGACCGCCTTCGACCCCGGCATCGACTTCGGCGACCTCGAGCCCCGTCTGCAGTCCGCCACCGGCCGGAACGACGACGTGAGCGTCCGCTGGACCGGCAAGGTCGTACCGGAGAGGACGGGCCCCACCACCTTCTCGATGACCGGTGACAACGGCTTCCGGCTGTGGATCGACGGCAAGCCGGCCATCGACCACTGGGTCGACGACTGGGACAACGAACAGACCTCCCAGCCGGTGGAGTTGACGGCCGGCAAGGCCTACGACATCAAGGTCGAGTACTTCGAGCACTTCGGCGGTTCCAACCTCCACCTGCGCTGGACCGAGCCGGGAGAGGCCGAGGAGGCGATCCCGTCCTCGGCCTTCCGGCTGCCCGACGACTTCGACTACGACGGCGCCCTGGCCGCCACCGTCCTCAAGGACGGCCGCACCCTCAAGCTCGACTTCGCCCAGGCACTCGCCGCGCCACCGGCCGGCGTCACCGACCACATCGACGCCGTGATCGGCGGGGCCGAGTGGCCGCTCGGCACGGCCACGGCCGACCCGGGCGACCCCAGGTCCCTGCTCGTGGCACTCAAGGAGCCCGTCGTCGGCAACAGGACCGGCACCGCGCCCGGCCTCGCCGACGTCCACTACGACGGCAAGGGCGGTCTCGGCGCCCAGGACGGCAAGGCCGTCGGGGCTTTCTGGAGCAGCGGCCCCAACCACTCCACACACGAACTGCGCACCCCGTGGGCGGACGAGGTCACTCCCGCCAACGCCCACCCCGAGTACCCCCGTCCCCAGCTCACCCGGGACGCCTGGCGGAACCTGAACGGCACCTGGCAGTTCGCCGCCGCCGCGCCCGGCGAGCGGCCCCCGGTCGGCAAGCAGCTGCGCGAGCGGATCCTCGTCCCGTACCCGGTCGAGTCCCAGCTGTCGGGGATCGAACGGCACGAGGACCGGATGTGGTACCGGCGCACCTTCACCGTCCCGGCCGACTGGAGAATCGGCTCGGGCAAGCACCTGCAGCTGAACTTCGGCGCCGTCGACTGGCAGGCCGAGGTGTACGTCAACGGCACCGAGGTCGCCCGACACAAGGGCGGCTACGACAAGTTCACCGCCGACATCACCGACGCCCTCGAACCCGGCCGCACCCAGGAGCTGATCGTCGGTGTCTACGACCCGACGGACGCAGCCGCCGGCGAGAACCCGCCGGTCGGCAAGCAGCGCACCGACCCCAGCGGCATCTGGTACACACCGTCGTCCGGTATCTGGCAGACCGTCTGGATGGAGCCGGTCGCGGCCGAGCACGTCGACACGCTCAAGCTCACCCCGGACGTCCCGGCGGGGACGCTCAGCGTCGAACCGCAGGGCGTGCGGGCCGGACTCCCGGTGCGGGCCACGGCGTACGACGGCCACCGCGAGGTCGCCACGGCCGTCGGCCGCAGCGGCGAACCCCTCACGCTGAAGATCCCGCACGCGCACCTGTGGTCGCCCGGCGACCCCTTCCTGTACGACCTGAGGGTGAGCGTCGGCCGCGACCGCGTCGGCAGTTACTTCGGGATGCGCTCCATCGCGGTCGAGAAGGTGGACGGCGTCCCGCGCACCGTCCTCAACGGCAAGCCCGTCTTCATGATGGCAACGCTGGACCAGGGCTTCTGGCCGGACGGCCTGTACACGGCGCCCACCGACGCGGCCCTCGCCCACGACCTGAAGACGCACAAGGCGATGGGCTTCAACGCGGTCCGCAAGCACATCAAGGTGGAGCCCGACCGCTGGTTCTACTGGGCCGACCGGCTCGGTCTGCTGGTCTGGCAGGACATGCCGGCGATGAGCCGGGTGCCCGACACGTCCGCCCAACGCGCCGAGTACGAGCACGAGATGAAGGAGATGATCGATGAGCACATCAGCAGCCCGTCGGTCGTCATGTGGGTCACCTTCAACGAGGGCTGGGGCCAGTACGACATGGCCCGCATCGCCGACCAGGCCAAGTCCTGGGACCCGACCCGGCTGGTCGACAGCATGTCGGGCCTCAACCTCGGCGCCGACGGCGGCACCGGCGACATCATGGACGAACACGGCTACCCGAGCCCGGCGCTGCCACCGCACCCCGACGGCAGGCGTGCCATGGTCAGCGGCGAGTACGGCGGTCTCGGTCTCGCGGTGCCCGGCCACGCCTGGCCGGTCCAGCAGTCGTACGTCGACGTCGACCCGGCACGGTACACCGACGACTACCTGGCGAAACTCGCCGAGGTGCACGCGTTGGCCTGCAAGGGCGGCAACGGCGCCGTCTACACCCAGATCTCGGACGTCGAGGGTGAGCTCAACGGCCTGATGACGTACGACCGCACGGTCGTCAAGCCCGATGTGCGGCGGGTCGAGGCGGCGCAGCGGGCGCTGATCGACGACGCGTCGCGGGCCACCCCGGCCGGCTGCTCGACCACCTGACGCACCGGACGGCACCGGTCGGGGCGCGGCCACGGAGCCGAACCCCGGCCGACCGGAGGCCGGCACGCGCGGCCCGGCCTCCGGTGCTGTGCCGGGCGCGTCTAAGGAGCCATCTCGTACGTGCCGGACAGCGCCTCGACCTGCTGCCAGACCCGCTGCGTGCGTGCCTCGTCGACGGCCGGGCGCCGGACGGCACCCAGCGCCCACTGCTGCTGCGCCTCGGTCGCCGAGTCCTTTCCGTGCAGTTCGACGGCGTGCGCGGAGAAGTCCCGCACGAGAACGGCGAAGAGTTCGTCGAGCACGTCCTCGTCGAGTCCGGCGAGCGCCGCCTGTTCCAGGACGAGCTGCCCGTGCACGACGAGCGCGAAGAGCTGACCGACCGCGAGAAGGAGATCGAGATCGCGGCTCTGCTCCGCGTCGGGGGCCGCGGTGGCGACGAACGCACAGAGGGCGTCGGCCTGTTCGCGCAGGCGGGTCACGTTGGGCAGGTGCGCGTAGGCCTCGAAGGCGGGTCGCCAGTCGTGGAAGCGCACCGAGCCGAGGCCGCGGGCCGGCCCCTGCCGGAACAGGAAGTCGTCGTCGGCCGCGTCCAGGCGGGTCGGCACGCGGGGGTGGTCGACCGGGTCGAGGAGGTGGTTGCGCATGAACTTCAGGATCAGCGCCAGATTGACGTGGACCGTACCTTCCAGCTTCGGCAGGCCGCGGATCTCCACCGCCGCCTGGGCGAAGTAGTTGTCCTTCTCGAAGCCCTTGGCCGCGATCACGTCCCACATGAGGTCGATGACCTTCTCGCCCTCCGTGGTCACCTTCATCTTCGTCATCGGGTTGAAGAGCAGGTAGCGGCGGTCGTCCGGGCCGGCGGAGCGGAAGTAGTCGACGGCACGGTCGCTGAACAGCTTCATGCCGACGAGCCTGACGTACGCGTCGGTCAGCTCGCGCCGCACGTGCGGGAAAGCGGTGACGGGGCGGCCGTACAGGACGCGGTTGTGCGCGTGGGTGACGGCCTCGTACATCGCGTGCTCGCAGATGCCGATCGAGGCGGTGCACAGGTTGAACTTGCCGACGTTGACGGTGTTGAGGGCGGCGTCGAAGGCGGCGCGGCCGGTGTGCAGAACGTCCTCGGCCGTTACGGGGTAGTCCTCCAGGCGGAACTCGCTGACGAACTTCGAGGAGTCGACGACGTTCTTGACCAGGTGGTAGGCGGGGTGACGGCTGTCGGCGGCGAAGAACACGTAGCCGTCCGGGCCCTCTACGTCGGTGCGGCGGCCGAAGACGGAGACGAGTCCGGCGGCGTTGCCGTTGCCTATGTAGTACTTGGAGCCGGTGGCGCTGAAGCCCCCGTCACCGTCGGGCTGGAGCAGCATGTCGGTGGAGTAGATGTCGGCGCCGTGGGCCTTCTCCGACAGGCCGAACGCGAACACCTCCCCTTGGGCGAGGAGTCGCGCGGCCCGGGCACGTGCGGCGGCGTTGTCGCTCTGCCAGACCGGGCCGAGGCCGAGGATCGTCACCTGCCAGGCGTACCAGTAGTCCAGGCCGTAGAAGCCGAGGATCTCGTTGAGCGCGGCGATCCGGGCGGTGTCCCACCGCTTGTCCGGCTCCCCCTCGCCCGCCGCGGACGACGGCGTCAGGAAGGTGGCGAACAGGTTCTCCTTCGCGGCGAAGGCGAGGAAGTCACCGAGCCACGCGCGGGTCCGGTAGTCCTCCAGCAGCCGCCGCTTCCCGCGCTCCTCGAACCAGTCGACGGTGGCACGCAGCAAGCGGCGCGTCTCGGGGTCGAAGTGCGCGGGGTCGTAACCGCGCGGGTTGAACAGCAGCTGGTCAGCCATGGTGGGACGCCTTTCGGCCGGTGGACGGAGGGAAGGGAGGGTGCGACGGCTGGGCGGGGGCCGGAGCGGGAGGACCGGCGGAGGGGACGGCGGACCGGGAGGGCCGGTGGCAGGCCCGGCGCACCGGGAGGCCCGGCGAAGAGCGCGGCACGATCAGCGGACCGGACCGAACCGGGCCAGCGTGGCGAGCACGTCGTCCAGCCAGTCGATCATCATCCGCTCGTACGCGATGCCGCCGCGCAGGACGACGTGCTGGAGCTCTCTTTCCGCGTCGAGCGGCGTCCGCGGACCCGTTGTCTCCGCCTCGGGCTCGATGAAGTCCCGTACCTCGCCCGCGAGATAGCGCGCCAGCCGGTTCCGGTGTGCCTGCCGGTGCCGCTCCACCTCGCGGATCAGGGCGGCCGGGTCGTCGAAGGCGGCGCCCCGGATCTTCACGGCCAGGTCGTGGCGGACGCTCTCCGGTTCGATCGGATCGTGCAGCCAGGAGGACAGCGCCGCCCGGCCGAGGTCGGCGACGGAGTATTCCTTCTTGTCCGGCCGGCCCTGCTGCGGGACGTCCCGGACGTCGACCCAGCCGTCGTTCTCCATGCGCTTGAGCACGCGATAGATCTGCTGGTGCGTCGCGGTCCAGAAGTAGCCGATGGACCGCTCGAAACGCCGCGCCAGTTCATAGCCGGATCCGGGCTTCTCCAGGAGCGACACCAGGATCGCGTGTTCGAGCGCCATGACACAGATCCTGCTATGCACCTCGTTGCATAGCAAGCCTTCCCCGCTCCGATGCGACGCGGCTCACCACGTTCACCCGTCAGGAGGGCGGCCGGAGCACGCCGGGCGGGCTTCCGGCGGGTGGCCGGTTGCGCAGGGCGGCGTGCGTCGGCCAGCTCCTGGGGTTCGTCGCGGCCGACACCGCTCGCGGCTTGTGCGGCGAGGCCGCAGGCGAAGTGGTGAGGTAGCGGGCCAGCCGGCCGGGATCGGTCCGCGGGGCAGGTCGCCGTTGTCGACTGCGCGCCGGAACCGCTCCCGGACGCGGGGGTGACCGTTGCTGCGTCGGCATCCGGGATCGGCAGGACACCCGAGGGCAGTGCCGGGGTCGTCGTACGTCCGGCCATGCCCGGCGCGGACGGCCCGGCGGTGACGTTCCAGGACGAGGACGGGGAAGTGCCCTGGTAACCGGGCGGGAACGGTCCCGGCCGGATTGCGGTCCGCGCCCCGTGCGCGGGTGAGCCGCGTCCTTCCACCGTGTGCCGGCACGTGCCCGTCCCTCCGCACACGCGGCACGCGGTCGGCCGCTGTGGGCGAAGCGGCCGCCGGTGTTATTCAATGAGGTGTGCGGTCAGGGATCTCGGGGCTCCGTCGCACGGTTTTCGAGTACGGCCCCGGCGCTGCGCCGGGGATTGCCGAGAGAGCCCCATGGACTCCACACCCTCCCCTTCGTCCTCTTCGCCCTTCGACCTGGTCAGCGGTGCCCTGGGTCGCTACATCCCGCGCGGCAAAGCGCCCGCGGCCGCTGGTCCCGCCGACGCGCCGGGTGACCGCGCGGCCCGCCGGCGCGCGCCCGACGGCCCGGGAGCCGACCGTCAGGACCAGATTCTCGGCGTGGTCAACCTCGACAGGGATCTGACAATCACCCGCTGCAATCTGGACGCCCCCGTCTTCGCTGGTCTGGACGCCGCGGCGGGCAGTTCTTTCGTCGATCTGCTGCCCCCCGGGGACGTACCGACGGTCACGCGGCGGTTGCGGCAGGTTCTGGAGATGGGTGAGGCGCATGTCGCCCGGATCCAGCGCCTGCGGCGCGGCGACGGGTCCGAGCTGGTGGTCTCGATGAGCATCCTGCCCGCCGCGGCGCCCCAGGAGGGTTTGACCGTCTCCGTGATCGCCATGGCCAGGAGGCTGCACCTGTACGCCGCCGAGACCGCGGTCGGGACCTCTCTGGACATCGGCGAGACCGCGCAGTCCCTGGCGGAGTCCCTGCTGGCCTGGGGGGACGTGGCCGCCGTCGACCTCGACTTCTCCGTGTGGACGGGCGAGGGAGTGACCGAGCGGGCACAGGGGCGCATCCGGCTACGGCGGGCGGCCCTGGTGCCGGACCGGGCGTGGCCGGAGGGTTACGTGACTCCGGGCGACGATCTTCCCAGCGACGCGAGCCGCCTGCTGGCGCAGGCGGTGCGCCGGGACGATGCCCCGCAGGCGATCGTCATACCCGACCGGAAGGCGGTGGAGCGGGTCCTCGGCAGTCCGCGAGTGATACGCGCCCTGGTGCCCGGTGACCGGTCGGCGGGCGTGGCGTGCATACCGCTGGTCCTGGACCGCGCACCGCCCGTCGTGCTGGGCGTGGCGGAGGTCTGGCGGCGGGCGGACTGCCCCTTCCGCGACAGCGAGCTGCTCGACCTGCAGGAACTGGTGGCCAGGACCGCCCATCACGTCGACCTGGCCCGTCAGCACCAGCGCGAGCACACGCAGGTGCTGGCGTTGCAGCGCCGGCTGCTGCCCCGGACCGGCGGCGACACCGTCGAGATCGCCAGCGTCTACCAGCCCGCCACCCCCGACAGCGCGGGCGTCGGCGGCGACTGGGTGAACAGCTTCCCGCTGCCCGACGGCCGTACCGCGCTGGTGGTCGGTGACGTCGTCGGGCACGGCCTGGGGGCAGCGGCCACCATGGGCCAACTGAGCATGGAGGCCCGCGCGCTGCTGTCCGCGGGGCTGGCACCCGACGAGGTGCTGGAGCACCTGGACGCGACCGTGACACTGCTGGACGACGCGGAGTCCGGGCTGGCGGCCGGCTACAGCGCCCTCGGTTCCACCTGCTGCATCGCCCTGTACGACCCGGTCAGCCACCACGTGGCGCTCTCCAGCGCCGGCCACCTCCCCCCGATCCTGGTGCTCCCGAACGGGCACGCGGCCCCACTGCCGGTCCGCCCCCACCCCGGCCTGGGCGCCGAGTTCGCGGTGCGGGAGCCGTTCGGCGTGCACACGTTCGGCGCGCCCCCGGGCTCCCTGCTCACCCTCTACACCGACGGCCTGGTGGAGGATCCGGCCCTGCCGATCGACGAGGGCATCGGGAGACTGGCGGAGACCGTGTCCGCGGTGCACCCCTGGGACGCCCTGGAGCAGGCCGCACGGCACATCGTCTCCGCGTTGACGCCCGTGCGCCGGCGTGACGACGTGACCCTGCTGCTCGCGCGCATGATCGGCTACCGCAAGGGGGACACCGTCACCTGGCGGATACCCGCCCGCGACGACGCGCCCGCCCGTGCCCGCGCGTACGTCTCCGCGGTGCTGCGGAAGTGGCGCACCAGGGACGACACCCGGGACGACGTGCCGCTCCTGGTCAGCGAGCTGGTCACCAACGCGGTGCGCTTCGCCACCGGGCCCGTCACGGTACGACTGATCAGAACCGGTCACGGCCTGCTGTGCGAGGTGGGCGACACCGGCAACGGCAGGCCGCGGCTGAGCGGGGGCGGCCTCCTCGACGACGGCGGGCGGGGCCTGAACATCGTGCACAGGCTCACCAGCCGGTGGGGGGTGCGGTGGACGGACACCGGCAAGGTGGTCTGGGCGGAAGTCAGGAGGTGACGCGGCCGCGGGACGGGGCGCGGCGGGCGTACGCGGGCGCGGGCGCGGTGAGGGCAGCGGTGGCGTGCGCCTCTACAGCCACTCCCCTTCCAGGGCGGTGGCGGTGAGGCCCGGTGCCGCCGCGTACAGGACGGCTCGGCTGCCCGACTTCTGCCCGGCGTCGTGCGCCCGCCTCAGGATGTCGAACACGGCGGCGCCTCCGCGGTTGCCGCTGGTGTAGCTCTCCCGGCTGTGGTCCAGCAGCCCCGACGGCCACGCGTCGGGCATCGTCTGCTCCATGTACTCCAGCACCCGGGTCCCGCCGGGGTGCGCGAGCAGCACGTCGGGGTGCCAGGAGTCGGGATGGTCCTCATACCGGACGCGCAGCCACTCCCACATCGCGGTGACCGTCTCCTGTACGGCGCGCGGCCCGCGCCGGTCCATGACGAAGTGGGTGCCGTCCGCCCGTGTGTCCAGGCGGTGCAGGTCCTGGGTGCCGGGCAGGGTGTGGTGCCAGGCGGCGTCCAACCGCAGCACCGACTCGCGCCTCGGGCGGCCCGTGACCACCGCGGCCACCGCGGTGTCCGCGAACAGCAACCGGACGATCAGGGACTCCAGGGTGTCGTCCGCGGGCTGGTAGGTGGTGCTCAGCGCCTCCGCGATCACGACCAGGACCACCCGGTCGGGGTCCGCGGCCACGAGATCCGCCGCCAGGGCCAGTGAGCGGGTCCCCGCGACACAGGCCCACTGCGTGGCCGGCAGCAGCATCACGTCGTTGCGGAGCGGGAGTGTGTTGGCCAGGGCGATGTCCAGCCCCGGCAGCGCCGGGGTGGTGGAGTGACTCGTGATCAGGCAGTCGACGTCCGCGGTGTCCAGCCCGGCTGTCTGCAGGGCTCCGCGTGCCGCACGCTCGCCGTAGGACCGCACCGCCTCCCACGCGGGCGCGGTGCGCTCCTGGACGGTCTGCGGCGCGGGCATCGCCTCGAGGGCCGCGATCACGCGGTCGGCGTCGTGCTCGGTGAACCCGTCGCGTGCCAGCGCCTTGCGGGCCGGCCCGGTGCCGGCAGCCCGCAGTCCGCCGCCGCTGCCGGGCGCGACGGCGGTCTCCAGCGGCAGCATCCACCCGCGGGTCTCGATGCCCGTACCGGCGGCGATGCCGTCGATGCGGGGCGCCCACGCCGCGTGCGGGTGCCGGTCGCGCACCTCCGCCACGATCTGGCTGGTCTTCACGGCGTGCTCGCCGTGTATCACGGCAGGAGGACAGAGGTAAGCGGCCATGATGGGCACCTTTCCGGGAGATCCAGGGGGGAATGTCACGAGGACTGCGCCATGGGCCACTTCGGAACTTGGCGCCCATGCCGAGGGGCTCCCCTTCGGGAGCCGCTGTCCCAGCAAGCATGGACGCCAAATGGACATATCCGCTGTGATTCAGACAACTTGGGCGGACTTCAATGGCGTGATACGGCACACATCACCCGAACATGGATCTTCTGCCCTGGTAGCGCGCGGAGTTGCCTCCCGGGGCGGTGCCAGGGGCGTCAGAGGACGTCGACCGCGCTCCAGGCCGCGGCCACGGTGGCGTACTCGGGGCCGGTGGCGCCGTAGAGGTCCTTCGCCGCGTTCAGGGTCGCGGTACGGGCCCCCTTGTAGTCCGTGGTGGAGGTCATGTAGACGGTCAGGGCCCGGTACCAGATGGCGGATGCCTTCTGGTTGCCGATGCCCGTGACGGTGGAGCCGTTGCAGGTGGGGCTGTTGTAGGAGACGCCGTTGACGGTCTTGGCGCCGCTGCCCTCACTGGTCAGGTAGAACCAGTGGTTGCCGACGCCCGAGGAGTAGTGCACGTCGAGGCGGCCGACCGACTTCGACCAGCAGTCGGCGGAGCGGCCGTCCAGCGACGGCTTGTCGAAGCGGCGCAGCCACGGCGGGGTGGACTGGTCGCTGAAGAGGTAGTCGGGAGTGTCGACCGGGTTGTCGGCGTACCACTCGACCATGGTGCCGAGGATGTCGCTGGTGGACTCGTTCAGGCCGCCGGACTCACCGCTGTAACGCAGGTTGGCGGTGGCCGAGGTGACGCCGTGGGTCATCTCGTGGCCCATGGTGTCCAGGTCGACCTGCTCGGGGTCCGTGGTGCCGTTGCCGTCGCCGGTCAGCATGCAGAAGCAGGAGTCCGACCACTGGGCGTTGTCCCAGTCGGTGCCCACGTGGACGAAGACGGTGGCGCCGCGGCCGTCGTTCTTGATGCCGTTGCGGCCGAAGGTCGTCTTGTAGTAGTCGAACGTCTTCGCCGTGTTGGCGTGCGCGTCGACGGCGGCGGTGGCGCGGTCGGTGGAGAACTTCTTGCCGTCGCCCCAGATGTCGTCGGCGTCGGTGAACAGGGTGCCGGAGGAGCTCTTCAGGGACGACGACGACAGGTTGTGCGCGTCCTTGGTGACGTGGCCGCGCAGCGGGTCGATCAGGGCGAAGGTGCCGGCGGTCTGCTGGGTGGTGTCGATGCCGACGTCGCCGGTGTATTCGGAGTGGCCCGTGCCGGTCGCCTCGCGCTCGGCGTCGTACTGTTCGATCGCCGCGCCGGTGGTGGCGTCGGTGACGAAGACCTCGCCGTGCGGCTGCCCCTTGGCGCCGAGGCCCTGCACGGTGGTGCGCCAGGCCAGGCGCGGGGTGCCGTCGGCGGCCCACACGATCAGCTCGGGGGTGGACCTGGCGTTGCGCACCGCCCCGTGTGCGCGCTTCAGGGCGCCGGCCGCGGTGCCCTTGGCGCCTACGGCGGGAGCGACGGACCTGAGAGCGACCTTGTGGGCCCGGGCGCGGGTGGATCCCTTGAACGAGCCGTCGGCCTTCTGGTGGACGACGAAGTCGCCGCCGACGACGGGGAGGCCGCGGTAGGTCCGCTCGAAGCGGACGTGCTGGGTGCCGTCGGCGTCGATCACGACGTCCTTCACGTGGAGGGTCTGGCCCGCGCCGAACCCGAAGGTGTCGGCGTGCCGGGTCACGTTCGCCTCGGCCCGGGATATCGCGGTGTCACGGACGGAGGCGGCGTGCCGCGCCGCCCCGGTCTGTGAGTGCGCGGGTACGGCCGCGGCCCCCGTGGTGATGACGCCGGCGGCGACCGCCGCGGAAAGGGCGAGAAGAGGACGGGACATGGGGATTCCTTCGCTCGTCGTGGGGTGACGACGTCCTTGGACGTTGACGCGAAGTGTTCAACAGGTGACATGTCCCTGACGTGACTTCAGCTGGGATATAACCGCGGAGCTATAGGGCGAGGGGAGTCACGGCCCGTTCGCTCATCCGCCGTCGCCGAGTGCGAACTCCGCTCCCCCGGCCTCCCACCAGTCCAGGTACCGGGGCCGTTGCCGCACCAGCGACACATAGGCGGCCAGCACACGCTCGCACGCCGCGTCGGCGAGCTCGGGCGGTACCGACTCCGTGTTCCAGGCCAGCAGCAGCCGCCGGTGCAACGGGATGTCCGCGAGCGGCCTCTGCACGGTGCCCTGGACGGACACATCGGCGGTCGGCCACACGCCGCAGACGGCACGCCGGCCGGCGACCAGGATCTGCGCCACGGCCAGGTCCGGCGTCACATGGGCGATGTGCGGAGTGAATCCCGCCGACCGGCAGGTGAGATGGAGGTAGGCGTGCACACCGCTCTCGTCCGCCTCCGGCATCACCCAGTCCTCGTCCGCCAACTCATGGAGGCCGACCGTCTCCTGGCTTGCCAGCGGGTGGTTCTCGGCGAGGAGGACGAAGACCGGCTCGCGGAGCAGGGTGCGTGTCACCACCGACTCGCCGACCGGATGGGGAAAGCCCGGGAACTCGCCGAACACCGCGATGTCGCACTTGGACAGGCTCAGCGATCTCACCAGGGTGTGCACGGAACGACGGGCGTCTACGGTGAGCCGGCGTTCGGGGACGAGTTCGAAGAGGGCGGAGACCAGCAGCGGCACCAGAGGGCCGGCCGCTCCGCCCGCCCTCAGCGGCGCGGCGGTCTCTGCGTCCGCCTCCGCCGCCGATCGCGCGTACTCGCGCAACCGGTCGAAGCCGATGACGAGGTCCCGGGCGCAGCGCAGCACGTACTGGCCGTTCTCGTTCGGCTTCACCCCGTCGGCGCCGCGGATGAAGAGCGGGCCGCCCAACTCGTGTTCGATGCGCTTCAGCTGAGCGCTCGTGGCCGGCTGGGACAGCTGGAGCCGCGCGGCGGCCCGGCGAATGCTGCCGGCCTCGGCGACGGTGAGCAGGATACGCAGATGCCGGAACTCCAGGTGCATGGACATTCCCCGTTCGGCGCCGGGGACCCGGGCAACCCCGAGAACGGCAGAGGCAGTTGTCCGACGGCGTGGTGACCAAGGTTCTGACGGGCCCTCGGGGGCGGCAACCACGGGACGGTAAAACCTCTGGGGCCGGTGGCGCCCGGATCACCGCCCGGGGACGTCGTCCTCCTCGGCTCGGTCCACGAGCCGCCCGCCGACCGCACGGCCGTCTCCCGCAGCCGGATGTGGCGGCGTCACGCGTGCGTACCGGATGCCACCGCGGTGCCTGCCTCAGCCGGATCGCCTCGTACGGCGCCTCCACCACCCGTACAGCGGTGCCATCAGGCGGGCCGATCGACGCGGTCGGGGCGAGTGGCGCCTCCGTGCGGCTCGGCACGACCGGTCCCCGGTGCGGCCCGCGGCCGGGGCGCCGCCGGGTGTCGGGACATTCACCCGGAAGGGCACGGGTGAGCGCCACCGGCGTACGGCCGGACGGCGGGTACCGCCGCCTCGACGTGGCCGGCGAGCGGAAGTGGGCCGCTCTCGCCGCCGAACGCCGACCCGCGCCCGCCCCGGTTACGAGGGGCTCACCCGGGCGGAGTCGAGCATGCCGTCGCCGTACAGGTCCTGCAACCAGTTCGTCTGGTAGACGGTGTCGAGGTAGCGTTCGCCGAGGTCGGGGGCGATGGCCACAGCGGTGAGGTCACGGGTGCCGTGCCGGGCCAGCCAGGCCGACGCCGCGCTGACCACCGTCCCCGTGGAGCCGCCGAACAGGAAGCCCCGTCGGGCCAGGCGGTGACAGGTGCGGATGGTGTCGGCCTCCTCCACCCGGAGCACCTCGTCCACCAACGCCTCGTCGAGGAGCGGGGGGCGCATACTCATGCCCAGGCCGGGGATCATCCGGCGGCCGGGTTCGCCGCCGAAGGCCACCGAGCCCACGCTGTCCACGGCGACGATCCGCACCGGGCGGTGCCACTCGCGGAAGTAGCGCGCGCAGCCCATCAGGGTCCCGGCGGTGCCCGTTCCGATGAACAGCGCGTCCAGGCGAGGGAAGTGCCGGGCGATCTCCGGTGCCGTCGTGCGGAAGTGCGCCCGCCAGTTCTGCGCGTTGGTGTACTGGCTGAGCCACACGTACCGGTCGTCGGACGCGCACAGCCCGCGGACGTAGTCGAGCCGGGTGCCCAGGAAGCCCCCGTTGGTGTCCAGGTCGGCCACGACGTGCACCTCGCTGCCGAGGGCCTCCATGAGCAGCCGGGTCGAGAGGTTGCAACGGGAGTCCGTCACGCACAGGAACCGGTAGCCCTTGCTCGCGGCGATCATGCTCAGGGCGACACCCAGATTCCCGGACGAGGACTCGACGAGGATGGAATCCGTTGTCAGGGTTCCTTCCCGCTCGGCGCCCTCCACCATCTCCTTCGCGGCCTTCAACTTGATGGAGCCGGCGAAGTTGAAGCCCTCGCACTTGAGGTAGAGGCGGCATCCGAAGCTCGGCTCCAGGTCGATGAAGAGGTTTCCCTCGTTGAAGGCATGGGGAGCGGAGATGACGGGCACGGCAGGCCTCCTGGTCCCAGGGCTGAGGGCGACGGCCTCAGCCGTACCGGCGCAGATCGTGGAAGAAGTCGTCGATGAGGCGGAGTCCGCCCGCCCGGGCCACCTGGTCGTAGACGTACTTGCCGACGGCGAGGTCGAGGACGCCCAGGCCGAACGGGGAGAAGACCACCGGCCGGTCGCGCGGCGGGACGGTCCGGCCGAGCAGGACGTCGTTCAGCGTGCCGTCCAGGAAGTCGCGGCTGCCGGTCAGCTGTTCGGCCAGGTGCGCGGAGGTGTCCGCCTTCAGGCAGTGCTCGACGTCGTCGACGTAGTTCGCCGAGGCGAGCAGGACCTCGGGGGCGAGGTCGCGCAGCGACACGTGCAGCACCACGGGGTGGTGGCGGAACCAGCCGGGTGTCGTGACGTGGGGCCGGCCGGCGACGGTGGCGAAGACCACCAGGTCGCTGCAGCGCACGAGGTCCTCGGCGCTGTCGTGGACGGTGACCCGCTCGCCGGCGCCGGCCTGGCGCAGGTAGCCGGAGAACCCGGCGGCGCTGTCGGCGGACAGGTCGTGCACGCCGATCGCGTCGAAGGTCCAGCCGGTGCCGGCCAGGAAGGTGTGGATGTACCGGGCGATCAGCCCCGTGCCGAAGAAGCCGACACGGCGGGGCCGGGGCCGGGCGCGGGTGAGCCGGTCGGCCGCCAGCGCGGCGGACGCCGCGGTCCTGGCCGCGCTGATGACGGAGCTCTCCAGACAGGCGAACGGGTAACCGGTGTCGTGGTCGTTGAGGATCAGCACCGCGGAGGCCCGCGGCAGCCCGCTCCGTACGTTGTCGGGGAAACTGGAGATCCACTTCATGCCGTCCACCCGCACCGGGCCGCCGAGGGACGCGGGCAGCGCGATGATCCGTGACGCGGGGCGGTCGGGGAAGCGCAGGAAGTACGAGGGCGGGTTGACCGAGTCCCCGGCGCCGTGCAGCCGGTAGGTGGCCTCGACCAGGTCGACGAGTTCCTTCTCGCGCCCGTCGAGTGCCCGGTGCACCTGCTCGCCGGAGATCACCGCGAAGGTGGGCGCCGCTTCCGGGCCGGGCGGGGCCGGCTGGGCGGGCGTGGGCAGCAGATCGGTCATCGTGGGCTCGCCTCCGGGGTCGGGCGGTGGTCGGCCGGGCGGTGCGGCTCGGCCAGGCCGACGACCACCTGCCGGTCACCGGTGAACGCCTCCCGGCTGTGCGCGGTGCCGATGTTGTCCACCAGCATCAGGTCACCGGCCTGCCAGGGTTCGCGCCGGGTGTGCTCCTCGTACGTGTCGTTGAGGAGCCGCACGACGTACTCGTCGATCGGGGTGCCGTCGCCGTAGCGGGTGTTGAACGGCAGACCGTCCGCGCCGTACTCGTCCAGCAGGTACTCACGCACCTCGGGGGCGAGCGTCCACTCGTTGAGGAAGGCGATCTGGTTGAACCAGCAGCGCCGGCCGGTGAGCGGGTGCCGTACGACGGCGCTGCGACGCTGCTCGGTGCGCAGTGAGCCGTCGGCGCCCCAGGTGAAGTCGATGGCGTTCGCCCGGCAGTAGCGCTCGATCTCGCCGCGGTCCTCGGTGCCGAACGACTCCGCCAGGGACGCGCCGATCTCGTCGTTGTAGGTGCGTGTCAGCAGCCAGCCCTCCCGCTCGAACCGTTCCGTCAGCTCACCGGGCAGGGCGTCGAGGACCTGCGCGGCGTCGGCGACCGCCGTCGCGCCGCCCTGCTCGGGGGCGGTCAGACACGCGAACAGCAGCAGGCCGGGCACCTCCAGCGGGTAACTCAGCTCGTGGTGCATGCACATCGGCTGGTTGGCCGGCCAGGGCGTGGAGGAGTACAGCGCCGGACCGTGGGCCTCCCGCGGGGCGAACGCCTCCCGCTCGGGCAGCAGCCGGCCGGCCAGCCGCGTGAAGACGGCGCCGGCCCGGTCCGCGTCGCGCAGGCCGAGGCCGCGGACGAGCAGCGCCCCGTGCTCGGTGACCCGCGCCCGCAACGCCTCCCGGTTCTCGGCCGCCCAGCGCGCGGGGTCGTCGGGCGGGTCGACGCGCAGTATCGCGGGTCTGTCCGGCCGCGGCTCCACGTCGAGCGGTGCTGCCAGGGATGAGGACGTCATCTCGGTTTCCTTTCGGTCACCCGTCGGAAGGGAGGGTGGGCAGGGGCGCCGGCCTCAGGTCGGGGCCAGCGGGACGGCGGCGCTCAGGACCGCCCGCGCCGCCTGGGCCGGCCGGGTGCGCGGGAAGTGGTGGCCGCCGTCGGCCAGTTCGTGCAGTTCGACATGTTCGGCCAGGAGCAGCCAGTCGCGGTGGCGCTCGGCGTAGCCGGCCGTGTGCGGGTCGTCGGCGGCGACGACCACCGAGACCGGCGCGGACAGTCGTGCCGCCGGCGGACTCTCCAGGGCCGCCTGGAAGTAGCGGTGCGCGGACACGCAGTCGTGCCGGTACGCCGCGGCGATGTGCTCGGCGTGCGGCGCGGTCAGCTCGGCGAGTTCCGGATGGCCACCGTCCGCGGCCAGTTCCGCGACGATCTCCGCGTCACTGCGGCCGGTCAGCTCGGCGGCGGCGGCTCGCCGGTCCGCCGCGGTGCCGAGCAGGTGGGCGCCGAGGAACACCCGTGTCACCCGCACACCGTGCTCCGCGAGGGCACTGGCCGTCTCCAGCGCCGGGGCGGCGCCCGACGAGTGGCCCCACAGCATGACCCGGGTCAGGCCGCGCGCGGCGATCTCGGCGGCGACCCGGCCGGCCACGTCCGCGATCGGCACGAACGGCTCACGGCCGGCGGCCGGATCGTGACCGGGTGGGTCCACCGCGAGAACGGCCGGGCCGTCACCCGAAAGCGCCGCGGCCAGCGGACGGAAGTTGACCGCGTTGCCCCCCGCGGACGGGAAGCACACCAACGCGCACTCGGACGCACCGCCCGCCACCGACAGGAGCTCCAGCAGCTGAGTGCCCCGCCGGCCGGCGGCGTCGAGGAGGGCGGCCAGGTCGGCGAGCACGGGATTGCGGGTGATGTCCTTCAGCGACACCGCGCGGTCGAGCGCGATGCTGAGCTTGACCGCCGTCAGGGAGGTGCCACCGGAGTCGAAGAAGTGGTCCGCCCGGCCGATCCGCTCCTCGGGCACGCCCAGCAGTGCGGCCCAGGCCGCCGCGACCCTCCGCTCGGCCGGGCTGAGCCCGCCCTCCGCCGCCGCGACCGGTCCCGCGGCCGGCGCCGTCCGCCCGGCCCGGGCGATCAGGGCCTTGCGGTCGGTCTTGCCGTTGGCGGTCAGCGGCAGGCCGTCCCGCCAGTGGAAGGCCGCGGGCACCATATAGGCGGGCAGCTCCGCCGCGAGCGCCGCGCGGAGCGTCTCGGGCTCGTGGCGCGTGCCGGTGTGGAAGGCGACGAGCTGCTTGTTCCCACCGCCCCGCTCGACGACGACCACCGCACCGTCGCGCACCCCGTCCACCCGCAGGAGGGCGTTCTCGATCTCCCCGATCTCGATGCGGAAGCCGCGGATCTTGACCTGGCCGTCCCGGCGGCCGAGGAACTCCAGCTTGCCGCCGGGGTGCCAGCGGCCCCAGTCGCCGCCCAGGTAGAGCCGCTCCCCGGGCCGGTAGGGGTCCGTCCGGTAGGCCTCACGGGTCCGTTCGGGATCGTTGACGTACCCCCGGCCCACGCACACGCCCGAGAACGCGATCAGTCCCGGTGCGCCCAGCGGCATCAGCGACAGCCGCTCGTCCACGACGTAGACGCGCACGTTGCCGACCGCCCGGCCCAGCAGTACGCGGTCCGGTACCGAGTCCAGCACCTCGTGGTTGGTGTCGTCCGACGTCTCCGTCAGCCCGTAGGCGTTGAGCAGCCTGATCCCCGGCTGCACCGCGAACCAGCGCTGGACCAGCTCCCGTTTCAGCGCCTCACCGGTCACGGACACCCACCGCAGGTCGGGCAGGGCGCGGGGGTGCTGCTCCAGGTAGGAGACCACGACCTCCAGGTAGGAGGGCACCAGCTGGGTCACGGTGACCCGGCCGCGCACCATCGTGTCCAGGAACCGCTCCACGTCCATGATCTCGTCCTGGCCGACCAGCAGCGTCCGCCCGCCGACCAGCAGGGCGGCCACCAGCTGCCAGAGCGAGATGTCGAAGGACTGCGGGGCCGTCTGCGCCACCACGGACCCTTCGCCGACACCCAGGTCGTCGATCTTGGCGTACAAGTGGTTGAGGAGGCCCGCGTGCTCGCACATCGCCCCCTTCGGCTCGCCAGTGGAGCCGGAGGTGAAGTAGATGTAGGCCAGCTGGCCGGGTGCGACCGGCACCCGGGGGTCGCCGTCGCCGTGCGGCTCCGCGTACGCCGTCCCGACCGGCAGCTTCTCGGCTCCCGGCACGGCCGCCAGTGCCTCGTCGAGGGTGCCGGTGCCGCCCGGCCCGGTGAGCACCAGCCGGCAGCCCGCGCGCGACAGCGTCGCCGCGATACGGCCGGCCGGGAGGTGCGGCTCGACCGGCAGGTACACGCCGCCCGCCTTGAACACCGCGAGCGTCGCCGCCAGCCAGTCGAGGCCGCGTTCCATGGCGACGGCGACGACGTCCTCCCGGCCCAGCCCGCGGGAGAGCAGCGCCCGCGCCAACCGGTTCGCGCGCGCGTTGAGTTCGCCGTACGTCCACTGCCGTTCGCCCTGCACGGCGGCCACCGCGCGCGGGTGCGCCCGTACCCGTTGCTCGAACAGTTCGTGCGCGCGGGCGTCCGGCAGCGGCCGGCGGGGCCCCGCCAGTCCTTCCAGCTGCTCGCGCACCTCGTCGGCCGACAGCAGTCCCTGCCGGGCGTGGTCGGCGTCCGGGTCGGCCGCCAGCAGCGCCAGCGCCTTCAGGTGGTAGCCGGCGATCCGGGCCGCGCTCGGGGGGTCCAGCGCGTCCGTGCGGTACCGCAGGCGCAGCAGCAGCCGTCCGCCCCGGTCGCACCAGCGCACGCGCAGTACGGCGTCGTCGCCGCCCGGCGTCTCCTCGGCGCCCTGCGGGCCGAACACCACCTCGTACGACGGCTCGGTCAGTCCCAGTTCGCGCCGCAGCCCGGCCAGCGGGAACTCCCGGTGCGCCAGCACCTCCGCCTCGGCGCGCCCGGCGGCCGACAGCAGAGCGCGCCAGGACCCCGCGGGCACGGCCAGGCGGCAGGGCAACGGCTCACCGTGCACTCCCGCGGTGTACCCCGTCACCACCTCCTGCTCGCCCGACAGCGCGGCCAGCACCTTGGCGTGCGCCGCCAGGAGCACCGCGCTCAGCGGGAGTCCGGACCGCCGCGCCAGGCGGCGCACCGAGGCCGCCACGTCGTCCGGGACCGCCGTCCGCTGCTCCAGCGCTCCCGGAGCCGGCTCCGGGGCCCACCGCGGCACGGCGGTGGCGCCGCCGGCGGTCAGCACCCGGCCCCAGAACTCCCGGTCCGATTCCACACGCGTGTCCATCGAATGGCCTTCCTCAGCTCTGGGCGGTCGCAGGGGCGTCGGCCGCTTCCACGGCCGGGACGGGCCCGCGCGGCCGGCTGCCGGCCTTAGCCATGTCCACGGCCGGATTACCGCCCCACCGCGCGTCCGGGGGGACCTCCTCGCCCTTCATCAGGAAGGAGTCGGCCGCCAGCACCGCACGGTCGCCCATGGTCACGCCGTAGTGCACATGAGCGCCGACGCCCAGCGTGCAGCCGGCGCCGAGGGTGGTGCCGTCGGACTTGAAAGTGCCGTCCTCCTGCGAATGGCACTGGATCTTGCTGCCGACGTTCAGGGTGCAGTCGTCGCCGATGGTGGCGAGCGTGCGGTCGGTCAGATAGCAGCCGTCGTCGAACACCCTGCTGCCGATGCGGACGCCCAGCATGCGCCAGACGAGGCTCTTGTAGGGGGTTCCGTTGAAGACGTCGAGGAAGTTCGAGGGGACCTTCCACAACCGTTCCTGGAGCCAGAAACCCCGGTCGTAGATCGAGCACAGTTTGGGGCTCAGCCTGCGGAACGACAGCATGCTGCGCTCCACGAGCACGTAGTAGACGGTGGAGAACGCGAGCGTCAGCGCGAGATAGGCGGCGATCACCACGTGACCGATCACGCCGTACAGGTCCACGGAGGCGAGGGCGAGCAGCGTGAGTGCGAAGACGTGCACCCAGCGCACGCACAGCATCACCGCCATCGACCGGAGGTTGTACCGGTTCTTCGCGGCGAGCCGGCGGCGCAGCGCGTCACCCGACCGGAGATGGTCGAACCGCGCGTCCCGGTCCACCGACCGGGGAATCTCGAAACACGGCGACCCCAGGAGCCCCACGCCCTCCCGGACCTCGCCGTCGAGGGGCACCATCACCTTGGTCGCGAGGAGGCAGTTCTCCCCCGTCCTGCCGCCCGCGGGATAGGCGATGTTGTTGCCGAGGAAGTTGCGGGGCCCGATCGACACCCGGGAGAGCCGGAACGACGTGGCGGAGTACTCGGCGTTGAGCACGGACAGCCCGTCGGCCACCATCGTCCCGCTGCCGACGGAGACCAGGAAGGGCGTCTCGTGCTGCATTTCCGTGCCGAAGTTGGAGCCGGTCTGCTCGACGTGCGACAAGTCGTATCCGAGGCCGCGAAGGTAGTGCACGATGTACGAACTGTCCCCGAACAGCCAGGCGAAGAACTTGACGTTCGTCATGCGGGCCGCCGTCCGGTGCACCGTGTAGTGGAATCCGTAGAGCGGATAGACCCGGCCGGGCCGGACGAACAGGCGCAGCAGCCGGGGCAGGGTGTACAGGGCGGCCAGGCCCAGGACGACGGAGCCGGCGAACAGCACGAGCGAGACGGCCAGCGCGTCGGAGACCAGTTCCGGCCGGCTCAGCGCCGCCGTCCGCGGATCGAGCCGCTTGCCGATCGCCGGCACCTCGGTGAACAGCATGTACACCCCGCCGACGGCGAGCGGAACGTACAGGCCGAGCACCTGGAGCATCGTCACGCACCCGAACCAGGTCCGGCGCGCGGTACCGCACCGGGCCGGCGGGACCCGTACGTGGTCGACCGCCGTGGGCTCGGCCGGCGATCCGTGCCAGCGTTCGCCGTCCGGGACCGCCCGGCCGCGGTGCAGCGCGGAGGTGTGGCCCAGCTGAGCGCCGTCGCCCATCGCGGTGTCGATGTCCAGCACCGTCTTCTCGCCGACGAACACGTCCCGGCCGAGTGTGACCCGGCCGGTCTGGATACGGCCCGCGTGGGCCCGGTACCCCAGGAAGAACGCCTCCTTGCGGATGACCGTCCCGGCACCGATCGTCACCAGGTCGGTGCAGACCGGGACGGAACGGGAGAGGATCGTGACGCCTTTCCCGATCCGCGCGCCCAGCGCCCGCAGATAGAGCACGTACAGCGGGGTTCCGACCAGGAACACCATCGGGTTCGCGTGCAACAGCACCTTGACGAGCCAGAAGCGCGCGTAGGCCGGCCCCCAGACGGGGAACTCGCCTTCCTTCCAGCGGCCGACGAGGAGCCACTTGGCGGCGACCGGGAAGGCGCACAGCACGACGAACCCGATGCCGCCGAACACCAGCGACCGCAGATAGACCCCGGTGAATCCCGAACCGGCGGCGATCCACTCGTATCCCGCGGCGGTCACGAAGCCGGACACCAACGAGTACCCGAGGAAGACCAGCAGTTGGAACGCCCCGCACAACGGGTGGGCGAACCGGCTGCGGCGCGCCGCCGGAACCGCTGGTCCCGTGGACTCCACCGGCGCGGACGGGGAGGCGGCCGTCCCGTCGCCATCCGGCGCGGCCTGCGCGAGCGCGGCCGTCAGGCTCCGGATCGTGGGATGCCGGTAGATGTCCCGCATCGAGGGGGACGGCAGCTCCGGGTTCTTCCTGAGCCGCGCGCAGAACTGGGCCATCACCAGGGAGTTCGCGCCGAGATCGGCGAAGAAGTGACGGTCGACCGCGACCTGTCCGGCGCCGGTGACCTCGGCCAGTACCGCGGCGAGTCTGCGCTCGGTCTCCGTCTCGCTCTCCGCCTGCGCCGCCCCGGTGCCGCTCATGGTGACGGCAGGCTCGTCCGGCCCGGCTATGGGGACCTCGGAGGACTGCTCCACCATTCGATCTCCTGAGAACGTACGGATGGGCGACGGCGACCCGATCACAGGTGATCAGTAAGCGCCGGTTTCAGTCTGGACAGGCGTTCACCGGGCTGCCACTCAACATCGCCACCGGCGCCCGCCGGAAAAACCCCGACGGTTGCCGCGCCCCTTGGTTTCCGCGCGACTGTGCGTGCCGGACGATTCACCCGAACGGCGGCCGACGCTCGGAGGAGGCCCCGGGCACTGCACTGCTCGATGACGTGTCCCTCCAGGGCGAGAGCGCTCGTGATGCCCGGCGGCCCGAAGGAGGCGGCCGCTCACCCGCCTGAGGGCGCGGGTGGCCGTCCGGGGCATCGGCCGAGCGGCTGACGGGCGCAACCGCGGGGCAGCGGTTTCAGCCGCTCGACGGCGCGGCGGCGCGCCGATGGGGAGGTGCGTCGGCCACACGTGGGGGCGCGTGGCCGTTTCCGGCGCGACGGGCCGGCCGGCGGCATTGATGGACCCGAGGGACGCGCGGGTGATCGCGCGGGCGGCGACCGGGGTCGGCCGGCCGCCGCGGCGGTACGTGTCAGACGGTAGAGGTGATCGCTCGGGTGACGGCCGTGATCGCCGGGGTGGGGCGGCCGGGGAGGCGGGCCACGAGAACACGGCGGATCTCGGGAGGCGCGCCTTCGACGTGCACCAGGCTCACCCCGGGCGGTAGCACCGGCGAGAGCCGGGACGGCACCGTCGTCACCCCGAAGCCGTTGGCGACCAGATGGAGTTTGGTCAGCCAGTCGCGTGCGCGGTGGACGATGTGCGGCCGTCCGGGCAGGCCGGGCCAGACGCCGAGCAGTGGCTCGGAGTTCGACGACGGGGTGGCGATCCACGGGGCATCGACCAGTTCGTCGACATGCACCGTGGTGCGGCCGGCGAACCTCCCGGTCGTAGCCGTCGCCAGGACCAGTTCGGTGTCCACGGCGGCCTCGACGTGCAGGCGCGGCGACTCGCCGTCCAGGGGCCGGTGGGGCGGGCGGGACGTCAGCACGGCGAGGTCGATCGAGCCCGCCCGCAGCGCCCGGATCAGGGTGGGTGTGGTGCCCTCGGTCGTCGTGAGCGTGATCTGCGGGTCGGTTGCCGTCAGGCGGGTGAGCGCGGCGGGCAGGATGACGGCGCCCGCGCTCAGGAACAGTCCGAGCCGCACCGGTTCGGTCCGTGGGACCGTGCCGGTGAGGTCGGACTCGGCCGCCGCGAGGCAGTCCAGGATGGTGCGGGCGTGGCGCAGCAGGGTCAGACCGGCGGGGGTGAGCCGCACCCCGTCGGGACGGCGGTCGAACAGGGTGGCGCCCGCGCTCCGTTCGAGGGAGACGGCCTGTCGTGAGACCGCCGACTGCGTGTAGCCGAGCCTGGCGGCCGCCGCGGTGAAGCTGCCGGATTCCGCGATCTGCCTCAGGACCCGCAGGCCCGTACTGGAGATGTCCATGCGGTGTACGCATACCACAGATGCCGGATCGTCGCTTCCCGCATGATCTCCGCACTCCTACTGTCGATGCCGACGGAACCGGACGAACATGGAGGTCATCGCATGCGAGCAGCAGTACTGACGCGGTTCGGCGCCCCGCTCACGGTGCGGGAGATGCCCGACCCCGAGGCCGGCGGCGGTGAGGTGGTGGTCGAGGTACTGGCCACCTGCGTGCCCCCGTACGCGGCCGAGGTCTTCGGCGGCGAACGGAACTACCCCCTCGTCCCTCCCGTCGTACCCGGGATCGGCGGCGTGGGACGGATCGTCCACGTCGGTCCGGACGCCACCCGGCTGCGCGCCGGGGACATGGTGTGGTGCGACTGCACGGTGCGCTCGCGGGACGACGCCCTGACGCCCGACATCACGCTCCAGGGCTGGAGCTCCCGCGGCGAGGGCGGCGCGCGGCTGGCCCGGTACCTGCACGACGGGGCGTTCGCCGAACTCATGCGGGTCCCGACGGAGAACGTCTTTCCGCTGCCGGCCGCCGCGGGGAACGACCCGGCCCGCTGGGCGGCGCTCAGTGTGCACACCATCCCTTACGGCGGGCTGCTGGCAGGCGGGCTCGCGGCTGGTGAGACGCTGCTCGTCAGCGGGGCCACCGGCAACCTCGGCAGCAGTGCGGTCGCTGTCGCGCTCGCGATGGGGGCGGGCCGCGTGGTCGCGCCGGGCCGCAACCGGGCAGCGCTCGGCCTTCTCGCCGACCGGTTCGGCCCGCGTGTGCGCCCGGTGCCGCTGACCGGGGACGAGGCCGTCGACCGGGCGGCGATGTCCGCGGCGGGCGACGGCCCGATCGACATGGTGATCGATCTGCTCCCGCCGAGCGCACCCGCGTCCGCCGTGCGTGTCGCGGCCATGACCGTGCGCGAGTACGGTCGTGTCGTCCTCATGGGTGGCGTCGGCATGCTCGGTGGTGACGCCCTCGCTCTTCCGTACCCGTGGATCATGCGCAACTCGGTCACCGTGCGCGGACAGTGGATGTACCCGCGCACAGCGAACGCCGGCATCATCCGGCTCCTCGCCTCGGGCGCGCTGGACCTCGCTCCCGAACACGTCCGGTCGTACGGCCTCGATGCCGTCAACGACGCCGTCGCGTACGCCGCCTCGCACGGCGGCCCGTTCGACCGCACCGTCCTCGCCCCCAGGGCGACCGTCGGGCCCGCGAGCAGGTGACCACGCCCCGCCTCTCCACCTCCGGGAGCCGCTGTCCCGTTGCCCGGTTCCCGGACACGGGGTGCCCGAAAGGGCGCGGGACGGCCTTTCGCATGACCGATCTCACTGCGGACGATGCCCGGTTCCTTTCTTTAACCAGCCGGTAATTCAACGGTCTGTGAATAGACGTCTCGACGGACGGTGGAGACAGTAGGCAAGGGGCATGGACGGGACCGAAGTTGCCCCTCGCTGACCGCAGTCGACCCCTATCGGATGATGGTTGACAACGTTGACATAGACGGATACGGTTTCTACCTGCTATAAGCACCTAATCTTTAATTCGGAACTCGACCAGCAAAGCTGCGGACAACCGAATCGGTTTCGGCCACTAATTGGCCGAAACCGTTCGGTCCGTGGATTCCGGCCGCTTCGCGGCCGTACCGCCGGTAAGCATCGGCACGACAATGCGACGCGGCATTGGGGTCCGCCCGCGGTACGCGGCATAAACGGGAGACCAGAGGATGCGACGCCTCTCGCGCGACGGGGGCACGGATCACTCCGGCCGGCGCGCGTACGCTCCGCCGCCGGTCAGGAGCCGTCCGCCAGGGACCGGACCGGTGCGGCGCGCCGCCTTTGCCGCGGCGCCGCCGTCCTCGCACACTCGCCCCGCGGCGTTGTGCGGCGCCGCGCCCGCGCGGGGGAAACGGCGCACGTTCCGGCTCGGGGAAAGAAACCATGGGGGGACCCACGATGCACCTTTTCGGTCGTTCGAGAGAACTTCACGCCCTGTCCGAGGCGTTCACCGACAGCACGCGGGGAAACGGCCGGCTCGTGATCATCACAGGCGGTCCCGGATCCGGCAAGACCCAGCTCATGCATGAATTCCTCACCACCCTGAACGGCACCGGCGCGTGCATACTGACGGGTACGGCCTCTTCGGGGGAACGAGAACAGCCGATGAGCCTGGTCGGGCAATTACTGGGCAACGCGGAGGCCGAGTGCGCGATATCACACCACGCGTTCTCGGCATCACACCACGCGTCCTCGGCGGTGAACTCCCCGGCGGAAAACCGCCGTCCCTGGCCCCCCGAACCGCAGGCCCTGCCCACCCCCGCCGCACACGAGGCGGCCGAAGCGCTGCTGCATCTCGTCCCGGACGGACACCCCCTGGTCATCGGCCTGGACGACGCCCACACCATGGACCAGGCCTCGCTCCAGACCGTCGTCCACCTGCTGCGCCGCAGCCGCTCCCGGCGGGTGCTCGTGGTGTGCGCCACCTCCGGTCATTTCGGCGAGATCCGCTCGGCCGCCCACACCGAGCTCCTCCGCCAGCCGCACCGCCGGGTGCGGCTGGCCCCGCTGTCGGAGGCCGGCGTCGGCGAACTGCTCGCCGCCCAGGCCGGACGGCCGCTGCCGGGACACGTGCGCACCGCCTACCACCGGGCCACCGCCGGCAGCCCGTTGCTCGTGCACGCCCTGCTGGACGACAGCACCCGCTTCGGCCCCGAGATCGACCGGCCCATCGCCGGCGCCGCCTACCGCCAGGCCGTGCTGTCGCTGCTGCACCGCGGCGAAGCGTGCCAGGTACGGGTGGCCCGGGCCCTGGCCGCGCTCGGCACCCTGGCCGAGACGGTCCCCGTCGGCGAGCTGGCCGGCACCACACCCGCCGGCACCCAGGAAGCCGTGGACATCCTCAACTCCTCCGGTCTGCTGGACGGTCACGCCTTCCGGCACCCGACCGCCGCCGCGGCCGTCCTGGAGGACATGGACGCCGCCGCCCGGGCCGGACTGCACGGCCGGATAGCCCACCTGCTGTATCGTTCCGGCGCCCCCGCCGTCGAGGTGGCACGTCATCTGTACGCCGCGGACACCGTCCCGGCTCCATGGGGCGCGGCCGTCCTGCGCGCCGCCGCGGAACAGGCGCTGGCCGCCGACGACGTGGAGCGCTGCACCGCTTACCTGGGTCTGGTCCTGCGCGAGTGCGCCGACGAGCAGGAGCGCCACGCGCTGTCGGTGGCCGTGGCGCGCGCGGAGTGGCGCACCAACCCGGCCGCGGCCGGCCCGCATCTGGAACCGCTGCGCGAGGCCGCGCTGGACGGCGAGCTGAGCATGCGGGACACCGCCACCGTCCTGCGGTACCTGCTGTGGCGGGGCGACACCGAGCTGGCCGCCCGGGCCGTGGCCACACTCGTCAACGCCCAGTCGCCCGCCGACGCCCAGATCGTCGCCGAGGTGGAATTCGTCCGGCAGTGGTTCTACGGCGTCGCGCTCCCCGGCAGGGGCGCCCCGGTCACCGGCCTCGACCCGCACCCCCGGCAGGCGCGCTCGCACTCCGGCACTCTGGCCTCGCGGGTAGCCGCGCTCGTCGGCGGCGAGGCCACCGACGAGTCCGCGGCTGCCGTCGCCCAGGCCCTCCAGGGGCACCGGCTGGACCATCTGAACCTCGAGCTGGTCGCGATGTCCCTGCTGGCGATCGCCCACGCGGACCGTCCCGCGATCGCCGCCGAGGCCTGCGACGCGCTGCTGGAGTGCGCCCTGGAGCGCCGGGCGACGACCTGGCAGGCCCTGCTCGGTTCCATCCGGGCGGAGATCGCCCTTCTCCAGGGGGACGTGACCGCCGCATCGCGGGGCGCGCTCGCCGCGCTCGGCAACCTGGCCGCCCCGAGCTGGGGGGTGCTCATCGGCCTCCCGCTGGCGACGGCGATCTCCGCGCACACCGCCATGGGCTCCTACGCCGAGGCCGAGGAACTCCTCCGGCTCGATGTGCCGGAACCCATGTACCGCACCGTGTTCGGCATCCAGTACCTGCGTGCCCGCGGTCACCACCATCTCGCCACCGGCCGGCCCTTCGCGGCACTGGGCGACTTCGAGACCTGCGGGCGGCTGCTGCGCGAGGGCAACCCCAATCTTCAGAAGGGCATTCCGTGGCGGTCCGACCTGGCCCTGGCCAACCTGCGGATCGGCAAGGCCCGCACGGCCCGGGAATGGGCCGAGGAGCAGCTGCGGCTGCCCGGCGGCCACAGTTCCCGCGCCCGGGCCATGGCGCTGCGCCTGCTGGCCGCGACCTGCAAGCCGCATCGCAGGGGCTCGCTGCTGCGCGAGTCGATCGATCTGCTCAAGGCGTGCGGCGACCGCTACGCGCTGTCCCAGGCGTACGCCGATCTGTCCGCGGCCCACTACGAGCTGGGTGAGTACGCCCGGGCCCGGCTGGTGGCGCGGCAGGCGGCCCGGGAGGCCGAGACCTGCCGCATCGAGTCGCCGGTCGACGCCCACCTGCTGGAGGATCCGGCACGGCCCGAGGCCGCCGAGTCCGAGGGCGGCCCCGCGATCCTCAGCGACGCCGAGTGCCGGGTCGCCGGGCTGGCCGCGCTCGGCTACACCAACCGAGAGATCAGTGCCCGCCTGCACGTCACGATCAGCACGGTGGAGCAGCACCTCACCCGGGTGTACCGCAAGCTGAACGTGGCCAGCCGTTCGGAGCTGCCGTCGAAGATGCTGGAGCACCGCATTCCCAAGCTGTCGGACCGCTGGTCCTGCACCAACTCCTCCGCGGGCTGAGCGGGCCCGGCGCCGCCCCTTCCGGGGGCAGGGAAGAACGGAACGGAGCGCGGCCGCGCCGGTGGTGTCACCGGTGCGGCCGCGTCCCGCCTCCCGTACGGTCAGTTGAAGCTCCCCAGTTCGTCGTCCAGGATGCCGAAGAGCTCGTCGGCCGTGGCCGTCTCCAGGCCCGTCCCGTCCCTCTGCCCGGTCCCGCCCTCCGGCGCCTCCCCGGTGCCGTCCCACCGCGCGCTGAGGGTGCGCAGCCGGGCGGCCACCCGGGCCCGCTGCTCCTCGTCCAGCGCGGCCGAGTCCAGCGCCGCGCCCAGCGCCGCCTCCAGGCGCATCACTTCGGCCTCGATGTCGACCGGTCCGGCGGAGGTGTCGCCGCCCAGCTCCGCCAAGAGGTGCCGGGCCAGGGCGTCGGAGGTCGGGTGGTCGAAGGTGAGCGTGGTGGACAGCCGCAGGCCGGTGTCGGCGCCGAGCCGGTTGCGCAGCTCCAGGGCGGCCAGCGAGTCCACGCCCAGATCCCCCAGGGGGCGCTGGGGATCGACGGCGCTGCCGGAGCCGTGTCCGAGGACATCGGCGACGTGTGCGCACACCGTCTCCAAGAGCAGGCGCAGGGCGTCGGCGGTGCCCAGCCCGGCCAGCCGCCGCGGCAGCGGCTCGGCGGACGCGGGCGCGGCGGTGGCCGCGGCCCGGGCGGTGCGCCGTCCGGCCGCGGGTGCGAGGCCCCGGACCAGAGCGGGGGCGTCCTCGGTGACCTGCACCCGGACCGGCAGCAGCAGGGCCCGGTCGGCGGCCGGGGAGCCCCCGGCGGTCAGTGCGCGGTCGAACAGGGCCAGCGCCCGGTCGGCGGGCAGCGGCAGGATGCCGTCGCGGGCCAGCCGGCGCAACTCGGTCTCGCCGAGCCCGGCCGCCATGCCCTGCCCTGTGTCCCACAGTCCCCAGCCCAGCGAGAGCGCCGGCAGCCCCTCCGCGCGGCGCCGCGCGGCCAGGGCGTCCAGGAAGGCGTTCGCCGCGGCGTAGTTGGCCTGGCCCGCCGCGCCCAGGGTGCCGGCGGCGGAGGAGAACAGGACGAACGCGGCGAGACCGAGGTCGCGCGTCAGCTCGTGCAGATGCCAGGCGGCGTCGGCCTTGGGCCGCAGCACGGCGGCCAGCCGCTCGGGGGTGAGGTCGGTGAGCAGTCCGTCGTCCAGGACGCCCGCGGCGTGCACCACGGCGGTCAGCGGATGCTCCGCCGGCACCGACGCCAGCAGGGCGCCGAGCGCGGTGCGGTCGGTGACGTCGCAGGCGGCCACGGTCACCGTGGCGCCCAGGGCGGCCAGTTCGTCCAGGGCGCCGGGCTCGGGAAGCCGCCCGCTGCGGCCGGCCAGCAGCAGATGGCGTACGCCGTGCCGGGTGACCAGGTGCCGGGCCAGCAGCCGGCCGAGGCTGCCGGTGCCGCCGGTGACGAGGACGGTTCCCGCCGGGTCCAGGACGGGCGCCCGGCCCGGCTCCGTGTCGGTGACCGGTGCCAGCTCCGGCACGTACACCGTGCCGCGGCGCAGGGCCAGTTCGGGTGCGCCGGTGGCGACGGCGGCCGGTAGGGCGGCGGCCGAGGCGGGGTCGCCGTCGGTGTCGGCGAGCACGAACCGGCCGGGGTGCTCGACCGCCGCCGCCCGCACCATGCCCCAGATCACGGCCTGCGCCGGGTCGGGCGCGCCATCGGCGCGGACGGCGACGGCGGACCGGGTCAGCACCACCAGCGGTGCGTCGTCCGGTGCGTCGGCGAGGTGGCCCCGCAGCGCGGCGAGAGCCTGTAGGGCGGTCTCGCGGGCCGCCTCGGGCGGTGCCTCGCCGGGGTCGGTGGCCACGGTGAGGGTGCGGGGTGCGGGCGCGGATCCGTCGGCGGTGACCGGCAGTTCGGTCCAGCGCACCCGGAACAGGTCGCCGGGCTCCGGTGCGGCCGCGGCCAGCTGTCCGGCGGTCACCCGGCGGATGCGCAGCGAGGCCACCTCGGCCACGGGTGCGCCCGCGCCGTCGTACAGGCGCAGGGTCATGTGGTCGGTGCCGTGCGGGGTGAGGCGCAGCCGCACGGCCGTGGCGCCGGTCGCGTACAGGCTGACCCCCTCCCAGGAGAAGGGCAGGGTCAGCACGGTCGGGTCCTGGCCGTCGAGCAGGTCGATGGCGTGCAGCGTGGAATCGAGCAGCGCCGGGTGCAGGGCGAACCCGCCGGCCGCGTCGGCGTCCGGCAGGGCGAGTTCGGCCCAGACCTCCTCGCCGAGCCGCCACGCACCGCGCAGGCAGCGGAACGACGGGCCGTAGGCGTAGCCCTGTTCGGCCAGGTGGTCGTAGGTGCCGGTGACGTCGACGGGGACGGCTCCGGAGGGCGGCCAGTCGGTCACGGGGGCCGGTTCGGGCTGGGTGCGCGGGGCGAGGACGCCGGTGGCGTGCCGGGTCCACGCGCCGTCCGCGCCCTCCGGGCGGGCGTGCACGGTGAGGCGCCGGCGGCCGTCGGCGTCCGGGGCCGCGGCGGCCACCTGGAGGTGGACGGCGCCGTGCTCGGGCAGGACCAGGGGGCGTTCCAGGGTGAGTTCCTCCACGAGCGGGCAGTGGGTGCGGTCGCCGGCCTGGACGGCCAGTTCCACGAGGGCGCTGCCCGGGACGAGGACGACGCCCGCCACGGCGTGGTCGGCGAGCCAGGGGTGGGTGGACACGGAGAGGCGGCCGGTCAGGGCCACCCGGTCGTCACCGGCCAGTTCCAGGGCCGCGCCGAGCATCGGGTGCCCGGCCGGGACCTGCCCGAGGCCGCTCGCGCCGGCGACCGCGCCGGCCTCGTCGTCCAGCCACAGCCGCCGGCGCTGGAAGGCGTAGGTCGGCAGGTCGGTGCGGCGGGCGCCGGTGCCGGCGAACACCCGCCGCCAGTCGACGGGCACACCGCGCACGTGGGCGGTGCCGAGCAGGGCCGCGAAGGTCTGTTCCTCGTCGCGGTCGCGGCGCAGTGCCGGGACGAAGGCCGACCGTTCGGCGTCGGTCACGGCGTGCGCGGCCATGGCCGACAGGACGGCGTCGGGGCCGAGTTCGACGAAGGTGCGCACGCCGTCGGCCTCCAGCGCGCGGACGCCGTCGCCGAAGCGGACCGCCTCGCGGACGTGGCGGACCCAGTAGGCGGGGTCGCACAGCTCCTCCTCGCCGGCGTGCGCTCCGGTCACGTTGGAGACGACGGGGCGGGCGGGCGGGGCGTACCGCAGCTCGCGGGCGGTCTTCTCGAACTCCGCCAGCATCGGGTCCATCAGCGGGGAGTGGAAGGCGTGGCTGACCCGCAGCCGCTTGGTGCGGCGGCCGGCGAAGGCCGCGGCGACCGCGTCCACGGCGGCCTCGGTGCCGGAGACGACGACGGCGCGCGGCCCGTTGACGGCGGCGAGGGACACCTCGGGGCCGAGGTGGGGCAGCACCTCCGCCTCGGTGGCGTCGACGGCGAGCATCGCGCCTCCGGCGGGCAGAGCCTGCATCAGCCGGCCGCGCGCGGTGACCAGCCGGGCGGCGTCCGCCAGGTCCCAGACCCCGGCGGCGTGCGCGGCGGTCAGTTCGCCGATGGAGTGGCCGGCCAGCCTCTCGGCCCGTACGCCGTGGGACTCCAGCAGCCTGTACAGGGCGGTCCCGACGGCGAACAGGGCGCTCTGCGTGTAAAGGGTGTGGTCGAGCAGGCCGGCCGCCTCGGTGCCGGGATCGGCCCACATCACGTCCCGCAGCGGGCGGTCGAGGTGGGCGTCGAGTGCCTCGCAGGCCTCGTCCAGCGCCTGCCGGAAGACGGGGTGGGCGGCGTACAGGCCGCGGCCCATGCCCGGTCGCTGGGCGCCCTGCCCGGTGAAGAGGAAGGCTGTCCCGCCGGTGCCGGGCCGGCCGCGGACCACGCTGTCCGTGGCGGTGCCGTCGGCCAGCGCGGTGAGCGCGGCGAGGAGTTCGTCCCGGTCGCGGGCGACGACGGCGGCCCGGTGGGTGAGGGCGGCACGGTCCGTGGCCAGGGAGCGGGCGAGGTCGGGCAGCGGCCGGTCGGCGACCGCGCGCAGCCGGGCCGCCTGGGCGGCCAGCGCCTCGGGGGTGGCGCCGGAGATCACGAGGGGCAGCAGCGGGGCCGGAGCGGGCGCCGGGTCCGGGGCGGGCTGCTCGGCCGGTGCCTCCTCGATGATCGTGTGCACGTTGGTGCCGCTGATGCCGAAGGAGGAGACACCCGCCCGGCGCGGACGGTCCCCCGCCGGCCACTCCCGCTCCTCCGTCAGCAGCCGTACCTGCCCGGCCTCCCAGTCGACCTTCGTGGACGGCCGGTCCACGTGCAGCGTCCTGGGCAGCACCCCGTGACGCATCGCCATCACCATCTTGATGACACCCGCCACACCCGCCGCCGCCTGCGTGTGCCCGATGTTCGACTTCACCGAACCCAGCCACAACGGCCGCTCCGCGGGCCGGTCCTGACCATAGGTAGCCAGCAGTGCCTGCGCCTCGATCGGATCACCCAGCGTCGTCCCCGTCCCGTGCGCCTCCACCACGTCCACGTCCGCGGCCGACAACCGGGCCGACGCCAGCGCCTGCCGGATCACCCGCTGCTGCGACGGACCGTTCGGCGCCGTCAGACCGTTCGACGCACCGTCCTGGTTCACCGCCGAACCCCGCACCACCGCCAGCACCTCGTGACCATGGCGCCGCGCGTCCGACAACCGCTCCAGGACGAGCATGCCGGCGCCCTCGGACAGGGCCGTGCCGTCCGCCGCGTCGGCGAAGGACTTGGCGTGGCCGTCGGCGGCGAGGTTGCGCTGCCTGCTGAAGTCCACGAACGTGTCGACGGTCGACATCACGGACACCCCGCCGGCCAGCGCCAGCGTGCACTCGCCCTGCCGCAGCGCCTGCGCGGCCAGGTGCAGCGCCACCAGCGACGACGAGCACGCCGTGTCGACCGTGAGCGTCGGGCCCTCCAGACCGAGGGTGTAGGCGACCCGGCCGGAGGCCACACTGCCGAGGCTGCCGTTGCCGAGGTGGTCGCGCACGGACTCGGGGACGCGGTGCAGTCGGCTGCCGTAGTCGTGGTACATCACGCCCGCGAACACGCCGGTACGGCTGCCGCGCACGGAGTGCGGGTCGATGCCGGCCCGCTCCAGCGCCTCCCAGGACGTCTCCAGCAGCAGCCGCTGCTGCGGGTCCATGGCCAGGGCCTCGCGCGGGCCGATGCCGAAGAAGTCCGGGTCGAAGTCGGCGGCGTCGTACAGGAATCCGCCCGACCGGGTGGAGGAGTGGCCGGACCTGCCGGGCTCCGGGTCGTACAGGCCGTCCAGGTCCCAGCCGCGGTCGGCGGGGAAGGCGCCGATGCCGTCGCCGCCGTCGGCCAGCAGCCGCCACAGCTCCTCGGGGGTGCTGACGCCTCCGGGGTAGCGGCAGGCCATGGCGACGATGGCGACCGGCTCGTCCGCTTCCCGTTCCCGCACGGGGACTTCGGTGGCGGTCTCGGCCTGCGCGCCGAACAGTTCCGTCCTCAGGTGTCCCACGAGCGCGCCCGCGTCGGGATGGTCGAAGACCAGGGTGGCGGGCAGGCGCAGACCGACGGCGGTGCCGAGGCGGTTGCGCAGTTCCACGGCGGTCAGCGAGTCGAAGCCCACCTCGCGGAAGGAGCGGCGCGGGTCGAGCGTCATGTCGCCGCCGTGGCCGAGCACGGCGGCGACGTGGGTACGGACCAGCTCCATGAGGGCCGCGTCGCGTTCGGCGGGGCCCAGGGCGGCGAGCCGGTCGGCGAACGACGCGGAGTCCGTGCGGGAGGCCGCGGTACGGCGAGCTCGGGCGGGCACCAGGGCGCGCAGCACGGCCGGGACGTCCGGGGCGCGGCGCAGGACGGCGAGGTCCAGGCCGATCGGGAGCAGCAGCGGCTCGTCGGCGGCCAGGGCGGCGTCGAGCAGGCGCAGGCCCGCCTCGGTGGACAGGGCGCGCACGCCCGCGCGGGCCATGCGGGCCACGTCGGCGTCGGTGAGGTGGGCGGTCAGCCCGGTGCGCTGCTCCCACAGGCCCCAGGCCAGCGAGTGCGCGGGCAGGCCGTGGTGCCTGCGGTGGGCGGCCAGCGCGTCGAGGAAGGCGTTGGCGGCGGCGTAGCCGGACTGGCCCGCGCCGTCGACCGTGCCGGCGGCGGAGGAGAACAGGACGAACGCGGCGAGACCGAGGTCGCGCGTCAGCTCGTGCAGATGCCAGGCGGCGTCGGCCTTGGGCCGCAGCACGGCGTCCAGGCGGTCGGGCGTCTGGTCGGTCAGCACGCCGTCGTCGAGGACGCCGGCGAGGTGGACGACCGCGGTCAGCGGGCGCTCGGGCGGTATCCCGGCGATGAGGGCGGCGAGCTGGCCGCGGTCGGCCGCGTCGCAGCGGGTGACGACGATCTCCGCGTCCAGGCCGGCGAAGTCGTCGGCGGCGGTGCCGCTGCGCCCGGCCAGCACCAGGCGGCGCACGCCGTGCTCGGCGACCAGGTGCCGGGCGACCACGGCACCGAGGACGCCGGTGCCGCCGGTGACGAGTACGGTGCCCTCGGGGTCGAGCCGCGGGACCCGGCCCGGCGGTGCGGTGCGGGCGAGCCGGGGGACGTGCGCGGTGCCGTCGCGCAGGGCGAGCTGGGGTTCGCCGCCGGCCGCCGCGGCGGCCACGGCGGCGGCGGCGTCACCGCCGTCCACCAGCACGAACCGTCCGGGGTGCTCGCCCTGCGCGGCCCGCACCAGGCCCCATACGGCGGCGCCCGCCAGATCGGTGACGTCCTCCTCCCCCACGGCCACGGCTCCCCGGGTGAGCACCACCAGGCGTGCGGAGGCGGTGCGTTCGTCCGCGAGCCAGTCCTGTACGGCGGCCAGCACCCGCTCGGTGGCCCGGTGGGCGCCGGTGACCGGGTCGTCGTGGCCGCCGGCCGTCAGCACCGCCCAGTCGGGCACGGGGTCCAGTGCGGCCGGGCCCCCTCCGTCCAGTACGGCGTACTCCGGTGCGGGCGTGGCGGGCACGGGCAGGGCGGGCCAGTCCAGGCGGTAGAGGTCGTCCACGCGGGCCGCGGAGGTGAGCGCGGCCGGGTCGACGGGGCGGGAGACCAGGGCCTCCACCTCGGCGACCGGGGCGCCCGTGGGGTCGGCCAGCTGGAGGGACAGCGTCTCGCCGCCGTGCAGCCGCACCCGCAGGGCGGTGGCACCGGCCGCGTACAGCGAGACCCCGGACCAGGAGAAGGGCAGCCGGGCGGTGTCCTGGCCGTCCGTGACGAGGCCGTCGGCGTGCAGGGCGGCGTCGAACAGGGCCGGGTGCAGGGCGAAGCCGTCGGCGTCCACGGGCAGTTCGACCTCGGCGAAGGTCTCGTCGCCGCGCCGCCAGACCGCGCGCAGCCCCTGGAAGGCGGGCCCGTAGTCGTAGCCGAGGCCGGCCAGGCGGTCGTAGGCGTCCTCGGCCGGTACCGGCTCCGCGCCCGCGGGCGGCCAGGCGGTGAGGTCGAAGGCGGGCGCGGTGGTCCGCGGGGCGAGCAGGCCGGTGGCGTGCCGGGTCCAGGCGGTGTCGTCGGCGCCCTCGGGGCGGGAGTGGACGCTCAGCGCGCTGTGTCCGGTGTCATCGGGGGCGGCCACGTGCAGCTGGAGCTGGATCGCGCCCCGGCCGGGCAGGGTCAGCGGTGCCTGGAGGGTGAGTTCGGCGAGGTGTGCGCAGCCGAGGTCGTGGCCGGCGCCGAGCGCCAGCTCCACCAGGGCGGTGCCGGGCAGCAGGGGGGCGCCGGACACGGCGTGGTCGGCCAGCCAGGGCGCGGTGGCGGTGGAGAGACGGCCGGTGAACACGGTGCCGCCCTCGGCGACCGGGACGGCGGCGCCCAGCAGCGGGTGGCCGGTGGTCTCCAGGCCGGCGGCGGTGACGTCACCGGTGGTGGCGGACCGGCCGAGCCAGTACCGCTCGCGCTGGAAGGCGTAGGTGGGCAGGTCGGCGGCGCGCAGGGGCAGGTCGCCGAAGACGGGCGCCCAGTCCACGGGGACGCCGGTGACGAAGGCTTCGCCGAGCGCGGTCAGCAGGCGCTCGGGGCCGCCGTCGTCGCGGTGCAGGGAGCCCAGGCCGGTGATGTCGGCGCCGGCGGCGTCAGCGGTCTCCTCCATGCTGTGCAGCAGCACGGGGTGCGGGCTGCACTCGACGAACACGCCGTACCCGGCGTCCAGCAGGCTCCGCGTGGTCGGTTCGAACAGCACGCTCTGCCGCAGGTTGGTGTACCAGTAGCCGGCGTCCAGGGCGGTGGTGTCGAGCCGGGCGCCGGTGACGGTGGAGTAGAACGGCACCTCGGCGGACCGGGCCCGGACGTCCGCCAGGTCGGCGAGCAGCCGCTCCCGGATCGACTCCACGTGGGCGCTGTGCGAGGCGTAGTCCACCGGGAGCCGCTTGGCGCGGTCGCCATCGGCCACGATCGTCTCGCGGAGTTCGTCCAGGGCGTCGGCGTCGCCGGACAGCACCACCGAGGCGGCACCGTTGACGGCGGCCACCGAGATCCGGCCCTCGTAGCGGGCGACGAGGTCGCGCACCCGGGTCTCGGGCAGGGCCACCGACATCATGCCGCCGCGGCCGGAGAGTTCCCGGGCGATGGCCTGGCTGCGCAGGGCCACGACGCGGGCGCCGTCGGCGAGGGAGAGGGCGCCGGCCACGCAGGCGGCGGCGATCTCGCCCTGGGAGTGGCCGATGACGGCGGCGGGCCGGACCCCGTGCGCGCGCCACACCTCGGCGAGCGACACCATGATCGCCCACAGCACGGGCTGGACGACGTCCACCCGCTCCAGCGGCTGCCGCGCCCGTACGGTCTCGATGAGGTCCCAGTCGGTGACGGGCGCGAGGGCCGCGGCGCAGTCGGCCATGCGCGCGGTGAACACCGGTGAGGTGTCGAGCAGGTCGGCGGCCATGCCGGGCCACTGGGAGCCCTGGCCGGGAAAGACGAAGGCGATGCGGGACCGGCCGGCCGGCCGGCCGCGCACCACGTTCGGCGCGGTGTCGTCGCCTTCGGCGAGGGCGGTGAGGCCCGCGGTGAGCGCGGGCAGGCCGGTGCCGGTGACGACGGCCCGTTCGGCCAGTGCGGCGCGTCCGGTGGCGAGCGTGTGGGCGATGTCGGGGAGGGGGCCGGCGCCGGTGGTGAGGTGGTCGAGGAGGCGGCGGGCCTGGGCGGCGAGGCCCTGGGTGCCGTTGCCGGACAGCACGAGCGGGAGCGGGCCGGTCCAGGAGGGCTCCGTGGTGCGGGGCTCGGTCTCGGGGGCGGCCTCCACGATGACGTGGGCGTTGGTGCCGCTGATGCCGAAGGAGGAGACGGCGGCGCGGCGGGGCTCGCCGTCGGCGGGCCAGTCGCGGGCCTCGGTGAGGAGTTCGACGGCGCCGGCCCCCCAGTCGACCTGGGAGGTGGGCTGTTCGGCGTGCAGGGTCCTGGGCAGCCGGCCGTGCCGCAGGGCGAGCACCATCTTGATGACGCCCGCGACGCCGGCGGCGGCCTGGGTGTGCCCGATGTTGGACTTCACCGAGCCCAGCCACAGCGGCTCGGTACGGTCCTGGCCGTAGGTGGCGAGGAGGGCCTGTGCCTCGATCGGGTCGCCGAGCGGGGTGCCGGTGCCGTGGGCCTCGACGGCGTGCACCTGGCGGGGTTCCAGCCCGGCGCTGGCGAGGGCGGCGCGGATGACGCGCTGCTGGGAGGGGCCGTTCGGGGCGGTCAGGCCGTTGGAGGCGCCGTCCTGGTTGACGGCCGAGCCGCGCACCACGGCCAGCACGGGGTGGCCGTTGCGCCGGGCGTCGCTGAGCCGTTCCAGCAGGAGCAGGCCGGCGCCCTCGCCCCAGCCGGTGCCGTCCGCGCCCTGGGCGAAGGACTTGCAGCGGCCGTCCAGGGCGAGGCCGCGCTGGCGGGAGAAGTCGATGAAGGTGTCGGGCGTGGACATCACCGTCACACCGCCGGCGAGGGCCAGGCCGCACTCGCCGGTGCGCAGGGCCTGCACGGCGAGGTGGAGGGCGACGAGCGAGGAGGAGCAGGCGGTGTCGACGGTGACGGCGGGCCCCTCCAGGCCGAGGATGTAGGAGACGCGGCCGGAGGCGACACTGCCCAGGTTGCCGTTCCCGAGGTAGCCCTCGACGCCCTCGGGGACCTCGGTCAGCCAGCTGCCGTAGTCGTGGTACATGACGCCCGCGTAGACGCCGGTGCGGCTGCCCTTGAGGGTGTGCGGGTCGATGCCGGCGCGTTCGAACGCCTCCCAGGCGGTCTCCAGCAGCAGCCGCTGCTGCGGGTCCATGGCGAGGGCCTCGCGCGGGCTGATGCCGAAGAAGCCGGGGTCGAACTCGGTGGCGTCGTACAGGAACCCGCCTTCGCGGACGTGGGTGCGGCCGGGGGCGTCGGGGTCGGGGTCGTAGATGCCGTCGACGTCCCAGCCGCGATCGGCGGGGAAGTCGCCCACGGCGTCCGTGCCGGTGTCGACCAGCTGCCACAGCTGCTCGGGCGTGCTGACGCCACCGGGGTAGCGGCAGCTCATGGCGACGATCGCGACGGGCTCCCGCGCCGCCTCGGTGACCTGGTCGTTGTGCTGGCGCAGCCGCTCGTTCTCGAGCAATGACTCGCGCAGCGCCTCGACGATCTGCTCGACGGATGTGTCCACGGTCGGTGTCGCTCCCTGCTGGCTCGGCGGCGCTGGTGACGCGGTGGAGGGTGCGCCGGGTGGGGGTGGCCCGGTGCCGGACGCGGCGCGTCGTCCGGTGCCGGATGGGGTCATCTGCCGCTGCGGTCGAGCGCGGCGCGTACCAGGTCGGCCACCGCCATGGACTTGATGTCCAGGGCCCGGTCGGCGGGTGCCGGGTCCGCGTCGGGCTCGGACAGCTTCAGCAGGCCGTCGAGCAGGCCGGCTTCCCGGATGCGGGCGACGGGGATGCGGGCGAGGACGGCGCGCAGTTCGTCGTCGCCGCCGGACGCGGCCGCGACGGGCTCGGGTTCCGGTCGCAGCCGTTCGAGGAGATGGCCTGCGAGCGCGACCGGGGTGGCGTAGTCGAAGATGAGCGTGGACGGCAGGCGCAGACCGCTGACCGTGTTGAGCCGGTTGCGCAGTTCCACGGCGGCGAGCGAGTCGAAGCCCAGCTCGGTGAAGGCGCGGCGCGGTTCGACGGCGGCCGCTCCGGCGTGCCCGAGGACGGCGGCGGCCTCGGTGCGGACCGCTTCCAGGACGGTGTGTTCGTGGTCGGCGACGGGCAGTGCGGCCAGTTGCTCGCCGAGGGTGCGGGCGTGGTCGCCGTGGTCCGGGCGGGCGGTGACGCCGGCCAGGGTGCGCAGCACGGCCGGCACGTCGCCGCCGCGCCGGCGCAGGGCGGCGGTGTCCAGCCGTACGGGGACCAGTGCGGGGCTGCCGCAGGCCACGGCGGCGTCGAACAGCTCCAGGGCCTCGTCCGGGTCGAGCGCGCCGATGCCGGTGCGTTCGATGCGCTGGATCTCGGCCGTGTCGAGTGCGGCGCCCATGCCGCCGCCGGACCACAGGCCCCAGGCCAGGGAGGTGGCGGGCAGGCCGAGGGCGGCCCGGTGGGCGGCCAGCGCGTCGAGGAAGACGTTGGCGGCGGCGTAGTTGCCCTGGCCGGAGGCGTCGAGGGTGCCGGCGGCCGAGGAGAACAGCACGAAGTGCGCGAGGTCCCGGTCCCGGGTGAGCTCGTGCAGGTGCCAGGCGGCGTCCGCCTTGGGCCGCAGGACGGTGTCCAGCCGGGCCGGGGTGAGCGAGGTGACCAGGCCGTCGTCGAGGACGCCGGCGGTGTGGACGACGCTGTCGACGGGGTGCGCGGCGAGCAGCGCGGCGAGCGCGGCACGGTCGGACACGTCGCAGGCGACGATGTCGGCCTCGGCGCCCAGGTCCGCCAGGCCGGCGCGCAGTGCGGCGGCGCCGGGCGCTCCGGGGCCGCGACGGCTGGTCAGCAGCAGGCGGGTGACGCCGTGCCGGGCGGCCAGGTGGCGGGCGACCAGGGCGCCGAGCCCGCCGGTGCCGCCGGTGACGAGGACGGTGCCCCACGGGCGGTCCGTGCCCGGGGATGCCTCGGCGCGGACCAGGCGGGGGGCGTGGGCGCGGCCGTCGCGCCAGTGGACCTCCGGCTCCCGTGAGTCGAGGAGCGCGGCCAGCGCGGCACGGTCGGGTACGGGTGCGTCGGGCGCGGCCCGTGCGACGAGGAGGATCCGGCCGGGATCCTCGGCCTGCGCGGCCCGGACCAGTCCGTGCACCGCGGTGTCGGCGAGGGTGCCGCCGGTGAGGACCACGAGCACCGAGCCGGCGTACCGGTCGTCGGCCGTCCAGGCCTTCAGGGGGTCCAGGGCGCGGCCGAGGGCGGTGCGCACGGCGCCGGGCAGGTGTGAGCCGTCGGCGGGCGGGACGGTGACCGGCAGGATCACCACGTCGGGCACGGTGGCGCCGAGGGCGTCCAGGTCGGCGTGCACCGGGACGCCGAGGCCCAGGTCGTCGTCGCCGAGGACGGCCCAGCTGCGGCGGTCGGGGCGGCCGGCGGCCGCGGGCAGCGGCGTGTCGGTGACGGTGTACAGATGGCGGCGCCGCTCCGGGGTGAGCCGGTCCGCGGTGACCGGCCGGGTGACGTACGAGTCCACGGTGGCGAGGGGCCGGCCGTCGGTGTCCGCCAGTTCGAGGCGGGTGCCTTCGGGGCCCGGGGTGACGCGGACGCGGGCGGTGAGGGACGCCTGGGCGTGCAGGGTGACGCCCGTCCAGGCGAAGGGCAGGGCGATGCTGTCGGACGGTTCGGCGGGCGCCGCCCCGCTGTCCAGGAGGGACGTGACGTGCAGGGCGCAGTCCAGCAGCGCGGGATGCAGGGCGTGCCGGGCGGCGTCCTGACGTGCGGGTGCGGGCAGTTCGAGCTCGGCGAGGAGGGTGTCGCCGTCCCGCCAGGCGGCCCGGACGCCGCGGAAGACGGGGCCGTAGTCGTAACCCTCGGTGTGTAGGCGCGCGTAGAGGCCGGTGACATCGAGCGGGGCGGCGCCGGGCGGCGGCCAGGCGCCGGAGGCGGCCGGGGCCGGGGCGGCGGGTCCGGGTCCGGGTCCGGTGAGGGTGCCGGTGGCGTGCCGTGTCCAGCCGTCGTCGGCGGGGGCGTTCTCGGCGCGCGAGTGGATCTCGACCGTGCCGTCGGCGCCGGCGGCGACCTGGAGGTGTACGGCGCTGCCCGCGGGCAGCGCCAGCGGGGCCTGGAGGGTCAGCTCCTGGAGGACGGGGCGGCCGGTGAGGCGTCCGGCGTGCAGTGCCAGGTCGACGAGTGCGGCGCCGGGCACCAGGACCGTGCCGAGCACCGCGTGTTCGGCGAGGACCGGGTGGGTGGCGGTGGAGATCCGGCCGGTGAGCAGCACACCGGCGCCGCCGGGCAGATCCAGGCGGGCGCTGACCAGCGGGTGGCCGGCGGCGGCGAGTCCGTGTCCGGCGGCGTCGCCGACGGCGACGGCGGGCGTGGGGAGCCAGTACCTGCGGTGCTCGAAGGCGTAGGTGGGCAGGTCGACCCGGCGTCCCGCGTAGCCCTCGTACAGCACCGCCCAGTCGACGTCGAAGCCCCGGGCGTGGACGGTGGCCAGGGCGGCGAGCAGGCCGGGCAGCTGGGCGGTGTCCTTGCGGGCCGTGGGGACGAAGGCGGGGGCCTCGGCGGACGCGGTGTCCTCGGTGTCCTGGGTGTCCGGCAGGCAGTCGGGGCCCAGCGCGGTGAGCACGGGCGCGGCGCCGAGTTCGAGGAAGGTGCCGGCGCCCTGCGCGGCCAGGGTCGCGACCGCGTCGGCGAAGCGCA
The DNA here is from genome assembly GCF_043195475.1 of Streptomyces sp. Y20. Taxonomy (NCBI): domain Bacteria; kingdom Bacillati; phylum Actinomycetota; class Actinomycetes; order Kitasatosporales; family Streptomycetaceae; genus Streptomyces; species Streptomyces sp. Y20. Next base: position 460,846 of record NZ_JBIDDP010000001.1, read on the forward strand.
CCGTCTGCCGCACATGCCGTACCCAGTAGTCGGCGGAGCCGAGTTCGGCGGCGGTGGCCGGGGCGCCGGTGAGGGTGGAGACGAGGAGCGTGGCCGGCTCGGCCGCCCGGAGGCCGGCCATGACCTCCCGGAACGCGGCCAGCATGGGGTCCATGCGGGGCGAGTGGAAGGCGTGCGAGACGCGCAGCCTGCGGGCGCCCGTGAAGTGCGCGGCGACCTCGGTGACGGCGTCCTCGTCGCCGGAGACGACCACGGCGCGGGGACCGTTGACGGCGGCGATCCCGCAGCGCTCGCCGTCCAGCAGCGCGGCGACCTCCTCCTGCGACGCCTGCACGGCGACCATCGCGCCGCCCTCCGGCAGGGCCTGCATGAGCCGGCCCCGGGCGGCGACCGCGGTGACGGCGTCCTGGAGCGACCAGACGCCGGCGACGTGGGCGGCGGCGAACTCGCCGACGGAGTGCCCGGCCAGCGAGTCGGGGCGCAGCCCGAAGGACTCCAGCAGCCGGTAGAGGGCGACCTGGGTGGTGAACAGGGCGGCCTGGGTGTAGGCGGTCTGCTCCAGGGTCTCGGCGTCGCCACCGAGGACGACCTCGGCGAGGGGCCGTTCGAGGTGCTTGTCGAAGAGCGCGGCGGCGCGGTCGAAGTGCTCGGCGTAGACGGGGAAGGCGTCGTACCAGTCGCGGCCCATCCCGGGGCGCTGGGCGCCCTGGCCGGAGAACAGGTAGGCGAGGGTGCCGTCGGTGGCGGAGCCGGTGACGAGGAGCCCGGGGGCGTCGGTGCCCTGGGCCAGGGCGGCCAGCGCCGCGGCGGCCTGGTCGTCACCGGCCGCGAGGAGCACGGCGCGGTGGGGGTGGGTGCCGCGGGTGGTGGCCAGGGCCAGGCCGAGATCGGCGCAGGCGGTGCCGGTCAGCTCCAGCAGGCGCCGGGCCTGGCCGCGCAGGGCCTCGGGCGAGCGGGCGGAGAGGGGGAGGGCGAGCACCGGCGGGGCGGTGGCGGGGTCCGGCCGCGCAGGTGCGGGCTCGGTGAACTCCTCCAGGATGACGTGGGCGTTGGTGCCGCTGATACCGAACGAGGACACACCGGCCCGCCGGGCCCGGCCGCTCTCGGGCCAGGGGCGTCGCTCGGTGAGCAGTCGCACCGCGCCGGCGCTCCAGTCGACCTGGTGGGACGGCGCGTCGACGTGCAGGGTCTTGGGCAGGACGCCGTGGCGCATCGCCATGACCATCTTGATGACGCCGGCCACACCCGCGGCGGCCTGGGTGTGCCCCATGTTGGACTTCACCGAGCCCAGCCACAGCGGCTCGGCGCGGTCCTGGCCGTAGGTGGCGAGCAGCGCCTGGGCCTCGATCGGGTCGCCGAGGGTGGTGCCGGTGCCGTGCGCCTCGACGGCGTCCACGTCGGCCGGGGTGAGCCCGGCGGTGGCGAGGGCGGCGCGGATGACGCGCTGCTGGGAGGGGCCGTTGGGGGCGGTCAGGCCGTTGGAGGCGCCGTCCTGGTTGACGGCCGAGCCGCGGAGCAGGGCCAGCACCCGGTGGCCGTTGCGGCGCGCGTCGGAGAGGCGTTCGACGACGAGGACGCCGGCGCCCTCCCCCCAGCCGGTGCCGTCGGCGGCGGCGGCGAAGGACTTGCAGCGGCCGTCGGCGGCCAGCCCGCGCTGCCGGGCGAAGTCGACGAAGGTGTCCGGCGTCGACATGACGGTGACGCCGCCGGCCAGGGCGAGGTCGCACTCCCCCTGCCGCAGCGCCTGGGCCGCCAGGTGCAGGGTGACCAGGGAGGACGAGCAGGCGGTGTCGACGGTGACGGCCGGCCCCTCCAGGCCGAGGGCGTAGGCGACCCGGCCGGAGACGACGCTGCCGAGGGTGCCGTTGCCGAGGTAGGCGGCGAGGTCGTCGGGCACCTCGGCGAGCCAGGTGCCGTAGTCGTGGTACATGACGCCCGCGAACACGCCGGTGCGGGAGCCGCGCAGGCGGTGCGGGTCGATGGCGGAGCGCTCCAGCGCCTCCCACGACACCTCCAGCAGGAGCCGCTGCTGCGGGTCCATGGCGACGGCCTCGCGCGGGCTGATGCCGAAGAAGCCCGGGTCGAACTCGGCCGCGTCGTACAGGAAGGCGCCTTCGCGGGTGTAGGTGCGGCCGGGGGTGCCCGGTTCGGGGTCGTAGAGCGCCTCGGTGTCCCAGCCGCGGTCCGCCGGGAAGCCGCCGACCGCGTCGGCGCCGTCGGCGACGAGCCGCCACAGGTCCTCCGCGGAGCGGACCTCGCCGGGGTAGCGGCAGCTCATGCCGACGATGGCGATCGGGTCGTCGTCGGGGGCGGTGCGGGCCGGGACGGCGGGGGTGTCCCGCGGGCCGGTGCCGAAGAGGGTGTCGCGGATGTGGCCGGCCAGGGCACGGGAGGTGGGATGGTCGAAGACGAGGGTGGCGGGCAGCCGCAGCCCGGTGGCGGCGCCCAGCCGGTTGCGCAGTTCGACGGCGGCGAGCGAGTCGAAGCCGAGGTCGGTGAAGGCCCGGCCGGGGTCGACGGCGGACGGCCCGTCGTGCCGGAGCACGGCCGCCACCTCGGTGCGCACCAGGTCGAGCAGGGCGCGGTCGCGTTCGGCGGCGGGCAGCGCGGCGAGTTGTCCGTCCGCGGCCCGGGTGGGGGCGGCGTTCGCCGTGGCCCGGCGGGTGACCGGGCGGACGAGGGCGCTCAGCAGCGGCGGTACGCCGTCGGGGCGGCGGCGTACGGCGGCCGCGTCGATCTCCACGGGTACCAGGTGGGGGTCGCGGGAGCGGACGGCGGCGTCGAACAGCTCCAGGGAGCGCGCGGCGGACAGTCCGGGGATGCCGTGGGCCGCGATGCGCTGCCGGGCGGTGTCGTCCAGAGCGGCGCCCATGCCGCTGTCGGTGGCCCACAGGCCCCAGGCGAGGGAGGTGGCGGGCAGGCCGAGGGTGGCGCGGTGCTCGGCGAGGGCGTCGAGGTAGGCGTTGGCGGCGGCGTAGTTGCCCTGGCCGGGGCCGTCGAGGACGGCGGCGAGGGAGGAGAACAGCACGAAGTGGGCGAGGTCGCGGTCCCGGGTCAGCTCGTGCAGGTGCCAGGCGCCCAGCGCCTTGGCGTGGAAGACCTCGTCCACCATCTCGTCGGTGAGGGTGTCCACGATGCCGTCGCGGACGGTGCCCGCCGCGTGGACGACGGAGTCGACGGGGTGTTGTTCCAGCAGGTGGCGCAGCGCCTCTCGGTCACCCACGTCGCAGGCGGTGGTGGTCACCTCGGCGCCGAGGGCGGTGAGTTCGGCGTGCAGGGCGGGGGCGGTGCCGCGGCGGCCGGCGAGCACCAGGCGGCGCACGCCGTGGGCGCGGACCAGGTGCCGGGCGAGGAGCGCCCCGAGGCCGCCGGTGCCACCGGTGACGAGGACGGTGCCCCAGTCGGCGGCGGGTTCTTCGCCGGGGGGCCGCGAGGTCAGCCGGGGCACGCGGAACTCGCCGTCGACGAGGGCGAGTTCGGGCTCGCCGGTGGCGAGGAGCTGACGCAGGTCGGCCTCGGAGGGCAGTGCGTCGTGCTCGACGAGGACGTAGCGGCCGGGGTTCTCGGCCTGGGCGGAGCGGACCAGGCCGCGGACGGCGGCGTGGGCGGGGCAGGCGGGCCGGGTGACGACGACGAGCCGGGTGGCGGCCAGGCGCTCGTCCGTCTGCCAGGTGCGCAGCAGCCGCAGGACGTGGTGGACGTGGGCGCGTGCCTCGGTGGCGTCGGCGCCCGCCGGGCCGGGGACGCGGTGCACGACGGCGTCCGGGGCGGGGCCGTCGAGCAGCGCCTCGACGGAGTCCGTGAGGACGGCGGTGCGCAGGGGCGCGGTGGTCGCCGGCCGGGGGTGCGGCGACCACCGCACGGCGTACAGGACGTCGCCGGCCGGTACGGGCCGGGAGGTGAGGGCCTCGACGACGGCCACCGGGGCGCCGGTGGCGTCGGCGAGGTGCAGGGCGAGGGTGTCGCCGCCGGTGTGGGTGATCTTCACGCGGAGGGCGGGCGCGCCGGTGGCGTGCAGGGTGACGCCGGTCCAGGCGAACGGCACCAGCACCTCGGGGCGGAGCGGGGCGTCGAGGTCGGCGGCGTGCAGCGCGGCGTCGAGCAGCGCCGGGTGCAGGCCGAACGAGCCGGCGTCGGCGGCGGTGTCCTCGGGCAGGGCGACCTCGGCGTAGACGTCGTCGCCGTGCCGCCAGGCGGCGCGCAGCCCCTGGAAGGCGGGTCCGTAGCCGTAGCCCTGGTCGGCGAGGTCCGGGTAGACGCGCGTGGTGTCGAGGGGCCGGGCGTCACGCGGCGGCCAGTCGGTCAGGCCGGCCGGAGCGGACGGGGCGGCGGTGGTGAGGACGCCGGCGGCGTGCCGGGTCCACGGTGCGGCCTCGTCGGCGCGGGTGTGGACGGTGACGTCGCGGCGTCCGGAGTCGTCGGGTTCGCCGACGGCGACCTGTACGGCGACGTCCTCGTCGGCGCGCAGCACGAGCGGGACGCCGAGGGTCAGCTCCTCCAGCGTGGTGGCGCCGACGTGGTCGCCGGCGCGCAGGGCGAGTTCGACGAAGGCGGTGCCGGGGAACAGCACCCGGCCGGCGATGACGTGGTCGGCGAGCCACGGCTGGGTCCGGGTGGACAGCCGGCCGGTGAGGACGACGCCCTCGGCGCCGACGGCGACCACGGCGGCGAGCAGCGGGTGGCCGGCGGGGAGCTGGCCGAGGCCCGCCGCATCGGTGCTGGGGCGCTGCTCCAGCCAGAAGCGGCGCCGCTGGAAGGGGTAGCCGGGCAGGTCGACGTGGCGTCCGGCCGGGCCCGCGAAGTGCCGCCGCCAGTCGACGGGGACGCCCCGGGCATGGGCGGTGGCGAGCGCGGTGACGGCCTCACGGGCCTCTGGCCGCTCGCGCCGCAGCACCGGCAGGAAGGCGGTGCCGGGTACGTCGGTGCAGTCCGGGCCCATGGCGGACAGCACCGCGTCCGGGCCGACCTCCAGGAACGTGCGGACCCCTGCGTCGGCGAGCGCCCCGACGGCGTCGTGGAAGCGGACGCGGGCGCGGACGTGTTCCACCCAGTACTCGGGGTCGCTGAGCTCGGCGGTGACGGGGCCGCCGGTGACGGTGGAGACGACGGGCAGCGCCGGCTCGGCGTAGTCCAGGACGTGCGCGATGCGGCGGAACTCGGCCAGCATCGGTTCCATCAGCGGCGAGTGGAAGGCGTGGCTGACCCTCAGGCGCTTGGTGTCGTGGCCGCGCGCGGCGAGTTCGGCGGCGATCCGCTCCACGTCGGCCGTGTCGCCGGAGATCACGACGGCGGCGGGCCCGTTGACCGCGGCGATGCCGGTGCGCGGGGTGAGCAGCGGTGCCACCTCGTCCTCGGGGGCGCGTACGGCGACCATGGCGCCGCCCTCGGGCAGCGCCTGCATGAGCCGGCCGCGGGCTGCGACCAGGATCGTGGCGTCCTGGAGGGTGAGGACCCCGGCCACGTGGGCGGCGGCGATCTCGCCGACGGAGTGCCCGGCGAGCTGGTCCGGGGTGAGGCCCCAGCTCTCCAGGAGCCGGTACAGGGCGACTTCCACGGCGAACAGGGCGGGCTGCGCGTACTCGGTACGGTGCAGCAGCTCGGCCTCCGGGGTACCGGGCCCGGCGAACAGGACCTCCTTCAGCGGCCGGGCGAGCTGGAGGTCGAAGTGGGCGCAGACCTCGTCCAGGGCGCCGGCGAACACGGGGTGGGCGGCGGCGAGTTCGCGACCCATGCCGGGGCGCTGGCTGCCCTGCCCGGTGAACAGGAAGGCGAGTTCGCCGTCGGCGCGCGCGGTGAGCGGTGTGGTCCCGGAGGCCAGGTCGTGGAGGGCGGCGCGCAGTTCGGCGCGGTCGGCGGCGACGAGGACGGCCCGGTCGGGCAGGGCGGCCCGGGTGGTGGCCAGCGCGTGGGCGAGGTCGAGCGGGTCGGCCTCGTCCACCAGGGGCAGCAGGTCGGCGGCGCGGGCTCGCAGGGCGGCCTCGCCCCGAGCGGACAGGGCGAACGGCAGCGGCGTCCCGGCGGGCGGGGCCGGGCGGCCGTCCGGGGCCGGCTCCTCGGGCCCGGGTTCCGGCTGTTCGAGGATGACGTGCGCGTTGGTGCCGCTGACCCCGAACGACGACACGCCCGCCCGGCGGGCCCGGCCGGTGTCGGGCCAGGCCCGCTCCGCGGTGACGAGTTCCAGGGCCCCGGAGGACCAGTTGACGTGCGGGGTGGGTGCGTCGACGTGGAGGGTCGCCGGTATCCGCCCGTGCCGCATGGCGAGGATGGTCTTGATCAGCCCGGCCGCGCCGGCGGCGGCCTGGGTGTGCCCGAGGTTGGACTTGACGGAGCCGAGCAGCAGCGGGGTGCCGGCGGGGCGGCCCTGGCCGTAGGTGGCGAGCAGCGCGGTGGCCTCGATGGGGTCGCCGAGCCGGGTGCCGGTGCCGTGGGCCTCGACCACGTCCACGTCGGCGGCGGTGAGACCGGCGTCGGCGAGGGCCCGGTGGATCAGCCGCTGCTGGGCGGTGCCGTTGGGGGCGGTCAGGCCGTTGGAGGCGCCGTCCTGGTTGACGGCCGAGCCGCGCACCAGGGCCAGTACCCGGTGTCCGTTGCGGCGGGCGTCGCTGAGCCGTTCCAGGACGAGCACGCCGACGCCCTCTGCGAATCCGGTGCCGTCCGCGGCGGCGGCGAACGCCTTGCAGCGCCCGTCGGGTGCGAGGCCCCGCTGCCGGCTGAAGGCGGTGAACACGCCGGGGCCGCCCATGACGGCCACGCCGCCGGCGAGGGCGAGGGAGGACTCGCCCTGCCGCAGCGATCGGCACGCCAGGTGGACGGCGACCAGGGAGCCGGAGCAGGCGGTGTCGACGGTGACGGCGGGGCCCTCGGCGCCCAGCACATAGGCGACGCGGCCGGAGATGACGCTGTTGGCGTTCCCGGCGAGCAGGTAGGCGTCGAGGCCGTCCGGGGCGTCGTGCAGGCGCGGCCCGTACTCCTGGATCTCGGCGCCGAAGAACATGCCGGCCGGGGTGCCGCGCAGCGCCGTGGGGTCGATGCCGGCGTCCTCCAGTGCCTGCCAGGAGGTCTCCAGGACGAGCCGCTGCTGCGGGTCCATGCCGAGGGCCTCGCGTGGGCTGATGCCGAAGAAGTCGGCGTCGAACTCGGTGGCGGTGTCGAGGAATCCGCCGCTGCGGACGTAGGTGCTGCCGGGCACCTCGGGGTCCTCGTCGTAGAGGGCGTCCAGGTCCCAGCCGCGGTCGCGCGGGAAGCCGGAGAGGACCTCGCCGCCCTCGGTGAGCAGCCGCCACAGGTCGCCGGGCGAGGCGATGCCGCCGGGGAAGCGGCAGCCGATGCCGACGACGGCGATGGGTTCGTCGGCGGTGACGTCACCGGCGGGTCCGCCGGGGGTGTCCTCCCGGCCGTGGACCTCGGCGAGCAGCCGGGCGGCCAGGTCGTGGACGGTCGGGCAGTCGTAGGCGAGGCCGACCGGCAGTTCCAGGCCGGTGCGCTCGGTGAGCCGCCGGTGCAGGTCGACCGCGGCGAGCGAGTCGAGTCCCTGCGCGGCGAAGGGGATGGCCGCGTCGAGTGCGGCCGGCGTGCCCGGCCGGGCCGTCTCGATCGCCTCGGTCACGGCTTGGCGTACCAGTTCGGTCACCAGCCTGCGGTGCTGGGACGGTACGGCCGTGGCGAGCCGTCGTGCCAGGGCTGAGTCGTGTCCGGGCCCGTTCATCCACGCATCTCCACTTTCGGCCGACACCGGTTTTCCTCACCTTTTTCCACACCGTAGTGACGGCCCCTCAGAGGCCACACCCTTAAGCACCCCTAGGGGTGGGCGGCCTCGCGGGCCCGGGGTCGTCGGGGTCGTGCCGGTCGAAGGAACGGCGTACATAGGACAAGGAGTCGAGCAGTTCCGCGGAGGTGACGGACCGCGCCGGGCGTACGTCGGCGATGCCGTTCAGCGGCATCTTCCCGATGTCGGCCCAGGCCAGTCGGCCGTCCGCGGTGATATAACTCCGGCTGCGTCCGGCGTTGTCCGGATGCAGACAGTAGGGAACGTCCAGACGTCCCTCGGCGAACGCCGTCAGCAGGGCCGTACCGAGGTCGTCGTCCAGCTCGAGCACCCCGTCGACCAGGGCGGCCGCCTCGGCATAGGTCTGGGTGCCGGTGGCGTCCAGCGGGGCGCGGGAGGTGCGCGCGGCGACCGCCGCCGCGTATTCGAGGGCGGCGGTGTTCTCGGCCACCGTCGGAATGCGGCGGGATTCCGCGACGGTTTTCACGATGAGTCGTTCCGAGCCGCTGGCGACGGCGAGTTCGGCCGCTTTCCCGAGCAGCCGGTAGGCGCCTGGTTCCGTTTCCGGATACAGCCCCATGTAGGCGTAGACGACGACATGCCATTCGGTGTCCGGCAGGAATCGCGCGCACAGGTCGCGCAACGCGGCCACCGCTTCGGCGTCCTGGCGGGGATCGGTCTGCTGCGCGTAGCTCACGGAAATGCTGCGGACGCCGTGCCGGTGGAAGAACAGCGCCTCCAGGACGCTCACGGCGACGAGCAGGCTGGGTGGGCAGAGCTGGCCGAGGACGCAGCCGCCGAAGGTCTCCAGGTGCGGTTCGGCCCCCGACCCGCGCCGTGCGGCGAGCAGTTCGCAGGAGGCGGTCCAGTGGGCGACCGACTCGCGCAGCGGGACCCGGCCGTAGGGCAGGCAGTAGGAGACCGGGCCGCCCTCGGAGGCGTCCAGTCCGACGGCCGTCAGCGCCCGGAAGATGTCCTGCGGCGCGGCCGAGCCGTGCCGGACCTGGACGGGGAAGCCGGGGCCGTGGATGCCGTCGAGCACCTGCCGGGTGACGGCCGGCGCGTGGCTCACGATCGGGTAGCCGTTGAGGGCCACGCCCTCCAGGACGGCGAGTTCGGCCGACTCCAGGTCACCGACCCGGGTGTAGCTGTCCAGGGTGATCGTGCCGACGGTGGTGGCCTTGGCGTTCCGGGTGGCGAGCAGCCCGGCCCGCATCCGTTCCGGGCTGCTCATCCCCATCCGGGGCTGGACCACCAGGTGGCCGGCGTCGTGAGCCCGGCGCACGAACGCGCCGAACCCGACGCCGGTCACACCAGGGCCCGCTGCGGCAGCGTGCCGAGCATCCGCCGGAAGGCGCTGACGCCCTCGGCGCTGTCGTCGAACACCTCGTCGTATCCGGCGGCGCGCAGCGCGGCCACCTCGTCGGCGCCGCAGGGGCCGGCGATGCCGAGCTTGCCGCCGATGACGGCGGGCACCGCGGCGAGGCCGGGGTGTTCGCGCAGCCGGGTGACGGTCCGCATGCCGTCGTGGTAGCCGTGGCCGTTGACGCTGCTGATCACGATCAGGGAGGGGCGGTGGGCGAGGGCCTCGGCGATGAGCAGGTCCTCGGGGACGCAGGGGCCGAGGTTGACCACGCGGTGCCCGTGCTCCTCAAGGAGGAGCTGGAGGTAGACGAGGTTCCAGGTGTGGGAGTCGGAGATCCCGCCGGCCACCAGCACGGGCTGGTCGCCGGGGGCGGGGTGGGCCGGGAAGGGGCTCATCACAGGGCCTGTCCGTGGTCGTAGGTGCGGGTGTGCTCGATGCGGGAGACGGAGACGAGGTCGTCGCCGCGTACGACGATCTCGGCGGGCGCGGGCCTGCCGAGGAACATCAGCAGGCTGGCCGTGGGTCCGTACGCACCGGCGTTGGGGACGGTGAGCAGGTCGCCCGGTGCCAGTGGGGGCAGCGGGACGTTCCGGCCGAGCAGGTCGCCCGGGGTGCACAGCGGTCCGGCGAGGCTCGCGGGGGTGCCGTCCGCGCCGGCGGACTCGTGCGGTTCGACGGACACGGGCAGGATGCGGCCGAGTCCGGACATGCCGCCGAAGGTGTTGATGCCGGCGTCGAGGACGACGTAGCGGTGGTCGCGGCTGTCCTTGACGTTGACGACGGACGTGAGCAGGGTGCCGCTGTCGGCGACCAGGTAGCGGCCGGACTCGCAGGCGATGTGGGGGGCGCCCGCGCGCCAGCCGGGGAAGTGCTCGTCCAGCGTCGCGGCGAGGGCGTCGCGCAGCTCGCCGTAGACGGGGCGCTCGCCCTGCACGGCGTAGGGCGCGGAGAACCCGCCGCCGATGTCGAGGAAGCGGAAGGTGATGCCGAGCGTCTGCTGGAGGGCGGCGGCGGTGGCGATGGTGTGGCGGAACTCGGCGATGAGGCTCGCCTCGTCCTTGGCGTTGCTCAGCGGGAAGAAGTGCAGCCCGGCGATGCGGGTGCCGGGGACGTCGCGCAGGCGGGCGGCGAGGCCGGGCAGGGTCTCGCTGTCGAAGCCGAACTGCGAGGGCACGCCGGTCATGCGGATGCTGGTGGCGGCCGCGCCGGTGGCGTTGTTGACCCGGAGCAGGCAGTCGGCGGTCAGGCCCAGCTCCCGTGCCGTCTCGCCGACGCGGCGGAGGTCGCCGTACGACTCGGTGGAGAACAGGCGGACGCCGCGGGTCAGCGCCTCGGTCAGCTCCCCGGTGGTCTTGCCGGGGCCGGTGTAGAGGATCCGGTCGCCGGGGAAGCCGGCCCGCAGCACGGCGTCGAGTTCGCCGACGGAGCTGATCTCGGCGCGGCAGCCGCGGGTGCCGCCGGTGCGCAGCTCGCGCAGCAGTTCGGGGTGAGGGTTGGCCTTGGCGGCGTAGAACACCTCGACCTCGTCGGGCAGCGCGGCGAACAGGTCGTCGCGAGCCGCGGCCACCCGGTCCAGGTCGTAGACGTAGGACGGGGTGCCGAAGCGCTCGGCGAGTTCGGTGGGGGCGGTCACGGGGTGGGTCCTTCCAGGAGGCGGGCGAGCCGCTTGCGGTCGTGCTTGCCGTGCGGGGTCAGCGGCAGCTCGGCGACGACGCGGCTCACGCCGGGCACCTTGGCGGGCTCCAGCCGCAGCGACAGCTCCTTGAGCAGGGTGTGCGGGTCGATGTCTCCCTCGGCGAACACGGCGAGGTCGCGGCCTTCGGCGGGCGGCAGCACGGCGGCGGCGCGGACGCCGGGCACGTCGGTGGCGGCGGCCTCGATCTCGGTGGTGCTCATGCGCACGCCCTTGTGCTTGAACATGTCGTCGCGGCGGCCCTCGTAGTAGAGGAAGCCGTCCTCGTCCACATGGCCGTAGTCGCCGGTGTGCAGCCGCAGTCCGCCGTCGGGGGCGGGGCGGAAGGCACGGACGGTCAGTTCCGGGGCCCGCCAGTAGCCGGGCATGACGTGCGGTCCCTCGACCACGATCTCGCCGGTCTCCCAGGGCGGCAGCGGCCGGCCGCCGTCGTCCACGACGAAGGCGCGGGTGCCGGGCAGCGGGCGGCCGACCGAGTCGGGTTTGGCGTCCTGGAAGGCGGGCGGCAGCACGGAGACGCGCTTGCACTCGGTCTGCCCGAACTGGATGACCACCTCCGCGCCGGGGAACGCGGTCCGCAGCCCGTCGGCGGTCGGCTTGGGCAGCGCGGCACCGGTGTTGGTGAACATGCGCACCCGGGATTCGCGGGCCGGTTCGCGTTCGGCCAGGGCGCAGATCATGGTGGCCAGGGACGGCACGATGGGGACGACGGTGGCGCCGGTCTCCCGGATGCGGCGCAGCAGCACCAGGTCGGACTCGCCGTCGGCGAGGACGAGTTCGCTGCGGCCGGCGGCGGTGAGCAGCACCTTGTACAGGCCGTAGTCCCAGGAGATCGGGAAGCGGCAGAACACCACGTCGTCGGGCCGGTAGCCGAGTTCCAGGTTGATGGCCTCGGTGGCGAAGACCATGCGGCCGTGCGGGCAGACGACCGCCTTGGGGGCCGCGGTCGAGCCGGAGGTGTAGACGAGGACGGCGTTGTCCTCGGGGCCGACCCGTGCTCCGCCGGAGCGGGCCGCGCGGTCGCGCAGGGCGGTGATGTCCGGCCACGCCTCGCCGAGCCCGAGGACCGGCACGCCGCCGGTGAGGGCGCTGATCCGGTCCACGGCGGTGTCGGTGACGACGGCCAGGGAGGGTTCGGCGTTCTCGACGACCGCCCGCAGGTGGTAGTCCTTCATGCCGGTGTTGACGGGGACCAGGACCGCGCCCCGGCGCGCGGTGCCGTACAGCAGCGCGACCAGTTCGCGGGTGCTGGGCAGCTGGACCAGGACCCGGTCGCCGTGGCCGATGCCACGCGCTTCCAGCCAGGCGTCGACGGCGTGGCTGTGGGCGGCGAGTTCCCGGTACGTCCAGCGGCCCGCGCCGTCGGCGACCGCCGGGGCGTCGGGGCGCTCGGCGGTCGCCTCGTCGAGCAGGTCGTGCACCCGGGCGTCGGTGCGGGCCGGCACTGTCGGTTGACCGTTCACTGCGACTCCTGCCGCCTTTCGTGTGTGCCTCCGGATCCGGCGGACTGCCGCACGGCCGTGGCCTGGGAGGCGAGCTTCCTGCGATCGGTCTTGCGGTTGGAGTTGAGCGGGAGGGCGTCCAGGTGGTGGTAGGCGCGCGGGACGACCGCGGCCGGCAGCAGCCGGCGCAGATGGCGGGCGAACACGGCGGGTGACACGGGCGTGCCGGTGTGGAAGACGGCCAGTTCCACGGTGCCGTCCACGGGTACCGCCACCGTCACGGCGTCCTCGACGCCGGGGCAGGTGCGTGCGGCGGCGTCCACCTCGGCCAGCTCCACCCGGATCCCGTGCACCTGGACCTGCGCGTCCTGCCGGCCCAGGTAGAGCCAGCCGCCGTCATCGGCGCGGCGGACGCGGTCGCCGGTGCGGTAGAAGCGCCGGCCGTCCCGCTGGAGGAACCGTCCCCTGTCGTCGGCCGGGTCCAGATAGCCGGGGGTCAACTGCGGTCCGGCGATGCACAGTTCGCCCTCGTCGCCGGCGGTGGGCGTGCCGGCGGGGTCGAGCAGCAGCGTCTCGTGGCCCGGGTGGACGGCGCCGATGGGCACCATGCCGTTCAGGTGCCGTCCCGGTGTCCAGCGGTGCGCGGTGACGGTGATGGTCAGCTCGGTCGGGCCGTACAGGTTCTCCAGTGCGGCGCCGGGCGCGGCGGCGGCCCAGTCCTCGGCGTCCTTGCAGCTGAGCGCCTCCCCCGCGAAGAAGCTCCAGCGCAGCGAACCCAGGGCGCCCGGCGCGAGCCCGCCGGTGCGGCGCACCAGGGTGATCGCACTGGGCGTGGAGAACCACACCGTCACCCCCTGTTCGGCCAGGAACTCCGGCAGGCGCGCGTAGGCCCGGGCCGGTACGGGGACGACGGTGGCGCCGGCGCCCCAGGCGCAGAACAGGTCGAACATCGCGCAGTCGAAGTTGAGGTCGAAGGTCTGCGAGAAGACGTCGTGCGGGCCGAAGTCGTAGCGCCGGTCGAGCAGCCGGAAGTAGTGGGCGGTGTTGGCGTGGGTGACGGGCACGCCCTTGGGCCGGCCGGTGGAGCCGGAGGTGAACAGGACGTAGGCGGTGTCGGAGGGCCGGGCGGGCATGGGGGCCTTCAGGGCGCTGTCCGGGTCGACGGCGAGCGCCGGCATCGGCTGCCCGCCGGGTGCGAAAAGGGTCGGCAGGGTGACACCGGCCTCGTGCAGGGCGGTCAGGGCGGGCAGCGCGTCGTCGTCCGCGAGCAGCGCGCCGACCCCGGCGGCCTCGATCATCTGCCGGGTACGGGCGGCGGGGAAGGCGGGCTGGAGCGGTACGACGGTGACGCCGCTGTACAGGCCGGCCAGCAGGGTGGCGTACGCCGTGGGTCCCTTGCTCGCCAGTACGCCCACCGCGGGCGGCGGCTCGGGGAGCTGGGCGAGCAGCGAGCCGGCCCGGACCAGGGCGCTTTCGTGCAGGTCGCGGTAGGTGAGGTCGACGCCGTCGGCGCGCAGCGCGGGCCGGTCCGGGGCGACGGCCAGGCCGCGCGCGAACCGGCCGGACAGCGTGCCGTCCATGGTGGGGTCCACGGTGGCCGCCCCGTCAGCTCGCGGTGCTCTGGAGCATGCCCCGCACGGTGTCCCACAGCACGCCCGCGGTGCGGAAGGTGTCCATGGTGAGCGCGCTGTCGCGGAAGCGGACCTGGTAGTCCTCCTCGAGGGTGCCGAGGAGCTGGACCATGCCGAGCGAGTCCAGGCCGAGGTCCTTCAGGTCAGACTCCGGGGCCAGTTCCTCCTGCGGCGGGAGGAAGGGCAGGAAGGGGCGGAGTATCTGTTCGAACCGGTCGTCCCACATGGGGGCCTCCATCGAGTCGGGCGGGGTCAGGCGGCGCGGGTGGGGCGCCGGGGGGTCATCGCCAGCCGCGGCTGCGCGGCGACGACGTCGAAGCGGCGGGTGGTGCCGGGCACCCGGCCGAAGAGGCTGTCGGGCCCGGCGACGCACAGACGGCGCACGCCGGCCTCCTTCAGGGCCGTGGTGACGCTCGGCCAGTTCATCGGATGGTCGAAGCCGTCGAGCAGCATGGTGCGCAGTTCCTCGCCGGTGTGCAGCAGCCGGCCGTCCTGGTCGGCGACGACGGGCAGCTCGGGGTCGGCGAAGGAGTAGCGGGACACCACCTCGCGGGCGGCCTTGTCGCGCAGCGACCGGAACGCCGAGGCGTGCATGGGGGGCCGCATGGTGTAGAGCGGGAGGCTGCCGATGGCGCGCAGCCGCTCCTCCATCCAGGCCACGCGGTGCTCGGACAGGGAGACCATGTAGAAGCCGTCGTCGATGTGGCAGGAGATCTCGTGCCACTCCCCCGCCTCGTCCAGCTCGGCGAGGACCGCGTCGAGCTCGTCGCGCGGGGCGCGGACGAAGGACAGGGTCACGATGTCCCGGTGCTCCGTGGCGAAGTACTCCTCCAGGCAGCGGGCGATCTCCGCGGTCAGCCGGACGGCGTCGGGCAGTTCCAGGGCGCCGGTGTAGGCGAGGGCGGCCTTCTCGCCGAAGCTGGGTCCGGCGACGATGTCCGGTTCCACCCCGAGGTGGTCCCGGGCCCAGTGGGCGCAGGCCAGGCAGTTGACGAAGAAGGCGACCTGGGCGGCCTCCGAGTAGTCGCCCGGGGAGGTCCGGAAGGCGTCCACGAGGGAGTAGCCGAGGGCGTCGTCGGCGACGGCGACCAGCTCCCGGGCGATGGGGTTGGCCACCATGAACCTGCCCACCTCGGCGAACGGAACGGGCCCCATGCCGGGAAAGACCAGCGCGGTGTCGTGTGCCATGGCGGGATCCCCGCCCCCTTTCACGAGGCTCCGGAGCGTCACAGGCTCTTGAGGAAGTCGGTCATCACCGCGAGGAACCGCTCCGGTTCCTCCAGGTGCGGAAGGTGGCTGGACTCCTCGAAGACCTCCCAGCGCGCTCCGGGGATCTCGTCGTGGTAGGGCTGGACGACGACCGGGGTGGCCTCGTCGTGGCGGCCGCTGATCAGCAGGGTGGGAGTGCGGATCCGGTGCAGGTCTGCGACGATCGACCAGTCCTTCAGGGAGCCGATGACATGGAACTCGTTGGGTCCGTTCATGGCGTAGTAGACGGTCGGATCGTTGTAGATCTCCATGAAGGAGGACAGGAAGTCCCGGGGCCAGGGCGTCAGGCGGCACACATGGCGGTCGTAGAAGACCCGCATCGCCGCCAGGTACTCCTCGCTGTCGTACGTACCGGCCGCCTCGTGCCGCAGCAGGGTCTCCTCCACCTCCGGCGGCAGTTCACGGCGCAGCCGGGCCATCTCCTTCAGCCACATCGGGTACGAGGCGGGCGCGTTGGCGATCACCAGTCCGCGCAGGCCGGGCGGGGTACTCATGGCGTGCCGGGCGCACAGGGGGCCGCCCCAGGACTGGCCGAACAGCACGTAGTCGTCGGCGATCCCCAATCGCTGTACGAGGTTGGCCAGTTCGTCCTCGAACAGCTCGACCGTCCAGAACTCGGCTCCCATGCCGGGCAGATGGGTGGAGCCGCCGTTGCCGAGCTGGTCGTAGTGGACGACGGGCCAGCCGTCGTCGGCGAGGCGGGCGAGCGGCAGCAGGTAGTCATGGGTGCTGCCGGGCCCGCCGTGCACGGCGACGACCGCCGGCCGTCCCGCGCCGAGCTCACCGGTCACCCGGTACCAGGTCCGGTACTCCCCGAAGGGGACGGTGCCCTTCGCGCTGGCTTCCGGGGACACGCTGATCACCTCTGCTCGCTGCGGGACGTGGCGGCGGCCGGGACCAGGACACCGGCCGGGACCGGGAGAGCCGGGGCGATCGCTGTCTCTGCCGTGGTCCGCAGCCGACGCTAACGGCCCCCGCGCCGCCACCGGACCCCTAACCGCCCCTAGGCGACGCCCGGCGAACCGGGGGACTCCCAGGGGTTGCGTTCCCCCACCGGCGCGGGCCGGCACCAGCATGCCCCGGCGGCACCGGCCGTACCCGGTCTGCCAGGGGTCTGGTTCGGGCCGGGCCGGGCCCGCGGGCCCTGGCACCGCGCCGTGATCCGGCTCGATCGGAACGAAGGACCCTAGGGGCGGCTAGGGGTTGGGGTCCGTCGGCGTGGCTGCCTAGCGTGCCAGGGACGGCCGACGGCGCCGCACCGGCGCCCAGGCGCGGACCCGCTCCGATGCCGGCGCGTCCCGTTCCCTCCCGTGCGAAGAGGACCTGATGACTGCACCTGCCGAACCGGCCGACGAGGCCGCGCTGCCCGAGTTCCCGATGCGGCGGGCCTGCCCCTTCAGCCCGCCGGCCGCCTACGCCGAGCTGCGCGAGACCGCACCGGTCTCCCGGGCGCGGCTGAAGGTCGACGGCAAGCCCGCGTGGCTGGTCACCCGGCACGACCTGTACAAGAAGGTGCTGGGGGACGCGCGGGTCAGCGCGAACCTGAAGCTGCCCGGGTATCCCCTCCAGGTGCCGGTGCCGCAGGAGGTGCTCCAGTCGGTGCCGCTGACCTTCCTCTCCATGGACCCCCCGGACCACACGGTGCAGCGCCGCATGCTGGCCCCGGAGTTCAGCGTCCGGCGGATGCGCGAGCTGCGCGACCGGGTGCAGCAGATCGTGGACCAGCAGATCGACCAGATGCTCGCCAAGGGCGCGGACGGTCCGGTCGACCTGGTCACCGCCCTCGCCCTGCCGGTGCCCTCGCTGGTGATCTGCGAACTGCTCGGCGTGCCATACGAGGACCACGGCCGGTTCGAGGAGTGGGCGTGGGCCATCATGAACCACGACATCAGCGAGGAGGACCGGGGCCGCGCCCACTACGAGCTGGACCGGTACGTGGACGGGCTGGTCACCGCCAAGGAGAGCGAGCCCGGCGACGACATGATCAGCCGGCTGATCGAGTTCAACCGGCGGACACCGGCGGTGGAGCACTCCGACATCGTCAGCATGTCCAAGCTGATGCTGGTCACCGGGCACGAGACGACCGCCAACATGATCGCGCTGGGTGTGCTGGCCCTGCTGGAGCACCCCGAGCAGCTCGCCGCCGTCCGCGCGGAGCCGGAGCTGATGCCCAAGGCGGTGGAGGAGCTGCTGCGCTTCTTCTCCATCTCCGACGCGGGCACCGCCCGGGTCGCCCTGGAGGACATCGAGCTGGGCGGGGTCACCATTCGCGCCGGTGAGGGCATCCTGCCGCTGAACAACGCGGCCGACCACGACGAACGCGTCTTCCCCGACCCCGACCGCCTGGACCTGCGGCGCGAGGCCCGCAGCCACGTGGCGTTCGGCTACGGCGTCCACCAGTGCATCGGCCAGAACCTGGCGCGCATGGAGCTGGACGTCGTCTACACGACGCTGTTGCGGCGGGTGCCGACGCTGCGCCTGGCCGCCCCGGTGAAGGAGCTGCGCTTCAAGGACGACGCGATCGTCTACGGCCTGTACGAGCTGCCCGTCACCTGGTGACACCGCACCGTTCCTGTCCCCCCCGTTCCGGCACCGACTCCGTCCGAAAGGCAGCCATGTCCCAGTCAGCCGACGCCGCACCCGAGACGGAGCCGCCGCTCCCGCGGTTCCCGATGCGGCGCACCTGCCCGTTCAGCGAGCCGCGCGAGTACGCCGAGATGCGCGCGGACAACCCGGTCTCGCGCGCCGCCCTGAAGGTGAACGGCAAGCCGGCCTGGCTGGTCACCCGGCACGATCACGTCCGGCAGGTGCTGGGTGACAGCCGGGTGAGCTCCAATCTGAAACTGCCGGGCTATCCGCACCAGTTCCACATCCCCGAGGAGATGCTGGCGCAGGTCCGGCTGATGATGCTGAACCTGGACCCGCCGGAGCACACCGCGCAACGCCGGATGCTGATACCGGAGTTCACCGCCCGCCGGGTGCGGGAGATGCGCCCGCGGATCCAGCAGATCGTGGACGAGCACGTCGACGCGATGCTGGCGGCGGGCGGCCCGGCGGACCTGGTCACCGCCCTCGCGCTGCCGGTGCCCTCGCTGGTGATCTGCGAACTGCTCGGCGTGCCCTACGAGGACCACGCCCGGTTCGAGGAGTGGTCGGCGGCGATGATGAACCACGAGCTGAGCCCGGCGGAGTACGGGGCGGCCGTGCAGGCCCTGGACGCCTACCTCGACAAGCTCGTCACCCTGAAGGAGAACGAGCCGGGCGACGACCTCATCAGCCGCTTCCTGGAGAAGAACCGCACCGAGCGGATCGCCGACCACACCGACGTGGTGACGATGGCGCGGCTGATGCTGGTCGGGGGCCACGAGACGACGGCCAACATGATCGCCCTCGGGGTGCTGGCCCTGCTGCGGCACCCGGAGCAGATGGCGGCGCTGCGGGCCGACCCCGGCCTGCTTCCCAACGCCGTCGAGGAGTTGCTGCGGGTCTTCTCCATCTCCGACTCCGGCACGGCCCGGGTCGCGGCGGAGGACATCGAGGTCGGTGACATCACCATCCGCGCCGGCGAGGGCATCCTCGCACTGAACAACGCGGCGAACCACGACGAGTCCGTCTTCCCCGACCCGGACACCCTGGACATCCGCCGCAAGGAGGCCCGCGGCCACCTGGCGTTCGGCTACGGCGTCCACCAGTGCATCGGCGCCAACCTCGCCCGGGTGGAACTGGAGGCCGTCTACGGCACGCTGGTGCGCCGCGTCCCCGGCCTGCGGCTGGCCGCCGAGCCGGACGAGCTGCGGTTCAAGGACGACGCCATGGTCTACGGCGTCTACGAACTCCCCGTCACCTGGTGACGGCCGACCCGAACGGACTCCCCCTCATGCGTGTCACCACCGAACGCGCCCGGTGCGTGGGCTCCGGCCAGTGCGTGCTCCTCAGCCCCGAGGTGTTCGACCAGGACGACGACGGCCTGGTGACGGTCCTGCGGGAGGAGCCGGCCGAGGAACTGCGCGAGCAGGTCCTCGAAGCCGCCGAACTGTGCCCGTCGCGCACCATCCGCGTGCACGGCTGACACCGCGGCGAACGCGACGGCGACGGGAGCGTGCCGCGCTCTTCCGTCGCCGCGGGGCCGGCGGGGAGCGGGCCGGGATCGGGCCGGGAACCGCGCCGGCTCCGGGAAGCGCCGGAGCCCCTTTCGGGCGACGCCCGCAACGGGCGCCGGCGCCGCTTCCGCCTCCTTGCCGATCCCGGGGTGCGGCCGGCCCCCGGACCGCGCGAACGCGGCGCCGTCTCCGGCCCGACGCCGCTACCGCGCCCGGTCCCCGAGGACCTGCCTCACGACCGCGCCGCCTTCTCCGCCAGCAGGCCGAGCACCTGCCGCTGATGGGACGTGAGGTAGAAGTGGCCGCCCCGGAACACATGGAACTCGAACGACGCGTCCGTGTGGCGTGACCAGGCGCGTGCCTCGTCCACCGTGACCTTGGGGTCGTCGTCGCCGACCAGGGCGACGACGGGGCACCGCAGGTTCGGCCCCGGCTCGTAGACGTAGGTCTCCGCGGCGCGGTAGTCGGCGCGGATCGCGGGCAGGGCCATGCGGATCAGTTCGACGTCGTCGAGGATCGCCGAGTCCGTCCCGCTCAGCCGCCGCATCTCCTCGACGAGTCCGTCGTCGTCGCGCAGATGGACGGATTCGCTGTGCGGGCAGGAGGGGGCGCGGCGGGCGGAGGCGAACAGCGCGTGCGGAACGACGCCGTGGTCGCGTTCCAGCCGGCGAGCCACCTCGAAGCCGAGCGTCGCCCCCATGCTGTGCCCGAAGAGGAGCAGCGGGCGGTCCGTCCACGGCAGCAGTACGGACGTGACGTGGTCGGCCAGCTCCTGGATGCTTCCGGCACACGGCTCGGTGCGGCGGTCCTGGCGGCCCGGATACTGCACGGCGAGCACGTCCACGGACGCCGGCATGCTCGCCGAGACCGGGTGGTAGAAGGTCGCCGAGCCGCCCGCGTGGGGCAGGCACACCAGCCTGACCGCCGCGTCGGGGCGGGGATGGTAGCGGCGTATCCAGAGGCGGTCGTGCTCCGTGAGCGTGGTCATGGGGCGGGCGTATCCCTTCCTGGCGGTGGCCGCGCGGCGCGGGGACGCGCCGGGCCCCAGCAGTCTCACGCGCGCGGGGCACGGCCGGCCACCCCTAGCCGCCCCAACGGCGATGCGGCTCTCAGGCGTTGAGGTAGGCGAGCACCGCGAGCACCCGGCGATTGCTGTCGCTCGACGGCGGCAGCGTCAGCTTGGTGAAGATGTTGGAGATGTGCTTCGCCGCCGCGCCCTCGGTGACGGTCAGCCGCTGGGCGATCGCCGTGTTGGAGCAGCCCTCGGCCATGAGTTCCAGCACCTCCCGTTCCCGCGCGGTGAGCGCGGCCAGTGGCTGGTCCCGGGAGTGACTGGTCATCAGCTGGGCCACCACGGCGGGGTCCATGGCCGTACCGCCGGCCGCGACCCGGCGTACGGCGTCGATGAACTGCTCGTCGTCCAGGACGCTGTCCTTCAGCAGATAGCCGATGCCTCCGGTGCCGTCCGCCAGCAGCTCGCGGGCGTACATCTGCTCGACGTGCTGGGAGAGGACGAGGATCGGCAGGCCCGGCTGCTCCCGGCGGGCCCGCAGGGCGGCCTGGAGGCCCTCGGTGGTGAAGGTGGGCGGCAGCCGTACGTCGACGATGGCCACGTCGGGCCGGTGCTCGGCGAGCGCCGCGGCGAGGTCGGTGCCGTTGTCGACCGCCGCGGCCACCTCGCATCCGTACGCCTCCAGCAGTTGGATGATCCCCTGCCTCAGGAGGAAGAGGTCTTCGGCGAGGACAACGCGCACGGCAGCTCCATCTTGATCACGGTCGGACCGCCCGGAGGGCTGTTGATCTCCAGGATCCCGTCAAAGGATGCCAGCCGCCGCCGGATGCCCGCGAGGCCGCTCCCGGCCGACGCGTCGGCGCCGCCGCGGCCGTCGTCGGTGACGCGGGCGTGCAGGATGTCGTCCTCGCGCCAGGCGACGATCTCCACGCCCCGCGCGTCGGCGTGCTTCAGGGCGTTGGTGAGCAGCTCCGAGACCGCGAAGTAGACGGCGGACTCGACCGGGTCGGGCAGCCGGCCGGGAAGGTCCACCACCGCGGTGACGTCGAGCGGGCTGGCCAGGCCCAGCGCGCGCAGGGCGTCGGCCAGGCCGCGTTCGGCGAGGACCGGCGGATGGATGCCGTGGACCAGGTCGCGCAGTTCGCGCAGGGCCTGCACGGACGAGGTGCGCGCCTGCCGCAGCAGCAGGCGGGCCTCCTCGGGATCCTGGTTCATCTTACGGTCCACGGCGCCGAGTTGCAGGCCCAGGCTGACCAGCCGGGCCTGTGCGCCGTCGTGCAGGTCGCGTTCGATGCGGCGCAGTTCGGCGGCCTGGATGTCGAGGGCCCCGGAACGGGTCTCGGACAGGTGCTGGACCCGCACGGCGAGCCGGGAGCCGCGGGTCGGGCCGAGCAGGAACCGGACGAAGTAGGCGTACCCCTTGAGCACCGGCGGGCCGAGGAACAGCCAGCCGGTGAGCACGACGAGCGCCAGCAGGCCGGCGGCGAAGGCGGCCGGCCAGCTGTCGACGGTGACGGAGGCGTACCAGCGGCCCTGCCCGTCGTGCGCGAGGGGCCGCCACAGGCCGCAGGCCAGGAACAGCCCCTCCCCCGCGTAGTAGAGCAGGGCGGCCGGCACGAAACCGGCGAGTCCGACGACGCAGTTGAGCAGGAGCCACAGCAGGTCCCGCCACGTCGCGGGGTCGGCGAGGATCCACTTGCAGCGGCGCATCCAGCCGACGATGTCCTTCTCGATCTCCTCGGGTTCGGGCCGGTAGGGCCGCTCCACCGGGACGCCGGAGCGTGCGGCCGCCCGCCGGTTGAGGTCGCACAGCCGGCGCACGGCCCTGGTCAGGTAGGGCAGTGCGAGAAAGCCGATGCCGATCAGGCACAGGACGATGAAGTAGGTGGTGGTGACGAAGAGGACGATCGACAGCAGGGCCCCGGTGGCGACGGCCACGCCGACCAGGGTGTCCAGGGCGGCGCGGCCGAGTCGGCCGCGCCACGTGACCGGCACAGTCTTCATGTCCTCATGCTCCCATCCCCGGCCGCCGGTCGGGGAGGGGCCGCCCCCGCTCGGGGGTAGCGGGGACGGCCCGGCCAGGGGGTGGGTCACGCTGCCTTCACCGTGTCCACGGCGGGGTTGCGCATACCGCGCCAGGACGGCAGCAGGGTGGCGCCGAAGACCAGCAGCACGGACCCGCCGACGATGGCGAGGTAGATGCCGATGGACCCGGACGGCAGATAGGAGTCGCTCTTGACGAGGCTGTAGGGGACGATCGTCATCGCGGAGGCGAGGGTGCCGAGGACGGTGGCGACGACGCCGATCAGCACGCCCTCGACGGTCAGCATGCCGATCACCTGGGCGCGGGTGGCGCCGGTGAGCCGCTGAAGGCCGAACTCGGCGCGCCGTTTGCGGGTGACGGACACCAGGGTGTTGACGACGGTGATCGCGGCGTACCCGACGATCATGGCGACGATCGTGTAGTTCGCGGACACCAGGATCTGCTGGATCTGGTTGTTCCGGCCGGCCAGGGAGGAGCTGTCGTCCAGTTCGGTGCCGGGCACCCGGGCGGCCAGCGCGGCGAGACGGCCGTGGACCCCGGCGCCGCCTGCGCGCGCCGTGCGGACCAGGATCTGGTGCGGCAGCCCGTCACCGGTGTGCGGGGCCAGGGCCGCCGCGGGCAGCGTCAGGTACTGCTGCTTGGGGTTGTCGGTGTAGAGGGCCACGACGACGGGGCGTACGGCCGTGCCGTCGCCGAGGTGCATCGGCAGCCGGTCGCCGACCCGCACGCCGTACGCGCGGGCCTTCTTGGCGGACAGGGCCACCGTGTCGCCGTGCAGGCCGCCGAGCGAGCCGGCGACGACGGGGAGGTCCAGGCTCTGGCGTACCCCGTCGGCGGAGACGCCGCGCAGGTCGACGTCGGCCGGGCCGTCCGGGCGGTCCACGAAGCCGCGGCTGGTGACGAACTCGGAGGCCGCGGCCACCCCGGGCGTGGCGCGGACCGTGTCGACGACGCCGGGCGCGAATCCGCCGGTCGTGGAGTCGAGGACGTAGTCGGCGAGGATATTGCGGTCGTAGGAGGTCCGGGAGACGTGGTCCTCGGTGGACTGCATGTACAGGGTGCCCGTGGCGATGCCGATGAGCAGGACGATCGGCGCGACGGCGCCCGCCATGCGGACGTTGGCGGTGGCGGCGTTGCGCAGCGCGAGGTGGCCGGAGAGCCCGGACAGCAGCCGGACGGGCAGCCGGAGCAGTGTCACCAGGGCCTTGGTCAGGCCGGGGGCGAGCAGGGTGAGGCCGATGCCGAACAGCACGGAGGCGGGTCCGGCGGTGCTGGCGAGGGTGGGGCCGTCCTCCATCACGGTGGCGGTGGCGACGGCCAGGCCGATGCCGTTGGCGAGGAAGAACAGCGCGAGCAGCAGCCGGGGCACGCTGAACCAGCGCGTGCCGGCGGTGGCTTCGGCCAGGGCGGCGACCGGTTCGGTGCGGGCGGCCCGGCGTCCGGCGAACCGGGTGGCGCCGGCCGCCGCGAGGACGGTGACGGCCGCTCCGACCGCCATCGGCATCCAGCCGGCGTGGTAGACGATCGCCGGCGACACCACGCCGCTGCCGGTCAGCACCCCGAACAGCAGCCGCCCGACGGCGTATCCGGGCAACAGGGCGAGCAGTACGGATCCCACCGACAGCACGGCCGTCTCGGTGAGGATCATCCGGCGCAGCTGCTTCGGGGTGGATCCCACGGCTCGCAGCAGGGCCATCTCGCGGGCGCGCTGCTGGAGGGAGAGGCCGAGGGTGGAGGCGACGCCGAACATCACGATCAGGACGACCGACGAGCCGAAGACCGCCGCGAGGATGACGACGGTGCGCCGGCTGGAGAGGGTGCCGGGCAGCTCGGCCAGCCCCCGGCGCTCGCCGGTGAGCACCTCGGCGCGGTCACCGACGGTGGCCCGCACCGCGTCCGCGACGGCGGTGACACTCGTGCCCGGTGCGGGCAGCACGCCGATGGAGTCGATCCGGCCGCCCCCGAGGACGCGTGCCTCGTGGTCGGTGAAGAACACGGCCGCGTCGGGGTTGTGGTCGCCGCGCTGCTCGGCGATGCCGCTGATCCGGAACCGCCGGGAGGTGCCCCGGACGACGATGTCGACCGAGGACCCCGGGCGGGCGCCGGCCCGCCGGGCGAGTCCGGCATCGAGAACGGCCTCGCCGCCGGCGACGGGGGTTTTACCGGCGGCGAGGGTATAGGGGGTGAGCCGGGCGCTCGCCCAGCCGTGGCCGTACGAGGCGGACTCGCCGGTCACCGGCCTGCCGTCCTTGAGGACGGTGGCCGGGAACGACACGTCGGCGACGGCCGTGCGCACACCGTCGGTCCTGGCCACCTCGGCGGCCAGGCCGGCGTCGATGCGGTGCCGCTCCGTCAGTGCGCTGGAGTCGTAGGTCTGTTCACCGGTGACGACGACCGGGGCGCCGCCCAGGCGCTGCGGGTCGGCCGCCATGCGGACGCCCGTCTCCATCAGGCCGCCGCAGCCGATGACGATGGCGGCGCCGAGGAACATGGCGAGGAAGGTCGCGACGAAGCTCGTCCTGCGGAACTTCAGGGTACGCAGTGCCAGGCGCCACATCAGTATCGTCCCCCCGAGTGCTGCGGCGCGCTGTGGCGGTGGGCGTCGTCCTCCCAGGCGCCGAGCCTGGTCATGCGGGCGGCGACCGCGTCGGCCGTCGGCCGGAGCAGTTCGCCGGCGAAGGTGCCGTCGGCGAGGAAGACCACGCGGTCGGCATGGGAGGCGGCGACCGGGTCGTGGGTGACCATGACCAGCGTCTGGCGGGCGGTGTCCACGGACTCGCGCAGCAGGCCGAGCACGGAGGCGGCGGTGCGGGTGTCCAGGGCGCCGGTGGGCTCGTCGGCGAAGACCACGGCGGGGCGGGTCACCAGGGCGCGGGCGATGGCGACGCGCTGCTGCTGGCCGCCGGAGAGCTCGGACGGCAGGTGGCCGAGCCGGTCGCCCAGGCCCACGCGCTGGACGACGGTGCGGATCAGGCTCTTGTCGGGGCGCTGTCCGGCCAGCTGCAGCGGCAGGGTGATGTTCTGCATGACGGTCAGCGCGGGCAGCAGGTTGAAGGACTGGAAGATGAAACCGATCCGGTCGCGGCGCAGCTTGGTGAGCTGGGTGTCGTCCAGGCCGGCGAGGTCGGTGCCGCCGACGGTGACCGTGCCGGAGGTGGGCTGGACCAGTCCGGCGGCGCAGTGCAGGAAGGTGCTCTTGCCGGATCCGGACGGGCCCATCACCGCGGTGAAGGTGCCGTCGGCGAAGCTCACGCTGAGCCCGCGGAGCGCGGCGACCTGGCTGTCTCCTCGCCCGTAGGTCTTCGACACGGCGTCCAGCCGTACCGCCTCCGTACGACGGAGGTCCTGTGAAGTGTGCACTCGGGGCTCCCCTAAGAGATGACGCGCCTCTCACGCGGTGTCTGCGGACCACATTAGGAACGTCGCGGCTGCGGCACATTGGCATTGACCGGCCGGTTCGAGGTAGAGGTTTCTCTACCTCTGCGGGCCAGGTTTCGGCAGGTTTCCGGTGGAATTCGCGCAGCGGTGTCACCACCGTGTCCGGATATCTGGCTTCCCTGCGAAAGGGCCGATTGCCACCCGTGTCCCGGGGCGTTGCTGCGGGTACGGTCGAAGCCGACCGAAGAATCCACGGAAGATGGGAAGTCGTATGGCCAGGAGGCCTGACCACGAGCTGACCGCACATGTCCGGCCCGACGGTTATCTGGAGCTGTTCTCTCAGCGCAC
The DNA here is from genome assembly GCF_043195475.1 of Streptomyces sp. Y20. Lineage (NCBI taxonomy): Bacteria > Bacillati > Actinomycetota > Actinomycetes > Kitasatosporales > Streptomycetaceae > Streptomyces > Streptomyces sp. Y20. The sequence continues at coordinate 486,894 of NZ_JBIDDP010000001.1, forward strand.
CGGGAAGCGGCACCGGTGCGGCCCACGTGGCACGACGATGTGGCTGGCGCTCCGGCGCAGCGACTGGCGACCGGAATTGGCCGCGGATGAAATCGCCTTGCGATTAGGTGTCGACCCGGACAGTGTCCGATGCGATATTCAGGCATGGTTGGCGCATTTCCATGAGGCCGGCGAGTAAGCGAAATGCGCGGCGCGGGCGGCTTTTCCGCCGCCCGCGCCGGAGAACGAGCGATACCCGTTCCCGTTCGGGGGTCGCCGGCTCGGCGAGTACGGGCTCAGGCGGCCCGGGCCGCCGGTGATGCCGTCAGCCAGGACTCGACCACCTCGGCGGTGGCCGCCGCGAAGTCCTCCAGCAGGGTGAAGTGCGTGCCGGGCACCTCGGCCGGCTGGTGCTCCACCGGCCAGGCCGCCCGCCAGTCGTCGGTTCCGGTGGCGAAGGACTCGGTGGGCCGCACGAACAGCACGGGTGCGGTCAGGGCGCCCGGCAGGCAGTGCTGGATCAGGTCGCTGTAGCGGCTCATCGCGGCGAGGCGGGCGGTCCCGAAGCCGCCGAGGGACGCCTCGCGGTCCAGCATGCCGTCGAACATCTGGCGCCACAGCCCGTCCTTGCCGTCGTCCCCGGGCAGATAGGTGTCCAGCAGCACCACCCCCGAGGCCGGCTGTCCGGCCTTCTCCATGAGCTCGGCCGCCGCGTGGGCGAACTGGCCGCCGGAGGAGTAGCCGACGAGCACGTACGGCCGCTCGTCCGGGCAGGCCCGGCGGATGCCCTCGACGACCACCTCCAGCACCGCGTCCACGGAGCGCGGCAGTGCCTCGCCGGGGCCGAAGCCGGGCATCGCGGGCACCAGGACCTCCCGGCGGCCCTGGAAGTGCCGGGCGAAACGGGCGTACTGGTGGGCGCCGCCGAGCGCCATGGGCGAGGGCAGGCAGACGAGCCGCGGGGAGGCGTCGCCGACGGCCAGCCGCACCGGATCGGTGATGCCGCCGATGTCGGTCAGGCGGGAGAAGCCGGGGAGGATGCCGGCGACCGTGCGCAGCAGCTCGATGGCCTGTGCCATCCGCCCGTCGGCCGCCGCGCGCCGCACCAGCCCGCCGACCGATTCGAGGTCGTCGGCGCCGGACGGGTCCGTGGCGCCGCCGGCCAGGTGTCCGCGCAGGACTGCCGCGAGGGCGGCCGGGGTGCGGTGGTCGAAGACGGCACCGGCCGGCAGGGTGGTGCCCAGTGCGGTGCCCAGGGCGCCGCGGAGTTCGGCGGCGGAGACGGAGTCCATGCCTATCTCCAGGAAGACGGCGTCGGGCTCGACGGCCTCCGGTCCCGCATGGCCGAGGATCGCGGCGGTCTGGGCCCGGACCACGTCGGTCAGCAGCGCCTCCTGTTCGGCCGGCGGGGCATCGGCCAGCCGCTGCCGCAGCGGCCCGGCGTCCGCGGGGAAGGCCGCGGCGGGCGGCACGGGCTCGGCCAGGGGGCCGGTGGTGAGGGCCACGTCCGCGTTCAGCCAGTACCGGTCGCGCCGGAAGGCGTAGGTGGGCAGTTCGGCGCGGGCCGTACCGGGGAAGAGCGCGGCCCAGTCGGGGGCGAGGCCGTCGGTGTACAGCCGGGCGAGGCCCGCCATGAGGGTCGTGGGTTCGCTGCCGTGGCGTCGGCCGAGAGCGACGAAGACGGCGCCGTCGGCGTCCGCGCACGCGCGGGCGAGGCCGGTGAGGACGGCGTCGGGGCCGAGTTCCACGAAGCGGCCGGCACCCGCGGCGGTGAGGGCGGCGACGGCGTCGGAGAACCGGACCGTCTCCCGGACGTGCCGCACCCAGTAGCGGGGGTCGCACAGTTCGTCCTCGGCGGGGCGGCCGGTGAGGGTGGACACCAGCGGGATGCGCGGCACGTGGAAGGCCAGCTTCTCGGCCACGGCCCGGAACTCGTCGAGCATGTCTTCCATCAGGGGTGAGTGGAAGGCGTGCGAGGCGGTGAGCCGCTTGGTCTTCGCGAAACCCTCCGCGGCGGCGAGCACGGCCGCCTCCTCGCCGGAGAGGACCACCGAGGACGGCCCGTTGACCGCGGCGAGTCCGACCCGCTCGTCCAGCAGCGGCCGTACCTCGTCCTCGCCGGCCTGTACGGCGATCATCGCGCCGCCTTCCGGCAGCGCCTGCATCAGCCGGCCGCGGGCGGCGACCAGCGTGCAGGCGTCGTCCAGGTCGAGGACGCCGGCGGCATGGGCGGCGGCGATCTCCCCGACGGAGTGACCGGCCAGGACGTCGGGCCGGACGCCGAAGGACTCCAGCAGCCGGAACAGAGCGACCTCGAACGCGAACAGCGCCGACTGGGCGTACCGGGTGCGGTGGATCACCTCGGTGTCGTCGCCGGCCAGCACCCCGGCCAGGTCCAGGCCGAGCCGGGCGTCGATCGCGTCGAAGGCGGCGGCGAACACCGGGTAGCGGGCGCGCAGTTCGAGGCCCATGCCGAGGCGCTGGGCGCCCTGCCCGGTGAACAGGAAGGCGGTACGGGCGCCGGCCCGGGCCCGGCCGGTGGCGGCCGTGGGTGGGGGCGCCCCGGTGGCGAGGGCGCGCAGGGCGGCCAGCAGTTCCTCCCGGCCGGTGCCGGTGACGGCGGCGCGGTGGTCGAAGGCGGTGCGCCGGGTGCCGAGCGCCCGGGCGACGGCCGCCGGGTGCAGCTCGGGCCGGTCCGCCAGGAACGCGTGCAGCCGCTCGGCCTGTGCGGGGAGGGCCTGGGCGGAGCGTGCGGACAGGGGCCAGACGACGGCGGGGGCGCCCGCTTCGGTGTCCGCCGGGTCCGCCGGGTCCGCCACGGGCGGCTCCTCGAGGATGACGTGGGCGTTGGTGCCGCTGATGCCGAAGGAGGAGACACCCGCCCGGCGCGGACGGTCCCCCGCCGGCCACTCCCGCTCCTCCGTCAGCAGCCGCACCTGCCCGGCCTCCCAGTCGACCTTCGTGGACGGCCGGTCCACGTGCAGCGTCCTGGGCAGCACCCCGCGACGCATCGCCATCACCATCTTGATGACACCCGCCACACCCGCCGCCGCCTGCGTGTGCCCGATGTTCGACTTCACCGAACCCAGCCACAACGGCCGCTCCACGGGCCGGTCCTGACCATAGGTCGCCAGCAGCGCCTGCGCCTCGATCGGATCACCCAGCGTCGTCCCCGTCCCGTGCGCCTCCACCACGTCCACGTCCGCGGCCGACAACCGGGCCGACGCCAGCGCCTGCCGGATCACCCGCTGCTGCGACGGACCGTTCGGCGCCGTCAGACCGTTCGACGCACCGTCCTGGTTCACCGCCGAACCCCGCACCACCGCCAGCACCTCGTGACCATGGCGCCGCGCGTCCGACAACCGCTCCAGGACCAGGACGCCCAGTCCCTCGGAGAACCCGGTGCCGGCCGCGTCGTCGGCGAAGGAGCGGCAGCGCCCGTCCGGGGAGAGCGCGCCCTGCCGGCTGAACTCCACGTACGTGCCCGGCGAGGCCATCACCGTCACTCCCCCGGCCAGCGCGAGGGTGCACTCGCCCTGCCGCAGCGCCTGCGCGGCCAGGTGCAGCGTGACGAGCGACGAGGAGCAGGCCGTGTCGACGGAGAGGGTCGGGCCCTCCAGACCGAGGGTGTAGGCGACCCGGCCGGAGACGATGCTGCCGGAGCCGAAGCTGCCGAAGTAGTCGTGGTACATGACGCCCGCGAACACCCCGGTGCGGCTGCCGCGCAGCGTGGCGGGGTCGATCCCGGCGTTCTCCAGGGCCTCCCAGGAACCCTCCAGCAGCAGCCGCTGCTGCGGGTCCATGACAAGGGCCTCGTGCGGGGCGATGCCGAAGAAGCCGGCGTCGAAATCACCCGCGTCGTGCAGGAATCCGCCCCGCCCGGTGTAGGAGCGGCCCGGCGCGCCCGGAGTCGGGTCGTACAGGTCCGGGTCCCAGCCGCGGTCGGCGGGGAAGGCGGTGATGCCCTCGCCGGCGTCGGCGACCAGGCCCCACAGCTCCTGCGGGGAGCGGACCCCGCCCGGGTAGCGGCAGGCCATGCCGACGATCGCGACCGGTTCCCGGGCCGCCGCGGTCAGCGCGCGGTTGCGTTCCCGCAGCCGCTCGATCTCCTTCAGCGAGGCGCGGAGTGCCTCGACCATCCTGGTGTCCGGGTTCTCGGACTCGGCCATGGTCCTCTTCCTTGTCGCGGGCGTCGTCACAGGGCGTCGTCGTCCCCGACGAGATCGTCGAGCGCCATGCTGATCAGGCTCTCGGCGTCCATCGCGTCGATCGACGCGCTGCCGGGTCCACCGTCCTCGGCCGGCTGCGGCGCGGGCCGCAGTCCGGCGAGTTCGAGCAGGCCGTCCAGCAGGCCGGCCTCGCGGAGCCGCGCCACCGGGATGGCGGTGAGCGCGGCCCGCACGGTGTCCTCCTCGTCGCGCGGGCCGTCCGCGGTGCGCGGGGCCAGCTCGGTGGCGAGGTGGTCGGCGAGCGCGGCCGGTGTGGGGTGGTCGAAGACGAGCGTGGCGGTCAGCCTCAGGCCGGTGACCTCGTTGAGCCGGTTGCGGAACTCCACGGCGGTCAGCGAGTCGAAGCCGAGGTCTTTGAAGGGCAGTTCGTTCTCGAACTCCTCGATGCCGAGGACCGCGCGGGCCTCGTCCCGGACCAGCCGCAGCAGCCGTCCGGGGCGGTCCCCCGGGGCGAGCGCGGCCAGTTCGCGGCGCAGTGCGGACGTGGCGGCCGGCGCCCCGGGTCCGGTCCGGCGCGGCGCCCGCACCAGGGAGCGCAGCAGCGGGGCGACGCGGGAGGGGTCCCGCGGGGCGAGGTCCAGGCGGGCCGGCAGCAGTACCGGTTCCGGACGGCCCGCCGCCGTGTCGAACAGGGCGAGCCCGGCCTCGGCGTCGAGGGCGAGCACGCCGCCGGAGGCGACGCGCCGGGTGTCGGTGTCGCCGAGCCGGTCGGCCATGCCGCCGCTGCCCGCCCAGGCACCCCAGGCGAGCGAGACCGCGGGCAGGCCGAGCGAGCGCCGGTGGGCGGCGAGCGCGTCGAGGTAGGCGTTGCCGGCGGCGTAGCCGGACTGACCGGGGCTGCCGAGCAGACCGGCCGCGGAGGAGAACAGCACGAACGCCGTCAGGGGCCGCTCGCGGGTCAGTTCGTGCAGGTGCCAGGCGGCGTCCAGCTTGGGCCGCAGGACCGTGTCCAGCCGCTCGGGTGTGAGCGAGGTCAGGACGGCGTCGGCGAGGACACCCGCGGTGTGCACGACGGCGGAGACCGGGTGCTCGTCCAGGACCCGGGCGAGGGCGGCGCGGTCGGCCGCGTCGCAGGCGACGACGCTCACCCGCGCGCCGAGCGCGGTCAGTTCGTCGCGCAGCCCGGCCGCGCCGGGCGCCTCGGGGCCGCCGCGGCTGAGCAGCACCAGCCGCTCGGCGCCGTGCGCGGTCACCAGGTGCCGGGCGACCAGCCGGCCCAGGGCACCGGTGCCGCCGGTGACGAGGACGCCGCCGGAGAGGTCGGCCGGGACGGGCTCGGTCACGCGCGGGGCGCGTACCAGGCGGGGGACGAGCACCGCGCCGTCGCGCAGCGCCAGCTGGGGTTCGCCGGAGGCGACGGCGGAGGGCAGCAGGCGGCGGGAGGCGTCCGTGCCGTCCAGGTCGACGAGGACCAGCCGGCCGGGGTGCTCGGACTGGGCGGAACGGATCAGGCCCCAGGCGGCGCCGGCGCCGGGGTCGGTGACGTCCCCGGGGCCGGTCGCCCCGTGGGTCGCCACCACCAGGACGGAGTCGGCGAACCGGGTGTCGGCCAGCCACTCCTGCACCAGGGTGAGCAGGTCCCGGACGCCGTCCCGGGCGGTGTCCGCGCCGGGGCCGCCGGTGTGGGTGACGACCAGGGTGTCGGGGGCCCGGACGGCGGCCTCCGTCAGGTCGGCGGCGACGGCGACCTCGGCGACCTCTCCGGCCAGAGCCGCGGCCAGCTCCGCGCGGCCGGGGCCGAGCACGGTCCACCGCCCGGCCTGCGGGGCCGCGGGCACGGAGACCGGTACCCAGTCCACGGCGAACAGATCGTCGTGTCCGCCCGCGGCGGCCGCCGCGATCCGCTGCGGATCGACCTCCCGCAGCGACAGGGACGCGACGCGCGCCACCGGCCGGCCGGTGGCGTCGGCGGCGTCGATGCGCACCGCGCCGGCGCCGGCCGGCGCGATCCGTACCCGAAGGGCGGTCGCGCCGCTCGTGGCCAGCTCCACGCCGTTCCAGGCGAACGGCAGCGACATGCGCTCCGCGGCTCCCGCGCGCAGCCCGATGGTGTGCAGGGCGGCGTCGAACAGCGCCGGGTGCAGGCCGAACCCGGTGGTGTCGGCGGGGACGGTGACCTCGGCGTACGCCTCGTCGCCGTGCCGCCAGGCCGCGCGCAGTCCCTGGAAGCAGGGCCCGTACTCGGCGCCCAGCTCCGCCAGCCGCTCGTAGACGCCGTCCAGGTCGACCGGTTCGGCGCCGGGCGGCGGCCAGGCGGTGAGGTCGTGGGCGGGCCGGTCCCCGGCGGGCCGCAGCACCCCGGCGGCGTGGGTGGTCCAGGGCTCGCCGTCGGCCCGGGCGGCGTACACGCGGAAGGCGCGCGCTCCGCTCGCGTCGGGTTCGCCGACGGTGCACTGGAGGCGGACGGCGCCGTCCTCGGGCAGGACCAGCGGTTCGGTGACGGTCAGGTCGTCCACCGTGCCGCAGCCGACGCGGGCCCCGGCGGCGAGGGCCATCTCCACGAAGGCGGTGCCCGGCAGCAGCGCCGCCCCGCCCACCCGGTGGTCGGCCAGCCACGGGTGGCCGGCGAGGGAGAGGTGCCCCGTGTACAGGGTGCCGTCGGCGCCGGCGAGTTCGACGGCGGTGCCGAGCAGGGGATGGCCGCCGGCCGGGCGCGGCAGGCCGAGGTCGCCGGTCATCCAGTAGCGGGTGCGCTGGAAGGCGTAGGTGGGCAGGTCGAAACCGTCGCGGTGGGGCAGCAGGGCCGTCCAGTCGACGGCGGCGCCGTGCGCGTGCAGGGCGGTGAGCCCGCTGAGCAGGGCCTCGGTCTCCTCGCGGTCCTTGCGCAGCAGCGGTACGACGGCCGTCCCGTCGGGCAGGCACTCGCCGGCCGCGGCGGTCAGCGCGCCGCCCGGGCCGACCTCGGCGAAGTGCCGTGCGCCGGCGTCGTGCAGGGCGGTGACGGCGTCGGCGAAGCGGACGGCCTCGCGGGCGTGCCGCACCCAGTACTCGGGGGTGGACAGCTCGTCGGGGGCGGCCGGGGCACCGGTGAGGGCGGACACCAGCGGGATGCGTGCCGTCCCGTAGGACACGGTGGCGGCGACCTCGCGGAACTCCTCCAGCATCGGCTCCATCAGGGCCGAGTGGAAGGCGTGGCTGACGGCCAGCTCCTTGGTGCGCTCGAAGCGGGCGGCCAGCGCGCGGGCCGGTCCGGCGGGGCCCGAGACGACGAGGGACGCGGGCCCGTTGACGGCGGCGATGTCCACGCCGTCGCCCAGCAGCGGCCCGACCTCGTCCTCGGTGGCGCGGACGGCGATCATCGCCCCGCCCTCGGGGAGGGCCTGCATCAGGCGGCCCCGCGCGGCGACGAGCGTGCAGGCGTCCTCCAGGCCGAGCACGCCCGCGGCGTGGGCGGCGGCGAACTCACCGACCGAGTGCCCGGCGAGCAGGTCGGGCCGGACGCCGAAGGACTCCAGCAGCCGGTACAGGGCCACTTCGACGGCGAACAGCGCCGGCTGGGTGTACTCGGTGCGTTCCAGCAGCTCGGCGGAGTGAAGCACATCGGCGAGCGGCCGGTCCAGCAGCGGGTCCAGGTGGGCGCGGACCTCGTCGAAGGCGGTGGCGAAGGCGGGGAAGGCCGCCGCGAGGCGGTTGCCCATGCCGGGCAGCTGCGAGCCCTGGCCGGAGAAGAGGAAGGCGAGCCGGCCGTCCGTGGCGGTGGCGAGGACACCGGCCGCGGGGGTGCGGCCCTCCGCCACGGCCCGTACGCCGGCGATCAGTTCGCCCGGGGTGCGGCCGAGTACGGCGGCCCGGTGGCCGAGCCGCGTGCGGGTGTGGGCGAGTGCGCCGGCGAGCCGGTGCGGGTCGGTGTCCGGGGCGGTGGACAGGTGCTCCAGCAGCCGGGCGGCCTGGGCGCGCAGGGCGTCGGGGGTGTGACCGGAGAGCAGCCACGGCACGGTGCCGGCCGGCGGGGCGGCGGGCTCGGCGGGCTCGGCGGCCGGCTCCTCGGCGGGCGCGGCCTCGATGATGACGTGGGCGTTGGTGCCGGAGATCCCGAAGGAGGAGATGCCCGCCCGGCGCGGGTGGCCGGGGTCGGGCCAGGGGCGGTTCTCGGTGAGCAGCCGGACGCCCGCGCCGTCCCACTCCACGTGCCGGGAGGGCCGGTCGACGCCGAGGCTGGCTGGCAGGGTCTCGTTGCGCATCGCCTCGACCATCTTGATGACTCCGGCGACACCTGCGGCGGCCTGGGTGTGGCCCAGATTGGACTTGACCGAGCCGAGCCACAGCGGCTGGTCCTCGGTGTGCTCGGCGCCGTAGGTGGCGATCAGCGCCTGGGCCTCGATGGGGTCGCCGAGGGTGGTGCCGGTGCCGTGCGCCTCGACCACGTCGACCTCGGCCGCCGCGACGCCGGCCGCCTCCAGGGCGCGCCGGATGACGCGCTGCTGGGCGGGCCCGTTGGGGGCGCTGATGCCGTTGGAGGCGCCGTCCTGGTTGACGGCGGTGCCGCGCAGCACGGCGAGGATCCTGCGGCCGTTGCGGCGGGCGTCGGAGAGCCGCTCCAGCAGCAGCACGCCGGCGCCCTCGCCGAAGCCGGTGCCGTCGGCGGCGTCCGCGAAGGGCTTGCAGCGGCCGTCCCGGGACAGGCCCCGGTGCCGGCTGAACTCCACGAAGGTGCCCGGGGTGGCCATGACGGTCACTCCCCCGGCCAGCGCCAGCGAGCAGTCGCCCTGCCGCAGCGCCTGGGCGGCCAGGTGCAGCGCCACCAGCGACGAGGAGCAGGCGGTGTCGACGGAGAGGGTGGGGCCCTCCAGCCCGAGGGTGTAGGCGACGCGGCCCGAGACCACGCTGCCGGAGCCGAAGCTGCCGAAGTAGTCGTGGTACATGACGCCCGCGAACACGCCGGTGTCGGAGCCGTGCAGGGTCGCGGGGTCGATGGAGGCGCGCTCCAGCGCCTCCCAGGAGGTTTCCAGCAGCAGCCGCTGCTGGGGGTCGGTGACCTGGGCCTCCTCGTCGTCCATGGCGAAGAACGCGGGGTCGAAGTCGGCGGCGTCGTGGAGGAAGGCGCCGTGCCGGGTGTAGCTGGTGCCGGGCCGGTCCAGGGTGGGGTCGTACAGGTTCTCCACGTCCCAGCCGCGGTCGGTGGGGAACGCGCCGACGGCGTCCCGGCCTTCGGCCACCAGCCGCCACAGGTCCTCCGGTGAGGCGATGCCGCCGGGGAACCGGCAGGCCATGCCGATGACGGCGATCGGCTCGTCGCCGGCCGCGGTGCGGGGGGCGGGGCGGGCGGGGGCCTCGGTGAGGGTGCCGGTGAGTTCGCCGAGCAGGTGGCGGGCGAGTTCCGCCGGTGTGGGGTGGTCGAACACCAGGGTGGCGGGCAGCTTCAGGCCGGTCGCCGCGGTGAGCCTGTTGCGCAGTTCCACGGCCGCCAGGGAGTCGAAGCCGAGTTCCCGGAAGGCCAGGGTGCGGCCGACGTCCTGGGCGGAGCGGTAGCCGAGGATGGCCGCGACGTGGCTCTGCACGAGTTCGGTCAGGAACGGCTCGTGCTCGGCCGCCAGCAGTCCGGCGAGCCGCTCCCGCAGGGCGCCGGCACCGCCGGCCGCGCTCGGCCCGCCGGCCGCGCCGCCCCGGCGTACGGGTACCAGTGCGCGGAACAGCGGGGCCAGGTCCTCGCCCTGGGCGCGCAGGGCGGCCAGGTCCAGCTTCACCGGCAGGACGGCGGGATCGGCGCCGCGCAGGGCGCCGTCGAACAGGGCGACGCCCTCCTCGGTCGCCAGCGGGGCGACGCCACCGCGGGCGATGCGGGTGAGGTCGGTCTCGCCGAGGGCGCCGGTCATGCCGCCGGCCCGCGCCCACAGGCCCCAGGCCAGGGAGTGCGCGGGCAGCCCGAGACTGCGGCGGTGCACGGCGAGCGCGTCGAGGTAGGCGTTGGCGGCGGCGTAGTTGGCCTGGCCGGGTGAGCCGAGCGTGGCGGCGGAGGACGAGAACAGCACGAACGCCGACAGGTCCAGGTCCGCGGTGAGTTCGTGCAGGTTCCAGGCGGCGTCGACCTTCGGCCGGAACACCGTGTCGATCCGCTCCGGGGTGAGGGAGGAGAGCACGCCGTCGGCGAGGACGCCGGCCGCGTGGATCACGGCCGTCAGCGGCCGGTCGGCCGGTACGGCGTCCAGCACGGCGGCGAGCGCCGCGCGGTCGGCGGTGTCACAGGCGGCGCTCGTCACCTCGGCGCCCAGCTCGGTGAGTTCGGCGACGAGATCGTCGGCGGCACCGCCTCGGCTGAGCAGGAGCAGATGCCGGACGTTCCGCTCGGCGACCAGGTGCCGGGCCAGGATCCGGCCGAGGGCCCCGGTGGCACCGGTGATCAGGACGGTCCCGGCGCCCAGGCCGGACCCGGAGGCGTCGTCCGGCTCGGCCGGGACGGTGCGGGCCAGCCGGGGCACGAGCCAGCTGCCGGACCGGAACGCCAGGTGCGGCTCGCCGGTGGCCGGCGCATCGGCCAGCTGTTCGACGGACGGGGGCTGTTCGGCCTCGACGAGCACGATGCGGCCCGGGTTCTCCGACTGGGCCGAGCGGACCAGGCCGCCGACGGCGGCACCTGCCGGGTCGGTGCCGGCGACCACCACCAGGGTGCGGTCCTCGTCCGTGAGCCGGGTGCGCAGCTCGGCCAGGACCGTGTCGACGGCCGACCGGGTCTCGGCGGCGCTCACTCCGGCCGGGGCCCGCACCACGTGCGGTGCGGAAGCGGTCCCGGGCGCCGTCGGCGACGGAGCCGGGATCCAGTCGACCCGGTACAGCGCGCCCGCGCGGGCCGACCGCGCCGCCGCGGCGAGCGCCTCGGTCCGCAGGGGGCGCAACGTGAGCGAGTCGACGGTGGCGACGGGCGCGCCCGTGGGATCGGCGAGGGTGAGGGAGACGGTGCCCTCGCCGGTGGACCGGACGCGGACGCGCAGCGCGGTGGCACCGGTGGCGTACAGCCGTACCCCGGACCAGGCGAACGGCAGCAGAGCCTCCTCGCCCGCGGCGTCGGTGAGGCCGATGGTGTGCAGGGCGGCGTCCGACAGCGCCGGGTGCAGCCCGAACCCGTCGGGTACGGCGTCGGTGGCGACCTCCGCACAGAGTCCGTCCCCGGTGCGCCAGGCGGCGCGCAGCCCCTGGAACAGCGGCCCGTAGCCGAGGCCGAGGGCGGCGAGTTCGTCGTACAGGCCGTCGAGCGGGACGGGTTCGGCGTCCCTCGGGGGCCAGTCGGTGAGCGGGTCGGCGGTGGCGGGCAGGGTGCCGGTCGGGGCGAGCAGGCCGTCGGCGTGCCGGGTCCACGGCAGCTCCTCGTCGGAGCTCTCCGGACGGGACCAGATGGTGACCGGCCGGGTCTCCCCCTCGGGCGGCCCGACGACGGCCTGGAGCTGGACGGCGCCGTGCTCGGGCAGCACCAGCGGTGCGTGCAGGGTGAGTTCGCTGAGGTCGCCGCAGCCGACCTGGTCGCCGGCGCGCAGCGCGAGTTCCAGGTGCCCGGTGCCGGGGAAGAGCAGCCGGCCGCCCACCCGGTGGTGTTCCAGCCAGGGCTGGGTGCCCGCGGAGAGCCGGCCGGTGAGCACGGCGCCCTCGCTGTCGGCGCGTACCATCGCGGCGCCGAGCAGGGCGTGGTCGGTGGGGGCGAGGCCGGCGGAGGTGACGTCGGCGCCGCCCGCGGTGCTGTCGAGCCAGTACCGCTCGTGCTGGAAGGCGTAGCCGGGCAGCGGCACGCGGCGGGGCCGGTGGCCCTCCGTCACGGCGGTCCAGTCGACGTCGGCACCGTGGGTGAACGCCTCGCCGAGCGCCGTCAGCAGCCGGTCCCGGCCGCCCTGGTCGCGGCGCAGGGAGCCGACGGCGGCCACGGCGTCGTCGGTCTCCTGGATGCCGACGGTCAGCACCGGGTGCGGGCTGGACTCGATGAACAGCTGGTGGCCGTCGGCGACGGCGGCGCGTACCGCCTGCTCGAACAGCACGGTGTTGCGCAGGTTGGTGTACCAGTAGCCGGCGCCGAGTTCCGCGGTGTCGAGCGGGCCGCCGGTGACCGTCGAGTAGAACGGAATGCGGGTGGCGCGCGGTTGGATGCCGTCGAGGGCCTCGGCGAGGCGGGCGCGCAGGGTCTCGACGTGGGCGCTGTGGGAGGCGTAGTCCACGGGCAGGCGCTTGGCACGGACCTTCTCCGCCCGCAGCCGGTCCAGGAGTTCGTCGAGGGCGTCGGAGTCACCGGACACCACCGTCGAGGCGGCGCCGTTGACGGCGGCGACCGACAGCCGGCCGTCCCAGGCGGCGAGCCGGGCGCGGACCGTGTCGGCGCCCTCGGCGACGGACATCATGCCGCCGGAGCCGGACAGCAGTTCGGCGATGGCCCGGGACCGCAGGGCGACGACGCGGGCGCCGTCCTCCAGGGACAGCGCGCCGACCGCGCAGGCGGCGGCGATCTCGCCCTGGGAGTGGCCGATGACGGCGGCCGGGGCGACGCCGTACGCGCTCCAGGTGTGTGCCAGGGACACCATCACGGCCCACAGCAGCGGCTGGACGACATCCACGCGGTCCAGGCCGCCGCCCAGCTCGGTGCGGAGGTCCCAGTCGGTGTAGGGCGCGAGGGCGGCGGCGCACTCGGCCATGCGGGCGGCGAACACCGGGGACGTGTCAAGGAGTTCGGTGGCCATGCCGGACCACTGGGAGCCCTGGCCGGGGAAGACGAACACGGGCCGGGCGCGGCCGGGCGCGGTGCCCTGGGCCAGGTTGCGGGCGGTGGTGCCGTCGGCCAGGGCGGCCAGGGCGCCGCGCAGTTCGGCCGGGTCGGTACCGGTGAGGGAGGCCCGGTGCGCGAAGCGGGCGCGGGTGGTGGCGAGCGACCAGCCGATGTCGGACGGGTCGAGGCCGGGGTGGGCGTCGAGGTGGCCGAGGAGCGCGGCGGCCTGGCCGGCGAGCGCGGCCGGTGTCTTGGCGGTGAGCAGCCACGGGAGGGCGGGGCCCTGAGGTGCGGGACGTTCCGGTTCGGTGGGGGCGGGCGGGGCCTGTTCGAGGATGACGTGGGCGTTGGTGCCGCTGATGCCGAAGGAGGAGACGCCCGCCCGGCGGGGACGGTCCACCGCCGGCCACTCCCGCTCCTCCGTCAGCAGCCGTACCTGCCCGGCCTCCCAGTCGACCTTCGTGGACGGCCGGTCCACGTGCAGCGTCCTGGGCAGCACCCCGTGCCGCATCGCCATCACCATCTTGATGACACCCGCCACACCCGCCGCCGCCTGCGTGTGCCCGATGTTCGACTTCACCGAACCCAGCCACAACGGCCGCTCCGCGGGCCGGTCCTGGCCATAGGTCGCCAGCAGCGCCTGCGCCTCGATCGGATCACCCAGCGTCGTCCCCGTCCCGTGCGCCTCCACCACGTCCACGTCCGCGGTGGTGAGGTGGGCGTTCTCCAGTGCTTCGCGGATGACACGTTCCTGCGAGGGACCGTTGGGGGCGGTGAGGCCGTTGGAGGCGCCGTCCTGGTTGACGGCGGTGCCGCGGACGACGGCGAGGACCTCGTGGCCGTTGCGGCGGGCGTCGGAGAGCCGTTCCACGACCAGGACGCCGACGCCCTCACCCCACACCGTGCCGCCCGCCGCGTCGGCGAAGGCACGGGTGCGGGCGTCGGGGGCCAGCGCGCCCTGCCGGCTGAACTCGATGAACGTCTCCGGGGTGGCCATGACGGCGACGCCGCCGACCAGGGCCAGGCTGGACTCGCCCTGCCGCAGCGACTGGGCGGCCAGGTGCAGCGCCACCAGGGACGAGGAGCAGGCGGTGTCGACGGAGAGCGAGGGGCCCTCCAGGCCCAGGGTGTAGGCGACGCGGCCGGAGATGATGCTGCCGGAGCCGAAACTGCCGAAGTAGTCGTGGTACTGCACGCCGGCGAACACGCCGGTGCGGCTGCCCTTGAGGGTGGTCGGGTCGATGCCGGCGCTCTCCAGCGCCTCCCAGGCGGCCTCCAGCAGCAGTCGCTGCTGCGGGTCCATGACGAGGGCTTCCTTGGGGCTGATGCCGAAGAAGCCGGCGTCGAACTCGCCCGCGCCGTGCAGGAATCCGCCCTCGCCGACGTAGGAGGTGTCGGGCCGCTGCCGGGTGGGGTCGACGATGCGGTCCACGTCCCAGCCGCGGTCGGCGGGGAAGGCGGTGATGGCGTCGGTGCCGTCGGCGACCAGCCGCCACAGGTCGTCCGGGGTGCGGACGTCGCCCGGGTAGCGGCAGGCCAGGCCGACGATCGCCAGCGGCTCGTCCGCGCGGGCCCGGCCGGTGCGCCGGCCGCCGCTGGTCCCGGCCCGGGCACCGGCGACCAGGGTGCCGAGGTGGGCGGCGAGTGCTTCGGGCGAGGGGTGGTCGAAGACCAGGGTGGCGCTCAGCCGCCGGTCCAGCTCGGCGGAGAGCGAGTTGCGCAGCTCGATCGCGGCGAGCGAGTCGAAGCCGAGGTCCTTGAAGGCCCGGTCGGTCTCCACGCTGTCCGGGTTCGCGTGCCCGAGGACGACGGCGACATGGGCGCGGACGGTGTGCAGCAGCGCCTCGGCGCGCTCCTCCTCGCCCAGGGCGGCCATGCGCTCGGCGAAGCCGGCGCCGGCGCCCTCGGCGGCGGCCTCCCGGCGCACCGGGCGGCCGGCCAGCGCGCGCAGGACGGGTGCGAGTCCGGTGCCCTGCGCGCGCAGCGCGGGCAGGTCGAGCCGCACCGGCGCCAGGGCGGGACGGCCGGCGCGCAGCGAATGGTCGAACAGGGCGGTGCCCTCCTCGGCCGACAGGGCGATCATGCCGCCGCGGGTCATCCGGGCGCGGTCGGCCTCGTCGAGCGAGCCGGTCATGCCGCCCGTCGGCGCCCACGGACCCCAGGCCAGCGACAGGGCGGGGGCGCCCTGGGCGTGGCGGTGCGCGGCCAGGGCGTCCAGGAGGGCGTTCGCGGCGGCGTAGTTCCCCTGGCCGGGGGCGCCGACGGTAGCGGCGACGGAGGAGAACAGCACGAACGCCGCGAGGCCGTCGGTCAGTTCGTGGAGGTGGAGTGCGCCGAGGGCCTTCGGCGCGAGGACCGTGTCGATCCGTTCGGGGGTGAGCGAGGAGATCACGCCGTCGTCCAGGACGCCGGCGGCATGCACGACCGCGGTGAGCGGGTGGGCGGCCGGGATGCCGGCCAGGACGGCGGCGAGGCTCTCCCGGTCGGCGACGTCGCAGGCGTGGGCGGTCGCGGTGGCGCCGAGGCCGGCGAGTTCGGCGATCAGGTCGTCGGCGGTGCCGGAGCGGCTGAGGAGCGCGAGGTGGCGCACGCCGTACGCGGTGACCAGATGGCGGGCGAGAACCCGGCCGAGGCCGCCGGTGGCGCCGGTCAGCAGGACGGTCCCCTCGGGGTCGGGCGTCAGGTCGGCGGGGCCGGCGGGGTCGGCGGGGTCGGCGGGGAGTTCGGCGCGCACCAGCCGGGCGGCGTGGGCGGTGCCCGCGCGCACCGCGACCTGGGGTTCGCCGCAGGCGAGGACGCCGGGCAGTACGGCGCCGGCGTCCGTACCCGGTTCGAGGTCGAGCAGGACGAAACGGTCCGGGTTCTCCGACTGGGCGGACCGCACCAGACCCCAGACGGCGGCGCCGGCCAGGTCGGGCACGTTCCCGCCGGCGACGCTGACCGCCCCGCGGGTGACGACGGCCAGCGGGCGGGGGTCGTCGTCCTGGAGGGCGGCGAGCGCGGTGCGCAGTGCCGCGCGTACGGCGTCGGGGGTGGTCCCGGGCGTACTGTGCAGCACCCGGTGGCCGGTTCCGGGGGCGTCGGTCTCCAGGGGCAGCGGCTGCCAGTCGAGGGTGAACAGGGCGTCGGCGGTGGTGTCGCGAGCGGCGCGCAGGTGGGTGAGCGGGCGGGAGGCGAGTGAGGTGACCGTGGCGACGGGGGCGCCGTCGGCGTCGGCCAGGTCGATGGCGAAGGCGTGGTCGCCGGTGGGCACCAGCCGGGCCCGCAGCACGCGGGCGCCGACGGCGTGCAGGGTGACGCCCGCGAACAGGAACGGCAGCCGGGCGGTGTCGTCGGCGGAGCCGTCGCCGAGCAGGGCGAGGGAGTGCAGGGCGGCGTCGAACGCGGCCGGGTGCAGGCCGAAGCGGGGCGCGTCGGCGGCGGGCCCCTCCGGCAGCCTTACCTCGGCGAACAGTTCCCCACCGCGCCGCCAGGCGGCCGTCAGGGCCCGGAACACGGGCCCGTAGGCGAGGCCGGCCTCGGCGTGCCGCTCGTACAGGCCGCCGGTGTCGAGGGGTTCGGCGTCCTCGGGGGGCCAGACGTCCAGGCGGGTGCCCGGCGTGCCGGTACCGGCGGTGAGGAGGCCGGAGGCGTGCGGGGTCCACGGCTCGTCGGGGGGCAGGCTCTCGGCGCGGGCGTACACATGCACCGTACGGGCGCCGGACGCGTCGGGCGCGCCGACGGCGACCTGGACCCGCACGCCGTCGTCCGGGGGCAGCACGAGCGGTGTCTCGAGGGCCAGTTCCTCCAGGTGTCCGCAGCCGACCTGGTCGCCGGCGCGGACGGCGAGCTCGACCATGGCGGTGCCGGGGACGACGACCCGGCCGCCGACGACGTGGTCGGCGAGCCAGGGATGGGTGCGCACCGACAGCCGGCCGGTGAGGACGGCGCCGTCGGTGTCGGCGAGCACGGTGGCCGCGCCGAGCAGCGGGTGGTCGGCGGGGTCGAGACCGGCGGAGCCGACGTCGCCCACGGTCGCGGCCGTCTCGGGCCAGAACCGTTCGCGCTGGAAGGCGGTGGTGGGCAGGTCGACGGTGCGGGCGCCGGTGAACAACGCGGTCCAGTCCACGGCGGCCCCGCCCGCGTACAGCTGGGCGACGGCGGTGAGCAGGGTCTCGGTCTCGTCGCGCTCGCGGCGGGTGGCGGCGGCCAGCACCGCGCCGGTGTCCGTGCCGTCGGCGGTCAGGCACTCGCGGGCCATGGCGGTCAGCACCGCGTCCGGGCCGAGTTCGAGGTAGCGGGTGACGCCCTCGCCGGCGAGGGTGCGTATCCCGTCGTGGAAGCGGACCGCCTCGCGCACGTGCCGCACCCAGTAGTCGGGGGTGGCCATCTCCTGGCCGGCGAGGGCGCCGGTGACGTGGGAGACCACCGGGACGGTGGCCCGGTGGAAGGTCAGGGACCGGACGGCGGACCGGAACTCGGCCAGCATCGGTTCCATCAGCGGTGAGTGGAAGGCGTGCGAGACCGTCAGCCGCCGGCTCTTGGCGAATCGCGCGGCCACCGCCTCGGCCTCGGCGGCGTCGCCGGAGATCACCACGGAGCCGGGGCCGTTGACGGCGGCGATGTCGACCCGTTCGGTGAGCAGCGGGCGTACCTCGTCCTCGGTGGCGCGTACGGCGATCATGGCGCCGCCCGCGGGCAGCGCCTGCATGAGCCGGCCGCGCGCGGCCACCAGCGCGGTCGCGTCCGCCAGGTCCAGCACGCCCGCCACATGGGCGGCGGCGATCTCGCCGATGGAGTGCCCGGCCAGGTAGTCGGGCGTGATCCCCCAGGACTCCACCAGCCGGTACAGCGCGACCTCGAAGGCGAACAGGGCGCTCTGGGTGCGGGCGGTGCGGTCGAGCGGCTCGGGGTCGTCCCCGAGGACGAGGTCGCGCAGGCCTGGGTCGCCGGTCAGCGCGCAGATCTCGTCGAAGGCGCGGGCGAAGACCGGGAAGTGCGTGTGCAGTTCCCGGCCCATGCCGGCGCGCTGCGAGCCCTGCCCGGTGAACAGGAAGGCGGTCTGGCCCTTGCGGACCCGGCCCGAGGCGGCGCCCCGGCCGCCCTCGGCGACGCCGGCCAGGGCCGTGAGGAGCTGGTCGCGGCCGGCGCCCAGGACCACGGCCCGGTACGGGTGGGCGGTGCGGGTGGCGGCCAGGGAGTGCGCCACGTCCACCGGGTCCAGCTCGCCGACGGCGGCGGCCAGGCGGGCGGCCTGCTCGCGCAGGGCGCGCTCGGTCCGGCCGGAGACCACCCAGGGGACCAGCGGGGGCGCCGTACGCGGCTCGGACGGCGCCGGTTCCTCGGCGGGGGCCTCCTCCAGGACGGTGTGCGCGTTGGTGCCGCTGGCACCGAAGGAGGAGACGGCGGCCCGGCGCGGACGGCCGGGGTCGGTCCAGGGCCGGTTCTCGGTCAGCAGCCGGACGCCGCCCCGCCCCCAGTCGACCTTGCCGGACGGCTCCTCGGCGTGCAGCGTGCGCGGCAGGACGCGGTGCCGCATCGCCATGACGGCCTTGATGATGCCGGCGACGCCGGCCGCGGCCTGGGTGTGCCCGATGTTGGACTTCACCGACCCGAGCCACAGCGGGGCGTCCGCGGGCCGGTCCTGGCCGTAGGTGGCGAGCAGCGCCTGGGCCTCGATCGGGTCGCCGAGCGTGGTGCCGGTGCCGTGCGCCTCCAGCAGGTCCACGTCGGCGGGGCCGAGCCGCGCGGAGGCCAGCGCGGCTCGGATGACGCGCTGCTGGGACGGCCCGTTGGGGGCGGTCAGACCGTTCGAGGCGCCGTCCTGGTTCACTGCCGAGCCGCGGACGACGGCCAGCACCTCGTGCCCGTTGCGGCGGGCGTCGCTGAGCCGTTCCAGCACCAGCATGCCGGCGCCCTCGCTCCAGCCGGTGCCGTCCGCGGCGTCCGCGAAGGACTTGCAGCGGCCGTCCGGGGCGAGGCCGCGCTGCCGGCTGAAGGCGATGAAGTTGCCCGGCGTGGACATCACGGTGGCGCCGCCCGCCAGCGCGAGGCCGCACTCCTTGCTGCGCAGCGCCTGTACGGCCAGATGCACCGCGACGAGCGCCGAGGAGCAGGCGGTGTCGATGGTGACGGCGGGGCCCTCCAGCCCGAGGGTGTAGGAGATGCGACCGGAGATCACGGCGGCCAGCACGCCGGTGCCGAGCGCGGCCTCGCTGTCCTCGGCCGTCCTGGCCAGCAGGTCCTTGTAGTCCTGGCCGTTGGTGCCGGCGAACACCCCGATCCGGGAGCCGTGCGCCGAGTCGGGAGCGATCCGGGCCCGTTCCAGGGCTTCCCACGACACCTCCAGCAGCAGCCGCTGCTGGGGGTCCATCGCGACCGCCTCGCGGGGGCTGATGCCGAAGAAGTCCGGCTCGAACCCGGCCGCGTCGGTGAGGAAGCCGCCGCGGGTGACGTAGCTCTTGCCGGTGGCGTCCGGGTCGGGGTCGTAGAGCGCGTCGATGTCCCAGCCCCGGTCGTCGGGGAAGTCACCGATGGCGTCGGTGCCGTCGTGGACGAGCCGCCAGAACTCCTCCGGGGTGGTCACGCCACCGGGGAAGCGGCAGCTCATCCCGACGATGGCGATGGGTTCCCGGTCCTGGGTCTCCACCTCGCGCAGCCGCTGGCGGGTCTGGGCCAGATCGGCGGAGACCCGCTTGAGGTAGGAGAGCAGCTTTTCGTCGTTGGTCATCGGGTGTCGCCACTCCTGTGCGAAGACGGGGACTGCGGTGGGGCCGGGGTGTCGTGGGAGGGACGCCGCACGCCTAGCGGAGCTCGTTGTCGATGAAGGCGAAGACGTCGTCGGCGGAGGCCTCCTCCAGCCGTCCGGCGACGGCGGCGGCGTCCTGGCCGAGGGTCTTGTCGAGGTCGCCCAGCAGCGACCGGAGGCGCGTGGTGATCCCTCCCTGTTCGATGTCCTCGGCGGTGAGGTCGCCGAGCCGGGCCGCGACCCGGTCGAGTTCGGCGAGGACCGAGTCCACGGAGGTGTCGGCGCCCGCGAGTTCGCTGCCCAGGTGCTTGGCGAGGGCGGCGGGGGTGGCGTAGTCGAAGATGAGGGTGGCCGGCAGCGGCACCCCGGCGGCGCCGCTGATCCGGTTGCGCAGGTCGACGGAGGTGAGGGAGTCGAAGCCGAGGTCGCGGAAGGCGGTGGTCGGCTCGACCGCGTCGGCGCCGCCGTAGCCGAG
Organism: Streptomyces sp. Y20; assembly: GCF_043195475.1. Lineage (NCBI taxonomy): Bacteria > Bacillati > Actinomycetota > Actinomycetes > Kitasatosporales > Streptomycetaceae > Streptomyces > Streptomyces sp. Y20. Next base: position 506,981 of record NZ_JBIDDP010000001.1, read on the forward strand.
GACCGCGGCGGCCTGACCGCACACCAGCTCCTGGAGGGCGCGGTCGCGTTCGCCGCCGGTGAGGCCGGCGAGCTTCTCGGCGAACCCGTCGGCCGCGCTCGCTGCGGCGGCGCCACCGGTGCCGGTCCGTGCCTCGGGCAGCGTGGACAGCAGGGGGCTGGGCCGGGTGGCGGTGAAGGCGGGCGCGAACACCGACCAGTCGACGTCGGCGACGGTGACCGTGGTGTCGCCGCCGTCCAGGGCGCGGCGCAGCGCGGTGAGCGCGCGGTCGGGGTCGAGGAGGGACATGCCCATCGCCCGGGCGGCCGAGCGGACGGTGCCGTGGGCGGCCATGCCGTCGCCGCCCCACGGCCCCCAGGCCACCGAGGTGGCCGGCAGTCCGGCCCCGCGCCGGTGTTCGGCGAGGGCGTCGAGGTAGGCGTTGGCGGCGGCGTAGTTGGCCTGTCCCGCACCGCCGACGGTGGCGGTCAGGGAGGAGAACAGCACGAACGCCGACAGGTCCCGGTCCGCGGTCAGTTCGTGCAGGTGGCGGGCGGCGTCGGCCTTGGGCGCGAGGACGCCGGCGAACCGCTCGGGGGTGAGGGCGTCCAGGACGCCGTCGTCGAGGACGCCGGCCAGGTGCAGCACGGCGGTGAGGGGGTGTTCGGCCGGTACGGAGTCCAGCAGCGCGGCCAGCGCCCGGCGGTCGGCGACGTCGCAGGCGGCGAGGGTCACCCGGGTGCCGGCCTCGGTGAGTTCGCGGACGAGGTCGGCGGCGCCGGGCGCGTCCATGCCCCGCCGGGAGGTCAGCAGCAGGTGGTCGGCGCCCTCGGCGGCGAGCCACCGCGCGACGGCCGTGCCGACGGCGCCGGTGGCCCCGGTGACCAGCACCGTGCCGGACGGCTTCCAGGGGGTTCCGGCGCGGGCCGGGGCGTGCTCCAGGCGCCGGCCGTAGGCGCCGGACTCGCGCAGCACGACCTGGTCCTCACCGCTCGCGTCGCCGAGCAGGGCGGCCAGCCGGGCGAGGGTCTGCGGACCGGGCGCGGCGGGCAGGTCGACCAGGCCGCCCCAGCGTTCGGGGTGCTCCAGGGCGGCGACCCGGCCGAGGCCCCACACCCGGGCCTGGGCGAACCCGGTGACGGCGGCGGCCGTGCCGTGGGCGACGGCGTCACGGGTGACGCACCACAGCGGGGCCGTGATCCCGGCGTCCCCGAGGGCCTGGACGAGGGTGGCGGTGGCGGCCGGTCCGGTGGCGGGCGCCAGCAGGGACAGGACACCGTCGAGGCCGTCCCGGCCGGCGAGCAGTCCGGTGAGTTCCGTGCGGCCGGCCGGGTCCGGCACCGTGAGGACGTCCACGGCGAGGCCCTGGTCGGTGAGCCCGGTCAGGACGGCGGTCGTCCAGGGATCGTCGGTGGCGGGGACGACGGCCAGCCAGTGGCCGCCGCGCGCCGGGGTGGCGGCGGGCGCGAGCGGTTCCCAGGCGACGCGGTACCGCCGGCCGTCGGCGGCGGCGTTGGCCTGCCGCTGCTCGTGCCAGGCGGCCAGGGCCGGTACGACGGCGGCGACGGACGTCTCGTCGGTGACGCCGAGGGTGGCGGCGACGGCGGTCACGTCCTGGTCCCGGACCAGTTCCCAGAACGGGTCGGCGGCGTCACCACCCGCGCGGGCCGCCGCTGAGCGCTCGGCCTGGAGGATGGGGGCGTCCTCCCAGTGCCGGTCGCGGCGGAACGGGTAGGTGGGCAGGCCGACCTTGCGGCCGCCGGCGAACACGACCGGCCAGTCGGGGCCGGTGCCGGTCAGGTGCAGGCGGCAGACCGCGTCGAGGAGGGCGGCGTCCTCGGCGCGGTCGCGGCGCTGGGTGCCGATGACGTCGGGCACCGTGTCCTGGGCCAGGTTGGTGAGTACCGCGTCCGGGCCTATCTCCAGCAGGCGGGTGGCGCCCTCGGCGGCCAGGGTGGTGACCCCGTCGTGGAAGCGGACGGCCTCGCGGACGTGGCGCACCCAGTAGTCGGGCGAGGTGAGGTCGCCGGCCATGCGGCCGGTGACGTTGGAGACGACCGGCAGGGCGGGCTCGTGGAAGGTGAGGCCGGCCAGCACCTCGCGGAACGCGTCGAGCATGGGGTCCATGCGGTGGGAGTGGAAGGCGTGCGACACCTTCAGCCGGGTGGACTTCTCCACCCGCGCGGCGACGGCGAGCACGGCCTCCTCGTCGCCGGATACGACCACGGCGCGCGGACCGTTGACGGCCGCGATGTCGACGCCGCCGGTGAGCAGCGGGGCGACCTCGGCCTCCCCGGCGAGCAGGGACACCATCGCGCCGCCCGCGGGCAGCTCCTGCATGAGCCGGCCGCGGGCGGCGACCAGGGCGACGGCGTCCCTCAGGTCCAGGACGCCGGCGACGTGCGCGGCGACGACCTCGCCGATGGAGTGCCCGGCGAGCAGGTCCGGGCGGATTCCCCAGTGCTCCAGCAGCCGGTACAGCGCGGTCTCGAAGGTGAACAGGGCGGCCTGCGTGTACCCGGTCCGGTTCAGGGGGGCGGTTGCGGGGTCGGCGTCCTCGAACATGATGTCGCGCAGCGGCCGGTCCAGATGGGTGTCGAACGCGGCGCAGATCTCGTCGAAGGCGGCGGCGAACACCGGGAACGCGGCGTGCAGGGTGCGGCCCATGCCCGGCCGCTGGGAGCCCTGCCCGGAGAACAGCACGGCGAGGCGGCCGGGCTCGGGGGGCACCACGGCGGGCCGGCTGCCGTCGGCGACGGCGCGCAGCCCGGCCAGCAGTTCGTCCCGGTCGCGGCCGGTGACGGCGGCCCGGTGGGTGAACACGGTGCGGGTGGTGGCCAGCGAGTACCCGACGTCGTACGGGTCGAGGTCGCCGGCCACCGCGAGCAGCCGCTCCGCCTGCCGCTGGACGGCGTCGGCGCCCTTGCCGGACAGCACCCAGGGGATGACGGGCAGCGCGGCCCGCTCCGGGGCGGGCCGCGCCGTCCCGGCGGGCGGTGCCTCCTCCAGGATGGTGTGGGCGTTGGTACCGGAGATGCCGAAGGAGGACACGCCGGCGCGGCGCGGGCGTCCGTCGGGGGTGTCCCAGGGGCGGGCCTCGGTGAGCAGCCGGACGTGGCCGGCGCTCCAGTCGACGGCGGTGGAGGGCTTCTCGGCGTGCAGGGTGCGGGGCAGGGTGCCGTGGCGCATGGCCATGACCATCTTGATGACGGCGCCGACGCCGGCCGCGGCCTGCGGGTGGCCCATGTTGGACTTGATGGAGCCGAGCCACACCGGCCGGTCCTCGGGCCGGTCCTGCCCGTAGGCGGCGATGACGGCCTGGGCCTCGATGGGGTCGCCGAGAGTGGTGCCGGTGCCGTGCGCCTCGACCGCGTCGATGTGGTGCGGGGCGAGCCGGGCATCGGCGAGGGCCTGCCGGATGACCCGGATCTGGGCCGGGCCGCTCGGCGCGGTCAGGCCGTTGGAGGCGCCGTCCTGGTTGACGGCCGAGCCGCGGACGACGGCGAGCACCTCGTGCCCGTTGCGCAGGGCGTCGGACAGCCGTTCCACCAGCAGCATGCCGGCGCCCTCGGCCCAGGCGGCGCCCGCCGCGTCGTCGGAGAAGGAGTGGCAGCGGCCGTCGGGGGACAGCGCCCGGCGCTCGCTGAACTCGATGAACATCTCGGGGCTGGCCATGACGGCGGCGCCGCCCGCCAGCGCCAGCGAGCACTCCCCCTTGCGCAGCGACTGGATCGCCGAGTGCAGCGCCACCAGGGAGGAGGAGCAGGCGGTGTCCATGGTGACCGCGGGACCCTCCAGGCCGAGGGTATAGGCGATGCGGCCGGAGACGATGCTGCCGGAGATGGTGCCGCCCACGTAGTCGTGGTGCATCAGGCCGACGAAGACGCCGGTCGGGGTGCCCTTCACCGTGGTGGGGTCGATACCGGCCCGTTCGAACGCCTCCCAGGTGACCTCCAGCAGCATCCGCTGCTGCGGGTCGGTGCCGGGGGCGTCCTTGGGGCTGATACCGAAGAAGGCGGGGTCGCACTCGGCGGCGTCGTGCAGGAACCCGCCGTGGCGGACGTAGGACTTGCCGGGGGCGCCGGGCTCGGGGTCGTAGATGGCCTCGACGTCCCAGCCGCGGTCGGTGGGGAACTCGGTGACGACGTCGGTGCCCTCGTCGATGATCCGCCACAGGTCCTCGGGGGTGCGCACCCCGCCCGGGTAGCGGCAGCCCATGCCGATGATGGCGACGGGCTCGCGGTCCTGCTCCTCCAGCTCGCGTACGCGGCGGCGGCTGCGCTCCAGCTCGGTCGTGGCCCGCTTGAGGTAGTCGCGGAGCTTGCCGGCCGTGGCCGAGTCTTCCATCACAGGGCTCCCAGTTCGTTGTCGATCCTGGCGAAGAGTTCGTCGTCGCTGGCTTCGCCGAGGTCCTTCGGCGCCACGGGCGCGGTGTGCCGTCCGTGGGTGTCCTGCCAGCTGCGCAGCAGCGCTTCGAGGCGTGCGGTGACGCGGGCGTGGCTGCCGCCTTCGTCGGGCAGGGTGAGCAGCGCGGCTTCGAGGCGGTCGAGCTCCGCCAGCGCGGTCCGGGCCCGGTCGGCCGGTCCGGGCACGAGCGCGGTCTTGAGGTGGGCGGCGAGGGCGGTGGGGGTGGGCTGGTCGAAGACGAGCGTGGCGGGCAGGGTGAGGCCGGTGGCGCCGGCCAGGAGGTTGCGCAGTTCGACGGCGGCGAGCGAGTCGAAGCCCATCTCCTGGAACGCGCGCCCCGGGTCGACCGACTCGGGCGAGGGGTGCCCGAGGACAGCGGCGACGTGGGTGCGGACCAGTTCCAGCAGGGCGCGGTCCCGTTCGGGATCGGCCAGCGGTGCCAGCCGGTCGCGCCAGGAGCCGTCGGGGGCACCCGGGGCGGGCCGGGCACCGGGCCGGGCGGGCCGTACCAGTCCGCGCAGCAGCGCCGGTACGCCGTCCGACCGGGCGCGCACCGCGGCGGCGTCCAGGCGTACGGGCACCAGGACGGCATCCTCGCCACCGAGGCCGGCGTCGAAGGCGCGCAGTCCCTGAGCGGGGGTCAGGGGCGGCAGGCCGAGCCGGCGCAGCCGTTCCAGGTCGGCGGCGTCGATGCCGGCGCTCATGCCGCCGGCGCCGGACCACAGGCCGTAGGCGAGGGAGACGCCGGGCAGGCCGAGTGAGCGGCGGTGGGCGGCGAGGCCGTCGAGGAAGGTGTTGGCGGCGGCGTAGTTGGCCTGGCCCCCGCCGACCAGCAGGCCGGCGGTGGAGGACAGCAGGACGAACGCCGACAGGTCCTTGTCGCGGGTCAGTTCGTGCAGGTTCCAGGCGGCGTCCACCTTGGGCCGCAGCACCCGGTCGACCTGGTCCGCGCCGAGCGTGGCCAGCACACCGTTGTCGACGACGCCGGCCGCGTGCACCACGGCCCGTACGTCGTGCTCGGCGAACAGCGCCGCCAGCCCGGCGCGGTCGGCGGCGTCGCACCGGACGGTGATCACTTCGGCGCCCAGCTCGCGCAGGGCGTCGCCCAGTTCGGCGGCTCCGGGGGCGTCCGCGCCGCGCCGGCCGGCCAGCAGCAGGCGCCGTACGCCGTGCTCGGTGACCAGGTGGCGGGCGATCACGGCGCCGAGGCCGCCGGTGCCGCCGGTGATCAGGACGGTGCCGTCCGGGTCCCAGGCGAGCGGACCGCCGGGCTTGGCGCGGGCCAGCCGGGGCAGCCGTACCTCGCCGTCCCGCACCGCGACCTCCGGTTCGCCGGCGGCGAGCGCGGCTGCGAGGGCGGGGCCCGGGGCGGCGCTGCCGTCGCTGTCGACCAGCAGGAACCGGCCGGGGTCCTCGGCCTGGGCCGCGCGGACCAGCCCGTACAGGGGGGCGTGGCCGAGGTCGCCGGCGCGCAGCAGGACCGCGAGCCGCCGGTCGTCGTGTTCCTCGCCGGCCGGCCAGGCGCGCAGCGCGTCCAGCGTGGCATGCACCCGCTCGCGCACCAGGGCGGGCAGGTCGGGTACGGCGTCGGGGGTGTCCGGGACGGCCAGCACCACCAGGCCGGGCACCGGGCCGGCGGCGGTGAGGGCGGCCAGGCCGGGGTGGTGGGGCGCGTCGAGGCCGGTGGGCGCGACACCGGTGCCGTCCGTTCCGCCGGGTGCCCGGCCGGTGCCCGCGAGGCCGCACACGGCCAGGGCGGGCGTGCGGGCGGTCGCCGGGACGGGCGCCGGGACCAGGTCGACCCGGTACAGCGGGTCGTCGCCGTCCCCGGCGAGCTGCTCGGCGGAGACGGGGCGGGCCACGAGGCTGCGGACGGTCGCGACGGCGGTGCCGGTGGCGTCGGCCAGGGTGAGGGCGACGGCCTCGGGGCCGGACGGCGACAGGTGCAGGCGCAGGGTGTCGGTGCCCGCCGTGTGCAGGGTGACACCGCCCCAGGCGAACGGCAGCACCGCCTGGCCGCCGGGCAGGTCCAGCAGGTTGACATGCAGGACGGCGTCCAGCAGCGCCGGGTGCACGCCGTACGCGGCGGCGGTGGCGCGGGCGCTGTCGGGCAGGGCCGCCTCGGCGAACAGCTCGTCCCCGCGGCGCCACATGGCACGCAAACCCTGGAAGACCGCGCCGTAGCCGTAACCGGTGCGGGCCAGTCGGGGGTAGAGGCCGTCCAGGTCGACGGGTTCGGCGTCCCGGGGCGGCCAGTCGGTCAGGTCCGCCGGGGCGGCCCCTTCGTCGGCCGCGGCGGTGAGGACGCCGGCCGCGTTGCGGGTCCAGGGGGCGTCGGGGGTGTCGGCGCGGCGGGACCAGACGGTCAGCTCCCGCTGTCCGTCCCGTTCCCCGCCGACGGCGGCCTGGACCGCCAGCGCCCCCTGCTCGGGCAGGACCAGCGGGGCGTGCAGGGTGAGTTCGGTGACGGTGTCGCAGCCGGTGCGCTCCGCGGCCTGGAGTGCCATCTCCACGAAGGCGGTGCCGGGCAGCAGCACGGTCCCGTGCACGGCGTGGTCGGCGAGCCACGGGTGGGAGGCGAGGGAGAGCCGGCCGGTGAGGACCGCTCCGCCGGTGTCGGGCAGGTCGGTCGCGGCGGTCAGCAGCGGATGGCCGGTGGCGTGCTGTCCCAGGCCGTCGGCGTCGCCGCTGCCGCCGGCGCCGGCCTCCAGCCAGAGGCGTTCCCGCTGGAAGGCGTAGGTGGGCAGGGGGGTGCGCCGGGCGTGGTGGGGGGCGAAGAACGCCGCCCAGTCCACCGCGGTTCCGGCCGCGTGCAGCCGGGCCACGGCCGTGACCAGGTCGCGTTCCTCGTCGCCCGCGCGGCGCAGTCCGGCGACGGTCACGCTGTCCTCGGCCACGCAGTCCACGGCCAGCGCGGTCAGGGCCGCGTCCGGGCCGACTTCGAGGAACGAGCGGACGCCCAGCTCGTGCAGGGCGTTCATGGCGGCGGCGAACCGGACCGGCCGGCGCACGTGGTCGACCCAGTGACCGGGGGTGGCCAGCCGCGCGGGGTCGGCGAGGGTGCCGGTGAGCGTGGACACGATCGGGATGCGCGGCTCGGCGAAGGAGCACCGGGCGGCCGCCTCGGCGAAGTCGGCGAGCATCGGCTCCATCAGCGGCGAGTGGAACGCATGCGACACCTTCAGCCGCTTGCCCTGGCCGAAGCGGGCGGCGAGGGCTGCGACGGCGTCCTCGGCACCGGAGACCACCACGGAGCGCGGGCCGTTGACGGCGGCGAGGCCGACCCGCTCGTCCAGGTGGGGGGCGACCTCGTCCTCCGTGGCGCGCAGGGCGGCCATGGCGCCGCCCGCGGGCAGGGCCGCCATCAGGGTGCCGCGCGCGAGGACGAGGTGGACGGCGTCCGGCAGGGACAGCACCCCTGCGACGTGGGCGGCCGCGATCTCACCGACGGAGTGGCCGGCCAGGTAGTCGGGGGTGACGCCCCAGGATTCCAGGAGCCGGTACAGGGCCACTTCGATGGCGAAGAGGGCGATCTGCGCGTAGTCGGTACGGCTGAGGAGGCCGGCGTCGGCGTCGATGACGTCGGCGAGCGGCCGCTCCAGGCTCCGGTCGGCGAGGGCGCACACCGCGTCGAAGGCCTCCGCGTACACCGGGAAGGCACGGTACAGGTCCCGGCCCATGCCGATCCGCTGGGCTCCCTGACCGGTGAACAGGAAGGCGGTCCTGCCGCCGGCGGGGGTGAGCGGAGCAGCGGCGGCGAGCCCGGCGAGCAGATCGCCGGTGTCCCGGCCGACCGCGACGGCGCGGTGCTCGAAGCGGGCGCGGGTGGTGGCGAGCGACAGCCCGAGGTCGGCGGGGCGGACGCCGGGGTGCGCGTCGAGGTGGTCGCGCAGTCGCGCGATCTGCGCGGCCAGGGCCTGGCGGGTACGGCCGGAGACGATCCAGGGCACCTGACCGCCCTCCCGGCCGGGGGAGATCTCTCCGCCCCCCTCCCCTACGGGCGAGTGCTCCGCGCCCTCTTCCCCGCCGGCCGGCTTCTCGGCGTTCTCGGCCGGCTCCGGGTCGGCGGGCGCCTGTTCCAGGACGACATGCGCGTTGGTGCCGCTGATACCGAAGGAGGAGACGGCGGCGCGGCGGGGCCGGCCGGTGGCGGGCCACGGGCGCCGCTCCAGGGCCAGTTCGACGGCTCCCGCGCTCCAGTCCACCTGATCGGTGGGCGCGTCGACGTGGAGGGTGGGCGGGACCTCGCCGTGCCGCATGGCCAGCACCATCTTGATGACGCCCGCGACGCCCGCGGCGGCCTGGGTGTGCCCGAGGTTGGACTTGACCGAGCCGAGCAGCAGCGGCTCGGCGCGGTCCTGGCCGTAGGTGGCGAGCAGGGCCTGCGCCTCGATCGGGTCGCCGAGCGAGGTGCCGGTGCCGTGCGCCTCGACCACGTCGACGTCGGCGGGGGTGAGCCCGGCACCGGCCAGCGCCTGCCGGACGACCCGCTGCTGGGACGGGCCGTTGGGCGCGGTCAGCCGGCTGCTGGCGCCGTCGGAGTTGACGGCGCTGCCCCGGACGACGGCGAGCACCGGGTGGCCGTTGCGCCGGGCGTCGGCGAGCCGTTCCAGCAGCAGCATGCCGGCGCCCTCGCCCCAGCCGGTGCCGTCGGCCGCGGCGGCGAACGCCTTGCACCGGCCGTCCGGCGCGAGCCCGCGCTGCCGGCTGAAGTCGATGAACGTCTCCGGTGTGGACATCACGGTGACACCGCCGGCCAGGGCGAGCGAGCACTCGCCCGCCTGGAGCGCCCGCACGGCCCAGTGCAGGGCGACCAGGGAGGACGAGCAGGCGGTGTCGACGGTGACCACCGGGCCTTCGAGCCCGAAGGTGTAGGCGACGCGTCCGGAGGCGATGCTGGCGGCGCTTCCGTTGGCGAGGTAGCCGTCGAGGTCGTCGGGTACGGAGGCGAGACGGGTGGCGTAGTCGTTGTACATCACGCCGGCGAACACGCCGGTGCGGCTGCCGCGCAGGGAGGCGGGGACGATGCCGGCCCGCTCGAAGGCCTCGTGCGAGGTCTCCAGCAGCAGCCGCTGCTGCGGGTCCATGGCGAGGGCCTCGCGGGGGCTGATGCCGAAGAAGTCGTAGTCGAAGTCGGCGGCGTCGTGCAGGAATCCGCCGGTACGGGCGTAGGTCCTGCCGGGCCGCGCCGGGTCCGGGTCGTACAGGGCGTCCACGTCCCAGCCGCGGTCGGCGGGGAAGTCCGTCACCGCGTCGGTCCCCGTCACGACGAGATCCCACAGGTCCTCGGGAGTGGTGACGCCGCCCGGATAGCGGCAGCCGATGCCGACGACGGCGACCGGGCCGTGTGCGCGTTGCTCGTTCTCGCGCAGCCGCCGCCGCGCCTCCCGCAGGTCCGCGGTCGTCCGCCTGAGGTAGTCGAGCAGTTGCTCTTCGTTGTTCACCAGCGCGCCATCCGATCGAGATCGAAGTGAGGGCCTGGGCCGCGCGGATCGCCTCCGGACGGTTTCCGGTCCGCTTCCCCTCCGCTGTCGGAGGCTAGGCAGCCGGCAATGACCCAAGACACCCCTACGGCCCCCAGGGGCCCCCACGGCGGTTAAGGGGTCCCTCTCACCGGGCATGGCGCGCGATAGTCTTCGTACGGCATTCCGCGCGACGGTCACCGAACGGCATTCCGCGCGGCAGTCCTCGTACGGCGTCCCTCACGTCGGGGTCGGGATCCCGGCCCCGAGTCGGTGGCTGGCGCGACGTCATGGTCGCGGCCAGGATCGGAAGGGCCCGTGTCGTCGGCGGGCCCCTCCCGTCGGCACGGGGTCAGACGCGGTCGGCCGCGATGAGGAGGTACTGGAACGAACCGTCCTTGTAGGACTTGATGAAGGCGTCCTCGATGCCCGTCACCAGCGTCGAGGTGGCCCGCAGTTCCCAGTAGGGCAGGGTGTCGGGGGTCAGGTCGATGACGGCCTGCGGCACGAGGCGGTTGTCGGCCATGGCGCGGAAGTACTCCCGGCGCGAGTGGATGTTGCACTCGAAGTGCGCGTTGATCTGCGACACCCATTTCGACGGCTGGCCGTACCGCGGATTCCAGCAGCCGGTGATGGTCACATAGCGACCGCCGACCTCCAGGACGCGGGAGTGTTCGGCGAACAGGTCGTGGAGGTCGACGTACATGCTCGACTCGTTGTTCCACGAGGCCGCCACCGAGCCGGTCCCGAACGGTGTGGCGAGCATGTTGCAGACGCGGGCGCGGACATGGTCCTGCATGCCGAGTTCGCGGGCCCGGCCGTTGGCGAAGTCGGCCTGCTTGGCCGACAGCGTGACACCTTCGACCTCGCACCCGAATCGCCGGTGGGCCATCACCATCGAGCCGCCGCGGCCGCAGCCGGCGTCCAGCAGGGTGTCGCGCGGCTTGATGTCGCCGAGGTGGCTCAGCAGGAACTCGGCCTGCGCCGACTCCAGTCGGTGGAGTTCGGCGATCAGCCTCTTCTCGCTCGCGGCGTCCCCGGGGCCGCCGAGCGCGGCGGAGTCGACTTCACCGATGCCGTAGTGGTGGTGGTAGAGGCCGTCGACATCACCGAGGCGCAGGTTGACGGGCCTCGCCTCGCCGTCCCAGTAACGGGCGATGTCTCCCTGGTAGGGGTTCGCCGGGCGGGGGATGCGCAGTGGGGTGGAGGCGGGGGCGGATGCGGCGGTGCCGGTGAGTTCGGCGTCGGTCACGGATGAGTCCATTCTCTTACCAGAAGTCGGGCAGGCGGTAGCGGTAGGTGTTGGACCGGTGCCAGTGGTGGTTGCCGTCGACCCAGGCGGCCACCCCGCGGAGGAAGCGCAGCACACTCGGGACGGGGCAGTCGGCAGCCAGGCGTGCGGCCGCGGTCTCGAAGTCACGCATCAGTTCGTTGTGGATCTCGACCGTCTTCAGGTAGGCGTCGCGGTCGGAGAGCCCCTCACGTTCGGAGATCACGACGGGCAGGTTCAGGTGCCGGCCCGGCGCGTCGAGTTCCTTGGTGTACGAGTACAGGTCGTTCACGATGGTCGTCGCGTTTCCCGCCAGGGCGATGACCTTCTGCATGGCCGGCAGGGCGTGCAGGTCCGCCGGGAGCTCGTAGCCGCCGACGGTGTCGGTGATGGTGGGGCAGGGGCGGAAGTTGTTGAACTGGCGCATCGCCAGGTACTCCCAGACCTCGGGGACGTGGTCCATCTGGGCCCAGGCCGCTTCGGCGAGGTATCCCAGGTGCAGCCGGGACAAGTCGTGCCGCAGCCGGTCCGCTTGGGAGGGGCTCGCCGCTCGGACGAAGTACTCCATGGCGGAGCGGTAGGCGCGCCGGGGCGCGTCCGCGTGGAGGGACGCCGCCCACTGCGGCCGGTACTCCGCCGTGGTGTGCAGGGCGTCGAGCGCGGTGTGCGCCAGCAGCAGCCGCTCGCCGAGGCCGACGGGGGATCCCCCGTGGTCCTCGCAGTAGTAGTCGTCCACCGCGTTCTCGGCCACCATGAGGCGTGTGGCGAGCATCAGGTGGTCGACGCCGGGTGCGTCCGGATGGCATCCGACCATGTAGCGGCCGACGGAGAAGCCGTCGAACTCCTCCTCCCAGTCCTCGGGATACAGGGCGACCTCGTCGGCGGCCCAGGACTTGATCCGTCGGCTGACCTCTTCGACCCGCACCGGGTCCGGCTCGGCGATCGGGTGGTGATAGAGGCCCGGGATCGCCTTGCCCTCCCCCCTGTCCGCCGACGGCGCCGGGAGCTCCTCCCGCAGGGAGATGCGCAGGCCCGCGGTGCCCAGACCGGTGGGACCTGCCAGGAGCCGTTGCAGCGCGGTGACCGGCGCCGGCGTCATGGCTGACGGCGCGCCGGGGGCGGACGGGGCCGGCTCGGGCGTCGCGGGGGGCGGGGAAGGTGCGCGGGGAGGGCAGCCGATGGCGGCTTCGACGTCGCGGGCGCGGGCCGCGGCGTCGGCGAGTACCTGAGCGTCGGAGCGGGACGCGGACTCCGGCAGGCTCGACCGCGGGGGAGGCAGCTCAGGCGCGGGCATTCATGGCTCCTTGATGGGGTGGACGGCTGTCCGGGGGCTTCCGAGCGGGCGCGACGGGCCCGCGCGGTCGGGGGCGTCGCACGTCGCCGTGCGGGCCGGGCGCTACCCGGGCCGGCGGGCGATCTGCACGTTCTCCAGCACGCCGACCGCGTCCGGCACGAGGATGGCAGCGGAGTAATAGGCACTGACGAGGTAGGACGCGACGGCCTGCTCGTTGATGCCCATGAAACGGACCGACAGACCTGGTTCGTACTCGTCCGGCAGGCCGGTGTGGTGCAGGCCGACGACGCCCTGGTTGTCCTCGCCGGTACGCATGATGAGGATCGAGCTCGTGTTCTCCCGTGTGACGGGGATCTTGTCGCACGGGAGGATCGGGACCCCGCGCCAGGCCGGGACCCGCTGGCCGCCCAGGTCCACCTGTTCCGGACAGAGCCCGCGCGAGCTGAACTCCCGCCCGATCGCCGCGATCGTCCGGGGATGGGCGAGGTAGAACTTGGAGCCGCGGCGGCGACAGAGCAGTGTGTCCATGTCGTCGGGGGTCGGCGGGCCGGAGTGCGGCTGGATCCGCTGCTTGAAGTCGGCGTTGTGGAGCAGGCCGAACTCCCGGTTGTTGATCAGCTCGTGCTCCTGGCGCTCGCGCAACGCCTCGATGGTGAGCCGCAGTTGCTGTTCGGTCTGGTTCATCGGCCCGTTGTAGAGGTCGGAAACCCTCGTATGGATCCGCAGGACGGTCTGGACGACGGAGAGTTCGTACTCGCGCGGATTCGGTTCGTAGTCGACGAAGGCGCCGGGCAGCTCCTGCTCACCGACGTGGCCCGCCGACATGGCGATCTCCGCCTCGCCGCGATGGTTCTGGCGCCTGCGGGAACGGGAGGTGAACTCCTCGACGTGGTCCCGGAGACCGGGCGCCCGGGACAGTACGGCCGTGAAGTCTGCGCGCGACAGGGTGAGCAGTGTGCCCGGTGTCTCCGCGGTGGCGGTCTGTTCCCACCGGGCGTCCTCGTCCAGCAGGGCGTGCTCTCCGAACCGGTCGCCGTCGGCGAGTACGTCCAGGGTGACCTCGTCGCCGTAACCGCCGGCAACGCTCTGGCCGATGCGGCCGTGGGCGATCAGGTGGAGCCGATCCGCCCGTGCGCCGCCCTCGACCAGCGTCTCGCCGCTCCGGAAGTCACGCTGGACGCACCGGTCGGCGATCGCCGTGAGCACCTCGATGTCGTCGAAGCCGCGCAGGAGAGCCAGTTCACCCAGCTTCCGGGGGATCACGCGAACGTCGGCTCCGTTCTGGACGAACTCCACCCTCCCGTCCCCGACGGTGTAGGTCAGGCGCCGGTTCACCCGGTAGACACCGCCCTCGATCTCCACCCAGGGGAGCATGCGCGGCAGCCAGCGAGAGGTGATCTCCTGCGTCTGCGGGACGGACTTGGTCGTGGTGGCGAGGTTGCGGGCGGCCGCTGTTCCCAAGCTGGATCGCCGGGGCGGCGCTTCCGAGCCGGAGTCGACAGTCATCGGGGAGGCTCTCTTTGTCGGGGGGTGACGCGCGGATTCGGAAGGCACCGGGCGACGAGGGAAGTAGACGCGTACAGAAAGCCGTCCAGTTCCGGCAGGAACACTAAGGGCCCCTTTGCCCCCCGGAACAAGGAAATTCGCCGATATTAGCTCGATACGCTGATGGCGTCCGAGTGATGTTTGCCGTGGCCCCGACGGAATTCAGCCACGGTCGGCGACACATTCCGGCAACCAGCACTGCGGACGGGCCATCCGGCCCGCGTGGTCCACGAACCGTGAGGATCATGCCCCGTCGTTCTGAGTGATGGTCATGCGTGCACGGTGGTGGGGCGTTCCCGGTTCGCTGTCCGCCCGAACCGGGCAGCGGAGGCGGTGCATATGGGCACCAGTCTCCTGGGACGAACCGTGCGGCATCGCTCTGACCTGGGATTTCGCATAACCTCTTCAGGCATCATCGGGCATTTTCAGGCCCGCTGCGGGCCCGTTCGCGCGAAAAGGCGATTGGTATAAATGTGCGGCAAGACCGGGCACGCCGTGCCCGGACCGGGTACGGAAGGCCAGGTGCGTGCGGTGAACGCCGAAGAGCGTCAGAGCCGGATTCTCGCGCTCGCTCGTCACCAGGGACGTGTCGAGGTCACCACCACGGCCGTCGACCTGGCCGTCGCGCCGGAGACCATCCGTCGCGACCTCAGGGTCCTGGAACGCAGGGGCCTGCTGCGCCGCAACTACGGCGGTGCCTATCCCGTCGAGGGCGCGGGCTTCGAGACGGGCCTGCCCGAACGAGAGACCCTGCACGTCAAGGACAAGCGCCGGATCGCCGCGGAGGCGGTCAAACTCCTCGGTGACGCGGAGACCGTGTTCGTGGACGAGGGCTACACCCCCCAGCTCCTCGCCGCGCTCCTCCCCGGTGACCGCCCCCTGACCGTGGTCACCGCGTCACTGTCCACCGCGGCGGCGATCGCGGACTCTCCGCAGGTCACCGTCCTGCTCCTCGGCGGCCGGGTCCGGGCGCGAACCCTGGCCACGGTCGGCTCATGGACCTGCGCCATGCTCGAGCAATTCGTGATCGACCTGGCCTTCCTGGGGTCGAACGGGATTTCCCGGGAGCTCGGCCTGACCACCCCCGATCCGGTGGTGGCCGACGTCAAGGCCAAGGCGCTGACCGTGTCGCGCCGGCGTGTGTTCATGGGGCACCACAGCAAGTTCGGCGCGAGCAGCTTCTGCCGCTTCGCCGGGGTGGGTGACTTCGAGGCCATCGTCACCGACACCGGACTGTCCAGCGCCGAGGCGCACCGCTACTCACTGATGGGGCCCCGCGTCCACCGGGTCTGACCCGCTCAGCCCACTGCCCACCGCCGGGGACGGCTCCGCCGGAGCCGCGCCGACGGCACCTCCCTGGCTACACCCGCCGGACACGACCGTCTGCCCGATCCCACATTCTCCGTGCTCTTCGCCGCCCCACCCGACATTCCATGAAAGGGAAGATCATGGCTTCGAGACCGACTGTTCCGCGGAGTGCCGTGCCCTTGGGCGCGCTGGCCGTGTGCGGCGCACTGCTCACAGCGTGCGCGGGCGCCGGTGGCGCAGGGGGCGGCTCCGGCTCGCACTCCATCAACGTGCTGATGGTGAACAACCCGCAGATGGCTGACCTGCAGAAGCTCACGGCGGCCAACTTCACCAAGAAGACCGGCATCAAGGTCAACTTCACGGTGCTGCCGGAGAACGACGTCCGCGACAAGATCACCCAGGACTTCTCCAGCCAGGCCGGCCAGTACGACGTGGCGACGATCAGCAACTACGAGACGCCGATCTACGCGAGGAACGGCTGGCTCGCGCCGCTGACCTCGTACGCGAAGAAGGACGCCGCCTTCGACCAGAACGACGTCCTGCCCGCCCTGCGGCAGTCCCTGACGGCGTCCGGCCAGATGTACGCCGAGCCGTTCTACGGCGAGTCGTCCTTCCTGATGTACCGCAAGGACGTCTTCAAGGAGAAGGGGTTGACCATGCCGGCCCGCCCCACCTGGCGGCAGGTGGCCGCCCTGGCCGCCAAGGCCGACGGCGCCAGGCCCGAGATGAAGGGCATCTGCCTGCGCGGCCTCCCGGGATGGGGCGAGGTCATGGCTCCCCTGACCACGGTGGTCAACACCATGGGCGGCACCTGGTTCGACAAGGACTGGAAGGCCAGGGTCGACAGCCCCGCCTTCGCCAGGGCGACCAAGTTCTACGTCGACCTCGTACGAGCCCACGGCGAGACGGGCGCGCCGCAGTCCGGGTTCGCCGAGTGCCTCAACAACGTGGAGCAGGGCAAGGCCGCCATGTGGTACGACGCGACCTCCGCGGCCGGGTCGCTCGAAGCCGGCGGGTCGCCGGTGGCCGGGAAGATGGGCTACGCGCCCGCGCCGGTCGACCGGACCAGGAGTTCGGGCTGGCTCTACACCTGGGCCTGGGGCCTGCAGAAGGCGAGCAAGCACCATGACGACGCCTGGAAGTTCATCTCCTGGGCGTCCGGCAAGCAGTACGAGGACCTGGTGGGCAGGAAGCTCGGCTGGTCCCGGGTCCCGGCGGGCAAGCGGAACTCCACCTACGCCAACCCGCGGTACGTCGCCGCGGCCTCGGCCTTCGCCGAGGCCACGGCGAACGCACTGAAGTCCGCCGACCCGCACAACCCCGGCGTGCAGCCCCGGCCCGCCCCCGGCATCCAGTTCGTCGGCATCCCCGAGTTCACCGACCTGGGCACGCAGGTCTCCCAGCAGATCAGCTCCGCCATCGCCGGCAGGACCGGTGTCGAGCAGGCGCTGAAGTCCGGTCAGACGCTCGCCGAGAAGGTCGCCGCCAAGTACGCGGACAAGTGATCCCTCCCCGATCCCCCCGACCTTCCCGGTCCCCCGGTCCCGCCCCCGCGGCACCGACGGGACGGAAGCACAGCGGAGACACACCGATGACCCTCACTCATTCGCTCACCGGGCGTACCCGAGCGCCGCGGATCGCGGAACAGGCGGCGCCCCCGCGGCGATCTCGCAGGGCATGGGCCCGGAGGGCCCCGCTGCTCCCGGCCCTGATCTTCATGATCGTGGTCACCCAGCTGCCGTTCGTCGGCACCGTGGCGATCTCGTTCATGCGCTGGAACGCACTCGACCCGGACAACCGCGCCTTCGCGGGCCTGCACAACTACAAGGACGCGGTCACCGACCCGCAGCTGCGTTCCTCCCTGCTGACGACCGTCATGCTGACGGCCACCGTGGTGCTGGTCAGCCTGGTACTCGGCCTGGGGCTGGCCCTGCTCCTCGACCGTCGGTTCCGCGGCCGCGGCATCGTCCGCACCATGCTGATCACGCCGTTCCTCGTCGTGCCCGTGGCCTCCGCCCTGCTGTGGAAGCACGCGCTGTACAACGCCACCTACGGGCTGTTCAACGGATCGCTGACCTGGCTGTGGGGCCTGTTCGGCAGCGACAGCGCGCCGCAGCCCGACTGGCTGTCCTCGCTGCCGCTGATGTCCGTGGAGGCGTCGCTGATCTGGCAGTGGACGCCGTTCATGATGCTGATCCTGCTGGCCGGGCTGCAGAGCCGCCCCATGGACGCCGTCGAGGCGGCCCGGGTGGACGGTGCGACGACCTGGCAAATCTTCCGCCACCTCACTTTCCCGCACCTGCGCCGCTATCTCGAGCTGGCCTCCCTGCTCGGCAGCATCTACGTGGTGCAGAACTTCGACGCCGTCTTCACGCTCACCGGCGGCGGCCTGGGCACCGCCAACCTGCCCTACACCGTCTACGAGACCTTCTACCAGGCGCATGACTACGGGCAGGCCTCCGCGGAAGGCGTCATCGTCGTCCTCTGCTCCCTCCTCGTGGGCAGCTTCGCGCTCAGGACGGTCTCGTCGCTGCTCCGAGAGGAGACCCGCTGATGGGCGCGGCCCTGACCACCCGCCCCGCGCGCAGCCCCGGCGGGGCCCGGCGCCGGCGCGGCGCGCTGGGCCTGCTGGCGTGGCTCTGCGGAGTCGTGTTCTTCCTTCCGGTCGCCTGGATGTTGCTCACGTCGCTGCACAGCGAGTCCGACGCCGCGACCAACCCACCGAGCCTGGGGGCACCGCTCACCCTGGGGGGCTACCGGGAGTTCTTCGGCGCGAGTACCGGTGTCTCCCCCTGGCCGCCGCTGATCAACTCCTTCTCCGCGAGCGTCCTGTCGACGCTCCTGGTGCTGGTGCTGTCCATCCCGGCCGCCTACGCGCTGTCCATCAAGCCGGTGCGCAAGTGGACGGACGCGATGTTCTTCTTCCTGTCCACCAAGATGCTGCCCGCGGTGGCCGGACTGCTGCCGGTCTATCTGATCGCCAAGAACAGCGGTCTGCTCGACAACGTCGTGCTGCTGGTCGTCCTCTACACCTCGATGAATCTTCCGATCGCGGTGTGGATGATGCGTTCGTTCCTCGCCGAGGTGCCCGTCGAGATCCTGGAGGCGGCCGCCATCGACGGCGCGGGACTGCCCACCGTCCTCGCCCGGATCGTCGCGCCGGTCGTCGCCCCCGGCATCGCCGCCACCTCGCTGATCTGCTTCATCTTCAGCTGGAACGAACTGCTGTTCGCACGTGTGCTCACCGGTGTCGTCGCCGGTACCGCACCCGTGTTCCTCACCGGCTTCGTCACCAGCCAGGGCCTTTTCCTGGCCAAGGTGTGCGCCGCCGCCGTCTGCGTCTCCCTGCCGGTCCTCATCGCCGGATTCGCCGCCCAGGACAAGCTTGTCCAGGGCCTGTCCCTCGGAGCAGTCAAGTGAAAGCCGCCGTCATCAGCTCGCCCGGCCAGGTCGGCGTCGAGACCGTCGACGACCCGACCCCCGGCCCCGGGCAGGTAGTGATCGAGGTGTCGGCCTGCGGCCTGTGCGGCACCGATCTCCACATCCTGCGAGGCGAGTTCGCACCCGCCCTGCCCATTGTTCCCGGGCACGAGTTCGCCGGCGAGGTCGTCGCCCTGGGCTCGGAAGTACGCGGCCTGGCCGTCGGCGACCGGGTCGCCGTCGATCCCTCTCTGTACTGCCACGAGTGCCACTACTGCCGTATAGGGCGCGGCAACATGTGCGAGCGCTGGAACGCCATCGGTGTCACCGTCCCCGGCGGCGCGGCACAGTACACGGCCGCCCCCGCCGCCAACTGCGTGAGGCTTCCCGAGCACGTCCGCACCGAGGACGCCGCCCTCATCGAACCGCTGTCGTGCGCGGTACGCGGCTACGACATCCTGCGCAGCACGCTCGCCAGCAATGTGCTGATCTACGGCTCGGGCACCATGGGCCTGATGATGCTGGAACTCGCCAAGCGCACCGGGGCGGCCACCGTCGACATGGTCGACCTCAACGACGACCGGCTCGCCACCGCCCGCACGCTCGGCTGCAGCAACGCGGTGACCACCGCCGAAGCGCTCGAGCGCCCGCGCGGCTGGGACGTGGTCATCGACGCCACGGGCAATGCCCACGCCATCCAGGACGCCCTCGGCCGCGTCGGCAAGGGGGGCACGTACCTCCAGTTCGGTGTCGCCGACTACGCGACCCGGGCCACCATCGACCCGTACCGGATCTACAACGAGGAGATCACCATCACCGGCTCGATGGCGGTCCTGCACAGCTACGAGCGCGCCGCCGAACTGTTCGCCGCAGGAGTGCTCGACCCGGAGATCTTCATCAGCGACCGGCTGCCGCTGGCGGACTACGCCGAAGCCCTGCGGCGGTTCCAGGCGGGAAAGGGCCGGAAGATCCAGGTACTGCCGTGACCGGGAGTACCGGACGCGGGCACGGCCGGACCCGCACAGACCCTGCGCCCGAAGTCCTGACCGGCGCACGGGACCCAGCGGCCCCCGGGCTCCCCGCGATCGTCATCGGCGAAGCACTGATGGACGTCATCGCGGGCCCCGACGGCTCGCGCCGGAGCCGTCCCGGTGGCAGCCCCGCCAACGTGGCGGTGGGCCTGGGCAGGCTCGGCCACCCGGTCCGGCTCGCCACCCGCCTGGGACACGACCACTTCGGCGGCCTGCTCCGAAAGCATCTGGAGGGCAGCGGGGTCGAGTTGTCACCGGGATCCGTGGTCGACGCCGCCACCTCCACGGCGACCGCCGTACTCGATGCCGCGGGCGCCGCGAGCTACACCTTCGACATCACCTGGGCACTGCCGGCGGCCGTCGAGGAAGCAGTGCGCGACGGCCCGCCGGCGCACGTCCACACCGGATCCGTCGCTACCGCCCTCGATCCGGGAGCCGACCAGGTCTTCAGCACGCTGGGCGCCCTGCGGGCCTGCGCCACCCTCTCCTACGACCCCAATCCGAGGCCCGCGCTGCTCCGCTCCGCGGAGCGGGAGCGTGAACGGGTGGAACAGCTCGTCGCCATCAGCGACGTGGTGAAGGCGAGCGAAGAAGACCTGGCCTGGCTCCATCCGGGCGAGAGTCCGGACGAGACGGCGGCCCGCTGGGCACGAAGCGGCCCGGCGCTCGTCGTCCTCACCTTGGGAGCGAACGGCGCCCGGGCCTGGTGGCGACACGGCTGCCAGGACGTCGTGCCGGTGCCGGTCCGGGTGAGGGACACCGTGGGGGCGGGCGACGCGTTCATGGCCGGACTGGTCGGCCGGCTGCTGCACGCCGGGTTGCTGGGGGGCGGCCCGGGAGCCGAGGCAGCGGCAGCCCGCACGGCCCTGCGCGCGGCGACGGACACCGATCGACTGCCCGCGGTCCTCGGCGAGGCGCTGGCGGTGGCCGCCCGGGTAGCCGCGCTCACCTGCGGGCGTGAAGGAGCAGACCCGCCCACAGCGGCAGAACTGCTGGTGTGAGCCGACGGCCGTCCGTCCCGCTCCGGCGCGGCCGGACGGCTCGCCTCTGCCGCAGGAGCCGGCGTGATCCCGACGCCGAGGATCGGCACAGCCCGG
The DNA here is from genome assembly GCF_043195475.1 of Streptomyces sp. Y20. Lineage (NCBI taxonomy): Bacteria > Bacillati > Actinomycetota > Actinomycetes > Kitasatosporales > Streptomycetaceae > Streptomyces > Streptomyces sp. Y20. Next base: position 527,794 of record NZ_JBIDDP010000001.1, read on the forward strand.
CAGCGCAATCGGCTCAGGGGGTCACGGCGCTCTTGTCGGCGCCCTCACCGAGAACTTATTGTCACCCTTGCCAATAAGGAGGCGGTATGACGGGGCGACGGCGAAGGCGCACGCCGGAACAGGCACGCGAGGAGATTCTGGACGCCGCCGCCGAGCTGATCGCCCGGTACGGGCCGGACGGCGTGGGCCTGCGCCGGGTCGCGGAGGCGGTTGGCGTCTCCCACGGCCTGGTGACCCACTATTTCGGCACCTACGGCGCGCTGGTCCGGGCCGTACTGCGGCGCGAGAACGAGCGGCAGCGGGAGCGCGTACGCGAACGGATGCGTGCCGATCGCGGCGTACCGTACGCGGACGACATGACCCAGGTGCTGTTCGAGGCGCTTGCGGACGAGCGCTATGTACGCCTGTTCGCCTGGTCCAGTCTCCACGCCGAGGACGTCGGCACGTCGTCACAGGGGCTGTCCGAGTTGGTCGACGCGATGGAGGCCGGCATCCGGCTCGTCCTGCCGGGCCCGGGCGGGCCGGACCGGGACCGGATCGAGGCCGTCGTCCTGCTGGCACTGTCCGCCGCGTACGGATACGCGCTGGGCAACCGTTCCTGGCTCGCCGGGCTCGGACACGACCCGGACGACCCGGCCCATGCCGCCGCCTTCCGTGCCGCGCTGTCGTCCGCGCTCGCCACGTACTTGACCGGAAGGTCCACAGATCGGTGACGCCCGGTCTGCTGTTCGTCAGCGGCGTCACTGCCGTCATCGTGTGGAGTCAGTTCTCCGCGCGGCCGGTACGGTCACCGACCTACGCATGGGTCGCCCTCCTCGTCATCCGTGGCTGTGTTCCGCCAGGTCCGAGCCGCACGACCTTTGCCGGAATCGCGTTCCTCGTGGCCGGGCTGGTCATTTCGGTCGTAGCCGGCGTCCTACGGGGTCGCACCATGCTGATCTGGCGGGAAGCGGACGGACGGCTGTACCGCAGGGGCGGTCGGGACACGCTGCTGCTGTGGCTCGCCACCGTCGCCCTCAAGCTGGCACTGGGCGCCGTCGCGCAAGCCGCGTTCGGTGAGCCGTTCGACGGCAACGCGCTGTGGCTCGGCCTGGGTGTCACGTTGGGGGTCCAGCATCTGGTGATGACGTACTGCGGCCGCCGTCTGCCGGCACCGGAGCCGACGTCGCCAGAGGGCCTTCAGCGGTGAAGCTCGCCGCGGAGGAACCGGGGAAGGCAGGTCGGCCCCCGCCCGCCGTCAGCCCCGGCCGTCACGCGCCCGGGTACCTGCGCGGCGAAAGTCACGCGCTCGCATGATCCCTCCTCGCGGACGAGGTCTCCGCACCCGCCACGACGCCACGACGCCACGACGCCACGACGAGCGTGCCCGGCAAAGGCAGATCATGAGCAAATCAGGTAGGAGCCGTGTGTTCGCCCAGACCAGCGCCCGCGCCCCGGACAGGCCGCCCGAACGGGGAGACTTTCTACCGGCGGACCGCCGAGATCAGTCCGCCGGGCCGTTCCTCGCGTTGCGGCGGGGTGCTGATCGGGCGTCCGTAGGCGGCGGCGCACTCGCCCAGGGTGTGGCTGTCGGCCTCCCAGCCGTGCCCGGCCAGCCAGCCGACCGGGTCGTCGGGCATCTCCGAGACCCACATGGACGCCGCCGATCCCGGCACGGCGTCCGCGCCGAAGCGCTCGATCACGCCTCGCGAGCCCAACGTCAGCCCCATCCGACTGCCTGCCGCCGACTGCGTGCTGATCCGGGCCAGCAGTAGCTCCACCGCAGCCTCGGGCAGATAGATCAGCAGTCCTTCGGCGATCCACACGGTCGGCACGGCCGGGTCGTGCCCTGCGGCGGCCAGCGCGCCTGGCCAGTCCTCACGCAGATCCACCGCGACGGTGATCCGCTCGCAGCGCGCGACGGCCCGCTCCTGGCGCAGCACCGAAGCCTTGAAATCCAGTGGGGCGGCGGTGTCGACCTCGAACAGCCGGGTGCCCGCGGGCCATTCCATCCGGAAGGCCCGGCTGTCCATGCCGGCGCCGAGCAGCACGACCTGCCGGATCCCGGACGCGCAGGCCTGCTGCAACAGGTCGTCGAGGAACTTCGTCCTGATGACGATGGAGAACGACACGGCCAGCCGGCGGCGTCGCGCGGCCTCGTCATCGGGCAGCGGCGGCGAGGAGGGCCACAGGCCGCCGGCGGCGGCGAAGGCCTGTGCCAGTGGGTCGCGGAACAGCGCGTTCTCCCGCTGGGTCTCCAGCGCCCGCACTCTGGCCACCCCCACCGCCGTGGCCCACACTCCCGACGGCTGCACCGGCTCCTGCTCGTCAGTCATCGCGCCAGCCTAGACGATCGCTCCGAGGGGGCCCGATGAGTGGAGCCGCCTCCAGGCGCGGCCGGCCGGGCATGCGCGCACCGACCTCTGACGACCACTGAAACCACCATTGCGGATCGTCCCGCAACGGCCGGCTTGGCGAGCTGATGAGATGATCTCGGCGTGAGCAGCGAACATACCCCGCCGGGTTCCGCGAAGTATGTCCTCTTCGATGTCGACGGGACGTTGATCGACGCGGTGGCCAACCAGCGCCACGTCTGGGAGATCTGGGCGGCACGCTACGGACTCGACCCCGCCGCGGTCTGCCGAGTGGCGCTGCGTACGCGGCCTATGGAGACCTTCGCGGCGGTGGTCCCGGACCAGGACCCGCGGGAGTGCCTGGCCGCGTTGCATGAACTCGAGGACGAGGACGTCCGGTCCGGTGTCTATGCCGCTTTCGACGGTGCATCCGAGCTGCTGACCCGCCTGCCCTCAGGCTGCTGGGCGCTGGTGACTTCGAACTACGAGCATCGGGTGCGCGGGCGGTTCGCCCGGACAGGGCTACCGGTTCCGGGCGTGCTCGTGGATGCCGCCGCAGTAGTGGAAGGAAAGCCGTCACCAGTTCCCTACCTGCTGGCCGCCGAACGACTGGGCGCCAAGCCGGAGGACTGCCTGGTCATCGAGGACGCGCCATCCGGAGTCGAGTCCGGGCTGCGGGCCGGTATGACGGTGTGGGGAGTCAACGCCCCGGTCCAGGTGGACGGCGTGCACCGCCACTTCGCGAGCCTGCACGAGGCGGTGCCCGACATCCTCGCCTTCACGACGGGCTCGCACCGGGACTCCACGCTCTGAGCGCGCCGTTGGGGGCGGCCCGGCGGTAGTACAGCGGGGACGCCCGTGGAGCCTTTTGCCGGAGAACCCCGTCTGCGCGGTCGACCCAAGCCGTCATCGGACGGAGCCGATCGCGGCTGCGACCGTCTTCAGGCTCCACGCTTTCGTACCTTTCGACCGGTTCGTGCGGATAGTGGTCGGATCGATGCTCATGGCGCGACGGGCTGCCGGAGCGTGACGCGCGGCCTTGAACGATCCCGCCGAAGGAGGAGCCGCCTCGCCCTCGGCGGGATCCCACTCGAGCGACTGGTTCAGCGGCCGTTGGGCTCGTAGTCGAACCAGTCGAAGTGGGCGGTCCCGGTCGCCGCGTACATGCCGATGACGCGACCGGTGAAGCCGCCCGCGACCTCGGTCGACAGGTAGCGTCCGTCGAGGGTGGCGAGCGTGGTGAACGTGCCGTCGGGCCGTTCGAAGCCGAGGGAGACGGCGTCGGGTCCGGTGCGGGCGTCGTGCGGAGGCGGCGGGTCGGCGATCGTGACGCCCAGGACGACCGGCCCCTCGGGCAGGGGCTCCGCGGCGACGACCGTGCGCAAGGTGCCGATGCGGGCGATGACCCGTACCTCGGTGCCGTCCGCCTCGACCGCGTAGTGATGCCGTTCGTCCAGCCGTACGGCCAGACCCCCGCATCCCTGCGAGGGGTCGATGAGGGTGCGCGCGCGGCACGCCAGGTGCTGCTGGCGCCGGCCGGTGAAGATGACGTCGGCCTCGTCCAGGGAGCCGCCCCGGGCGCGGAGCGTCAGCCAGCCCGGGCGTTCCCTGGTGGTGACGTGCTCGGCCGGGCGGTCGCGCAGCGAGATCCACGACGGGCGCAGTTCGCTCAGCTCGAAGTCGTCGCGCTGTTCCTCGACGGGGCCGGGGGCCAGCGGCCACGGGAACTTCGGCAGTTCCAGCGTGACCTCGCCGACGACCGGCCAATCGTCCACCCAGGTGACGGGCGCCAGGAAGGTCTCCCGGCCGAGCACGTGCCAGCCGGGGGTGCCGCCGCCCGGACGTACCCCGAGCATGACCATCCACCAGGAGCCGTCCGGGGCCTGGACCAGGTCCGCGTGCCCGGTGTTCTGCACGGGATGGTCGGTGCCGCGATGGGTGAGGATCGGGTTGGCCGGGCACGGCTCGAACGGGCCGCTGGGCGCGTTGCTGCGGGCGATCGCCACACCGTGGCCGCGCTCGGTGCCTCCCACGGCGATGAGCAGATACCAGTACTCCCCGATCCGGTACAGGTGCGGCGCCTCCGGGGCCTTGGCGCCCGGCGCGCCCGACCACAACTTCTCCGGCGGCCCGAGCGTCTCCCCCGTCTCCAGATCGATCCTGACCTGCGCGACCCCGGCGACGGTGCACCAGCACGTGCCGTCCTCGTCCCAGGCCAGATCGGGGTCGATACCGGGCACGCCGGGCAGCCGGACCGGATCCGACCAGGGACCGGCGGGGTCGGTGGCGGAGACGACGATATTGCCGGCGCCCTCGCGCACATTGGTGACGATCAGCCAGAAGCGGCCGTCGTGGTGACGCAGGGTGGGGGCGTAGATCCCGGCGGAGGACGGCGTGTCGGCCGGCAGCTCCAACTGGCTCGCCCGGTCGAGGGCGTTGCCGATCTGCGTCCAGTGCGCCAGGTCGCGGCTGTGGAAGACGGGGATGCCGGGGAAGTACTCGAAGCTGGAGCAGACCAGGTAGTAGTCGTCGCCGACGCGGCAGATGCTCGGATCGGGGTGGAATCCGGGGATCACGGGGTTGGTGGGGCGGGTGTCTGACACGCCAGGAGGTCCTTTCGGTACGGGGGAGATGCACAGCGGCAGGGCGCGCGGTCGGGCCTGGCGGCACGGTCCAGCTGGTCGGGCAGGATGCGTGGTCACGAGTTGCGCAGCACCGCGCAGCCACCCGGAGTCAGTTCGTGGGCGATGGTGCCGGTGAGCAGATCGTGGGCCGGGTTCGGCAGTCGTACGGCTGCCGTGGCGTGGTTGATCAGGAACTGCCAGCTGCGGCCGTCGGGCGCGTGCCGGGTCACGGCCTCCACGCCGGCCGGCAGGCCCGGAACGTCGGGCGTGACTCCCGCCTCGTCGAGCAACCGGCGTATCAGAGCGCCGTAGCCGGCGTCCTCCAGGCGTGTGGAGAGATACCAGCCCTGCCCGGCGCCGAAGCGGTGGCGGGTCAGCGCCGGGCGGGCCTCGAGCATGCCGTCGGTGTACGCGGCGATCGTCTCGGCGCCCTCGGTGTGCAGCAGTTCGCTCCAGGCGGTGGCCTGCGAGCCCTCGGAAAGCCGGATCAGCTCGCCGCGTCCCAGTGGGCGGTACTCCTCGACCCGGATGCCCAGCGCCTCGCGCAGCGGCTGTGCGGGGTAGCCGCCGAGGCGTGCCTGCATCCGGTCGTCCACGTAGGCGCAGGCGTACTGGACCAGCAGGGTGCCGCCGCCCTCGACGTAGCGGCGCAGGTCGGCGGCTGCGGCGTCGGAGAGCAGGAACAGCGCCGGGACCACGACCAGCCGGTAGCGGTCCAGCTCGTGCAGGGGATGCGCGAAGTCGACGGTGACACCGGCGTCCCACAGCGCCCGGTGGGCCCGGCGCAGTGTGCCGTGGTAGTCGAGTTCGGCGGAAGGCAGCCCGTCGGCGTCCATGGCCCACCAGGCGTCGGAGTCGTGCAGCACGGCGACATCGGCGTGGACGGTGGAGCCGGCGACCTCACCGAGCCGGGCGACGGCCTCGCCGGTCCCGGTGACCTCGCGGAAGATCCGGCTGCCGGGGCCGGCGTGCGGCACCATCGCCGAATGCCACTGCTCGGCGCCCGCACAGGACTGGCGCCACTGGAAGAACAGCGCGCCCTCGGAGCCCCTGGCAACATGGCCGAGACTGTGGCGCAGGATCTCACCGGGCTCCTTGCCCAGGACCCGGTCACCGGCATAGACGGTGTTGGTGCCCTGCTCCATCAGCAGCCAGGGGGCGCCCCCGGCGAAGGAGCGGGCCCTGTCGGCGCCGAAGGCGGTGTCGGCGGCGGCGTCCAGGCCCGGCGCGACGGGGTAGTGGTCGATGCTGACGACGTCGACCTCGCGGCCGAAGGCCCACAGGTCGATGGTCTGGTAGCCGGGCAGCATCAGGTTGGTGGTCACCGGACGGTCGCTGGCGGCGCGGATCGCGTCGCGCTGCTCACGGAAGGCCGCCAGGGACTCGTCGGACCAGAAGCGGCGGAAGTCCAGCGCCTGCCCGGGGTTCTTGTGCCACTGGGTGGCGCGGGGCGGCAGGATCTCCTCCCAAGTGCCGTAGCGCTGGCCCCAGAACGCCGTCCCCCAGGACTCGTTGAGGGCGTCCAGGGACCCGTGCCGGGCCCGGAGCCAGAGCCGGAACGCCTCGGCGGTGTGGTCGCACCAGCACAGTGACGCGTATTCATTGTGGACGTGCCACAGCGCCAGCGCGGGGTGGTCGCCATAGCGCTCGGCCAGTGCCCCGGCCATGCGGCGGGCAGCGGCGCGGTAGGCGGGCGCGGCCAGGCAGTAGGTGTCGCGGCTGCCGTGGGTGAACCGGGTTCCGTCCATCTGGACCGGCAGGGCGTCCGGGTGCGCGAGCGAGAACCACGGCGGCGGGGAGGCGGTCGGGGTGGCCAGGTCCACGGCGACGCCGTTGGCGTGCAGCCTGTCCAGGTGGGCGTCCAGCCAGGTGAAGTCGTAGCGGCCCTCCTCCGGTTCCAGCAGGGCCCAGGAGAAGACCCCCACCGTGGCCAGGTTGACCCTGGCCGTGCGCATCAGCTCGTCGTCCTGCCTCCAGACCTCCTCGGTCCACTGCTCGGGGTTGTAGTCGCCGCCGAAGGCCAGACCACCGAGCCGGGCCGTCAGCGCGTCGGTGGCCGACGGGCGGGTGCTTCGTGAGCGGGCATCCTGAGAACGGGTGGTCATGGTCCGGTCCTTCGGTCAGGGCGTCAGTGGTCGGTCGAGGACGGGTTCGGTTCGGGCCGAGACGGAGCGCTGGTCGTCGGCGGCGAAGGGGATCACCGGCAGCGAACTGTTCAGGGGGTCAGCGCGACCGCGGACGTGCTGCACCGGCGCACAAAGCGCCAGTCGGTGCTCCTCGGCGCGACAGTCGGCGACCTCGGCCGCACGGTGCGAGGTGCAGCCGGGGCGCATCAGCCGCGTGGACGGAGGGCAGACCGGGTCCATCAAGCCGACGCTGGACAGGGCCGGTGCGGTGGCCCGCTGGGCGACGTGGACGCCGTCGAAGCAGTCCAGGGTGGCGAGGGTCTGCTCGACCCGGTGCCGGCTGTGCCGGTGCAGGTACTCGGCGAGCTCCACGTAGGGGCCCTCACCGCTGATCTGTGCGCACTGCGCAAGCGGCACAGGAACGGTACAAGGGGATGTCCGGCTGGGCCGCGCTGCCCGCCGCATAGGCCGGCAGAGCGGCCTTCACGCCTTTCCTGCTGCTGGTTCCGCCCTGGCTGCTGGCGCTGCCGCCGCAGGCGGTCGGCAGCGGGGTCAGGGCGGCTGCCCCGGCCACGGTGGCGGAGCCGCTCACGAAAGTCCTGCGGCCTATTCCGGTGCTCATGGTGGGCGGCCCTTCGCCTGTCATGGTGATGTGCGGAGCGGCGGTTCCAGGGGCTGGGAGGCGCACCCTATGGGAAGGATGTGTTGTTCTTACGGAGTCGTCGAAGCGCTTCGATGTTTCCGAGAGGCTAAGGGCGACCTCACCCTTGATGCAAGCGATACTTCAGAAGACATCGCGCCTGTCTTCCAATTCGTTTCTGGGCGCTTTCTCCTGACAGCACCCTGCCCCGATGCCGGCTTCGAAGCGCTTCAACACCATTGGCCGTCTGCCGAGATCTGCAGGGGACCACTTGCTGTGGGCACCACTGCCGACACAGTGCCCTGGCCTTGTTCACGAGAACCGACAGCGGATGTTGCGACATCCCCTTGCTCAATGGTCAAGAATCGTTGACCATTACTCGCATGTCTACTGATGATCTTCCCGAGACGTTTCACGTCACCACGGACGAGCAGCTGCGCGCCGTCTCCAATCTCACGCGCCACCGGATCATGGCCCTGCTCCGCTTCGAGCCGGCGACGATTACGCAGATCGCCGAGCGGGTGGGCCTTGCGAAGGGGAGTTCCAGCTATCACGTGCGGCTGTTGGAACGGGCCGGCTTGGTGAAGGTGGTACGGACGCGGAAGGTGCGGGGTGTCACCGAGCGGTACTACGCGATGGCCGCGCGATCGATCGTGCTGCCGGATCCGGGTGAGGGAGGGCCGGACGTGCTGATGCGGCATGCGGTCGCGGACCTGGAGGCGTCGCCGGTGGATGGCGAGCGGCACGTACGGATGGCGCATCTGCGCTTGACCGGGGAGCAGTTCGCGGAGCTGGGGGCGCGGTTGCAGGCACTGGCTGACGAGTACCGGGAGCTGTCCGATCCCTCGCTGCCGGACGCGTCACTCGTCTTCGCGCTGTTCCACCCGGCACCGCGGGAGCAGGCCGAGGGGAGCGCCGAGTGACCTCGGTCCGGAAGTTGCCGACCGGGTTCGGACGGCTGTGGACCGCGCAGACGGTGTCCTCGCTCGGTGACGGGGTGTCGCATGCCGCGCTGCCGCTGCTCGCCTTGGCATTGACGCGGGATCCGATGGCGCTCGCCGTCGTCACGGCAGCCGGGACGCTGCCGTGGCTGCTGTTCGGGGTGCTCGGCGGTGCGCTGGTGGACCGCTGGGACCGCCGGCGCACCATGTGGGTCATGGACGCGGCGCGTGCGGTGCTGCTCGCGATACCGGCGGCAGCGGCCGCGCTCGACGTGCTGAGCATTGCGCTGCTCGCGGCCGTCGCCTTCCTGCTCGGCCTCGGCGGGCTCTTCTTCGACACGGCCGCCACGGCCTATCTGCCGGATCTACTCGGCCGCGACCCCGCGCTCCTGGAGCGAGCCAACTCTCGCTTGCGCGGGGCCCAGACCGCCATGTCCGGCTTCGCGGGGCCGCCCGCGGGCAGTGCGCTGCTCGCGCTCGGACGGGCGGTTCCCCTGCTCGCCGACGCGGTGTCGTTCATGCTCTCCGCACTGCTCGTACGGTCGCTTCCCGCCACGCCCCGGCCCGTGCCGGAGATCCGCGAGTCGCTGCTTCGGCAGGCGCGGGCCGGGGCCTCGTACGTCTTCCGGGACCGGGTGTTGCTCGGGCTCGCGCTCCGCCCGGCGGTCGGAAACGTCGCCTTCCTCGCTGTGGAGACCGTACTCGCGCTCTTCGCGCACGACCGCCTTGGTACCGACACTTACGGCTTCGGCCTGCTCCTCACGGCGGAGGCCACCGGGGGCCTGCTCGGTGCAGGCATCGCCTCCCACCTTGGCCGACGACTCGGCACCGGCACCGCACTGACCTGCACAGCCGCCGTCGAAGGGCTTGCCATCCTGGGCCTGGCCGCCGCCCCGAACCCGTACGTGGCCGGGCTGGCGCTCGCCGTCTGCGGGGCCGGCATGGGCGCCACGATGGTGCTCGGGCCCTCCCTCCGGCAGGCGATCGTCCCGGCCCACCTGATGGGCCGGGTCGCATCCACCTCCCGCATGCTGGCCATGTGCGCAGCCCCCATCGGGGCCTTCCTCGGCGGCTGGCTGGCCGCCACCTACGACATCCGCACCCCGCTCTACGCCGCCGCCGCCCTCCTCCTGGCGATGACGGCCGTCACGGCATCCATGACCAGCAACCGCCGGGTCGAAGCGGCGCTGCGTGCCGCCGCCCCGGCCGGCGGTCCGGATCACCCGGCATCCAAGGATCCCGCCCCGAAGTGTGCACCCGACGCGTTGTGACGCCCACCGCGATCCGCACCACCAACGACATGCAGGTGAGCCTGATGCGGCTCCCGACGGCTCGCTGCCGTCGGCCTTGACGTCGGTTGGGAACTACTGGTTGACGAAGGTGTCGAACCGGGGGCCAGGGCATGCCTGACCCCCGGTGTGTCAGTTCTGCAGGCGCCAGGTCTGGTTGGCGCCGCCCGTGCAGCTCCACAGCTGGGTTTTCGTCCCGTTCGCGGTTCCCTGGCCGTTGGCGTCCAGGCAGAGCCCCGACTGCGCCGCTGTGATCGTGCCGTCGGGGTTGATGTTCCATTGCTGGTCCGTCTGCCCGGTGCAGTCCCAGATCGTCGCCGGGGTACCGTTGCCCGCTGCCTGGCCGGTGCCCAGGCACTTGTTGCCGTAGACGACCAGTTGCTTTCCGGCCGTGTAGGTCCACCGCTGGTTGGCGCCGCCGTTGCAGTCCCACAGCTGTGCCTGCGTGCCGTTGGCCGTGGTCGAGTTGTTGATGTCGAGGCAGCGCCCCGACTGCCGGCCGACGATCTCCTGGTTTCCGGAGGGCGGTGGCGGCGGATTCGAGCCGAACTGGGTGAAGAACTGCCACACCGCTGACGACGTCCAGGTGCGCCAGCCGTCACCGGTGGAACCGTCCACGGGACCGGGGTCATGGCCCGCCCCGTCGAACGCGGCCCAGACGACGGGGTATCCGGACCTGCATCCGGAGTAGGCGGTGATGATGTGCGTCAGGCTGCCGTAGGCCGGCTCGGGCGGGTTCTGCGGGGTGCAGCCGTTGTTCCGGACGAAGGTGTCGCGCAGTTCCCGTCCGGACGAGATGGGCAGTACGTTGTCGCGGAGGCCGTGCAGACCCATGTAGGCGATCGGCTGGGTGCCGCCGGCGCATCCGCTGAGGTTCGCGCCGGAGTAGACGGCGACCGCGCGGAAGACCGTCGCCCGGGAGCAGGCGAGCGCGTACGACATCGCGCCGCCGTAGCTGAAGCCGGCGGAGAACAACTGGGTGGTGTCGACGCACAGACCTGCTTCGATCTGGTTGATCACGGCGTCGACGAAGGCCACGTCCTGGCCGCCGGAGTTGGCCCAGCCGTTGCCGATGCCCTGGGGGGCGACGAAGATCGTACCGTTGCCCGCGTTGTCCGCCAGGCGCCGGAGGCCGTAGTAGGACCAGTTGTACCCGTCCGTCCCGCCCGAGTCGACGTCGTTGGCGGTGCCGCCCCGCCAGTGGAAGCCGAAGATCAGCCGGTAGGGATGGTTGCTGTCGTAGCCGGCAGGGACCCGCAGGATGTAATCGCGCGTCTGGCCGCCGCTCTGGATCGTGTGCGCCCCGCTCGTCAGCGTCGGGGCCTTACCGCAGCCGGCGGTCGCCCGGACGGCGCCGGTGTTCCTGGCCGGCGCGGGCGCACCGTGACCGCTGCTGAACGAGGGGCCCGCGGCTGCCAGTACCAGAAGTAACGCAGCCACGAGGGACGTCAAGAGGGATTTGCGTTTCATGCACTCCTTCTTCCGAAGTCGGGGGACGGGCAGGGAGCACCGGTCGGCCGGGTACGGGCGCTGCGTGCGGCGGTGGCGCGACGACGGAGACGCAAGCCCCGGGCTGCGCTTCAGACCCCGGTGATGGTCCACTCGTTGTTGGTGCTGGAGTTCGGCGCCCACATCACCGTCGTGGCGCCGGCGGTGGTGCTGCCGCTGCCGTCGAGGGCGGTGCCGGTACCCCGGTTGACGATCTGGTAGCGGTTGCCACCGAGGCCCTTGAGCGACCACTGCTGGTTGTTGCCGCCGTTCCACGCCTCCTGGCGGGCGGGAGCGCCGTTGGCGGAGTCGCCCCAGCTGTCGGCGGCCATGCCGTTGGTGCGGTTCATGATGCGGTGGTAGCCGTTGCCGAGGTCGATCAGCTGCCACTGCAGGTTGGTGCTCCCGTCGTAGTTCCACTGCTTGAGGCTGGATCCGGAGGCCACGTTCCCTCCGCTGTCCAGCACCAGGCCGCTGGTCGCGTTGGCGATCTTCACCCAGGTCGTGGAGCCGCCCGGCGCGCCGAGGACGGGGATCTCACCGGAGAAGGTGAGCTTGACCGTGTACGCCACGGCGCTGAACGGCGGGGTGGACGAGGGCATGGTCAGGTGCAGGCCGGAGGCGTCCTGGGCCGGTGCGGGCAGGTTGACGTAGGTGCCGGCCGTGTTGTTCAGCAGCTGCGCGCCCGTCAGACCGCTGAGGTTGATCTGGTTCGAGTTGAGCGTCGTGATGGTCATGGTTCCGCCCTGCCAGCCCAGGGCGGTGGCGTAGAGGACCTTGTTGTCCTGGCTGCGGGTGAACCGGATGTCCTTCGGCGTGCCGGCCACCGGCCCGCTGAACGCGCCTCCGCCCATCTTGGTGGGGCCCTCGCCGTAGGCGGCCCAGGAGCGGGTGCCGTAGACCGCCTCTCCGAAGCGGCCGAGCCAGTCACCCATGCCGAGCAGGATGGACTGCTGCCCGGAGGGGATGGTGCCGTCGGCCATCGGAGCGATGTTCAGCAGCATGCTGCCGCCCTTGCCGACCCGGTCGATCAGCGAGTGGAGCAGAGCCTGCGTGGAGTAGTAGCCGATGCCCACCGTGTAGCACCAGCTGGAGGAGGAGATGCTGTCGTCGGTCAGCCAGTAGGGGCTGAGCAGCCCTGCCGGGCCGCCGCGCTCGAAGTCGTACACCTCGCCCTTGTTGTCGAGGCCGTCCTTGTAGGTCGCGACCACGTCCTTGTTCCACGCGACCGCCTGGTTGTAGTAGTGCGCGAGGAACTGGAGCCGGTACGACTCCTGCACCAGGCCCAGGTCGAAGTCCTGCCAGACCAGGTCGGGTTGGTAACCGTCGATGATCTCGATCAGCTTGTCGTACCAGAGCTTGTTCTCCGCCGCCGTGCCCTGCTGGCCGTAGAGGATGCGCAGCGTCGGGTCCGACTGGTTCGGTACGTGGTCGTAGTAGCCGTTGAAGTGGTAGGCGTGGTGCAGCGAGGCCATGAATTTCAGCCCCTGCCCGCGGATGGCCTGCGCGTGCAGTCCCACGAGGTCGAGTCCGGGTCCGTGCCGGACCGAGTTCCACGGGTTGGAGCGGCTGTTCCACATGGAGAAGCCGTCGTGGTGCTCGGCGACCGGGCCGGCGAACCTCGCCCCCGCGGACTTGAACAGCCGCGCCCAGGCGTCCGGGTCGAAGTTGCCGCCCTGGGAGGCGAGCTTGGGGGCGAACTGCACGTGGTTGCCGGCCTTGTCGCGGGCACCGTCGATGAAGTTGTCGTACGGCCATGCCGAGGGGTCGCCGTAGGTGTCGATGTGGTGGCGGTTCTCGGCCGATCCGCCGATGTACATGTTGCGCGGATACCACTCGTTGCCGAAAGCGGGAACGCTGAAGGCGCCCCAGTGGTAGTAGATGCCGAACTTGGCGTCCTGGAACCAGGCCGGGGCCGGGGGGTGCTGGTCCACGGAGGACCAGCTCGCGCTGTAGCTCCCGGGGCCGTCGGTCGCGGCGGCCTCGGGGGCGAACCGCAGCAGGCCGAAGGCCGTGGCCGCGCCGGCCGCCGCCAGCAGCCGGCGCCGGCTGACCGGCAGGGAAGAGGAAGACATGTGGGGGGCCTCTCGGGGGAGTTGCGGACGTGGTGCGGGAGTCGGTGCCGTCAGCCGGCGACCGGATCAGTCGCGCGTCCACTTCTGGTTGTCGCTGCCGCTGCAGGTCCACAGCTGCAGCAGGGTGCCGTTGGCCGTCCCCGCCCCGGTGGCGTCCAGGCACAGGTCGGACTGGGCCCCGGTGATCGTGCCGTCGGCGTGGATCGTCCATTTCTGGTTGCTTCCGCCGTTGCAGTCCCAGATGTCCACCTTGGTGCCGGGGTTGGTGCCCTGCCCCGAGGCGTCCAGGCAGTCATTGCCGTAGACCCGCAGCTCACCGGCGGAGGTCTGCGTCCACTGCTGGTTGCTGCCACCGTTGCAGTCCCACAGCTCCACCTGGGTGCCGGCCGTCTGCGACTGGTTCGGCACGTCCACGCACCGGCCGGAACCGGCCCCGACGATCGTGCCGGTCGTGCCGCCGTCGTTGCCGCCGCTGCCGGGAGTGATGGACAGGTTGTCGAACTGCGCCGTCTCGCCCTGGCTGGTCGCGTAGCCGATCTGCCCGGCGGCAAAGGTGCGGTCGGTCACGGAACCGACCGTGGCACCGTCGATGACGGCGGTGATGGTGGTGCCGGAGAAGGTGAGGCCCAGGGTGTGCCACCGGTTGGTGCCCAGCGCCGCGGTCGTGCCGTGCGCCAGGGTGGAGACGTTGCCGCCTGTGTTCGAGCTCAGGATCGACCAGGCCCCGGTGTCGCTCACCCGCAGGTGGTAGGCGTTCAGCCCTCCGGTGCGGTCGTAGTCGTGCCCGCCCGCACGGCCGATCAACTCGGCGTATCCGGGCTGTTCGAGCATGACGTCCGAGGAGACGGTGTAGTCGCCCCAGCTCACGTCACCGAGCAAGGTGTGTGGATCGGTCAGCGCGTCCCAGGTGATCGGCTTCTGCGGGCTCATCTGGCGCACGCACTTGCCGCCGCGGCCGCCGCCGCAGCCCACCGCCTCGAAGGCACCCTGCCAGTCCATGAGGTACTTGGCCTCGGTGCCGGTGGCGTAGCTGTCGAAGGAGTCGCTGTACGGCAGCTTCAGCTTGCCCTGGGCAGGGCCGGTGGCGGTGCCCTTGCCCTGACCGGTCGTGGTGGTCAGGGTGTACACGCGGCCGGGCTGGACGGTGAGGCTGAAGCCGCTGCCGGACGGGGTGATGTCCGTGGCGTGGACGAAGTAGTCGGCCGGGTTGCCGGAGGTGACGTCGGTGGACCAGACGTGGACGGTCTTGGTGGACAGTCCCCCGGTGACGTTGAAGTTCAGTGTCTGGGCGCTGCCGGCGTCCATCGTCTCGATGACCGTGGAGTAGTCCGAGTTGTTCGTGGACTTGAGCGAGACGTAGCTGCCGTTGTTACGGTTGCCGCCGATGTAGCCGCTGGAGGCGTCGAGGTAGTGCCAGCCCGGGGCGGTGAACTGGCTGGTCTGTGCCATCACCCAGGCGTTCTTTCCGATCGAGTAGTGGCCGGACCAGGGCTGCGAGGCCAGGGCGAGCCCCATGGTGGGGTAGGGGATGTTGGGCGTGATGGCGGCGACCACCGGCCAGTTGAGGTACGCGGTCATCCGGCCGTCTATGTATCCGCGGTTGATGCCGCGGGCCACGGCCTGCGCTCCCCCGTTGTAGTCGTCCGAGCCGTTCTCGCTCGCCCACAGCGTCTTGCCGGATGATGTGGCGGCCGACGGCACCGAGCAGTTGGACTGGGACGACCGGTAGCCGCAGGGATAGTGCGTGCCGATGACGCTCACCGCGGCGGCGAACGCCGGGTTGGAGTTGACGTCGTTCGCCACGTTCCAGTCCGAGTCAGCCGCGACGATCTTGACGTTGCCGTAGCCGTTGCTGTTGAGCGCGCTGCGCAGCTGCTCGTACCAGGAGACGTTGTAGCCTCGCTCGTTCCACCCGCCGAGGTAGTCGATGCTCAGCCCGTGCTGCTTGGCGCAGCCCAGCCAGGAGAGCAGGTAGTCGGTCATGTCGGTGGACCAGAAGTTCCCGCCGCCGATCCAGCCGGGCGCCCCCCAGGCGAGCCCGTACAGTTTGATGTTCGGGTTGCGCGCTTTGGCCTGTTCCATCAGCCACCACTCGTAGCCCCGGTCGCAGTTCAGATCGGACCGGGTGTGCTGGTGACTCGGCTCGGCCCCCGAGGTGGAGTTGGTGTCACCGCCGATCTCCGCCTTGAGGATCTGCAGGGAGGCGCCGTAACCGGGTCGGAACAGGTAGTCGAGGATCTGGCCGCGCTCGGGCTCGGGATAGTCGATCAGGAGCCTGCTGTTGCCGCCTCCGCCGCTGATCGCGCCGACGCCGTCGAAGGTCCGGCCGCCGGATGCGCCGTCGATCGTGATGGAGGTGGCGGCCTGGGCCGGCGTGGCGGCCGTGGCCACGAGGCCGCCGGCGGTCAGGAGGAGGCCCGCGAGCACGGCCGTCGAGGCGCGCAGGCGCCGCAACAGCCGTCTGAATGCTGACACGGTGTGTTCCTTTCGCAGGTCGGAGGTGTCCCGTGGCCGGTCTGGCGGTTCCGGCGGCAGGACCCGATGGCTGTGCGGTCAGCGGAGGAGGTCCTGGTTCGTGCCGGGCCTGTTCTTGCACGGCCACGGGTCGAGCTGCTGGCTGGATTGCTGCCGGCGCCGTAGACATCCGGGCAGCGGCCGCTGTTCCGGTTCCGGAACGCGTAGGAGCCGTCGGGCTGCCGCGCCGGCAGTAGGAGGCCGCCCGCCGCCGCGCCGGGTGCCTGCTGGACGATGTCCGGGGTGCTGGGGCGCACGTGAGGGACGGGGACCGCTGCCCTGCTCGGGCGGTGCGGCGCGGTCACGAGCCGGGACCGGGGTCCGGTCCGCCCCGGCGTCGGGCGCGGGCCTCCCATGAGGTCAGCCCAGTGACCACTGCTGGTTGGCTCCCCCGTTGCAGGTCCACAGTTCGACGGGGGTGCCGTTGGCGGTGGCGGCCCCGGTCACGTCCAGGCACAGACCGGACCGGGGGTTGGTGAGGGTGCCGTCCGTGTTGGCGTTCCACTGCTGGTTGGCCTGACCGTTGCAGGTCCAGGTGATGACCTTGGTGCCGGGGCCGGTGCCCCGGCCGGAGGCGTCCAGGCACAGCCGGCTGCCGCCGGAGTACACGGTGAGCTCCTGGGAGGCGGTCTTCGACCAGGTCTGGTTCGCCGCGCCCGTGCAGTCCCGGATCTGGGTCTGCGCACCAGGTGTCGTGGACGCGCCCGGCACGTCCAGACACCGGCCCGCACCCACCGCGCGCAGCGCACCCGTGGTGTCACCACTGCCGCTGCCCACCCCGTAGCCGGCTGCGGTGACGGCGGCCTGCACGGCGTTCTCGGTGGCGTCGGACGGATAGCCCGCCGTCATCGCGCCTTCGAAGAACTCGCCGGAACCCGAGACGCTGTTGTCGCCCCCGGTGCCGAGCAGGACCGAATTGTCGAGTTTCATGGGTGAGTAGCCGCTTGGCAAGGGACCGGAGAAGGTCGTGGTCAGGCCGCCGCCGGCGCCGTTGCCGTATTTGAGGGTGAAGTTGCTGGTGCCGTTGTTCTTCAGCCACGCGCTGACGAACGGAAAGTGCACGCCGGTGTTGCCGGGGTCTTTGTTGGAGCCGGTGCTGGTGTGGTACATGCCGTTCTCCAGATCGGCCTCGACCCAGGGGCCGTTGCCGGTGCATCCGTTGAACCAGCAGGCGTTGCCCCAGTAGATGGCGTTCATGGTGGCGTTGCCGGTGTCGGTGTGGGAGTTCTCACCGCTGCCGTAGTCGAAGCAGCACCACTGGTTCGTGTAGTTCGACGACGTGACCATGTAGACGCCTTCGGGCTGGGAACCGGTGGCCACGCCCTTGGCGTGGTCGATCCGGTAGCCGACACCGGGCTCGACCTTGACACCGAAGACCTGGTGGCCGGCCGCGGTCACCGGCAGGGCCATGGCGTCCGCGCCGACGTCGGAGCCGTTGGGGCCGGGTCCCTTCCAGTAGCCGCCCCAGGAGGTCGGCAGGTCGTTGTGCTGGGTGGTCTGGTCGTAGATCTTCGTGATCGTGCACGAGGTGCCCGAGCAGAACGACACCTGGGACGTCGCGTCGGCGTACCCGCCCGCTCCCAGCACTGCGATGTCGCGGTAAGCGTGATCGGAGGACCGCTGGACCTGGTACAGCGGCCCGTCGTACGACGCGAAGAGGGCCCTGGTCGTGGAGTGCGCCGTCACACACGGCGTACCGCCCGCGGCATAGATGTCGCACGGAAGCGACGCGGCCGCCGCGCGCTGGACCGCCGGGTGGACCACGGCGGTCCTACCGGGCCGCGAGGACGTGGCGAACGCCGGGGCGCCGAACACGGCCACGGCCATCGCCAGGGCGACGAGGAGCACGGCTTTCCATCGCCTTCGCCGGCGACGGACGGCTTCGGTCATGAAGGCCTCCTCTGTGGCGGTGCCGCCTCACGACGGCGCCGGAGCTGCGGGTGGTCGATGCGCGGGCGCCCGGCCGCGCGCGGCCGGCAGCCCCGCGGGAGGGCCCGGCCGAGGCGCGGAAGCGGACTCATCCCAGCGTCCACCGCTGGCTGCCGCTGCCGTTGCAGGTCCACAGCTCGGCGAGGGTTCCGTCAGCCGTGGCCCCTCCGGTGACGTCCAGGCACAGGCCGGACTGGACACCGGTGATCGTGCCGTTGGAGTTCAGCGTCCACTGCTGGTTGGTCTGGCCGTTGCACGGCCAGATCTCCACCTTCGTCCCGGGCGTGGTCCGGTTGTCGTAGGCGTCCAGACACATCTGGCCGCTGCCGGAGTAGACGGTGAGCTGGTTGGACGCGGAATGCGTCCAGGTCTGGTTGGCGCCGCCGTTGCAGCCCCAGATCTCCACCTGGGTGCCGGCGGTCGTGGCCGAGTTCGGTACGTCCAGGCACTTGCCGGCGCCCACCGCGTGCAGCTCGCCGGTCACGCTGGTGCCGCCGCCGCTGGTGCCGCCCGCGACCCGGTACATCACCGTGCCGTGTGCCGGTACCGAGGCGCTGATCGTGCCGGAGGTGGTCGCGGACGTCCCCGACCACAGGTCGGTCAGGGTGTATGCGGACGCCCCCGTCTTCCCGATCGCGGCCGCCGTGGTGGTGATGGTCGCCGTCGAGCCCGTCTCGTTGAACAGCGCCACCGACACGTCCCCGTTGGCCAGCGGCTTGGCCAGCACGTCCAGGCCGCCCGAGGAGGACACCATGGTGCCCTGCTTGCCGAGGGGGTCCTGGTCGACGGCGATCACCCGGGAGTTGGTCAGGGTGGACAGGGTGTCCGCACTGGCCGAGGGGATGTCGGTACCCGCGATCAGCGGCGCGGCCATCTCCGCCCACAGACTGAACTCGCTGCGGCTCTCGGTGGCCGACAGTGAGCCGTTGCCGACCTCCAGCATGTCCGGGTCGTTCCAGTGGCCGGGACCGGCGTAGGAGGCCAGCCCCACATTGCTGTGAAAGATCGACAGCATGCTGGAGAAGCTGGGGGTGATGTCCCCGGTGGTGCGCCAGCTGTTGCCCACGCCCGCGCCCCAGGTCCACACGTTGTCCTGGCCCCAGTTGCACAGGCTGAACAGGATCGGCCGGCCGGTGGCCGCCAGGGCGTCACGCATCGCGGTGTACCGGGTGCGCGCGGGCGCCCCCGTGTTGTTGCAGTTGTCGTACTTCAGATAGTCCACGCCCCACGAGGCGAACGACTGCGCGTCCGTGCTCTCGTGGCCCAGGCTGCCCGGATACCCGGCACAGGTCGCGGTGCCGGCGTCCTCGTAGATCCCCAGCTTCAGCCCCAGCGAGTGCACGTAGTCCGCGGTGCCCTTGATGCCGTCGGGGAACTTGGCCGGGTCCGGCACCAGACGGCCACCGGAATCGCGGTTGTGGGTCATCCAGCAGTCGTCGATGTTGACGTACGAGTAGCCCGCCGCCTGCATGCCGTTGGTGTGCATGGCCCGCGCGGTGGACTTGATCAGCGATTCGGAGACATCGCAGCCGTACGCGTTCCAGTCGTTGAAGCCCATCTGCGGTGTCATCGCCAGCCCGTTGCCCAGCGCGGCGGCGGGCTGCGCCGCGCCGGGGGCGAGGAGGGGGGCGGCCGCGGCGAGCAGCACGACCGAGAACGCGAGCATCAACGTCCTGAGCAGGGACCGTTTCGGGGAGGGCGGCAACTGTCGCCTGGCTCTGGCAGTGGTCACGGGCATCATTCATCGACTCCTGGCCGGGTTGGGAGGACGGGCCACGTTCAGCGCGTCCGCCGACGAGCGGGATCGTGCGACGGCCACGGTCTGTGCGGCGCCGCGGAGAAGGAGCGTGCGTGGTGACGGGGCGGGCCCCCGTGGCGGTACCTCGGGCGATCCGGAGGTACCGCCACCTCCCGCACCGGAGAAAGACCCTCAGCGGTAGCCGGCTGCTGTGATGTCGGCCTGCACCGCGTTGTCGGTCGCGTCGGAGGGGTAACCGGCGACGACCGCTCCCTCGTAGAAGGTGCCGGCGCTCAGGTTGGCGCCGCCGCCGGGCTTGCAGCAGTCGCCACCGCTCCCCAGGACGATGGCTCCTTGCTTCTTCATGGGGCTGTATCCGCCGGGAAGCCCGCCGTCCCACAGGGTGGTGAGGCCGCCGGACTGCGCGTTGCCGCCCTTGAGGGCGAACCTCGACGTCCCGTTGTTCTTCAGCATCGCGGTGACGAACCTGCTGGGAAAGGCCCGCTGGCCGGGGTTCCAGGACTGGCTGCCCCCGGAGTACAGGCCCCACTCGAGGTCGGCCTGCACCCAGGGACCGCTTCCCGAACAGCTGCCGAACCAGCACTCCGTACCGAAGTTGATCGCGTCCATCGCCCCGGCGGCGTCGGCCTTCCGGCTCGTCTCGCTGTTGCCGTAGTCGAAGCAGCAACCGCCGTTGACGTGGGTGCCGCTGGTCACCATGTAGGCCCCTTCGGGTGCCGTACCAGTCGGCACGCCCGTCAGGTGACCGTCGCGCCAGTAGCTGTTCCCGGGATCGATGTACAGCGAGTACGCCTTGGTGCCCCCGGCGGTCAGCGACTCGGCAGTCGCGTTCGCGGGACTGCTCCGACTCGATCCCGGCACCTGGGCCGAGCCCTGGTACCACAGGTCGTTGCCGTGTCCGGACTGGTCGCGGACGACCGTGATCACGCATGAGGTGCCGGCACAGAACGAGTCCTGCGCCGCCGCGTCGGCGAAGCCGCCGGGCGCCAGCACGCGGATGTCCTTGGTCGCGTTGTCCGAGGAGCGCCTGACCTGGTACAGGGCGCCGTCGTACGCACCGTAGAGCGCTCGCACCGTGCTGTGCGCGGCCACGCACGGCGTACCACCCGCGGCGTAGATGTCGCACGGGCCCGATCCACCGGACGGGGGCGGAGGTGTCGCCGGGGTGCTCCACCTCTGGTTGCTTCGGCCGTTGCAGGTCCACAGGACGACCGCGGTGCCGTCGGCCGTTCCCGCCCCGTTGACGTCAAGGCAGAATCCGGACGCCACACCGGTGACGGATCGATCGGAGTTCAGTCGCCATACCTGCGTCGGCCGCCCGTCGCACGACCGGATGACCACCGGGGCGCCGGGAGCCGTACGGTTGTCGTAGGCGTCCGCACACCGGGTGCCGTTCATCGTCCTCAGCTCACCCGCCGACGTGAACTCGAACGCCTGGTTGACCTGTTGGTTGCAGTCCCAGATCTCCAGCACCGTTCCCGGCGTGTCGACGTTGCCCCTGACGTCCAGGCAGCGCCCCGACGCCGAGCTCACCAGGGTCGCCGCCGACGCGGGTGCCGGCCATGACGGGGCGGTCGCCAGCAGCATGGCCAGCAGTGCCGTCACACATACGGCGGCAGCCGTCGGTAAGCGTCGTGCAAGGGCCGCGAGGCACCGGGGCGAAACGGATGAAGGCTGCATTCTGTTCCTCGCGTACGGGGAGGGAAGGGGACAGAGAGTGCCGTGCCTGTCCGAAGGGGCCGGGACGGTCGAGAACGCCTACGCGAGCCTCAGACATCCCATGTAAATAGTGATTCCATACGTGTATCCCGCTGTCAATAGGCACGTCTTTCACCGCCGGAACACGATCCATCCCATGTATTTGCCCGATCAGGTTGCTGTGCCGGCATGGCGAAACCCGCGCCCGGCGATGGCCGCCGTGCCGGGCGCGGGTGTGCCGGTCCTCGGAGTGGTCGGCGATCCCGCCGTTCCGGTCCGCCGATCCGGTGGCGGAGCGCGCGCGGGGCGCCGATCACCTCACTTGACGTTCCAGCGCGGGGTCGGTGCCGAGACGATGCCTCCCGGGCATCCGGGACAGCGACCCATGACGGTCGGGCGACCCGGTGCAGCGGGCGACGTTCATACCGGCCTTGACGGTGTCGACGTGGCCGTCGGCGGCGTCCGGGCGATGTCGAGTCCGGTGATCTGCACGTCGACGCCGAGGGCGGCGAAGTCGGACGGAGTGGCGGGGCCGGACCCGGTCAGGTCAGTTCAGACGCCACTGCTGGTTCGATCCGCCGTTGCACGGCCAGAGTTCGGCCAGGGCACCGTCGGCCGTGGAGGCGCCGGTGACGTCGAGGCAGAGTCCGGACTGGGTGCCGGTGACGGTACCGTCGGAGTTCAGCTGCCACTGCTGGTTGGCACCGCCGTTGCAGGGCCAGGTCACCACCTTGGTCCCGGCGGACGTCTGGTTGTCGTACGCGTCCAGGCACATCTGGCTGCTGCCGCCGTAGACGGTGAGCTGATTGGAGGACGTGCGGGTCCAGGTCTGGTTCGCGCCGCCGCTGCAGCCCCAGATCTGCAGCTGGGTACCGGCCGCGGTGGACGAGTCCGGCACGTCCAAGCACTTGCCCGCCCCCACCGCGTGCAGCGCACCGGTGCTCGTCCCGCCGGAGGAGTTGCTGTATCCGGCCGCGGTGATGTTGGCCTGCACCGCGTTCTCGGTGGCGTCCGACGGGTAGCCGGAGGTCATCACGCCCTCGTAGAAGGTGCCTTGGGCGCCCTTGCTGTTGTCGCCGCCGATGCCCAGGATGATGGCGCCCTGCTTCCGCATCGGGTTGTAGCCCGCGACGTTGGGACGCGGTCCGTCGTAGAAGGTGGACAGACCGCCCGACTGCGCGTTGCCGCCACGGATCGCCCAGTGGTTCGGGCCGCCCTTGACGACTGCGGTCGTGTACCGGTGGCTGATGGTCGGGTCGTTCGCGTTGTAGTGCTGGTTCACCCCGGAGAACAGGCCGTTCTCCAGGTCGGCCATGATCCAGGGGCCGTTGCCCGAGCCGTATCCCCAGACCTTGATGTTGCCGAAGTAGATGGCCTCCATGGTGCCGTTGCCGTCGTCGTTGCTGTCCGTCTCGGCGTTGCCGTAGTCGAAGCAGCAGCCGCCGTTGTAGTGCGTGCCGTCGAAGATGGCGTACATGCCCTCGGGGTTGTCCCCGGTCGCGATGCCGCTGGTGTGGTTGTCGCGGTAACCGGTGCCGGGCGCCACGAAGACGCCGTAGGCCTTGTGGCCGCCCACCACGGTGGGCGCGGCCGTCGCGTTCGCGAGGTTGTCGGGGCCGCCGGCGGCACCGCCCCCGGGTGCCTGGGTGAGATTGTTGTTGCGGCCGGACTGGTCGTAGATGATCGTGATGAGGCAGGTCGTCCCCGAACAGAACGAGTCCTGCGCGGCCGCGTCGGCGTATCCGCCCGCACTCAGTACGCCGATGTTCCGGGTGCTGTTGTCCGATGCACGCCGGACCTGGTAGAGCGGCCCGTTGTACGAGGCGTACAGCGCTCGCGTCGTGCTGTGCGCCGCCACACAGGGCGTACCGCCTGCCGCGTAGATGTCGCACGGCCCGGACGTGTCGGCACCGGCCGTACCCGCCGTGGCGGTGGCGCCGGCCAGCGCGCCGGCGAGGAGCACGGCTACGGCCCCCGCCCGGGTGAACAGTTTCCGCCAGGAGCCGGACGGGCGCGCCCGCGGAGGGACATGCGCCCGGTCGGGCACGCCGTGCGGCCGCGCACGGAGCCGTACCGCCGCGCGCAACCGTTGCACGCCCCTGCGTCCGGACGGCAGGTGGCGCCTTGAACGTATGGTTCCCATCTGATCTCCCTACCGTGCCGGCGCGACCCGTTCGTGACATGGCGGTGGCGCTGACGATCCGGAAGCGCTTGAAGGTGCCGATTTCGCAGCGAGATTGCACAGATGTTTCGGGGGGAGACGGTGCTCTCGGGGTCCACGGGCTGTCAAGGGCGCGGAGTCCCTTGCCGCGAACGTTGTCGCGGAATCGATTCGACGGCTGATTCCCGCGGTTCGGGACCGATCGGCACGCTCGAACGGTGGGGGTGACGTCGCGAGGCGGTTCGCGGTCGATCCTTCCACCGGCCGCTCGCGGTGGGTCGCCCGGTCCGCCCACGTGCCGGCGCCGGACTGTTCGATGGCCGTCCGTCGTGCCGGTGAACAGGTACGGAGCCGCCATACCCTGCTGACGGACGGGCCGGTGCGAAAGGCCCCGCCGCCCCGCGTCGGCGCCCCCCTCGCCTAGCAGCACGGAATGGGCCACGCACTCCACCGGTCGCAGCATTTGTCGAAGCGCTTGCGTGGAATCGATCCGCCTCTCTTGCGCACGACGTGGCGAAGAAGCCATTGCACCGGGGCCGCCTCTGCGACGACGTGTCGGCGTTCGGCGGCGGTGCGGGGCGCGGCCGTCAGGCGCTGGCGCGGACGACCATCCGGGTGGGCAGGATCAGCGGGGTGGGGTCCTGCCCGTTGACGAGCGCGACCAGCATGCGCGCCATCTCCCGTCCGAGGGCCTGTATGGGCTGATGAACCGTGGTGAGCGGCGGATCGGCCGCCTGGGCGACGGTCAGGTCGTCGAAGCCGACCACGGCGACGTCGTCGGGGACCATCCGGCCGGCCCCGCGCAACGTGCGCAGCGCTCCCGCCCCCATGTTGTCGTTGGCGGCGAACACCCCGTCCGCGTCCGGGTGCTTCACCAGCAGTTCGGCCATGGCGACGGCCCCGCTGCGCTCGGTGAAATCCCCCTCCTGCGGCGGCAACGGATGGAGGCCGGCAGCCAGCATGGCGTCCCGGTACCCTCGGTAACGGGCGCGCCCGGCCTCGGTGTCCAGCCGTCCGCAGATGGCGGCCACGCGGGACCGGCCGACCGAGATCAGGTACTCGGTGGCCTCGCGGGCCCCGCCGACGTTGTCGACGTCCACGTACCACCGGGGTGCCGGACCGACCGGGCGTCCGCCGAACACGACGGGCATCCTCGCCTCCTCGGCCATCCGGGCCAGCGGATCGCCCTCGCGCAGCGCCATCAGCATCACGCCGTCGGCGCCCTTGG
The DNA here is from genome assembly GCF_043195475.1 of Streptomyces sp. Y20. NCBI lineage: Bacteria > Bacillati > Actinomycetota > Actinomycetes > Kitasatosporales > Streptomycetaceae > Streptomyces > Streptomyces sp. Y20. Next base: position 552,599 of record NZ_JBIDDP010000001.1, read on the forward strand.
ACCGGAACAGCTCCTCCACCCGTTCGCGGCCCCGGTCGGAAGCGGCCAGGCACAGCATCAGATGCAGGTCGGCCTCCTCCAGAGCGGCCGACGCCCCAACGATCACCTGGGCGAAGAACGGATCGGCGAAGATCGAAGGATCCTCTCCCGAGACGACCAGGGCGGCCACCCCCGTCTGCCGGGTGGCCAGCGCCCGGGCGGTGGAATTGGGCACGTAGCCGAGTTGCCGGACCGCACGCTCGACCGCCTCGCGCTTGGCCCCGCTCACGTGCCGCGCCTGGTTCAGGGCCCGCGAGGCCACCGAACGGGATACGCCCGCGAGTTCAGCCACCTCGTCGAGCGTCGGTTGCCGACGCGGCACATCCTCTGCCATGAACCCCGAGCCTCCCCCTGCCGACCGGGCGGGAAGCATCTCACCCTCCCCCACGCGGCCGCCAGCCGCCCGGCGGGAGAGGCGGCCAGGGACCGGGGCTTCGCAGCGGCCGAGCACTGGGAGCGCTTCCAGTGAAGTGGACCCGCGTTCCCTTCGCGGTACGGACGGCGCATGCTCGCACACTTGACACGCCCCCGAGGGACGCCACACGATACCGGTCACACCCGAGGTCCTCATCCTATGGAAACGCTTCCAGGTGGGAGCGCTCCCATAGGGAACCGCCGAACCCCGCACGTGTCGTCCCCGCCGAAGAGCCCGTCGCCGCACCAGGGGATGCCGTACCACCGCACTTCCTACAGCTCGCCGCACGCCCGGGACGAGGGCGCGCGACGCACCCCTGCCAGGAAAACCGAGGTACAGCCATGCGCCGCAGACTCCGCCCCCTGGTGGCAGCGCTCTTCGCCCTGCCGCTGGCGCTCGCCGTCGCACCGGCCGCCCACGCGGCCGACCCGACGACCATGACCAGCGGGTTCTACGTGGACCCCAACTCCAGCGCGAAGCGGTGGGTCGCCGCAAACCCCGGCGACGGCCGGGCGCCCGCGATCAGATCCGCTGTCGCCGACATCCCGATGGCCCGTTGGTTCGGTTCCTGGAGCGGCACCATCGGCACCGCCACCGGTGCGTACGCGGGCGCCGCGGACTCGGCGGACAAGCTGCCCGTCCTCGTCGCCTACGACATCTACAACCGCGACTACTGCGGCGGGCACTCCGCGGGCGGAGCCGCCTCGCCGTCCGCCTACGCAGACTGGATCGCCCAGTTCGCCGGCGGTATCGGCAACCGCCCGGCCGTCGTCGTCCTGGAACCGGATTCCCTCGGGGACTACGGCTGCATGACTCAGGCTCAGATCCGCGAGCGCGAGGGCATGCTCACCGGTGCCCTCGCCGAGTTCAGCCGCCAGGCCCCCAGCAGCTGGGTCTACCTCGACGCCGGCAACCCGGGCTGGGCCGGCCCGGCCGACATGGCCCAGCGACTGAACGGGGCCGGCCTCCGACAGGCCCACGGCTTCTCACTCAACGTCTCCAACTACTTCACCACGGCCGAGAACACGGCCTACGGCAACGCCGTCAACAGTGAGCTGCGCGCCCGCTACGGCTACACCAAGCCGTTCGTCGTGGACACCAGCCGCAACGGCAACGGCTCCAACGGCCAGTGGTGCAACCCCGCGGGCCGCCGTATCGGCACGCCCACCCGGCTGGGCGGGGGTGCCGAGATGCTGCTGTGGATCAAGACGCCGGGTGAGTCCGACGGCAACTGCGGTGCCGGAGCCGGCTCCTCGGCCGGCCAGTTCCTCCCCGAGATCGCCTACAAGATGGTCTACGGCTACTGATCCCGGCTCCCGGGGCCTGGTCCCGCCCCGGTCCGCGACCATGCCACGGGCACCGTCTCCCGCACCCCCCACCTTCCAGGAGCAGTCATGCCAGCACGCAGCCCACGGCGCCGCGCGGGCGCCGTCGTCGCGGCGATCACCGCCTGCGGCGCCCTCATCGCGACGCAGGCGCAGGCCGCGCCCACGCGGGCCGTGGTCACCCCGGCCACGAAGTTCTACGTGGACCCGCACAGCAAGGCCGCGACGCAGGCCCTCGTCGACTTCAGGAACGGCGACATCGAGGACGCGACGAACATGGCGAGGGTCGCGAGCTGGCCGCAGGCCGCATGGTTCACGGGCGGCACGCCCGACGAGGTCCGCGTCAAGGTCGACAAGCTCGTCCGGCGGGCCAGGATCGTCGACCGGACCCCTGTCCTGGTCGCCTACGACATACCCGGCCGGGACTGCTCCCAGTACTCGAGCGGCGGCGCCCCATCCTCCGCCGCCTACCGTCAGTGGATCGACGCCTTCGCCGCCGGCGTCGGCGACGACAAGGCGGTGATCGTCGTCGAACCCGACGGCCTGGCCAACCTTCCCAGCGACTGCGGGCCCTCCACCGACCCAACCGGTGAACTCACGGCCGCCCGCATCGCCGATCTCGCCTACGCCGTGAAGACCCTGAAGGCCCGGCCCCGCACGGCGGTCTACCTGGACGCCGGCAACGTGCAATGGCGGGCTGTCGGCGACATCGCGCAGCGGCTGGGGGACGCCGGGGTCCAGTACGCGGACGGCTTCGCCCTCAACGTGTCCAACACCCACCCCACCGATCACAACGCCCGGTACGGCACCTGGATCGCCAAGTGCATGTGGTTCGCCACCGAGGGCCCCGAGCAGGCACGCGGCCACACCGACTGGTGCGCCAGCCAGTACTACTCGTCCGCCGCCCCCAATGACGGAGCCCCCGGCAACGCCGTCTCCCCCGCGGACCCCACCACCTGGCGGTGGACCGACGCCTGGTTCGACCAGAACGTGGGCACCCCGCCGGCCGGCGACCTGCGTCATTTCGTGATCGACACCAGCCGCAACGGTCTGGGCGCCTGGACCCCGGAACCGGGCAGGTACGACGGGGACCCGGAGACCTGGTGCAACGCGCCCGGCCGCGGGCTCGGGCCGCGCCCCACCGCCGACACGGGCGTCCCGCTCGTCGACGCCTACCTGTGGATAAAGACCCCCGGTGAGTCCGACGGCAGCTGCACGCGCAATACCGGCGGCACGATCGACCCCGAGTACGGCATCGTCGACCCGCCCGCCGGCACCTGGTGGCCCGACCAGGCCCACAGCCTGGCCCGCAACGCGTCCCCGCGCCTGACGTTCAACCACTGAGCCTTGCCCGGGCTGCCGTACGCGCCGGCCGGAACCCGCAGGCCGCGAGCGCGCCCGCCGCAGCTGCTCGTCATGCCGGTGTGAGAGTCGCAGCGCCGTGACGGACCACAGCAGGTCGGTGCCGCTTCCGTAGCCCCACTGCCCGGCCCGCCGGGCCCGGGCAGTGGGCCCGGGCGCCGACACCATCACCTCTGATTGATGGGATTGATTCAGCCACCGGGTCACTGCTGCGGTTCTGCACACGCGTCTCCATCCCGGTACTTCCTCTCGCCACCTAGACAGCACCTCAACTGCCGCCTATACATACATCCCATCTCTTCGATGCGGCGGCACACAGCTGTCTCCCTGCACACCATCTCCCGCCCGCCCCGGGACCAGCGCGAGGAAGTACCGATGAGACTCAGAACCGCTCTCTGCTCCACGGCCTCGGCCCTGTCCGTCCTGGCGCTGCTCAGCGCCTGCAGCAGCGGCTCCGGCACCGCGTCCGCGTCGAGCGGCGCGCCGCTGGTCGGTGTCGACTACCCGCGCTCCGACACCGACTTCTGGAACTCGTACATCACGTACACGCCCAAGTACGCCGCGCAGCTGGGCCTGTCGCTGAGGACGGCGAACTCGCAGAACGACGTCGCCAAGCTGACCGCCGACGCGCAGACGTTCATCAGCCAGGGCGTGAAGGGCATCGCGATGGCACCCCAGGACACGGCCGCCATCGGGCCGACGCTGGCGCAGCTGGAGGCGAAGAAGATCCCCGTCGTCACCATCGACACCCGCCCCGACAGCGGCAAGGTGTTCATGGTGGTGCGGGCCGACAACCGCTCATACGGCGAGAAGGCCTGCCGGTTCCTCGGCACGAAACTGAACGGCAAGGGCAAGGTCGTCATGCTGGAGGGCGGCCTCGACTCGATCAACGGCCGTGACCGCACCGAGGCGTTCAACGACTGCATGAAGAGGAACTACCCCGGCGTCAAGGTGCTCGGTGAGGCCACCAACTGGGACGGCGCGGTCGCCGCTCAGAAGCTCCAGACCGATCTGACCGCCAACCCGGACATCAAGGGCGTCTACATGGAGTCCAGTTTCGCCCTGTCGGGCACGCTCCAGCTGTTACGGCAGAAGGGCCTATCGGCCGGCCCGAAGGACAAGAAGCACGTCTTCATCGTGTCCAACGACGGCATCCCCGAGGAACTCAAGGACATCGCGGCCGGCACCGTCGACGCCACCGTCTCCCAGCCGGCCGACCTGTACGCCAAGTACGCCTTGTACTACCTGAGGGCGGCGATCGACGGGAAGACGTTCAAGCCCGGCAGGACCGACCACGACAGCACCCTCGTCCGGGTCCGTCCAGGTCTGCTCGAGGACCAGCTCCCCGCTCCGCTGGTCACCGTCGACGGCGGCACCTATGGCGGCGTGTCCAGCGTCAAGAGCGACGACAAGTCCCTGTGGGGCGACAACCTGGGCTGACCGACCCTGTCAGGCACCCAACGGCTCACGAGGACAAGGCGGTTGTGATGAGTGACGGGGAGCGGGCAGTCAGCCCCGCGTCCGCCCCGGTGGACGACGCACGGTCCCAGGTGGGCCCGGCCGTCGTCGAGGCGACGGACATAGTCAAACGATTCGGTCCGACGGTGGCCCTCGACGGCGCCCGGATCACCATCGGGCCCGGCGAGACCCACGCGCTCGTCGGCCGCAACGGGGCCGGCAAGTCGACGCTCGTGTCGGTCCTCACCGGCCTGCAGGCCGCGGACGAGGGAACGGTCACCTTCGGCGGTAGCCCCGCACCACGCCTCGCGGACCGCGACGCCTGGCGACAGCGCGTGGCCTGCGTCTACCAGAAGTCGACGATCATCCCCACCCTGACCGTCGCCGAGAATCTCTTCCTGAACCGGCACGAGCACGGCCGCAGCCGGCTCATCAGCTGGCAGGGTGTGCGCCGGCGAGCGCAGGAGTTGCTGTCGGCGTGGTCGGTGGACGTCGACCCGCGGACCTCGGCCGGCGATCTGAGTGTGGAACAGCGGCAGTTCGTGGAGATCGCCCGGGCGCTCTCCTTCGGAGCCCGGTTCGTCATCCTCGACGAGCCCACCGCCCAGCTCGACGGCGCGGCCATCAAGCGGCTCTTCGACCGGATCCACGACCTGCAGCGTCAGGGCGTGACCTTCCTGTTCATCAGTCACCACCTCCAGGAGGTCTACGACATCTGCGACATGGTGACGGTGTTCCGCGACGCCCGGCACATCGTGACCGCGCCGGTCGCGCAGCTCCCCCGCACCGAGCTGGTCGCCGCGATGACCGGCGAGGCGGCCGTCGACCGGCTGCGGGTGCGCTCGAGCACCCTCGACCGCACCGCCACGCCCGCGCTGTCCGTGCGGGCGCTGGGCGGTGACGGCGCCTACGGTGATGTCACCTTCCAGGTGGGCGCCGGGGAGATCGTCGGACTCGCGGGTGCCGCGGGCAGCGGTCGCACCGAGGTCGCCGAGACCGTCGTAGGGCTGCGGGCGGCCCGGAGGGGCGAGGTGGAGATCGCCGGGCGGCGGCCCCGGCCGGGCAGCGTACCCGCCGCGCTCGCCGCGGGCGCCGGGTTCGTACCGCGGGACCGGCACCACCAGGGCTTCGTGCCCGGCATGTCGATCGCGGACAACGCCACGCTGTCCGTTCCCCACAGGCTCGGCAAGAACGGTTTCCTCAGCCGTGATCGACGGGACCGGCTCGCCGGCGACATGGTCGAGAAGCTGGCGATCAGGACGCCGGGACCCGAGCTGCCCGTCTCCGCGCTCTCGGGCGGCAACCAGCAGAAGGTCGTCATGGCCCGTGCCCTGGCAAACGACCCGCGCCTGCTGGTGCTGATCAACCCGACCGCGGGCGTGGACGTGCGCTCCAAGGAGTTCCTCCTCGGCAAGGTCGAGGAGACGGCGCGGACCGGGGCCGGAGTGCTCATCGCCTCCGACGAACTCGACGACCTGCGCATGTGCGACCGGGTCCTGGTGATGTTCCAGGGCCGGGTGACCTCGAAGATGGCCCGCGGCTGGCACGACCACGAACTCGTGGCCGCGATGGAGGGAGTGGACCTCAATGCCTGAAACCGCCCTCGCGGACGCGGCCGCCGAGGCCGTGGAACCCACGTCCAAGCGCACCGCGCTGCTCGGCGGCCGGATACGCCTGGGCCGCCTGCGCGACCTCGCACTCGTCCCCGCGATCGTCGTCATCGCGATCACCGGTCAGATCGTCAACCCGGTCTTCCTGCAGGCCGACAACCTCGTCAACGTGCTGCAGACCATGTCCGAGATGGCCCTGCTGGTCCTCGCCCAGACGATGATCCTGATCGTCAGGAAGATGGACCTGTCCCTGGAGTCCACCATGGGCCTCGCGCCCGGCGTCGCGGCCTGGCTGGTCGTCCCGGCCGGCGCCGGCCACGGGCTCGGCCTGCTCCCCGGCGCCTGGTCCATCCCCGTCACCCTCGCCGTGGGCGCACTCGTCGGCGTGCTCAACGCGCTGCTGATCATCCGCTTCGGCCTCAACGGCTTCATCGTCACCCTCGGCATGCTCATCGTCCTGCGCGGCATCCTCACCGGCATCTCCGGCGGCCGGACCTTCTTCCAGCTGCCGGACTCGATGCTCTACATCGGCACCGCGGAATGGTTCGGTGTGCCCGCCTCCATCTGGATCTGCCTGGCGCTGTTCGGGATCGCGATCGTCGTGCTCGGCTGGACCAGTTTCGGCCGCTCCCTGTACGCCATCGGCGGCAACGTCGACGCGGCGAGGGCGGCCGGCATCCGTACCGACCGGGTGCTGTGGATCGTGATCGTCACCGGCAGCGTACTCGCCGCCCTCGCCGGCCTGATGCTGTCCGGACGCCTGGCCTCGGTCGCCTCCGCGCAGGGCAACGGCTACATCTTCACCGTCTTCGCCGCCGCCGTCATCGGCGGGATCAGCCTGAACGGCGGCAAGGGCACCGTGTTCGGCGCGTTCTGCGGCATCCTGCTGCTCTTCATGATCCAGAACGTGCTCACGCTGGCGGGCGTCCCCGCTCAGTGGATCGGCGCTCTCAACGGCCTGATCATCCTCGTCGCCCTCGCCATCTCCCGCGTCACCGGTGGCAAGGTCCAGGAGTGACCCGGGCCGCCCCACCGGGCGCCCGGCCTCCTGCGCTTCGCGTCTCGTCGCAAGGGGACCGATCCCCCTGCCTGCCACATGAGTTGCCGCCATCGGTAGTGCCGGCCGGGCGCCGCACACTCCTCGATCAGTCGGCCCGGGACGACGTCCTGCCCGCTGCCGGGAACTCGGTGGGAGCGCCATGGCGGTGGGCGTCCTCACCTCGGGACCGCTCTCCCGCGACCGGCCCGCCGAGGGCATGAAGCACGACCACCAGACGCCCCGCCCGCCCCGGTGTCCGGCGCCCGGGCGATCGCCGACGTCTGCGGGGCGCACGGCAAGACGCTGCCCGCCGCCGCGATCGCCTTTCCGCACGCCCATCCCACTATCATCGGCATCACCGTCGGTATGCGGAATGCGGAGCAGGGTGCACGGAACGTGGAACTCCACGATCAGCGGATCCCTGAAGGTCTCTGGATGATCTCCGTGCCCGAGGACTGATCAGGTCGGACATGCCACGGCGAACGATCCCGGAAGGAGTGCGCGGTGTCTCTGACGGACAAGGCCATAGCGCAGCTCCGCGAGCTGATCCGCACGGGTGCGCTGCCTCCGGGCTCCAAGCTGCCGCCGGAGCCGGACCTGGCGGCCCAGCTGGGTCTGTCGCGCAACTTGGCCCGTGAGGCGGTCAAGTCGCTGGCCGTCGCGCGGGTTCTGGAGGTCCGGCGGGGTGACGGCACGTATGTGACCAGTCTGCAGCCGAGCCTGCTCCTGGAAGGGCTCGGCGGAGCGGTGGAACTGCTGCAGGGCGATTCCGCCGCCCTGCAGGACCTCATGGAGGTGCGGCGTCTCCTCGAACCGGTCGCCACCGCCCTGGCCGCCACCCGGATCTCCGACGAGCAGCTGGCCGAGGTCAAACGGCACCTGGACGCCATGCGCGAGGCCCGCGAGGACGTGGAGCAGCTCAACGCCCACGACGCCGCCTTCCACCGCGCCGTCATCACGGCCACGGGCAACGAGACCCTGCTCACCCTCCTCGAGGGCATCTCCGGCCGCACTCTGCGCGCCCGCATCTGGCGCGGCCTGGTCGACACCCAGGCCGCGGGCCGGACCCTCGCCGAGCACGAGGCGATCTTCCATGCCCTGTCCGCCCGCGACGCCTCCCTCAGCCAGGCCGCCGCGCTGCTGCATGTGAGCAATACCGAACAGTGGCTCAGGGAACACCCGCGCTCCGGCGAGGCCCCTGCCCTTCGGTGAACGTCGATGACACGCGCCGGCCCGTGGAGCGCACGAGGCGTGGCAGCCCCCGGTCCGTTCGGAAAGAGGTGTCCGCGGCGCGGTCCCGCCCTCCTGGGAGAACCCGTCGCCCCAAGGGCCGCGTCCATGAATGCCGGTCCGGCCGGCCCGAGGGCGACCGGATACAGTGCGCGAGACGGCAGCCCGGCCCGGGAGGGGAAGCGTGACCGCCACCAGCAACACCCGGCCCACCGACGGTGAAGCGCGAGCGCCGCGGCAGAGCCGGCTGCACCGCCTGATGCGCTACATCCCCCTGATCGCCCCCGTCCTGCTGTGGGCCGTGCCCTGCTGGGTGCTCCTGCACAGCGGCCAGCGCTGGCCGCTGCCCGTCACGCTGGTCGGCACCGCCCTGTTCACCCTCGGCCTCATCGGTATGCCGCTCGCGATGGCGCGCGGCCACGGCCGGCGCCAGCAGGACCGGGCGGCGATCGTCGGTGACACCCTGCTGGGCACCGGCTGGGTCCTGTTCACCTGGTCCGTCCTGATCGGCGTCCTGTTGCGGCTCGCCCTGACCGTGGCCGGCGTCGGCGAGAGTCAGGACCGGGCCCGCATCGTCACCTGGGCCGTCCTCGGCACCACCGCCGTACTGCTCGGCTGGGGCTACGCCGAGGCCCGCCGCGTGCCACGCGTGCGCCGACTCGACGTGCGACTCCCGCGACTGGGTGCCGGGCTGGACGGCATCCGCGTCGTCCTCATCACCGACACCCACTACGGCCCGCTCGATCGCGCTCGCTGGTCGGCACGGGTGTGCGAGACGGTGAACACCCTGGAAGCCGACCTGGTCTGCCACACCGGCGACATCGCGGACGGCACGGCCGAACGCCGCCGCGCCCAGGCCGCCCCACTCGGTACGGTGCGGGCCACCCGGGCCCGTGTGTACGTCACCGGCAACCACGAGTACTACAGCGAGGCCCAGGGCTGGGTCGACCTGATGGACGAGCTGGGCTGGGAGCCGCTGCGCAACCGCCATCTGCTGCTCGAACGCGGAGGCGACACCCTCGTGGTCGCCGGCGTGGACGACGTCACCGCCGAGTCCTCCGGCCTGGCAGGCCACCGCGCCCATCTCGCCGGAGCCCTCAGCGGCGCCGACCCCGACCTGCCCGTCCTGCTCCTGGCACACCAGCCCAAGTTCGTCGACCGGGCGGCAGCCGCCGGCATCGACCTCCAGCTCTCCGGCCACACCCACGGCGGCCAGATCTGGCCCTTCCACCACCTGGTCCGCGTCGACCAGCCCGCCCTCGCCGGCCTCAGCCACCACGGCACCCGAACCCTCCTCTACACCAGCCGAGGCACCGGTTTCTGGGGCCCGCCGTTCCGCGTCTTCGCCCCCAGCGAGATCACCCTGCTCGTGCTCCGCTCCCCGCACCTGCCCCCCTCGCCTGAGCACTAGGGTCTTCCGTTCGGATCATGCCGGCTCGCGGTCCGCGCCTGCCACGGAGTCGGGTGGTCGAAGACCAGTGTGGACGGCAGCCGCAGGCCGGCCGCGGCGTTGAGGCGGTTGCGCAGCTCAACCGCGGCCAACGAGTCGAAGCCCATCTCGCGGAACGTCACGTCGAGTCGTACGGCGCCGGCCGAGGTATGGCCGAGGACCGGCGCCGTGTGTGCCGGCACCACGTCCAGCAGCACCTTGTCCTGCCCGACGGGGGACAGCGGGGCGAGCCGGTGCGTGAGCGTCTGCTCGCCGCTGAGGACGCGGGCACCGCCGGAGAGGGCGCGGGCGCCGTCGGAGGCCGGGCGGGCGGGACCGCCGGCACGTACTCCCCGCGGGCTGCCGCTGCACGGGCCGGCGATTTCCGACAAGGCGGGGACGAGGAGCGGTTCGTCACGGTCGAGAGCCGCGTCCAGCAGGGCCGGCCCGTCGTCCGTACCCAGCGCCGTGATGCCGTCACGGCCGATACGACCCTTGTCACCGACATCCAGGTGACCGGTCATGCCGCTCGCCTCGCCCCGGAACCCCCAGGCCAACGACACCGCGGGCAGACCGGCGGAGCGGCGTGGAATCTCAGTGGTGTCTCGGCCTCCGGGGGGTGAGCAGGCCGCGGTTGAAACCCTCGGCCACGGCGGCCGCGCGGTCGCCGACGTCGAACTTGCCGTAGATGTTCAGCAAATGCGTCTTGACCGTGGCCTCGCTGATCAGCAGGCGCGTGGCCACCTCGCGGTTGGTGGCCCCGGCCGCCACCCATTCCAGCACTTCGAGCTCCCGCCGGCTGAGCACTCCGGGCGCGGGCGAGCGGACCTGGTTCATCAGGCGGGCGGCGACCGACGGCGACAGCACCGCCTCGCGGTTGGCCGCGGCCCGCACTGCCCGCAGCAGTTCGTCCCGCGGGGCGTCCTTCAGCAGGTAACCGGTCGCCCCGGCCTCGATGGCCGGCAGGACGTAGCTGTCGGAGTCGTAGGTGGTGAGGACCAGCACCCGGGCGGTGCTGCGTGCCTTGGACAGTTCGGTGATCGCGGTGACACCGTCCATGACGGGCATCCCGAGGTCCATCAGCACGACGTCGGGCCGCAGAGCTTCCGCCAGCCGGACCGCCTCGGCGCCGTCCGCCGCCTCACCGACCACCTCGAACGCCGGGTCGCAGGCGAACATGCCGCTCAGACCACCCCGGACCACCGGGTGGTCGTCGGCGATCAGCAGCCGGATCGGGGCGTCGCCCGCACCCGGGCCCGCCGCGCTCACGCGATCACCTCCGGGACCGGGTGCGGCACGCGTACGCACACCGTCGTCCCCTCCCCTTGCTGCGAGCGTACCCGGACCGTGCCGGACAGGTCCTCGATCCGCTCCTGCATCGCCTTGAGGCCGAACCCGCCGCCGCTGCCGGTGTCCGGCGGGCCGCCGTCCGGGGCGGGGACCGCCGCTGCTGGCAGCGGCGTGCCCGGGGCCGCCGTCTCCCGGGCTGCGTCGACCGGGGCCGCGGTGTCCCGGGCCGCCGTCTCCGGGACGGGTACGGACACGGACGCGGTGGACGCGTCGAACCCGCAGCCGTCGTCGCGTACTTCCAGGGCGACCTCGTGGTCGAGGTAGCGGAGGGTCACGGTGGCGGAGGTGGCCCGGGCGTGCCGGGCGACGTTGGCCAGCGACTCCTGGACCGCGCGCAGCAGGGCCAGTTCCGCTTGCGGTCGCATGGGCCGGACCGTGCCGGTAGTGCCCACGCGGACGGCCACGCCGTGCAGGGCGGACCAGCTCTCGGCGACCGAGGCCAGGGCCTCCCCCAGCCCGGCGGTCTCCAGCGGCTGCGGCCGCAGCGCGTCCACCGACCGGCGGGCCTCCGTCAGGCTCTCCCGGGCCATCCGGGTCGCCGCGTCGAAGTGCACCCGCCAGCGGTCCGGGTCGCCGCAGGCCTGCTCGGCGGCCTGCAACTGGGTGACGATCCCGATGAGGCCCTGCGCGAGGGTGTCATGGATCTCCCGGGCCATCCGCTGGCGTTCGTCGAGGACTCCCGCCTCCCGTGCCTGCACCAGTAGTTGGCGCTGCAGTCCGGCGTTCTCCGCCAGGGTCGCCGTCAGTTTGCGGTTGGCCTCGCGCACCTGCTCCAGGGCCTGCTTGCGCTCCTCGTTCTTCCGGTCGGCATCCCACTCCCACCAGCACAGGCCGCACATGACGATCACGTTGACGGCCAGCACCACGGCGAAGGCGGTCAGTCCGATCGCGGTGTGCTTGGAGACCCCGGCGGCCTGGGCGGTGCCCGACTCCATCGCGACGACGGCGATCCCGGGCAGCCGCCACGGCCACGGCAGGATCCCGAAGGCGAAGAAGTAGGCCTCCGGCGTGAACAGGCCGAACCACGGGTCGCGGACGACGAGGACGCCGACGACGACGGCCAGCCCGGCGAAGAACACCCCCATCGGCCCGCCCTGCTCCCACCGGTCGCGGCGCAGGTGGAACATGCACAGGATCCACAGGCCCAGTGCGGCGCACAGCCCCAGGTCGATCAGCATCGAGCCACCGGACTCCCGCTTCACGACCACGGTGACGACGCCGAGGACGGCCAGGAGCACGTAGGGGAGCACGGTCACCAGCGGCAACAACCGCTCGTCCTGCCCGCCCTTGCGGGCGGGCACGTCCGGCTCGCTCATCGCTGCCTCCGCGTCGGGGTCACTCCCAGCGGAACCATTTAACCGCTCCCGCTCCGAAGACGACGACGTAGCCGACCAGGGTGATCAGCTGGAGGGGGTGGGGCCAGTGCCCCTCGGACGCGTCGGTGAGCGCCTGCACGGCCGCGCCCAGCGGAGCCGCGCGGCTGATGTTGCGCAGCAGCGAGGGCATCGCGGCGATCGGCAGGAACAGCCCGGCGAAGAACATCATCACGTAGAACAGAGAGGTGCCGACGGCGTCCGCGACCTGGATGCTGGACGAGACCGCAGCGACGAACAGGCCGATCGACATGAGGGCGAGCGCCGCCAGCACGATGCTGACCAGCCAGCCCCCGAATTGCCGCGGCAGCGCGACCCCGAACCCGAACCGGGCCACCAGCAGCAGCGCGATCAGGGAGACGGCCGCGGTCGCCAGGCTGACCAGGAGCTGGGCGGCCAGCACCCGGACCGGTCCGACCGGGGTCGTCCGCAGGCGGCGCAGCACGCCCTTCTCCCGGTAGCCGACCAGTACCGCGGGCACCACGGTGAACGCGAGCGTGGCCAGGACGAAGGCGGACAGGATCGGGACGTACACGTCGAGCAGGGTGTAACCGCCGAGGTTGCCGCGGTGCACGTTGTAGAAGGGGATGTTGCCGAAGACGATCAGCAGGCCGAGCGGAAGCCCGATCGCGAAGATCGGGCCGGCCTTGGCGCGGAAGAACATCTTCAGCTCGTTGAGCGCTAGTTGCTCCAGCACCGACACGTGGTCGGTGGCGGACGGCACGGGCCCGGCCGAGGTACTGGCTGACATGGTGGTGTTCCTCCTGCTCGGTCGGCGGGTGCGTCGGTCTGTCCCAAGGAGTTCTTCAGTTCCCAGGAAGTTCGGTCGGTCCCCAGGTGGTGACCGCATCGGCACCGGTCCGACCCGTGGGGGGCTTGCCGCCGGTCAGCGCGACGAAGGCGTCCTCCAGGCTGGGCTGGTCCACGCGCAGGTGCTCGGCCACGATCTCGTTGCGGGCCAGCACCGAGGTGATCGCGTCGAGGACGTTGGTGGTGCCGGTCACCACCACCAGGTCGTCCCGGCGGGTGAGGCTCGTGACCTCCGGCAACGCCGTCAGCAGTGCGTCGTCGAACGGCACCGACGGCCGGAACCGGATCCGCTGGCCGTTCTGGATCCCCTCGGTCAGGCCGGTCGGGGTGTCCACCGCGACCACGCGGCCCCGGTCGATCACCGCCACCCGGTCGCACAGCCGCTCGGCCTCCTCCATGAAGTGGGTGACGAGCAGGATCGTCACGCCATGGGAGCGCACGTCCTGGATGAGGCTCCAGGTGTCACGGCGCGCCTGCGGGTCCAGACCGGTGGTGAGTTCGTCGAGGACGGCCAGCTCGGGGCTGCCGATCAGGGCCAGCGCGATGGAGAGCCGCTGCTTCTGGCCGCCGGACAGGTCCGCGTACCGGGTCCGGTGCCGGTCGGCCAGGCCCAGCGCATCCATCAGGTTCTGCGGGTCGGCGGGCTTGCGGTAGAAGGAGCGGTAGAGGCGCAGCGCCTCGCCGACCGTCATCCTGTCGGGCAGCTGCCCGTCCTGGAGCTGTACGCCGAGCCGCTGGGTCAGTTCGGGGCGGTCGCGCCGGGGGTCGAGCCCGAGCACCCTGATCTCGCCGCTGTCGGGGGCGCGCAGCCCTTCGACGCACTCGACGGTGGTCGTCTTGCCCGCGCCGTTCGGGCCGAGGATCCCGAAGATCTCGCCCTCCTGCACGGAGAACGAGACGTCGTCCACCGCCACGGTGTCGCCGTACGTCTTGCGCAGGTGCCGCACGTCGATGGTCACCGGCATCCCAAGGTCCCTCCCGCCTCCGGACGGTCCGGAAGGCCACCCCCACGGTGTCAGCGCGGGCCGCCCGCGCGGAATCGGCTGTCCGGTCATGCTCGGGAGGAGTTCGGTGGATGGGCCGCATGGTGGGGGCGCATCAGCCGATCGGTTGATACGGCCTCGCCCGCGGGAGGGGCGGGCGGTGCTCAGGAGGCCATCGGTTCGCTGAACTGGCTGTGGTACAGCCGGTGATAGAGCCCCTCGCGGTCCAGCAGGTCGTCGTGCGAACCCTGTTCGACGACCCGCCCGCCGTCCATGACGACGATGGTGCCGGCGGCGCGGATGGTGGACAGCCGGTGGGCGATGACGAAGCTGGTCCGGCCGGTGCGCAGCCGGGTCATGGCGTCCTGGATCACCGCCTCGGTGCGGGTGTCCACGTTGCCGGTCGCCTCGTCCAGGATCAGGATGCCCGGGTCGGCGGGGAAGGCGCGGGCGATGGTGAGCAACTGCCGCTGTCCCGCCGACAGTCCGGAGGAGTGCGTGTCCAGGACGGTGCGCACTGGGCCAGTTCACGACCCATCCCCACCCACTGCGCACCCTGCCCCGGGAACACGAACACCACCCGGCCCATATCGGCCGCCACACCCGACGCGAGTCCGGGCCATGGAGCGCCCGACGCCACGGCGTCCAGCCCCGCCGCCAGCTCCGCGCGGTCGCCCCGAATACCACCGCCCGGTGCTCGAAGACCGCCCGGGTCGTCGCCAGCGACCACGCCACGTCGGAAGCCTCCGGCTCCGACCGGCCCGCCACGAACACACCCAACCGGACCGCCTGCGCAACCAGGCCCTCCGCGGAACGCCCCGACACCACCCACGGCATGACGCCGGACACCAACGGCACACCACCCGTCGGCTCCTCGGCACCGGCCTCGGCGCCGGGCGCCTCCTCGACGATGATGTGCGCATTGGTGCCGCCGATCCCGACCGCCGACACGCCTGCGCGCCTAGGGCGGCCGTCCGTCAGCCACGGCTCGGGCTCCGTGAGCAGCCGCACCTCGCCGACCGACCAGTCGACGTGCGGCGACGGCTCCTCGGCGTGCAGCGTGCGCGGCAGCACCCGGTTCCGCAGCACCATCACCGTCTTGATCATTCCGGCCACGCCCGCGGCGGCCTGCGGGTGGCCGATGTCGGACTTCACGACCCCAGCCACACCGGCCGGCCCTCAGGACGGTCCTGCCCGCAGGTCGCGATCAGGGCCTGCGCCTCGATCGGGTCGCCCAGCGACGTGCCGGACCCGTGTGCCTCGATCAGGTCGATGTCAGCCGTGTCCACATGGGCTTTCGCCAACGCGGTCCGGACGACCCGCTGTGGGACGGACCGTGCGGCGCCGTCAGGCCGTTCGACGCCCCGTCCTGGTTGACGGCGATACCCCGCACCACCGCCAGCACCTCGTGCCCGTTGCGCCGGGCGTCCGACAGCCGCTCCAGCACCAGCACGCCGGCACCCTCGGACCAGCCCGATCCGTCGGCTGCGGCACCGAACGACTTGCACCGGCCGCCGACCGACATGCCCCACTGGCGGGAGAAGCCCACGAAGATCGACGGGCTGGCTATGACCGTGACGCCGCCGGCGAGTATGGCAGTGAC
Source organism: Streptomyces sp. Y20 (assembly GCF_043195475.1). Lineage (NCBI taxonomy): Bacteria > Bacillati > Actinomycetota > Actinomycetes > Kitasatosporales > Streptomycetaceae > Streptomyces > Streptomyces sp. Y20. The sequence goes on from NZ_JBIDDP010000001.1 coordinate 568,625, forward strand.
TTCACGATGACTGATGGCCGGCCGCTCCGCGTGGCCGGCCACCGCGGGTGACGATCGAGTTCGGCTGACGCGACCGGGAGAGCCGTCGGTGACCGCCGCCTGTGCGGGCGGACTCGGACGTGCTCCGGAACCACGGCCACCGGGCAGGCCGCGTGTGCAGCACCCGATGGGCGACGCGGCCGAGTTGGAGCCCGAAGTGACCCTCGCGGCGCCGGGCCCCGACGACCAACAGGTCGGCTTCGCGGGACGCCGCCAGCAGGGCGTCGCGGGCCAAGCCCTCGATCGTACGGCGGTACACCTGCAGGCCGGTCGGAGTGCCCCGCAGCGCCTCCTCCACCGCTTCCGCAGCTTGCCGCTCCTGCACGTGGGCCGGATCTCCGGCGATCAGCGGATGCGCGGGGGTCGTGCCGTGGTCGCCGCCGGGCCCGCACGGTCTCCAGCGGGACCCCGTGCGGCAGTGCCTCCTCGACCGCGAACCGTACGGCGGTCGAGTGCGTCGGCTTCTCACTCACCCCCAGGACGACGCGACCGCGTACCCTTGAGCGGGCCTGGTTGTCATGGCTTCCGCGCAGGACGATCACCGGGCAGTGCGCGTGCCCGGCCACCATGACACTGACGGAACCGAGAAGTGCCTCGGTCACACCTCTGCGGCCCCGGCAGCCCAGGAGCATCGCGGGAGCGCTGCGGCTCTCCCGCGCCAGGCTGTACTCCGGTTCCTCGGGCAGTTCTCGGCGGTGATCTTGACGCCCGGTTGTCGGCGGCGGGCGCGCCGCTCGGCGGTCTCGGCGATGTCCTGGGCCATCACCTCCTCCGACGGCTTACCGAGGTCATCGGCCACGGACGCACCCTCGTAACGCTCCCAGAGCGAGGCGTACACCAGCCGGAGCGATGCCCCGCGCAGGGCTGCCTCGTCGGCGGCCCACTCGGCTCGGAGCCGTCGACACCGACGACGATCGGGAGGTCCACGGGCTCGCCGAGGGCCCGTTCGGCTGCCGCCTTCATGGGTTCTCCTGCTCGGGGCGGTGGCTCAGCCGTGCGCGACGACCGCGACGGGGGCGGTGATGTGGTGAAGGGCCGAGTGCGCGACATGGCCGATGTGGGCGCCGAAGGAGCCGGTGCGGATATGCCGGCCGACGACCACCAGGGAGGCGTCACGGGAATCGTTGACGAGGACCTGGGCGGCGCTGCCGCACCGGCTCGCCTCGATCACCTCGACGTCCGGGAACTTCTGCCGCCAGGGACGCAGCACCTTGCTCAGGAGAGAGGCCTGTCCGCGTTCGAGCGTGTCGTCGAGTTCGGCGTCCCCGGGGAATCGGTAGAACGATGTGGGCGGTTGGGGCCACGCGTGGACGGCCCGTAGAGCGGCTTTCCGGCGAGCGGCTGCGTCGAAGGCGAACTCCAGGAGCGTGTCGTCCGGGTGATCGATGTCGAGGCCCAGTACGACGGGACGAAACGGCGCCGCAGCGGACGGTACGCCCGCCGGGTCCATCCTGTGCTCGTCAGCGGCCTGCTCGTGCGCCCGGACGAGCACGACGGGACGCTCGGCACGGGCCACGACCCCCAGACTCACCGATCCGACCATGAAACCGCCGAGTCCGCCGAGTCCGCCGAGGCCCCGCGAGCCCAGCACCAGCAGTTCGGCGAAGCCCGCCGCCTCGCACAGGACGTCGGCCACGGTCCCCGTCAGTTGATCGGTGGTCACTTCGATGCCCGCATGACGAAGCCGGATGCCGTCCGCGGACTCGTGCGTCAGCTGTTGAGCCCAGTGCTGGTAACTGTCGAGGTCCAGCAACGGGGTGCGGGCCACATATGTGGGTGTCGGCTCCTGGACATGCACGACCTTCAGGGGCAGGCCCCGCAGCAGTGCTTCACGAGCCGCCCACTCGGCCGCGGCCCGGCTCTCCGGCGAGTCGTCGAGGCCGACGGTGACGGTTCGGGACACGATCTCCACCTCCCGGTGCGAGGGTTCCGCCATCAGCGTGGCACCGCGGCGTCGGCCGGATCAGGGGCCACAGGGCCCCTTCGGGGGACCGACCGGCCCTCTGCGATGCGGTAAGCCGGAGGGGGCCGGCCAAGGGCCGGGCAGCCCCTGGCCCGCCTCCGGCTCCCGGCACACCCTGGAATGTGTGGCCATGTCCGACGTCACCACCACTGACCTCTACGAAGTGACCATGGTCATGTCCTACCTACGGGAAGACATGCGGGCCCCGGCCACCTTCAGACTCTTCGTCCGCGACCTTCCACCCGGCCGGGGCTTCCTGGTCGCCGCGGGTCTGGAGTCCGCCCTGGACTTCCTGGCCCGCTACCGTGTGCAGCAGGACGACATCGAGGATTCGCGGACGTCCTTCACCGGCCTGTCCAGGATCTCGAACCGCTCCTAGGGCTCTCCTTCGAGGGCGAAGTGCGCGCCGTGCCGGAGGGACATGTGGTGTTCGCCGGTGAGCCGCTGCTGGAGGTGACCGCCCCGCTCCCACAGGCTCAGCTCGGCGAGACGTACCTGCTGAACCAGCTGCGCCACCAGACGGTCGACGGCGGCGCGCTGTGTCCTGGCCGCGGCCGGACGGCCGGTCGTGGACTTCTCTCTGCGCCGCACGCACGGCCCGTGGGCGGGTCTGCAGGCGGCTCGTCCGGGCGCCCTGGTCGGGTTGCGGGTACGAGCAACGTGGCCGCGGCAGCGGCTCTCGACTTCCCGGCCTCGGGCACCATGGCGCATTCCTACGGGCCGGTACGGTCCGAGTCTCTCGCGCAACTCACCGGCTCGGCGCGCGCCGACATCGAAGCCCGACTGCGCCCGCAGGGGCGCGTCGCTCCCTCGGACACGGCGGTTTCCCGCTCCGTGTCCCTCTCGGCGCACACACACTGACCGGTCCCCGCGCAAGCGGGGGGGTCGACAGGGCCACCGCGGGGACCAATGGCCCCTGGCAGGCGGACGGTGCCTGAGCCTTCCATGGAATCGGCGGCGGGATCCCTCCGCGCCACCGCAAAGGAGGTGAAGACGATGTCCGCTTCCGGACCATGGGGGAAGAACGACCAGGCCGTACCGACTGCCGGTCCCGAGGCGACAGGCGCCTCGGCGTGCGCCCGCGTCGGCGACGAGATCGTCGTACGAGGGTCCACGGCCGGAGTCGTCGCACGAGAGGGCGAGATCGTCAGCCTCCATCACCCGGACGGCGGCCCGCCGTACGACGTGCGCTGGGCCGACAGCGGGCGGGTGACCCTGTACTTCCCGGGTCCTGACTCCCACATCCGCCATCTGGTGACCGGAGGCGACCATGTCCCGGCCCGTTGACCGCCGGCCGATCGTGGTGGGGCTCGATCCCGATCCCGGCCATCGGATGGCATCGGCCTGGGCGGCCGACGAGGCCGCCCGACGGCGGTTGCCGTTGCGCCTGGTCCATGCCGAGGGCGTGCCCACCAGGGGCTACCGCGGGCGGGAGGTCCCACCGTCGTGGGAGGAGTGGAACGAGGCACTGCACGAAGCCGGCCAGCAGGTGCTGGAAGAGGCCGCGGTCTTCGTCGCGGCCCGGCACCCACAACTCGAGGTGGACGTTCTGCTCGCGGAGGGCGACCCGGTGTGGGTGCTGCGCGAGCAGAGTCGCGACGCCGCCGCCGTCGTGCTGGGATCACGGCACCTGAGCCGCAGGCAGGAGGTGTTCGGCTCGCACTCGGTGGCCCTGCCGCTCATGGCCCGTGCGCACTGTCCCGTGGTGGTCGTTCCCGAGCCGGAACACATCACCCAGGAGCCGGCGTACTTCGTCGTCGGCGTCGACGGCAGCGAACACTCCGCCGCCGCCGTCGACGTGGCGTTCGAGGAGGCGGCCCTGCGCGGCGCCGAGCTACGAGCCCTGCTGGTCCGGGAGCCCGCACCGCTCCGGATCTTCGACGAGCACGAGCCGCAGCAGGAGTGCCGGCGCTTGCTCTCCGAGGTCGTGGCAGGCCGCCATGGCCGCTTCCCCGAGGTCGACCTGCGTCATGAAGTGGTCCTCGGGCATCCCGTCGAAGTTCTCACCGATGCGTCGGCGCATGCGCTGGGTCTCGTGGTGGGAACCCGGGGCCGTGGGGGCTTCGCCGGCATGTTGCTGGGGTCGGTCAGCCAAGGCGTGCTGCACCACGCCACTTGCCCTGTCATCGCCGTCCCGACACCTGGGTGAGTCCCAGGACCCTCACGAAGGGGAGCCGCCGTGACCGCAGAACCTCTCGACGTGAACGCCGTCACCGCAATCGTGGCGGACGCCGCCGCGGCGCCCTCGCTGCACAACGCGCAGCCCTGGAACTTCCGCTACCTGCGGGACATCGGAGTCCTCCGCCTGTACGCCGACCTGGAGCGCGCCCTGCCGCACACGGACCCGGAGAACCGGGGCCTGCACATCGGTTGCGGCGCCGCGCTGCTGAATCTGCGCGTGGCCGCCGCCGCGGCGGGCCTGTCGCCGCTCGTCCGCCTGCTGCCCGACCCGGCCTACCCGGAGTTCCTCGCCGAGGTGCATCTGTGCGGCACCGGGCCACCCGACGGGGCGCTCGCCCAGCTGGGACCTGCGGTCCGCCGCCGCCACTCCAGCCGGCTGCCCTTCCGCGAGGAGGAAATCCCCGCCGCCGTGCGGCAGAGGCTGTACGACGCGGCCGGAGCCGAAGGCGCACAGCTGCTGTTCCCCGGCGGCTGGCACGTGCAGACCATCCTGGACTTGGTTCGGGACGCCGAGGGCAGGGAGGGCGTGGACCCGGAAGTGCGCGGGGAGACGGCACAGTGGACACGCACGGAGCCGTCGGCTGTCGCCGGGGCGGCCGACGGCATCCCCGGCGAGGCGTTCGGCCCTCGGCAACGCGGTACCTCGGTCCCCGTGCGTGACTTCGCCGTCGGCCGTCCGATGGCCGGGCGCGGCTTGGCACCCTTCGAGAAGCATCCGAACATCGCCCTGCTGGGTACGGCCCGCGACGACCCCGCGGACTGGCTCCGCGCCGGTCAGGCGCTGGAACGGGTCCTGCTCCGGGCCACCGCGGACGGACTCGCCGCCTCGGTCACCTCCCAGCCCCTGGAGTGGCCGGAAATCCGGTGGACCGTCCGTGACCCCGTCTCGTCCATGACACACGTGCAGATGGTGATCCGGCTGGGCTACGGCCCCGAAGGCCCGGCGAGTCCACGGCGGCCGGTGGCGGATGTCCTCACCGTCCTCTGACGCGGACCCATCGGACAGCGAGGAGGGGACACGTGAAGGTCTCCGAGGTCATGACCGCTCCTCCGATGTGCGTCGTACCTGGCGCATCCCTGGTCGAGGTGGCCCGACGGATGGCCGGATGTGCCGTCGGTTCGGTCCTAGTGGTCGAGGACGGAACGCTGCACGGCATCGTCACCGACCGCGACCTCGCCGTACGCGGCATGGGCGGCGGCCTGGACCTGGCGGCCCGGGTGGACGCGGTCATGTCGCCCGGTGTCGTCCGGGTGGAAGCGACCGATGATGTGGAGGTGGCCTATCGGACGTACCGCCGTACGGGGGTCCGCCGGCTTGCGGTTCTCGACGCGGGCCGGGTGGTGGGCGTGCTGACGATCGACGACCTGTTCCTCGACGTCTTGCGGCGGCTTGCCGACCTGCTGGGCCCGGTCGCCTGGAGCGTCATGCAGGAGCCGCCCGGGCCGCCTTCGCAGACCGGAGCCCCGCATGAGCCCTGAACCTGCTCGGCAGGCGACGGCCGCTCTCCGCGCGGGCGGACCATCGACCGGCGTCACGACGACGGCGCCGCCGGATCGGCGAAACACCTTGGCCTCGTCGATCCCCGCGGTACCGGTCTCCGACGTCTTTGCCGTCCTGGGAAGTTCTCCGCGCGGTCTCACGTCGGCCGAGGCGGCCACACGCCGGGACCGTCATGGCCCCAACGAGCTGCCCGGCGTGCGGCGGGGCCAGGTGTGGCCCCGGCTGGTCGCGCAGTTCACCGACCTCTTCGCGGTGGTTCTGCTCGTCTCCTCGGCGATCACGTTTCTCGCGTACTGGCTGGGGCAGCCCCGGGATCCGGCCACCCTTCAACTGGCCCTGGCGATCCTAGGCGTGGTGCTGCTGAACGCCGGCATCGGTTTCGCGCAGGAGTACTCCGCCGAACGCACGGCCGAGTCCCTGCAGGCGATGGTGCCGCGCACCTGTCGCGTGCTGCGCGACGGCGAGCGGCGCGAGCTGCCCGCGCGGGAACTGGTGCCCGGCGATGTGGTGATCCTCGAGGCCGGGGACGCGGTGCCGGCCGACTGCCGGCTGGTCGAGGCCCAGGAAGCCGCCGTCAACAACGCTGCGCTCACCGGAGAGAGCGATCCGGTCGCGCGGGTCGCGGCACCCGTACCGCCGGGACCGCCGCTGCAGGCCCGCAACTGCGTGTTCATGGGCACCGACCTGGTCGCGGGCACCGCGAAGGCCGTCGTGTTCGCCACGGGTCCGGCCACCGAGTTCGGGCGGATCTTCCGGCTCACCGCCGCCGCCCCGCGGCAGCAGACCCCGCTGCAACGGCAGGTCTGCTCTGCAAGCGGCAGTTCGGGGTGGGGCGGGTGGCCGCGCGCGTCAACGAGGAGGAGAACGCCTGGCTCTTCGACGCGCGGTGGGGCGTGGACTCGTCGACGTCCATGTCCACGGCGGGCCCCGACCAGCCGTACAGGCCCGGCAGCTCCCATACGGCGACCGTTTCCACGGTGCCGCCGACCAGCCCGGCGTAGCGCACGGCCCAGCGCAAGGCCTCGTACGAGGACTGCGACCCGTCGACGCCGACCACCACCCGTGGCTCCGAGACATCCGTGTCCATGCGTCCCCTTCTCCTTCGGTGTCTGTGCCCACGGGGCCGATCCGCCGCTGTCGCCCACGCTGCGGGACCCGTCGCCACACCGCCACCGATGGGCATCCGGCGGCATGACGCGGTGACGGGGGCGGCGCCGTCACCGCCCGGCACGGGGTCGGTCCCGCTCCGTCCGCTGCCCGCGGCGGCCGGAGTGCAGCAAGCGTCTCGCGTGATCAGCGCCGCCTCGGCGAGCGCCCAGAAGCGCGCTCCAGCGGTCCGGTTGTCCAGCGAGGTCTCGCACGACCGGTGCACACACCGCAAACCGGCCGAGGGCCGACCGGTCCGGCCCGGTGGCGTGTCGCGGCGCCGAGCAGGCAGTGCGACGGTATTCACAGCGGGCTCTCGGCCACCGGGCGGCAAAGGCGGTGACGGCGATGGACCTCCCACTGATCGTGGGCGTCGACGGATCGGACTCCAGTCCGACGGCGGTCGACCGGGCCGTGGACGAGGCGGTACGGCACGGCCTGCCCCTGCATCCCGTCCCTGCCTCGCTCCGGGAGATCCACGAGGGAGCCAAGCCGTCCTTCGGTACGGACCGCCCGGCCGAGGAGGTCATGGCCGAGCACATCGTCCCCTCCTGCGTGGAACGGGCCCACCACCGCAACTTCCGGACGAAGGACTCGGACGAGGAACTGGCCCAGGACTCCGTGTCCGCGCTGCTGCGGGCGGGCCTCGAGGGGTCCGCTCTGGTCACGGGCTCACGCGGGCGCGGCCAGATCGCCGGAATACTCCTGGGGTACGTAAGGCTTGCGGTCGCGGCACGCGCCGTATGCCCGGTCGTCGTGGTCCGAGGCGCGGAACCCAACCGCCGGGGAGCCCTTGGCCGCATCGTCGTGGGTGTCGGTGACACGACCGGCAGCGCGGCGGCGGTGCGTTTCGCCGTCCGCGAGGCCGAGGTGCGAGGCGGCGCACTGACGGCCGTACGGATCTGGCGCAATCCGTCGCAGGAACCCGTGGACCACATGCCGATCGCCGACGACGCTGCCAGGCTGCGCGAGGAGCGGGCTGCCACCGGCCTCGACGACGCACTTCGTGAGGCCGTACGAGAGCACCCTCAGGCCGATGTCCGACGTCAGCCGCTCGAAGGCCCCGCCCACCGCATTCTCATGAAGGCGTCGGCCGAGGACGACATGATCGTCGTTTTTCGCGCCCAGCGACGACACGAACACTTCGGTCCGCAAGTCGGCGGGGGTGCCCAGACCCTCCTGCACCGCTCGGACCGCCCGGTCACCGTCGTTCCGCAACCGGTCTGAGACCCACCGCACACACTCGAGCTTCCAGAGCATCGGGGAGGAGAGGGAGGGTGACGGATGTCGGAGTGGACATGGGAATGGACGGGCTACGACCCCACCGCCGAGCGGCTGCGTGAGTCGCTTTGCACACTAGGAAACGGTTACTTCGCCACTCGGGGAGCGCTGCCCGAGCGCCGGGCCGGGCTGCTGCACTACCCGGCCACCTATGTGGCCGGCTGCTACAACCGCCTGGAGTCGACCGTGGCGGGGCGGCAGGTGGTGAACGAGGATCTGGTCAACCTCCCGAACTGGCTGCTTCTCCGATTCCGTCTGCGCCGCACCCCGGGGGCGTGGGGCCCGTGGCTCTCCCCTGGCACGCACACGCTCTTGGACCACAAGCACACCCTGGATCTGCGCCGCGGCACGCTCACTCGGGTCTTCCGCCACCGGACCGACGAGAGGGGCGTGCTCAGGGTCGAGCAGATCCGCCTGGTGCACATGGGGGATCCGCACCTGGCAGCGCTGCGCACGGTCATCACGGCCGAGGACTGCTCAGGTGACATCGAGATCGAAAGCTCGATCGACGGCGAGGTGATAAATGGCAACGTACACCGTTACCGCGCCCTCAACCGCCACCACGTGACCCATGTGCGCACTGGCGCCCACGAGCCCCACACGGTCTGGCTGACCTGCCGGACCAGCACGTCGGACATCTCCGTCGCCCTGGCCGCCCGAACGAGGATCACCGCCGACGGGGCTCCGGCCTCGTCGGTGCTTCGTCCGGCCCGCCAACGCGCGATCCAGCGTGTGGTGATCCCTTTCTCGCCGGGCCGACGCATCACCGTGGACAAGACCGTGGCGCTCCACACCTCGCGGGACACGGCGATCAGCGACCCGCTCGGCGAAGCGGTCGACCGGGTGACCACCGCGGCGGACTTCCCCACCGTCCTGGACTCGCACGCTGCCGCGTGGGAGCGGCTATGGCGTCGCGCGGACATCCGGGTACCCGGTGAAGCCGGCCGGATCCTGCGCTTCCACCTCTTCCACGTACTGCAGACGCTGTCACCCAACACCACGGAGCTGGACGTGGGAGTTCCCGCCCGGGGCCTGCACGGGGAGGCGTACCGGGGTCACGTCTTCTGGGACGAGCTGTTCGTCCTCCCTTACCTCAACCTGCACTTCCCGGAAGTCTCCCGGTCCCTGCTGAACTACCGCTGTCGGCGCCTCACGCGGGCCTGCCGAGCGGCGGCCGCGACCGGCCGGTCCGGGGCGATGTACCCGTGGCAGAGCGGCAGCGACGGCCGTGAGGAATCCCAGGAATGGCATCTCAACCCCGCCTCGGGCCGCTGGCTGCCCGACCACTCCCGCCTCCAGCACCACGTGGGCTCGGCGATCGCCTACAACGTCTGGCAGTACTGCGAGGCCACCGGCGACACCGAGTACCTCCACACCAGGGGCGCGGAGATGCTGCTGCAGATCGCCCGCTTCTGGGCACATCTCGCCGTCCACGACCCCGGCACGGACCGCTACCGGATCCGCGGGGTCGTCGGCCCCGACGAGTACCACGACAGCTACCCCGGGGCCGTCCTGCCTGGACTGGACGACAACGCCTACACCAACGTCACCGCCGCCTGGGTCCTCACCCGCACCCTGGAACTGGTGCGGCGCCTTCCCGCATGGCGTCGCGAGGAACTGGTCGACCGGCTCCGGCTGAACGACGAGCTGCCGAAGTGGGAGGAGGTCTCCCACCGCTTGCGAGTGCCGTTCCACCAAGGGGTCATCAGCCAGTTCGAGGGCTACGACGACCTCGCGGAGCTGGACTGGGACACCTACCGTGCGCGCTACGGCACCATCCGCCGGCTGGACCGGCTCCTGGAGGCCGAGGGCGACTCGGTCAACCGCTACAAGGCGTCCAAGCAGGCAGACGTCCTCATGCTCGGCTACCTGTTCTCGCCCTCCGAACTGCGGGCTCTGTTCCGGCGTCTCGGGTACGACCTGGACGACGACCTCTGGCGCAGGACCGTCGACTACTACCTGCAGCGCACCAGCCATGGATCCACTCTCAGCGAACTCGTCCACGGCCTGGTTCTGGCCCGGGCCCGACGGGCCGAGGCGTGGCAGTACGTCCACGAGGCCCTGGAGGCTGACATCGCCGATATCCAGGGCGGCACCACGGGGGAAGGCATCCATCTCGGGGCCATGGCCGGGACGCTCGACCTGGTTCAGCGTGGCCTGACGGGACTGGAGACGCGGGAGGACGCCCTGTGGCTGAACCCGGTGCCTCTTCCCGCTCTCTCCGAGTACGGGTTCACGGTGCACTACCGCGGTCACTGGGGCGTCGGCGTACGCCGCCGGGGCGGGCAGCTGGAGATCAGCGTGCCGGACTCGGACGAGTCGCCGATCCGCGTGATGCTGGCCGATCGGGCGGTGACCATCGCGCCCGGGGAAACCTGCTCACTCGTCGTGCCGGACATCGCCCCGGACCACGCCTCACGTCGGACCTGACCTCGCAACGCCTGACCCACTTGCAGTCACATCTCCGGTAGCGCTCCGGCTGCCCGAGCAGTCCTTCGGTCACGCGGCCCCACCGTCCGCGTGACGGGGTGGGTACACAGGGCAACGGCGCGCTGAACGCCTCGATCGTCAGGCTGAACCGGGAGCAGTCGAAAGCCGAGCGCTGACATCAGCGTTAGGTACCGCGGCCGGGAACAGCTCGCCGGAGTCTCAGACCACCCGCCGGCCGGCAGGCCGACCTCGCAGTCGCCCGGAGGTCCCGGCGCCGGGACGATGCCGGGGAACCCATACCCGCAGCGCCCGAGGACTGACGCGGCACCGCACGGGAGTCGGCAGGCTGACGGCTTCGCCGTCCAGCCCGGCGGGGAGGACGGGGACGTCGGCGTACACGACGACGTCGTCGGGCGTGGCGAGACGGGTGAGGCCGTGCGGTTGGCCGCTGCGAAGCCTGGCGGCCGTCTCGGCCGGCGTCTCCGCCCTGGCGGCCAGTACTCCCAGGAGGCCGGAGTCGAGGTGTGCACGCCTGCCGAGCCCGGCGGGGTCGTCCACTTGGTAAGGGTTGTTGCTCACCAGCACGGCATCCGGCCCTTCCACGGTGAGCGGCCCTGCGCGCACCACCAGCTCCGGGCCCTCATGCCGGGCCAGGAATTCGGGAAGGATGCGCACCGCCGTGCCGAGTTTGTCGTCACGATAGGCGGGGTCCTGCACCAAGGCGGCATAGGCGCCGAACGACACGTTGTTGACGAAAACCCGCTGGCCCGCGTATCCCAGATCCACGTGCAGCTCGACGCCGTCCGTGAGGGCCTCCAGAGCGGCCGAAGGGTCCTCACGGTCCAGACCGAGATCCATCGCGAAGTGATTGCGGGTACCCGCCGGAATGACCAGGAAGGGCAGGCCCCTCTTCGCGGCAACCTCGGCGACAAGCGCCTGCGTACCGTCTCCGCCGGCCACGCCCAGAAGATCGGCGCCGTCATCCACGGCACGTCGGGCGACAGTCGCCATGTCCTGGGTCAGGGAATGATCGATCAGGAAGACCTGAGCTCCGAACGCGCGTGCTCGTTCCGCGATGCGGAACCGGCTTGCCTTCCCTCCCCCCGAACGCGGATTCACGATCAGATAGGGCCGCCGTGCGCCGGTCGTCAGCCGCGCCGCCTTCTCGGTCACGGTGCCTCCCCGAAAGCCGCATGCGTCAGCCCGGCGCATACCACTGGTGGCAGCGGGACCGCCGCGATCACGCCTGCGGCTGACAGCGCCGCCCCCCGCCGAGCCGACGGTCCGCCGATCGCCTGTGCGGCCACCGCGATCATGGCACTTCCTTGGCAGTGATCAGCGTCATCTGCGGGCTCCTGACCTACGTCACGCTGCTGGTTTCCGGAGTGCCGTTCGTCGGCCTGCTGGCCCTCTTCGGCTACGTGGTCACACCCTGGAAGGCCTTTTCACTTCTCTGGCCCGGGCGGAACGTGAGTGCGGCTCTGACGGGCCGATGCCCCATACCGCCCCGGTCGATCGGGCGCGACGTGCCACGGCAGGATCGCCCTCACAACCGCGCGCTGCTGCGATGAGCGTGACCGCTCGCCGGCCGACAACAGCCGGAGATTGCGCGGTGTCGCCGCTCGCAGCGTCCGGCCGATCCGCCCCCTGATCAGTGCTGGGGATGCGGACGTCCGTGGAACAGGGGGCGCCGCTCGGTGGGCGTGCCGGCAGCCAGATGGCCGATTTCGACGCGTGTCATGATGGCGCGTACCACCTCGGTCAGGCCCAGAACTATGGCCATGACGCCCACTACCAGGGTGAGTGTCGCGATGGAGGCGAACGGCATGACGATCATCACGATGCCGGCCATGGTGCCGATGATGCCGAAGGCCACGTGCCAACCACGGGCCGGCATGGCCTTATCGGAGGCCGCAGCCACCGTCTCCAGGGTGCCTCGCATCAGCCAGCTGAAGCCGACCCACAGGGCGAGCAGAAAGGTCGACTCCAGGGGACCCCGGAAGCAGATCAGTCCCAGCAGGACGGAGACCGCACCGGTGATGAAGTGCAGTACTCGAAGATGTCGGGGGACGTGTGTGCCGAAGGCTGCGGCGAGTTGGAAGACACCGGTGGCCAGCAGGTAGACACCGAAGAGCACCCCTACGACGCGGAGTGTCTCGCCCGGCCAGACCAGGGCGATGACGCCCAGGGCGATGGTGGCGAGGCCCATGGTGAGCAGGACCTGCCAGCCCATGTTCGCCAGGGCGGTCATGCCTTCGGCCAAGCGGTCCTCTTGTGGTTCGGTGCCGCGTGGCGGAACGGGGCCGGAGGATTCGGAAGGGGATGTCATGGCGCCTGCCTCCTACCGGGAGCAGCGTGGTCACGTCCGTACATGTCCATCGTCACCCGATCAGCGTCATGTTGCCTGGTGGCAAAGCGAGGGGGCACTGTGGCGGATGAGGCATGTCGAGTGTCCCGTTCAGGTTGACGACGGAGTTCACGTATGGGGGGCGATGCACTTCGGTGAGGAGCCCCAGTAGGGCGAGGCGACCGGCGGGACGGACGCCCGCGGTGGTGACGACGGCGGCGTAGGGGTGGGGACTGCGTCGGAGAGCCCTCCATGTCCGCGTGGAGTTCTGCTCCAGCCCGCCGCACGAGTACTCCGGTCCGTCGGCATCCGGGGCGTGGGCGGGGTCGGCGCGCACAGCGTACGCCTCGCCCGCCCGGTCGGCGCCGCCCCGATCATCGCCGCCGGCCCCCTGCCCAGCGCCCGCGAGCGCGCCCTCGCCTTCGGCGCCGACTTCGCCCCGGACCCGGCCGCACCCGACTTCGCCGACCAGGTCCGCGCGGCCACCGACGGACGGGGCCTGGACTTCGCCTTCCACTGCGCCGGCGTCCCCGCCGTCCGCGACCAGGCCGCCTCCGTGCTGGGCCTGGGCGGCTCCCTGATCCTGGTGGGCGTCACCCCCAGGCCTGACCATCAGCGAGGGCCTGGCCTTCAACCACATGGGCAAGCAGGTCCGCGGTCACTACGGCGGCAGCCCCGAGGCCACGGGCCGGACGGCTCACGACACCCACCGTGGACGGTCGACCGACAGGGTCGCCAGCTGTGTTCCGCCCTGGCCGCCGCTCCGATCCAATGACCTGATCACCACCCGGTGCGCGGCGGCCGAGAAGAATTCTGGCGGGCCGAGGCAACCTTTTCGGGGGCCGTGACAACTGGGTGTTGTTCGGACCAGGCGGTCCGGTGAGCGACAACAGCTGAAAGAGAGCACCGAAGAATGTTCCCTCCCCCACCCGCGTCGTTCGAGGCGTCGCCCGGCGGCGGTCGCGCCCACCGTCGTCGCCGTGGTCGACTGTCGTTCCGCTCAGCCGTTCCGGGGCGACAGCAGGGGCATCGTGGCCGTCGGCTGTACCAGCGTCGGAGTTTCTGGGCGGCCGTCGTCCTGGCTGTCGTGGGCGGCTCCGTGGCCGTGGTCAATACGGCCTCAGCGGCAGTCGTGGATACGAAGGCCTGGTACGTGCTGGTCAACCGCAACAGCGGCGAGGTGCTGGACGGGCTCTCCTACGCCACGTACGACGGTGCGGCGGTGGTGCAGTGGGGCCGTCACGGCGGGGCCAACCAGCAGTGGCGGTTCATCGACTCGGGTGACGGTAACTACCGGCTGCAGAACCGGAACTCCGGCAAGGTGCTGGACGACTACGGCTGGTCGAAGACCGCCGGCTCCGCCATGGTGCAGTGGGCCGACCGGAACGGCGCCAACCAGCAGTTCCACCTGGAGAAATCGTCGGCCGGCCATGTGCGTCTGATCAATCGCTTCAGCGGCATGGCCGTTGAGGTCAAGAACGGCTCCAAGGCCGACGGGGGCCGCGTCACCCAGCAGCAAGACAAGGGCGGCGCCAACCAGCAGTGGAAACTCGTCCCGGCCGGGAGCATCGGCGGCACCGGGAGCTCCGGCAGCACTCCCACGTCTACCACGCCGGGCGGCAGCGTTCCGGCAAGCCAGGCTCCGGGCGGTACCCGCTCGCCGTCGGCCCCGGCGTCGTCTCCGGCCGCCGGTGGCGGTGGCAGTGGCAGTGGCGGCAGCTCGGCCACAGGTTTCATGGGCAGCAGCACGGTGCTCATCGGTGGCTCGATGTCCGACGCCTCGGCAGCCGCCGCGCCGTTCGACGTGCGATACGCCTATGTGCACAGCCAGCCCGCTCCCTCGTCGGACTATTACACGGCGTCGCGCTGCAAGGCCGAGTGGTCGAGCTGGTGGGGCTGCTGGTCCGGCGACACCACGGCGCCCGGCTTCTACGTGACCTGGGGCGACGACCATGTGGCCAAGGCGACGTACCAGGGCAAGCCGCGCCCGCAGAAGAACTTCTGGACCTGGTACTCGCTGCGCGACCTCGGGGATCTCGCGGGCGAGGGCGACGGTCCGGGCGAGGTCAAGGCCATCAACAGGGCCGACCTGCTCACCCGCTACATGAACGACTACCGCTTCTTCCTCCAGAAGATCGGCAACTCGCACGACATGATCGACATCGAGCCCGACTTCTGGGGCTATGTCCGGTCGCTCGGCAATCCGCACCAGGTTGCCGCGAAGGTCTCGGGTGCAAATCCGACGGATTGCGGCTCGCAGGAGAACACCGCCGCCGGACTCTCCCACTGCCTGATTGCGATGGCGCACGAATATGCGCCGAACGCCACCGTGGGGATGCACCTCTCCTGCTGGGACTGGCAGAACAACACCCAGGGATGCGCCAAGGACTACGAGAACCTCGGGGCACAGAACGCCGACTTCCTGGTCGCCGATGTGTCGGACCGCGACGCAGGCTGGTACGCGCAGCCAGCCCACGGCGGCCAGGACAACTTCTGGACCGACCAGAAGGCCGCTGCCTCGCTGAAGTTCTACAAGACGATGGCCGAATCCGCGGGGAAGCCGGTGGTCCTGTGGCAGATCCCCGTGGGCAACATGGCGCAGAACAACACCCTCAACCATTACAAGGACGACAAGGTCGACTGGTTCTTCTCGCACATGGACCAGGTGGCGAACGCACATGTCGCCGGCCTCCTGTTCGGTCCGGGGCAGCAGGAACAGACCACGGCCGAGTCCGACGGCGGAAACCTGATCAACAAGACGATCGCGTACCGCAAGTCGGGGGGTACGGCGCTCAAGTAGGCGCATGCACCCGGTCGGCCCGCCCTTCGAAGGGGCTGCGTTCGTCCCCTTCGTCACGCTGAGGACTTCTCGGCTGGTGCCGACCGGCTGCCGCCGCCCGTAGCCGCCGACCGAGGCATCCTCGGCCGGCGGCCACGGTGCGCCGCGGACGGCCGTTCCCGGGAGCGCAGTCAGCACCAAGTCAGCACGGGAGGGGGGAAGACGGGTGATGACGTGGGCTTTCAGTCAGCACCGAACCAGCACGGGAGTCAGCACCGCACCGTCGAATCATCCCCCACCACGCTTCCCGGACAGTGCTGGTCCCGACCACTCGCGAGCCCGTGAACCGCCCTTCCCCGGCCCGGCATGGTGGCCGCACGGATAGCAGCGCCCCGAACTATGGTGCCCCACCACATGTGCCCCTGACCTGCGTCTTCCTACCGTGTGCCGACACGTACCCGCCCCCACCGCACACGATGAAGTGGCGCACATGGCCTCCGGAACCACCGCTCCCCCACCCCCCGCCAGCCTCCCCCGCATCGTCGCCGCCAGCCTCATCGGCACCACCATCGAGTGGTACGACAACTCATTCGATCAGGGCTAGGACCTGCGGCTTTTCCGTTACTGACCCTTCCAAGTCAGCACCGAACCAGCACCGGGAACTTTCGTGCTGGCCGGGGAACGGGGAAGCACCCGCCCTGGTCGACGGCGGCCCTGACGACACGCACCAGTGCTCGACACTGACAGTAGCGCGCTGCCTTGTGGTGAAGAGCTGCAGCTGCTGCTTCGCAGCAGTGAGGGATGGTGGAGTCGAGCGCGACGAGCCAGTCCACCTCCGCCCGTCCCTGGACTGCGGCCAGGAGCCGGTCGAAGGTTTCGTCGGCGCGGAGGCAGCGGGACCCCCTTAGGTGGCATCAAGCGCTCCGGATTCGGCCGCGAGCTGGGCCGACCAGGCATCGATGAGTTCGCCAACAACAAGCTCATCCGCACGGTCGCGCAGGGCTTTGCGTGAACACCTTTCCGCGTTGGCGTGCTGGGGCGCGTGATTGAAATGGTGGTGATCGGCCGATCACATGGCCCAGGCTGCAACGTTCGCGCTTACGGATGCGGCACCCCCGTTGCCGCCACGACCTGCCCGACCACCGGTTCTCGTCCTGAGCCGTAGAGGTGAGATGGCACAGGGGACGCAACGGGGGTGGCCTGCGGGCGCTGACACGACGAAACGGCCTGGCACCGGTCCTCCTCGCCGCAAGGTCCCTTGGCGGCCGAGGCCGACGGCGAACACCTCAACGCCGTGTCGTGTTCACTTTTTGCCCGCTTCCGCAATCCATCGTGCGACGCCCTCAAAGGCGCTCAGCGCTCGCACATCGTAGGGTCCGAAGAAGTCCTGGCAGTCATGGCCGAGCCGATTGTAGAGAGCCACAGCTCCTCGTGCGTCGCCTGACCGACCGGTGAGTTCAGCGTGTTTCGCGCGTGCGTCGATCACGGACTGGTCAGTCGGTCCGAACCTGCGCTCGAGGTCGAAGATAAGGCGATCCAGTGCTCGGATGCTTCCACAGAGGCCGACATCGGTGTCGGACGTCTCCACCTGGTCCGCCTCTTCAATCGCATCACCCAGGCCCGCTGCATCCAGGACATGCTGGACCTCTCTCACCGCATCCGCCACCGTTTGGGCGCTCTTCGGGCGACGCGCCGGGTCCTTGGCCAGCAGCATTTGAACAATGGAATCCAGCTGAGGGGGAACGCCGGGGCGGTGTGCGCTCGGGGGTGCCGGTGTGTTCTCCTGGTGCATCCTGCCCACGACCATGACGTCGTCTCCAGGGCTGCCGAACGGTGGGCGGCCTGTCAGCATCTCGTACAGGACGCAGCCTACGGAGTACAAGTCGCTGCGCAGGCTTCCTTGTTCACCGCTCCACCGCTCCGGTGCCTTGTAGAGCGGGGTCCCTGCGGTCGTCTGCGACTGGGTGACGTCGGCGAGGAATGCCAACCCGAAGTCCACGATCTTCACGTCACGTTCCTGTGTGATCATGATGTTGTCGGGCTTGATGTCGCGGTGGAGCACCTTGGCCTTGTGCGCGGCCTCAAGCCCCTCGCATATCTGGCGGGTCCAGCGCACGGCTGGCTCGAGAGCGAGAGTCGCGCCTGTTTTCAGGTGCTCAGCGAGTGACTTGCCCTCTACGTACTCCATGACGATGTACAACTCGCCGTCATGTTCGCCGGTGTCGTAGATGTGCGCGACGTGGGGGTGGTTGATCCGCGCCATGGCCAGACGTTCACGTTCGAACATCTTCACTGTCGAATCGATGAACTCCGTCAGGGCTCCTTGCTGGGAGAGTCGACGCCGAGCAAGGAATTTCAGAGCCACGGTGCGGCCCAGTTTCGTGTCCTCGACCGTCCACACATCGCCCATTGCGCCTCTGGCAGGGCCGCCCTTCTGCTGGTAGCGACCGCCGATCAGTTGGAAGGTGTTCACCCGTGTCCTCTTCCGTTCACTCGGTACACCGCGAAGAGCTCATGGTCAGTCCGGTGTGCGATTGCCTCCCCACATTGTGAGTGCCGTCAGTTCGCCCATCGACTCATGCCATTCCTCGAAGAAGTCCTCACGTTGGTCCAGAGCCTTGGCCAACGTAGCGACGGCCTCATGCTGTAGCCGGCCCCCCTGATCGAGCACGTGCTTCCTGCGTAGTGGGACACCGCAGATCTCCCACGCCGCCCACCCGAACATTGCCAGGGCGACCAGGAGGAACAGCCCCAGCCATACGCCCTCGACGAACGGCACCAGGAGTGACCCGGTGAGGGTTCCGATCGTCAGGGCTCCCCAGATACGCGGCCATCTGCGTACGACCGCGTCCGACTGCTCCTGCGTCTGCCGCTTGATGTGCGTCGCCAGGTCATCGAGGAGCGAGCCCGGTTCGACCATCCGCTGGGGATCCGTCGGAACGATGCAGGACCAGTCGGCGATGCTCAGGGCGACGTGCTGAGGAAGGTGGTACCGGGAGGCCGCCACGATTCGGTTGGCGGCATGCTCCAAGCTCGGCCAGATGGCACGAAGGGCCATGCGGCGGGCCGGAGAGCCGAGCCGCGCTGTGGCCGGTTCGAAGACGGCCTGGTCGAGGAGCGTAATGAAGGTCACTGGTTCCGCGTCCGGGCCAAGGGACATTTCGTGTGCTGCCTTGGCCGCTTCGAGGTTTCCCCCATGCTCGATCACGCGCTCGAGCCACCGCATCCTCTCCCTCATGTCTGCCTCATCGGGTTCGAGTTGGTTGATGAGTCGCTCCAGGGCACTTTCGGCGTAGTGGCCGGCGCTGACGGGCCAGTCGACCCCATTCGGCCCGTCTGGGAACGTGCGCCTGAGATGAGCCAGAGTTCTGCCGGGCACTGATGCGAGCTCCCAGCCTTCCGCGAGCGACTCCCACTGCTGCCCGCATACTTTGCGCAGTGCGTCGTACTGGCCCCTGGGCATGCGCCGACGCAGGCTCTGCAACCGAACCTCGCACTCGCCGCCATCGACCAGGTCGGCAGCCGGGTAGGAACTACCCGGAGTGAGCTGCCTGCTCTGACTCCATCCCGTCATGGCCACCTGTGTGTAGCCGAGCGCCTCCTCTCCCAATTCCTTGCTCGCGATGGCGTCCAGGACCACGAAGAAGTCCTGGCCGAGTTCATCAGGATCAAGTGATTGCAGGTAGAGGTCCATACAGTTAGCCGCCTTGACCTGGTCTCCAAGGCGGGAGTAGGTCAGTGCGAAGAAGAGGTTGGTTTTGGCAGCGTCCAGCATGAGCGCGTGCGCGTGGGCGCTCTCACCCTGTTCCACCTCGTTGCGGAATGCGGCCGCTACCGTCATGGCAGCCGGTGCCAGCCAGTATGTCGGTTCGAGGAGTATTCGTTCCTCTGTACAGGCTCGCACCGTGGCTGTATTGACGACTCCCCTGTTGACGGCGTGCGCGGTAAGGGTGTGAACGAGTCCGCGGGCCAGTGCACGCGTGTGCTTGCGCTGGGCGAAGTCCGCATGCCATTGGGTTGTCAGGCGGGACAGCTCGGCCTGAGCCTTGGCCACCTCTCGGTCGCGACCGTACTGTTCGATGAAACCGTCGAGTGCCTGCCGTGTGTCGGTAACCGCGCTCTCCAGCCCCGCAAGCTCTTGACGGACTTCGGCGAGCTCGCCGCTGAGCTTGCCGACGTGCGCTCGTACCCCGTGAAGGTTCTCCTCGAAGCCGTCCAGCTTTCCCTCGTGCCGAGTCTGGCTCTGCCCTATGCCCTCCACCCGTTCACGGAGTCGCTCCAGTGTCGAGTCCGCTTCGTACCGGTCTTCCATGACGTCCCCCGGGCTCCTCGTTTCACGCAGTACGCGCCTGCTCATTATCCGGTCAACGTGCGTCAGTCATCATCAACTGGCAAACGAATCACGTGGTTGTGTTCCGGCGGCCGTTGTCAGTGCGGGATGGCACTATGACGTGCCACGTGCCCGGCGCGCCTGACGGAGGAAGCCTCTTGCGTGAGATCGTCTACCTGTCGGACAGCAAACTGCGGCAGTTCATGCCCGAGCCTCGGCGCGCCCCGCGTGCGGGCGCTCTTCGCGTGACCACGCCGTTCGGCGGCATCGACATGGAAGCGCCGACCACGGACGAAGAGCAGAGCCGGCACCTACGTCAGGTGTACCGGCATGTGGAACTTGTTGCGGACTGGTACGCGAAGCCGGGGCTGCGACCTGGGCAATGGGTTCAATACGAGGTGCCTCTTCGATGCGTAACGCTCAGCGGCGCGCACGAGGACCTCGTGCTGTTCGTGGACCCGGCGCCCGGAAGAGACTCGGACCTGGCATCTGACCAGAGTTGCCGTCTGCTGATGCACGGTTCCGTCCGGCACTTGCGAGGCTGGAGCCCGATGTCAATCGACGGCCCCCTGTTGGAGGTGAGGAACTCGGCCTCGAGCCTGGGACATGCATTCGTCACGAGGGCCGGCCAGGTCGTCGAGGCACTCACCAGACACCGCGCCCCTATGGCGGCAGATCAGACCGCACCACCGACAGCCCCCGATCTGCACGGCCGAGGCGTGCAGGAGCTGTTGCACGCCCTCGACAATGAGGACCTCAGCCTTGACACATCCGCTTTGATGACGGGATATGCGCGCATCACGGGGGTGCTCGCCGGTGGCAGTGCCAACAGGCCGTGCGTAGTGGCGAGCCCGCTCATCGTGGAGTACGCGACGGCCATCTTCGAGTGAAGTGTCGCGCCCCTTCCTGAGACCCCTGTGCACCACTCGCACAACAACGCGGTGCGACTCACGCTCGTCATGGCGGCGTGTACGCACCTTGGTCTCCGACCGCCGTAGGTTGGGCACGGGTCGCCATACAACGCAGTGCCGTTCTACCTCTGCACGTCACGGTTCACGAACTCCCCCAGCCCGCAAGGAGCACGGCTTGACCTGTGTCGCGCGTCCGCGGTCGGCGGTCGTGGTCATCACGGAGTTGACGATGACCCCGGCGCCCTGCCACGCCGGGTGGCGGGCGACCTCCGGGAACCAGGCGTCGTAGCAGATCGCGAAACTGATCCGCCCTGCCTCCGGGACGTCGAAGACCACGAACCGGTCGCCGGGATCGTAAGGCTCGCTCGGCCGCCAGGGGAACACCTTGCGGTACCAGGCCGCCAGACGCCCCTGCGGGGAGAAGGCCAGAGCGGTGTTGAACAGTTCCCCGGCCGGCCCGCGCTCGCACACCGAGCCGGGCAGCAGCCAGAGACCCAGGTCTCCGGCGAGCTCGGCGAGCTCCATGACGCGGGGGCCGTCCAGGGGCTCGGCGATGCTACGCCACCGCCGCGATCGGCGCGGACGGCACCATCAATCCCGGCCTGCCGCTGGGCGGAGACGTGAACGGCCACTGCCACGATCCCGGCCAGCTGGCGAACGCCAACACGTACTCGCGCGAGAAGTGCAACAACGGCTGGTGCGCCGTCATGTACGCCAGCTACTTCGAGAAGGACCAGGCCACGCTGGGGCCGGCGGCCATCGGCCGCACCCACGACTGGGAACACGTCATCGTGTGGATCTCCGACAACCACGTCCAGTACGTCTCTGTGTCGCAGCACTCCTCCTGCCTGACCTTCGGCGAGCGCGGCGAGTCCGCCAAGGTGTGGCGCGAGGGCAGGACGCCGGCGGAGGCCAAGGCGATACGCCGCGAGGAGGCAGAGCAGGCCGCCGCCGCCCTCGGCGCCAAGGTCCGCTTCTTCGGCGCTGACGACTACCTGCTCCCCGCCCCCGCCGTACTCCGGCCGCCCGCCGCCTGCCGCACTCGGGCGCTCCGGCGCGTGCTGTACGCCCGCCGCCCGCCCCCGGGCAGGGGATCAGCCCTCGTCCGGGTCCTGTACGTCCATGCCGGTGCAGGCCAGTTGTTCGGCCACCTCCGCGCAGGCCTCAACGCCCCGGGGGGAGCGTACGGAGAGCATCGGGCTCGTGTAGCCGGTGGTGTCGTCGACCGGGTAGGTCGTAGAGAGGACGTCCCGGCCCGCGCGTACCGAGACCTCGCGGGCGTGCGGGGAGCGCACCCGCACCTCCGACCAGGCGGTGCCGCAGGCCGGGGAGTAGCGCAGCCGGACGGTGTAGGTGGGGTCGGTGACGGTGCTGGTGGTCCGCGCGTCGCGTGCGCAGGCCGTGGCGTCGGGCAATTCGCCCCGGCAGTGCGGCCCGTGGCAGTGCGGGACCGCCATCACGACCGGCGTACCGGTCGAACCGCTCCGGTCGTGCGCGGTGACGGCGGCACCCACCACGGCCGTCACCCCCGCCAGCGCGAGCACACACAGTGGCAGCCACCGCCGCCTGCCCGAGCGTCGGGGTCCGATCCCGTCCGGGGTGCTCGCGGGCGACGGCCCGTCCGCGGTGTGCTCGGTGGCCTCCCACAAGGCCAGTACCGCGTCAGGATCGACGCGGGCCAGCCGGGTGAGCGCCTCCACGGCCGGCCGCGGTGGCCGCTGAGCACCGGTCAGGTATCGGTGCCAGGCGGACTTGCTGTAAGGGGTGCGCGCGGCCAGCGCCGCCAGGCTCAGCCCCGTACCGTCCTTCAGTTCCCGCGGTCTGACCAGCAATGGTTCGTCGGGCGCGGTCGGTTTTTCGGGGTGGGGCATGGTGCGTCCCTCGACTCCCTTTCCACTATGAGCATTTCGCCCTTGATGCCGGAATGGCTTCCCGTAAGGAAGGCGGTTGCAACACTCCGTGAGGTGTGAGAAAGGTGCGGCACATGAGCGCGTCGAAGGCCTGTTCGGGGATGTGTGGTCCTCGAACAGGCCTCGACGGTCGGGGTGGGCGGTGGCTCAGGGGGTACGGCGGTGGGGGACCGTCAGCACCACGGGAGCGCGGCGTCGACCCTGACGTAACGGGCGGAGACATAGCCCCTGTGGTGGGACAGCCGGTACCAGGTGTGGTTGCCGAACACCCCGGTGCCGTAGCGCTTGCAGGTGAGGGCCACGAGCCGGTGGTGGTGCCGGTGGCCGACCACCCGGTAACCGGTGCCCGGGCCGGAGCGGACGTTCAGCTGGAGGCGGTGCGTGACCACGCGGCCCACGGCGGGGATGCCGCGCCGGTACGACGCGGTCTGCACGATGACGCGGCGGAGCCGGTGGGTGCGGTGCGCCGAGTGGAGGCGGCACCCGACGTGGTGCTTGCGGTACACGCGGTGGACGCTGCGGTGGTGGCGGGCGGTACGGTGCTTCGCCGGCTGGTGCCGGGTCGTGGCGGGCAGCAGTGAGGGGAGGGTGTGCTGCACGCCGGCGGCGGGCGTGGGGTACGGGGTGGTGCCGCCCGCCGAGGCGGCACCAGCCGCCGTGGGCAGGATGGCGAGCACCGCGACCGTGGCCAGCAGGCCGCCCTGCAGGGTCCGTCGGATCATGGAAACCTCCGGGCTGTCGTTCTCGTGACCACGCACCGTGATCACGACAGCCAGCGTTTCCATGACGAGTTGTCAGAATGCCGTTCCCACGTCCCGCGGGACACCGGGGACGTCCCCGGGAACCTGCTTCGATCGCATGGCGTTGTCCCACTTCGGGCGGTTGACGCACCCCTGTCGGCTCAGACGCTCGGTAACATTGAGTAACCATGTGTGGATGCCGTCGGGGGCAATGGATGCGCGCTGCGACGCAGGTCGGCCAGCACGGAGTCAGCACGTCAGAAACCCCGTGCTGGTTCCGTGCTGACTTCGAGGGCCGGAATCATAGAAAACCGCAGGTCCTAGCCCCGATCGGATCTTCAGAGTGCGGGGGCAGGGCAGGTTTGGCCGGCGCCACTGGCAGGGCGGCAGTCCGCCGATCGGGGCCGCACGCGGTGGCCGAGTGTACTGACAGGGCGGTCCCACATGGCACAGGTTGTAGAGACCGCCTTTAGGTGTCCACACGGAGCCGCAGGACAGCTGGCGTTCGCCGGAGCGGGCACCGAGATAGCCCAGTACCTGACCGACAAGCAGGGCCACAAGCACTACAAGCAGCAGACCTTCGCCGGTTCGTCCAGCGTCCGGGACGCGCGGCACACGATAGGCCCGACGATCTACGTCGGAACCGAACCGGATCCGTGTCGAGGCGTTCTCAGGGATAGTCGAGGAACTGTACGACCTACTAGTCAAAGGACAAACCTACGCGACCAGCACCACGGCCCCGCTGTGAGGTGCCGTCTCCTTCGGCGCCGAAGGCACTGTGGCACTGCGCGTGCTGCCGAAGAAAGGACGACGAGGAGAGCCCTGAGGGAGCGGATGCCTCCGTAGAGCACCCTTGAATTATTGGCCGCCCCATTGGCTCGGGTACGGCACCGCACAGCGTCAGTCCGCGGATGAGCAGCTTCAGGGTAATCCGGCTCCCCCGCATGCTGTGGCAGCCGCGCACTCAAGGACCGTGACAGGCAAGCCATGACAAGGTGGCCGACGGCCCTCTATGTCGCCGGGATCGGCGGCTGGCGCCGGAGAGAACCTGTCCCTGCGTCAGCGGCACGCTCCCCTTCAGCTGGGCTGCTGTCTCCCACACCTGGTTGAGGCCGGTTCTCCATTTCGATGAGCAGCGCCTCTGCCCCGGTACACCAGTCGATGAGTCAGGCTGGAACCGCTCCGAATCCTTGCAGGTGCGCGGTTCTTTGAGGCTGAAGGGATCTGCCCCCGTGTCCCGAAAACCCGAACCGACGTCAGTGGTGGCGGCAGCACTTGGTTCATGACCCTTGATCCTGCCGTTCCGGCACCGCCGCCGCAGGTCCCGTCGGGATCGGCGATCAACCCGATGGTGCTGGACCGGCCGATGCTCCTGCCCGTCCTGGG
The DNA here is from genome assembly GCF_043195475.1 of Streptomyces sp. Y20. Lineage (NCBI taxonomy): Bacteria > Bacillati > Actinomycetota > Actinomycetes > Kitasatosporales > Streptomycetaceae > Streptomyces > Streptomyces sp. Y20. The sequence continues at coordinate 593,569 of NZ_JBIDDP010000001.1, forward strand.
CGCCAACCCTCCTGGTCGAAGCCTGTTCACTGGCCAAGAAGGGCCGCGGGGAAGACAGGATCACCGCGTTGGCCTTCACCGGCCGCGCCGCCCCGTACATCGCTGCGCACGTCCCCGCTGAGGTCGATGAACACCTGGCCAAGATAGCTGCCCACTTCGAGGTACCGGAACGACAGACACGCCGCGTCCTCTAGGAGCAGATCCTTCCAGCCCTCCGGGTAGTCGACCTGGAGATCCGCGATCACCTGTCCCCCCGAACCCGGCACATCCGGCGCGTCGACCCGTTGGCCACAAAGATCCGCGCACCACCCAGCGGTACAACCGGGCCCGGCGCCGGCTGGACGGGCACCCCGCGTACACCGTGGCAGCGTCTATGGCAGGGCAGCTGGATCACACGACGATGGCCGGTGAGCCGTCAGCCGGGCGGGATCCGCACGCTCACTCGCGGTAGTTGTACCGTCGGGTGGCGCGGTTTTCCATGCGACTGAGCACAGCAATCCTTTGGGTCTACACCGTCGAGCCGCTGGTTAGGGCCAAAGCACCTGCCCGGGCTCGAAGGGACCGTAGGAGTTGCTGAGTTTGGTCCGAGAAGCCGAGCAGATGCCAATCAGACCGAGATTGGCGAGGGATTCACCGAAGCGGGCGGGATTGTCAGCGCGCACGAGTGGGTGTTCCAGCAGTGCCCTGATTGATGTTCTGGAGAGCGCCGATGTCCAGACTGGCCAGATGAGAGCAGGTAGGTCCCCGGAGGTGTCCCATGCGGTTGTGGCGCTCCTCGTGGTGTCCCCGGTGAGGCGGAAGGTGGCAAAGGCGTGCAAGGCGAGCCAGGTCGCCCCTGGGACGCCCTGCTGGGAAGGCTTGCCGTCACCGGTCATGGAAGCATCACCGGTCGACCGGTGGTCGAGGTTCGCACCGGTGTAGTCGGGCACTCGTATCCATCCCGTGAGTGCCGCACTGATGTGGGCGCCTTGACGGCGGCACTGCTCGGCGGCCTTGACCCAGTTATTGGCGAGGGTCATCTGACCGGACGCCGCGAAGAGGGGTGTTGATTCCGTATACCAGACGGGCCCTTGAGCGGTCACAGCACTGGCAGCCGCGGTGGCACCCCGTTGCTCCTGTTGTGGCTCGTCCTTGGATTTTTTAGCAGGAGTGACGCAGAGCTGATTGACCAATGCCGCGAACCACCGCGCGCGGGGGTCGTTTTCGAGACGCTCCGCCGTTGCGAAATCGCGCAGCAGCCGGTGTGCCTGTTCGATGGGCATACGCAGGGCGTCGTTGGGTGCCCCGGGGCTCGTGTCCCGAGGCAGTCCGAGGATGCCCGGTGCTGCGGGCAGCGACTCCTTCGCTGGTTCCCCCGGAAGGAAGCCGGCCAGTAGTTCAGCCAACTGGGTGAGGGTCACAGACTGATCGGTGTGCAGGACCGCTGGCGCAGCGAGCCCGCGCCAGGACAGGCGGACTGCCTGGCCGAGGGCCGCCTCCGCAAGTTCCAGTACGCCAAGAGCAGCGAGGAATCCGAGCGGGTCGTCGCTGTGCAGAGCCGGAAGCTCTAGTTGGTGCGTGTTCAACTGCCCTCCTCGGAGACTGACATGTCGGCGAGCCGGACAATGGCCTCCAGCATTGCGGTGCCCCACGGGCCGTATCGGTCCATCAGAGCGGCGAAGCGGTCGGGGCCGTCCCAGTCGACCCCCATGACTGAGCTGGACACGGTGACCTGCTGGCCGTCGGGCATGGTGCACTCGACTTCGACGGGATCTGGATCAGGCACGGGCGGAAGCAAGGGGCGGCCACGACCGTGATGGGCCGCGACAAGGTGGATGATCAAGTTTGTGTCCAGCCCGATGGCCATCGGAGGATCGTTGTTGAGCCACCGCTGGACGGCCGCAGCGCTGAGGGCTTCGTGCCGCAAGCCTGGATTCCAGCCGGCCAAGCGTGCGGCTGTCCGCCGCCCGACGAGGTCAGCGGGGTCCATGCCGGACTTCGCGAGTGGTTCCGGCAGGGATTCGGCGAGCAGATCGTCGCCTCCGCACAGCATCGTCTGGAAGCGTGGGTGTTGCTTGCCGCAGTCGTGGGCTTGTCCCGCGATCTCCGTCGCGGCAATGGCTGGCTGAGGCAGTCCAACACGCTGGGCAAAGTCGGCGGCACGGGCGCCGACGGCCTTGCCATGCTGAGCCAACCCGACAACCCGGGTCAGTGAGCTGGAGTCAGCTTCCTCGTCTCCTACTCCAGGGACACTTTCTAGAAGGCCGTTCGGCACACGCGGGGGGATCAGCATCAGGTTCAAGCCATCGGACGCGGTGCTGATCACTACATGTCCCCCTCCAGGGCGAGCCGATGCAGATTGCTCCCACTGCGCGACACTGCCTCGCAGGAGGACCAGTCGGCCGAGCAGGCGCTGGGTGAAACGGTCGGTTCCGGTCGGTTCCGGTAGCTCTGTGGGCAGCAGGTCGATGACAGCGGTGAGTAGATCGCGCACGACCTCAGTGGTGGGTTCCTGGTCGTCACCAGACTGCAGACGCCCGATAGCGTCACCGAGAAGTCCTCGCAACTTGGCCGCCTGGTCTGCTCGGCCCGTCAGGCTGGTGATGACGTCAGCGTCCAAGCGTGTGGCTGCAAGTGCGTCTCCAAGCGAGAAGTCGCCGAGATCCGGCACCACTGTTGTGCCCGCAACACCTGTCCAGCCGAACGCATCATGGCCACCGACTACGGAGGGAAGGACAACAGTGCAACCGGGCCGAACCTCCCCAGGAGTCAGCGCCGGCGCCCAGTCACCTGGCCCGTCCCAGCGCAAAGCGGGAAGCACTTGAGACCGCGCCATGCCGCGCTTCCTTGGTGCCTGCTCGGGGTCGGGAGCACCCTCAAGGTCGCCGCATGCGTCGGCATCGGCTTGGCGTACCAAGAATCGACGCAGGCGGTGGACAGGCACCGCAACGGTTTCACCCGGGTGAGGCGGGGTTTGGGCCAGTCGCGCTGCCCAAATCTCCCAGAGAGGTGCGGTGCCGTCCTCCCATGGAAGGTCAGCTCTCCAGAGCACTTGCACGTCTGCCGGGGAGGCGTCCATGCCATGGAGGAAAGGGGCCGGAACCTGATCGGGCACCGGAGCAGGGTCAGTGCGAGCCCACGAATCGAGCACCGTCCGGTGTACGACCGGGATGCGCGGGCTCGGCGCGGTCAAGGCCGAGATGTCGATGTCGGCCCGCAGTGCGGGGAGAGTAGAAGGGTTGAGCAGCAGGCCACTTGTAAGGGCTTGCTCCAGTTCTTCCGTAGCCCCTGGCTGGTCCAGAACGAGGGTATGGGAGGCAAGCCAGTGCCAGGTGTGGGCGGCGGCTTCTCCGTAGACGGGGATGGTCCGGTCGTCGTCCGGCGCGTGGCTCCTGACGAGGACGGCCGGTGCCAGGGCGAGCTCGCCGGTGCGATCCAAGCGGCCCAGACGCTGTAGCACGGCATCCCATGCGGCAGCCTCGATACACATTCCAGCCACACTGACATCGAGGCCAACTTCGATTGTCTGGGTTGCCACGACGATCAACGGCCGGGACCGGTGGGGGTCGACTCCGTTGAGCAGTTCGGAAAGGGGGCCCTCGACGAGGTTTGTTCGTTCTCCGTCCCGGCAGCGTCCGGTCAGCAGAAGTATGTCCAGGTCGTCTCGGGCTGACAAGGACTGGAAGGCGGCGCGGGCGGAGGCGATCGTGTTGGCCACCACGGCCACTACAGGGCGCTCAATGTGGGGAAGAAGCGCGTTCACTGCGGTGGTGGCGCCATGGGCGAATGCATCGGTGGGGGACTTAGCCCATGTGGAGACATCGAGCAGGGTCACTCGGCGGTTGGCATGCAGGCGTCTTCCTGCCACCGGGCGAGCACGGTCTTCCGGCCCCACGCCCAGACGCGGTCTGCCGGAGTCGTCGGCTGTGGCGGAAAGACTGACCACCTTCAATGCTCGGGCAGCGAAGTAGGGATCGGCTGCGGTGGCCTGGTACGCGGCGCAGTCGCGGGCCGTGGTGAGCAGTGCTTGCGACAGGTGCGCTTCATCGAGAGCCAGCAGCGCATCGAAGCCGGTCAAGGAGGCATCAATGGGGCGCATCCGCGGTGTCGTGTGGTAGCCGCGGAACAGCAGTCGGCTGCCGTATTGGTCGACCGTGCTGACCACCACGGCGGGCTGTGCTGGGCTGCGTAGCCAGCGGGACGCCCAGTCCACACCGCCGCGCATGCGGACCACGCTGAGCGGCTCGTCGCCCCCACCCAGCTGTGACAGCGCATCGGCGACACGTCCGCACACGGTCCCCGGCTCGGCCTTTCGGAGGACATCAGCGAGACGCTCGGCATGCTCATGGGCCTGGTCGACCACCAAGCGACGATCAACGGCGAAGAAAAGGCGCAGCGGTATCGTGCGATCGCTGCCCTGGGCCGCCTGCCAGGCCAGGAGGAAGACCCAGATGTCGATGAGCGACGTCTTGCCCAACGCCGTGGGCACATCGAGGTCTGGCCAGTCCGCTCCGACAGCGACCGCCCGCAGATACGCCTCCTGCCAGGGAAACGGGAGGTAGCCGAAGGCTTCGCGGACGAAGGTGGGGAACTCATCGAGACCGATGGGGTCGCTCATGAGACGGTCTCCGTCATGGTAGAGGCCGGCAGGCACAGGCCCAGACCGAACGTCTTCTTGCTCCCGAGCACTACCGGCCCGCTCAGCGGACGCGCGAAGTGCAGCCGTACATGGCAGCTTGGCAGGGGCCGTTCCTCCGCCTTACGGCGCAGCTGGTGGCTGGCGAGGTTCCGTGTGCCAGGCAGCAGTCCACCTTGGCGGACCACCTCTACCCGCTCCGGCACCGGTAGACCGGCCATACGACAGCTCTTGACGACTGAGTCGTCCAGTCCCCGGCCGCCCCGCTTAGGAAAGTGGTCGAGGACCATCGGCAGTGCCGTGGTCCACACCCGAGACGGCCTTGTCCAGTTGTGGGGTTGCACCGTCTTCAGCACGGACGCCGCTGGTTTGACGTACGTCAGGTTCAGCGGAGGACCCATCTTGGGTACGGCCAACTTGCGAATACCACCGTCGAAGTGAAGTAGAACGCCGAGCAGCGCTCGCCTGTGCAGCACGGGGAGGTCATGCGGCAGGGCGATGGCCACGCCTCGCAGCATGCCGTCCGCGTGGGTGTGTCCAACGAACGGCAATCCCAGGTAGGCGCACAACCGCCCTTGATCATTCTTGTCCTTGTGCCCATGCACCTGTGGCATCGCACGCACGTCGTGACCGGCCTTCTCCAACCTGCTCATCACCGCAGCCCGAAGCGCAGCTGTGACCGCGAGGGTAAAGCCGGGATCCACGGCGATGCCGGGCGAGAACGCGAACGTCACCAAGTCCCGGTATGGGCCTCGGTTCTGCCCGGCCTCTGCGGGAGACTCACCGCCGCGCACTCGGTAGCGCAGTGATTGGGCTTGCTGCCAGGCGGGCTGCTGGGCGTCGAACGCGGTCCGCAGCCGCTGCAGGTACCCGGCGTAAGGCACCCGCAGCGTGCTTCCCGTCTTCACCGGATCGCCCGGCTGGAGCGGCTGCCACTCCACGAATTCTGGGTCCCCTGCACCCTGGTCCTCACGCGCGGGCGAGTTCTGGGTGCTGAGCAGGGCGTGACCGGTGGCACGCCCGAAGTACGGCACCCGGCCAGCGATGGCTTCCAACACCACCCGCACACTCTGCGGCGGCTCCACCTCCCACACGAACGCCACTTCAGGATGCCGAAGTACGCGCTGCGGCCAGCTCTTCGGGGAACCGCCGTTCGTCCGGCCCGGCAACACGGCATGGCCGGGCTCCTTCGCCACAGCGTTCGTCGGCACCCAGGCGTTCCGTGCAGTCACCGCCTCCGCCGTTTGCGCCGGTACCCGGATCAGAGGAGCGGGCTGGGTCTCCAGCCAACGCAAAGCCGCCTCCTCCACCGGATCATCGCGATCAGCGACGGACACCAACGCGCAGAACAACCGAGCCGGGTGCGGCGGCCACTCTGCTCGCCCAGGCTGCGACCCCGACGCCTGATACAGCGGCTCCAGCAGGTGCACTCGTACAGTGAACGGCACGACCGCTACTCGCTCTCTGCCTCACCGATTCCGGTCACCTCGAATGACCGGCGAATCGCCTCTTGCAGGCCAGAGGCCGGCTGCAACTCGACCGGCCTCTTGGGCCACTCGACTCCGGCCGCTTCCGCCCGCGCCACCGCTACCTCGAAGAGCGCGCGCGCCTGCTCCGGCGTCGCGAGCTCCAACGGCTCCGTGGACGGGCGGCCGTCCACGCCGCGGCCCACCCACTCGATGCGCTCGGACACCAGCATCAGATCGCAGCCGGACCGCAGGCGGATCACCGGCGCCGCGAACGCCAACCGATCCCCGAGCAACGCGATCGCCCCCACAAGTGCCCGTCCTGCCGCACAGAATTCCGGTCTGGCATCGCCGAAGCGGAGGCTCGCCAGCTGGGCCATGCTCAGCGTCGCTGTGCGCTGCACAGCCTTGACCACAACCCCGCCCGCTCCCTCGGACGGCGGGATCATCCCGTGCCCCAGCTCCGAGAGCTTCGCCTGCGACTTGTCTTTCGCTTTTTTCGCACCGTCGGTGAACTGCCAGCCGGACGCGGTGACCTCCACGACTTCGCCGGGTAGGTTCAACGGATCCATCCGACCCGCTGCCCGCTTGCCGGCCAGAGGATCTACCCCCACCATCTCTGAGGAGTACGCGCGGGGGATCTTCACCTGGATCCGGCGCTTGCGGTGGGAGTCCCACACCCCGTACACCAAGTCACTCGGTACCCAGCGAAGGTAGGCGCGCACGTCCCGGGCGCTGGCCGCCTGCAGTCCGGCGCCCGCGTGGGTCTTATCGAACGGCCGGCCCTCGGCATTTACCGCGTCACGGAAGTAGGCGTCCCGGGATCGGTGAGGCGCTTCCAGACTCGTCACCCGCACGCCCACACCTGCCGCCTGCGTGCTCAGCGCCAAGTGGGGGATGAAGGTCTCCTCGCGCTCGATCGCGGAGAGAAGCGCGGTCTCGCACCGGTTCGCCTGCGACTGCCGCTGGTCCAGCAGCACTACGTCCGTTTGCTGCCCGTCCACCCAACGTGGCTCCACCAGGTATCCAGCCGCGTCCGTGGCCTTCACCTTCACAGTCGGCGGGAAGATCGGTGATCCCGGCCCGCCCACGGGTTCGTACTCGGCCACCACTCGCACTGCCCCGTCCCCCGACTGCAAGCTCGCCGCAGCCCGCAGCCGCTCGTACAACGCCTCCACAACCCCTCCTCGGATCCCGAACAATCAGGTAGCGAGGATTGAAGCACCCACCACTGACAATCCATCACCAAACTGGTGAGTAGGCGCGGTTCGACTCTCGTAGGGCACCGGAAGGACATAGGGTGTGCCGGAGGCCATTGCCCGCTCGGTGGCATGGAGTCCCCCCGCATCCCGACATGCGGCACCATTACGGGTACATCGAGCTACCGCGCTGCTATAACGTCGTGGACAGAACTCCACAGCCGGAGGCTGCGGCACCCGTAGCGACCAGCGCCTGAGCATCAGTGGATGGCTGAGGTCGTGCCTCTCCGCAGCCCACAGTGCGGCCCCCAGTAGTCGAGCAGCGGTGCGATAGTCGTGCCGGCCTCTCCGCAGTCCACCGGCTGCGGCACGCCGTCGCTCCGCAGTCCTCGGCTGCCCTCCATTGTCGCCCGCAGGCGAACATCGGCAACGTGCTGGAGTACCAGTACCTCTCCGCGCTCCACGGGTGCGGCCCCATTGCGGCAGCTGGATCGGACCGATCATGCCAACGCCGAGTCGCTACTTCTCCGTGGCGCACCGCTGCGGCACGTTCACGCTCTTCCGCCTGGCCGAGAGCGGCGGTGTCTCCACAGCCCACCGCTGCGGCATCATTACAGTTTGGTGGCGGCGGTTCACATCGTGCCCATGCCAACGGCCTCTCCGCAGCCAACAGCTGCGGCATCATTCCGGCATCAACACCCGCATGATCGAGGGCGTCAAGTACGCCGCGCAGCTCCGTAGCCCTCGGCTGCGGCACCATTGCGATGTGATCTGCGTATGGAACCGGGAGGTCAGCCACCAGCGTCTCCGCAGCTACAACTACGGCCCCATTACGGCTCCCAGACTCGCAGGTAGACGAGATCGATGCGGTCGAGCGTCTCTGCAGCCCCTGGCTGCAGCATCATTGCGGCACTGCAAACGGTGCTCTGAACGTCATCAAGGCGTCAAAGCGTCTCCGCAGCCCACGTTGCGGCACCATCGCGGCCCCGACCTCCTCGGCAAATTCTGGGAGGGCTTCTGGCGTCTCCGCAGCCCCGGCTGCGGCACCATCGCAGCCACAGGCCGAAATATGCCAGCACACCGGTGGCGATGTGCCTTCGCAGCTCACGCGCTGCGGCACTATTGCGGCTTGTCACCAAAGATGGCCAGAGCGGCGCCGACATCGGCGTCTCTGCAGTTCCCAGTCTGCGGCACCATTGCGGCCCCCAGTAGTCGAACAGCGGTGCCATAGTTGTGCCAGCCTCTCCGCAGCCCAGGTTGCGGCACCATTGCGGCCACGCGCACATCACGCCCGGTGCATGGGCTAACTACGCGTCTCCGTAGCCCCTGGCTGCGGCACCGTGGCGGCCACGACGTCACCATCGGCAGTGTGACCACGTGGAAGCGTCTCCGCCGCCAACTGCGGCGGCACCATTGCGGCGCCTGCTGGTAGATCCACTGCCACGTTGTGCCGAAAAGCGTCTCCGCAGTCCCGATGCGGCACCATTACGGCCCTGAGATCAACGGTCTGACCGACGGTGTCATGGCGGTATGTTCCGCAGCACTTAGCTGCGGCCCAATTGCGACACGTCCAGCCGCTTGGCCTCCGGGGTCACCTCCAGACGTCTCCGCAGCCCAGCTACTGCGGCCCCGTTGCGGCTCCTTCTCTTCCTGGCGGGCGTTCTCCATGTCCGCGAATCTTTCCGCAGCCCCAGGCTGCGGCACCATTGCGACCCGTTCTGCCGCGCGGCGATCACTTACTCGAAGCGCCTCCGCAGCCCATGGCTGCGGCACAGTTACGGCACCCGCAGGGTGCCGGCTCGTACCGGTGACAAATCCTGTGTCTCCGCAGTTCCAAAGCTGCGGCGCCATTGCGGAACTTTGTCGATCTCGATCTCAAACAGGTTCGGGCAGGGACGCCGTAGCGCGAAGCTACGGCACCATTGCGGCCAGCAGGACGGCTCGATGCTGTACGTCGACTTCGAGGTGTCTCCGCAGTCCACGGGCTGCGGCACCATTGCGGCGACTACACCACCGAGACTCACCCGCCCTACGTCCCCGAGTGTCCCCGCGGCCCAAGGCTGCGGCACCATTGCGGTGGCCTGGGCGCCCAGCTCTATGATCACGAGAACGTAGGTCTCCGCAGCCGCCAGCTGCGGCACCATTTGACGGCCTCCGAGCCGCGATGACCTCGACGGTGTCCAGGAGTGTCTCCCCAGCCATCGAAGCTTCGGCACCATTATGGCCAGGAGGGCCACAGCACCCACACCAAGTGGCAGCGGCATCTCCGCAGTTCCAAGGCTGCGGCATCATTGCGGCCAGACCTCGACGATGCCTCTGTTGTAGACAGTTTCGCGTCTCCGCAGACCGGGGCTGCGGCGTCCAAACGCGGACCGGATCGTCCTGCCAACCGTGGTTGTGTCCGCAGCCCAAGGCTGCGCACCATTACGGCGATGAGACTCACCTGTAGAACACGCCTGATCTTCGACGTGTATCCGCAGCCCGAGGTTGCGGCACCAATGCGACGCTCTGACCTCGCCCCCAATGCCTGGCCGTCGGCGTGTCCCCGCAGCCCGCCGCTGCGGCACCATTGCGGCATGATCGGTATCACGCAGGCAGGTGCAGGGCACACTGCGTCTCCGCAGTCTTCGGGCTGCGGCCCCATTGCGGCACGGCCAATGGCGCATCGAATGTGATCAACGCCAGCGGCACCTCCGCACTCTCAAGCTGCGGCACCATTACGGCGCGCCGAAGTTCACCACGGTCACGTCACCTTGGTGCAACATCTCCGCATTTTCTGCGGCACCATTGCGGTATCTGCCCCAGGCCCACGCAGCCAATGTCGTTGACTAGTACTCCAGCTGTAGATCGTGATCTTCATGTCTGAGCTGCGGCTTGTCGGCGGTAATGGCTGGTCTGTGATCGTGCCTGGTGGCGTCGTCGCCAGTCGGACCAGCGGAGCCGGTGGGTGAGGTCGTTCAGCGGCCGGACGGTGACGGCGAGGAACAGGTGCTGGATCTCGTTGCAGGTCAGCGGGGCCAGGTCGTCCGGTCGGGCGCGATGTGTGTGTTCGTGTGCGCGGACGACGACGAGGAAGGCATGAGCGAGCATGGCGAGGGTGACCCAGCGGCTCCAGGATGGGTAACGGCGGACCTGGTGTTCATCGAGTCCGGCCAGGCCCTTCTCGGTTTGGAAGGTCTCTTCCACCCGCCACCTGGATCCGGCCGTCCTGACAAGGGTGTGCAACGGGACCGGCCCGGTGGAATGGCAGCGATAGTAGGCGAGTTCTCCGGTGGTGCGGTTGCGCCGGATCAACAGCTGACGGTGGCCGGGCGCCGGGTCGATGAGGTCGATGACGGCCCAGTCGTAGTAGCGGTGCCCCTTCGCGCCGCGTTCGGCGGACAGCCTCTGCCAGGCCCGCTTCGGGAGTTTCCTGGCCAGCGCGTCGGCGCGGAACGTGCCCGCACCGGTGGTCACTTCGGCTGAGCAGGCCACCGCGAGGACATAGCCCAGGCCGCGTTTTTGCAGGGCGGACCTCAGTTTCGGGTTGCCGCCGTAGACCTCGTCGCCGGTCACCCAGCCGATACGGTGTCCGGCGTCCAGAAACCGTTCGATCACCGTGCGGGCCAGCTCCGGCTTGGTGGCGAAGATGGTGTCCTCGCCGAGCCCGGCCGCCCGGCACCGGTCCGGGTCCGAGGTCCACGAGCGCGGGACGTACAACTCCCGGTCCACCGCCGCGTGCCCGCGGGCGCCCGCGTAGACGAGGTAGACGGCAACCTGGGAGTTCTCGATCCGGCCAGCGGTCCCGGTGTACTGGCGCTGAACCCCGACGGTGCGGGTGCCCTTCTTCACATCGCCGGTCTCGTCCAGGACCAGCACTGCCGCCTCGTCGTGGAGATGTTCGACGACGTACTCGCGCACGTCGTCCCGCACTGCATCGGCGTCCCAGGCAGCCCGGCATAGCAGGTGCTGCATGCCATGCGGGGTCTTCTCCCCGGCCCACTCCGCGATCGTCCAGCAGTTCTTGCGCAGCAGGTCCGACAGCAGCCCCAGCACCAACCGCCCGGCCCGGAGCCGGGGTTCGACCCGGGCGAACCGGCCTGCGATGCGACCCATGGCCACCTCGAACACCTCCCGCCAACGGCCTGGATCTATGCTGTGACCTGCGGCCACTGTCTCTTCGTCAGTCCACACAACTCACGATGATTAACGGTGGCCGCACCCGTCACCGCACCGGCCCTGGCTATCCGCGCGCTTGCCATCACGTACGGTCTGCGGTATGACGGCAGAATTTCCGGAGGCCCCAAAACCCCGGGTGCAGTTGGTCATTGGCATCATCCGCCAAGGCGACGAGATCCTGCTCGTGCGAGAGAGCCTCGGCGCCGCCGGCGAGATCCTCTGGTCGTTGCCCGGTGGCGGGGTCGAGGACGGCGAGCTCATGCACGAAGCCCTCCGGCGCGAGCTACGGGAGGAGACCGGGCTGCTGGTAGGCGACCCGGTGAGGACCGCATTCCTCATGCACATCGACTCCGAGCCCTACCCTTCGGCACTGGTCGCTGCCTTCGAGATCGACGAGTGGTCGGGTGACATCGCGCCACAGGACACCGACATCGAACAGGCTGCCTTCTTCCCCCTGCCCGACGCCCTGAAGCTACTCGGCGAGCTGGACAGCGCAACCCAGCGGGAGCCCATCGTCGGCTATCTGACCGGGGATGTCGCGCCCGGGACCACCTGGCTGTACCGCAACCGAGGTAGAGACGAGACCCTGGTCGCCCGCTGGTGACGCCAGACGATGGCCACCACACGAAGATCACGATCTACAGCTGGAGCACTAGGAGCGGCAGAAGGGCATGGCTTTTGGGCAGGCTCGTATTCCGGACCCGGCCGGCCAGCGACGTGGTCAGCGCCATCGTCTTCCTCCTCGCTCCCAGGCCGCCCACCCTATCGGCGGGCCCGGAGCAAAGCGTGCTGGGCGGTCGAAGTGCCGACGAAGTGACCTGCTCGCCCCGGCCCGTTGCTGAATTCGCAGTCCGCCACCCACAGCCCCGGCTGAAGCTGCCAAGTGTCTGGCTTGATGTCCCGCCGACTCGCAGAGCCTAACCTGCCCGGCAAGCAGCCTGACACCCCATCAGAACGAGCGTCAAATGAGCTTCACGAGCGTCATTTCAGCGTCAAGATATCGCCCGTAACGCCCACACCGCACATAATGCGCACGCACAAAACCGCAGGTCAGGAGCCCTTTGCGGCCGGTTCTAGGATCGCGACACACTCAACGTGGTGGGTCATCGGAAACACGTCGACTTCGAGGGGCAACCTGATACGCGGCCGGCGTCAGGCCCACACCTTGTACTCATCAGCGAAGTACGGCCACGGCTGTCGGCCGGCTTTGCCCTTCCGAAGCAGCTGGTCCATGCCGCGCGCCCAGACTTGTAGATCGCTAAGTTCCAGCACGAGCTGCTCGAGCCCTGCTCTAGCCATCGTGACCTGATGGCCGTGCCCTCGAATGATCATGACAGGCTGGGCTGCTTGCATCTCAGCTCCGCTCGGCAGTACCCACTCAGCGTCCAACCCATGCTTACCAAGCTCGTCAACAAGGTCGCCGGACGACAGTGTCACGGTGAAGACGAGAACATCCGCGATGAGGCCGGCACACTGCGCTGGCTGGAGCGGATAGATGCCCCACGGCACGGCCATGGTGTTGCGCGCCGCGCTGTCTCCGCTGCTGAAGCAGATGCGCTGTCCCGTCAGTCGCATACGACGCAGCAGTGCCGCGTATGCGGCGTGGAACTGTCGGACCGCTTCCTCCGCATCCCACCTGTTCCCAGCTGCCGCGATGTCGAGCGCCAGGAGACCACGCTGCCCCGGCACGCGCATCGTCTTCAGCCCCTCCTGGTGGGCGCGGCCCAAGGCGTCACTCAGCACGGACATATGGGTGGCGTAGGGCACACCGGTCTCGACGAGAACGGCCTTGTCCGGACCGGGGAGCGGCCCGCCAGTGTGCAGTGCCTCCGCCGCCAACCGGGTCCGTGTCAGTTGGGTGCTCTCCCGCCGCCTCGGATTCGTCTTCAGCTCGTAAAGGAGGATGTCCTGCTCGTCGTCGCCCCGATCACGGAACACGGTCACGTCGCCGATACGCAGACAGTCGGTGATGTCATGCAGCAGTGCGAAGAACCTGTTCTCGATCCACTGCTGCTCCGCGAACTGGATCTCATGGACCGTGCCCTCCTTACTGAGGGTCATCGGCCCCGGTGATTCGTTGCGGCGCAGCGCAAGTATGTAGCGCCGGTCGTACCGGAATGCCCGCCAGGCCATGGCGTCACCGATCGAGCGCAGTTGGCGCCCCACACGCTCCAGAACGTCGGACTCCAGTCGCCAGTCCTCCACGTCGCGAGGATCACCGACGACGAGATCTGGCGCGTCGGCAGGCAGCGACTGCCCCTTCCTGAGCCGCTTGATCACTCGCGAGCGCTCCGCACGCGCACGGTTCGCGGCCAGTGTGGCTAGCAGAAGTTCCCGCTGGAACGTCACGAAGTCCTCGGCGCTGTGGCATTCGCGCAAGTCCTTGATGAACCCGATCAGCCGCTCACCGTTCTCCCGGTGGAACGGGTGCTTGACCAGCGCGTTCAGCCGGTCGGACGGCATATCGGTCAACATCGGAGCCACAACAGCGATTCTGCCTAGAAACAGGCGCCGCTCTCCACTGAATTCGCATGCTTGCACCCCCATCGGCCCCAAGGGACCGGGAGGTCCTTCCCGAGGTGACCGACACGACGGTGGAGGAGTGGCGGCCGGCCCATGCCGACCTGACGTACGTGACCGGCCCGGAGTTCTACATGATCAACTGGGAGGACCGGGGGCATAGTGCCACGAGGGCTGGACACGGCAACGCTACGGGGTCATTCCCTCGCCGTCCCGGCCCTAGCGGAACGTGTGTGGAGCGAGCGACGGCCGGACTTGGAGAGCAATCCAGGGCCGGCTGATGGCGCTGTTCTTGTGCGCGAAAGTCACCGGGCCACGCGCACGCCGAGGATCCGCGGCTCGATTCGGCCAGGAAGGAAGGCCCTGTCCTGCGAGGTGTTCGAGGAACTCGGCGGCAATGTGGACCGAGGGCGGGCATGCGTGGATAGAGCGAGCCACCTCCGTCGTTCCACAGCCAGCCGGGCACGAACTTCTTGATTCAGCCGAGGTTGAATCGGAGCCTCAGCTGAGTGCTGACCAGTTCGTAACCAGCGAGGTCGGGGGCGCCGAAGGGGTTGGGCAGGACGGTGATGTCGCGGCGGTCGCGATCGAGCACGTGAGAGACGTACACGATGAAGTACGTCTCGTCCGGCTTCAGGCGAGAAGCGCGTCGAACCTCGGACTCGCCAAGGATGATCTCGCCGCTGTCGCCGGTGGATGCCTTGACCTCGTAGAGGTAGGTCGCGTCGCCGTCGTGGATGAGGAAGTCGTAGCCGAGCCGGTCGTCCCCCGGCTGCGCGCCGGCGAGCCCGTGGACTCGCAGGCCGGACTTCCAAGAGTCCTGTGGTTCGACCCCGAACTGCACTTGCAGCCACGCGGCCACCGCCCCCTCCCCCGCAAGGCCCACGGCCAATGTCCGGTCCTGGTCGCTCGCGGGGACCTGGTACGAACCGCTGTACGACCTTGCACCGGACGACGAGAAGGTGCGTGGCTGCGGAATGCGGGGCGCAAGCGCCGTGGCGGACGTGGCCGAGGTGGACCGCTGCTCAGGCGTGAGGTCTGCGGCCACCTCGCGGGCGAGCGCCGCCAGGTCGTCGGGCAGGGCCGACACTGGCCTGCCGTTCAGCATTACATGGGGGCCGGGGGCGGACCCACCGGGTCCGCCCCCGCCCGTGGCTCCGCCGGTGCTCCCCGCGGGCTCCAGGGGACGTGTCGCGGCCAGCCCGAGGTCTGCGCGCCGGTCCGACAGAGGCATGTCTTGGGGCCAGTGGCCGCGGGCCCTAAGCCAGGCGATCAACGCCTTCACGGACAGGACTTCGAAGTCCAGCAGGCCGTCGCCGTCCAGTTCCCGCAGGACGTCCTGGGCGGAGGGCAGCACCGTGGGGCGACTTGCGGGATGGAGGCGCTCCCATTCCTCGATTAGTTGCCGCAGTCGTGGTACCTGCTTGTGCACCGCTGTGCTGGATGCCTCGCGTACCTCGGCCAGCGGCCTCAGCGGGCGTGACGTCGACGAGGGCGCGGGGAGCTGTTTCATCAGCCAGGCGGCCGCGTGGGCTTGGAGGAGTTCGTCGGAGAGATGCCACAGCGTCGTGTGCCAGGCCGCGTCCGGCGCGAGTAGGGAGAGGTCGCGCAACTTTACGTACCGGGCCAGGGACCGTCCGGACCGGTGGACGTCCCTGTAGGCGTCCCTGATCCGCTCGGCGAGCGCGGGACGGTTCCGCTGAAGCCATGCCGCGAAATGCCGTTCATGCCGGTCCCTGTTGTCGATCTCCGGGAGGCCCAGAGCGCGCCATGCGCGGTTGGCGTCGGCAAGGGGCACGGATATGGCGCTCAGTTGCCGTTCCCGGTCGTCGTCCTCCAGCAACCGCATGAGCTGTTCCGCGTTCGGTGCGCCGATCCGGTCGGTGAGCCAGGTGAGGAGGGCGACGCGGTCGGAGAAGTCGTCGGCATGTTGCCGCAGTTGCTCCGCGAGGTCGAGATCGAGGCAGGCGAGCAGGGGAACAAGCCGCGCGCTACCGGAACGCTGTGACGCCCGCTCGGCGAGGACGGCGTGCAGTTGGTGCGGCCGCAGGTCCAGGACGTCCGTGAGATCCCCCTCGGGGACGTGGTCGGTCTTCAGGCCGCGTTCCTCCAGTTTGGTTAGCGCCTTCCACAGCGGGTCTGCGAGGTAGGGTGCGCCGATGAGGGCAGCCACGGCGGGGGAGGCGGTGCGGAGCACTCGCCAGCCGGTACGCGGCTCGCTGTGCACGACGACCACACGGGGCCGGTCTGGGTGCGGGTGCAGCAGGGCTCGGTCCGCTCCGTGCTCGGTGAGGCGGTGGCCGGCGATCCAGAGGACGGCCTCGCCGGCCACGGTCACGTCGCAGCGATGCAGTAGGCCAGCCACGTCGGCCGCGGCCACGGGCTCCGGACGGGACGCTCGTTCCTCGTCGAACTCCACCAGGGCCGCGACCAGGGTGAGCAGCCAGGATCCCGCGTACTCCGTCAACGGCACGTGCGGTGCGTCACGGACGGGCAATCCGTCGGCCTGGATGTCGTGCGCGGCCTCGCCGCACCGCTGGACGTCGAACGTTGTCCTCCGTTGGAGGAAGGCGTGGACCCGGCCGCCCAGTGTCCTGTCCCGTACCGGGATCACGGGCACGGGGACCCGGTCCAGAAGGGCTCGGTTCTGGGCCCCGTCAGGATCCGGGACGAAGGCCGTCTCGTCCGTCTCCGCCGGGTCCAGCGACGCGAGGGCACCAGCGCGGGTCACCAGCAGCCGGCGCGGCGCCGCGGGCTGCCCGCCGTCGGTGGTGCGCGTCCCGCCCTCCGCCGGCAGCAGTTGCGCCCACGCCTTCTCGTACTCCCGTCCGATCTCGTGCGCGAGTCTTCCTTCCCTGAGGTGGGCGTTGGCCTGCACCAGGTCCGGCAGGTGGCGGAGCCGGTCGAGCGCGGTGCCGGGATCGTCCCAGGAGCGGATGCCGAGCAGGCCGAGCCGTGCCACGAGCTTGGCGGACCGCCTGCTGCGCAAGGAAGCCGGCACCACGCCGAGGTACTGGGGCGGGGGCTGCGTGCCGTGCCACCACCAGGCCGTGTCGGCGGTGGCGAACACGGTCCCCTCCGAGGTGGCGGTCGGGGCGGCCGTCTGCGGGATCCACGGTGCGTGGGTGAGGAAGGCGGACAGCGGAGTGGGCCAGGGCGTCCCGGTGGGATCGCTGTGGCGTACGAACTGCATCTCCAGTGCGGAGTCGGCCCAGGCGAAGGCGAGGCCGTGCACGATGAGCTCCGCGTAGAGTCTGCGGTCCTCCTCGGAGAAGGCGGCGTAGTCGTCCTGACCGGGCAGCATGGCCGCGGCACGGGAGCGTGAGTGGTACTCGACGCTGATGTAGCCGACCCTACGCCGGTTCCGCCAGCGCTCGGCGCTCGTCCGCCACTGCGGCAGCAGATCCGGCCGGTCCGGGGCCCAGAAACGGGAGGGCCGGTTGAGGGCGTCTCCCCTGACACTGGTGCGGAAGGTCTCGTACCGGGGACGGAGGCCATGAGCGACGTGGTGCCGTTCGAGGAAGCGCCGCATGGCCTCCACGGGGATCGCGTCGCCACACA
The DNA here is from genome assembly GCF_043195475.1 of Streptomyces sp. Y20. NCBI lineage: Bacteria > Bacillati > Actinomycetota > Actinomycetes > Kitasatosporales > Streptomycetaceae > Streptomyces > Streptomyces sp. Y20. Next base: position 611,088 of record NZ_JBIDDP010000001.1, read on the forward strand.
GCTCGTCGGGGCGGACGAGGAGCCGTCCTTCCGTCTGGGTGAGCACAGGAGACAGTTCCCGAACGCGCTCCAGGAATCGGGTCAGGGTGTCGTCGACGGAGGAGTGCTCGGCGGGCCATCCCGGCCCGAACATGGCGCGGCTCGCGTCGATCCAGCCAGCCCGGGTCAGTACGTGGAGATTCCCCAGGAAGGGAGCCCTGCGGCCCTCCGTCTCCAGAGCGTGGGAGACCGCGCAGGCGTAGCGGAGGCAGGCCAGGCGTACGCCGTTGTCCTCACTGTCCGCGCTCAGTGCGGCTGCGACAACGGCGAGCACCCGGTCGGCGCCGTAGTCGTGGACGAGGTTCGCGGTCCTGAGCCACTTGCGGCCCTGGGCTCTGCGCTTGCGGCCCTTGCCGGACCAGGCGATGCCTTCGTGCACGAAGTGCAGGCGGTCGGACAGGCCGTCGGGCAGGGTCGGCAGGGAGCCGCCCTGCGGAGTGTCGCGGTCGAAGAAGACGCCATCCGCGCCGGCCGGTGCCGTCGTCGACCTGGAAGTAATGACGATCCGCTTGCCGGTCAGGGCCGAGCCGTCGGGGAACGCCTGGGAGAGGTCGTAGTAGAAGTCCGCCCACCATCCGGGATCAAAGGTGTCACGTACGGCGGCACCGGCGAGCCCTTCCGCCCACGACGCGAGGCGCTCTGTGGGGGGTTCGAGGCGCGTGCCCGCGCTCCTGGCCAGGGACGCCAGCCGCCGCAACCGGATGGGGTGCAGATGCGGATCGAGGAGATCCATGACCCCCGTGGCGGCGACCGCGAGCGGAGTGAACACCGTGGAGCCGCCCTTCCCTTCCCACAGAAGGGCACGGTGCAGGGAGGTGCGAGCCCCGGGCGTCGTTCCGATCACCGGGATGAACGGCACGTGGGCGATGCCATGGTCCAGCCGTTGGAAGGCAGACGTCAGCCGCGCCAGTGCCTTGGGCTGCCAGCACATCAGGTCGACGAGCGCGCCAGGCGGAATCGATGCCCGCCCATCCGCCGTGGCGAGCACCGCGTGGGTGCACACCTCAGCCACGGTGTCGAGCAGCAGGCCATTCCACGGCACCGCCTCGTTGAACGAACGACGGTTCATCTCCGCGAAGAACGGTGCGTGGACATAGCCGCGGACGGGTGCCGAGATCTGCTCGCCCATCGGCAGGAAGGCGTAGAGCCGCCCGTCCCGCAAGGGAGCGCCAACCGGTACGGCGACCCGTACCTCGCCCTTCTTCTCCCAGGCCATCCAGTCGCGTCGCATCCCGCCCTTCTCGATCGACGCGGCGAGCGCCTCCCGTGCGCGGTCCGGGTCGGCCTTCCCACAGACGACGATCAGACGCATCCGCCGACGCAAGGTGATCTGCTGCACCTTCAGGCCACGGGCGTGGTGCAGCATCTCCACCTGACGGTCGTACGTCCTGCGCCGGGTCTCCCCCGCTGCCCGCCACTCCAGCCGGACACGTTCCAGCCGGTCGAGGAACAGCTCGAACGGGGCGTTGTCGTCCATGAGTTCCCGCACCTGCGCCCCGGCGGCCGAGCGCGCGTCGTCCGACTTCAGCGGCAGACGGATGACGGTGACAAAGCCCCGGCGCGCGAAGCCTTGGACGGTCTTCGGTGGCTCCTCCAGGAAGACCGGCACCTTCAGCGTGAGCAGGTTCTCCTTCAAGTAGTCGGCGAAACCATCGCGTTCGGGCGCCACCTCCCGGGCGAGCGCGTCGTAGTCGTCGAGCCGGGCGAACCGGAAGGTGAACCCGTCGAGGAGCCGGGACCCCTCCCTGGCCACGCTGTAGACTTCGGGCGCGTCGCACAGGTGCAGCACGCTCTTGAAACCGACGCCCTTGTGGCCGATCCCGGCGTCGGCACGCTTGCTGGACAGGGCGATGCTGCACAGGTCCTTGAAGTTCTTGCCGCCGAACGGCTTGCCGCGATTGGCCACATAGAGGGTGCCGTGCTCACCCTCGTCCTCGTCCAGCCGGATTTCGATGCGTCCGTCGGTGGCTCTGGCCGGGTGCGCGTCGTGCGCGTTCTGCAACAACTCGATGAGCACCCGGCCCTCGTACTCGGGCGCGATGATCGTCTCGGCCACGGCCTTGGCCTCGCGGGCCGCGTCACGGCCGTCGTCCCAGTCCCGCAGACAGCCGCGCACCTCGACCAGCGCCTTCTCGTGCACGCGCCTGCGCACGGCGGCCGACCGGCGCTGCCGCACACGCTCCGCCGACGGTCGCCGGCTCCCCGCTGCCATACCGCTGCTCCCCACCCCGTGCGCCTCCCGCCCCACTCTGCCGGTGATGCTACTGAGCGGGAAGGAACCCTGAAGGGCGTTTGACACCGGCGGCCCTGTAGCTCCGTAGCGTGCCCGTTTGATCAAAGCGCTCGTACGCTGCAGGCCGGGTAGCGGGCAAGCGGATCCCGACGCGGGCCCATTGGGTAGGGCCCCGGACTGATCCCGAGAAGAGACCACCGACGGATAGGCGGGAGCTCCCGGGACTGACTCTGCTGCGTGTGCGCGTCACTGTGTCGTGCTTTGGATACCGAGGACGTCGTAGAGGTGCTCGCCGTGGGCCCATCGTTTCAATTCCGGGCGGCCCATGAGGATGAGCTGGTGATGCTGGGCGAAGTCGATCGCCGGCTGCGTGAAGCCGTTGAGCGCGATCATGATCGGGAGGTCGGCTCCGTGGTGCGGGCGGGCTGTCCCGTTGAACTTCTGCACGTGGCCCGACCCGACTGGGCTCTGATACTGCTTGCACTGCACGATCAGGAGGCGGTCTTCGTCATCGCGGGCAGTGATGTCCACGCCGAGGTCACCGGCGCCTCCGACCCGCTTGGGACGCCGGAATCCGTCACGGGCCAGGAGATCAGTGCACGCCTGCTCGAAACCCGTCGCGCTCATCGACGAAAGCTGCTTCATCTTGAAGGTCAGCGCGTCCGCTTCGATCGCATCGCCAGAGGGAGCGGCGAACGTGTCGTCCACGTTGGCGTAGGTGTTGGCGCCGAACAGAAATGACAGGATTCTGCCGAGCAGGAGCAGCATGGGCAGTCCGCCGACCGCGAAGAGCCCGGTCCACCACGGGTGATGGGTTATCAGCCCCCACAGATCTACGGTGATCCACTGGCCGACGTCCTCGGTGAGCCACTCCCAGAGCATCTTGCCGACGGCCAGCGCGATGACCCCATACAGCAGGAACTTCAGCAGCGGGTCGAGCGACCCGTCCTCGTCGAACACCACACCTCCAGACGTTTTGGGCAGCGATCACGATCTTTGCTAGTCATGCCACACGCCTGAATCGGCTCGGGCGGGAGCGCGCGGACAATCCGAGGAGCTCGTGTAGAGCGGCACCGTCCTCGGCCCAGCGCCGTAGCTTTTCCCGGTCAATCCAGTGGACGCCGTGCCGGTCGCCCCACGCCATGGCATCGCGTGTGAAGGCTCCGTTGGTGACGACGACAGCGTGATCGGCGTTGTGGACCGGCCCGGCCGTCCCCTTCACCGCGTACATCACAGCTGAGCCCACCTTCCCGCCGACGCGGGTGTGCTTGGCCTGCACCACGATCCGGCCGCGCTGCGGATGGTCACGGATGACGTCGGCGGCCTGGTCGCCGCCGCCACCCACTCTGCGGGCCGACCAGCCGTCGCGGACCAGCAGATCCCGCAGGGCGTACTCGAAGTGACGGTCGTCCATGGTGTCGAACTCCGCGAGCGTGATCCGCAGAGTGGCCAGCCGCTCCTTCTCCCGACGCTGCATCGTGGTCGCCTGCCTGATCCGCCACGCCGCGACGGCTCCCGTGAGCAGGGCGAGAGCCAGCAGGGCAGGCCAGGCCGCCTTCAGTGTGCCGACCGCCGTGGCCGCCGTCCGCGCCACCAGGACGAGCACAGCCAGGGCGACCACAGCCGCTGCGACCAGTTCCGCGGCACCGCGAGGGCGCCGCAGACGTATCCGTCCCATCAGCGGTCGGCCGTCGCGCTGGCCGCCGGCTTCGGATCCGTCGGCGGCGTCGTGGCGGTGGACTCACTGAACCCGAACACCTGCCCCCACAGCCACACGCCGGCCAGTAAGCCGGCAATCATCCAACCGCTCATGCGCTTGGCGCTCCTGGGCTTCGGATTGCGACGGATGTGTCCGCGTACCCGGTGGAACCCGTCCGGCACCTTCGGCATGTTTCCCCCTCCCGTCGGTGGGCCGCGGAGCGCGGCTCATCCCAACAAAAGGGTGTAGCAGTGGGCACTGACAGCAGCTGATGGGTCATCACGGCGCTACGCCCCGGTCGAGTCGCCATCAGGCCAGGAGGGCCCACACCGTCAGGCCAATTCACGGGGCAGCGAGCCTGAGGCAGCTCAGCTGGGCGAATGCCCTTCTCAGCTCCCAAGCGGTTCACCACGGCCCTTTCCGCCAGCCCTCACGCGGCGCGTGACCGTCCTGTCTCTCACCTGCGGAAACAGCCCCAGTCACGCCAAGCGGAGCTCTGCCGACGAATGGCGAAAAGCAGCGGAAGCGCACTCACAGCCATAGTGCGCCGGCGCCGCCCCCAACCGTGGTTCTGCGACCATGACCCGGGGGCGTCACAGGGTCGGGAGGCACTGGTAGGCACTGATCAACCCACCGCCGCGCCGCCTCGGCCAACCGAGCCCCCATGGGACGAATTCTCAACGCAGTGTCGTCGCGTCCCTGCGAGGACAGCGCCACGGTTGTAGGGCCAGGCCGAAGAAACCGCCGCTGTCCTCCGCCAGCGCCGGATCCAGCCTTGGTGCAGCCCGATCAGGACAGTCTTCTGCGGCCCGTCGTCGCCTCTCGAAGCAGTGCCGAAGCCGTCATCGTCGTACAAGCGCGACATGCGAGCAGCGCTCATCACCACGAACCTTCGAACCAAGATCCGGACTATATCCGGACCAGCCGTCCGCAGCTCGTGGTGATCGGCGCTGTTTTCGCTGGTCAAACTGCATCTGAGCCGTGTACCACCAGCAGACCAAGAATCTGCTGGGACGAACGCGCACCACGCACGGGCGCAGCGCCTTGTCCGTGCCCGCAGCGCCGAGTGGCAAAGTCGGCCTCTCAGTCAGGTCACCTACCACGCAACGGCCCTGAGCCGATCAGCCCCAAGATGTCCGAGTTCAACGGAGCGTAGTCAGCACCAAGTCAGCACGGGAGGGGGTGAACACGGGTGATGACGTGGGCTTTTAGTCAGCACCAAACCAGCACGGGAGTCAGTACCGCACCGTCAAATCACCCCGAACCGCGCGTCCCGGACAGCACTCGTTTCGACCATCTTCGAGCCCCTGAACCGCCCTTCCGTGAGCCGGCATGGTGGCCGCATGCATAGCTAACGCTCGAACTATGTTGCCCCACCACATGTGCGCCTGACCTGCATGTTTCTACCGTGTGCCGACACGTACCCGTCCCCACCGCACACGAGGAAGTGGCGCACATGGCCTCCGGAACCACCGCTCCCCCACCCCCCGCCAGCCTCCCCCGCATCGTCGCCGCCAGCCTCATCGGCACCACCATCGAGTGGTACGACTTCTTCCTCTACGGGTCCGCCGCCGCGCTGGTGTTCAACAAGGTGTTCTTCCCGGACTCCGATCCGCTGGTGGGGACGCTGTTGTCGTTCCTGACGTATGCCGTGGGGTTCGCGGCGCGTCCGCTGGGGGCGCTCGTGTTCGGGCACTACGGTGACCGGCTGGGGCGGAAGAAGCTGCTGGTGCTCAGTCTGGTGCTGATGGGCGGGGCGACCTTCGCCATCGGGCTGCTGCCGACCCACGCGACCGTCGGCAGCGCCGCACCCGTGCTGCTCACCGCGCTGCGGCTGGTGCAGGGGTTCGCGCTCGGTGGTGAGTGGGGCGGCGCCGTGCTGCTGGTGTCGGAGCACGGGGACGCGCGGCGGCGCGGTTTCTGGGCGTCGTGGCCGCAGACCGGTGCGCCCGCCGGGCAACTGCTGGCCACCGGTGTGCTGTCCCTGCTGACCGCCGTGCTGTCCGACGACGCCTTCGGCGCCTGGGGCTGGCGCATCCCGTTCCTGCTTTCCGGTGTGCTCGTCGTCGTCGGTCTGTGGATCCGGCTGTCTGTCGATGAATCCCCTGTTTTCCAGCAGGCACTGGAGCGGGCCGAGGCCCGCAAGGACGGCGGGACGGAGCAGCTGCCGCTCGTCTCCGTGCTGCGGCACCACTGGCGGGACGTGCTGGTGGCGATGGGTGCGCGGATGGCGGAGAACATCAGCTACTACGTCATCACCGCGTTCATCCTCGTCTACGCCACCACCTCCGCCGGCGTCTCGAAGCAGACGGCGCTCAACGCCGTACTCGTGGGCTCCGCCGTGCACTTCGCCGTCATACCGGCCTGGGGCGCGCTGTCGGACCGGGTCGGACGGCGGCCCGTCTACCTGTTCGGCGCGGCCGGTGTCGGCCTGTGGGCGTTCCCGTTCTTCGCGCTCGTGGACACCGGCTCGTTCGGGTACCTGGTGCTGGCCGTGACCGTGGGACTGGTGCTGCACGGGGCCATGTACGCACCCCAGGCCGCGTTCTTCGCCGAGATGTTCGCCACCCGGATGCGCTACTCGGGCGCGTCCATCGGCGCCCAGTTCGCCTCGGTCGCCGCCGGTGCGCCGGCCCCCCTCATCGCGACCGCGCTGCTCTCCGACTACGGCAGCTCCACTCCCATCGCCCTGTACGTGATCGCCGCCGCCCTGCTGACCCTGGTCGCGGTGGCCCTCGCCCGGGAGACACGGCACCGGGACCTCACCGAGGCCGAGGGGGAGGGCAAGGGTGAGGGCGGGGAGGCTTCCAAGGCCGCCTCGACCGCGCAGGCACCTACCGTCTGACCGGCACAGGCCTTGAGGGACGGCTCCGGCCGGCCTCCGCGAGGAGGCCGGTCACGACCGTCCCGGCGTGGTCAACCGGTGCAATCTCAGGGCCAGTTGGATCTCCAGGGTGCGAGCGGGGGTCTGCCAGTTCGCGCCGAGCAGGCGGCCCACGCGCTCCAGCCGCTGCGCCACCGTGTTCACGTGGACGTGCAGCGCGTCCTTGGTGCGGGCCGGACTCATCCCTCCGGCGAAGTACGCCTCCAGGGTCCGCAGCAGTTCCGTGCCGCGCCGTCGATCGTACGAGATCACCGGGCCGATGGTGCGGTCGACGAACCCGGCGACGTCCCGCTCCCCCGCGAGCAGGAGGCCGAGGAAGCCGAAGTCCTCGGCCGCCGCGCCGTCCCCGGCCCGGCCCAGCAGGCGCAGCGCGTCCAGGCAGCGGCGCCCCTCGGCGTAGGCGGCGGCCACGGCCTCGGGGTGCGCGGTGAGGGTGGTGACGGGTGCGGAGGCGCCGACGGTGACGGGCTGGTGGACGGCCGTGCCCAGCTGGCGGGCGGCACGGCGGGCCACCTCGGTGGCGGTGTGGCCGGTGCCGAGCGGCAGCAGCAGGACGGTGCCGCCGTCGCGGGCGGCCGCCAGTCCGTGCCGGGTGGCGGCGAGGTGGGACGCGGCGGACCACAGCCGGCGGCGGGCCGCGGCCTCCTCGTCGGCGTCGGCCGCCGGGCCGTCGAGGCGGGCGGCGAGGACGACGTGGGTGGCGTCGAGGTCGGCGTGGAGGCGGCTGGCGCGTTCGCGCAGCAGGCGCGGATCCCGGTCACGCGCGTCCAGCAGATCGTCGAGCAGTTCGCCGCGCACCCGCTGTTCGGCCTCGGCGGCGGAGCGGCGGGCGAGCAGGAGCAGCGAGGTGACCATCGCCGCTCGTTCCAGGGTGCGTTGGTCGACCGGGTCCAGTCCGGGGTGGCCGCGCAGGACCAGCGCGCCGAGGAGTTCGCCGCCGGCCGCCACCGCGGCGATCCAGTCGCTGCCGTGCCGCACGGCGTGGCCCTCGGCGCGGGATGCCTCGAGGGCGGCGGCCGGTGCCGTCTGCGCCTCGGTGAACTCCACGGTGCCGTCGAGGACCTGGGAGACGGCCGCGGCCACGTCGTGGACGCCGCCGCCGCGCAGGACGAGCTCGGCGAGCCGGTCGTGCACGTCCGAGGCGCGTTCGATGACGGCGCTGCGGTCCCGGATGATCTCGTTGGCGCGCTCCAGCCCGGCCAGGGCCGAGCGGGTCTCGGTGAGCAGATTGGCGGTGTCGATGGCCGCCGCCGCGAGCGCGGCGAAGGAACCGAGCAGGGCGATCTGCTCGCGTTCGAAGACGCGGGCCCGCCGGTCCGCCGCGAAAAGGACGCCGATCACGTGCGGGCCGAGCGTCAGGGGGACGCCGAGGATGGCGACCAGGCCCTCGTCGCGCACGCCGCCGTCGATGGCGAGGGTGTGCTGGAACCGGCCGTCCTGGAAGTAGTCGTCGGTGACGTACGGCCGCGCGGTCTGGGCGACGAGTCCGCCGAGCCCCTCCCCCATGCCGAGGCGCAGCTGCTGGAAGCGGGCGGAGACGGAGCCCTCCGTGACCCGCATGTAGGTGTCGCCGCGTGCCGGGTCGTTGAGGCTGAGGTAGGCGACGTCCGTGCCGAGCAGGGAGCGGGCGCGCTGCACGATCGCCTGGAGGACGGCGTCCAGGTCGCGCAGGCCCGCGAGGTCGTGAGCGGTCTCGAACAGCGCGGACAGCTCGGCCTCACGGCGCCGGCGCCCCTCCAGTTCCGCGCGCACGCGCAGGGCGAGCAGTCTGGCCTCTTCGAGCGCGGCGATCCGGCAGGCCGGCTCGCCCTCGGCTCGGGCGAGCAGCACGGGCTGCTCGTAGGCCTCCGCGGAGGCGTCGCGGGCCAGCAGGTCGAGGTACGGGGCCTCGGTGCTGCCGCTGGGTGCGGACTGGAGGTGATCGCGGGACATGGTCACAGGATTCCGTATCGGCCGCCCGCCCCGGCAGCCCTGTGGACAACTGCTGGAGCCGGTGCCACCGGGCTGGTCAGTGGGCTGTCCACCCGCCGTCCAGGACGAGGGAGGTGCCGGTGACGAAGGACGCCTGGGGACTGCACAGGTAGGCCACCGCTTCAGCGACCTCCTCGGGTTCGATGAGCCGCCGTACCGCGCTGTCCTTGAGCAGGACCTCGGAGAGCACGCGCTCCTCGGGGATGCCGTGCGCCTGGGCCTGGTCGGCGATCTGCTTCTCGACCAGTGGGGTACGCACATAGGCCGGGTTCACACAGTTGGAGGTCACTCCATGGTCGGCACCTTCCAACGCGGCTGTCTTGGACAGGCCTTCGAGACCGTGTTTGGCCGCCACATAGGCGGACTTGAAGGCCGAGGCACGCAGGCCGTGGACGGAGGACACATTGACGATCCGGCCCCAGCCCTGCGCGTACATGTGCGGGAGGGCGCCGCGGATCAGGCGGAACGGTGCCTCCAGCATCACGGTCAGCACCGTGTGGAACACCTCGGGCGGAAAATCCTCGATGGGGCGTACGAGTTGCAGCCCGGCGTTGTTGACCAGCACGTCGGTTCCCGCGGCGGCGCGTTCTGCGGCGTCCAGGTCGGTGAGGTCCACGACCCGTGGTACGACGGTTCCCGCGTAGTCGTCGGCCCGCTGCCCGGCGGCCCGTTCCGCCTCTGCGGCGAGCTCGGCCAGGCCGGCGGCGTCCCGGTCCACGGCGCGCACCTCGGCCCCGGCGGCGGCGAGCCGCAGCGCGCAGGCGCGGCCGATGCCACTGGCGGCACCGGTGACCAGGGCGGTTCGGCCGCCGAGGTCGAGGGCGAGGGGCTGGACGCTGGGTCCGGGGCCGGGCAGGGGGGTGGGCGAGGTCATGTGCCGACCCTAAGCGGAACACGACAGTCACCACATGTGGCGACGCCCCATACTTCAACCGACAGTCGTAGGGTCGAACCATGTGGGTGCGTCGGACATCGCCTGCTTGATCCGGAAGAGCCCGAACTCGTTGAGCGGGGGCAGCGCGTCCACGGCGAACCAGCCGACGTCCAGCGACTCGTCGTCGTTGACGCGGGCCTCCCCGCCCACCGCCCGGCAGCGGATGGTGATGTCCATGTACTGGCAGATGTCGCCGTTGGGGTAGGTGACCGGGTCCAGGGCCTGCACCAGCACGACCCGTTCGGCGACGCAGTGCACCGCCGTCTCCTCGAAGACCTCGCGCACGGCGCATGCGGCGGGCTGCTCACCCGGCTCCGGGATGCCACCGATCACCGACCACTTGCGCGTGTCGGTGCGCCGGCCGAGCAGCACGCGGTCCTCGTCGTCGAAGACGATCGCGCTGACCCCGGGCAGCCAGAGCAGCTGCCGGCCGGCGGAGGCCCGGAGTGTACGGATGAAATCAGGAGTTGCCATGATCCGACCCTAGCGGGACGGATCGCAGGTGGACCGGTCCCCGGTCCCCGCCCGGTCCCCGGTCACCGCCGCCCGGCCGGCGCCCGCCCCCAGAAGTGTCCGGCGGTCCTGGCGACGGTCGTACACGGACGGTGGGTGGCCGGCGGCCGCTCGGCGAATGCCCCGCGTAGCCGTACGGCGGTGGGTACGGCTACGCGGCGCCGGCGCGCCGGGCGCGCAGGCCGGACCCGATCGCCCAGCCGATCCCGCCCGCCGCGACCAGTACCAGTGCCATCTCCGGGAGGATGCCCAGCTTCGTCGCGGGGGTCGTGGAGGTGCGCAGCGGTACCTTCTGGACGAGGTAGGCGGGCACGAACATGCCGGTCCTCCGGGTGATCCGCCCGTCCGGCATGATGATCGCGCTCACCCCGCTGGTCACCGGCACGGTCACCGTGCGGCTGTGCTCGACGGCGCGGATCCGCGACATGGCGAGTTGCTGGTAGGTCATCTCGCTGCGGTCGAAGGTGGCGTTGTTGCTCGGCACGGAGATCATCTGCGCGCCGTGCGTCACCGTGTCCCGTACGGCCCAGTCGAAGGCGGCCTCGTAGCAGGTGGCCAGGCCGACCTTGACGCCGTCGAAGTCGAACACGCCCGGTTCGCGGCCCGGGCTGATGTCCTGGCGGACCATGCTGGTCCAGTTCGGGTTGATCGCGCCGATGAAGGAGCGCAGCGGAAGGTACTCGCCGAAGGGCTGGATCTGCCGCTTGTCGTAGGTGTGCGTGGGGCCCTTGACCGGGTCCCACAGGATCTGCTCGTTGAGCAGCTTGCCGTCCCGCTCCACCACGCCGCCCACGGAGATGGGCACACCGATGTCCTTGGCCGCCTGCTCGATGACGAGGGCGGCGTCGGGATACTCGAAGGGGTCGATGTCGGAGGAGTTCTCCGGCCACAGGACGAAGTCGGGCTTGGCGGCCCTGCCGGCCCTGACGTCGGCGGCGAGCTTGTGCGTCTCGCGCGCGTGGTAGTCGAGCACGGCCCGCCGCTGGGCGTTGAACTCCAGCCCGGAGCGCGGCACGTTGCCCTGGATGACCGCCACGGTGGCCGTGCCGTTCTCCGCGCCGTCGCTCACCAGCGCGCGGGCGGCGACCGCGCCGGCCACCGGTACGGCGACGCTCAGCAGCGCGGCGGTCGCGGCGGCGTGCCGCAGGACCCGCGTCCGGCGCTGCTCGGCGATCAGCCGCCCCGCCTCGTACAGGCCGAATCCGCACAGCACGACCCCGAACCCGAGCACCGGGCTGCCGCCCACCGCGGCGAGCGGCAGGAAGACACCGTCCGCCTGACCGAACGCGATCTTGCCCCAGGGGAAGCCGCGGAAGGGCACGCGCGCGCGTACCGCTTCGCCGGCGATCCACGTGGCGGCGGCCCACACCGGCCAGACCGGCAACTTGGAGACGGCGGCCACCCCCACGGCGACCAGCGCGACGAAGACCGCCTCCACGGCGGCCAGGGCCAGCCACGGCACCGGGCCGACCTCCACACCGGTCCACACGAGCAGCGGCAGCAGGAAGCCCAGCCCGAAGAGGTAGCCGAGCCCGAGGGCGGCTTTCCAGCTCCGGCCGCGCAGCACCCAGCCGAGACCGGCGAAGGCGGGGAGGGCCAGCCACCACAGGGTGCGCGGCGGGAAGCTGACGTACAGCAGCACCCCGCAGAGCGCGGAGGCGGCGGCCGGGACCAGGCGCAGCAGCCGGCCGCCGCGCGCGCCGGGGGCGGGCTGCGGCTGGAGCTGGTCCGGCTGGTCCACGGAAGTTGCGGTGACGGTCACCCGGGTGAGTGTACGGCGGTGGACGTCACGGCCGACAGCATGGTTCGGCGCCCTCGCCCCGGCGGTCGTCGCTGGTGGGCGCCGTTCCCGCGCACGGGCTTCTGGCGCCGGCCGGCGCCGTTCCCGAGTGCCGGTGGTCCGGCTTGCCGTCACCGCGGCGGTGCCACCGGCCGGGCTCGATAGCACCCGCTCGGAGGGGTGGGAAGGGCGTCGGGGTCGTCCGCGCATCGAGTCTCAGCCGCGTGCGCCGGTGGTGGCCCTGATTTGCCGCTTCTCCGCATGCCGACCGTTCGTCCGTGCGAGTCCGCATGGCAACCGTCGCCCGTGCGACTCCGCGTGGCGACCGTTCGGCCATGGGTCGTTCGGTGGCACGCTGGGCGCCAATACAGCCGGGGAGGGGTCAGCGAGCAGGTCCCGGTGTGATCGTCCGCAACCGGTCCCTGATGACCCGTACCGCCGATTCCGCGTTGTCCACGGTGATCGTGAACGTGTGGCCGTCCCACAGGCGCAGCACGATGCCCTCGCCGCGGCGCACGACCACCGCGGTGCCCATCTCGGGGCGCCAGCGGTAGCCCCAGCCGCCCCACTGCCGGGGGGTGACGAGGGCGGCGAAGTCGGCGCCGGCCACGGCGGAGAGCGGGATACGGCGGCGAGGCAGCCCTATGTGGCCGCAGCGCACTTCCAGACACTCCCTGTCGAGCCTGAGGTCGACGTGCACGAAGGCGAGCGTGCCGAAGATGACCAGCAGGCCGGCGGCGATGCAGCCGACGACGGACATCGCGAGCGCAGCGACGCCGGAGCTCCAGGCCGAGTCGACGGCCAGTTCGATGCCGAGCGCCAGGCAGGCGGCGCCGACCAGCGCCAGCAGCCACTGGACCCGGTTGGTGGCGCGCCCGGTCCAGACGTCGGGCTGGGGGCCCTCGTCGGCGTGGGGGTGGTCCCTCATGTTCACGAGGTTACTCAGGTTTCGCTGCGGTGGTACCCGCTCGCTCAGCGTGACCGCTCGGCGCGCCCCGCACAGGGTTCGGTGCGCACGCGCAGGCCCCGGCACGTCCCGAGAACCGCTGCAAGCGGCCCGCGGACTGCCGTACGCGGTTCGAAGCCTGCCTCACGCATTGCGCACCGTGCCCCGGCACCGCGCCCGCACCCCGGTGTCGCTCCGGGGCGTCACCTCTGGTCGACGACCGAACCGACGGGCGGCAGCAGCTGCCCCTCGGCGTAGTGCAGCGCGGCCGCGGGCAACCGGCCGCTGTCCCGGCCGCTCAGCAGGACCGTGAGGGTGCCGTCGGCGGGCGCCTCGGGCGCGGGCTGTTCGCCGAGTCGGCGCAGGGCCTGGGCGGCCACGGCGCCGGCGGAGCCGTGCAGGACGAGCGGGGCGGCGGCGGGCTGCTGGACGGAGGCGCGGATGCGTTCCGCCACCAGTTCGTAATGGGTGCAGCCCAGGACGACGGTCGTTACATCGTCGGGTGTCAGCCGGGCCGCGGCGGCGACGGCGGCGTCGATGGCCGTCTCGTCCGCGTGTTCTACGGCCTCGGCCAAACCCCAGCACGGCACCTCGGTCACCCGGACGCCGCCGGCGAACGCCTCGATGAGTCCGCGCTGGTAGGCGCTGCCCGTGGTGGCGGGTGTCGCCCAGATCGCGACGGGGCCGCCGCCGGCCGCGGCCGGCTTGATGGCCGGAACCGTGCCGATGACCGGTATGCCGGGCTCCAGACGGGCGCGCAGCGTCGGCAGCGCGTGCACGGTGGCGGTGTTGCAGCCGATGATGAGCGCGTCTGGCCGGTGGGCCGCGGCGGCCTCGGCGACGGCCAGTGCGCGCCGGGTCAGGTCCTCGGGGGTGCGCGGTCCCCACGGCATGCCGTCGGGGTCCAGGGAGAGCACGAGATCCGCGTCGGGCCGCAGGCGCCGTACCGCGGCGGTGGCCGCCAGCAGGCCGATTCCGGAGTCCATGAGCGCGATCTTCACCCGGCCACGATAGAGGATGCGCTCTTGCGGGCCTCCCCGGTGGGGCAGACTGCGGCCGTGAGCGCCTGTTTGTGGATCACCGTCGGGTCGCTGGCCGCCTGGTGCTGGCTGCTGCTGGGCCAGGGCTTCTTCTGGCGTACGGACGTCCGGCTGCCGCGGCGCCGCGAACCGGAGGCGTGGCCGCCGGTCTGTGTGGTCGTACCGGCCCGCGACGAGGCCGAGGTGCTGCCCGCCGCCCTGCCGTCGCTGCTGGCGCAGGACTATCCGGGGCGGGCCGAGGTCTTCCTGGTGGACGACGGGAGCACGGACGGCACCGGGGACCTGGCCCGGGAGCTGTCCCGGCGGCACGGCGGGCTGCCGCTGACCGTCGGGTCGCCCGGTGAGCCGCCGGCGGGCTGGACGGGCAAGCTGTGGGCGGTGCGGTACGGCATCGGGCTGGCACGCGCGCGTGAGCCCGAGTATCTGCTGCTGACGGACGCGGACATCGCGCACGCCCCCGACAGCCTGCGTGAGCTGGTCGCGGCGGCCCGGACCGGCGGTTTCGACGTGGTGTCGCAGATGGCGCGGCTGCGCGTGGAGAGTGCGTGGGAGCGGCTCGTGGTGCCGGCTTTCGTCTACTTCTTCGCACAGTTGTACCCCTTCCGGTGGATCGGCCGGGAGGGGTCGCGTACGGCCGCGGCGGCGGGCGGCTGTGTCCTGCTGCGGGCGGGCATGGCGGAGGAGGCGCGCGTCCCGGACTCGATCCGGCAGGCCGTCATCGACGACGTCGCGCTCGCGCGCGCGGTGAAGCGCGCCGGGGGCCGTGTGTGGCTGGGGCTGGCCGACCGGGTGGACAGCGTGCGCCCGTATCCGCGGCTGCACGACCTGTGGCGGATGGTCGCGCGCAGTGCCTACGCCCAGCTGAGGCACCATCCGCTGCTGCTTCTCGGCACGGTCGCCGGTCTCGTCCTGGTGTACCTGGTGCCGCCCGCCGCGGTCGTCGCGGGCGCGGCGGGCGGCAGTACGGCGACGGCGGCCACGGGCGGGCTGGCCTGGGCGGTGATGACGGGCACGTACGTGCCGATGCTGCGGTACTACCGGCAGCCGCTGTGGCTCGCTCCGCTGCTGCCGTTCACCGCGTCGCTGTACCTGCTGATGACGGTCGACTCCGCGGTGCGGCACCACCGCGGGCGCGGAGCCGCCTGGAAGGGCCGCACCTACGCCCGCCCGGACGCCGTGCCGGACGAGGGCTGAGCCCCCTCACTTGCGGCCCGGCGTCCAGTTCATGCCCCATCCGTAGGCCCGGTCCATGGTCCGCTGCGGGCTCACACCGCGCTCCGGCACGAGGTACCGCGCCTCGCGCCGGACGACGAGGTCGCCGCCGGTGTTGGTGATGAGGGCGAGCGCGCACACCGGGGACGGGACGGTGCACTCGTCCAGTGAGAAGTCGATGGGGGCGCCGTACTGCGGCTGGAGGGTGACGGTGGCGTGCAGGTCGGCGAAGGACCTGGCGCCTTCGTAGATGGTGACGAAGACGAGGACGCGCCGGAGGTCCCGCGTGTGGTCGAGGTTGATGGAGAGGTTCTCGCCGCTCGCCGTGGCTCCGGTGCGGTCGTCGCCGTCCAGGTGGATGTACGGCGGCCGGTGGAGCGAGCCGAAGGCGTTGCCGAGGGCCTGGACGACTCCCTTGCGGCCGTCGGCGAGTTCGTACAGGGCGCCGAGGTCGAGGTCGAGGTTCGGGCCGCCGCCCCATCGCCCGACACGGCCCGGGAACTGCTTGCGCACCTGCCAGTTGAGGTTCACCCGCATGGTTCCGGAGCTGCCGCCCTGCTTGGCCAGCGAGACGGAGGGGGCCGCCTTGGTGAGGGTGACCTTGGACAGGCGGACCGGCTGGGCGGCGGGCGCGGGGGGAACGGCGGGCGCGGGCGGCGGCACGGTCGCCGGGGCCGGTGCCGGTGCCGTCCCCGCCGGCGGGGCGGCCGGCGGGGACGCGGGGGCCTGCGCCGGGGCCGGCGTCGGAGCCGCGTGCTGCGGCTCGTCCACGGTGATGCCGAAGTCCGTTGCCAGGCCCTCGAGTCCGCTGCTGTACCCCTGGCCCACGGCACGGAACTTCCAGCCATCCTGGCGGCGGTAGAACTCGCCGAGCACGAAGGCCGTCTCCACGGTCGCGCCGGGGCTGTCGAAGCGGGCGACGACCTGCCCGGAGGCCGCGTCGGTGACCTCGATGTAGAGGCCGGGGACCTGCCCGAACGTCCCGCCGTCCGCGGAGGCGGCGAGGACGATGCGCTCGACGGCGGGCTCCACGCGCGCGAGGTCGGCGACAAGAGCGTCGGTGACGCGTCCGCCGGCCGTCCGCTTGCCCTCGTGGCGGACCGCCCCGGAGGGGTGCGCGGGCTGGTTGTAGAAGACGAGGTCCTCGTCGGAGCGGACCTTCCCGGCGGCGAGCAGCAGTGCCGAGGCATCCGCGTCCGGCGTCCCCGGCTCGGTGCGCCAGCCCAGTTCGACGCGCAGGGCCGCGGTCGGCACGGCTACGTTGGCGCCTTTCGGCATTGACATGTGGGCCCCCATCGGGTCTTCGCTCACGGTTTCCGCCCCGGCGGTCGGGGTCGTCCCTGCCCGCACAACTTATTCCCGCGTCCGGCGAACGCCCACGAACGGCACAGGAAGATCGCCGGTCAACCGCCGGTAACCCGCTGAGAACGCGGCCTTTACACGATCCAAACGTGGATCGGTGTCCCTTTTTGCCGAGTTCGCTCGGGTTGGGGGTCCCAAGCGGCTGCCGACACGGAAAACAACCCTCTTACCGGTCTCCCCAACCAGCACATCGTGGGCTTAACTTATGTGCCATGACCTCCCCCCGCTCCACTTATGGCGGCGGCTACTACTCCGCCTCCTTCCCGGACACCCCGATCTACGACTCGCTCGTCGCCGAGCGGGGCACCCCGCAGATCGCCCCGATCCGGGTCCCCGCCGCCTACGACACGGGCAACAGCCTGCCCGCCCTGCCGTCGGCGCTGCCCGCCCTCCCGGCGGCCCCGTCCCAGCAGGTCCCCTCCTACGGCTACCCGCAGACCCAGCAGCCCGCACCGGTCCAGTACGCGCCCACGGCGTACATCCCGCAGCAGGCGAGCGCCCCGCGCGGCTATCCCGGCCCGCAGGCTCCGCAGCAGCAGCGGCCGATGGCGGCGGGCAACGGCTACGAGGCCATGCGTCCGGCCGCGCCGCGCCCCGCACCGGCTCCCTACCAGGACCCGTACAACAATCAGCAGCAGCAGTACCGCGGTTACTGACCGGCGCGCCCGGCTGTCGGTGCGGTTTGGCACGATGACGGCATGGGAAACGTCGAAGTGCAGTCGCTCCACGTCCATCCGGTCAAGGCGTTCCGGGCGCTGGCGCGCGGTGAGGCCGTCGTGGAGCCGTGGGGTCTGGCCGGGGACCGGCGCTGGTCACTGATCGACGACGGGGGAAAGGTCGTCACACAGCGTGAGCATCCGCGCCTCGCGCTGGCCGCCGCCGAGCCGCTGGCCGGCGGCGGCGTTCGTCTGTCCGCGCCCGGCCGGGAACCGCTGACGGTCGAGGTGCCGCACCCGGCCGCGACCGTGCCCGTGAACGTCTTCGGTACGAAGGTCGAGGTCGTCCCGGCCGCCGCCGACGCGCACGCCTGGTGCAGCGCTTATCTCCAGGCCGACGTCCGCCTGGTCCACCTGGACGACCCGGCCACCCGTCGTCCGATCGTCCCCGCCTACGCACTGCCCGGCGAGATGGTGAACCTCGCCGACGGCTTCCCCCTGCTGGTCACCACGACGGCCTCGCTGGACGCCCTGAACTCGCTCATAGCGCAGGGCGGACACGCCGACGAGGGGCCGCTGCCCATGAGCCGCTTCCGGCCCAACATCGTCGTCACCGGCACCGAGGCATGGGCCGAGGACGACTGGACGCGCGTCTCGATCGGTGAGGTCGGCTTCCGCGTCCCGAAGGCCTGCGCGCGCTGTGTGGTGACGACCAACGACCAGGACTCCGCCGTCCGCGGCCGGGAGCCGCTGCACACCCTGGCCCGGCACCGCCGGATCGACGGCCAGCTGCTGTTCGGGGTGCACCTGGTGCCCCTCTCGCCCGGCACGATCAGGATCGGCGACCCGGTGCGCGTGCTGTCGTAGCACGCAGGCCACCGGCACGCGGACGTCGCCCGCAAGCGGGCGGCCGTGGCCCGGTGGCCGGGAACCCGGAGCCGGTCGCCGGTCGTTGAGGGGGCGTGAGAAATTCATGAGAGGCCGCGGACGTGAGGTACGGCGGCGGACGTGAGGCGGCCTGCTCCCGGCCGGGACCGGGGGCGGGCGCGGGAACCGGGGTCATGACGGACCGGAAGGGGGTGGGGCATGCGGGCACTGAGCGGACTGTGGCGCTGGCGGCGCAATCCGCTGCGCCGGGCGACGGATCTCGCCGAGGCGTGGGTGGCCCTCGTGGCACTGCTGCTGATCGCCGTGGCGGCCCCCCTGACCGGCTGTGTGGTCGGCGCCGCCGCCCAGGACTCGCTCCAGCGGTCCGTACGGCAGCAGCAGCACGGGCGTCACCTCGTCACCGCCACGGTCGTACGGGACCTGGGCGGGGCCCCGCCGGAGGCGGACCCCGACACCACCACAGGGCGCGACGTCCACAGCCGCGTCCTGGCGTACTGGCGCGCGCCGGACGGCAGCCGGCGCCGGGGCCAGGTCCTCGTGGACCTGAAGTCACCCGGCCGAGGGGACCGCTTCAGGCTCTGGTCCGACCCGCACGGCCGAATAACGACCCGCCCGCTGGACCGCGCCACAGCGACGGCACACGCCGTGCTCGCCGGGTTCGGCGCGGCCCTGGTGACCGCGGCCCTCGTCGAGACCGGCCGGCGCCTGACCGTCTGGCGCATGGTCCGCCGGCGGTACGCCCGCTGGGACCGGGCCTGGGAGCGGGCGGGTCCGGACTGGGGCAAGGCGGGCACGGGCAGCTGACGGCCTTCCGGCTCTGGTCAACCCCGCCCGCACGCACACGCTACGGTGGACCGGCCGAAGCACTTTCGGCGACGACCCGCGGGTGCGTGAAGTCCCGGGGCGCGCAGGTTCCCGGCAGCGCGAACACACTCCGGCCCGAGGGCGGGGTCACGGTCCGGGCGCCCACGGCAGCGCCCCGGCGGGCGGCGAGCATCAGTACGACGAGGTGGGGGCACGGCAACGCCATGGCACAGGGCACGGTCCAGGTGACGCACACCGGTACTTCGCGGTGGCGGCGCCGCACGGGTGAGTACGCGTCGCTCGCCGCCGCCCTCGACGCCGCCGCCGACGGCGACGTCCTCACCATCGCTCCCGGCACGTACCGGGAGAACCTCGTCGTCGAGCGGGCGGTGACTCTCCGTGGGCCCGAGGGGTCCTCCGGCTCGGTGCGGATCGCGCCCGCGGACGGGGTGCCGCTCACGGTGCGGGCCTCGGCCGTGGTACAGGACCTGCACGTGGAGGGCCAGGACGCGGCCGCGCCCGCGGTGCTGGTCGAGGAGGGCACGCCCGAGCTGGCGGACGTGCGCATCGTCACCCGGTCCGCCGCCGGCATCGAGGTGCGCGGCGGTGCCCGCCCGACCGTGCGCCGCTGCACCGTCGACAACCCGGCCGGCATCGGCATCACCGTCCTCGACGGCGGCAGCGGCGTGTTCGAGGAGTGCGAGGTCGTCGCGGCCGGACAGGCGGGCGTAGCGGTCCGCGGCGGCGCGCATCCGCGGCTGGAGCGCTGCCGGGTGCACCACGCCTCCGGGACCGGGCTGACCGTTACCGGCGAGAACTCCGCGCTGGAGGCGGTGGGCTGCGAGATCTACGAGGTGCGCGGCTCCGGAGTGCAGGTCACCGAGCGGGCCACCGCGCACCTGACCGACTGCGATGTGCACCGCACCACCGCCGACGGCATCACCCTGGACACGGACGCCGTGCTCACGCTGGCCGACTGCCGCATCCACGACATCCCGGAGAACGCGGTCGACCTGCGCTCCCGCTCGGTGCTCACCCTGACCCGGACGACGGTCCGTCAGTTCGGTCGCAACGGCCTGTCGGTGTGGGATCCGGGAACCCGGGTGGACGCCAATCAGTGCGAGATCTTCGACAGCACCGGTGACTATCCGGCGGTGTGGGTGAGCGACGGCGCCACCGCGGTGCTCGACTCCTGCCGGGTGCACGACGTGCCGGACGCGCTGTTCGTGCTGGACCGCGGTTCCCGCGTGGATGTCGTGGACAGCGACCTGTCCCAGGTGCGCAACACGGCCGTCTCGGTGAGCGACGGGGCGACCGCGCAGCTGGACGACTGCCGGATCCGGGACGCGGCCACCGGTGCCTGGTTCCGCGACCACGGCAGCGGTGGCACGCTCGGCAACTGCACCCTGGACGGCACCCAGACGGGTGTGATCGTCACCAAGGGCGCGGACCCGACCATCGAGCGCTGCACGGTCGACTCCCCCTCGGAGGCCGGTTTCTACGTGTCCGCGGGCGGCCGGGGCAGTTTCCTCAACTGCCGGGTCAGCGGCAGCGGCGGGTACGGCTTCCACGTGCTCGACGGCTGCCGTACGACCCTGCGCAGATGCCGCACGGAGCGGTGCGCGCGCGGTGGGTACGAGTTCGCCGACGGCGGCCCGGACGCGGGACCCGGGACGGGACCGGTGGTGGAGGACTGCACCAGTGACGAGAGCGGCGGTCCCCGGCCGCCCGTGCCCCGTGAGGCTGCCGTGCAGACGGCTGGGCAGGGCGCCGGACTGCTGGGCGCGATCCCCGGGCAGCAGACGGCGGAGCGGGAACCGCCCGTCGCCGTCGCGGAACCGCAGGCGCCGCGGCGCTCGTCGAAGGACGTGCTCGGGGAACTCGACGCGCTGGTGGGTCTGGAGAGCGTCAAACGCGAGGTGCGTGCGCTGACCGACATGATCGAGGTGGGCCGGCGCCGGCAGCGGGCCGGTCTGAAGGCGGCCTCCGTCAAGCGGCACCTGGTCTTCACGGGCTCCCCCGGTACCGGCAAGACGACCGTCGCCCGGCTGTACGGCGAGATCCTCGCCTCCCTCGGTGTGCTGGAGAAAGGCCATCTGGTCGAGGTGTCCCGGGTCGACCTGGTCGGGGAGCACATCGGTTCCACGGCGATCCGCACCCAGGAGGCGTTCCAGCGGGCGCGCGGCGGTGTGCTGTTCATCGACGAGGCGTACGCGCTGTCCCCGCAGGACGCCGGGCGGGACTTCGGCAAGGAGGCCATCGACACGCTGGTGAAGCTGATGGAGGACCAGCGGGACGCGGTGGTGGTGATCGTCGCGGGTTACACCGCGGAGATGGAGCGCTTCCTCTCCGTCAACCCGGGTGTCGCCTCCCGCTTCTCCCGCACCATCACGTTCGGCGATTACGGCCCCGAGGAGCTGCTGCGGATCGTGGAGCAGCAGGCCGACGAGCACGAGTACCGGCTGGCCCCGGGTGCGTCCGAGGCCCTGCTGAAGTACTTCACCGCGCTCCCGAAGGGGCCCGCGTTCGGCAACGGCCGTACCGCCCGGCAGACGTTCGAGGCGATGGTGGAGCGGCACGCGAGCCGCGTCGCCCAGCTCGCCGACCCCACCACCGACGATCTGACCTTGCTGTTCGGGGAGGACCTGCCGGACCTGCCCTGAGCGGGCCGGCCGTATCCCTCCTCCGGGATGTGCCCGTGGCGCCGGGGCTAGCCGTGGCCTCGTCCGCCCGGTGCGGGGTCCGGGCGCTGTCCCGGCAGCTCCGGGCGCAAGCGGCTGAGCAGGCGGGCCCGTTCGCGGGTGAAGGCGGGGTCCGCCTGGTAGTCGGAGTGGCCGAGGATCGGGGCGGGGAGAGGGTGCTCGTCGGTGCGGCCGTAGGCGAGGGGGTCCCGTAGGGGCTCGTCGACCTCGGGAGTGGTGCCGTCGGAGACACGGACGGGGCCGCCGATGGGGTCGGTGGCGCGGTGGAGATTGCGCCAGCAGGCGATGTCGTGGTGCAGGGATGCGAGCGCCGGCGGGCCGAAGTGGGCCGGGAACCAGCGGCCGTACAGGCGTTCCAGCGGGGAGCCGTAGGTGAGCAGGGCGACCCGCCCGCGTACCGACGGCGGCAGTTGCCAGGCCGCCGCGGCGGCGAGGACGCTGCCCTGGGAGTGGCCGGACAGGACGAGCCGGCCGCCGGTGTGCCGCGTCCAGGTCGCCATCCGCCAGGTCAGGTCGGGCACCGCGCGTTCGGCGTAGCAGGGGGGTGCGAAGGGGTGGGCGGCGCGCGGCCAGAAGGTGCCCACGTCCCAGAGGATTCCGATGGTGCGCCGGGCGGCGGCGTCCTTGTAGGCGCGCCGGCCCCAGGTCACGAAGAGCAGGAAGCCGAACCCCACCAGCCAGGAGCCCAGCGCCTGTGAGGTCTCGGCCACGGCCTGGACCAGGTGCTGGGTGCGGCGGGCGGCGCCGTCGGGCGTCTTCCCCGTGGCCAGGGCGCCGGCCAGGGCCGCGCTGCCCAGCAGCAGGGTGGCGGCGGTGAGCACGGCGAGGACGGCGGGCGCCCGGTCGGTGAGCGTGGCCATGGCCCGGGCGTGTGCGATGGCGCGTGTGCGGGAGGGGTCCTCGGGTTCCCCGGGGTGCTCGTGGCGGACCCGGTCGCGTTCGGCGCGGGCGAGCCGGGCGGTGTCCAGGGCGAGCCGGACGGCGACGAGCAGCAGGACGGCGAGGAGCGGCGGAATGGCGGACGCCTGCCAGGTGAGCAGGACGGGCGGCCCGGCGAGCAGGGCGCGGGTGCCGTCCAGCCAGTCGGCGACGCGCTGGGCGACCCCGCCGGAGATCACGCCGCCCAGCGCGCAGGCGAGCAGGGCGACGGCGGGGCCGCCGAGGCCCCGCATCCCGGCGCGCGGGTCGGGGCAGCGGCGGTACAGGTCCCGGGCCACGGCTGCGAGGGCGACGACGAGCAGGCCCTGGGCCGCCGTGAGGGCGCCGAAGGCCGGGTCTCCGGGCAGCCGTCCGGTGGACTGCCAGCCGGGCCGGGACCAGCCGGCGTAGAGCAGGGTGAGCAGCAGCAGACCGAGCGCGCCGAGCGGCAGGCGGCGCACGAGGTGCCGGTCGAGGCGCTGGTCGAGGCGGTTCTCGCTGCGGCCCCGGCGGCAGACCACGCTCACGGCCACGCCCGCGCAGGCGAGCAGGGCGGTGATGAGCAGCCGGCCGAGGACGTCGAGGGCGGCGGGACCGCCGGGGCGGTGGTCGAAGCGGGCCGCCGGGGTGGCCACGGCGGCGGCGACCGTCAGCAGGGCGGCCGCGGTGTGGGCCGCCCGCAGCCGGGCCACCAGTCGGCGCCCGAACCAGAAGCCGGGCCGGGCCAGCGCGCTGCCGCCGGTGTCCGTCCGGGCGTCGGGGGACAGCGGGCGGTGGGACTCGTAGGCGCTCCAGGTGCGGTGCGAGAGGTACCAGAGCAGGCCGGTCAGCGCGGTCGGCAGCGTCGAGGCGAGGGCGAGCCGGCGGCCGGGCGCGCTCCACCAGCCACCGGCGCCGGCCGGTGCCCCGTCGGCCGCGGGGGCCAGGAAGCCCAGCCAGGAGTGGCGGCGCACGCAGTCGGGGACGCCCGCGCACTGCCAGGCCACCAGGTCCAGGGCGACCTCGCAGGCGGCGCCGACCAGGAGCGCCGTCAGGGTGAGGGCGGCCAGGCGCACGAGGAGGCCATAGAGCCGGACGGTGCGCTGCCGGCCGGGTGCGGTGGGGCGCATCCAGTGGGCGAGGTTGACGACCATGAACGGCAGCAGCAACAGCCACAGGGCGCGGCTGCCGTCGCCGGAGGTCAGGTTGCACCAGACGTACGCTTCCCGGACCGGCCCGTTCCGGGACTCGCGCCCGGCGGCCGGAGCGCCCTGACCGGCGGTTTCCCCGTCCTGGCCGGTGGCTTGCGCGTCCTCGGCGCGTCGGAAGACGGCGGCCGTGTCGTCGCCGGTGACCCGGACCGTGCGCGGATCGCCGAGCATCTTCTCGGGCGTGGCGCCGCCGACCCCGTGCACCATCAGTTCCAGGTCCTGGCCCGGCTCGGCCGCCCGGGCCGGGTCCGCGTGCCGCCCCGCGGGGCGTTCCTGCGCACGTTCCACTGTTCTCGCACTTCCCCCGTGACACCCTGATGTCTGTGCCGTGCGCCTTCCAGGGTCTCCGGTGCGGCGGCCCCGTGTCCCACTCCTCACGGAATCTCCCCGATCCGGGGGACGGCGGGCGGGCCGTGCGGCCCCCCGGGGGGCGGACGCGGGGCCGGCGGGTGGTGGCGCGGGCGGTGCCGACCCGTGAAAGGATGGGGCGCCCGCGTACTGCCGGACCGAGGGAATTTCCAGGTCGGGGCCGCTGTGCCGGGCGTGTCGGACGGGTGGCGGTGAAAGGAGCGGAGCGTACGTGAGTGAGAATCAGAACCTCCTCGCGGAGCAGCGCCGCGCCCTGATCCTGGACGAGGTCCGCCGCCGGGGCGGTGTGCGGGTCAACGAACTGACCCGCAAGCTGGGTGTGTCGGACATGACCGTGCGCCGCGACCTGGACACGCTCGCCCGGCAGGGGATGCTGGAGAAGGTGCACGGCGGTGCGGTGCCGGTCCTCGAGGCGAGCACCCACGAGCCGGGGTTCGAGGCGAAGTCGGGGCTGGAGCTGACCGCCAAGGAGGACATCGCGCGCGCCGCCGCCCGGCTGGTCGCGCCGGGTGCGGCGATCGCCCTGTCGGGCGGTACGACGACGTACGCGCTCGCCCAGCATCTGCTGGAGGTGCCCGACCTGACCGTGGTGACGAACTCGCTGCGGGTCGCGGACGTCTTCCACACGGCTCAGCGGACCTCGGGACAGCGGCAGGCGGCGGCGACGGTGGTGCTGACCGGCGGGGTGCGCACGCCGTCGGACTCGCTGGTGGGGCCGGTGGCCGACCAGGCGATCGCCACGCTCCACTTCGACCTGCTGTTCCTCGGCGTGCACGGCATATCGGCACAGGCCGGCCTGTCCACGCCGAACCTCGCGGAGGCCGAGACCAACCGGCGGCTGGTGCACTCCGCGCGCCGCGTCGTGGTGGTCGCCGACCACACCAAGTGGGGCACGGTGGGCCTGAGTTCGTTCGCCACGCTGGAGCAGGTGGACACGCTGGTGACCGATGCGGGGCTGGCCGCGCAGGCGCGTGCGGAGATCGCCGAGCACCTGCGTGTGGTGGTGGCGGGCGAGCCCGGTCAGGACGACGCGGACTTCTGAGGAGCCGCCGGGGGCCCGGGGCCCGCCGTCCGGGGCGTGGTGGTCTGCCTGGGCAGGTGCCCGGGGGGCCGGCGATCAGACGGTGCCGCGGGAGTGGTGCAGTTCGGCGACGACCGCTGCCATCAGTTCCGCGTCCAGCGCGGAGGTGTCGGCCAGGCGCGAGCCGGCGGACAGCGAGTTGAGCAGGGCCTTGGTGACGCGCAGTGCCGCCGGGGGGCGGCGGACGACGGGCCCGGCCCACGCGTCGACGGCCGCGTCCAGTTCCCGGGCGGGCACGACTTTCTGCAGGACGGACAGGGACAGGGCTTCCGCCGCGGTGAAGGCCCGTCCGGTCAGGACGAGTTCGCGGACGCGGGCGGCGCCGACCTCGTTGATGAGGCGGGGCAGGAGACCGCCCCACGCGGTGGGCAGCCCCAGGGCGAGTTCGGGCAGCCGGAAGGTCGCGTCCTCGGACCCGACCCGCAGGTCACAGGCGAGCGCGAGGGCTAGGCCCGCTCCGATGGCCTTGCCCTGGACGCGGGCGATGGTGACGGCCGGGTTCCCGGTCAGGGCGTCGCAGACGCGCCGTGCCTTGGTCCCCGACAGGCGGATGCCGCTGCCCGTGGGGTCGTGGGCGAGGTGCCGGCCGAACTCGCCGCGGTCCCCGCCCAGACAGAAGTCGTCGCCGCTGCCGGCGAGCACGAGCACCCGGACCGCCGGGTCCTGGTCCTGGAGGACGGCCAGGAGGTCGTCCAGCAGGGCGTCGGTGACGGTGTTGCCCTCCGCGGGCGTGTTCAGCTCGACGGTGAGGACGGCGCCCTCCCGGCGGGTCCGCAGGGTCTGCCGTACGGGCTCGGCCGGAGGAGCCATGAAGGGGAGGGCGGTCATGTCGTCACTCTCAGGGAGGTCACGCGCCGGAAGACCATCCGGTTCGCGTAGGTCGGACCCGCGGCCGGCCGCAGGGTGGGGAATCGTTCCAGCAGCTGGGTGAGCAGCACGCGGGCCTCCAGGCGGGCCAGGCCCGAGCCGAGGCAGTAGTGGGCTCCGCCGCCGAAGGTGAGGTGGCCGCCCTTGCGGAGGATGTCGAACACGTGGGGGTTCTCGTTGCGGCGCGGGTCGTGGTTGGCGGCGCCGTAGAGGACGTGGACGGTGGTGTCCCCGGCGACGGGGACTCCGGCGAGGACGGTGTCGGCGGCGGCGACGCGCGAGTTGAGGTGGATGGGCGGGTCGTAGCGCAACGTCTCCTCGATCGCGTGGTCGACGTGTTCGGGGTGCCGGCGCAGCAGGTCGGCCCGTGCGGGGTCCCGGGTGAGGAACCACACCGCGTTGCTCAGCAGGGTCGCGGTGGTCTCCAGGGAGGCGATGGTGATGAACATCGTCAGGTCGTACAGCGTCTGGTCGGCGGTCGCGCGGTCGGCGGGATACTGGGCGTCCCAGTAGCGTATCCAGCCGGTCAGGAGGTCGTCACCGGGGTGGGCGCGCCGGTGGGCGAGGAGGGCGGTGAAGTAGGCCCGCATCTCCCGGGTGGCCTGCGCCGACACGGCCAGTTCGCTCTTGGTGGGGAGGAGTTCCTGCGCGTGGACCTGCCGATGGGTGAAGTCGAGTATGCGCGGGTGGTCCCCGGCCGGGATGCCGAGCCACTGTCCGACGGTGTGGATCGGGAGCCGGTCGCTCACCGCGGTGACGAAGTCGGCCTCGCCGTGGGCGCGCAGTTGTGCGTCGAGGTGGTCCAGGAGCCGGGTGACGTGGGCGGTGATCCGGGGCCGCAGGGTTTCCAGGGTGCCGCGGTCGAAGAGGTTGCCCAGGGCGCGCCGCTGGGCGGTGTGCTCGGGGGCGTTGAGCCGGGACAGTGTCCGCGTCATCTCCCGCGTCGACGGGTCCTGCCAGCGTGCCGTGTCCGCGTGGCGCTCCTGCCAGGCGAAGTCCGGTGCGAGCCAGTCCCTGCCCCGCAGGACCTGGCTGCAGGCGTCGAAGCCGGTGACGAAGTACCCGCCCCAGGGAGCGGGCACCACATCACCCAGTGCGCGCAATTCCTCCCAGACGGGCAGGGGATCGGCCTGCCCGTCGGCCGAACGCAGGCGCCGGAGGAGGGGGATGACGGCTCGGCGGTCCGTGGTGGTACCGCGTATGACGCCGACGGCGGTCACGCGAAGCTCCTTTGGTGGCTGGGCGCTACCGTTACCGCCGGAACCTACCCTTCCCCTCACCCCGGTCATGCGCCTCTGCGTGTTGCTCCCGTCACATGCCGCACATCAGACCCGGAAGGTGTCCAGGAAGCTGCTCCAGAACCCCTTCTTCCTGGGCGCCTCCGGGCGGACGGTGGGCGCCGCGACCGTGGGGACCGGCTGTTCGGCCGCGGCGGGGACGGTACGGCCCTGGAGGGCGGTGGCCGTCCGGGTGGCCGGGGTCGGGCTGAAGGCCACGGGCAGCGCGACCAGGGCCCGGTGGAACGGTCCCGGCCGCCACTGGAGGTCTTCCTCGCGGACGGCCAGTGTCAGGTCGGGCAGGGCGTTGAGGATCTTCTCGATCGCGGTGACGGCGATGACCTGCGCCGGGTCCTTGGCGGGGCACGCGTGCGGGCCGGCTCCCCAGGCGAGGTGGGCGCCCTTGCTGTGCGAGCGGCGGGCGTCGGCCAGCGCGGGATCGCTGTTGGCGGCGGCGAAGCTGATGACGACCGGTGTGTTGGCCTCGGCCACCACTCCCCCGAGGTCCACGTCCTGCACCGGGTAGTGGGTGGCGTAGTTGGCGATGGGCGTCTGGTTCCACAGCACGTGGTCGATCGCCTCCTCGATCAGCATGCCGGAGCCGCTGCCGCCCGCACCGGGTGCCAGCAGCAGGAGCAGGGCGTTGCCGATCAGGTTGCGCTCGGGTTCGACGCCGGCGCCCATCAGCATGACCAGCTGGTCCTTGAGTTCCTCGTCGGTCAGGCCGGCGGGGTGCTGGATCAGCCAGGAGGTGACGTCGTCGCCGGCCCGGCGGCGCTTGAGGGCGATCAGCTCCATGAGGCAGGCGGTGAGTTCCTCGTTGGCGCGCAGGGCGTCCCGGCCGTCGAAGATCGCCGACATGGCGCTGGTGAGGGTGTCACCGATGTCCGGCGGGCAGCCGAAGAGCTGGTTGAACAGCAGCAGCGGCAGCAGTTTGGCGTAGTCGTTGAGGAGGTCGGCCCGGCCGCGCTCGCTGAACCGGTCGATGAGGTAGTCGGCGATGGGCTCGACGTCGCGGCGGACGCGGGTCATGTTGAGCCGGGCGAGGCTGTCGGTGACGGCCTTGCGCAGCCGCAGGTGTACGGCGCCGTCGGTGAACAGGCAGTTGGGCCGGTACGCCATCATCGGCAGCACCGGGTGGTCGAGCCCGACGCGCCCCTCGTTCAGCGCCTTCCAGCGGCGGGCGTCCCGGGCGAAGAGCGTGGAGTTCTGCAGGACGCGCAGGGCCGTCTCGTGCCCGACGACCAGGGTGGCGTCCACGCCGGGTGCGAGTTCGACGGGCCCGGCCGGGCCGTGGGCGCGCACCCGGTCGTAGACCTGCTGGGGGTCGGCGGCGAACGCGGCGTCGTGCAGGGGGCATCTTGCGCCGGTGGGGGCGCTGACTGACTGACGGTCCATGAGGTTCCTTCTGCTGGCCCGCGGCCGATGGTCCGGCCGATGAGGCGGGCGGTGGGGCGTGTCAGGCGGCTCGGGTGAGCAGGTGACGCACGAGCGCGATGAGCGCGTGGGCGGAGGACTGCCGGTCGCGGGCGTCGCAGTAGACGACGGGGGTGTCCGGGAGCAGGTCGAGGGCCTCGCGCACCTCCGCCTCCGCGTACGCCGTGTCCGCGCCGAAGCTGTTGACCGCGATGGCGTACTCGAGTCCGTACCGCTCGACGAGGTCGATGACGGGGAAGGTCTCCTCCAGCCGGGCGGGGTCGACCAGCAGCAGCGCGCCGAGCGCGCCACGGGCCATGTCCTCCCACAGCTGCATGAAACGCTGTTGTCCGGGGGTACCGAACAGGTACAGCACGAGGTCGTCGCTGAGTGTCAGCCGGCCGAAGTCCAGGGCCACGGTGGTGGTGGACTTGCCGGTCACGCCCCTGAGGTCGTCCACGTGGAGCGACGCCTGCGTCATCTTCTCCTCGGTGCGCAGCGGGGTGATCTCCGACAGCGAGCCGATGAACGTCGTCTTGCCCACGGCGAAATGCCCGACCACCAGGATCTTGGCCGCGTTGGTCACCGCGCTGGAGACGTAGATGGATCCAGGGGCCGTCTCAGCCGATGAGGGATTGGAGTCCATTCAGAACCTTCTCGAGGGTCGCTCTGTCAACGTTCTGAGCCCGGGGCGGCTCGGCGCGGCGCAGGAGGTGGCCCTGCTCGAATAAGTCGGTGAGCAGCAACCGGGCCACCCCCACCGGCAGTTCCAGGTGGCCGGCCACCTCGGCGACCGACAGGTAGCCGCCCGCGCACAGGTGCCAGATCGCCGTCACCTCGGGACCGGCTCCCAGCGGAGGCGTCCGCTCGGGGGCGAGGGTGACCAGGGTGTGCAGCGCCAGGTCGTCCGAGTCCGGCAGGGTCCGGCCGCCGGTGATGACGTACGAGCGGACGAAGTCGCTGGTGACGGAGGCTTCCTCGGCGGGCTTCGTCATGAGCCGACACCGTTGTCCGCGCGCGGCGCCACACTCATCGCCTTGCTCAGGGCGGCCACCGTCTTCTGCATGCGGAAGGACACGGCCTCCATGTCGACGTCCGGTGCGGCCGAGACGGCGAGGTAGGAGCCTTGGCCCGCGGCGATGAGGAAGATCCAGCCGCCGTCGTACTCGAGCAGCGTCTGCTTCCAGATGCCGTGTCCCGCTCCGACGAAGCCGGCGACGGCACGGCTCAGCGACTGCATGGAACTCATCGCGGCGGCGTTCGTCTCCGCGTCGTCCCGGCCGATGTCGTCCGAGCGGTGCAGCAGCAGGCCGTCACCCGAGACGAGGATCGCGTGGCGGGCTCCGCGCACCTCTAGCACGTCGTTCAGCACCCAGGACAGGTCGGTCTTCACTGGTCGTCAGATCCTTCCATGGTGTTCGTGGTGCGACCGAGGTGTGTGCCGCGTGCGAACGCCCCGAGCCGCGACGCCGTCACCTCGCCGGCCGGCTCGGACGTCGCCTCCTGGCCCGTGGTGTCGAGGGCGGGAACCATCGTGACGGGGCCCGAGCGCCGGCGGCGTTTGGGCAGGCCGCCCGTGGTCGTGCCCACCACGTGCGAGGGGCCCACGACCGGGACGGGCGCCAGTCGCTGGGGCGCCGCCTGCGGGGCCGCGTCGTCCTGGGTGCCGGCGGCCGGGGAAGGGGCGTCGGCCGCGAGGAGGCTTTCGGGGACACGAATCACTGCACGCACTCCGCCGTAGGGGGACACGGAGCCGACGGAGACGGCGAAGCCGTAGCGGGCGGCGAGCATGCCGCACACGGCGAAGCCGAACCGCGGCGGATCGCCGAGACCGGTGATGTCGACGGGGCCGTCGACGCTGAGCAGTGCCGCCGCCCGGTCCTTGGTCTCCTGGTCCATACCGAGACCGGCGTCGTCCACGATGAAGCACACACCGGTGGGCACGGTCTGGATGTTGACCTCGACCGGGGTCCCGGGTGCGCTGTACGTTGTCGCGTTGTCCAGCAGTTCGGCCAGGACGACGGCCACCGGCTCGACCGCCTTGCCGACGAGGGAGACGTTGACCTGGGAGTGGACGCCGACCCGGTCGAAGTCCTTGATCCTTCCCTGGGCGCTGCGGGCGACGTCGTAGACGGTGGCGGCGCCCTCCCGCCTGCCGAGCCAGCCGCCGCACAGCACCGAGATGCCCTTGGCGCGGCGGCCGAACTGGCTGCCGGTGTGGTCGACCGACATCAGGTCGGCGAGGACCTCGGTGGTGTTGCCGTACTTCTTCAGCAGGGTGTCCAGGAGGAGCTGCTGTTCCTCGGCGAGCGACTGGAGCGTTCCCATCGCGGACTTCAGCACCGCCTTGGTCGCCGCCTCGGCGTCCGCCCGTACGTCGGCGAGGTCGCGCTGGTGCTGCGCGGTCAGCGCCGCGACGTGGTTGTGGAGCTGACCGACGTCGCCGCGGGCCTGCCCCAGTCCTGCCTCCAGGTCCTTCCTCGTTCTTCGGAGCGCCATGTTGGTTCTCCGGGCCCGCATCACTGCGGCGACCGCAGCGACGAGCACCACAAGCAAGATCCACAGCAGTGGATCCCGGGTCAATGACGTCATGAGACTCTCTTCACGTCGCAGCGCGCCGAGAACGTGAGCAGCGCGATGGTGCCTTCGAGACTGTCCCCCGGACGCATTCATGACACGTCGTCAGCCCACCGAAAAGTGGGATGATCTTATCAGTCGCACGGAGGCAATCCGCTTGCCCAGAGCCCCAATTGAGTTGACATCAAAACGACATGCCGCGGACACCCGCCCGTCGAGCGCGGGCCCTCCGGGGCCGGGGCCGGCTCAGAGCGGCCAGGCCCCCGTCGCCAGGAACGAGTCGATCGCCGACGCGTACGGCGTGATGTCCAGCCCCTGCCCGGCCAGCCACGCGTCCGAGTAGTACTTGTCGAGGTAGCGGTCCCCCGGGTCGCACAGCAGCGTCACCACACTGCCCCGGCGCCCCTCCGCCACCATCTCGGCCACGATCTTCAGGGCGCTCCACAGCCCGGTGCCGGTCGAACCGCCCGCCTTGCGGTTGATGGCCCGGTCCAGGGCCCGCACGGCGGCGACACTGGCCGCGTCCGGGACCTTCATCATCCTGTCGACCGCGCCGGGCACGAAGCTCGGCTCCATGCGCGGCCGGCCGATGCCCTCGATGCGCGAACCGCAGTCACAGGTGACATCCGGGTCGCCGGTCGTCCAGCCGTCGAAGAAGCAGGAGTTCTCCGGATCGGCGACACAGATACGGGTGTCGTACTGCATGTAGTGCACATAGCGCGCGAGCGTCGCGGAGGTGCCGCCGGTGCCGGCCGTCGCGACGATCCAGGCCGGCTCCGGGAACCGCTCCAGCCGCAGCTGACGGAAGATCGATTCGGCGATGTTGTTGTTGCCGCGCCAGTCCGTGGCCCGCTCGGCGTAGGTGAACTGGTCCATGTAGTGGCCGCCGGTCTCCACCGCGAGCCGGGCCGACTCCTCGTACATCTTCCGGGAGTCGTCCACGAAGTGGCACCGTCCGCCGTGGAACTCGATCAGCCGGATCTTCTCGGTGCTCGTCGTGCGCGGCATGACCGCGATGAACGGCACCCCGATCAGCTTCGCGAAATACGCCTCCGAGACCGCCGTCGAGCCGCTGGACGCCTCGATCACCGGGCGGTCCGGGCGGATCCAGCCGTTGCACAGGCCGTAGAGGAACAGCGACCGGGCCAGCCGGTGCTTGAGGCTGCCGGTCGGGTGGGTCGACTCGTCCTTCAGATAGAGGTCGATGCCCCACCGCTCGGGCAGCGGGAAGTGCAGCAGGTGCGTGTCCGCCGAGCGGTTGGCGTCGGCCTGCACCTTGCGGACGGCTTCTTTCAGCCAGCCTCGGTAGGCGGCGTCACTGCGGTCGACGTCGAGGGTGGCGCCGGTCCTGGCCTGATGGGTGGTGCTCACGACGGGGGCTCCTTACGCTGGTCGCCGACCGCGCCTCGCACGGCCGGCACCTTCGAGCATAGGCACCTTTCACACCGCTTCCCACCTGCATAAACGCATCTTTGAGCCACCCAAAGCCACTCTGGGGCACGGCTGTGCGAGAGTGCCGTGGGCGCATCGGCGCACCCGCTCCCGGGTCTGTCGCACACACCCCGCGCGTACTGGTGCTCCGCGCCGCATCCAGGCAGACTGCACGCGACGGGACGGCCGTCCCGAACGGGGGCGCACACGGACCACGCGCACGGACCACGCAGACACCGCGAGGGGGCGGCAGGACATGGCGGAACCGGAGTTCACGGCCACGGGCGTGCGGATCGGCAAGCGGCTGCGTTCGCTCACCCGGGCCGGACAGGTCCGGATCAGCGACGGCAGGCTGGAGCTGCTCACCAGCTACGGCAGCGAGATCGACAGCGCGCCGGTGCAGGCGGTGCGCGCGTCCAAGCCGTGGTTCGCGCCGGACGGCCGGGCGCTGGCCGACGTCAACGGCACGCGGTATCTGCTGACACTCGGCGAGCAGGATCCGGCGCCGGGCCGGCCGGGGCCGCCCGCGGCGCGGCGGTTCATCGAGGCGGTGCGCCGGGCGGCGGGAGACCACGGCTGAGCAGCGCACCGTCGCGGCGAGTTGCGTGAGCGCATCCGCTGCGTCACGCTGATGTCACGTCACTCTGGGTTTACCGGCGATAACGCTGAGAACCAGCCCGCCGGCCACGACAGCAGGCGGACGTTTGGACGCAAGCACCCTCCTGGATCCGTTGTTCTCCGTGTTCATCCGGTTCTTTCGAACCTCACATCGGGGAGTCGCAGCCGTGATCACTCATCCAAGCAGGCACTGCACAGTGGAACTCCAGGCCCTGCCGTCGCGGATCGGCCAGGTCCGCAGAATCGTATCTGCGCAGTTGCGTTACTGGCACATGGACCCGTTGATAGACCGGGCCGCGCTCGGTGTGACGGAGTTGCTGAGCAACGTCCACCGGCACGCCCGGCCCGACAAGTCGTGCACCGTCGAGCTGGAACTGCTCGCGGACCGGCTCACCGTCTCGGTACGCGACCACGATCCACGCCTCCCGGTACCGGCCGGCGTGACCGCGACACCGGCCGATGTCCTGTCGGCCGACGTCACCGGCACGGTGCCCGTCACCGCGCCCGCCGACATCGCCGACCCGGCGGAAGTCACCCCGCTGGCCACCTGCGGGCGGGGCCTGGCGATGGTGGCCGCGGTGAGCGAGAGCTGGGGCGCCCGGCCGGACGGCGAGAACGGCAAGATCGTCTGGTTCACCCTGCCGGCACCTCCGGTGGGGCGGAGCCGTCCGGCGGGTCCGACGCGGGACGCGGTACGGGCGGCGCCGGTGCCGGCGGTGGGGACTGCTGCCGGCGCTTCGGCGCCGGACCCGGTTCCGGCGCGGACGGCCGTGCCGCCGGGAACTCCGGTGCCGGCCCGGACGCCGGTCGGGGCAGGGGCCGTGGTCGGCGCGGGGACTCCGGTGGGAGCTGGCGCTCCGGTGGGAGCTGGCGCCCCGGTGGGCGCCGGGGCTCCGGTCGCGAGCGCGGGGATTCCGGCCGGGGCCGGGAACCGGGTCGCGGGTGCGGGAGACGCGAGGAGTCCCGTCGGTGGCGTGAGTCCGGTCGATGGTGTGAGTCCGGTCGGGAGTACGGCACCCGTCGCCGCGGCTCCCGCGCCGGCCATGACTGCCACGCCCACCGTGGAGCCCGCCGGCGCGACCGGGGCACGGACCCCCGCACGGACGTCCCTGCCCGGCTGACCGGACAGCGGTCCGTTCCCGTAGCCACGGCCGAGGACGGCCGTGGACCGCGACGACTCGTGCCCCGGCACCGGGCCACGCCACGCCGCACCGCTCCCCGCGGTGCGGCCGAGCCGCGTGTCCGGCCCGGACGGGCGGCGCCGCTGGTCGGTTGCGCACCACGGGGTCTGGCGTTCTGTAACTACTAGTATGTACAGTGAGGGCATGAGCACTCCGGAACGACTGATCGAGTCCACTCGCGAGCTGCTGTGGGAGCGCGGATACGTGGGCACCAGCCCCAAGGCGATCCTGGAGCGCGCGGAGGCCGGCCAGGGCAGCATGTACCACCACTTCAAGGGCAAGCCCGACCTCGCCCTGGCGGCGATCCGGCGCACCGCCGAGGAGCTGCGGGCCACCGCGGGGGCCGTGCTCGACGGTCCGGGCACGCCGTACGAGCGCATCGAGGCGTATCTGCTGCGCGAACGTGACGTGCTGCGCGGCTGCCCGGTCGGCCGGCTGACCATGGATCCGGACGTGATCGCCAGCGACGAGCTGCGCGCACCGGTCGACGAGACGATCGCCGCCATCCGCGAGCGGATCGCCGGAATCGTCGAAGAGGGCAAGCGGCAGGGGCAGTTCGCGCCCGAACTGGACGGCGCGGAGATCGGCGCGGCCGTCGTCGCCACCGTGCAGGGCGGCTATGTGCTCGCCCGCGCGTCCGGCTCCCCCGCCGCCTTCGACGCCGGCGTCCGCGGCCTGCTCTCCCTGCTCGCAGCCCGGACCCCCCGACAGGAGAACTGAGTCACGTGCACATCACCAGACGGCGGCCCGACACCTGGCAGGGCCCCGCGGAGCACTTCACCGGCACGGTCTGGCTGGACGAGATCGCCGCGCCCGCGGCCCCGTCCCGGCTGCGCATGCTCAACGTCCACTTCGCACCGGGCGCCCGCACGGCCTGGCACCGGCACCCGCACGGACAGGTGCTGCACGTCCTGGAGGGCGAGGGGCTGGTACAGCGCAGGGGTGGGGCGGCCGAGGTGATCCGCGCGGGCGACACGGTGTGGATCGAGCCCGGGGAATGGCATTGGCATGGTGGCGGACCCCGCACCTTCATGACCCACCTCGCGGTCGTGGAGGCCGCCGCGGACGGCACCACCACCGAGTGGGACTGCCATGTGTCCGCCGCCGACCACCCCGCCTGAGCACACCTGCCCCGACGGAAGGACCACGTCATGCACGCCGCGCAGTACGAGTTGTCCCTGCCCGCCGACTACGACATGGGCGTCATCCGTGCCCGGGTCGCCCGCGTCGGCCATCTGCTGGACGACTGGGAGGGCCTCGGTCTCAAGGCGTACCTGATACGTGAACGGGGCGCGCACGGCTCGCCGGTGAACCAGTACGCGCCGTTCTACCTCTGGAACACGGTGGACGGCATGAACCGCTTCCTGTGGGGCGGCGCCTTCCAGGGGCTCGTCAACGACTTCGGGCGGCCCCCGGTGCGGCAGTGGACCGGTCTCGCGTACGCCGAGGGCACCCGCGCGCCCGCCGCGTTCGCCGTACGGCGGCGGCAACCGGTCCCGGAGGAAGCCGAATTGGCGGCGCTGATGGAGGACGCGGTGGCCGAGGCGGAACGGCTGGCCGGCCAGGACGGTGCCGTGCTCGCCGCGGCGGCCGTGGACCCGCACCGCTGGGAGCTCGTGCACTTCTCCCTCTGGGAGCACGCCACCGCGAAGGCCGACGGGGATGTCTTCGAGGTGCTGCACGTGTCCGCCCCGGGCCGGGACCGTCTCGCGCGCGGACGGCAGTGGTGAGACACGTCCGTACGGTCCTCGGCGACATCCCGGCCGCGGAGCTGGGGGTGTGCGACGCGCACGACCACCTCTTCCTGCGCAGCCCACGGCTGCCGGGACAGGAACTGGACGACCTCACCGCCGCGCGGGCCGAGTTGGCGGCCTTCCGTGCGGCGGGCGGCGCTGCCGTCGTGCAGTGGACGCCGTACGGCATGGGACGGCACGTGGCGGATCTGCCGGCGCTGACCCGGACGACGGGGGTCCACCTGGTCTGCGCGACGGGCCTGCACCAAGCGGCACACTACGCGCCGGAGGCGCTCGCCCGGGTGAGCGGCGGGCGGCTCGCCGCGCTGTTCGTCTCCGAACTCACCGACGGCATCGGCACGACGGGGGTGCGCGCCGGTCTCGTCAAGGTGGCCGGCGGCTTCCACACCCTGGACACGCACGCCCGCTGGACCATGACGGCGGCGGCCGAGGCGCATCACGCCACCGGTGCGCCCATCGCCGTACACCTGGAGCAGGGCACCGGTGCGCTGGACGTAATCGACCTGCTGTGCGGCGAGTTGGGCGTGCCCGGTGAGCGGGTGATCCTGGGTCACCTGAACCGCGCCCCCGACCCGGTCGTGCACCGGCAGGCGGCCGGGTCGGGCTGCTGGCTGGCCTTCGACGGGCCGTCCCGCGCCCACCACGCCACCGACTGGCGCATGCCGGAAGCCGTACGGGCCCTGGCGGAGGCGGGATTCGGGGACCGGCTGCTGCTCGGCGGGGACACGGTGACCGCGGGGGCACGCTCGGTCGACGGCGGTCCCGGGATGCCGTATCTGCTGCGCCGGGTACGCGCTCGGCTGGCGGAGGCGGTGGGCGCGGACCTGGTGGACCGCATGCTCACGGAGCATCCGGCGCGGGCCTTCGCGGCCGACTGGTCCCCGGCCCGGGAGTAGGGAAGGTCCGGACGCACCGGAACCCGGCGGCTTCGGTACGCCGGACACCGACCCGCCGCCGCCCGGGCATCCGCGACCAGCCCGCCCAGCGGATCGTCCGGGCGTCCGCGTTCGCCGCGGGCGCCCGACGGGACGTCTACGCGCCCGCGGCCAGCGCGCCCAGTGGGTCGTCCAGGACCGGCTGCCAGGCCAGTTCGGCGGCTCCGACCAGGCTGTTGTGGTCGAGGGTGCACGGGAGGATGGGGACGCCGCCGCTCTGGCCCCAGAGGCTGCGGTCGGCGACCACCGCGCGGAGCCGGGCGGGGTCGGCGTCCAGGAGGGTGCGGTGGAGGCCGCCCAGGATGATGCGGTCGGGGTTGAGGATGTTGACGAGGCCGGCGAGACCGAGGCCGAGGCGGTCGATGAGGGCTTCGGCGGCGGTGCGCACGGCCCTGTCGTCGTACCGCGTGCGCAGCAGGTCGTTGGCCTGCTGGAGCAGCGACACCTCGGGGCCGGGTTCACGGCCGGCCTCCATGAGCAGGGCCAGCGGGTCGGCCTCCACGTCCAGGCAGCCGCGGCTGCCGCAGTGGCAGGGGCGGCCCTCGGGGTTGACGGTGAGGTGGCCGACCTCCAGAGCGAGCCCTGAACTGCCGGTGTGCAGGCGGCCGTCGAGGACGAGGGCACCGCCGACGCCCCGGTGTCCGGTGGCGACGCACAGCAGGTCCCGCGCGCCCCGGCCGGCGCCGTGCCGGTGCTCGGCGAGCGCGGCGAGGTTGACGTCGTTGGCCGCGAACGCGGGTCCGGTGATGCCGGCGGCGCGTACGCACTCGGCGAAGGTCCGTGTGACGGGGGCGCCGACGGGCCAGGCCAGGTGCAGGGGGTTGAGGGCCAGGCCGCCGGGTTCGGCGACGGCGGACGGTACGGCCAGCCCGGCGCCGACGCAGCGCCGGCCGGTCGTGCGCAGCAGCTCCGCGCCCACCTCGACCACGGAGCCGAGCACCTTGGCCGGGTCGGCCTCGACGGTCTCGCAGCCGGGCGCGGTCGCCACGATCCGTCCGCCGAGGCCGACCAGCGCGGCCCGGAAGCCGTCGGCGTGGATCTGCGCCGCGAGTGCCACGGGGCCGTCCTCGGCGACGTCCAGCCGGTGCGAGGGGCGCCCCTGGGAGCCGGCCGCCGAGCCGGGCCGGGCGTCCACTTTGATCAGGCCGAGCGACTCCAGTTCGGCGGCCACCGCGCCGGCCGTCGCCCGGGTGACACCGAGTTCGGCGGTGAGCACGGCCCGGGTGGGGGCCCGCCCGGTGTGCACCAGCTCCAGCGCGGGTCCGAGCGCACCGCGCCCCCGGTCCAGCCGCGCTCTCGAGGTGGTCCTCTCCCCCGCTGTCCGGGGATCCGCCTTGCCGCTCATAGGGGTGAGTCTCCCATGATCCGCAGCTTGGGTGGCGTGTGCCTGCCGGCTCGGGTCTTCCGTTCGGACCAGGCAGGAGCGCGGGAGCGGGTCCGGTGCCGTGTGTCGCAAGGCGAGGGCGCCTTGGCGGAGCCATGGCAGCCGACGGCAGCGCGGCGGTGGGGTACCTCCCTCGAGCGAAGCCGGAAGCGGGAGAGCGGCGCCAGGGCCCGCGATCCCGGCAGGAGCCCGAACGAGAGCCCCTAGAGGCCACTCACACGCAAGGTGATGTTGAGCCGGCCGGTGAGGCCCAGCCCCTCCGGGGCCGTGCCCGGCTGGACCCGCGGCACGCCGTGGTAGGCGAGCCGGGACGGGCCGCCGAAGACGAACAGGTCACCGCTGCGCAGGTCGACGTCGGTGTACGGCTTCGCCCGCGTTCGCGTGTTGCCGAAGCGGAACACGCAGCTGTCGCCGAGGCTCAGCGACACCACCGGGGCGTCCGACTTCTCGTCGCTGTCACGGTGCATGCCCATCCGGGCGTCGCCGTCGTAGAAGTTGATCAGTGCGATGTCGTACGGCGCGTCGGGGACGGCGTCCGGGCCGAGGGCGTCGGCCACTGCCCGGCGTCCCAGCTCGCCGAGCCAGTCCGGGAAGGGTTTGACGGGCGTGCCGTCGCCGTCGACGACCGTGCGGGTGTAGGCGTACGGGTACCAGTGCCAGCCGAGGCAGACCTGGCGCGCGGTCATCGTGCCGCCGCCCGGGGTGCGGACCGTGCGCAGTCCGGCCGGGGGCCGCGCCCATTCCCGGCAGGCGGCGAGCAGGTCGCGCTGCCGCGCCTCGTCCAGCCAGTCCGGGACATGCACGGCGCCCGCGGTGACCTCCGCACGCTCCCGGGGAAACAGCTCCACGTCCATGCGCCCATACTGCCGCAGGTTCGTCGCACCAGCCCTGAGCTGCGGCTCGGATAGCCTGGACGCACGATGAGCGACCCTATGACGACACCGTGGGGCGAGGTCGGGCTGACCCGCTTCCCCGAGGACCCCCGTGACCGGCTGCGTGCCTGGGACGCCTCCGACGCGTATCTGCTGCGGCATCTGGCCGAGGAGAAGGTGCCCTTGTCGGGCACGGTCGTCGTGGTCGGGGACCGCTGGGGCGCGCTGGTCACGGCGCTGGCCGCGCACCGGCCGGTGCAGATCACCGATTCCTTCCTGAGCCAGGAGGCGACCCGGGCGAACCTGGCGCGGGCCGGTGCCGAGCCGGGTGCCGTCCGGCTGCTCACCACGCAGGACGCCCCGCCGGAGCGGGTGGACGTGCTGCTGGTGCGGGTGCCCAAGAGCCTGGCGCTGCTGGAGGACCAGTTGCTGCGCCTGGCACCCGGGCTGCACGCGGGCACCGTCGTCGTCGGCACCGGGATGGTGAAGGAGATCCACACCTCGACGCTGGAGCTGTTCGAGCGGATCATCGGGCCGACCCGGACCTCGCTGGCGCGGCAGAAGGCCCGGCTGATCTTCTGCGCCCCGGACCCGGCGCGGGAGCGGCCCGCGAACCCGTGGCCGTACAGCTACGCCCTGCCGGGCGGTGTCGGCGCGGTGTCCGGGCGCACGGTCGTCAATCACGCGGGCGTCTTCTGCGCCGACCGGCTGGACATCGGCACCCGTTTCCTCCTCCAGCACCTGCCCGGTCCGGGCGCGGGCCGGGTGGTGGACCTGGGCTGCGGCAACGGCGTGGTGGGTACGGCGGTGGCGCTGGCCGATCCGGCGGCCGAAGTGCTGTTCGTGGACGAGTCGTTCCAGGCGGTGGCCTCGGCGGAGGCGACGTACAAGGCCAACGGGGTGCCCGGGCACGCCGAGTTCCGGGTCGGGGACGGGCTGGCCGGGGTGGCGCCCGGCAGTGTGGACCTGGTCCTGAACAACCCGCCGTTCCACTCCCACCAGGCGACGACGGACGCGACGGCGTGGCGGATGTTCACCGGGGCCAAGCGCGCGCTGCGGCCGGGCGGCGAACTGTGGGTGGTCGGCAACCGCCACCTCGGTTACCACGTGAAGCTGAAGCGGCTGTTCGGGAACGCCGAACTGGTCGCGTGCGACCCGAAGTTCGTCGTGCTCAGGGCCGTCAGGAAGAGCTAGACCCCGGATCCGACGAGGCCTTCGGCGGGCGTTGCCGGCGGGCGCCGCCGTGCGCGCGGTCCCGGTGGCGGTCAGCTCCGGGGGTGCGGGGACGAGGCGGGGGGTCGTGGGGCGGCCGGCCCGGCGGGGGTGCGGGCGAGGACGCCGATGATCCGGGTGACCTCGCGGGCCATCGCCTCCCGGCCGACGCCGAGGTACTCGCGGGAGTCGACGGCCTCGGGCCGGGCGGCGAGGTACGTGCGGATCGCCCCGGTCATGGCGATGTTGAGTGCGGTGCCGACGTTGACCTTGGTGATGCCGCCCCCGACCGCGGCGACCAGCCCCGTGTCCGGTACGCCGGAGGAGCCGTGCAGGACGAGCGGCACGGCGAGCGCTGCCGAGAGGTGCCGGAGCAGGCCGTGGTCCAGGACGGCGGTGCGGGTGGTCATCGCGTGCGTGCTGCCGATGGCGACCGCCAGCGCGTCGACACCGGTACCGGCGACGAAGTCCCGTGCCTGGTCCGGGTCGGTGCGGGCGCCGGGCGCGTGGGCGTCGAGCGCGGGCCGGCCGTCCTTTCCCCCGATCTGACCCAACTCGGCCTCGATCCAGAGCCCTCGGCCGTGTGCCCAGTCGGCGGCGGCCCGCGTCGCCGCGAGGTTCTGGGCGTACGGCAGATGGGCCGCGTCGTACATCACCGAGGAGAACCCGGCACCGGGCGCCTGCCGCAGCAGCTCGTCGCTCTGCACATGGTCCAGGTGCAACGCGACAGGCACGGCGGCGCGTTCGGCGGCGGCGACGGCGGCGCGGGCCAGCGGCAGCAGCCGCCCGTAGCGGAACCTGACGGCGTTCTCGCTGACCTGGAGGACGACCGGGGCGCCGGCGGCCTCGGCTCCGGCGATGACGGCCTCGACGTGTTCGAGGGTGATGACGTTGAACGCGGGAACGGCGGACCGGGCCTTGGCGGCGCGGGTGACCAGCTCGCCCGTGGGTGCGAGGGGCACGTGCGGGTCCTTCCGGGACGGGGCCGGCGGGTTCAGGGGGCGAGGATCACCGAGCGGGTGAGGTGGCGCGGCCGGTCGGGGTCGAGGCCCCGGGCGGCGGCGACGGCCACCGCGAGCCGCTGCACGCGGACGAGTTCGGCGAGCGGATCGAGTCCGCCCCCGATCCACGACGCGCCGGTGGCGCGGACCTGTTCGGCCAGGCCTCCGGGTGCCGTACCGAGCATCCAGGTGGCCGTGCCGTCGGTGGTGACGCTGATCGGGCCGTGCCGGTACTCCATCGCCGGGTAGGCCTCCGTCCAGGCGAGGGACGCCTCGCGCATTTTCAGCGCGGCCTCGTGGGCGAGTCCGACGGTCCAGCCGCGCCCGAGGAAGGTGAACTGCGTACGCTCCGCGAGTCCTTGGTGCAGAGGGGTGGCGAGGGCGGTGCGCGCGTCGGCGACGACGGTGTCGGTGTGCAGGCCCAGGTGGGCGCGCAGGAGGGTGAACGCGGTGGTGGCGAACCGGGTCTGCACCACGGAGCGTTCGTCGGCGAAGTCGATCACCACGACATCGTCGGCGGCCGACACGACCGGCGTGTCCGGATCCGCGGTCACGGCGGTGGTGCGCGTCCGTCCGCGCAACTTCCCCAGTACGTCGAGTACTTCGGTGGTGGTGCCGGAGCGGGTGAGGGCGAGGACGCGGTCGTAGGACCGCGCGGACGGGAACTCGGAGGCGGCGAACGCGTCGGTCTCCCCCTGCCCCGCGTCCTCGCGCAGTGCGGCGACGGCCTGGGCCATGAAGTACGAGGTCCCGCACCCGACGACGGCGACCCGCTCCCCCCGCTCCGGCAATGCCTCCCGGTGGCGCCCCGCCTGCGCGGCCGCCCGTATCCAGCACTCCGGCTGACTCTTCAGCTCGTTCTCGACATGGGTCATGCCCACACCCTCCCCTAGCTGATTGTTCCTGCAAGATATAGCGATCTTTCGAGCACAATCAAGCATTCGAGCGCGATACCGGGTGCGCTAGGGTCGCCAGAAGATCGAAGACGACGGTCAGGGAACGGAGGCCGCGGATGTCCCGGGACGCCCGCTGGAAGGCGCTGCTGGAACTGCTCGTCGAGCGCGGCCGGCTGGAGGTCGAGGAGGCGGCGGCCGAACTGGCGGTGTCCGCGGCCACGATCCGCCGCGACCTCGACCAGCTCGCCGAGCAGCAGATGCTGGTCCGCACCCGGGGCGGAGCGGTGGTGCACGGGGTGTCGTACGAACTCCCGCTGCGCTA
Source organism: Streptomyces sp. Y20 (assembly GCF_043195475.1). Classification (NCBI taxonomy): domain Bacteria; kingdom Bacillati; phylum Actinomycetota; class Actinomycetes; order Kitasatosporales; family Streptomycetaceae; genus Streptomyces; species Streptomyces sp. Y20. The sequence goes on from NZ_JBIDDP010000001.1 coordinate 654,052, forward strand.
CAAGACGGCCCGCCGCGCCTCGGAGAAGCAGCGCATCGCCAAGGCGGTGGCCGAACTCGTCGTGCCGGGCGAAGCCGTGGGGCTGACCGGTGGAACGACCACCACGGAGGTGGCCCGCGCGCTGGCCGTGCGCGGTGACCTGGGTACCGGTTCACCGGCACTGACCGTCGTCACCAATGCGCTCAACATCGCCAACGAGCTGGCCGTACGGCCCCAGTTCAAGATCGTGGTGACGGGCGGGGTGGCACGCGCCCAGTCGTACGAACTCATCGGTCCACTGGCGGACGGGGTGCTGGGGCAGATCACGCTCGACGTGGCCGTGCTCGGAGTCGTCGGCTTCGACGTCACGCACGGCGCGGCGGCGCACGACGAGGCGGAGGCCGCGATCAACCGGCTGCTGTGCGAGCGCGCCGAGCGGGTGGTGGTCGCCGCGGACTCCAGCAAGCTGGGGCGCCGCGCGTTCGCCCGGATCTGCGGGGCGGAGCTGGTGAACACCCTGGTGACGGACGCGGCGGTGGCACCGCAGACGGTACGGCGGTTCGAGGAGGCGGGTGTCCGGGTGCTGGCGGTGTGAGACCGGCGCGCGCCGCCGATACGGTCCCGCCGAAAGGCCGCCGGCTTCGGTCCGCGCGCGGGATCGGCCTCAGAAGGCGCCGAGGTCGGCCTTCACGAACCCGGCGCCCCGCTGGTCGTTGCAGCCGACCAGCGGCCGCTCGGCCGGGTCGGGCCAGGTCAGCTGCGCCTGGAGGGCCACGCTCACCAGGGTCAGCAGCAGATCGACGTCGCTGGCGGCGTCGAGCCGCAGGGTCACCCACTGCGAGCCGGGCACGATCCTGATCGGTCCCGAACCTCTGAGGTCCTCGGCGAACCGCCGGATGGCCCGGTCGGTGAGCCGCAGATCGACGTCACGTTCCGAGTGGAAGTGGGCGATCTCGCCCCGTGCCGAACACACGGCCTGCCCGAGGCCGCAGCTCGGGACGGCCGGTCTCAGGTCCGGCCAGGTCGCCAGTTGCGCGAGCGCGCGGAAGGCCAACGTCATGGGCCCATCATGGCCTGCTCACCCGCCCGCAACCAGGTCGTGCGCAAGCATTAACCGACCTGTATCCACAGCGGGTTCCGAAGCCCGCACATTCATCCGCGTTCCGAACGGGACTTCCCTTCCGTGCGCCCCGGACTGCGCCGGTGATGTGCCGCCAGTCGCTACAGGCCGAAGGCGCCGCCTCGATGAGGATGAGCAGGCCGATGGCGATCAGGACCAGGGGCAGCAGGACGCGGTCCCAGCGGGCAAGTGCCTTTGGCGATGACGGGTCGGGTGGCGAAGAACTTGCCCGCCAAGCACCACACGGCCACCAGCACGAGGAACACCGCGGCCTACACCGTCATGCCGCCGATGCCGGCGGTGGCGAACACGGGCACGTGGACGCCGATGTCCAAGAATCCCTGACGGAAAGCCGCCGTGCCACCCTCCGCTTCCTAGTGGCTCGGTCCGGCCGCGTATGCCAGCGGAGGGGCGATTGCCTGGGCATAAGCTCCCTCGCCGACCCACAGCGCGATAAACAGCGCGGCGGTCGCTTCCAGGAGACCCGCACGTTCGAGACCGCCGCCGGCCACGGGTTCACAGCCCACGTTCCGTACCAACTCACGCACACGCACGAGGGCCGTCTCGTCGTCCCCGCAGACCGGAACAGCCAATGGTCGCCCATCGAAGACGGGCGGCCGCATGCGCCACACGTCCTCGTGACAGAGGTTGAAAGCCTTGACCACGTGGGCTCCCGGTGCCGCCGCAGCCAGTTGCTGCGCGGCGGAGGGACCGCCTTCCGTCAGCAGCCGGAAGCCCGGCCCCACCGGGTTGGAGCAGTCCAGCACCACCTTGCCCTGCAGGACCGCGTGGAGGTCCCGCGCCACGTCTGCTCCCGCCCCGAAGGGCAGCGCGGCCAACGCCACCTGACCGGAGGCGGCCGCCGCGCGCAGACTGGCAGGCTTCGCGCTGCCTCCGATGCGCGTCGCGAGCCGCTCCGCCTTGTGTGCGTCCCGTCCCCCGATAGTCACCTCGTGCCCGGCCCGCACCCAGTGGGTGGCGAGCGCGTCGGCCATGTTGCCCGTGCCCAGTACACCGATTCTCATCACGCGGTCCCTCTCCGTGTCTGCTTCGACCGTTCGCACCGACGCTAGATGGCCGTTCGGGCACCATTCGGTACGTGACGACTGACGCCTTCCTCGCCGACTGCCGCGCCCCCCTTGCCTTCGACCTGCTCTCCAACACCTGGAACTCCGTGGTGCTCTGGGCACTGCGCGACGGCCCCAGTCGCCCGATCGAATTACGGGAGCGGATCGGGGGCATCAGTTCCAAGGTCCTCACCGAGACTCTGCGCCGGCTGCAGTTCAACGGACTGGTCGACCGGCAGGCAGACCCCGACGCACCATCACGGGTCGAGTACCGACTCACCGCTCTGGGCCGGACCTTGCTGGCGCCCATCGACGCCGTCGGCGCATGGGCCTTCGAGCACGGCGATGCAGGGCATGCCGGTGCCGGTCTCAGTCGAAGCGCAGATCGGACAGCTGCCGTTCGAGCGCCGTGACGTCGTCCTCGGGTGCCGCCTCGGCCGGACGCGAGGCCATGCGGGCGGCCAGCTCGCCGCCACCACGCCTAGACGCCGTCGGTCATCCCGTCAGCTGAATGCGGGGGCGATCCAGCTTGAGGTCTGCCCCGGCCCCCTGGCCCGGGGTAGACCTCGGGGGCCGGTGAGCCGGGCGTGGTGTCAGCTGTTCGGGAGCTGCTTCTTGGCGTCTCGCGGGCCAAGGCACCGTCCAGCCCTCCCGAAGACTTCGGCGCCGCCTGCGGACAGGCGCCACAGGACCACAGGGTTCGGGCAGTCGCGCGCCGATACCTCCCTGTCGTCGAACCGCGCTCGACCAGGGGGTGACCGTACGGCGCAGTCAGGGCTACACCCTCCCCACTCTGCGAACGCCAGCCATTGCGCATGTGTGTTCAACGAAGGCCCCACACCGCCTCTGACACGCCGTCCGGCGGCGAACGGGTGAGGGTGGCCGCGAGCGCGGCCACCCTGGTGTTGTCTCGCACACAGCACCGTACGCACACACCTGCCCAGGAGCCCCCGTGATCGATCCCACCCAGCTGACCGACCCCACCGTCCGTACCTTCGTCACCGCCGTCAACGCCGGGGACCGCACCGCCTTCCGCGCGATCCTGACCCCCAGCGCGACCATGTCCGACGATGGTTCCGACCGCGACATCGACGACTGGTCGGAGCGGGAGATCTGGTCCTGCAACGGCCACATGTCCGTCGATTCCGAAGCCGACGGGGGCCGCTCCCTGGTGGTCAACTATCGCAACGACACCTGGGGCGAGATGCGCACCGCCTGGCGCTTCGAGATCGCTGACGGCCAGGTCGTCCGCTTCGAGACCGGCCAGGCCTGAACCACGGGCCCTGGGCTACAGCCCCGAACGGGGGTTCACCTACTCGTCGGGTTCTTCGTCGTCCGCGGCGTCGGCCGGATCGCGCAGGGGCCGCAGGCCGGACCGGAGTGGCGGAAGGTGTAGCGGCCCAGCACGTTGAGGTTGGCGTGCTTGAGCTGCCGGGCACCCCGCGGGTGACGGCCGGCTCCGGCGGCCCCGGCCGCGCGACCCGGCGCGGGAGGACGCCCGCGACCCGCACGCCCCCCTCCAAGCACCCCATCGCGCCAACGCACGTGCACCCCAACCCTGTTGGAGTCGGCGCCGTCAGGCACACTCGACCCCATGGAGACTGCTGAGTATCTGGAGACCTTGGACCGTGAAGGACGGCTGCTGGCCGACGCGGCCGAGGCGGCGGGGACCGCCGCCAAGGTGCCGACGTGCCCGGAGTGGCAGGTGCGTGATCTGCTGCGGCACACCGGTGGGGTGCACCGGTGGGCCACCGCCATCGTCGCCGAGGGGCGCACCGAGGGCGGGCCCTTCGGCGAACCGCCGGAGCTGGACGGCGCCGGGCTGGTGGCCTGGTACCGGGAGAGCCACCGCCTGCTGCTGGACAGCCTGACCGCCGCCCCCGCCGATACCGAGTGCTGGACGTTCCTGCCGCAGCCCGGTCCGTCGCCGTTGGCGTTCTGGGCTCGCCGGCAGGCGCACGAGACGACCGTGCACCGGTACGACGCGGAGGCGGCCCGCGGGGGTACCCCGTCCCCGGTCGCGCCCGACTTCGCGGTGGACGGCATCGACGAGCTGCTGCGCGGCTTCCACGCCCGCTCCCGCAGCCGGCTGCGCAGCGAGGAGCCGCGGGTGCTGCGGGTGCGGGCCGCGGACGCGGGGGCGGACGCGGTGTGGACCCTGCGGCTCACGGCCGGGCAACCGGTGTGCGTGCGCGCGGCGGACGGTGCGGCCGAGACCGAACTGTCGGGCCCTGCCGATCAGTTGTACCTGGCGCTGTGGAACCGGAGGGCGGTGCCGCAGGTGACGGGCGACCGGTCGCTCGCGGCACTGTGGCAGGAGCGGTCCGTTATCTGACTTGCCGTCAGCCCGTATCAGTCGGCGTCGGTCAGCATCCGGGCCAGCACCGCGCGTTGCACCGGCCGCACCTCCGCGTGCAGCGCGCGCCCTTTCGCCGTGAGCGACACACGCACCCCGCGCCGGTCGTCGGGGCACATGGTCCGCTCGACGAGGCCGTCCTTCTCCAGGCGGCCGATGAGCCGGGACAGCGCGCTCTGGCTGAGATGGACGCGGTCGGAGATCTCCTGCACGCGGTTCGAGCAGCCGCCGTCCGCCGCGCCACCCTCGGCGAGCAGGTCGAGGACCTCGAAGTCGCTGGCGCACAGGCCGTGCACGTGCAGCTCACGGTCCAGTTCGCACTGGGTGCGGGCTTGCAGGGCCAGGATGTCCCGCCACTGCTCCACGAGCGCCTGTTCGGCCTTCTTCGCCGCCATGGGCGCACCGTAGCAGAGAAACAGTTTCATTGCGTCGTAATTTAATGCACATGCATGCAAGAGGCTGGCCGGCCGGCTTCCGCGCGCGTGCACCCGGTGGCGACCGCTTGTCCGCCGGGTGCGTGTCTGTGAAACTGACGGAATGTATGCATACGGGGGACGTCGCACCAAGGCCGAACAGGACGCGGCCACGGTCGAGATCGGATATGCGCTGGTCAGCGCCACGTTCGCGGCAGCGGTGCTGTTCGGAGCCGTGGCCGGCCCCGCGCTCCTGTTCCACCTGCCGCCCCTGCCGACCACGGTGCTGCTCCGGCTGGGCCCGGCCGTCGCCGCGGTGGTCTTCGTCGCCCGCGTGGTGAGCGTGCTGGTCCGCTTCCAGCAGCAGACGCGGTCCGACCGGCCGGCACCGCACGACGAGAGCTAGGCCGTTCGGAAATCCGGGAGCGGGTGTCTCACCGCGCCGATGGCTCAGGCCGACGCCGACGAGGACCTCAGCCGGGCCGTCTCGGCGGACTCGACGACCTTGGTCAGCAGCGCCGGCCCGGCAGGGTGGCCCGTGCCAGAGCGCGCACTGTGCGCTGGCAGTCAACACCCGGAACGCTGTGGGCGTGATCGTCCCTGCCCTCGGTGTCTAGCTTTCGGCGAAGACGGCTGCTGCGGAAAGGAACGGACATGAGGTGCAAGGCGACGGCGTGGATGCTGCCCACGCTCCTGGTGGCACTGAGCGTGGTGGGGTCCGGCGCTCCCTCCTCGGCGCAGGACCGGGAACTGAAGGCCACGTCCTCGACGACGGCGGTCGGTCCCCAGTACGACACCACACACGTCTATGTCACACCGGGCTCCGTGGACGCGTTCGTCGACAGCTGGCAGGCGACCTTCGGCGGTACGCACACGGCCAAGGTCGTCACGCAGGTCACTCCGACGCCGAGCGAGACCGAGTCGGAGCTGGTCCTGTCGCCGGTGGGCACCCTGTCCGTCTTCGATTTCCGAACCCCCGTCCCCTACCCGTTCGGTGCGGAACGGACGGGCTGGCTCATGAGTGACTTCGACAAGGGCGTCCGGCTGGCCCGGCGCAGCGGGGCGCACCTCGTCGTCGCGCCCTTCGACGACCCCATCGGGCGGGACGCGGTCGTGCAGTTCCCGGGCGGCGTCAACGCCCAGCTGTACTGGCACACCAAGGCACCGTCGTACGCACCCCTGGAGACCGTGCCGGACAATCGTGTGTACCTGACACCGGATTCGGCGGACTCCTTCCTCGGCTCCTACCTGCGGTTCACCGGTGGCCGCGTCGTCGCCGACCGCCGGGCGGCGGACGGCGGTGACATCGGTCTGCCCGAGGAGACGTACCGCCGCATCACCATCCGCTCCCCGTTCGGCAGCACCGTCGTCAGCGTGACCGACGGCCACCTGCCCTATCCGTTCGGACGGGAGACCACCGGTTACGCGGTGAAGGACCTCGTGGCGACGCTGCACAAGGCCGAGGCAGCGGGTGCGAAGGTGCTGCGGGGGCCGTACACCGCCGGGGGCCGCTCCACTTCCATGGTGCAGTTCCCCGGCGGTTATGTGGCCGAACTGCACCAGGGCGGCGACCGCTGATCCGCGGCGCACAGCGCCACCCGCGTTGCCCACATGGGAGCGCACCGTGCCCCTCCGGCCGGCCCGGTCCCACCTCCGGCCGGTCCCCTCGCGGGCACCGGCGGACCACGCCGGCGCTTCGTCGGCCGAGGAGGGCCCCGCGCGGCTCCCCGACCGGTACGCCCCCGTTCGTGGCGCACCTCTGTCCCGTATCCGAAGTGGAGGAGAAGGAACATCACCATGCCGAGCACCAAGGCGCGCGTTCGCACGGGCCTCCTGGCCGCGGCCGTGGCGGCGACTCTCACCGCCACCGTCACCGCCACCGGCACTGCGACCGCCGCTTCCGGCCGTCTGCCGGAGGTGCGCTTCATGGCGCACCTGAACGTCGCCGAAGGGCAGCGACCGGAGAACATCACCCTGGAGCCCTGCGGTGGCGCGGACGTCACCTTCGCCTACTCCCGCCAAGTCGCCCGGGTCACCCCCGACGGCCGGGCCCGTGTCCTCGCGACCCTGCCGGAGCCTCCCGCCGGGGCCGTCACGCCCGCCCTCACCTCACCGTTCATCGGTGGCCGGGAGCCAACGGCATCAAGATACGCCGGACCTGTCGAGACCCGCGCCACCATCGACGACATCGATTTCACCGGCGCAGGTGACACCCTGCTCGCGGCCATCAACAAGAACAACGAGGTCGCCCTGGTCAGGCCCGACGGCAGCCACTCCATCGTGCTGACCGGCGCCGACGGGCTGGAGAACCCGGCCTCCCTCGCCGTACGGGGCGGCACGGCCTACATCGCCAGCGGCGCCTACTTCACCGGTGACGACCCCAACGTCCTCACCGCTCACGTCAAGCGCGACAAGTAGAGGAACCGCCTGAGGGAGCCCTGTCCGCCACATGGGTGGATCAGGAACCGGTAGCGACCCGCCGCGTCTGCCCGGCGCGCGCGTCGGTCGGGTGGCGTGCGCGCTGCCGCGCGGCCTCCCGATCGCCGCGCGGCAGGCCGTCCTGGACCGGATCAGGCATGCGTCCGCCTGATCCCTGATCAGGGATCAGGGATCAGCAATCGGGCGGGATGAGCGTGCTCGCCGCCGGGCGGAGCACCGAGGGGCCGGTCCGTTCAGCGGGCCGTCGTCGCCCAGGTGCGGCGGGCCCAGTCGGCGAAGCCGGTCCAGCGGATCTCGGGGTGGGCACCGCGGAGTGCGGGAATGTCGACGCGGTAGCCGGCCCCGTTCAGGAACGTCCACATCGCGCGCATGTCCGGATCGCCGATCGCCGTCAGTGGTACCTGCTCATGGCGGACTTCCCGCCCCAGCGCCGTGCCGAGCGCCGCCGCCATCTGTGCGGGAGTGGGGGAGTCGCCGGCCAGCTCGATGCGCTGCCCGACGTAGGCAGCGGGGCGGAGCAGAACGTCCGCCGCGAACGCGCCGAGGTCGGGCCGGGCCAGCTGCTGCAACGGCCGGTCGGGCGGCAGCGGCAGATCGAGAACGCCGTCGCGGATGCGTTCCGCCCCGCCCAGCGCGTTGTCGAAGAAATACGTCGGCCCCAGAATCGTGTACGGCACATCACCGGCGGCCAGCGCCGCCTCGATGCGCGCCTTGCTCTCGAAATGGGGCACCCCACTGTCCTGGTCGGCCCCGGCCACGGAGCTGAACACGAGATGCGGAACGCGTTCCTGCGTCGCGGCGGCGAGGATCGACCGCCCCTGATCCACCTCCGCCTCCGGGCCGGCCTCGAACGGAGTGGTGAACGCGAAGACACCGGCCGCCCCGCGCATCGCCGCGGCGAGCGACTCACGATCGCTCAGGGACCCCGCCAGCACCTCGACGCCTTGGCCGGCCAGTGCACGCGCCGTCGCTCGGCCGGGGTCGCGCACCAGCGCCCGGACCGCTGCACCGCGGTCCAGCAGCGCGTCCGTCACCGCCCTGCCCTGTCCGCCGGTTGCCGCAAGCACCAAGACCGGTTCGTCGACCATCGAAGATCTCCCTCCACGCACGGAACACACGGAAAGCGGACCGTCGGCCCGCCTGACGACAAGCATCCGTCCTGGGCGGCGCACCCGATCCCGCGGCGCGCCCGAGCGGCGAAGGAGGGCGCTGGGGAGCCCCTCCCCGTGCACGCGCAGTCACGACGACCCTGCGGCCGGCGCCTAGCGTTCCCCACCTCACACGATCGCCGGGAGAAGAGAGACCCATGCAGTTCGGCATCTTCACGGTCGGGGACGTCACCCCCGATCCCACCAGTGCCCGCACGCCGTCGGAGCACGAACGCATCAAGGCGATGGTCGCCATCGCGCTCAAGACGGAGGAGGTGGGGCTGGACGTCTTCGCCACCGGCGAGCACCACAACCCGCCGTTCGTACCGTCGTCCCCGACCACGCTGCTCGGTTACGTCGCCGCCCGTACCGAGAAGCTGATCCTGTCCACCGCCACGACACTGATCACCACCAATGACCCCGTGAAGATCGCCGAGGACTACGCGACGCTCCAGCACCTCGCTGACGGCCGCGTGGACCTGATGCTGGGGCGCGGAAACACCGGGCCCGTCTATCCGTGGTTCGGCAAGGACATCCGGAAGGGCATCGAGCTGGCCCGGGAGAACTACGGCCTGCTGCACCGGCTGTGGCGCGAGGACGTCGTCGACTGGGAGGGCACGTTCCGCACGCCCCTCCAGGGCTTCACCTCCACCCCCCGCCCGCTGGACGGCGTACCGCCGTTCGTCTGGCACGGCTCGATCCGCTCGCCGGAAATGGCCGACCAGGCCGCCTACTACGGCGACGGCTTCTTCCACAACAACATCTTCTGGCCGGCCGAGCACACGCGGCGGATGGTCCAGCTGTACCGGCGGCGGTACGCCCACCACGGCCACGGCCGCCCCGAACAGGCCGTCGTCGGTCTCGGCGGGCAGGTCTTCATGCGGAAGAACTCGCAGGACGCCGTGCGGGAGTTCCGCCCCTACTTCGACAACGCCCCCGTGTACGGCCACGGTCCGTCCCTGGAGGACTTCACCGAGCAGACCCCGCTGACCGTGGGCTCCCCGCAGCAGGTCATCGAGCGGACCCTGTCCTTCCGCGAGACCGTGGGCGACTACCAGCGGCAGTTGTTCCTGATGGACCACGCGGGCCTGCCCCTGAAGACCGTGCTCGAACAGCTCGACATGCTCGGCGAGGAAGTGGTGCCCGTCCTGCGCAAGGAGTTCGTGAACAGTCGCCCCGCCGATGTGCCGGACGCACCGACGCACGCGGCCCGGGTCGCGGCGGCCGCGTCCTCGAAGGGAGAGAGCGCCGCATGAAACTCGTCGCCGTGTCCGCGGGGTTGAGCACCCCGTCCTCCACCCGTCTGCTCGCCGACCGGCTCACCGAGTCGGTCCACGGCGAACTCGCCGCTCAGAGACGCGATGTGGAGATCCAGGCCATCGAGCTGCGCGAACTGGCCGTCGCCGTCGCCAACAACCTCGTGACCGGATTCCCGGCGCCCCCGCTGGCCGCCGCGATCGACTCGGTGGCGGGTGCCGCCGGTCTGATCGTCGTGACTCCCGTGTTCACCGCCTCCTACAGCGGACTGTTCAAGTCCTTCTTCGACCTGATCGATCCGGACGCCCTCACCGGCAAGCCGGTCGTCATCGCGGCGACGGGAGGTACGGCCCGCCACTCGCTCGTCCTGGAGCACGCTCTGCGTCCGCTGTTCTCCTACCTGCGTGCCGCCGTCGTCCCCACGGCGGTGTACGCGGCGTCCGAGGACTGGGGGTCGGGCGGCGACGCGTACACGGAGGGACTGCCCGCGCGCATCCGGCGGGCGGGCGGCGAGCTGGCCGCCCGCATGGCCTCGCGTCCGGCCGAGGCGGCACCCGAGGACGACGTCACGGCGCTCGAACGGCAGCTGTCCGATCTGCGCTTCGACTGAGACCGGCACCGGCATGCCCTGCCGGATGCCCCGCTGAGCCGCCGGTCCGGTCCGCGGCCCGCCCCAGGCGGACGATCGCGGTCGGCGGCCGGTCCAGCAGGCCGATGTCCTGCTCCTGTACGGCGATCACCAGCGAAGTCTCGGGCAGCGCCCGGGGCAGCGCGGCCGGCAGGGCCGTCGCAGTGCGGCGGTCCAGGCCGGCGGTGGGTTCATCGAGCAGCAGGACCGCGGGACGCCTCAGCCCGGCGCGCGCGGTGGCAAGGCGTCGCCGCTGCCCCTGGGACAGCAGGCGCCCGCCGGGGCGACCCTCTTCCCGCGCCGGCCCTACCTCATACGAGCATCGCGCCGCGCGGAAATCCGCCGGTTCACCGAACCCGTCCGAAAGGAACCCCATGAGCCAGCCTTCCATTGCTCCGGTCGTCGAGCGTGTGGATGCCCGGAAGCGCTATGAGATCCTGGTCGACGGAAAGCGCGCCGGATTGACCGCCTACCGTGACCGCGGCGAACAGCGCGTCTTCTTCCACACCGAGGTCGATGACGCCTTCGCCGGACAGGGCCTGGCCTCCCGGCTCGTCCAGGAGGCGCTCACCGACGTGCGGAAGTCGGGGAAGCGGATCGTGCCCGTCTGCCCCTACGTGGCCGCTTTCCTGGAGCGGCACGACGAGTTCGCCGACATCACCGACCCCGTGACGCCCGACGTCCTGCAATGGCTGGACACCGAACTGCACTGACCTTCTTCACCAGCGACTTCCTCCCCGATATCCCGCGAGTTTTTACGGATCGAAAGCCATTCGAAGCCATTCGCCGGAATGTCGCCATTCAACGAATTCAGAGAATCGGGGAGGCGTCGCGGGAAAAGGTGCGGCACCCGACTTCCAGGCGCCGCACCCGGCCCTCATCACGGCGAATGCCCCCCGGCAGGCACACCCGCGTCGGTCAGGGGCATTCCCAGGAGCCGCGCCGCCCGCACCGGCTCGACCTTGCCTACCCCCGGAGGTGCGCCGCTCAGGCCTGGGTCAGACCCACCCCGTGCGCGAGCCGGGCGGCCGCGTGCCGGAAGAACGGGGCACGATCCTCGACCACCCGGGTGAACTGGCCGAACACCTCGAAGCCGACCAGCCCGAAGAGCTGGGCCCAGGCGGCCACCAGTGCCGCGGCGGCCTCGGGCGGCAGCCCGGGGGCGAAGTCGGCGGCCATGCGCTCCCCCTCGGGGCGCAGCCCCGCGGGGAGGGGAGGGACGGTCAGGCCCGACGCCTGATGGGTCTCCCGGACGATGCCGATGAGGACCATGCCGACGCGCGCCGCGGCCCGGACGGTGGTGTCGGGGGCCGAGTATCCGGGCACGGGCGTCCCGTAGATCAGCGCGTACTCGTGCGGATGGGCGAGCGCCCAGTCGCGGACCGCTTCGCACACGGCCGTCCAGCGGTCCAGGGGCGGGGCGGCGGACGCGGCGTCCCGGGCCTGTTCGGCCGCCTCGCCGAGGGCGTCGTAGGCGTCGATGATCAGGGCGGTCAGCAGGTCGTCGCGGCTGGGGAAGTAGCGGTACACGGCCGACGAGACCATGCCCAGCTCGCGGGCGACCGCGCGCAGCGAGAGCTTGGCGGCGCCCTCCGCGACCAGTTGTCCGCGTGCCGCCTCCTTGATGGCCGCGGTGACTTCCTGCCTGGCTCGCGCGCGGGCGCCCTGTGTGGTGCTCATGGAAGAAGTGTGCCACGGAGGAGAGCGGTGCACACAAAAGAGAGCACCGCTCTTGCTCTGGTGCGCCATGGGCCCCACACTGGAGGAGAGCGAGAGCACCGCTCTCCCGAATCGTGGGGGTCATCATGTCGTCGTCTTCGCCGTACTACCTCAAGGGCAGCCCGCTGAACGTCCGCTTCAACAGCGTGATCGGCTGGCTCGCCCGGCACGGGTTCAGCCTCGCGGGGAGCGCCGAGATGTCCGTGCGGGGCCGCAAGAGCGGCCAGATGCAGCGCGTCCCGGTCAACCCGCACACGTACGACGGCGGGCAGTACCTGATCTCGGCTCGCGGCCACTCCCAGTGGGTGCGGAACATGCGCGTCGCGGGCGGCGGCGAACTGCGCGTCGGCCGCAGGGTGCGCACCTTCACCGCGGTGGAGCTTCCCGACGCCGACAAGCTCCCCCTCCTGCGGACCTACCTGGACAAGTGGGGCTGGGAGGTCAACCAGTACTTCGCCGGGGTCACCTCCGCGTCCACCGACGCGGAGATCATCGCCTGCGCCCCCGACCACCCGGTCTTCCGGATCACCGTCACGAACTGACGGGTTCCTCCGCCGGTGCGGCCTGCGCCTTGTCCAGCCTGGCCAGGGCACGCTGGGCAAGGGGGTGCGCGCGGACCATGTCGCCGAGCGTGGTCGAGCCCTGGGTGATGTCCCGGAACGCCCGCCACGCCGGACGGAAGCCGGTGAGGGCGGCGTGGAAGAGGCCGGGGCGCTTCTCGAAGACCGCCAGCATCCGCTTGCCGACGCCCATCTCGACACCGAGCCCCGCCTTGATCGCGAACGCGTAGTTCAGGGCCTGACGGCGGGCGTCGACGGCGTCGTGCGACTCGGCGATCCGTACCGCCCACTCCCCCGCCAGCCGGCCCGAGCGCAGCGCGAACGAGATGCCCTCACGGGTCCACGGCTCCAGCAGCCCCGCCGCGTCACCGCAGACCAGCACCCGGCCGCGGGACAGCGGCGAGTCGTCGGCGCGACAGCGGGTCAGATGCCCGGAGGACAGGGACGGTTCGAAGCCGGCCAGGCCGAGCCGGGCGGTGAAGTCCTCCAAGTACCGCTTGGTGGCGGCGCCTTCGCCGCGCGCGGAGATCACGCCGACCGTCAGCGTGTCCCCCTTCGGGAAAACCCAGCCGTAACTGCCGGGCATCGGGCCCCAGTCGATGAGGACCCGGCCCTTCCAGTCCTCGGCGACCGTCTCCGGCACCGGGATCTCCGCCTCCAGGCCGAGGTCGACCTGGTCCAGCTTCACACCGACGTGGGCCCCTATCCGGCTGGCACTGCCGTCGGCGCCGACGACCGCGCGGGCCAGCACCGCCTCCCCGCCCTGGAGGACGACGGCGACCGTGCGCCGGTCCGGCACCGCCGAGCCGTGCTGCTCGACACGCTGCACCGTGACGCCCGTACGCAGCTCGGCGCCCGCCTTCTGGGCGTGCTCGACCAGCTGCTGGTCGAACTCGGGCCGGTTGATCAGCCCGAACAGCATCTGCTTGGAGCGGCGGGTGCGGGTGAAGCGGCCGTTGTGGGAGAAGGTGACCGCGTGCACCCGGTCGCGGAAGGGCAGTTCGAAGCCCGGCGGCAGCGCGTCGCGCGAAGGCCCGATGATGCCGCCGCCGCACGTTTTGTAGCGCGGCAGCTCGGCTTTCTCCAGCAGCAGCACGCGCCGTCCCGCGACCGCGGCCGCGTAGGCGGCCGAGGCCCCCGCGGGTCCCGCGCCCACCACGACGACGTCCCACACCCGCTGCACGTCGTCCGCCGAAGAATTGTCGCCGCTCACGATGGTCTACCGCTCCGATCAAGCCGCCGCCGAAGTGTCCCCCCGCATCCTACGGCGGCCGTCCGCGCAGGCCACTGTGGGAGGATCGGTGGACTCACCCCCGTACAGCGTCGCACCCACAAGGAGCGTGCCCATGTCGTCGAATCCGGTCGCCGAGACCGTGGCCTCGCTGCTGCCCCGGGCGAAGGAGGAGCTGGCCGAACTGGTCGCCTTCCGATCGGTGGCGGACTTCGCGCAGTTCCCGGAGAGCGAGAGCGAGGCCGCCGCGCACTGGATCGCCGATGCGCTGCGTGCCGAGGGCTTCGCCGACATCGCCCTGCTGGACACCCCCGACGGCACCCGGTCGGTGTACGGCCGGCTGCCCGGCCCGGAGGGTGCGAAAACGGTTCTTCTGTACGCGCACTACGACGTCCAGCCGCCCCTGGACGAAGCCGGCTGGACCACTCCGCCGTTCGAGCTCACCGAGCGCGACGGCCGCTGGTACGGCCGCGGGACCGCCGACTGCAAGGGCGGCTTCCTCATGCACCTGCTCGCGCTGCGCGCCCTCAGGGCGAACGGCGGCGTGCCCGTGCACGTCAAGGTGATCGTGGAGGGTTCGGAGGAGCAGGGCACGGGCGGCCTGGAGCGGTACGCCGAGCAGCACCCCGAGCTGCTGGCGGCGGACACGATCGTCATCGGCGACGCGGGCAACTTCCGTGTGGGCCTGCCGACGGCCACTACCAGCCTGCGCGGCATGACGATGGTCCGGGTGCAGGTCGACACCCTGGCCGGCAACCTGCACTCGGGCCAGTTCGGCGGCGCCGCCCCGGACGCGCTGGCCGCGCTGATCCGGGTCCTGGACTCGCTGCGCGCCGAGGACGGCTCCACCACCGTCGACGGCCTGGAGGCCACGGCGGCATGGGACGGCCTGGAGTACACCGAGGAGCAGTTCCGCGAGGACGCCAAGGTGCTGGACGGCGTCGGACTGATCGGTACCGGCTCGGTCGCCGACCGCGTCTGGGCCCGCCCGGCCGTCACGGTCATCGGCATCGACTGCCCGCCGGTCGTCGGCGCCACCCCCTCCGTGCAGTCCCGCGCCCGTGCCCTGATCAGCCTTCGGGTGCCGCCGGGGGTGGACGCGGCGGAGGCCACCGAGCTGCTCCAGGCGCACCTGGCGGCCCACATCCCGTGGGGCGCCCGGGTCACCACCGAGCAGACCGGGCAGGGCCAGCCGTTCAGCGCCGACACCTCCAGCCCCGCCTACCGGGCGATGGCCGACGCGATGGCGGTGGCCTACCCGGGCGAGACCATGCAGTACGCCGGCCACGGCGGCTCCATCCCGCTGTGCAACACCCTCGCCGGCCTCTACCCGCAGGCGGAGATCCTGCTCATCGGGCTGAGCGAGCCGGAGGCGCGGATCCACGCGGTCGACGAGAGCGTGTCGCCCGAGGAGCTGGAGCGGCTCTCGGTCGCCGAGGCGCTGTTCCTGCGCAACTACGCGGCCGGCTGAACCGTTCTGCCCACGGCAGACGACCCTCGCCGGACGGCCGGGGCCGCGCCTACGGTCGGCACATGGACGTCATCCAGCTCCTCCCCCGCCTGCACCTCCTGCGATTCCCGGTCGGCCAGGCCTATCTCTGGCGCGACGGCGACGAGTTGACGCTGATCGACGCGGGCACGCTCGGCTCCGGCCGGCCCCTCGCCGACGCGGTCACGGCGCTCGGGCACGCGCCGCGGGACGTACGGCGGATCGTGCTGACCCACTTCCACGAGGACCACGCGGGCGGGGCGGGCGAGCTGGCCGCGCTGACCGGTGCAGAGGTGCTGGCGCACGAGCGGGACGCCCCCTTCGTACGAGGTGGACCGCCGGGTCCGGCGCCGCGGTTCGAGGAGTGGGAGCTGCCGCTGCACGCGGCGGCGGCCGCGCACCTGCCCGAGGGCGAGCCGGTGCCGCCGGCCGCCGTCACCGGCCTGGCGGGCGGCGAGGTGCTGGACTTCGGCGGTGGTGCCCGGGTGCTCCACGTCCCGGGGCACACGGACGGCAGCATCGCGCTGTTCCTGCCCGCCGAAGGCGTGCTGTTCACCGGGGACACGGTCGCGGCCGCACCGGGCCACGGAACGCCCATGCCCGGGGTGTTCAACCTCGACCGCACTCAACTCCTCCAATCCGTAAGGATGTTGGCCGATCTCGAAGCGGAGGTGGCCTGTTTCGGGCACGGTGACCCGGTGGTGGGAGGCGCCGCCGCCGCACTGGGCCGGGCGGCGGCCGCGGCCTGACCGGCGGCCGGCGGTCAGCCGACCGGCACCCCGGCCTCCAGATAGAGCGCGGTGCCCCGCTCGCGCGCCCGCAGCGCCCAGCGCAGCCGCTCGTAGCGGACCGGCGGGAGCATCGCGGCGGCCTCCTGTTCGGTGGCGAAGCGCCAGGCGCGCAGCTCCGGGCCCGGCAGCAGCACCCGGGACGCCTGCGCGGGCGCCAGCCTGCCGCCGTCGAACAGCAGCCGCAGCCCGCCGTATCCGGGCGGCGCGGGCCGCTCCCAGTCCACGACGAGCAGCCGCGGCACCTCCCTCAGCCGTATCCCCGTCTCCTCCGCGACCTCG
Source organism: Streptomyces sp. Y20 (assembly GCF_043195475.1). Taxonomy (NCBI): domain Bacteria; kingdom Bacillati; phylum Actinomycetota; class Actinomycetes; order Kitasatosporales; family Streptomycetaceae; genus Streptomyces; species Streptomyces sp. Y20. Next base: position 670,528 of record NZ_JBIDDP010000001.1, read on the forward strand.
CGCATCCCGGCGCGGGCGGGGGCCTCTCCCCGCTCCACCACCCCACCGGGGAACTCCCAGCCCGGCTTGTAGGTGGGGTCGACGAGCAGCACCCGGTCCTGATCGTCGAAGAGCAGTACGCCGGCGGCCAGCGTCTCGGCGGTCGGCTCCGGGGTCTGCACGATGTCGCAGGCCGGCACCGCACCGCTGCCGACGGCGTCGGCGATGCGGACTGCGGTGTCGTACGGGGTGAGGACGCTGGTGTCGACGAGGTGAGCGTCGGCGGTGAGCCAGGAGGCGAGGGCGGCGCGGTAGTGCTCGATGTGGCCGTAGGACCACTGGCGTGTCCGCAGCTCGCCGTCGGGGAGGCCGGGCGGTGTCTCCCGACCGGCTGTCCGCTCGCGCAGGATCGTTTCCGCCGGGGCGAGGAGCAGATGGTGGACGGCTATCCTGCGGGCGGCGAGACCGCCGAAGATCTCGTCCCGGTACTCCTGGCGGAGCAGGGTCATGGGCACCACCAGGGTGCCGCCCAGCTCGGCGAGCATGGCCGCGGCGGTGTCCACCACCAGTCGGCGCCAGACCGGCAGATCCTGGAAGTCGCCGACCTCGGCCAGGCGCTTGGGCGGCAGCAGGTGTGCGAGCGCCCCGCCGATGACCTCGGGATCGAAGAGCGTGCTGTGCGGGATCAGTTCGATCAGCTCCCGTGCGGCGGTGGTCTTCCCCGCACCGAACGCGCCGTTGATCCAGACGACGGTCACGGACTCCCCCTCTTCTGTTGGCCCCCTGTGGCTTGCCCGCTCCACCCTGCCACGGAAACCCCCTCACGGTGAGGGCGCCTGCCCTCACACGGGAACGTGCCGGTGCCCCCCCCGCGGCGGGGACACCGGCACGCGCTCCGTACGTGCGTCGGCCCTATCCCTGGCCGAGGTCCTCCTGATCGACGGCCGGTCCGTACTGGCTGACGAGGTGGCCTGCCGTGTCGGGGGTGTCCGAGACGCTCAGGTCGTGGCGGGGACCGTCGTGGGCCGCGTGGGGCGGGGTGACGGCGGCCACGAAGAATCCGGTGGCGAGGGTGGCGAGGGCCAGCATGCTGCGCTTCTTCATGCCCTGATCAACTACGGAACCGGCCCGGGGGTCACGCGGAACGTCACGGCCATGTGCCCGGTGCGACGGCCGTACGGGGGGACGCGTTGCTCACAGACTCACCGCGGCGGCGTCCGTCCTGCTGGTCAGGGCTGCCGCGGCGGCGCCGACGAGGCCCGCGTCGGTGCCTGTCTGTGCGGGTACGACGGTGAGCCGCTGTACGAAGGACAGGGCCGCGTAGTCGGCCAGAGCCCTGCGCAGGGGGGTGAAGAGGATGTCGCCCGCCTTGCCGACGCCCCCGCCGATCACGGCGATGTCGATCTCGACCAGGGTCGCGGTGGCCGCGATAGCGGCCGCCAGCGCCTGCGCGGCCCGCTGGAAGGAGGCCACGGCGACCGGGTCGCCGGCGCGCGCGGCGGCAGCCACCGCGGCGGCCGAGGTGTCACCGTCGGGGCCGGGCCGCCAGCCCTGCTCCAGGGCCCTGCGGGCGATGTTGGGCCCGCTGGCGATGCGCTCCACGCAGCCGCGCGAACCGCACGGGCAGGGGTCGCCGTCCAGGTCCACACTGATGTGGCCGATGTGCCCGGCGTTGCCGGTCGGGCCGGGGTGCAGCCGGCCGCCCAGCACCAGTCCGCCGCCCACCCCCGTCGACACCACCATGCACAACGCGTTGTCATGGCCCCGTGCGGCGCCCTGCCAGTGCTCGGCCGCCGTGATGGCGACGCCGTCGCCGATCAGCTCGACAGGCAGGCCGCCGGTGGCCGCGCGTACCCGCTCGACCAGCGGAAACTCACGCCAGCCCGGGACGTTCACCGGGCTGACGGTACCCGCCGAGGCGTCCACCGGGCCGGCACTGCCGATGCCGACCGAGGCGGCCCGTCCCCACAGGGGTGAACCGGCGAGGTCGCCGAGCACCCCCGTCACGGCACGCATGACCGTTTCGCCGTCCTGCTGGGCGGGCGTGGCGCGCTGAGCCCGGGCCAGGATCCGTCCGTCGCGGTCCAGCAGCGCGCCGGCGATCTTGGTGCCGCCGATGTCCAGGGCCGCGACGAGGTCGGTGTGCATCAAGAGTCAGATCTCCCCGTTGGAACGTGAAAGCGGAATACCGGAGGCCGGACAAGCGGTGGGGGCGCAGGCCGGGACAGCGGTGGACAGTCTCTCCCGCATCTGACAACGTTGTCCAGGCTCTATGCTCGACGCCACATCCTCATACAGGACCACGGATCGCACCACCGCCGTGGACGAGACGGACGAGAGACAGGACAGCACCCCGTGCCCGAGACCACCCGCCGTGCAGAACGCCTCCCCGGGAACCGGTACGGCAACCGCCCGACGATGAAGGACGTGGCGGCACGCGCCGGTGTGGGGCTGAAGACGGTCTCCCGCGTGGTCAACGGCGAGCCGGGGGTGACCCCGGACACCGAGCGCCGGGTGCAGGAGGCCATCGAGGCGCTCGGCTTCCGCCGCAACGACAGCGCCCGCGTGCTGCGCAAGGGCCGCACGGCGAGCATCGGCCTGGTCCTGGAGGACCTCGCGGACCCGTTCTACGGCCCCCTCAGCCGTGCCGTGGAGGAGGTCGCCCGCGCGCACGGCGCCCTGCTGATCAACGGCTCCAGCGCCGAGGACCCGGAGCGCGAGCAGGAGCTGGCGCTGGCGCTGTGCGCGCGCCGGGTGGACGGTCTCGTGGTGATCCCGGCCGGGAACGACCACCGCTACCTGGAGCCGGAGATCAGGGCCGGGGTGGCGACCGTGTTCGTGGACCGCCCGGCCGGGCGGATCGAGGCCGACGTGGTCCTGTCCGACAACTTCGGCGGTGCCCGCGACGGCGTCGCCCATCTCATCGCGCACGGCCACCGCCGGATCGGGTTCATCGGTGACATGCCGCGCATCCACACCGCGGCCGAGCGGCTGCGCGGCTACCGGGCGGCCATGGAGGACGCGGGCATACCCGTCGAGGGGCGCTGGATGTCCCTCGGCACGACCAGCCCGGAACGGGTGCGGCGGGCGGCCGAGGAGATGCTGTCCGGGCCCGACCCCGTCACCGCTGTCTTCACCGGCAACAACCGGGTCACGGTGACGGTGATCCGGGTCCTCGCCGGGCACACCCGCCGGACCGCGCTCGTCGGCTTCGACGACATCGAACTGGCCGACCTGCTCCAGCCGGGGGTCACGGTCGTCGCACAGGACGCGGCGACGCTGGGCCGTACCGCCGCAGAGCGCCTCTTCCGCCAGCTGGACGGCGTCCTCCTGGAACCCGAGCGGATCCTGCTGCCGACCCGGCTGATCACCCGCGGCTCGGGCGAACTGCCGCCCGCGAACTGAAGCACCCTCTTGAGGGCCCGACGCCTGGGAAGTGCGCCCCCTGGGGGCGGCCCCCACCGCGGCGCGGCCCTCAGCGCGGCGCCGGTCATGGCCGTGGCGCCGCCGGTCCTCGCCACGGCTGCGCTGCCTGCCGACCGGCCGCCGGCCCGTCCCGGCACCGCTACGGCGCCTCCCGCACTCCTGCCGCCCCGGGTCCTTGGCGGGCCCGTCTATTGCGCGGAGGCCGTGAGGTCGCCGCGCCGGGGTGCGGCGAAGCTCTCCAGGTCGGCGCGGGTCAGGCCGGTGAGGCGGGCGACCTCGGCGATGTCCAGGGCCCCGCAGTCCAGGCCGCGCAGCAGGTAGCCGCTGAGGGCCTTGGCGGTCGCGGGCTCGTCCATGACGTCGCCGCCGGCGCGGTGGGCGTACCGGGTCAGACGGGCCGCGGCCTGTTCGAAGCCCTCGCGGTAGAACGCGAAGACGGCGGCGTAGCGGGTGGGGATGTGACCGGGGTGCATGTCCCAGCCCTGGTAGTAGGCGCGGGAGAGGGCGCGGCGGGTGAGGCCGTAGTGCAGCCGCCAGGCGTCGTGGACCTGCTCGGTCGGGCCGACCGGCAGGACGTTGGTGGAGCCGTCGGAGACGCGGACGCCGGTACCGGCCGCTGCGACCTGCATGACGGCCTTGGCGTGATCGGCGGCGGGGTGGTCGCTGGCCTGGTGGGCGGCGGAGACGCCGAGGCAGGCGCTGTAGTCGAAGGTGCCGTAGTGGAGTCCGGTGGCGCGGCCCTCGGCGGCCTGGATCATACGGGCGACGGTGGCGGTGCCGTCGCCGGCGAGGACGGCCTGGCTGGTCTCGATCTGGATCTCGAAGCCGAGGCGGCCCGCGTCCAGGCCGTGCACCTTCTCGAAGGCCGCCAGGAGGCGGACGAACGCGCTGACCTGCTCGGCGTACGTCACCTTCGGCAGGGTGAGGACCAGGCCGTCGGGCAGGCCGCCGGCCTCCATCAGAGCGGTGAGGAAGACGTCGAGGGTGCGGATGCCCCGGTCGCGTACGGCGGCCTCCATGCACTTCATGCGGATGCCCATGTACGGCGCGGCCGTGCCGTCCCGGTACGCCTGGGCGATCAGGCGGGCCGCGCGGGCCGCCGCCGCGTCCTCCTCGGCGTCGGGGCGTGGGCCGTAGCCGTCCTCGAAGTCGACGCGCAGGTCCTCGACGGGCTCGCGCTCCAGTTTGGCGCGGACACGGGAGTACACCGGTTCGGCGAGGTCGTCGGCGAGGCCGAGGACGGCCGCGAGGGAGGCGGCGTCGGGGGCGTGGGCGTCGAGGAGAGCGAGTGCCTGGTCGCCCCAGGTGCGCAAGGTGCCGGCGGCGAAGACGTCGCCGGGTACGTAGACGGTGTGGACGGGCTGCCGGGTGCCGGGATCTCCGGGATAGCGGCGCTCCAGCTCCGCGTCCACCGGTGCCAGGGAGGCGCTGATCTCCTCGCTGACGGCGCCCGCGAGGCTTGTCGCCACCTTCTCCTGCTGACCCATCCCACACCCTCCGATTTTCCGCTTTCCGGAATCAACAATCCGTAGAATGAAGTTATCCGGCGCGCTTCCCGCTGGTCAACACCGTGTCCAGGATGCGCCGAGGCCCCCGTGACCGCACTGGTCACGGGGGCCTCGCACAGCGGGGGGACTCAGCCCTTGCGGGCCTTGACCTCCTCGGTCAGCTGCGGGACGACGTCGAAGAGGTCACCGACCACGCCGAAGTCGACCAGCTCGAAGATCGGGGCCTCGGCGTCCTTGTTGACGGCCACGATCGTCTTGGAGGTCTGCATACCGGCACGGTGCTGGATCGCGCCGGAGATGCCGTTGGCGATGTACAGCTGCGGCGAGACCGACTTGCCGGTCTGGCCGACCTGGTTGGTGTGCGGGTACCAGCCGGCGTCCACCGCGGCGCGCGAGGCGCCGACGGCCGCGCCGAGGGAGTCGGCGAGCGCCTCGATGAGCGAGAAGTTCTCGGCGCCGTTGACGCCACGGCCGCCGGAGACCACGATCGCGGCCTCGGTCAGCTCCGGGCGGCCCGTCGACTCGCGCGGGGTACGGCCGGTGACCTTGGTGCCGGTGGCCTGCTCGGAGAAGGTCACGGACAGGGCCTCGACCGCACCGGCGGCCGGGGCGGCCTCGACGGCGGCCGAGTTCGGCTTGACCGTGATGACCGGGGTGCCCTTGATGACCCGGGACTTGGTGGTGAAGGACGCGGCGAACACCGACTGGGTGGCCACCGGGCCCTCGTCGCCGGCCTCGAGGTCGACGGCGTCGGTGATGATGCCGGAGCCGATGCGCAGCGCCAGGCGGGCGGCGATCTCCTTGCCCTCGGCGGAGGACGGGACCAGCACGGCGGCCGGGGAGACGGCCTCGTGGGCGGCCTGGAGGGCGTCCACCTTCGGCACGACCAGGTAATCGGCGTACTCGGACGCGTCGTGGGTGAGGACCTTCACCGCGCCGTGCTCGGCGAGCGTGGCGGCGGTGTCGGCGGCGCCGTTGCCGAGCGCGACGGCGACGGGCTCGCCGATGCGGCGGGCCAGCGTCAGCAGCTCCAGCGTGGGCTTGCGGACGGCACCGTCCACGTGATCGACGTAGACGAGGACTTCAGCCATGGGATTGCTCTCCTGCGTAACGAAGTTGAGGGGCGGTCGGCGGGGGCGAGCCCTTAGATGAACTTCTGGCTCGCGAGGAACTCGGCGAGCTGCCTGCCGCCCTCGCCCTCGTCCTTGACGATCGTGCCGGCCGTACGGGCCGGACGCTCGGTCGCGGTCTCGACCTTGGTGAACGCGCCGTCGAGACCGACCTCCTCGGCCTCGATGTCCAGGTCGGACAGGTCCCAGGACTGAACCGGCTTCTTCTTCGCCGCCATGATGCCCTTGAAGGACGGGTAGCGGGCCTCGCCGGACTGGTCGGTCACGGAGACGACCGCCGGGAGCTGCGCCTGAAGCTGCTCGGAGGCGGCGTCGCCGTCGCGGCGGCCCTTGACCGTGCCGTCCTCGACGGAGACCTCGGAGAGGAGGGTGACCTGCGGGACGCCCAGGCGCTCGGCGACCAGCGCGGGTACGACACCCATGGTGCCGTCGGTGGAGGCCATGCCGGAGACGACCAGGTCGTAGCCGGCCTTCTCGATGGCCTTGGCCAGGACCAGGGAGGTGCCGATGGCGTCCGTGCCGTGCAGGTCGTCGTCCTCGACGTGGATGGCCTTGTCGGCACCCATGGACAGGGCCTTGCGGAGCGCGTCCTTGGCGTCCTCGGGGCCGACCGTCAGGACGGTGACCTCGGCGTCGTCCGCGTTCTCCGCGATCTGCAGGGCCTGCTCCACGGCGTACTCGTCCAGCTCGGAGAGCAGACCGTCCACGTCGTCGCGGTCGACGGTCAGGTCATCGGCGAAGTGCCGGTCGCCGGTGGCGTCGGGCACGTACTTCACAGTGACAACGATCCTCAAGCTCACGCCGGCTCTCCTACTGCATCGTCTTTTTCCGGGCTGCCTCTTGCAGGCAGCATAGGCGCCTGAAGCGGCCGATCCCGGTCGGGGCGTCCGCGCGCTCCGACCGAAATATTACTCGTCAGTACATCCAGTTCCTGCCCGCTAAGCAAGCGCTTTGAACTGTGACCTTCGCAACGCAGCGTAACCGGAACTCGACGGCCGCGCAGAACGGGGCGCCGTGATCAATCCCGCAGACCGCCGAAGCGGCCCTGGTGGTAGAGGAGGGGGCGGCCGGAGCCGGAGGGGTCGCCCAGGACGACCTCCGCGAGCACGATCCGGTGATCGCCCGCCGGGACGCGTCCGACGACCCGGCACACCAGCCAGGCCAGCACGTCGTCCAGCACCGGGACGCCTTCCGGGCCGTCCCGCCACGCCGTCGGCGCGCCGAAGCGGTCGGCGCCGCTGCGGGCGAAGGTGGCGGCCAGCTCGCTCTGGTGCTCACCGAGTACGTGCACGCCGACATGGTCCGCCTCGGCTATCGCGGGCCAGCTGGAGGCGCCCGTGCCGACGCCGAAGGAGACCAGCGGCGGCTCGGCGGAGACGGAGGTCAGCGAGGTGGCGGTGAAGCCGACCGGGCCGGCGGCGCCGCGCGCGGTGATCACCGCGACGCCGGCGGCATGCCGGCGGAACGTGGAGCGCAGCAGGTCGGGGGAGGCGAGCCGAGGAGTGCCGAGACCGGGTGTGGCCGTCATGGAGTTGTCCTTCTGCGAGGGAGGGGAAACGGGCCGTGGCTGCTCAACAGCCCGGACAGCGCGCGCTCGCGTTGCGGGCGAGGTCGACGTGGACCCGCCCGTGGAGAAGGAGTTCGGTCGGCATACGGCCAGGCTGACGAGAGGTGGCGCGGACAGTCAAGTCGGTTCCGCGATACGGAAGCCGCCGCCCCGGGCGCTGAACCCCCCTCACACCGCCTCACCCAGAGCCGCGATGACGTCGGCCTTGCGGGGCTGTCCGGCGGCGCGCCGCACCACCCGGCCCCCGGAGTCCAGGACCAGGACCGTGGGCGTCCGCAGGATCCCCAGTGCGCGTACGAGTTCCAGCCGGGCCTCCGCGTCGATCTCGACGTGGGTCACGCCGGGGACCATCGCGGCGACCTCGCCGAGGACGCGCCGGGTGGCCCGGCAGGGTGCGCAGAAGGCGCTGGAGAACTGCACCAGCGTGGCCCGCTCCCCCAGTTCGCCGCCCAGCTCGGCCGCCACGAGCCGCCTGCCGTCGTCCCGCCCGCGCACCCGCGTCCTCCCGTTCCGCCGCTTGTGCGGCACTCCGTGGGCACGCGCCGCCGCGAGCGCCCCGGGCACACCACCAGTCCGGTCCTTCTCAACATAAGCGTTTAGGGGGCCGCAAGAATTCCCACCGCCCGGCGAGTGGTCCCAGCGGAAGCGCGGTTCGGGCCGCGGCCGGGGCGGCCCTCGCCGTCCTCATGAACGACGCGTTCGGACACTGCCCGGGGTGCGGGTTCCCCGTGTTGCCCAGGAGGGCCACGGTACGGGTGGAGTAAGCAGGACATAAGGTCCACGGGCGGCATACGGGCGGACGTGACGAGGATCTCGCCGCCGCGTGGCACCAGGACTGGCTACCCGTCCGTTCTTCGGGCACGATCTGCGAGACGCCGTTAAACCTACGGCCGCGTAACCTCCCGCCGGGAGCCCCCTTTCCCGAGCAGAGCAGGAAGGGTCCACCCCGCCCATGGCAGAGCTGGTCTACCGCCCCGTCATCGGTCTCGCCAAGACGCTGTTCAAGGCCTGGGATCTGAAGATCGACTGCAAGGGATCGGAAAACATCCCGCGCTCGGGCGGCGCCGTGCTGGTGAGCAATCACATCAGTTACCTGGACTTCATCTTCAACGGCCTGGCCGCTCTGCCGCAGAAGCGCCTGGTGCGCTTCATGGCGAAGGAGTCCGTCTTCCGGCACAAGGTCTCCGGTCCGCTGATGCGGGGCATGAAGCACATCCCGGTGGACCGCAGACAGGGCGAGGACGCCTACGCTCACGCGCTGGACTCGCTGCGCTCCGGCGAGGTCATCGGGGTGTTCCCCGAGGCCACGATCTCCGAGTCGTTCACCCTGAAGAGCTTCAAGTCCGGTGCGGCGCGGCTGGCTCAGGAGGCGGGCGTTCCGCTCGTCCCGATGGCGGTGTGGGGCACCCAGCGGCTCTGGACGAAGGGCCAGCCCCGCAACTTCGGGCGCAGCCACACCCCCGTCACCATCCGGGTCGGCGAGCCGGTCGAGGCCCCGCGCGACCAGTACGCGGGCGCCATCACCCGCCGTCTGCGCGAGCGCGTCCAGGAGCTGCTGGAGGCCGCCCAGCGGGCCTACCCCGCGCGCCCCAGGGACACGGAGGACTCCTGGTGGCTGCCGGCCCACCTCGGCGGCACGGCGCCCACGGCGGACCAGCTGCGCACGGCAGAGGCCCACTGATCCTGCCCGGCCGCGCGCGGCGCCGACCCGGCCGGGATCAGGCGCCGGCGCCGGACGGCACCGGCGCGCGCACCTCGAGACGTGCCCCGGGGCTGGACTTCGCCAGCAGTCCGGCGAGTTCGGCGGCGGCCGCCTCGACTTCGGGGACGGGCATCGGGGCCAGGGTCTCCAGCAGGAAGACGGCGGACACCGTCCGCTCGGTGAGGCGGGTACGGGGGCCCTGGCGCCAGTTCCAGCGGCGGCAGGTGACACCGGCCTCGTCGCGCCACACCACCTCGCCCGGCTCGGGGTGCTCGACGGCCTGCGCGCCACCCGCGACCGTCACGAAGTCCTCCTCCCCCGTGGCCCGCACCAGGCGCATCCCGCCCTGGATGCGGTCGAGGTCCTCGCCGCCGACGGGGATCAGGTGGGCGACGCTGATGGCGTTATAGAGGTCGACGAGCAGGTTGATCCGGGGCAGGCCGGCGTCGGACAGGGCCCGCTTGGCCAGCGCCTCGGCGGAGTTGCGGGTGCGCGAGGGTTTGGCGCCGAAGGCGGTGTACGCCGCGCGCCAGGCCGCCATGTGCGGGTCCTCGTGCGGCGCGCGGCCGGCCAGGCGGGCGGCGAGGCGGCGGGACGCGTCGTCCAGCAGGGCTGAACTCGCCTGGTTACTGGGCCCGTTGACCAGGCCGTGCGCCTCGATCGCGACGTGGGTGAAGCCGGGTGCGAGGACACGGACCTCGTCGGACACGGTGAGCGTGAAGGTCATCTGCCTCGCCTCACAGGGTGCTGGGGAGCGTCTTCCACAGGTGCGGCCGGTCGGGGGCAGCCCGCAGGGCGGCGAGAACGGCCGGGTGCGGTTCAGCATATAGGACCGGGTAGTCCATCTCATTGGACGTGGAATCCGGTACCCAGGCCAGCCGCTCGCCCTCCAGCGAGAATCGGGCGTCGACGCCGGGCTTGTTGCCGCGCGGGTCCTGCCGGTGCCACGCGCCGTGGAAGCGGACGGCGACCAGACCGTGTACGACATGGCCGCCCCCGTCGTCGTGCCGCAGCCGCTGGTAGCACAGCGCGGTGGGGATGTCCTCGGCCCGCAGCAGCGCCGCCAGGGCGTGGGACTTGGCATGGCAGACGCCGGTCCGCAGGGTCAGCACGTCGGACGCGCGCCAGGTGACGCGCGGGTCGCCGCAGTCCTGGGAGTGCGGGATGGCGTCACGGACGAAAGTGTAGGCGGCGCGCGCATAGTCATACGAGTCGGCCGACTCTTGAGCGAGCCCGGCGGCCGTCTCCCTGACCACCGGGTGGTGATGGTCGATGACCTCGTCAGACGCCAGATAGGCGGACAGGTCGGCGGTGTGCTGGATCAGCTCCATGCCCGCAGAGCATAGAAATGCGATCACCCGGCGTCAATGACTTTTCGGGTAATCGCATATCTATGCATCCGTCGCGGTCAGCGCGCCATTTCCTCCTTGAGTGCCGCCACGAACATGTCGACATCCTCCTCCGTGGTGTCGAAGGAGCACATCCAGCGCACCACTCCGGCGGCCTCGTCCCAGAAGTAGAAGCGGAACCGCTTCTGGAGGCGCTCGCTCACGTCGTTCGGCAACCGGGCGAAGACGCCGTTGGCCTGCACCGGGTGGAGGATCTCCACGCCGTGCACCGCGCGCACGCCCTCGGCGAGCCGCTGGGCCATCTCGTTGGCGTGCCGGGCGTTGCGCAGCCACAGGTCCTTGGCCAGCAGCGCCTCCAGCTGCACGGACACGAAGCGCATCTTGGAGGCCAGCTGCATGGACATCTTGCGCAGGTGCTTCATCTGCCGCACCGCGTCCTGGTTGAGGACCACGACGGCCTCGCCGAACAGCGCGCCGTTCTTCGTCCCGCCCAGGGAGAGGATGTCGACGCCGACCGCGTTGGTGAACGTCCGCATGGGCACGTCCAAGGAGGCGGCGGCGTTGGCTATCCGGGAGCCGTCCAGGTGCACCTTCATGCCGTGCGCGTGGGCGTGCTCGCAGATCGCGCGAATCTCCTCGGGCGTGTAGAGCGTGCCCAGCTCCGTGCTCTGGGTGATCGACACGACCTGCGGCATCGCGCGGTGCTCGTCCTCCCACCCCCAGGCCTGCCGGGCGATCAGCTCCGGCGTGAGCTTGCCGTCGGGCGTGTGCACGGTGAGCAGCTTCAGGCCGCCCATGCGCTCGGGGGCGCCGCCCTCGTCGACGTTGATGTGCGCGCTCTCGGCGCAGATCACCGCGCCCCAGCGGTCGGTGACCGCCTGGAGCGCGACCACGTTCGCGCCGGTGCCGTTGAAGACCGGGAAGCCTTCCGCGGTCGAGCCGAAGTGGCCGCGGATGATCCGCTGGAGATTCTGGGTGTAGTCGTCCTCGCCGTACGCCACCTGGTGGCCGTGGTTGGCCAGCGCGAGGGCGGCCATCACCTCGGGGTGGGCTCCCGCGTAGTTGTCACTGGCGAAACCGCGGACCTCCGGGTCGTGATGGCGACGCGCGTCGGTCCTGGGAGGGTTCACGGCTTCTCGGTCAGCCACAGACGGTTTCCGTTCACTTCGGCGGCGGACTTGCTCCAGACGCCCTCGATGGCCTCGGCCAGGTCCTTGACGTCCGTGAAGCCCGCGAACTTCGCGTTGGGGCGTTCGGCGCGCATCGCGTCGTGCACCAGCGCCTTCACCACCAGGATCGTAGCCGCGGACGTCGGCCCTTCGGCGCCCCCCGCCTTGCGGAAGTAGTCGCCCATGGCCAGCGTCCACGCCTCGGCGGCGGCCTTCGCCGCGGAATAGGCGGCGTTGCCCGCGGTGGGCCTGCTCGCACCGGCGGCGCTGATCAGGACGTACCGGCCGCGCTCGCTGCGCTGCAACGCCTCATGGAAGGCGAGGGAGGTGTGCTGCACGGTGCGGATCAGCAGCATCTCCAAGAAGTCCCAGTCGTCGAGGCTGGTCTTCGTGAAGGTCTCGCTGCCGCGCCAGCCACCGACCAGGTGCACGAGCCCGTCGACCCGGCCGAAGTCCTTCTCGATGTGGGTGGCCCAGTCGCGGGTGGACTGGAGGTCGAGCAGATCCACCGTGTCGCCGGTGACGGTGGCGCCGCCGGCGGCGTAGCGGGCCGCGTCCACCGCCTCGGACAGCCGCTCCGGGTCGTTGTCCGCGCCGATGACGGTCGCCCCGGCCTCGGCCAGTCGCAGCAGCGCCGCGCGACCCGCGGGCCCGCCCGCGCCGGCCACCGCGATCACCGCACCGCTGAGTGTCCCGTTCGCCCCGTTCCCCATGGTCTTCCCCTCTGACGCAGTGTGCTGGACGCGGTCGCTCACGCGGCGAGCCGCTCGGCGCCGTCCGCCTTGATGCCCCGGGTCGAGGCGATGACGTTCTTCAGCTTCTTGGACAGCGCCTCATAGAACATGCTCAGCGGAAACTCGTCCGGAAGCACGTCGTCCACGAGCTTGCGCGGCGGCTGGGTCAGGTCCAGGGCGTCCGGGCCCTTGGCCCACCGCGAGCCGGGGTGCGGAGCGAGGTAGGTGGAGACCAGCTCGTAGCCGGCGAACCAGTGCACCAGCTTCGGGCGGTCGATGCCGTCCTTGTAGAGCTTCTCGATCTCGGCGCAGAGCTGGTTGGTGACCTGCGGGGCGCGCTCCCAGTCGATGGAGAGCCGGTTGTCGGTCCAGCGGACGACGTCGTGCTTGTGCAGGTAGGCGAAGAGCAGCTGGCCGCCGAGGCCGTCGTAGTTGCGGACGCGGTCGCCGGTGACCGGGAAGCGGAACATGCGGTCGAAGAGCACCGCGTACTGCACGTCACGGGCCTGCGGGACGCCGTCCGCCTGGAGCTTCACGGCCTCCTTGAAGGCGGTGAGGTCGCAGCGCAGCTCCTCCAGGCCGTACATCCAGAACGGCTGGCGCTGCTTGATCATGAACGGGTCGAACGGCAGGTCGCCGTGGCTGTGGGTGCGGTCGTGGACCATGTCCCACAGGACGAAGGCCTCCTCGCAGCGCTTCTGGTCGTGGACCATCGCGGCGATGTCCTCGGGCAGGTCGAGGCCGAGGATGTCGACGGCGGCCTCGGTGACCCGGCGGAAGCGGGCGGCCTCGCGGTCGCAGAAGATGCCACCCCAGGAGAAACGTTCCGGCGCCTCGCGGACGGCGATGGTCTCCGGGAAGAGCACGGCGGAGTTGGTGTCGTAGCCCGAGGTGAAGTCCTCGAACGTGATGCCGCAGAAAAGCGGGTTGTCGTAGCGGGTGCGCTCCAGCTCGGCCAGCCACTCGGGCCAGACCATGCGCAGCACGACCGCCTCCAGGTTGCGGTCCGGGTTGCCGTTCTGCGTGTACATCGGGAAGACGACCAGGTGCTGGAGGCCGTCCGCACGGTTCGCGGCGGGGTTGAAGGCCAGCAGGGAGTCCAGGAAGTCCGGCACCCCGAAGCCGCCCTCGGCCCAGCGGCGCAGGTCCGTCACGAGGGCCTGGTGATAGGCGGTGTCGTGCGGGAGCAGCGGGGAGAGCTGCTCGACCGCGGCGACGACACGCTCGACGGCCGCCACGACGTCGTCGCGCCGCGGGGCACCCTCGGCGCCGAGGTCTATGGATCCGTCCGTCGACTGCCATGGCCGGATCTGCTCCACGGCATTCTTGAGCACGGGCCAGGCCGGGTGCTCAACCACCCTGATCAGCGAAGGTACCTGCTCCTCCGCACCGGCCTGCACAAGAATTTCCGTCATGTCCCATCCTCCACAGGAGAACCTCGCGTCGGGGACACCGTATGCATAGCCGGTTTCTCTCAGCAAGTGGCTAGCCGGGAAATTATTCTGTCGGACCCCGTGGTGACCGACATTCTTCCTGCCACAAACCGTGACGACGCTCACTTCGGCTGAGACGGCGGGGTCTCGGCACCGCCGCGATCCGGCCGGCAGGCTCGGTCAACGAAAGCGGGGACCCGCCCACGGGAGGGTGACGGCCCGAGCGGCCACCGGCCGTACGGTGCGCCGTCGATGCTCCCGTGCCCCGCGCGCATGCGGGTCCATCGTGCGGCCCGGCCATTAGGCTGCGAGCCTGCCGCGTGGACGACGACGTCCGTACGGGGGCCGCCGGGTCCGCGCGTCGCCGAGCCGCCGTCGACGGAAGCGAGTTGAACTTTGAACTTCCTTACCATCGGTCACCGCGGGGTCATGGGCGTCGAGCCCGAGAACACCCTCCGTTCCTTCGTCGCCGCCCAGCAGGCCGGCCTCGACCTGATCGAACTCGATCTGCACCTCAGCAAGGACGGCGCCCTGGTCGTCATGCACGACGCGGACGTGGACCGTACGACGGACGGCTCCGGGCCGATCGGCGAGAAGACCCTGCCGGAACTGCGCGCCCTCGACGCGGGCCGCGGGGAGCGGGTGCCCGTGTTCGAAGAGGTCCTCGACGCGGTGCACACACCGTTGCAGGCCGAGATCAAGGACGTGACCGCGGCCCGGGCGCTGGCCGAGGTGATGCGCGCCCGGGATCTGACCGCGCGGGTGGAGGTGTCCTCCTTCCACGACGAGGCCGTCGCCGAGATCGCGCGGCTGGTGCCCGGGGTGCGGACCGCTCTGGTCGCGAGCCGCTACGGCCCCGACGTGGTGGACCGCGCCGTCGCCGTGGGGGCCGCGACCGTGTGCCTGAACATCCGGCGGCTCACCCTGGAGACCGTCGAGCACGCGCGCGCCTGCGGGCTGCGGATCATCGGCTGGGTGGTCAACTCCCAGCCCCAGCTGCGGCTGGTCCGCGCCCTGGAGCTGGACGGCGCTACCACCGACTACCCGGACATCAAGCGCACGGGCCGCTTCACCGCGTGACCCGGCGGCGGTCTTCCCGCGGGGGCGTCACACCAGCGGCTTGACCAGCACCTCGAACTCCAGGTCGTCGCGCTGCGGGATGCCGTAGCGCTCGTCGCCGTACGGGAACGGCTCGGTCTGTCCCGTACGGCGGTAGCCGCGGCGCTCGTACCAGGCGATGAGGTCGTCGCGGACGGAGATCACCGTCATCCGCATCTCGGTGACGGCCCAGGTCTCGCGGGCCAGCCGTTCCGCCTCCGCCATGACGGTCCTGCCGAGGCCCGAGCCCTGGTGGGCCGGGCTGACCGCGAACATCCCGAAGTAGGCGTGGCCGCCGCGGTGTTCCAGCTGGCAGCAGGCGACGACACGGCCGTCCTGCTCGACGACCAGCAACCGGCTCTCGGGGGCCTTGATCACCTCCAGCACGCCCTCGGGGTCGGTCCGCTGCCCCTCCAGGATGTCCGCCTCGGTGGTCCACCCGGTCCGGCTGCTGTCTCCTCGGTACGCCGACTCGATCAGCGTGACCAGGGCGTCCACATCGGCGTCGGTGGCGTCACGGAAGGTGAGTGCGGTGGCGGGGGTGTCCATGGGGCGGCGGTCTCCGATCTCGGGCGTGGCTGAGCCAGGCATGAGGGTAACCCTGCCACTAACCTCCCGTGCATGGTGCATGTACTCAGCAGCCGGACACTTCTCCAGCCCACCGACCCCGAACGCTCGCGCGACTTCTACGGCGAGCGGCTCGGGCTGTCCGTCTACCGGGAGTTCGGTACCGGCCCCGAACGCGGGACGGTCTACTTCCTCGGCGGCGGCTTCCTGGAGCTGTCGGGACGCTCCGATGCCCCGCCGTCGCCCGCGGTGCGGCTGTGGTTGCAGGTCGAGGACGTGACGGCCGCGTGCGAGGAACTGCGGGCGCGGGGCGTGGAGATCGTACGACCACCGGTGCGGGAGGCGTGGGGCCTGGTCGAGATGTGGATCACCGATCCGGACGGCACCCCGATCGTCCTGGTGGAGATCCCGTCCGACCACCCACTGCGCTACCGGCCGGGGATCTAGGCCGTTTTCTTGCGGATCACTGTCCCCCGTTCGCCGTGGTGCCCACAGGCCCCCACCTTGATCGGAAGCTTGCAGATCGTCGCGATGACGTTGTCAGGGCTCTCCGGGGCCACCAGGTCGATCGGTCCGAACTCCACCGCGACCATCCCGCCGACGGCTGTCCCGCCGCCGCCGTGGCCACCGACGCGGCCCACGCCGAACCCGGAACCCCGCTGCGCACGGTGTTCACCGCCGTCCTGCGCCAACTCGCCGACCGGCGCAGGGAGATGGACGGGCCCGGAGGCGGCGGCGACACCGATGCCGCGCTTGCCGACCTCGCCCTCCTCGTCGGTACCGTCCTGTTGTCACGCGCCAGCGACGACGAGGACCTCTCCCGCGCTTTCCTGGCAGCCGCCCGCGACCGCCTGGGTGAGGGGGCCGCCCCCTCCATCGGGGCCGTCCCCCTCGCCTGACGGCGGGCGCGTCACGCGTCAGTGCCGAGGGGCGAGGCGCGCCTCGGTCTCACCGATGGGCACGTCGTGCCCGGCCTCGCACCGCACCGCGGGCACCAGCGGGGCACCGCAGCCGGCGTGGGTGAGTTCCACCCCGCCGCGCACCCCGTCCCCCACGGTCCGCCCCCACCGCATCAGGGCCACGAAGAGCGGGAACAGGTCCCGGCCCCGGGCCGTCAGCACGTACTCGTACCGGGTGCGCGCGCCCGGCTCCCGGTAGGGGCTGCGCTCCATCAGCCCGTCGGCCACCAGCTGCCGCAGCCGCTTGGAGGCGACAGTCTCGGCGAGACCGGTGCGCCGCACCAGGTCGTCGAACCGGCGCCCTCCGTAGAACGCCTCCCTGACCAGCATCATCGCCGAACGGGTGCCGACCACTTCCAGCGAGCGCTCCATGGCGCACCAGCCGGTCGCCGTGAAGGCGTCCCGGTCGGCGAACTCGCCCGCGCGCGTGAACACTGCCTCTTCGCTCTGCCGGTCAACGCGTTCCATGCCCCCATCCTAACCTGGCTAGTCTTTTCAGTAGTCAGACTGCTACCTTCCTGACTATGCAAAACAGCAGTCAGCCGTACGCGGCAGACGCCGCACGCCCGCCCGCCCAAGCCGCCCCGGCACCCGCCGCCCCTCCAGCCGGGCACGGCGCAACACCCGCCCGTCCCTGGCGCGGCGTGCTCACCGTGTGCCTCGGCGTGATGATGGCGTTCGTCAACGTCTCCTCCACCATCGGCGCGCTCGGCGCCATTCAGCAGGACCTGCACCCCCCGGCCAGCACGCTGGTCTGGGTGACCAGCGCCTACTCCCTCGTCGTCGCCAGCCTGGTGATGTCCGCCGGCACCCTCGCCGACCTGATCGGACGCCGCGCGGTCTTCCTCGCAGGCGCGGCCGTCTTCACCGCCGGCAGCGTGCTCGCCTGCACCGCCGACAGCACATGGCTGCTGATCACCGCACAGGCGGTCATGGGCCTCGGCGGCGCGGCCGTCCTGCCCGCCAGCCTGTCGATCGTCAGCCACTCATTCACCGACCCGCACCAGCGGACCAAGGCCATCGGCGCCTGGGCCAGCTGCTCCGGCCTCGGACTCGCCGTCGGCCCGCTCGGCGCCGGCCTGCTCCTGAACCACTTCACCTGGCACTCGGTGTACCTGATCGACGTCGCCATCGGCGCGCTCACAGTGATCCTCACCCCGTTCCTCGTGACCGAGTCCAGGCACCCCACCCGGCGGCCGGACCTTCCCGGAGTCCTCCTGGGCACCATCGCCATCGCCTCAGCGACATACGCGATCATCGAGGGCGGCTCCTCCGGCTACACCTCCGGCCGCATCCTCACCATGTACGCCGTCTTCGCCGTCTCCCTCGCCCTCTTCCTGACCGCCGAAGCACGCCACCACGACCCCATGCTCGACCTGCGCCTGTTCCGCAACCCGTCCTACACCGCGGTGATGGGCGTCGCCGCGGCTTCCATGTTCGGCTTCGTCGGCACTTCGCTGCTCGCCGTCCTGTACATGGAACGCGTCCAGCAACTGTCCGCACTGGCCACGGGCGTCCGGCTCCTGGCCATGTTCGCCACCTACATCGCCGTCAGCGCACTGGCCGGACGCCTCGTCCAGAAGGCCGGCTTCACCCTCATGCTGACCGCCGGGCTCGTCGTCCTGGGCGCCGGAGCCCTCGCCCTGCTGGCCATCGGCCCCTTCACCGGCTACGACACCCTGTGGCCCGGCCTGCTCGTCGCAGGCATCGGATCCGCACTCCTGACCGCACCCTCGACCGCCGCCGCGGTCAACAGCGTGCCGCGACTCCAGGCCGGCATGGCCAGCGCCACGGTCAACATGTTCCGCCAGATCGGCTCCGTCCTCGGCCCCAGCATCCTCGGCACCATCGTCACCACCCGCTTCCCCCACTACCTCGAAGACCGCCTGATCACCGCGGGCATACCGGCCCCGGACGCCGCCCGCATCACCGCCGGCGCCGTCCACGGCGACGGAACCGGCGAACTGCCCGCCGCTCTCGCCCACACCGTCGCCGACGCCGCCGCACGCGCCCTCACCGACGCCGTCCACCTCGGCCTGCTCATCGGCGGCATCACCCTGCTCGTCATCGCCATCCCCGCAGCGATCTTCGTACGGCACCGCAACACGGCAAGCTGACGCAGCGAAGACCCACCGAGCCACGGCAGGGCGAGAACGGCTGTCGTGTGGGCACGGGCGACGCCGAGAACCGGCGAGGGAAGGCCGGCGGCAGACCGCCAGCCTTCGACTGCGAGCCCTACAAGGCCCGCAACGTGGCCGAACGCTGCTTCAACCGTCTCAAGCAGTTTCGCGCGATCGCCACCCGCTTCGACAAACTCGCCACCCGCCACAAGGCCGGAGTCCACACCTGGCTCCACAACCGCGCCGCCGCCCTCAGCCTTCCGCCGGCTGATCAACCATGGCCTCACCCACACAGGCCCACCTGGACCATCACCCACGCAACCAGGGGCCGCCCCCAACCGGGACAGCCCCTCCACCAGCAAGTCTTCAGCAGACTTCTAGACGAGTCATTCCGAATGATCAGAGGTCGTAGGCGATCGTGTCACCCCGGCCGGGCGTGCGTCCTATGGGTGGTACAGCTCTTGGGCGCGGGCGGAATCGATGGGTCGGTCCTGGGGCAGGCGTAGGAAGTAGTCCAGTTGCCACGCCTGCGCAGTGCCGGCTTGGCGGTTGGTGGTGGTCACCCAGGGCGGGTAGACGCGGAAGGCTCGTTTCCCACCGGAGCCGTCTACTGATGCGACACCGTGTTGGCAGAGCGCGTCCATAGGAAAGATGAACTGACCGAAGTGATGATGGTCGCGGGTGCTGACGACGAAGAGGTCGACGGGGTCGGTGGCGTCGAAAGGCTGGATGGGCCCGCCCGGGGACCTCTTCCATACGGTGACGAACTGTCCGACCTTGGTCGGGGTCGTCCTGGCTGCGCGGAATCGGATGGCGAGTCCGTCAATGGTGAAGGCGTGGGCGGCGTATGCGGCACTCTCGGTTTCTGGGGCCGGCTGCGAGCAGGTGAACCCGCAGGGGTCGTAGACGAGCGCTTTCGCCGCGAGGAGATCTCTGTGGGCCGGGGTGGTGTCCGACCACGGTTTGAATCCGGTGGGGTGGAGATCGGGTGAGTGCCCGCGGTTCGTCGCCATTCGTTCACCCTGTCACGAATGCTGGAACGGTCGCCGACCGAACGGGCGGTGCAGCTCTCGTTGACATGCGAATGCTGATGGTGTCCGGGAACGCAGACAGGGCATCCAAGATCGTTGTGTGACGAGCAACCTGGACGCCCTGCTGACCGCACTGTACGTGAAGATCAACGACGAGATCGGAGGCACCCGATGGCTGGGCCGACCGCCGCAGCTGGCGCACTCCGAGCTCGTCCGCCTCGCCGTCGCGCAGGCGCTGCTGGGCTTCACTTCGGAGTCGCGGTGGCTGCGCTTCGTAGACTCCCGCTTGGGTGAGATGTTCCCGTACGTGCCCAAGCAGCCTGGCTGGAACAAGCGGCTGAGGGCCGCGTTGCCGCTGGTCAAGAAGACCATACGGCTCTTGGCCGCCGACACGGACTTCTGGTTCGACAACCATTGGATCGTCGACTCCACGCCGGTGGAATGCGGTCGCTCGCGTCCGACCGTGAAGCGGTCGGACATGGCCGGCTGGGCCGGGTACGGGTACTGCGCCAGCCACAGCCGGTTCTTCTGGGGCCTGCGCCTGTTCCTGGTATGCACCCCGACCGGGATGCCCATCTTGTGGGCTCTTGCCAACCCGAAGATCGACGAACGCGAGGTACTGACCGCGATGCTCGACCGCGAACCGGAGACGGTCACGGACCGGCCGGGGCTGCTGGTGATCTCCGGCAAGGGTTTCGCCTCCACGGAGTTCGAGGCCGATCAGGCCTTGCGGGGTGTCGAGTTGTTGCGGCCGTCGTTCAAGCGCGAGAACAAACGCAAGGGCGAGAGCCTCCTGAAATCAGTGCGACAGTTGATCGAGTCGGTCAACGACACCCTCAAGGGCCAACTCGACCTGGAACAGCACGGCGGCCGGACCTTCGAAGGCGTCGCAGTCCGCGTCGCCCAGCGCGTCCTCGCGATGGCCGCCGCGATCTGGCACAACCACAAGACCGGCCAGCCGGTCACACGCTCCCTCATCGCCTACGACCACTGATCACATCGGACTGACTCGTCCTAGGGGGCGGAGGGCTGGTGCCGGTGGGGCCGGCGCCGGGGTTGAAGACCGGCGGCCGAGGGCCGGAGCCCGAGTGCAGGGGGGACGGCGGGCGAGGCCCGGATGCAGGGGGGACGGCGGGCGAGGCCCGGATGCGAGGGCCGGGACCAGAGGCCCGAGGCCGGGGCCCGGCCGGGAGCTGGTCGGGGACCGGAGGCCGGAGCCCCGGACCGGAGGCGGGTTCCGCCGGAGCCCGGGGCCGCTGTCATGGGTCGGAGGCTCCCGGCCTTCCCGTCCCGGTGGTGCGCTACGTGCGTAGCGCGTTCATCCGGCCCTCCAGGCGGCTGAGCAGCTCGGCGAGCAGGCCGGAGAGTCCGTCCTGGCCCTCCGGGTCGAGAACGGACAGGACGGCCGTCTCGTAGGCGAGTTGCTCAGGGAGGATGCCGTCGACCAGGTCGCGGCCCGCGTCGGTGAGGCGGACGTGGGCGACGCGGCGGTCCCGGGTGTCACCGCGCCGCTCCACCAGGCCTCGCCCGGTCAGCTGCTTGAGCCGCTTGGTGACGGCGGCCCCGGAGGAGAAGGTCTCCCGGGCCAGCTCCCCCGGGGTCAGCTCGTGCCCGGTGCGGCGCAGCGCGCCCAGCAGGTCGAACTCGGGACGGCTCAGCCCGGCCCGGCGCAGCGGTGCGTCCTCGGCCTGCTGGAGCAGGGCGGCGCACCGGTTGATCCGGCCGATGACCTCCATGGGCCCGGTGTCCAGCTCGGGGTGGACGGCCTGCCACTGGCGGACGACGGCGGCGACGGTGTCTTTCCGCGCGGTGCCGGGGCCGGTACCGGCCCCGGCCCGGGCTCCGGTCGCGTCGCTCGCGGGCGCCGCCGCGCCGTTCGTCGCCGTCATGGCCGTATGTCCTCCGTCGTCCTGCCCGGGTCCTGGTCCCGGTGCCGCGGTACGAGCCCCTGACGCCGTACCGTCGCCGCGAGCGTACGGTGTCCGGCCTGCTCGGTGAGCACGACCCGGTCCTCGGGCAGGGCCCGCTGCCACCACTCGCCGGCCGCGGCGTCGGCCGTGGCGCGCAGGTCGACCAGGGCGGCGGCCAGGCCGCGGCGGGCGGACTCCAGGGCGTGCGGCGCCGACTGCGGTGCGGCGAGCAGCCGGGCGGCGTTCTCGCGGGCGCGTTCCGCCGCGGTCAGCGCCTGTTCCAGGCGGTCGCCGGCGCGCCGGTTGGTGACGACGACGGCGGCGACGAAACCGGCCAGCGCGCCGACCAGGGTGTCCGCGACCCGCTCGGTGATCAGCTCGGTGGAGTCCTGGACGTGGGCGAACTCGGTGACGAGGAGGGCCATCGGGGTGACGCAGACGGTGCCCAGCCAGTAGTTGCGGCCGATCAGCGCCTCCGCGGCACAGTTCAGCGCGAGGGCGCACAGCACCAGGGCGGCCGGGTGCAGATGGGCGAGCGGGGCGAGACCGGCGAAGACGAGGACGCCGACGAGGTTGCCGACGACGCGCTGGACGCCCCGGCTCCAGGTGAGGGTGACGTTGGCCTGGTACAGGGAGGCCGCGGTGACCAGCGCCCAGTACGGGCGGCCGACACCGAGAGCGAGGGAGGTGTAGCCGGCGAGGGCGCAGCCGGTCGCGGTGCGGGCGGCGAGCGGCGCGAGGGGAGCGAGGCGATGCCGGAGCGACGGGCGCGGACAGGCCTGTTCGACGGCCACGCCGAGCAGCTCGTCGGTGTGCTCGCGCGCTGCCGTGACGCGGGGGACACGGCCGGTGCCGCGCAGGTCACGGGCCCAGGCGCGCAGCCGGGCGGGGTCGGCGTCGGCGGGTGCGGCGAGGGCGACCTCGGCGCGGACGAGGAGCTGTTCGAGGGCGCGCCGGGTGCGGTCGGGGCGGGCACCGGCGGCGAGCAGCGACTGCCAGGCGGCGTGGATGGCGGCGGCGCCGGCGGCGCGGGTCCGGGCGTGTCCGTCGCCGGTGCCCCGGGTGTCCGCGTACGCGGCGGCGGCCCGCAGGGCCTGGGCGGTGGCGCGGCGCTCGGGACCGTGCGGGCGCAGCAGCCCGGGCGCCATGCCGACGAGCCAGGCCCAGGCGCCCGCGGCGAGGGCCAGCCCGAGGTGTCCGGGGAGCTCGCCGGGGGTCTGCGGCGCGAACAGCGAGGCGGAGCTGATGAAGGTCAGCACCACGTTGCCGGGCGGTCCGACACGGGTGGCGTCGCAGACGGCCTTCTGCACCGCCGCGAGGACGGCGCCGACGGCCACCAGGACGGCGGCGTGCGGTGTGAACGCGGCGGCGAGCAGGGCGACGGCCAGGCCGCCGACCATGCCGAGTACCACCCAGGCCAGGAGACGGGCCCGGGCGGCGTAGGGGCGGTTGTGGCCGTAGAGCGCGCACAGCGATCCGGCCATGGTGTACATCGCCAGGTCGAGGCGGCCGAGCGCCAGCAGCGTCAGATTGGGCGGGGTGACCGCGACGGCCACGCTCAGTGCGGGCTTGAACCAGATGTCGGAGGGCCGCCCGAGGCGGAGCACTCCGGCGAGGGGAAGACGGTGGGGGGTCGCACTGCTCATCCCACTAACTTAGCATGTGTTTTACCTGTAAAGCGTATAGGTCGGCGGCGGCCGGCCGGGCTCGCGATCACCGCGCGTGCTCCCCCGCATGCTCCCCGTGTACACCCTTGCGCTCGCGTGCGCTCCGTCCGCCGTGGGCATCGCATCCCTCGACCGACCGTCGGGCGGGGAGGTGCGCGTTGCACGGACCGGTGTCGGCAGCCTGGCTGCTTGTCGCGCTCTGCGGGGCGAGCGGGTCGTACTGTCTGCTGCGGCTGCGCAGCGGTGTCGAGGAGCAGCGCCGGGCCGCCGGCGGCGAGGCGCTGATGGGCTTCGGCATGGCCGTGATGGCCGTACCGGCCGCGGTGTTCACGCCGCCGAGGTGGGCCTGGCCGGTGTACGCCGCCGTGTTCGGCGCGGCGGCGCTGCACGCGCTGTGGACCGCGCGCGGCGGGCCCCGCCACCTGCACCACCTGATGGGCAGCTCGGCGATGGTCTACATGGCGGTGACGATGGCCGGGGCCCCGGCCGCCGCCCACCACGCGCACGGCGGCAGCGGCGTGCCGCTGGTGACCGGCGCGCTCCTGCTGTACTTCGCCGGTTATGTGCTGCTCGCCGGCGCGCGGCTGGTGCCCGCCACCGGCACGGCGGGCGCGGCCGGCCCGGCCCGCTGGGGCGACCGCCCGGAACTGGCCCGGGCCTGCCGGCTGTCGATGGGCATCGGCATGGTGGCGATGCTGCTGACGATGTGAGCGCCGGATGTACTGCCCCGTCGCGCCCCGCCCCGTCACCGGGGCGGCTTGGCCACGGCCCGTCCGTCGCCCAGGATCGTGTCATGCACCCACGTCCCACCGCTCCCCCACCTCCCCCGCCCGCCCCTTCGCCCCGCCGGCCGGCGACGCTCCGCACGGCCGTCCGTCTGGCCGCCGCCCTCGGCGGCTGCTCCCTCGCACTGCTGGTCCTGGTCGCCGTTCACTGGCACCCCTTGCTCAGCGTGGACGGTGACGTCTCCCGCACCACCCACCGCTGGGCGGTCTCCGACCCCGGCGTCACGCGTGTCTTCCGGGTGCTGACGGACTGGGTGTGGGATCCGCTGACCATGCGCCTGGTGTGCGCGGCGGTCGCGGTGTGGCTGGTGTGGCGGCGCGCGGCCTGGTGGACGGCCGTGTGGCTGGCGGCCGCCTGCGCCGTGGCCGCGGTCGTGCAGCAGGTGGTGAAGGCCGCCGTCGGCCGGCCCCGCCCGGTCTGGCCGGATCCCGTCGACTCCGCGCACTACGCGGCCTTCCCCTCCGGTCACGCCCTGACCGCCACCGTGGTCTGCGGCCTGCTGCTGTGGCTGCTGCACCGGCACGGCCCGGGCCTCGCCCTGTGGCGTACAGCCGTGGCGGTGGCGCTGGTCTCGGTGGCGGGCGTCGGCGTGACCCGGATCTGGCTGGGGGTGCACTGGCCCTCGGACGTGCTGGGCGGTTGGCTGCTGGGGGCCCTGCTGGTGGCCGTGGCCGTGGCGGTGTACGAGCGGCCGTGGACCGGCCGGGCGGGGGTACCGTCGGACCGGCGTGGGTAGGGTCCCGGCGTGAGCGCCGTGCTGTTCGACTTCTCCGGGACGCTGTTCCGCGTCGAGCCCGCCGAGTCCTGGCTGCGGGCGGTACTGGCCGAGTCCGGCCGCGTTCTGCCCGGCCCACAACTCGCGAGGACCGCGCGGGCGCTGGAGGCGGCCGGTGCGCTGCCGGGCGGTGCGCCACCGGTGGAGGTGCCGGCGGACCTCGCGGACGTCTGGGCGGCCCGCGACAGGAGCGCGGAGCTGCACCGGGCCGCCTACACGGGCCTGTCCCGGCGCGTGCCGCTGCCCGACCCGGAACTGCACGACGCCCTGTACGAGCGGCACATGTCCCCCGCCGCCTGGTCCCCGTACCCCGACGCCGCGAAGGTGCTGCGCACCCTGCGCGAGCGCGGGACCGGGGTCGGCATCGTCAGCAACATCGGCTGGGACCCGCGGCCGGTGTTCCGCGAGCACGGACTGGACACGTATGTCGACGCGTACGTGCTGTCGTACGAGCACGGGGTGCAGAAGCCGGACCCGAGGCTGTTCTCGGTCGCCTGCGAGGCGCTCGGCGCCGATCCGCGGCAGGTGCTGATGGTCGGCGACAACAGGGTGGCGGACGGCGGCGCAACGGCACTGGGCTGCCGCGTGCACTTCGTGGACCACCTGCCGGTGGCCCAGCGCCCCGACGCACTGCTCAGGGTGCTTGATCTGGCACGTTGAGCATCCTGTGGGCCGGTCCGCCGCCCGGGCCCGGCAGGGCCTCGTGACGGGACGCGGACGCCGACGGGGCTTCGGGCCGAAGCCGCGTGCCGTCCGTCTGAGACGATCCCCCGCGTCGCCCCAGACGGACAGCCGGCCTGGGCAGCTCCCCAACTCACAGGGATGCCCGCTGCGTTGAGTATAGTTGGCTGGCAGCCAGTCAACGCAGGAGTTACAGGATGTCCCCGCGCAGCGCCTCGGTCAATGAAGAATTGCGGCGGCGTTCCCGGGAGCGGCTGCTCCAGGCCGCGGTCGAACTGGTCGGCGAGCACGGCTTCGAGGCCACGACGCTGGGCGCCATCGCGGACCGGGCCGGTTCCGCGCGTGGACTGGTGTCGTACTACTTCCCCGGCAAGCGGCAGTTGGTGCAGTCAGCCGTGCACCGGCTGATGCACCGCAGCCTGGAGGAGGCACTGGAGCGGGAGCCGCGTACCGAGGACGGCCGGGAGCGGCTGGCCCGGGCCATCGACGCGATTCTGGGCCTGGCCCGGGACCGGCCCGTGCTGATGCGGCAGCACATGGCGGGCCTGCTCCAGGGCGAGGGCTTCGTGCAGTGCCCGGAGCAGCGCCGGCTGTCGGAGCTGCTCAGCGACACCGTCGCCCGGTACGGCTCGCAGGATGCCGCCGCCGGCTACCCGGTGCTGCGGTCCCTGCTGATGGGCGCGGTGTACGCGGCGCTGGTGCCGGGGGTCCCGATGCCGGTTCCGCTGCTGCGCGGCGAGCTGTTCCGGCGTTACGGGCTCGACTGGGAACTGGGGGTGCCCCCGGAGCGTGACCCGGGCACGGCGGCGCGGCAGCGGGACCTGTCCCGGTTCTTCGCCACGGAGGAACGTCCGAGCAGCCCCTGACCGGGCCCGTTGTCCCCCCTCGGCGCCGCGTGAGGGACCGGCTCCCGTCCGCGGTCCCGCGCTCGCTCCCCCCGCCCCCGGCCCGCCGCGCAGCCGGACATCGGCATCCCTGCGCACACGAACGGGCCCGCGTCCGTGTCACCCCGCCGGCCCCTGCCGTCCCGCGCCGGGCGGTGCCATGCTGGAACTGTCCGCACACCCTCCTTCGGGCGAGGAGTACCGCTGTGCTGCGAGTCGCCGTCGTCGGTTCCGGGCCGAGCGGGTGCTACACCGCCCAGAACCTGGTCCAGCGTGACGCCGAGGTCCGGGTGGACGTCCTGGACCGGCTGCCGTGCCCCTACGGCCTGGTCCGCTACGGCGTCGCCCCCGACCACGAGAAGATCAAGTCACTGCAGAGCAGCCTGCGGACGGTTCTGGAGCACGAGCGCGTGCGGTTCCTCGGCGGGGTCCGGGTGGGCGGCCCCGGTGGCCTGCCCGTGGAGCGGCTGCGGCAGCTCTACCACGCGGTGGTGTACTGCGTGGGCGCCGCGGCCGACCGCCGGCTGGGCATCCCCGGCGAGGACCTGCCGGGCAGCTGGTCGGCGACCGAGTTCGTGTCCTGGTACAGCGCCCATCCGGACGCGGCGGACGCGGGTTTCCTGCGCGGGGTGCGGTCGGCGGTGGTCATCGGGGTCGGCAACGTCGCGGTGGACGTCACCCGGATGCTGGTCCGGGGCGCCACCGAGCTGCGTCCGACCGACATCCCGCAGGCGGCCCTGGACACTCTGACGGCGAGCGGGCTCCGTGAGGTGCACATGGTCGGCCGGCGCGGGCCCGCACAAGCCCGTTTCACCACCAAGGAGCTGCGCGAGCTGGGCGGGCTCCCGGGCACCGAGGTGACCGTGGAGAAGGACGAGCTGGCGCTCGATCCGGCCGACCCCGGCAGCCTGCCGGCGGTTCAGCGCCGCAATGTGGAGGTGCTGCGGGACTGGGCCGCACGGCCCGCCGCGACGGCCGTCCGGCGCATCCGGCTCCGGTTCTTCCTGCGCCCGGTGGAACTGCTCGCGGAGGGCGGCGCTGTGGGCGCCGTCCGCTTCGAACGCACGGCGCCGGACGGCCGGGGCGGCGTGACGGGCACGGGCCGGTACGAGGAGGTGCCCGCGCAGTTGGTGCTGCGCTCGGTGGGCTATCGCGGCGTACCTCCGGACGGGCTGCCGTTCGACCCGGCCGGCGGCACGGTCCCGCACGAGGAGGGCCGCGTCCTGCGGAACGGCACGCGCTCTCCCGGCGAGTACGTCGCCGGGTGGATCAAGCGCGGCCCGACGGGTGTCATCGGCACCAACCGGCCCTGCGCCAAGGAGACGGTGACCTCCCTGCTCGCGGACGCCCCCGCGCTCGGCCGTGCGGACGGACCGGATCCGGTCGAGGGGCTGCGGGCGGCCGGGATCGAGCCGGTGCCCTGGACGGGGTGGCTGGCGATCGAGCGGGCCGAGGCCGAGCTCGGGGCGCGGCTGGGGCGCAGCGTGGTCAAGCTGTCCGACTGGGCGGCGCTGCTCGGGGCGGCGGGGGCCGCGTGAACCCGTCGCCCGGGGAAGCGGGCCGGGTTCAGGCGTCCACGCCGAGGCGGAGGGACTGCCGGTCGGCGGCGGACAGAAGGCTGTCGAGCAGCCCCGGGAAGAGGCCGTCCAGGTCGTCCCGGCGCAGGGCGTTCATCTTGGCGGTGCCCCGGTAGACCTGCCGGACGACCCCGCTCTCCCGGAGCACCCGGAAGTGGTGCGTGGTGGTGGACTTGGTCACCGGCAGGTCGAACTGCGAGCAGGTCAACTCTGCCTCCTGGTCCGCCAGTTCCCGCACGATCTGTAGCCGCATCGGGTCGGACAGCGCGTGCAGCACGGACTCCAGCCGGATGTCCTCCCGCTCCGGGTGCGGCAGGTCGCGGCCGGTGGCGGCGGTGTCGGTCACGGCGGCTGCCCTTCGTCGCGGAGTGCGTTGGCTGCCACAACTGTACGAGAACCGTCGTAGTTTGACATCCATCGTAGTACGAGGACTATCGTACGAGTCGACCAGCGGTCCCCTGACGAACGGAGTCCGTCGTGAGCACGCTCTTCCAGCCCCTCACCCTGCGCGAGACGACCATCCCGAACCGGGTGTGGATGACCCCCATGTGCCAGTACTCGGCCGAGTCGGAGGGCCCCCTCACCGGCGCCCCGAACGACTGGCACTTGGCGCACTACGGAGCACGGGCCACCGGCGGCACCGGCCTGATCGTGACCGAGGCCACCGCGGTCTCGCCCGAGGGCCGGATCTCCCCGTACGACCTCGGCCTGTGGAACGACACCCAGGTGGAGGCCTTCCGGCGGATCACCCGTTTCCTCGTCGCACAGGGCACCGTGCCGGGGGTCCAGCTCGCGCACGCCGGCCGCAAGGCCTCCACCGAGCGGACGTGGAAGGGCGGCGCGCCGATCGGTCCGGAGGCCCACGGCTGGCAGCCGCTGGGCCCGAGCGCGGTGCCGTTCGACGAGCGCCACCCGGTCCCCACCGAGCTGGCGGTCGAGCAGATCGGCGAGATCGTCGGGCAGTTCGCAGCCGCCACGCGGCGGGCGCACGCCGCGGGCTTCGAGGTCGTCGAGGTCCACGGCGCCCACGGCTATCTGATCAACCAGTTCCTGTCCCCGCACTCCAACCACCGCACCGACGCCTACGGCGGCTCCTACGAGAACCGCACCCGGTTCGCCCTGGAGGTCGTGGACGCCGTACGCGAGGTCTGGCCCGACGACAAGCCGGTGTTCTTCCGGATCTCCGCGACCGACTGGCTCCAGGACGGCGGCTGGACCGTCGAGGACACCGTCCGCTTCGCCCACGACCTGCACGCCCACGGCATCGACCTGCTGGACGTCTCCACCGGGGGCAACGCCGCCGGCGTCAGCATCCCGACCGGGCCGGGCTACCAGGTCCCGTTCGCCGCCCGGGTGAAGGCCGAGTCCCGGCTGCCGGTCAGCGCCGTGGGCCTGATCACCGAGGCCGGGCAGGCCCAGAAGATCGTGGCGAACGGTGAGGCCGACGCGGTCATGCTCGGCCGGGAGCTGCTGCGCGACCCGTCCTGGGCCCGGCGGACGGCACGCGAGCTGGGCGGCGAGGTCCGGGTGCCGGACCCGTATCACCGCTCGGTCTGACCCCGGCCGCCCCGTACCGGCCGACAGCCAGGGCGAGCCCGGCCCGGGCCGGGCGCGGTCCCCGGCCCGGGCCCGATCCGGCCGTCCGACGGGTCCCTGGGGACCCCATGGGTCCCGGCGGGCCCGTGCGGCCCCGCGGGCGGTGACCGGCGCCCGTCGCCGTCGGGCCCGGTGCCGTCCGGTCGGGAGCCGGTGGGGGCACGGTCCGTGCGATCGGGACGTGGACCGCGCGATCCAGGCGTGCTCCAGGCGGTCGGGCCGTGGTCGGTACGGTCGGGTACGTCGTTCGTCCGTCCCGTCGGTCGGGAGGGTGCGGTCGGGATGCGATCCGTCAGGTCGGGAGCAGGCGGCCGATCGTCTCCTCCAGGCGGGGCAGGGTGCGCTGGCCTGCCAGCGCCAGCGCTATCGCGGCCACGACGCCGGCCCAGGCGACCGGGCCGAGCGGGGTGCAGCCGACCAGGCGGCTGACACCCGGGGTCTGGACCACGGCGACGAGCGCCAGCGCCGAACCCAGCGAGGTGACCTGCACCAGGCGGCTGTCGCGCCGGTCGAGGAGGGTCTGCACGAGCTGGGTGCCGACGACCCCGCACAGCGCCATGGTGCTGGAGCGGCGGGCGGTGCCAGGGGTGAAGCGGCCGATCAGCCAGGCGGTGACCGCGCCGAGGCAGGTCGTCAGGGCCCGGTGCCGGATCTGCCGCAGCAGGGGCTCGCCCAGCACACCGGCCGCCTCCTCCACGTGGCCCAGGTCCGCCTCGCCCTCCTTCTCCGTCACCGCGACCGCCATCGACGGGAACAGGTCGGTGAACAGGTTCACCATGAGCATCTGCCGGGTGGACAGCGGCGCCCGCCCGGACAGCAGCGTGCCGATGATGCCGAACCCGACCTCGCCGGCGTTGCCGCCGATCAGGATGGCGATGGCGTCGGCCACGCTGTGCCACAGGGCGCGGCCCTCGCCGACCGCGTCGATCAGCACCGTCAGATCGTCGTCGGTCAGCACGATGTCCGCGGCGTTGCGCGCGGCGGCCGAGCCCCGCGCGTTGATGCCGACGCCGATGTCGGCGGCGCGGATGGCCGCGGCGTCGTTGGCGCCGTCGCCGACCATGCCCACCACCCGGCCCGCGTCCCGCAGCGCCTCCACGACCTGGAGTTTCTGCTCGGGCGCCACCCGGGCCACCACGCCGGCGTCGCGCAGCATCCGGGCCCGGGCCGCACGGTCCGCCGCGGCCAGTTCGTCCCCGGTGACCACCACGGTGTCCTCGGGCCAGCCCAGGTCGGCGGCGATGGACCGCGCGGTCTGCGGATGGTCGCCGGTGAGCATGACGGGTCGTACACCGGCCCCGTTGAGGCCGCTCACCAGCGCCGTGGAGGTCTCGCGCGGAACGTCGGAGAGCGCCAGCAGACCTGTGAATCTCAGCCCTTCCAGCTCCCGTTCGAGGGCGTCCGACTCCTGCTCGTCCGCGCCGAGCCGCCGTTCAGCCACCGCCAGGACCCGTAGGCCGCTCCCGGCCAGCGCGTGCGCGGAGTCGGCGGCGTGCTCGGGAAGGCCGGCGCAGGCGGGCAGCACGGTCTCCGGGGCGCCCTTGACCACGAGCACGGGGGGCCCGTCGCCGCTGCGGCCCACGGCGGCGGCGTAACCGCGCGCGGCCTCGAACGGCAGGTCGGCGAGCTGGGTCCAGTCCGGGTCAGGGCCCGCCGCGGCGAGGACGGCCTCGTCGGTGGCGTGCACCGGCCGGCCGGAGCCGCTGATCAGCTGGGGGCAGGCCCGCGCGGCGGCCCGTACGGTGCCCCGCGAGCCGGCGTCGTCCACGCCGTGGATCGTGCCGTCGGCGTCGCAGGTCCGCACCAGACGCAGCCGGTTCTCGGTGAGCGTGCCGGTCTTGTCGAAGCAGATGGTGTCCATGCGGCCCAGCGCCTCCAGCGTGCGCGGGGTGCGGACCAGTACACCGCCGCGGCTCAACCGCCGGGCGGCCGCGAGCTGAGCGACGGTCGCCACCAGGGGCAGCCCTTCGGGTACGGCCGCCACGGCCACCGCGACCCCGCCGCTGACCGCCTCACGGATCGGGGTGCCGCGCAGCAGTGCCAGGCCGGTCACCGCGGCGCCGCCCGCCAGGGTCAGCGGCAGTGCCTTGCGGGTCAGTTCCTGGAGCCTGGCCTGTACGCCCGCGGCCGGGGGCGTACGGGACGCGAGGTGGACGGCGCGGGCGGCCTCGGTGCGTTCACCGGTGTCGACGACGATGGCCCGGGCCTGTCCCGCGGCCACGGTCGTCCCCTCGAAGACCATGCAGCTGCGGTCGGCGACGGGGGCGTGCGGGGTGGGGTCCGTCTGCTTCTCCACCGGCAGTGATTCGCCGGTCAGGGCCGACTCGTCCACCTCCAGGCCGTCCTGCCACAGCAGCCGCGCGTCGGCGGGAACCACGTCGTCCGCCTTGAGCTGGATGACGTCGCCGGGCCGGAGCCGGCCCGCCTCCACGGTGCGGGTGCCGCCCGCCGGGGCCTCGCTCTCCGGCGGCACGAGCCGTGCCTTCTGTTTCTGGTCCGCGACCAGTCCGGAGAGCGCCCGCTCGGCGCGCAGCCGCTGGATGCCGCCGACCAGGGCGTTCAGATCGAGGGCGCCTAGGACGAGCAGCGCGTCCGCGACGGAGCCGAGGATCGCCGACGCCGCCGAGCCGACCGCCAGCACCGGGGTGAGCGGGTCCTGGAGTTCGCCGCGGACGGCGCGGCCGAGCCGGTAGGACCAGCGGGCGGGGGCGGCGGCCGGGTGCCCGGTGACGCGTCGGGCCGCCTTGCGCACCCGGGTGGTCAGCTCCTCGAAGGGGCCCGGCTCGGCTGCCGGTTCGTGGGCCAGCCGTTCGCGGGCCTGGTCGGGGTCCAGCTCGTGCCAGTGCACGCGGGGGCGCGGGTGCGGGGCGCCGGCCGCCGCCACGGCGAGCGCGGCGCGTGCCCCGGAGAACAGGGCCGCCGCGGCGCCCGCGTCGACGGGCGCGTGCCGGAGTCCCGGCAGGAGGGAACGGCGTCCGCGTCCGCCGCCGGACTCGCCGACGGCCACGAGCAG
Organism: Streptomyces sp. Y20; assembly: GCF_043195475.1. Lineage (NCBI taxonomy): Bacteria > Bacillati > Actinomycetota > Actinomycetes > Kitasatosporales > Streptomycetaceae > Streptomyces > Streptomyces sp. Y20. The sequence goes on from NZ_JBIDDP010000001.1 coordinate 703,189, forward strand.
CCCGGACAGCGCGGCACCGGAACGGGCCAGCGTCTGGGCGCGATGACCGACCGCGCGGGCGGCCGGGATCGCGGTCAGCACCCGCCACACGTCCGGCAGGCCGTGCAACGCCAGGATGTCCGCGCCCCACACCACGGCTCCGTCCCGGTCCGTCATGGCGACCGCGATGTCGGCGGCGCGCAGCGCGGCCAGGACGTCGCGCCGGCCCGCCTCGCGGACCCGGGCGACCACCAGCACGGCACCCCCGTCGCCGCGCGCCTCGTACACGACGTCGTCCAGTGGACGGCGGGCGTCGACGACCTGGTCCGCGAGTCCGGTGAAGTCCTCCAGCGCGGGGTCGTCCACGACCACCACCCGCAGACCGGCCCGGCGGGCCGCGTCGAGCACCGGTTCGGTCCACGGGTCGGCCTCGCCCTCCTCGGTGCACAGCGCGCCGGGGTGCAGGACGACCGTGCCGGCCAGCTCCAGCTGGCGCAGCCGGGCCGGGTCGCGGACCAGGACGCCGGTACGGGCCAGCGCGGCGCTGAGTACGGCGTGGAAGGCGGCGGGACCGTAACGGGCGGCCTTCGGGGAGCCGGAGAGCACCGCCTCCGCCGCCTCCGAGCCGTCGTGCTTGACGAGCAGGGTCGCCGCCGCGCCCAGCAGACTGCCCGCGGAGGCGTGGGAGGCGTACTCCTGAGCCGGGGACTCGCGCAGCGGCGGGCGTGGCGGGCCCTCCGGGGCGAGGCTGATCCGCTCGGGTGCGCACAGTTCGTCGTGCACCGCGTCGAAGGCGGCCGAACGGGCCACCGTCTCGGCCACCTGGCAGGCCCGCAGGACACCGTCGAGCACCAGGGAGGTGGGGGTCTGCCCGGCGCCGTGCACGGCGGCGTTCGCACAGGCCAGCAGGAGGTCCATCCGGGAGTCGCCGAGCCGGGCGCGCAGCCAGGCGCGGAAGCGCGGGTTCTCCCGCAGCAGTGTCACCAGCGCCGTCACCATCCGGGGTGAGGGCGGCAGCCGCAGCGCGTACGCGGCGAGGGCGACGCCGATGCCCGCGCCGTCGGCCGCGAGTGTGACCGTCGCGGCGCGCACACCGGCCGGGTCGGCCGGATGCGTGGTCTCCTCCACGTCCTCGCCCGCCAGGACGAGGCCGTGTTGTCCGGCCAGCTCGGCCGCGTGCGCCATGACGCGGTCGGTGGCCTCCTCCTCGGTGGCGGTCACGACCAGGCGGGCCAGCCCCTGGTCCCAGTAGGCGACGAGCACATCGGGGTGCTCCGCCAGCGCCGCGGCCATCCGGCGCGCGAGATGCCCCGTGCCGCCGGCGCGGCGCGCCTCCTCGTGTTCGAGGGGTCGCAGCGCCAGGTGGGCACGGGTGCCGGACCGCCAGTGATCGCCGCTCCACGGCAGCGCGTTGCGGGCCACCCGCACGACCCGCGCGGCGGCGTCCGCACCGCGCACGCCCGCGCGTGCCGTTCCGGCGGCGGCCGAAGGTGCCGTCAGCAGGCCGGAGACCATGACCCTCCTCAGAGCGTGGTGCGGTCGGGTCGCGCGGTCGGACCGAGGGGCCCGGGCGACGTCGTGGGCGCCGGCGCCCCGCCGCCGGGAGCCGCCCCGGGTGCAGCGGACGCCTCGCTGCCTTCGGCGTCCCCGGCCCCGGCGGGCGTTCCTGTTGCGCGGTGCTCGGTCGCCTTCTCCTTCACGGGTACCGGTCCGGGGCCTTCCGCGCCGGAGCGGAGGGCCGCGGTGCCGAGATCGTGCGCGGGTTCGGGGTGGGGTGTGTCCGCGTCCACGGCGCCCTGCCCGACGTCCGGCCGCGGGGCGGGCCGGGGCTGGGTGAACCAGGCGACCGCCGCTCCGGTGAGGGCCACGGGCCACTCCACCACGCCCGCGGCACCGAGCAGCCCGGCCCCGGCGTACACCGCGACGCGCCGTCCGCGGGGCGAGACCGCGCCGACCTTGTCCAGGGTTCCCTCCGCCGCCCTGCCCACCGTCCCGGCGCCGGGCACCTTGCGCAGTACCGAGGCCGCGCCGCGCAGGGGCGCCGTGAGGACCGACGACGACTTCGTCTCAGTCATGACTCTCCTCGGGTGAGTTCGTCCCTTATATCCGTCGAGTTCCCTCGAGCGCACCGGTCATCCCCTCTGCGCGGGGGGAACGCCGTGCGCTTGCCGGAATACCTCGCCCTCTCCTGGCACGCCCCTTCTCCTGAGGCGATCCTTCTCCGGGACGCTCCTCCTCCGGGACGCTCCTCGGGCAGGCCTTTGACGAACGGCCTTCTCCCAGGGAACGCCACGGATCCCGCCCACGCCACCCGTCCCGCCCGCGCCACCCGTCCCGCAGGGCCCGGACCACGGGGGCCCGGAGCCGGACCGCCCGCGGTCCGGAGCATTCCGGGGGGCCGGGTCACCCGGGGGGCCGGGCGTCTCGCCGGGCTGGGCGGACAGCCCCTTCGGTACGGCGGCGGTGAGGAGGCGTATCCCTGCGGGTCGAGGTGCAGCCGGTCACCGGCGCGCAGGGCGGGCAGCAGCCGGTCCGGGGCGGCGGGGACGAGTACCGCCCGGTCGAAGTCGACCACCGCGCCGAAGTGGCCGGGGTGCGGATCCATGCGATGACCCGCCGCCTCGCACCACCTTCCGCGCAAGCGGTCCCCACCCGGTCGGGCCGGCTGGAAACAGGGCGCGCGAGGCGTTGACCAGAAAGCGCTTACCATCTACGGTCCGTTCATCAGCCTGACCACCGAACCGCAACGGCGGCCCTGGCTGCAGCACGGGCGCACTCCGCGTTCCGCGCAGTGGCAGCCCTTCACGTACATGTCCGATCCCCACTCGGAAGAAGGCATCCGGGACATGACCTCACACGCATCCCCACGCGCCCTGCTGGGCGGACTGGCCGCACTCGGCCTCGCATTTGGCATGATCATGACATTCGAGACGCCGGCCGGTGCGACCACCTGGCCCTCGGCCAACGGCAGCCAGGCCGTCTCCTCCACCATCTCGGTGTCCGGCACCAAGGACTACGGGATGAAACGGCTGTACGGCAGCGGCGACCTCGGCTCCGGCAGTCAGGACGAGGACCAGGGCCCCATCCTCGAGCTGGCACCCGGCGCCGTCGTCAAGAACGTCATCATCGGCGCTCCCGCCGCGGACGGCATCCACTGCCTGGGCAGCTGCACGCTCCAGAACGTCTGGTGGGAGGACGTGGGCGAGGACGCGGCCACCTTCCTCGGCTCCTCGCCGTCCAACGTCTACACCGTGAGCGGCGGCGGGGCGAAGGAGGCCAGCGACAAGGTGTTCCAGTTCAACGGCGCGGGCACGCTGAACGTCTCCGGCTTCGCCGTGAAGAACTTCGGCACCTTCGCCCGGTCCTGCGGCAACTGCAAGACGCAGTACAAGCGGACCATCAACCTCAGCGGCATCGAGGCCACCTACAAGGGCAACAAGCTCGTCGGCATCAACACCAACTACGGCGACACCGCGACGCTGAGGAACGTCACCATCGTCGGGGACACCGGCAAGAAGATCATTCCGTGCCAGAAGTACACCGGCAACAACACCGGCAAGGAGCCCACCACGAACGGCTCCGGGCCCGACGGCACGTACTGCAAGTACTCCGGCTCGGACATCACCTACAAGTGAGCGCCGGCTGAGCTTCCGGGGGCGTCACGGCGCCCCCGGAACGCGCGGCGTCATCGACGGCCGCCCTCCTGCCCGGCCCTCGATCGCCGCCCGTTCATCCCTCCCCTTCCGTCCGCCCGCCGAGCGCTCCGGCCAGCTCCCGGCGGTAGGCGGCGTAGGCCGTGCGCAGGGCCTCCCCCGGCCAGCCGGCCGGCAGCAGCGCCGGCGGCAGTACGGGGTCGGTGAGCAGGTGGCGTACGGCCGCCGCGTAGGCGGTGAGGCGTACGGCCGGGTGGCCGGCGCCGGTGGCGTGGACCAGGAGGGAACGCGCCGTGTCCGCCCAGTCCCCCAGCGGCCAGAGCCGCGCGCAGAGGTCGCCCGGGGGCTCCTCGGGCCGCGCGCGGTACGTCAGGGCCACCTCGCGCAGGCCGGCCGGCAGGGGGCGGTCGAGATTGGCCGGACGCAGCCAGACGCCTTCGCGGAGTTCGGCCAGGCGCAGGGCGGTGAGCCGGGCGCGCAGGTCGGCACGTTCGGCGGGGCCGCGGCCCGTCGCCGTGATCACCGCCATCTCCCAATCGCCCTCCCACGCGCGCGTGCGGGGGTGCACCGCGTCGTCCTGGCGGCGCTGTCGGGCCAGCAGCCGGTCACTGAGCCGGTAGACGGCGTCCGCGCGCCGGAGGTCGCCGGCGGTGACCATCCGGCTCAGCGCGGCCCGCAGCGTGGAGCCTGCGACCCCGAACGGCTCCACGAGCCGCACCAGGTCCTTCACCGGCAGCTCCGGCGGATGCGCGCCGAGCAGCAGGCTGAGGACGACCGACCGGGCGGACAGCGGCCGCAGGCCGGCCGGCTCCGGCTCGGCCGAGAGGTTCATGCGCATGGGCCCGTACTGTACGTGCGCCTCCTTGTTGCAATATTGCTACGGCCGCAGAGAGGGTGCAACATGCTGCTATGGCCTCGATTCCCACGCAGCCGCAGTCGCAGTCAGAGCCGCGGCCCTCGTCGCAGCTCCAGCAGCCGTACGCCACGCACGACGTCACCAACCAGGCCCCGCCACTCGCCCCGTACGACGCCGCCGAGGACGCGGCCCTGCTCGAAGGGCTGCGCCGGGAGGGCGCCGGCTGGGCGGAGGAGGACGTCCGGCGGCTGGGGACGCGGGCCGGCGGCGTGGAGGCACAGGAGTGGGGCGAGCAGGCGAATCGGCACGAGCCCGTGCTGCGCACCCACGACCGCTTCGGCCACCGCGTCGACGAGGTCGAGTTCCATCCCAGCTGGCACCACCTGATGCGCACCGCGGTCGCCGAGGGCCTGGCCGGCGCGCCGTGGGGCGACGGCCGGCCGGGAGCGCACGTGGCCCGGACCGCAGGCGGGCTGGTGTGGGGACACACGGAGGCCGGACACGGCTGCCCGACGTCGATGACGTACGCCGCCGTCCCCGCCCTGCGCGCGCAGCCGGATCTCGCCAAGGTGTACGAGCCTTTGCTCACCAGCCGGGAGTACGACCCCGAGTTGCGCGTCCCCACCGACAAACCCGGGCTGCTCGCCGGCATGGGCATGACGGAGAAGCAGGGCGGTTCCGACGTCCGGACGAACACCACCGCGGCCACGCCCACCGGTGAGCCGGGCGTGTACATGCTGCGCGGGCACAAGTGGTTCACCTCGGCGCCGATGTGCGACGTCTTCCTGGTGCTCGCGCAGGCCCCGGGCGGGCTCTCCTGCTTCCTGGTGCCGCGCGTCCTGCCGGACGGCACCCGCAACACCTTCCGCATCCAGCGCCTGAAGGACAAACTGGGCAACCGGTCCAACGCCTCCTCCGAACCGGAGTTCGACCGGACCGTGGCCTGGCTGGTGGGGCCGGAGGGGCGGGGTGTGAAGACCATCATCGAGATGGTCAACTGCACCCGGCTCGACTGTGTGATGTCTTCGGCGACCCTCATGCGCAAGACGCTGGTCGAGGCCGGACATCACACCCGGTACCGCAGCGCGTTCGGTGCCCGGCTGCTCGACCAGCCGCTGATGCGCAACGTCCTGGCCGATCTCGCGCTGGAGTCGGAGGCGGCGACGACTCTCACGCTGCGGCTGGCCGGCGCGGCGGACCGCGCGGTGCGCGGGGACGCCGGAGAGCGGGCGTTCCGGCGCATCGCCACCGCCGTCGGCAAGTACTGGGTCACCAAGCGGGGCCCGGCCTTCACCGCCGAGGCTCTGGAATGCCTGGGCGGCAACGGGTACGTCGAGGAGTCGGGCATGCCCCGGCACTACCGGGAGGCCCCGCTGCTGTCGATCTGGGAAGGCTCCGGGAACGTCAACGCGCTCGACGTACTGCGCGCCCTGAGCCGTGAACCGGACGCCGCCGAGGCGCTGTTCGCCGAACTCGCCCTCGCGCGCGGCGCGGACCCACGCCTCGACACGGCCGTGACCGCGCTCAAGGACCAACTGGCCGGAACCGATCAGACGGGCGCCCGCCGGGTGGTCGAGCGGATGGCGCTCGCGCTCCAGGCCTCACTGCTCGTCCGGCACGCTCCGCACCCGGTCGCGGACGCCTTCTGCGCGACCCGGCTGGGCGGCGACTGGGGACACTCCTTCGGCACGCTTCCCGCGGGCACCGACCTCGGCAGCATCCTGGAGCGCGCCCTTCCCGGCCGGAACTGAACCCTCCCCGCGCGCGTGCGGGCAAGCTCGCCGCGTGGCCGGTGACCGCCGACGGATCGCACACAGTCAGCATCCGTTTCCGGACCACCGTCGGTGCCGTGGTGCACACTCGCGATCAAAGGTCGCTCGCCTGGGGAGGACAACGTGTTCACGGGGATCGACGAGGTCGACTGGGCCACGCTGCGGCACGCGCACGGCAGCGCGGAGGACGTGCCCGGACGGTTACGGGCGCTGGCGTCCACGGACGCCGCCGAGCGGGCCACCGCGCTCGACGGGATGTACGGCGCGGTGCACCACCAGGGCAGGGTGTACGACTCGACGCTGGCCTGCGTCCCCTTCCTGTTCGCGCTCGCCGCACGTGAGGACGTGCCGGACCGGGGCGGCATCGTGGAACTCCTGGTCAGCATCGGCGGCCTCGACGGGACCGGCGGCACCGGCGGGAGCGGCGGCGTGGACGGGACCGGCGGCACCGGCGGCATGGACGGAGCCGGGGGTGCCGGCGGGAGGCGCGGCGTCGGCGGCCTGGGCGGCCTCGACCGGGAGAGCGGCGAGGACGGGGGCCGGGACCGGCGGGCGCGGGAGGCGGTCCGCGCGGGTGCCGATTTCTTCGTCCGGCTCGCCACGGACTCCGATCCGGCCGTGCGCCGGGCGGCGGCCGGCGCTGTGGTCCGCTTCCTGGACGAGCCGCCCCGGGTGCTGGAGCTGCTGCGGCGACGGCTGCGCGGGGAACGGGACGACTGTGTCCTGCTCGCCCTCGCGGAGGCCGTCGGCCTCTTCGCCCACCGGTACCCCGCGCACGCCGACGCCGCGGTGGCCCTCCTGGCCGAACAGAGCGGGCCGTCGTCCTCGCCCGCGCTCCGGCTCGCGGCACTGGGACAGCTCGCGCTCCGCGCGCCGGGCCGGCTCCCCGCCGGCCTGGTGCCGACGGCGGTCCGGCTGTTACGGGAGCGGTCCGCGCGCCGCGCCCTCGCCCGGGAGCACCGCGGCCCGGACACCCTGGTGGGCCGCATACGGCGGCTGCGGCCCTCCGACGAGGAGGGCGCCGCGCTGCTGCGCACGCTGCACAGCGCGCTCGGTGACCGGGTGACCGACCGGCTCGCCCTGCTCGCCGGGCAGTTGACCAGCCCTGACCCGGTGGACCGGTGCAATGCGGCGTGGATGTCGGCGGTCCTGTTCCGCGGCTGGCGCGGCGACCACAGCGGTGCGGTACGGCTCCTCGGTGCCCAACTGGGCACCGAGGAGGACCGGTTACGGGACGCGGCGGTCTCGGTCCTGGCGGAGCTGTACGCCCTGGCCGCGCCCGCCGCGGACGGCCTGCACGTGCTGGTGGCCACCCGGCCCGACCTGTGGACGCATCGCTGGGAGCGCTGCCCGCCGACGCTGGGCGGCCCGCTCAAGGCGCTGGCCAGGAGCGGCGATCGCCGCGCGGTCCCGGTCCTGGCGCAGCTCCTGGCCGGCCCGGCCGCACCCGTGGGCCTCGGCTTCGAGGTCGCGCACCTGGGCCGGGCCGCGCTTCCCCTGGCCCCCGCTCTGCGGCACCGGCTCGGCCGCATCCCGCTCGCCTCCCCCACCGCGCCCCGGCTCGCCGCGCCGCTGCTGACCGCGGTCAGGGCCACCGGCGACGCGGAGGCGGTCCCGGAGCTGCTACGGCTGCTGTCCGACACGCCCGACGGCCCGGGAGCGCGCGACGCGGTCGTCGGCCAGGTGATCGAGACGCTGACGGACCTGGGGGCCGCCGCGCAGGCGAGACCATCGCTCCGCCGGCTGCTGGGCACCCGGCACGCGGCCGTAGCGGCGGGCGCGCTGTGGTCGGCGGACGGGGACGTGTCCGCTGTACTCCCCGTCCTCGTCCGCGAGTTGACGCGGGCGGATCCGGTGGCCCGGCAGCACGCCGTCCGCGCGCTGGGCAGCATGGGGCCGGCCGCCCGCGCCGCCCTGCCCGGGTTGCGCCGGCTCGCCCGGTCGGGGCCGGCGCACGAAGCGGTACCGGCCGCGTGCGCGTGGTGGCGCGTGACCTCCGATCCGGGTCTCGTTCGGCCCGTGCTCCGGGCGGCCTGGGCGAAGGCCCCCCACACCCGTGTCCCCGTCGCCCGCTGCCTCGCCGTGATGGGCCCGGCCGCCGCGCCGCTCCGTGACCTGCTCACCTCGGAACTGGCCACGCCCCGCCGCCACGTGACCACCGGCGAGGGCGCGTACGGGAGCGGTGACATCCCGGCGGACGAGGAGTTGGTACGGCTGTGCCGCGAGGTGCTGGCGGCCCCGTGAGGAGTTGGTACGGCTGGCCGCGAGGTGCCGGCGGCCCTGTAGGGGCGTGCCGGGGACCAATGCGGCCACGGCGGGGCGACCGGCCCGACCCGACTGCCCCACCACGGAGCCGGAGCATCCCCGACGCGCCGACCGGTTCAGACCATGCGCCCCCACTGCGGGCCGAGTCGGGCCCACTCCGTGTCCCAGGCGTCCAGGCGGCGGCGCTCCAGGCGGGCTCGTGCGGCGAGGCCGCCGACGAAGGGTACGGCGCCGGTGCTCACGCCGACGAGGAGTCCCACCAGAGTGGCCCGGAAGGCGGCCTCGGACGCGGTCGTGGGACGGCTGACGAGGTGGCCCTGCGGATCGGTCCAGACGGTGAGCGGCGTGCCGCGGCTGACGCCGGGCTCCACCCGGACCCGGCCGGTGTGGGCGGAGCCGTCGGCCGTGGTCCAGCGGACCCTGGCCCAGAACCGCTCACGGGAGGAGGGGCGGCCGGTGGCGGTGCGGGTCGCCCCCGGGATACGGCCGGCCACCCGGGCGACAGCGGGGCGCCAGGTGGCACGCTCGCGGGCGAGTCCGTGCTCCACCGAGCGGGCCGCCGCCAGGCCGGCCGGCACTCCGGCCAGGACGGTCAGCAGCAAGGTGCCGAGCAGCACCCAGGCCTCCAGCACGTCGGCCCGGCGTCTGAGCGGGTTGCGCCGCCAGCGCCACAGCCACACCTTCGGACCACGGAACGCCTTCAAAGGCATCCTCCTCACGAGCGCACCGACCGGCCGGACCGCCCTCCCATACGGGGGAGATCGCTCCGTTGCTCACGACGAGCCGTCTCCCCGACGGTCGCACGAGACACCCCTCTCGCGCAGGCGCATGCCGGAACAGGCCCGGCCGATCCCCGCCCCGGGCCGACGACACGACTGTGACCTGCGGTGACACCTTCACCGGGGGAGAGTGTCAGTGGTGGGGTGCACACTGGCCGATATCTGGCGGCTACCTGGACGAAGACGTCCCGGAGGTGATCGGCATGGCCGAGGTACTGCTCGCGGTGGGCACCCGTAAAGGCCTGTTCATCGGGCGGAAGCGGGGCGGTGGCCCCTGGGAGTTCGACGAGAGTCCGTATTTCAACGCACAGGCGGTGTACTCGGTCGCGATCGACACCCGGGGCCCGCGGCCCCGGCTGCTGGCGGGCGGTGACAGCGCGCACTGGGGCCCGTCGGTGTTCCACTCCGACGACCTGGGCCGCACGTGGACCGAACCGGCGCAGCCGGCCGTCCGGTTCCCCAGGGACACCGGCGCCTCCCTGGAGCGTGTCTGGCAGTTGCACCCCGCCGCCGCCGAGCCCGACGTGGTGTACGCGGGCACGGAACCGGCGGCGCTGTACCGCTCGGTGGACCGAGGTGAGAGCTTCGAGCTGATCCGGCCGCTGTGGGAGCACCCGACCCGCTCGCACTGGGTGCCCGGCGGGGGCGGCGAGGGTCTGCACACGGTGCTCACCGACGCGCGCGACCCGCGGGCGGTGACCGTGGCGGTGTCGACGGCGGGGGTGTTCCGCACGGCGGACGGCGGGGCGAGCTGGGCTCCGTCCAACTCCGGTGTGTCCGCCGTCTTCCTGCCCGATCCGAACCCGGAGTTCGGCCAGTGCGTCCACAAGGTCGCCAGAGACGCGGGTGACCCGGACCGGCTGTATCTCCAGAACCACTGGGGCGTGTACCGCAGCGACGACGCGGCCGGGCACTGGACCGACATCGGCGAGGGCCTGCCGTCCACGTTCGGCTTCGCGGTGGCCGCGCATCCGAGCCGGGCCGGCACGGCGTACGTCTTCCCGATCAACGCCGACGCCGACCGGGTGCCCGCCGGGCACCGCTGCCGCGTCTTCCGTACCGCGGACGCGGGCGGCACGTGGGAGCCGTTGACCGAGGGGCTGCCGGAGGAGGACCACTACGGCACGGTGCTGCGGGACGCGCTGTGCACGGACGACGCCGACCCGGCGGGGGTGTACTTCGGCAACCGCAACGGCGAGGTGTTCGCATCGGCCGACGACGGCGACAGCTGGCGGCTGCTGGCCGCGCATCTCCCGGACGTGCTGTGCGTGCGGGCGGCGGGGGTCGGGTGAGCGGGCGCGCGGTCCATGGTGGACCGTTGAACAAGGCTCGCGGGGGACGGTGGCCGACTGAGCAGGGCACGCGGGGACGGTCGCCGACTGAGCGCGCGGGGCTTCGGACGGCGATGACCGGCTGGGCGGGGGTCAGGTGACGGTGGTCGGCTGACCGGGCTCGGGGGCCGCGGTGGACGGCTGGGCATGGCGCGCGGTGACTGTGGCCGGCTGAGCGAGACTCAGGACGGCGGCGGCCGGCTCCGAGCCTCGGGACGGCGACGGCCGGGCGGGCGGCGGTGGCCGGCGAGCGGGCGCACGGGTGGTCGGTGGTTGAACGGGCGCGCGGGACCGCGGGCGCCCGCGGGTCGTGCTCCGGCCATCGGTTGATCGCCGGCGGGCGCGCGGCAGTAGGGTGACGCCCGTGGCACCACGACCCTTGCATGAGATCGTCGAAGCGGGCTGGGCGAAGGCCCTGGAACCCGTCGCGGGACGGATCGCCGAGATGGGCGACTTCCTGCGCGCGGAGATCGCCGCGGGACGCACCTACCTCCCGGCCGGACCGAACGTCCTGCGGGCCTTCCAGCAACCCTTCGACGAGGTGAGGGTTCTGATCATCGGTCAGGACCCGTACCCCACCCCCGGGCACGCGGTGGGCCTGTCCTTCTCCGTCGCGCCCGAGGTGCGTCCACTGCCGCCGAGCCTGATCAACATCTTCCGCGAGCTGAACAGCGACCTGGGGCTGCCCCAGCCGTCCACCGGCGATCTCACGCCGTGGACGCGACAAGGCGTGCTGTTGCTCAACAGGGCGCTGACCACCGCGCCGCGCCGTCCCGGGGCGCACCGTGACAAGGGCTGGGAGGCGGTGACCGAGCAGGCGATCCGGGCCCTGGCGGCGCGCGGCAAGCCGCTGGTGTCCATCCTGTGGGGCCGCGACGCCCGTAACGCGCGTCCGCTGCTGGGCAGTCTGCCGGCGGTGGAGTCCGCGCATCCCTCGCCCAGATCGGCGGACGGCGGGTTCTTCGGCTCGCGCCCGTTCAGCCGGGCCAACGACCTGCTGATGCGGCAGGGCGGCCAGCCGGTGGACTGGCGCCTGCCGTGACCTCACCGGGGTTCCTCGCCGTGGACTCCGGTGGTTCCGGGCTGCGGGCCGCCGTCGGTGTCCCGGAGCGGGAGACCCCGCTCCGGCGGGAGATCCGGGAACCGGTGCGCACGGGTGCGCACGGCATCGATGCGGACCATTTCATGGAACTACTGCTCCCGGTGGCCCGTGCCATGGCCGCCGAGGCAGGGGTGGCCGAGCTGGGCACGGCCGTCGTCGGCGCCGCCGGGTTCGCCACCCTGGGCGACGCCCTGCGCGCCGAGCTGCCCGGGGCCCTGGCGCGGGAGCTGGGGGTGCGGACCGTGGCGCTCGCCGCGGACGCCGTCACCGCGTACGTCGGTGCCCTCGGGACTCGTCCGGGCGCGGTGCTGGCCGCGGGCACCGGGCTGATCGCCGTCGGCACGGATCTGCGGGACTGGCGGCGGGCCGACGGCTGGGGGCACCTGCTGGGCGACTGCGGCAGCGGAGCCTGGATCGGCCGGGCGGGTCTGGAGGCGGCGCTACGCGCCCACGACGGCCGGGACGGCGGCTCCGCGCCGCTGCTGGCCGGTGCCGAACGACAGTTCGGCCCGGTGCTCGGGCTGCCCGGTCTGCTCTATCCGCGCACCGACCGGCCCGCCGTGCTCGCCTCCTTCGCGCCCCGGGTGGCCGCGTGCGCCGGGCACGATCCGGTCGCCGCGGGCATCCTGCGCGCGGCGGCCCGGCACATGGCCGAGTCCGCCGCCGCCGTGTGCCCGGTCGGCGGGACACCCGACGTGGCGTTCACCGGCGGTCTGTTCACGATGGGTGACCCGCTCCTCGTCCCGCTGCGCGAGGAGCTGGCGCGCAGGCTGCCGCACGCCCGGCAGGTACCGGCCGAAGGGGACCCACTGGACGGCTCGGTGCGGATCGCCCGGGCGCTGGTGGCCGGCCGGCTCCCCCTGCCGGCCGAGACGACCATGCTCTGCGTCATCCGCGACCCTCACCAGGGGGTTGTTCCCCGTCGCGGCGGGTGATCGGCTCGGTGTGCCCTGAACATGCGTCAGTCATACGCAACTCATCAGACAAAACCGGACGGATACCGCTCACCTGCACCCTCCCCAAACGGCGTAGCCCGGTAAGCCAGTAACATTCGGCGCCATGAGCTCCCCCACTGGACCCGCGTCCGGCCTGCCCGTACGAATGCCGCGACCCCGCCAGCCCGGACGCCACCGCCGCCCGGAACCGCTGGTGGCTCCCGAGGGCGCGCCGGCGCTCGTCCTCGCGGTGCCTGGCGTGCCCAGCGCCGCCACGCGCAGTCTCGCCGAGGAGGTCGTGAGCATCGCCCGCTCCGAGCTGCCCGGCCTGGATGCCCGGATCGGGTACCTGGACGGGGACGACTCGGAGTTCGCCACGCTCCGCTCCGTGCTGGCGCGCGCGGCCGAGGAGCGCACCGCCCGTTATGAGCGCGCCGTCGCCGCCGGGGTCGAGGGGGTCAGGGAGCCCGACGGCCCGGTCGCCGTCGTCGTCCCGCTGCTGGCCGGTCCGGACGGCGCGCTGCTGCGTCACATCCGTCAGGCCGTCATGGACAGCCGGGTCGCCGCCGAACTGACCGATGTACTCGGCCCGCACCCGCTGCTCGCCGAGGCCCTGCACGTGCGGCTGTCCGAGGCGGGCCTGGCCCGTGCCGACCGCGCCCGGCTGTTCACGGTGGCCACCGCCGCCGACGGCATCATCCTGGCCTCCGTGGGCGGCGAGGAGGCGGTGCAGGCGGCCGGCATCACCGGCATGCTGCTCGCCGCGCGCCTGGCCGTGCCGGTGATGGCGGCGGCGCTGGACCAGGAGGGCTCCATCTCCTCGGTGGCCGAGCAGCTGCGTTCCTCGGGTTCGCAGCAGCTGGCCCTGGCGCCGTATCTGATCGGGCCGGAGATCGACCCGGTGCTGACGGCCGATGCGGCCGCGGAGGCGGGCTGCGCCACGGCCGAGGCGCTCGGCGCGTACCCGGCGATCGGCAAGTTGGCCCTCGCCAAGTACACGACGGCGCTGGGCATCGCCCCGCAGCAGGCACAGGGCGCGCCGGTCCGCTGACCCGCCGGCGTGGGTACGAAGCAGGGCCTGCTCCCGTGGCGGAGCGGGCCCTTCGGCGTGCCGGGGCGGGACCTTCGCCGCTTCGCGCGCGGACCCTTCACCGTGCCCGGCGTGCTCAGCCGAAGACGACGCAGGAGGCCGCGGCGACCCGCACCGAGCCGTCGTAGCGGGGCAGGCCCGTCGCCTCGTCCACGGTGAACCAGGTCACGTCCCCGGAGCGTTCGTTGGCGACGTACAGATGACCGTTGTGCTCGGCCAGGGCGCGCGGCCAGTGCCCGCCGCAGGGCACCGTGCCGATCAGCCGGAGGCTGTCGGCCCCGACGGCGAGCACCGACAGGACGTCCTCGCCGCGGGTCGCGGTCCACACGAAGCGGCCGTCGGGCGAGACGACGATCCCGGAGGGGTAGGCGTCCCCGGCGGGGGCGCCGGGCAGCAGGGGGACCTCGGTGAGCGGCTTCAGGGAGCCGGTACCGGCATCCCAGCGGCAGACGGTCACGGTGGGCGTCAGCTCGTTGACGACGTAGGCGTGCTCGCCGGCCGGGTGGAAGGCCAGGTGGCGCGGGCCGGAACCCGGACGCAGGGCGGTCTCGCGGTGCACGGCGGGAGTTCCGTCCACGAGGGTGCACACGCGGACCGAGTCCGTCCCGAGATCGACGCTGACGGCCCACCGGCCGCTGGGGTCGGCCTGGACCTGGTGGGCGTGCGGGCCGCGCTGACGCCGGTCGTGCGGGCCGGAGCCGCTGTGCCGGAGCCGGCCGGAAGCCCTGGCGGCGAGCGTGCCGTCGGGGCGCAGCGGTACGGCGGTGACGCTGCCGCAGCCGTAGTTGGCGGTCAGCACGTGCCCGGCGTACAGGCCGAGGTGGGTGGGGCCGCTGCCGTCCACCGGCACGGGCACGCCGGCGGGTTGTGGCCGGTCGCCGGTGACGCGGTAGGCGGCGACGGCGCCCTCTGCCGTCTCGCTGACCGCGTAGAGCGTGGCGCCGTCCGGTGACAGGGCCAGGTAGGACGGGTCGGGCAGGTCGTCCGCGGCGGCGACGACGGTGAGGGCGCCGCCGTGGGGCGCCACCTCGGCGGTCACCAGTCCGGGGCCGCCCGCCGCCGTGAACGAGCCGATGAACGCCCGGCGTCTGCCCGGCCTGCCGCCCTGTGCCACCGCTGTCCCCTCTCGGTCGAGCCAGTCCGGGGCCGACGGTAGCAGCCCCTCGCCTGCGGTCTAGACCAGCAGCGGGCGGCAGGCCGGTTCTTCACGCGGACGTGACACCCCACGCGCCCGGCAGGGCATTCGGCCGCCGGCACGCGCCCTGCAGGAGCCGGTGCGCGGGCGCCCCGCCATGCGGCGCGTTCAGCGGCGCCCGGCAGGTCGCGGTAGCGGGCGTCAGAAGCCGTCCGGCCGCCCGGCCAGGGCCTCCGCTCCCGCCGCTCTCGGCCCGGCCGGCGTCCGCAGCGGTTCGGCGAGGGCGGCGAGGGCGCGTTCCAGGCCGTGCAGGTGGGCCAGGACGGGCTCGGCGGGCGATTCGGCGGGGCGGTGGAGCGGTTCTCCGCGGCCGGCGGTGAGGGCCTCGACGGCGGTCTCGACGCGCCAGCAGGCGGCGGCGAGGCGCGCGTCGTGGGAGGCCTCCGGGTCGGCGGCCACCGCCACCAGGCCCCTGACCTCGCGCGCGCAGTCGTCGAGCAGCGCCAGGACCCGGCGGGCGCGCGCCTTGCGGGCCGGCATCGGGTTCAGCGGATGGACCAGGGGCGCCACCGAGAGCCGGACGCGGCCGAGCAGTTGCTCCAGTTCGGCCACACGGGGCGCGGGGTCGGCCGTGGTGGACCCGGCGAGGCGTGCCGCGGCCTCCGCCGTGCAGGCGTGGACGCAGCGCAGGGCCCGCTGGATCCAGGCGTCGGTGGTGGCATGCGTGGTGACCGGCAGCACGAGCAGGACCGCGAGCGCGGCACCGAGCGCGCCGACGCCCGTCTCGGCGAGCCGCAGTCCCAGCAGTCCGGGACTGAGGACGCCGAGCAGGCCGTAGAGCAGTTCGGCGAGCAGCGTCACCCACAGCATCATCCAGGTGTAGGAGACGGCGGCCGTGTAGAAGATGCCGAAGACGCAGACCGCGACCAGGGCGGCCGTCGGGACGGGCGCGCCGTGCAGGGGGACGGCGACGAGGAGTCCGAGGCCGATGCCGATCACCGTACCGAGGACCCGGCGGAAGCCGCGTACCAGCGTCTCGCCCCGCGAGGCGGTGTTCACGAAGATCCACCAGGTGGCGCCGACGGCCCAGTACCAGCGCTGCCCCGACAGCAACTGCCCGGCGACCAGCGCGAAGCCGGCACCCGCGGTCGCCTGGACCGCCTGCCGCGTGGTCACCCGGGCCAGCCCGGTCGCGCCGGGCGGGGCGGGTACGACGGCCGGGGGCAGCCGGCGCTCGTAGCACCACGCGCCGAAGCGGACCGCCGCCGCGCTCAGCACGGACAGCAGGACGGCGGCGTACAGCTCGGGCAGCTGGGCCGGCGTGGCGTGCAGGAACTGGGCCACGAAGAAGGTCATGAAGGCGAACACGCCGAGGCTGTGTCCCCGCGGCCCCCAGCGGCGCGCGTACACGCCGGCGCCTACGACGGCGAGGAAGGCCAGGTCACGGGCGACGGGAAGGTCGTGCAGCCCGGCCGCCACGGCGAGCACCGGCAGGCCCACCGCGGGCAGCAGGGCGGTGGTGACCGCCTGGCCGCGCACGGTCGGGTCGGCGACGGTGAACAGGGCGAGCAGGGCGGCGAGGCCACCGGCGACCGCGCCGGTGAGAGAATGTCCGGCGCCGAGACAGACCACGACCGCCAGTCCGATGCCGAGGACCGCCCGTGCGGCGAAGCGCAACCGCCCCCGCCCCGGGTCCGGAGCCACGAACACCCTCTTCAGCACTGCTGCCCTCCCCTGGGAAACACCGGCACAGAAAAGGCGCCGCGGTGATCCGCAGCGCCATCGACACCCCCATGAGAGCATCACAGAGCTCACTGGCTCAAGTGTTGCCCGAATCACTGGGCCATTGGCTCTGCCAATGAGAGGTGGAGGCGGCCTACGGAATGCCAACGGACCAGGTGGGAAGGTTCGCGCCCCCTCTCGTGACCTGGGCCATTGGTACAGTCGTACGTCATGGCCGTGGACGAACTCGACACCCGCATCCTGCGGCTGCTCCTGGAGCAGCCGCGCACCAGCGTGCGCGAATACGCCCGCGTCCTCGGGGTCGCCCGCGGCACGCTCCAGGCCCGGCTGGACCGGATGGAACGCGGCGGCGTGATCACCGGTACGGGTCCTTCCCTCTCCCCCGCCGCACTGGGACATCCGGTGCTGGCGTTCGTGCACATCGAGGTCACCCAGGGCCATCTGGACGACGTGGGCGACGCGCTCGCCGCCGTACCGGAGATCGTGGAGGCGTTCTCGATCACGGGTGGCGGAGACCTGCTCGCCCGCGTGGTGGGCCGGGACAACGCCCATCTGGAGGACGTGATCCAGAAGCTGATCAGCCTCCCCGGCGTCGTGCGCACCCGCACGGAGGTGGCCCTGCGCGAACGCGTTCCATACCGGCTCCTGCCGCTGGTGGAGTCGGTCGGCCGGGCCGCGCGCGCCTGACGGTCGGCGTCATGGACGCCATGAGCGATCCGGACGCCATGAGCGGCTTCGGCAGCCTCTCGATCGTCTGCGCTCTCGACGGGACGCCGGTGGACAGCGAGCCGAACTGGTACGGGGCGAGCCGGGAGACCCTGGCCGAGCACGGCGTCCCGGTCTGCACCTGGGCGGATCACGAGGACTACGCCGGCGTCAGCGCCCGGGAGTCTGCGGCGATCCGGCGGGGACGCTTCGGTGCGCGCGCCCCGGTGGACGACCCGCCGGCCCGCGCGAACCAGCGTCATCCGGACCTGGCCCGCGCCGGTACGCACGCGTGCCGGAGATGCGCGCACTCGTCGGACTCCCGGCCGCCGCGGCCGTGCCGACCTCGTACGGGGCGGCCGGCAGGAGTTCATGGCGCGCGGGCGTGTGGCTGAGGGACGCGGCGCGCTGAACCGGTACTCCGGACGGGCACCGGTGCCGGACCGGCTCGCCGAGCCTCACCGTGCGGGGTGGGCCGTGGCTGCATAGCGTGACCCCATGAGCACAGTTCAGGCCCGGCCCGTCCCCGACGACCGCCGGTGGAAGGCGCTCGGGGTCTGTCTCGCGGCGGGTTTCATCTCGCTCCTCGACACCTCGATCGTGAACGTGGCACTGCCCTCGATGGAACACGGGATGGGAGCGTCGCAGGCCGCACAGTCGTGGGTGGTCTCCGGGTACGCCCTCACCTTCGGGCTCGCCCTGGTCCCGGCGGGCCGACTGGGTGACATGCGCGGACGGCGTCAGGCCTTCCTGTTCGGGCTCGCCCTGTTCACAGTGGCCTCGGCGGCGTGCGGGCTCGCGCCCGGCCCCTCCTGGCTGGTGCTGTTCCGGCTGATCCAGGGCACGGCGGCGGGCGTGGTCGCGCCCCAGACGTCGGGGCTGATCCAGCAGATGTTCCAGGGCGCCGAACGGGCCAAGGCCTTCGGGCTGCTCGGCAGCGTCATCGGCGTCTCGACGGCGGTGGGCCCCCTGGCGGGCGGCCTGCTGATCGACGCCGTCGGCACCGACGACGGCTGGCGCTGGGTGTTCTTCGTCAATCTGCCGATCGGGGTGGCCGCCTTCGTCGCGGGACTGCGGCTGCTGCCCCGTTTCGCGGTACCGGCGGGAAAGCGCGAGGACTTCGACCCGATCGGCGTACTGCTCCTCGGCGCGGGTGTCCTCGCGCTCATGCTGCCCCTGGTGCAGGAGCAGCAGTGGACCGGGCGGGAGAAATGGGCGCTGATGCCACTGGCCGTGGTGCTGCTGGGCGCGTTCTGGGTGTGGGAGAGGCGGCAGGGACTGCGCGGGCACGCCCCGCTGGTGGACCTGGCGCTGTTCTCCCTGCGCTCCTTCACGCTCGGCGCCCTGGTCAGCCTCTCGTACTTCGCGGGCTTCACCACCGTGTTCTTCGTCTACACGCTGTACCTCCAGAACGACGTGGGATACAGCGCGCTCGCCGCGGGTCTCAGCGTGCTGCCCTTCGCGGCGGCCTCGGCGGTCGGGGCCGCGGTCGGCGGCCGGCTCGTGCTGCGCTTCGGCCGCACGCTGGTCGTGATCGGTCTGAGCGGGGTGGCACTGGGGCTGCTCGGCGTGGTCGCGGCCGTCGAGCTGGCGCCCGGGCGGGGCGTGGGGTGGGCGTCGGCGCTGCCGATGCTCATCGGAGGCATCGGCTCCGGTCTGACCGTCTCCCCGAACACCACCCTCACCCTCACCCGCGTCCCGGTGCACCGCGCGGGCGCGGCGGGCGGGGTCCTCCAGACGGGCCAGCGCGTGGGTTCGGCGGCCGGGATCGCCGTGGTGGGCGCGGTGTACTTCGCTCACCTCGCCAACCACGGCAGCGCCGGTACGGCGGTCCAGCTCGGGCTGCTCACCGCCGTGGGGATCATCCTGGCCGCACTGGTGCTGGCAATCGCCGACCTGCGGGAACGCCATGTGCATCCGGAGCCGGGCAGGACCGGGGAGACGGTCCGGCGGGGTTCGCAGGAGGGCGGCACCGAGGAGCGGGTGCGGGGCGCCTCCTGAACGCCCGGGCCGGGGGGCGGGGTGCGGGCCCGAGATGCCTCGCCGAGGCGCCGGCGCGCGCCGGGCTCACGACTTGCGGCGCGGCTTCCCCCGTTTGGCCGGCTTCGCGCCGCCGGTGCGGGCGCGTGCCGTGCCGCCCGCCGACTTGGCCCGCGCCTTCGCCGCGGGGGCCTGCCGGCCGCCGCCCTGCCCGGAACGCTTGGGCGTCCCGTCGGCGGCGGGGTTCACCGTCGTACGGCCCCGGGTGCTGTTGACGGTGCGCCCGCGGACGATGCCGATGAAGTCCTCCACCAGGTCGGTGGTGGCGTCCTCCGGCCAGGACAGGGCCACGCTGGACTGCGGTGCGTCGGCGACCGGCCGGTAGGTCACGTCCCGGCGGTGGTGGAGACGGGCCAGGGACTGCGGGACGATCAGGAGGCCGACGCCGGCCGCGACCAGCTCGATCGCGTCCGCGGTCGTGGCGGGCCGTTCGAAGGCCGGTTCGCCCGGCGGGGCGTCCCAGTCGAAGAGATCGTCCAGCGGGTGGAAGATCACCTCGTCGGCGAGGTCGGCGAGGGTCACCTCCTCCACCGCCGTGATCACGTGATCCTTGGGGACGACGACCACCGAGGTCTCCGTGTACAGCGGGATCGCGCTGAAGTACGTACGGTCGACGGGCAGCCGGACCAGCCCCGCGTCGGCCTCACCCGCGCGCAGCGCCCGCGGCGCCTCGGCGGCCTCGACCTGGACGAGGGTGAGCGGGACGCCGGGCCGGCGCTCGTTCCAGACCTTCACCCACTTGGCGGGCGTCACTCCGGGAACGTACGCGAGCCGGAACGACGGTGATTCCTCCGAGCCTGTCACCCGCCCAGGTTACCGTCCGCCACCGGCCTCCCCCACCGTCCGCCGCCGGCCCGCCCCCGGCACCGGCCACCACCGGCCCCTCACCTCGCAGGCGTGGTCAGGCTTTCCACACGCGGCCGATACCCTTGACCTCATGAAGTCGCAGCAGAGCACCCAGACGATGAAGCCCGCGACCGCGGCGAAGAAGCTGGGTGTGTACCTCCCCGCCACCCCCGCCTCCTTCCAGGAGGGCGTGGTTTCGCGTGCCGAGCTGAACGAGCTCCAGGCCGACCCGCCGGAGTGGCTGCGCGAGTTGCGGAACAACGGCCCCCACCCGCGTCCGGTGGTCGCCGCCAAGCTGGGCGTGTCCATCGCGGGCCTGTCCCGCGGCGGGGTCACCGAACCGCTCACCACCGAGCAGATCGAGGCGCTCAAGCAGGAGCGGCCCGAGTGGCTGGAGAAGGAGCGCGCCACCCAGGCCGAGGTCCGCAAGGAGGCCGCGCGGATCAAGAACCTGAAGCAGGAGAAGGAGAGCGGCGCCGAGCGCGGCTGACCCGCCCGCCCGTCCGCGACGCCCTTCGGCTCTGCCGGGGGGCGTCGTCCGTTGCCGGGCGTTTCGCCGACGGCACCGGACGGGCCGCCGTTCCCCCGTGCCGGCGGCCCGTCGGACGCGATGCGCCCGCGCAGGCCGGTGTCGTCGGGTTGAAGTCTGTACCAGCCGGAGACCGCCGGGGTATGCGTACAAGTACGTATGCCCGCGGAAGGACGGGCGGGTACGGCGACCGGAGAGGACCACGTGGGGCTGGACAGGACCTACGAACGCATGGCGGCCGCCGCCGTGACGGCGCTGCACGAACGGGAGCCCGAGCGGTTGTGGCCCCTGCTGGCCGGGACGCTGGCGGACCTGTGCGGCGGTGAGGCGGCCATCCACAAGCTGGACGACTGGAGCGAGAGCGAGGGCACCCTCGGTACGGTGCCCGACGCCGCCGCCGCGGAACTGGCCCGGCTCGGCGACGCCGACCTCGCTCTGCTGCGCGCCGGCTACCCCTTCGCCCGCCACTACGCTCCCCGGACCGACCGCGCGCCGGTCACCGCGCACCGGGCGGTGGGCGGCACCTGGCCGGACAGTCCCACGGCACGCCTGCTCGCCGGGGTCCTCGACGTCGACCACGTGCTGGGCGTCCCGCTGCCGGGCAGCACCGCCCCGATCACCGGCTGCCTCGTCTACCGCGCCGGGACCGACTTCACCGACGACCACCTGGCTATGGCCGAGCGGGCGCAGCCGCTGCTGGCCGCCGTGGAGCGGCAGCGGCAGTTGCTCCAGGAGTGGCGGCGGGCGCTCGGTGCGGCCGGGTCGCCGGACCAGCGCGCGGCGGACTGCGCGCTGACCCCGCGCGAGACGTCCGTCCTGCTGCTGCTCACCGACGCGCTCACGGCGGACGCCATCGGCCGCCGCCTCGGCATCTCGGCCCGCACCGTGCACAAGCACGTCGAGAACATCTACCGCAAGCTGGGCACCCGCGACCGCGTCGGCACCGTGCTGCGTGCCCAGCGGCTCGGCCTGGTGCCGGCGCCGCGGCCACCCGGGGTGGCCCGGACCCGCTCCCCGTGACACGTCACCGCGCCGCGGCCGGCCACGGGGAGGGGCTGGTCCGGTGGGTCAGCCGAGGAAGCTCAGCCGCACCCGGCGGTCGGGGTTGTCCTTGTTGGTGTCCACCAGGCACACCGACTGCCAGGTGCCCAGTTCCAGACGGCCGCCGATCACCGGGAGGGTCGCGTGCGGCGGGACGATGGCCGGCATGACGTGGTCGCGGCCGTGGCCGGGGCTGCCGTGCCGGTGCTGCCAGCGGTCGTCGGCGGGGAGCAGGGTGTGCAGGGCCGCGAGGAGGTCGTCGTCGCTTCCGGAACCCGTCTCGATGACGGCGATTCCAGCGGTGGCGTGCGGGACGAAGATGTTGAGCAGGCCGTCCCGGCCGGCGGCGGCCTCCCGCAGGAACTCCTCGCACTCGGCGGTGAGGTCGACGACGCGTTCCCGGGAGCCGGTGGAGACGTTCAGCATGCGCGTGGTGAAAGCATCGGACATGCCCCCATCCTGACCCGTGCGCCGTTTCTCACACGCCGTGACAGCGTCGAATTCCGCTGCCTACGGTCCGCGGTCCGCGCGCACTCGCGGGCGTCGCACAGGTCGCCCACGGCCTCCGGACCGCCGGCCGCCGCTTGGCCGAAGACCCCTGTCCGGCACTGGGCCCCGGCGTGCCACCCGGTCGGGAAGATCCGCGTGGGCAGGTCCGTTGAGGGGGGCGTGAACGCAACGCGCGAGGTCGAGGTCGTCGTCGCAGGTGCCGGTCAGGCGGGTCTGGCCGGCGCCTATCATCTGCGCCGCAGCGGCTTCGAGCCGGACCGCGACTTCGTCGTCCTGGACCGTTCCCCGGGGCCGGGCGGGGCCTGGCAGTACCGGTGGACGTCGCTGACGTACGGCAAGGTCCACGGGATGCACGCGTTGCCCGGCATGGAGCTGGCGGACGCCGACCCGTCGCGGCCCTCGGCGGACGTGATCGGGGAGTACTTCGACCGCTACGAGCGGGCGTTCGACCTCCGGGTACGGCGCCCCGTCGGCATACGCGCCGTACGGGAGGGCGACGGAGGACGGCTGCTCGTGGAGACCCCGGACGGCACCTGGGCGACGCGGGCGCTGCTCAACGCGACCGGCACCTGGGACCGCCCGTTCTGGCCGCGCTACCCGGGCCAGGAGGACTTCCGCGGGCGGCAGCTGCACACCGCGCAGTACGCCGGACCCGAGGAGTTCGCCGGGAAGCGGGTCGTGGTCGTGGGCGGCGGCGCCTCGGGCACCCAGCATCTGCTGGAGATCGCCCCGTACGCCGCCGCGACCACATGGGTCACCCGGCGACCCCCGGTCTTCCGGGACGGGCCGTTCGACCAGGAGGCGGGCCGTGCGGCGGTCGCGCTGGTCGAGGAGCGGGTACGCCGGGGGCTGCCGCCACGCAGCGTGGTCTCGGTCACCGGGCTGCTCCTGAACGACGCCGTCCGGCAGGGTCTGGCCGACGGTGTGCTGGAACGGCAGCCGGTGTTCGACCGGATCACCCCCGACGGCGTGGAGTGGCGGGACGGCCGGCACGTGGCCGCCGACGTGATCCTGTGGGCGACCGGTTTCCGGGCCGCGCTCGACCATCTGGCTCCGCTGCGACTGCGTGAGCCGGGCGGCGGCATCCGCGTCGAGGGCACCCGCGTGGTCGCCGATCCGCGGATCCATCTCCTCGGTTACGGCCCCTCGGCCAGCACCATCGGCGCCAACCGCGCCGGGCGCACGGCCGTCCGGGACATCCGGCGGCTGCTGGCCGGGGAGCCGGTCGCCGCGTGACCTCGTGCCACGTCAGCGGACCGGGGGCTGTGCCGAGGCCGGGGACTGCGCCGGGCTGCCGCTCGGCGGTTGTGCCGTCCCCCCGCGCCGGTGCAGGGTGTTGAACTCCGCCACGTTGCTCAGGTGCACGGCGTAGTCCGCGGTGAAGCGGGTGTCCCCGGGTTTCACGGTGACGAAGTACAGCCAGTCGCCCGGCGTCGGGTTGAGCACGGCGCGCATCGCGTCGTCGCCGGGGTTGCCGATCGGCGTCGGCGGCAGGCCCATGCGCTGGTAGGAGTTGTAGGGGCTCTCGATCCGGGTGTCGTCCTGGCTGGTGCGCAAGGTGCTGCGGTTCAGCGCGTAGTTGAGGGTCGAGTCCATCTGGAGGGGCATCCCGCGTTCCAGCCGGTTGAGGACGACCCGCGCCACCTTGCCCATGTCCTCCTTCGTCGCGGCCTCGGCCTGGACGATGCTGGCGATGGTGACGGCCTGGTAGACGTTCATCGCGGTGTGCTGGGCCCCGGCCGCGACCGGTGCGCCGTCGTACTTCCTGTTGGCGGTGTCGACCATGAGCTGCACCAGGGACTCGGGCGTCGCCCCTTTCCGGATGGGATACGTCGCGGGGAAGAGATAGCCCTCGGGGTTGCCCTCGGCCTCACCCGGCAGTTTCAGGGAGGCCTTGCCGAGGGACTTGCGGGTGCTTCCCGGCGGCAGCTCCAGCGCCTTGTCGACGGCGTCGTAGACCTGGCCGGCGCGCCAGCCCTCCGGGATGACCAGCGTGGCGGGCTTCGTCTCCTCGTGGAAGTCCACCAGCGTCAGCAGCGGCACCGCCACGGCGGTGCCGGCGACGACGGCGCCGGCCACGACGAGGGCGAGTCTGCCCCGGCGTGTCAGTCGGATCCTGCTCCGTGGCGGAGTCTTCGTCTGCATGCGGGCACGGTAATACGCATATCATCACAAACCCGGCATCTGTTCAGCTTGTCGGTTGCAGTTGCGCGTCCCGGCGCACCAGAGCCGCGTACCGGCCGTCCAGCTCAAGCAGTTCCTCGTGCGTGCCCCGTTCGGCGACCCGGCCGGAGTCCAGCACCACGATCTGATCCGCATCGCGGACCGTCGACAGGCGGTGGGCGATGGTGATCGTCGTCCGGTCGGCCGAGAGCGCGTCGATGGCCTGCTGTACGGCGGCCTCCGTGCGGGTGTCCAGCGCGCTGGTCGCCTCGTCGAGGATGAGGACCGGCGGGTCGCGCAGGATGGTGCGGGCTATCGCCAGGCGCTGCTTCTCACCGCCGGAGAAGCGGTGGCCGCGTTCGCCGACGACCGTGTCGTAGCCGTCGGGCAGCGCGGCTATGTGGTCGTGGATCTGCGCCGCCCTGGCCGCCGCGTACAACTCCTCGTCGTCGGCGTCCGGCTTGGCGAAGCGGAGGTTGTCGGCGACGGAGGCGTGGAAGAGGTACGTCTCCTGCGAGACGACGCCGACCGCGCGGGCGAGGGTGTCGAAGTCGAGGTCGCGGACGTCGACGCCGTCCACGGTGACGCGACCGCCGGTGACGTCGTACAGGCGGGGCACCAGACAGCCGAGCGTGGACTTGCCGGCGCCGGTCGGGCCGACGACGGCGAGGCTGCCCCCGGCGGGGACGGTGACGTCGATGCCGTCGAGGACGGGGCCGCCCCTGCCGTCGTAGCGGAACTCGACTCCCTCGAAGCGGACTTCACCCTTGATCCGGTCCAGCCGGACGGGCCGCTCGCGTTCGGTGATGTCGACGGGCAGGTCCAGGTACTCGAAGATGCGCTGGAAGAGCGCGAGCGAGGTCTGGATCTGAACGCCGGTCGCGAGCAGGCTCACGGCCGGGCGGAACAGGCCCTGCTGGAGCGAGACGAAGGCGACGATGGTGCCGAGGGAGACCTCGGGACCGCCGAACCGGAGCGCGAGGCCCGCGGTCCAGTAGATGACGGCGGGCATCGCGGCCATGACGACAGTGATCACGGCCATGCGCCAGCGGCCGGCCATGTTCGATCTGACCTCCAGGTCGACGAGGCGCTCGGACTCCTCCGCGAAGGACGCGGTGAGCGAGTCGGAGCGGCCCATCGTGCGGCCGAGCAGGATGCCGCTGACCGAGAGCGACTCGGTGACCGTGGCCGCCATCGCGGCCATCTGCTTCTGCCGCTGGGTGGTGATCTTCTTGCGTTCGTTCCCGACCCGGCGGCTGATCCATACGAACGCCGGCAGCAGGAGGAGGGAGACGATCGTCAGCCGCCAGTCCAGGGCGGCCATCGCGACGATCGTCGCGACCACGCTGGTGACGTTGGAGACCAGCGAGGTGGCGGTCGAGGTGACGGTGGCCTGCATGCCGCCGATGTCGTTGGCGATGCGGGACTGCACCTCGCCGGTGCGGGTGCGGGTGAAGAAGGCCAGCGACATGCTTTGCAGCCGGCCGTAGACGGCGGTGCGCAGGTCGTGCATGACCCGCTGGCCCACCGTGGTGGAGATGAGCGTCTGGAGCACGCCGAAGACGCTGGACAGGACGGCACTGACGATCATGCCGAGCGCGAGCAGGCTCAGCAGCCCGGTGCGGCCTTCGGGGATCGCGACGTCGAGGGTCTCCCTGAGCAGGAAGGGCGTCGCCACCGACGCCAGTGAGGAGGCGCCGACGAGCAGGCCGACGATCAGGAGCCGCCCGCGGTAGGGACGGAAGAGCTTCAGGATGCGGCGCACCTGCCGCGGCTGTTCGCCGGCGTCGGCAGGTGGGGTCCAGGCGGGTTCACGGTCGGGGTGCATGGGCTCCTACGGAGGTGAGCGGACGCCGGTCAGGGGTCGGCCGGCGATGTCTGATGGATCATAGCTCATTGTTACCTATACTCACAATGAACGGCGTCCTGATATTGTTCCCGTATGACCACCCCCGATCCCGACGGCCTGCTAGCCGAGCAGTTGCTACGGCTCACCCGCCGGGTGCACCGCATCCAGAAACACCATCTGGAACAGCATGACCTGGGCATCACCCCGGCGCAGTCCCGCTTGCTGCGCACCCTCGCGCACTACACCTCCCCGCCGCGCATGGCCGATCTGGCCGAGCGCCTGGAGGTCGTGCCCCGCGCGGTGACGACGCTGGTGGACGGGCTCGAGGCGAGCGGCCGGGTGCGGCGGGTGGCGGATCCGGCGAACCGGCGCGTGACCCGGATCGAGTTGACGGACGAGGGCCGCACCACTCTGCGTGAGCTGCGTGCCGCCCGCCGCTCGGCGGCCCAGGAGATGCTCGCTCCCCTGACGGAGAAAGAGCGCCAGGTGCTCGGGGTCCTGCTCGACACACTGATCGACGGGGACCCCCCGCAGTCCTGCTGACCACCGCGGCCCCGCCCCCCGGGAGACGGGACGGGGTCGCCGGCGGCCGCCACGGGGAGGATGGGAGCCCTGGGGCGCACGTCTCAGCAGCGGCTGCGGTCCTGCGTCAGCACGCCCTGGACCGTGGTCAGCGAACGGTCGTGGCAACCGTCAGGACCGACGAGGCGGTAGCGCTCCGTCGAGGTGCCGACCGCGTGCCGCTGGTCGCGCGGGACGTCGGTCGTGTACGCCGCGTCGCCGCTGTAGGTGTCGTCGAGCCGCGACCACGCGGTGCGCCGGCCGCCTTCGCCGACCACCGCCGTGGCCCGGTCGCCGAGGGCCAGCACGGTACGCAGCCGGCTGTCCGCGCCGAGGGTCGTGGCGCCGTTCATGGTGTACGTCCGGTGCGTGTGCGTCGTCCGCACGGGAACGCTCCCGGGTCCGTGTCCGGCACCGCGTCCCTGGCCGGGGCCGGGGCCGGGGCCGCCTACGGTGACGGTCTCGTCGTCGGTCCAGCCGGCGTCGAGTCCGTCCGTGGTCTCGTCGTCGGTCCAGCGGTGGACGGAGCTGTTGGCGAGCGTCCGGGTGACGGTGGTGGTCACGCGGCCGTGCGAGGTGTCGAGGTAGCCGGAGACGGTGAGCCGGTGCCCGGCCTCGGTGCGTACCCGGTTCTGCGTTCCGGGCGTGTACCGGGAGGAGTTGGCGAGGCCGGTCGCGTGGTGCGTGGTGAGCGCGCCGGTGAGCCGGGCGCGGTGCGCGTCCTGCCAGACCAGGACGTTCACGGGGGTGCTCCAGCCCTGTTGGCCCGCGGGCACACCCACGACGGAGACCTCGACGCGGTGCGCGCGGCCGTCGTCGAGCAGGCCGGCGAAGGGGGTGAGGTCGTACTCGACCGGCCGTACGTCGAGGGCACGCGGCGCCGGGAGCACGTACCAGAGGAAGGGGTTGGACCAGCCGCCGGTCCATACGTTCGGGTAGGGCGCGGCGATGCCGGCGAGCCGGCCGTCGACCTTGATCTGCACCTCGCGGTACGGGCCGTGGTCGGCCTTGCAGGAGTACGACGCCGGGTCGGCCACGGTCAGGTACCAGAACTCCTCGCAGCCCCCACCCGATCCGGTCGCGTAGACCTCGGCGACGATCCGTTCGCTGTTGCGCGGCGTGGAGAGGGTCGTGCCGTCGGAGCCGTCGGCGAGGGTGAGGACGCGGTCGGGGGCCGGGGCGGCCGGACGGCCCGCGTAGAAGGCCAGGGTGACGTGTACGTCGATGACGCCGGTGTACGTGTCGTCCACGACATTGCCGATCAGCATCTCGACATCGCGGGCGCGGCGGAAGGTGTCGCTGTAACGGGTGACGTCCTTCTCCACGTGCCACTCGATGCCGTCGGGCGAGGGCTCGGGGGTGGAGGTGCGCAGCACCTCGACTCCGCCGACACGCAGATAGCCGAGACGGTCGTACTGGCGGCCCTTCACCTTGCCGTCCAGACGCAGGACGACCTTGCTCCAGCGGTCGCCGCAGCCCTCGGGGGGTGTGTAGGCACCCCGGTAGGGGGTGAAGTCGCGGAACCGCACGTCGGCGAGAGTCACGCGGCAGGACCGGGTGTGCGGCCGGCCGACGGGCGGGGCCGCGGTCACCGGGTCGTGCCAGTCGGCGCCGAATTCGGCGGGTACGCCGGTGGCCTGGGCGGCCGGGGTCCCCGTGCCGAGGAGCGCGCTCGCCAGCAGGGTCGCCCCGGCGAGCATGGACATGACCATCCGTCTTCTCATGGCCGGTGTTCTACGGGCCGGGGGCGGCACCCGCAATGACGCCTCGGGCGGACCGGCGCGATCAGGACGGCCCACGCGACCTCCGCACGAGCCCCCCAGTTGACGGACATTCAGTGATATGAGCACCTCTTCCTGTCATAGTGCCGCCATGGAGATCATGACCGCCGCCAGTCCATTGAGGCGCACGGCCGCGAGCCGGCCCTCCCGGCGCCGCGACACCCACGAACTCCGCCGGTGAAGGCGCGATCCAGGCACCCGGAACCCCGGCGTCCGCGTCGCCGCCAGACCCTCCGCGCACGGCAGACCGCGCTGGCCCTCGCCGTCACCGGAGCGGTAGCACTCACCGGGACGCTCGCTCTCACCGGATCCCTCGCACTCCCCGGTGGCGTCCTCTTCGCCGACGGTGCCAGGCACGGGGGCCGCGGCACTCCCGCCCCCGGCGCCTCGGCCCGTCCGACCCCGTCCCCCGGCGCGCCGGGCATCGGCGACCCGCTGATGCCGCTGGCCGGCAACGGCGGCTACACGGTCCGCCGCTACACACTCGACTTCGACTGGCGGGCGCCTCGGACGCCCTTCGGAGCCGGAGCCACCATCAGCGCCACCGCCACCCAGGCCCTGTCCCGCTTCGACCTGGACTTCGCGGGCAACGCGCTGCACCACGTCACCGTCGACGGCACGCGGGCCACCACCGCCCGCCGAGCCGACGAACTCGTCGTCACGCCCGCGAAGCCGATCCCCCGCGGCGCCACGTTCACCGTCCGCGTCACCTACACCGCCGACCCGGCCCGCAGCCGGCACCGCGACGACGCCATCCAGGACTACGGCTGGGTTCCCACGCCCGACGGCACCCTGCTCTGCGCGCAGCCCGACGGCGCCAAGATGATCTTCCCGGCGAACGACCACCCGAGCCTGCGGGCACCGGTCACCTTCCGGATCACCACCCCCGCGGGGCTCACCGCTGTGGCCAACGGCCGGCTCGTCGGTACCGTCCGGCGGCCGGACGGCCGCGTCCGATGGACCTACGACTCCGAACAGCCGATCGCGGCACAACTGGTCCAGATGGCGATCGGCAGGTTCACGTTCGTCGACAGCAGAGGCCCGCACGGGCTGCCCGTCCGCGACGTGGTCCCCGACGCCCTGGTCACGGACACCGAGGCCCAGCGCTCGCTCACTCCGGAGCACCTGGCCTGGCTGGAACGGCGTCTCGGCCCGTACCCGTTCCGCCGCTACGGCGTGCTGGTCGGGGACACCGACCTGCCCGTGGCGCTGGAGACACAGTCGCTGTCCGTCGTACCGAAGGACGACCTGCTGGGTGACCGGGTCGACGCCGAACGCAATCTCGTGCACGAACTGACGCACCACTGGACGGGCGACAGCGTCGCCATCCGGCGCTGGTCCGAC
The DNA here is from genome assembly GCF_043195475.1 of Streptomyces sp. Y20. Lineage (NCBI taxonomy): Bacteria > Bacillati > Actinomycetota > Actinomycetes > Kitasatosporales > Streptomycetaceae > Streptomyces > Streptomyces sp. Y20. The sequence goes on from NZ_JBIDDP010000001.1 coordinate 733,198, forward strand.
CTGTGGCTCAGCGAGGGACACGCCCGCTTCTACGAACGTCTGTACTCCGAGGAGCACGGCGGCGTGAGCCTGGAGTCCGCGATGCGGGCGGCCTACGAACAGCACGACCAGTGGCGGCACGACGACGGGGCGCCGGCCGAACCCACCGAGGCGACGCTCTTCAAGGTCATGCGGTACGACGGCTCGGCGCTGGTGCTGTTCGCACTGCGGGAGAAGGTCGGTACCGAGACCTTCGACAGGATCGAGCGGGCGTGGGTGACCGAGTACCGGGGCCGTGCGGCCGGCACCCGGGACTTCACCGCGCTCGCGTCCCGGATCGCGGGCGAGGACCTGCGCCCCTTCCTGACTCCGTGGCTGTACGGGGCGCACACGCCGCCCATGCCCGGCCACCCGGACTGGCAGGTGCATCCGGTCGAGGACTGAAGCCCGCCCGCGGTCGCGCGTCGTGCCCCAGGAGGCGGAGTCGCTGCCGCCGACCGGGTGGCCTCTGCCGGGCCGCTGGTCCACCCCGGTGAAGCTCGCCACGACGCGGCGCGCCGGGCACGGAAACCTACGAGGGGTGGTGTGACGGCAGGGCAACACCTTTGTCCTGGTTGTGCCGAGCCTGGTTGGGAGCCCCGCAATGAGAAGAAGAGTCGCCGCACAAGTGCCCGGAGTCGTCCGGAGGTGCCGCAGGACGGCATGCGTGATCGCGTCGGCGGCTGTGCTGTCGCCCCTGCTGATCCTCCCGATGTACGGCACCGACGATGCGGCGGACCGGCGCCTCGAGGACGCCTTCACGGAGGCCGCGCACGAGTTCCACGTACCGCGCAGCGTGCTCATGAGCGTGTCCTACATGCAGTCCCGGTGGGACTCCCATCCCGGCGCGCCCAGCGTCGCGGGCGGCTACGGGCCGATGCACCTGGTGGACGCCCACCGCGGCCAGGCCCCGGCACAGGAACCCAGCCCGCGGCCACCGGAAGGCGGCCTCACCCCGCCGCTCGTGGGGGCGGCGGCGCCGCCCGTCGCGGGCACCACGGACACCGCGTCCAGCCGCGCCGTACAGCCCGCGGACCTGCGGCAGGCGGCCCGGCTGATCCACTCCCCCGCCGGACGCCTGCGGACGGACGCCACCGCGAACGTGCGCGGCGGCGCGGCACTCCTGGCGGCCACGCAACGGCAGCTCGGCAACAAGCTCAGCGCCGACCCGGCGGACTGGTGGGAGGCGGTGGCGCGCTTCCCGGGCACCCGGGACGTCACATCAGCCGCGACGTACGCCGACGACGTCTTCGCCCTCATCCGGCGGGGAACGCACCGCACGACCGCCGAAGGACAGGACGTCACCCTTCCCGCCACCCCCGGCGTACGACCGCACACCCGCCCCCACGTTTCCCGGCAGCCGAAGAACGTCGAGTGCCCGGCCGAGCTGTCCTGCGACTGGCTCGGCGCCCCGTACGAGGAGATCGACGACAACGAGTACGGCAACCACGACATCGCCGACCGGCCCCGCGACCAGTCGATCGAGTACATCGTCATCCACGACACCGAGGCCGTGCTGCCGAACATGCTCAAAACCGTGCAGGACCCGACGGAGTCGTCCTGGCACTACTCGATCCGCTCCAGCGACGGCCACGTCATCCAGCACGTCAGGACGAAGGACGAGGCCTGGCACTCCGGCAACCAGTTCGTGAACTCCCGCTCCATCGGCATCGAACACGAGGGCTTCCTCAGGCAGCCCGGCACCTGGTACTCGGAACAGATGTACCGGGCCTCGGCCCGCCTGGTGCGGTACCTGGCGAAGAAGTACGGCATCCCGCTCGACCGGCAGCACATCTTCGGCCACGACAACGTGCCGTCCCCGACCGCCGACACGATCCCGGACATGCACGACGACCCCGGCCCCTTCTGGGACTGGCGGCACTACTTCGACCTCCTGGGCGCGCCCCTGCGGGCGACGGCGGGACCCGACAGCGACATGGTGACCATCCTGCCGGACTTCGCCAGGAACAAGCCGCGGTACACGGGGTGCGCCGAGAGCGGTTCACCGTGTCCGCCGCACGGATCCAGTGCCGTACGGCTGCACACCGAACCGGACGAGGGCGCCCCGCTGATCCAGGACCCGGGCCGCAAGCCGGACGGCGACGACTCCACGGAGGACGTCAACGACCTGGGGTCCCGCGTCTCCACCGGCCAGACCTTCGCCGTCGCCGGCCGCGACGGTGACTGGACCGCCATCTGGTACCAGGGCCACAAAGCGTGGTTCAAGAACCCCAAGAAGCAGCCGACCGCCGTCGGTGCGGCCGGGCGCATGGTCACACCGGCGCAGGGCCGGGACGAGATCCCGGTGTACGGACGTGCCCTCCCGGAGGAGGACGCCTACCCGGACGACGTGCCGGAGCAGCCCGAATCACCGCTCCCGTACAGCCTCCTCGCGGGCCAGCGGTACGTCACGCAGTCCCGCGTCGGCAGCTCCTACACCGCCAGGTCGTCCTTCACCGACACGCCCAACCCGGTCGTCTGGGGCCGGGAACGCTACTACGAGATCCAGCTCGGCCACCGGCTCGCGTACGTCCGCGCGAGCGACGTGGACGTGGTGGACACACCCCCTGCCGCGGGCCCACCGGCACGCAAGGACGGCCCGGCGCATCGATGACGCGGCGATCGCCGGCCCGGCGCCGCCGCTAGGCCGTCAGACTCGCCCTGTCGCCCATCACGACGACAGGATGGCGCGCGGGGTCGAGCGTGCGCAGCAGGTGCTCCATGGCCTCCTTGGAGACGCTGACGCAGGCCGAGGTGCCGCTGCCGTGGTCCATGTGCAGCCAGATACCGCCGCCCTTGCCCGTGCCCGCGGGGCGGGTCGCGTCGCGCGGCGGGGTGCCCCGCAGACGGTTGTAGTCGATGGCGATGACGTAGTCGAAGTCGTGCTGGTGTGCCTCGTCCCACTCCGCCGGGGGCGCGTAGGCGTCCTCGTCCCGGTCGTAGGGCAGCCGGGTGCCCGGGTCGGGCAGGACACCGCCCGCGTCGGTGAGGGTGAACACGCCGACCGGGCTGCGCTGGTCACCCTCGTGGTGGTCGCTGGTCCAGCCGGCGCGCCCGTTGTGAGCGGGCCAACTGCCCACCGGGCGCCACGTGGCGCCCCGCCGCGTGTACAGCACCAGCCTGGACTCGGGCGAGTCGTCGTCCTCGCCGTACACGGCCACGACCTGGCGGGAGCCGGCGGGAATCCGCCGGTACAGGCGGTCGCCGACGCCCGGGATGCGCGTCGGATCGGTCGTGGGGGCGGACGACACGGTGGGCGTCGGCCCGAGGGGGGCATGAGCACCGTGCGCGCCGCGGTCGGAGGCGGGTTCGGGGGCGGTCGTGCCGCAGGCGGAGAGCGCTGCGAGAAGGAGTCCGAAGGCCGCCGCCGCGAGCGTCATGCGCCGCGCACTGTCGATCTGCACCCGCTCATGGTGGCATCACGCCCCGGCCGGTTGTGCGATGTTTCGGGCGTTCACCGTGTCGGGTGACGGTCCTTCGAACAATGTGCCGCCCTGCGCTCCCGGTGCTCCCGGTGCCTGTCCGGAACCCGCGGACATCACAGGGCCCGGCAGGAAAACCGTTTGAAATTCACCTCCGTGCGACGCGACCCTTTCACGGCTTGCTGCCGCTCATCGCCCTCTTCTCCTCCCTGACACGAGCCACTGGGACGTCATGCAGATTCAAGACCTTCCGTATTCCGATCCTGGCGTCCCCGACGCGCGTTCGGGTCCCCGGTTCCTGTGGTGGCTCTGGCGCAACCAGCTGGGCGGACAACTGAAGGCGCTCGCCTGGGGCCTGCTGCACTTCGTCGGAGTCTCCGCGCTGCCCTTCTGCGTCGGTCTGGCCGTGCAGGCGGTCATCGACCGCTCCGGCACCCGGCTGGCCCTGACGGGTGGTCTGATGCTGGTCTGCGGCACGGCCATCGCGGTCGGCGACACCTTCCTGCACCGGGCCGCGGTGACCAACTGGATCACCGCCGCCGCCCGCCTGCAGCAACTGCTGGCCCGCAGGGCCGCCCTGCTGGGCTCCGCTTTGACCCGGCGGGTCGCGGCCGGCGAGGTCGTGGCCGTCTCCACCGGTGACGTGGAGAAGATCGGCTGGTTCGTCGAAGCGGTCTCCCGTTTCACCGCCGCCGCACTGACCGTCGTGATCGTCTGCGTCGGCCTGCTCGTCTACCAGCCGGCGCTCGGCGTGGTCGTCGCCGTCGGGCTGCCCGTCGTGGCACTCGCGGTGCTGCCCCTGCTGCCCCGGGCGACGCGACGCGCCGACGAACAGCGCGCGAAGGCCGGCCGGGCCACCGAGCTGGCCTCGGACACCGTCGCCGGACTGCGGGTGCTGCGCGGCATCGGCGGCGAGGAGCTGTTCCTCGACCGCTACCGCCACGCCTCCCAGGAGGTACGGCACGCCGCTGTGCGCAGCGCCCGGATGTGGTCGCTGATCTCAGCCGTCCAGGTACTGCTGCCCGGACTGCTGCTCATCGCCGTCGTCTGGCACGGCATCCACCTGGCCCGCCAGGGCCGGATCACGGTCGGTGAACTCGTCACCGTCTACAGCGCCGTCATGATCCTCAACTACCCGCTGCGGCACTTCGAGGAGATCGCCATGGCGTACTCCTTCTCCCGTCCCTCGGCCACGCGGGCAGCCCGGGTGCTGTCGCTGAAGCGGTCCACGGCTCCCCTCCGCACGGACGGGGACCGGGACGGGCACGGGCACGGGAACCAGAACTCGGCCGAGGCCGAGGCCGAGGCCGAAGCCGGGGTTGTGCCTGAGGCTGAGGCCGGGGTGCCGGCCGGTGATCTGTACGACCCGGCGACCGGTCTGCTCGCCCCCGCCGGCCGGTTCACGGCCGTGGTGTGCGGCGACCCGGACGCGGCGGGCACGCTCGCCGAGCGGCTGGGCGGCCACCCGGCGGAACCGGACAGGTCGGTGCTCCTCGGTGGGGTGCCCCTGGACGCGTTGGCCCTCAGCACCGCCCGGACCGCCGTCCTCGTCCAGGACAAGGATCCGGTGCTGCTGTCCGGCACCCTGCGCGAGCTGCTCGACGTACCCTCCTCCGGAGCCGTCCGGGCCGCGGACGCGCTGGCCGCGGCCCGGTGCGAGGACGTACTGGACGCGCTCGTGCAGGGTTCCCTGGACGCCGCCGACCCGATGGACGCCCGCATCACCGAGCGCGGACGCTCCCTTTCGGGCGGCCAGCGCCAGCGACTCGCGCTCGCCAGGTCGCTGATCACCGATCCGGAGGTGCTGGTACTGGACGAGCCGACCTCCGCGGTCGACTCGCACACCGAGGCACGTATCGCGGACGGACTGCGCCGGCTGCGTTCAGGGCGGACGACGGTCGCGTTCACCTCCTCCCCGCTGCTGCTCGACCGCGCGGACCGGGTCGTCCTGGTCCACGAGGGCGAGGTCGTCGCGGTCGGCACCCACCGGGAGCTGGTCGACAGCGAGCCGCGGTACCGGGCCGTGGTGACCCGGGAGACCGACGAGGAACTGGCCGGAACCCGCGAGGAACCGGCCGGAGCCGACGGAAGGCCCGCCGGTTCCGACGCGGGTGTGCTGATGGAACTGGAAGAGATGGAGGAAAGCGCATGATCGGCGTTGCGCCCCCGGCGTACGACCCTGCGGCCCCGACCACCGCCGCCACCCTGCCCGTCGGCACCGCCGCCACCGTGCGCGCGTACGTCGCCGAGCTGTTCCGCCGGCACCGCCGCGCCTTCCTGCTGCTCGTCACCGTCAACACGGTGGCCGTGATCGCCTCGATGGCGGGTCCCTACCTGCTCGGCGATCTGGTCCAGCGGGTGACGGACGACTCCGGGGAACTGCACCTGGGCCTGACCGCCACGCTCTTCCTGCTGGCACTGGCCGTGCAGGCCGTCTTCGTCCGGCAGGTACGGCTGCGGGGCGCGATGCTCGGCGAGCGGATGCTGGCCGACCTGCGCGAGGACTTCCTCGTCCGGTCCGTAGGGCTGCCGCCGGGCGTGCTGGAACGGGCCGGCACCGGTGACCTGCTCTCCCGGATCACCACCGACATCGACCGGCTGGCCAACGCGATGCGTGAGGCCGTGCCGCAGCTGGCCATCGGTTTCGTGTGGGCCCTGCTGCTGCTCGGCGGGCTCCTGGTGACGGCCCCACCACTGGCCGCGGCCGTGCTGCTCGCCGTACCGGTGCTGGTGGCCGGCTGCCGCTGGTACTTCAAGCGGGCACCCTCCGGCTACCGCTCCGAGGCTGCCGGGTACGCCGCCGTCGCCGCCGCGCTCGCCGAGACCGTGGACGCGGGCCACACCATCGAGGCGCACCGCCTCGGCGCCCGCCGCATCGCCCTCTCCGAACGGCGGATCAAGGAATGGACCGCCTGGGAGCGCTACACCCTCTGGCTCCGCTCGGTGCTCTTCCCGGTCATCAACGCCGTGCACGTCATCGTGCTCGGCTCGGTCCTGATGGTCGGCGGGGCGCTCGTCCTGCACGGCTGGCTGGACGTGGGCCGGCTGATCACCGGGGCGCTCATCGCGCAGATGCTCGTCGACCCGGTGAACCTGATCCTGCGCTGGTACGACGAGGTGCAGGTCGCCCAGGTCTCGCTGGCCCGCCTGGTCGGGGTGCGGGAGGTAGAGCCGGACGCGGGTGACGCCGCGCTGGCTCCCGACGGGCGGGACGTGCGCGCCGACCGGGTGCACTTCGGCTACCGCGAGGGCGTCGACGTGCTCCGCACGGTCTCCCTGGAGGTCGCCCCGGGCACCCGACTGGCCCTGGTCGGTCCGTCCGGCGCGGGCAAGTCGACCCTGGGCCGACTGCTCGCCGGGATCTACGCGCCCCGGGAGGGCCGGGTCACCCTGGGCGGGGCGGAGCTGTCCCGGATGCCCGCGGAGCGCGTACGCTCGCACGTCGCCCTGGTCAACCAGGAACACCATGTCTTCGTGGGTTCCCTGCGCGACAACCTCCTGCTGGCCCGCACCGGCGCCACGGACGCCGAGCTGTGGGCGGCGCTGGGCGCGGTCGACGCCGACGGCTGGGCGCGGGCGCTCGAGGACGGCCTGGACACCGAGGTCGGCTCCGGCGGACTCGGCCTGACGCCCGCGCAGGCCCAGCAGATCGCGCTGGCCCGGCTGGTGCTGGCCGATCCGCACACCCTCGTCCTGGACGAGGCGACCTCGCTGCTCGACCCGCGGGCGGCACGCCATCTCGAACGCTCGCTGGCGCGTGTCCTCGACGGCCGCACCGTCGTCGCCATCGCCCACCGCCTGCACACCGCCCACGACGCCGACGTGATCGCCGTCGTGGAGCACGGACGTATCAGCGAACTGGGCAGCCACGACGAGCTGGTCACCGCGGACGGCGCGTACGCGGCCCTGTGGCGCTCCTGGCACGGGTGATGACGGTGGGGCTGGATCGCCGGGACCCGGGCCGGAGCCGCGGCCGGGGCTTGTGGGGTCTGGGCCGGGGCCGCTGTCTGGGCCGGCGCTTGTGATGCCTGCGGCGCGGCCGGTGTCCGGGCCGACGGTGATAGGCCGGTCCACGGCCCCGGTGTCCTCACCGACGGCCGGGCGACGGCCGGCGGCACCCGTGCCGGCACGGCCGAGGCAGGACAGGTCGGCCATGCCGGTGCGGCCCCGGTACCGGTGCGCCGCGGGCCGGACCCGGCATCGGTGCGGAGGCCCGGCTCCTCGCCGGGGTCCGTGCCGTTGCGCGGTGCCGAGCAGGGGTGGAAGGCTGGAAAGCGGCACCGGTCGGGGGAGCACGCGGGAACCACCCGGTTCCCAGCGCGCAACCTCCGTGCCGGGCGCGCCGACGGCCCGCCGTCCGCTGGTGCGGCACAGGGCCGTCCTCACCACCTGGAGGTACTCGTGGACAGCGCCGACGGCTGGGGGGACGACGTCTACCAACCCGACGCATCGGAAATACCGGAGGATTCGGGGGTGCTCGACGTCGAGGACACACTGGACTTCGACGGCATCGCCGAACCGCTCGACCGCGGCTGGTCCCCTCCCGAGCGACCGTGGGCGGTGGAACACATCGGGGTGACGGCTGCCGAACGCAAGGCGGGCGAGAGCCTCGACCAGCGGCTCGCCGAGGAGCTGCCCGACCTGGCCACCCCCCGCGGCGACGGCATCGGTGACTGTGACGGCACGGACGGGGAACTGCTCGACAACGAGGTCGGCAACCTCCGCTCCGGTCGGCTGGTGGCCCCCGACGAGGGCGCGCACGAGGACGAGGAGCCCGCTCTGGTCGCCACCGACGTCGGCATCGACGGTGCCGCCGCCTCCGCCGAGGAGGCCGCGATCCACATCGTCGACGAGGATTCGCTCCCCGGCTGACCCGCACGCCACCGGCCCGACCGGCCCGCAGGAGGAGCTGCCATGCAGCAGGACAAGCAACCCGACTACCACCCCGTCGTCTTCCGCGACCGGGCCGCCGGATACGCGTTCCTGACCCGGTCCACCGCATGGAGCGAGCAGACCATCGACTGGGACGACGGCCGGACCTACCCGGTGATCGACGTGGAGATCTCCTCGGAGAGCCATCCCTTCTACACGGGCAAGGCCCGCAGCGTGGACACCGAGGGCCGCATCGCCCGGTTCGAGCGCCGGTACGGCGGGGCGGACGCGGGTGGGGCGAGCTGATCCGGCAGGGTTCCTCAGATCACGTTGAGGGCCGCCGCACAGCCCACTCCGCCGAGCAGCATGAATACAGGCATCAGCACCCGCAGCTCGACCCAGCTGCCGGCCCGGAACCGCATCGGCTTCGGCGGCCCGATCGGGTACCAGCGCTTGCGGCCCACCGGGATCGGCCACAGGATCGGGCAGCCGGACACGGTCAGCGCGTCCCCGATGTCGTGCACCAGCGCCCCCAGCACGACCGGCAGCCCCAGCCACACATACTCCTGCCCGGGCGCGGTGAAGAGCCAGTCGGAACCATTGCCCGGCTTGTCCAGCACTCCCGCGATGATCCACGCGCTGGCGGCCGCCAGCAGCCAGACCAGGACGTCGCTGCTGGAACCGCGCGCCGCCCGCCACAGCAGGCCCTCGATCGCCAGCACCATGTGTACGAACAGGATCGTCAGCACCGCCCAGCGGCCGCCCGTGATCGCCGCCGCTGAGCAGCCGGCACCTATGAGCACCGCCCAGAGCCACGTGTGGGTCAGCGTGCGGTGACCGCCGGAGCGGCGTGGGTCGCCCTGCTTCCTGGTCGCCTTGTAGACGGCGTACGACAGCTTGTCCACGATCTCGCAGATCCATCGGGAGATCGGCCCGAAGGCCCGGGAGATGGTGGCCGCCTTGTGGTCGAGGTCCGGGGCGAGCGCGGCACCGGCGCAGATCAGCGCACCGGTGAGGAGGACCGGCCAGGGCATCGCATGACCAGCCGCGGCGGCGGCCGCACCGACGCCGAGCCAGGCCGCGGCCCCCGACAGTGAGTGTGCTGGTCCCATCATGGCCGCTTCCCGCCCCATTTCTCGTGTGCCGCTGTCCAGTTGACCTGGTGCACCGACGCTGCGCCGGCGACACAGCGTAGCGGCCGTGATCTTCGGCCCCGCAGCCGATTCCCCGGTCAGGCGGGAGGCCAGGCAAGATGGGGGCGTGACCCTCATCGATCAGCTGCCGCCGACCGCCGACCCCGACGCCCTGTACGAAGCCTTCGAGGCGTGGGCGCAGGAGCGCGGCCTCACTCTGTACGCGCACCAGGAGGAGGCGCTGATCGAGGTCGTTTCCGGGGCGAACGTGATCGTGTCGACGCCCACCGGTTCCGGTAAGAGCATGATCGCCGCGGGCGCTCACTTCGCGGCGCTGGCCCGCGACGAGGTCACCTTCTACACGGCTCCCATCAAGGCGCTGGTGTCGGAGAAGTTCTTCGAGCTGTGCAAGATCTTCGGCACCGAGAACGTCGGCATGCTCACCGGTGACGCGTCCGTGAACGCCGACGCACCCGTGATCTGCTGCACCGCCGAGGTGCTGGCGTCGATCGCGCTGCGCGACGGCAGGGGCGCGGACGTCGGCCAGGTCGTCATGGACGAGTTCCACTTCTACGCCGAGGGTGACCGCGGCTGGGCGTGGCAGATCCCCCTGCTGGAACTGCCGCAAGCGCAGTTCATCCTGATGTCGGCGACTCTGGGAGACATGTCCTTCTTCGAGAAGGACCTCACCCGCCGTACCGGCCGCCCCACGGCGGTGGTCCGCTCGGCCACGCGGCCGGTTCCCCTCTCCTACGAGTACCAGCTCACCCCGCTCACCGAGACACTCACCGAGTTGCTGGAGACCAGGCAGGCGCCGGTGTACATCGTGCACTTCACGCAGGCGCAGGCCGTGGAGCGGGCACAGGCGCTGATGAGCATCAACATGTGTTCGCGCGAGGAGAAGGACCGGATCGCCGAACTGATCGGCAACTTCCGCTTCACCACCAAGTTCGGCCGAAACCTCTCCCGTTACGTCCGGCACGGCATCGGCGTGCACCACGCCGGCATGCTGCCCAAGTACCGGCGCCTGGTGGAGAAGCTCGCACAGGCCGGGCTGCTGAAGGTCATCTGCGGCACGGACACGCTCGGCGTGGGCGTCAACGTGCCCATCCGCACGGTGCTGTTCACGGCGCTGACCAAGTACGACGGCAACCGCGTGCGGACGCTGCGGGCCCGGGAGTTCCACCAGATCGCGGGCCGGGCCGGCCGGGCCGGCTTCGACACGGCCGGGCTCGTCGTCGCGCAGGCTCCGGAGCATGTCGTCGAGAACGAGAAGGCGCTGGCGAAGGCGGGCGACGACCCCAAGAAGCGGCGCAAGGTGGTGCGCAAGAAGGCGCCGGAGGGCTTCGTCGGCTGGACGGAGAACACCTTCCAGAAGTTGATCGAGTCGGATCCGGAGCCGCTGACCTCGCGCTTCCGGGTGACGCACACGATGCTGCTGTCGGTGATCGCCCGCCCGGGCAACGCGTTCGAGGCGATGCGCCACCTGCTGGAGGACAACCACGAGCCCCGCAGGCAGCAGCTCCGGCACATCCGCCGGGCGATCGCGATCTACCGCTCGCTGCTCGACGGCGGCATCATCGAGAAGCTCGACAAGCCGGACGCCGAGGGCCGCATCGTCCGGCTCACGGTCGACCTCCAGCAGGACTTCGCGCTGAACCAGCCGCTGTCCACGTTCGCCCTCGCCTCGTTCGAACTCCTCGATCCCGAGTCGCCGTCCTACGCCCTCGACATGGTCTCCGTCGTCGAGTCCACCCTGGACGACCCGCGGCAGATCCTGGCCGCCCAGCAGAACAAGGCGCGCGGTGAGGCCGTGGCCGCGATGAAGGCGGACGGTGTCGAGTACGAGGAGCGGATGGAGCGCCTCCAGGACATCGCGTACCCGAAACCGCTGGAGGAGCTGCTCTTCCACGCGTACGACACCTACCGCAAGAGCCATCCGTGGGTGGGCGACCACCCGCTGTCCCCTAAATCGGTCGTCCGGGACATGTACGAGCGGGCGATGTCCTTCACGGAGCTGGTGTCCCACTACGAGCTGGCCCGCACCGAGGGCATCGTGTTGCGCTACCTCGCCAGTGCCTACAAAACCCTCGACCACACCATCCCGGACGACCTGAAGTCCGAGGACCTCCAGGACCTGATCGAGTGGCTGGGCGAGATGGTGCGCCAGGTGGACTCCAGCTTGCTGGACGAGTGGGAGCAGCTGGCCAATCCGGCGGAGATGACCGCCGAGGAGGCCCAGGAGAAGGCCGACGAGGTCAAGCCGGTCACCGCCAACGCCCGCGCCTTCCGCGTCCTCGTCCGCAACGCCATGTTCCGCCGCGTGGAGCTGGCCGCCCTCGACCACGTCGAGGAACTGGGCGAGATGGACGCCGAGTCCGGCTGGGACGCCGACGCGTGGGGTGAGGCGATGGACAAGTACTGGGACGAGTACGACGACCTCGGTACCGGCCCCGACGCCCGCGGCCCCAAGCTGCTCGTCATCAACGAGGAGCCGGAGAACGCTCTGTGGCGTGTCCGCCAGATCTTCGACGACCCGAACGACGACCACGACTGGGGCATCAGCGCAGAGGTCGACCTCACGGCCTCGGACGCCGAGGGCCGCGCGGTCGTCCGCGTCACCGATGTCGGCCAGCTGTGAGCACAGGAGAAACCCACTGATGACGAATCCGGCCGAGAGACTGGTCGACCTGCTGGACCTTGAGCAGATCGAGGTCAACATCTTCCGTGGCCGCAGTCCGCAGGAGTCCCTCCAGCGGGTTTTCGGTGGCCAGGTGGCGGGACAGGCCCTGGTCGCCGCCGGCCGCACCACGGACGGCGAGCGCCCGGTGCACTCGCTGCACGCGTACTTCCTGCGCCCGGGCCGTCCCGGCGTGCCGATCGTGTACCAGGTGGAGCGGGTCCGCGACGGGCGCTCGTTCACCACGCGCCGGGTCACAGCCGTGCAGCAGGGTCGCACGATCTTCAATCTGACCGCCTCCTTTCACAAGCCTGAGGAAGGATCGTTCGAGCACCAGCTCCCGCCGGCCCGTGAGGTACCGGACCCCGAGTCGCTGCCTACGGTCACCGAGGAGATACGCAAGCATCTGGGTGCGCTGCCCGAGCAGTTGGAGCGGATGGCACGCCGCCAGCCGTTCGACATCCGGTACGTCGACCGCCTGCGCTGGAACGCCGACGAGATTGAGGGTGCCGAGCCGCGCAGCGCCGTGTGGATGCGCGCGGTCGGCCCGCTCGGCGACGATCCGCTGGTGCACACGTGCGCGCTGACCTACGCCAGTGACATGACCCTCCTGGACGCGGTGCGCATCCCGGTCGAGCCGCTGTGGGGACCGCGGAACTTCGACATGGCGTCCTTGGACCACGCCATGTGGTTCCACCGGCCGTTCCGGGCGGACGAGTGGTTCCTGTACGACCAGGAGTCGCCGATCGCCACCGGCGGGCGTGGCCTGGCCCGCGGTCGCATCTACGACGTACGGGGACGGCTGCTCGTCTCGGTCGTTCAGGAAGGCCTGTTCAGGTCCCTGTGACATCCGACGGCAGATGCCCCGCGGGGTGGTCGGACCGTGCGGTTCGTGGGCCTCTCCACCGCAGCCAGGCTCGCAGACCACGAGACGGCCGCGTGGCTTCCGGCGGTGACTGCGGCACCGCCCGCGGCGTTCGCCGTACGCCGGGGGGCGCCGCCTGGCCGGTACCTTCCGACTCGTGACCCTGTGGGAGGAGTACGGCTGCCGGTCGCACCGCCCGCAGCCGGGGCCATGCCGCCGGCCGGGTCGCCGGTCCCGGCCGTCGTGTCGGCCGCCCGAGCGGCCGGGACACCGGCTCGGGTACTCGCGCCGCCGACCCGCATCGGTGCGCCGGCGCCCCAAGAAGTCCCGTCGTCGACTCAGACGGCCGTGCGGTCGGCTCAAGCGTTCGCCGCGTTGGTTCAGGCCCTCGCCGCGTTGGTTCAGGCCCCCGCCGCGTCGGTTCAGCCGCTCGCGGCATTGGTTCGGGCGGTAGCGGCGTCGGTTCGGGTGCTCGCGGCGCGCGATACCCGGACCGCGTCGCCGGACCAGGGAACCACGCCGAGTCCTCCACGGGCCGGGTGACCGTGCGCGCCATCGGCGGGATGGGCCGCGCCGCCGCCCGGATCACCGGCGGAACGCGGCGGGCGGCGGGGCGCGGGGCGGGCGAGAGGGTGCGCGCCTCTTCCATCGCGCGCGCCAGGTCGCTGCGCAGCCAACCTAGTTCATCCGCGTCCTGGGCCGTCATGATTCGCTCGGCAAGTTCCGCGGAGGGCGTTCCGGGAGCGCCCTGACCGGATGGGACCGGGCGGAACCGGTTCAGGTAGGCACGGTCGTACGGGTCCCTGACGATGTCGGCGACCTCGGCGGCGGGGAGCAAGCCGGCCACGGCCCCGGCGCGGGCCCAGGGATGCTCCGCCTGCCGCAGCAGGATTCCAAGGCGGCGCCCCCGCCAGTTGCGGGCCCGCAGATCCACTCCGGCCGCCAGCTGGCCGCGCAGGGTCTCGGGTGTACGGCCCTTGAGCAGGCCCGTGTTCTTCGCGTCCGCGGCGAACTCCCTCAGTTCTTCCGCCAGATAGAGCCAGACCACGGCCCGGTAGCGGTTGAGGTAGAACTTCATGGGCACGAGCAGGCCGAGTCGGGCGAGCCGGGTGAAGCGGCCGGCCGAGATGTCCATGAGGGCGGCGCCCTCCGCGGTGCCCATGACCCGTACCCGCTCGCGCAGGGCGTCGGGGAAGCCGTCCTGTGACCGGAGGCGGTCGATCTCCGCCCATTCCACCCGGCGGTCTCCACCCCCGCCCTCGTCGGGCACGGTCCGGATGCGGCCGAGGTGCACGGCGAGGTCGAACTCGCCCCGCTTGAGCTCCAGTTCCCGAGTGGCACGACTCGGTGTGCAGCGGCTGGACCGGTTCGGGCCGACGGTGTTTGCCGACATGGTCGTACTCCCCCGTGGAGTGAGTGGCTCACGCCCCGTGCGTTCGCCGTGCACACACCGTAGCCAATTCGTCGCCACCGGTGGCAGTCCTGTGGATAACTCGACGCGCTCGGGAGAAGGCGCTGGTCAGGCGTCCGCGATACGCGTCTTTTCGGGGTGTCTGGCGTTGACGCCGAGGTGTTCGCCGACCCGGTTGACGAGGAGGGTCATCTCGTAGGCGATCTGACCGATGTCGGCCTCCGCGCCGCTGAGCACGCACAGACAGCTGCCGGCGCCGGCCGCGGTCACGAACAGCACGGCATCGTCGTACTCGATCATCGTCTGGCGCACCCTGCCCGCACCGAAGTGGCGTCCCGAGCCCTTGGCGAGGCTGTGCAGGCCGGACGCGACGGCTGCCAGATGCTCGGCGTCCTCGCGGCGTAGGCCCGTACTCGCTCCCGTGACCAGTCCGTCGTTCGACAGGACCAGCGCGTGCCGCACGTGGTCCACCCGCTGGGTCAGATCGTCCAGGAGCCAGCCGAGTCCCTGGTTCTGCACCATGTCCCTCCCCGTGTGATGTCTCCCCCTGGCTGGAGGAACCCCTCCGCCAGCCTTCCCCACGACCGGCGTGCGGGCAAGCAGGATGGGCTCATGGCAGAGAAGATGACCGATGAGGAGTGGCGGGCGTTCGTCTCGGACGGCACCCGCACCGGCAAGCTGTCCACCGTTCGCGCAGACGGGAGCCCGCATGTGGCTCCGATCTGGTTCGTGCTCGACGGGGAGGAACTGGTCTTCAACACCGGCAAGGACACGGTGAAGGGACGCAATCTGGCCCGTGACGGCCGGGTTGCCCTCTGCGTGGACGACGACCGTCCACCCTTCCACTTCGTGGTGGTCAGCGGCCGGGCCCGGTTGTCGGAGGACCTGGCCGAGGTGCGCCTTTGGGCCACCCGGATCGCCGCCCGGTACATGGGTCAGGCGCGCGCCGAGGAGTACGGCGCCCGCAACGGCGTGCCGGGCGAACTGCTCGTCCGCGTCACCGTCGACAACGTGGTGGCCGTGCGGGACCTGGCGGCCTGAGCGGCGCGTCGAGCCGTCCGAGTCCCGGAGCCGGGCGGTGTGTGCCCCGCCCGGCTCCCTCGACGAGCCGGATCGGCACTTCCTCGCCGGAGTCCCTCCTCGTGATGGTGAGACATCATGCGGAACATGAGAGACGACCACACACACGTCCAGGAGTTCTTCACCACGCGGGCGGCCGACTGGGACAGCCGGTTCCCGGACGACGGCCCGGCATACGCCGCCGCCGTCACCGGTCTCGGGCTGCGGGAGGGCGACCGCGTCCTGGACGCCGGGTGCGGCACGGGGCGCGCCCTGCCACCTCTGCGGGCCGCCGTGGGCCGCTCCGGCGTGGTGCTGGGCGCCGATCTGACCCCGGCGATGCTCCGGGCCGCCGTACGGGCGGGCAGGGACCGCGACGGCCGGCTGCTGCTCGCGGACGTCGCCGCGCTGCCGCTGCGCCCAGGGGGCCTGGACTCCGTGTTCGCCGCCGGCCTGATCGCCCACCTGCCACATCCGGCGGACAACCTGCGGGAACTGGCCCGCGTGGTCAGGCCGGGCGGCACCCTCGCCCTCTTCCATCCCATCGGGCGCGCGGCCCTGGCAGCACGTCACGGCCGCCGGATCACCCCTGACGACCTGCGCGCCGAGGCCAATCTCGGTCCCCTTCTGGACCGTTCGGGGTGGCGCATGACCTCGTACACCGACGAGGACGCGCGGTTCCTCGCGCTCGCGGTCCGCGAGGACTGACGCCCCGGAGGTGCGGTCAGCCGGTTCCGGCGACCGCTTCCGCGAAGGCATCGGGGTTGTCGAACATGGCGTTGTGCCCGGCTCCAGGCACCGTCACCACCCGTACGCCGGCCGATTCCAGGCCGTCCCGCCCCGCGAGTTCACCGCTGTACGCGCCCTGGAGGAAGACACGTTCGACGGGCGACTGCTCCAGGAGTGTGCGCATCACCGGATCCGAGCCCCGGCGCAGACCGACGGCGCTGCGGTGCAGGGCGCGGGGGTCGGTCAGCCGCATGGTGGCCGCCCACAACGGCCCGACGGCGTCGAGCACGCGCGCGTACCCCCTCTCGACGAACTCGTCCTCTTCGTAGGAGGCGATGGTGCTGCTGGCCGCGGTCACCGGTGGGAAGGCGTCCAGATTGGCCTCCGTGAGGACCAGGCGGGAGACGAGGTCGGGCCGCCGGTGGGCGAGCACGACGGCTACGGCGCCACCCATGCTGTGCCCGACCAGTTCGGCACCGGCTGCCCCCGCCACGTCGAGGGCAGCCGCGACCGCGTCGGCGTGTTCCTCCAGCGTGTAGCCGAAGTCCTGGGGGCGGTCGCTCGTGCCGTGTCCGGGAAGGTCCACGAAGAGAGTGCGCCGGCCCGCGAGGGCGGGCCTGGCCGCGATGTGTGCGTGGTACGCGGTGGACATCGACCCGAGCCCGTGCAGATACACCCGGGCGGGCTCCGCTCCAGGCGTCTCGGTCCACCGGATGCGGCTTCCCCTGCTGTCGAACGTGGCCTGCTGCACCGCGCCCCTCCCATCCCCTGACGTCTTCGAGACCAAGATACATCCATGACGATGTATAGCGGCAACGTTCTACTGCTGGAGCAATGTATGAATGAGGAAGAATGCGGTCATGCTCGAACTCGCCATCCTGGGTTTTCTGTACGACTCCCCGCTGCACGGGTACGTCCTGCGCCGTCACATCGCCGCGCTCACCGGCCATGTGCGCCCCGTCGCCGAGAGCACTCTGTACCCGGCGATCAAGCGGCTGGAGAAGGCCGGTCTGCTGGTGCGGGCCACCGAGCCCGGTGCGGTGGCCGCCCCCCGGCATGTGCTGAGGCTGACGGAGGAGGGCAGGCGCGAGCTGAAGCGCCGGCTCGCCGAGCCCGCGCAGCGCGAGATCACCGACGAGAACGACTGGTTCACGCTGCTGGCGTTCCTCAGGCACCTGGCGGATCCCGCCGCGCAGGCGGCCGTACTGCGGCGCCGGCTGGCCTTCCTCCAGGAGCCGGCGAGCTTCTTCTACGAGGGCGACCGGCCGCTGCGCGCCGAGGAGCTGGACGACCCGTTCCGGCAGGGTGTGCTCACCATCGCCCGGGCCACGAGCCGGACCGAACTGGCCTGGCTGCGCGACACCCTGACGTCACTCGACGGGATCGGCCGCTGAGCCCTCCCGGGACCGCACCGGGCAGCCGCGCAGCCCGGGGACCGGGCGGGTGCCGAGGTCGGCCACGCGGTAGCCGTTCGGGTATCCCCTGATCTCCCGGTTCTGGCGTGCGAAGTGCGGGGTGCGGCGCGGCGGCAGCAGCCGGACCAGCCGGCCCCGCGTCCGTACGGCGCCACGCACCAGCGCGGAGGTGGCCGCGGCGGGTCGCCGGTAGCGGAAGGCGCGCAGCAGCTGCTCGTCCAGCAGGGCGAGCGTCGCCGTACGCAGCAACGGTGCCAGGGGCCACGGGTACCAGGACGCCATCAGGCCGAGGGTGGCGTCGGAGACACGACGGGCCCCCTCGTCCCAGCCGGAGTGGGCCTCTTCGTAGGCGTCGAGAAGGGCTTCGAATTCCTCGTAGGTCTCCGGAATGCCGGGGATGCCCATGTGCCGGCCGAGGGTGCGGTAGTACTCCGTGGTGGCGACGACCTCGTGCCGGGACAGCCGCCGCCAGCCGTAGGCGTCGATCCAGCGCCGGGGCACCACGACGAAGGTGCTCAGCACGTACCGCATGTCGTCGTCACTGATGTCGTAGCTGCGGTGCATCTGGTTGATGCGACGGATCGCGGTACGCCCCCGCTCCGCGGTGAAGCCGTGTTCCACAATGGTGTCGAGGAGCAGCGAGGTGTCGTCGTACCGCTTCTGTGTGTGTTCGGTCAGCTCCGCCGTCCGCGCCAGCAGCCGCCCGATGCTCGGCACGGCGTAGGTGCGGTAGAGAGCCAGCTCGAGGGCACGCGTGTAGTCCCAGGGGAACTCGAGGGTCACACTGATCCGGTAGATCTCCGGTGCGTCTTTCACCGGGTCCAGCAGGCGGATCTGGCCGAGCCGCTCGAACCGCTTCACCGCGTCGTCCCCTTATGTCGCCGAAACAACAACTCTACGTTAGAGAGGAGGAGTTGAACGATCGACCTGATCCTGTACGGGGAGAGAGAGTGATCCACGTGTTCGACATGGTTCGCGGATACGCCGCCAGGCTCCGCGCCTCCACGCACGCGCAGCCGGCGGATGCCCATGAGAGGCGCGCGCACAATTTGTTCGAAGCGGCGGCCGTCTATGTGGTCGCCCGTGCGCAGGACGACCAGGACGGGGTCGAGGAGGCGGCGGCCTGGGTGTCCCCGGAGGCGTTGTCGTTCGGCGTGAGCGAGCTGGCCTGCCGAGCGGTCGTCGCACTGGCCCGGGAACGCGCCCAGCCGCCCGGTGCGGTGGCCCGCGATCTCCTCGGGCTGCCCGCGGCCTGAGGAGATCTCCACTTCCCGGAGGTGGCCGTTTCGCCCCTGTCCAGGGGGAAACCTGCTGCTCCACCGGCGTGCGTGCCCGTGACAAGCGGCTTCCGCTCGCACTAAGGTGCGCGCCGATGGACGAACCACTGGGGAGGCTGGGATGGCCGGGACGGACGATGCGGCCGTCGCCGCCGCGGACGATGCGCTGTATGTGCTGACGGCGGTACTGCTGACGCCGGCGCAGTTCCCGAGCGTGCTGGGCGACGACTACCCGGAGGCCTGCGCGGCCCTGGGGCTCGCGCCTCGCGCCGACGGGTACGGCCTGGTGCTGGGCCAGGACGGGGACGGCGCCCGCTGGACGGTCGTCATCGACGACGTCTCGCTGGTCGCCGTGGCGATCGCGTCCTGGGACTGCGGCATGGAGTACGAGCTGTCACCGGACGAGCACGCGGTCGTGACCGCGCTACCGGGGTGGCCCCTGGCCGTCGCCGTCGCGGCACCCGGGGTGCCCGCTCCGCACGACCCGTCTCCCGAGACGGCGGGCGGTCCGGTGCTGCGCCCACCGGACACCCGAGTCTGGGGGTCGGCACAGCGCCGTCTCGGCGCCGACGAGATCGCGCTCCAGTGGGCGGCCTGGCGGCAGCAGATCAGCGACACCGACTTCAAGGCTCCTGCTGAGCGCCCGGAAGCGACGGCGTCCTCGCCGGAAGGCGAGGAAGGCGCGACGGACCCGAGGCGCGCGCCGGGCACTGAGGGCGGCGCGGGTGCTTCGGCGGGCGGTCACGCGGGAGTGCGCCGGGTACTCGCGCAGGCGCGTGCCTACCTCGACTCGCCGCCACCGCTCGGCCGGGTCCGCTCGTCGTTCGCTCCCGGTGAGGCCCGTACGCTGCGCGCCGACGGTCCCGGCTGGTCGATCGTGGCCCGCACCGACGACATCGCGTTCGTCCTGCTCGACGAGGAGCCCGGCGGAGTCCTGCCGGTGGGCCGGGGCCCCGAGCTGCCGGGCCTGCTGGAGGCGCTGGACAAGATGGCCGTACGACCCCTGTGAGCCGGGCCGGCCGGACGGAAGCCGCCGTACGCCGACGGGAGCCGCGCCCCGCGGGCTGACGCGATCCCCGGCGGCCCGGTTTGTCCGGGCAGTCGCTGCGCGAGCGATCGCCGGCGGTGGGCCAGGTGTGTCAGCGGCCGATCTCCTTGCGGGAGACCCGGCGCAGTCTGCGCCGCTGGGACGGGTCCAGCGTCAGGTACGCGGCGACCGGAACGCCCACCACGATCAGGAACGTCACCCACCAGGGCAGCCAGATCAGCAGGATCAGCCCGACTGCCACGCCCCCCGCGGCGATCTTCGCGTTCTTGGACATGTACGTCGCCTCCTTCGCGGCCACTGCCGCTCTCTGATGTGAGAACGGCCGTCCGCTCCCATCGGTTCCGGCTGCGAACCCTGAGACATCCCTGAGACGCGCCCTTCCGGGGTGCGGACGAGTACCCGCGGGCGAACAGGCCGTGAAGTCGGCCCGGTCGTCGAGTCGGCAGGGCCGGGACGGTCACGGCTCGGCGTGCTGTACTCTCGGCGATCCGATCGAGTAGTCAAATTTGAGGAGTGCGGCAGAGTCGTGGAGACCTTCCCCTCGGCACCGATGTCCGATCCCTCCGAACTGGCCCGCTGCTGCGTCCTGTTCCTGCCGTCCGACCCCGCGCGGGCGGGCCGGATCGCGTTCTGGCGGGCGGACGGTGCGGCTCCGCCCGGCGCGGCAGCCGGCTCGGTGACCCGTCTGGAGCTGGTGTTGCCCGCGGCGGACGGCCATGTCGAACGGGTTCCTGTACCCGCCCTCGTGCTGCCCGTGGGCGCTGCCCTGTCGGTACTCGCGCGCGCGCGTGCACTGCCGGAAGAACACCGGGCCACCGCTTTCTGGCGTACGGCGTACGAACTGGCCCTGGGATTCCTGGCGCGCGGCCTGCTGCTGCCAGGTCTGTCCGCGGGTGACCACGACACCTGGCGTGTCGGACCGCTGTCCGCGCACGACGCGGAGCTGGTCCGCGAACTCGCCGCAGCCATGCCTCCCGAAGCACATGCCACCCCGCTCACGGCAGAAGGGCCACCGCTGCTGCCCGACCCGGAGCGGCTGCTGCGCTCCTTCCTGGACGCGGTCGCCGACGTACTCCCCCGCTCCCCTGCCGCACCGCTGGTGACCGGCACCCGCGCGTACGCCGGGCCCGAGTTACAGCGTCTGCCCGCGCTGCGGGCATGGGCCGACGGCATCGCCGCGGGGTATGACGCGGGCGTGCGGCTGTCGCTGCGCGTGGAGGCGTCCGGCCTCGAAGACGCCGCACACGAGGACGCTCCGGTGCGGTTCCGCGCGGTGCTCCAGGTGCACGGCCGGCACGGGGCGGCGGACGTCATGGACGCCGCCGGCCTGTGGACCGGTGCGGCAGCCGGACGCGAGGTGTCGGTGTCACGCGCGTGTGCGGACGCGTCCTCGGCATCGCAGACCGGGGACGCCTCCGCGTTCGCTTCGCGCGCGCGTGCGGACGCGCTCCTGGCCCTGCGCCGCGCGGCCCGGGCCTGGCCGCCCCTGACGCCCCTCCTCTCCGCGGCCGTTCCCGACGCCGTCGACCTCGCCGACGAGGAGATCGCCGAACTGCTGAGCGAGGGCGCACGCGCCCTGGCCGCGGTGGGAGTCGACGTGCACTGGCCGAAGGGACTGGCGCGCGGTCTCACGGCCCACGCGTCCATCGGGCCACCGGACGACGGAACCGCCCCATCCGCGAAGTCCGCCCCGTCGCCGTTCCTCTCCGCGGACGCGCGGGTCGCGTTCGCCTGGTGGTTCGGTCTGGACGGGCGGGAGCTCTCCCCGGAGGAACTGGACCGGCTGGCGCGGGCCGAGCGTCCCCTGGTGCGACTGCGCGACGGATGGGCTCTCGTCGATCCGCGGGAGGCGGCGCGGGCCCGCGCCCGGCGGGACCGCTCGCTCTCTTCCGCCGAGGCGCTGGCGGCGGCGCTCACGGGCTCGGCGGAGGTCGACGGCCGACGGGTCGACGCGCGGCCCACGGGATGGCTGAAGGGCCTCCGTGAGCGGCTCACGGCTCCCACGGCGGCTCCCGCCGTCGGACAGCCGCCGGGCCTGGCCGCGACCCTGCGGGACTACCAGCTGCGCGGCCTGGGCTGGCTGGCCCGTACAACAGCCCTCGGGCTCGGCTGCTGTCTCGCCGACGACATGGGGCTGGGCAAGACGATCACACTGATCGCCCTGCATCTGCACCGGCAGACGCATCCCTCGGCGGCCGGACCCACGCTCGTCGTCTGCCCTGCCTCGCTGCTGGGCAACTGGCAGCGCGAGATCGAGCGGTTCGCCCCGGGTGTACCGGTGCGCAGGTTCCACGGGCCGGTACGCGATTGCGGCACCGTGGCACCCGGAGGGTTCGTGCTGACCACCTACGGCACGATGCGCCTGGACGCCGAACGGCTGGCCGGAGTGCCGTGGGGACTGGTGGTGGCCGACGAGGCGCAGCACGTGAAGAATCCTCACTCCGCGACCGCGCGGGCGCTGCGCACCATCGGGGCACGCGCGCGCGTGGCGCTCACCGGCACTCCGGTGGAGAACAACCTCACGGAACTGTGGGCCATCCTGGACTGGACGACCCCCGGCCTGCTCGGCAGTCTCGGCGCCTTCCGCGCGCGGTACGCGCAGCCCGTCGAGGGCGGCCGGGACCCCGCCGCCGCACAGCGGCTCGCCCGGCTCGCCGGACCGTTCCTGCTGCGGCGACGCAAGTCCGACCCCGGCATCGCTCCCGAGCTCCCGCCGAAGACCGAGTCCGATCACCCGGTGGCGCTCACACGCGAACAGACCGGCCTCTACGAGGCCTTCGTCCGTGAGACGCTGGAGCGGATCGCGACCGCCGACGACATGGCCCGCCGGGGCCTGGTCCTGCGGTTGCTGACCGGCCTGAAGCAGATCTGCAACCACCCGGCGCAGTTCCTGAAGGAGGACGAGCCGGGGCTCGCGGGCCGCTCGGGAAAGCTGGAGCTGCTGGACGAGCTGCTCGGCACCATCCTCACGCAGGACGCGGGGGTCCTCGTCTTCACCCAGTACGTGCGCATGGCCCGCCTGCTGGAACGGCATCTGACGGCTCGCGGGGTGCCGTCCCTGCTCCTGCACGGCGGGACCCCGGTCGACGCGCGCGAGGCACTGGTACGGCGTTTCCAGGACGGCGAGGTGCCGGTGTTCCTGTTGTCGCTCAAGGCCGCGGGAACGGGCCTGAACCTGACCCGGGCCGAGCACGTCGTGCACTACGACCGCTGGTGGAACCCCGCGGTGGAGGCGCAGGCCACCGACCGCGCGTACCGCATCGGGCAGACCCGTCCGGTGCAGGTGCACCGGCTGATCACCGAGGGGACGCTGGAGGACCGCATCGCGGAGCTGCTGGGACGCAAGAGGGAACTGGCCGACGCGGTGCTGGGGACCGGCGAGAGGGCCCTGACGGAACTGACGGACGCGGATCTGGCCGCGCTGGTGGAACTGCGCGGGGAGGCGCGATGAGCCGGTACGACGAACGCGACGGTGACACGGGGCGCACCTTCGCCGCACTGCCGCCCGCGCGGGGGCGGGCTTTCGCCCGAACCTGGTGGGGGCACGCCTGGCTGCGGGCCCTGGAGGATGCCGCCCTGGAGGCGGCGGTGGTGAAGGCCGGGCGCCGGCTCGCGCGCGCGGGCGGTGTGGGAGCGGTCACCGTGCGGCCGGGCCGCGTCACCGCCGTCGTACGTGAACCCGGAGGTGCGGCTCACCGGGCGGACGTCCTGTTACCGGAGCTGTCCGACGCGCAGTGGAGACGGTTTCAGGACCTTGCCGTCGAGCAGGCCGGTCACTTGGCCGCGCTGCTCGACCGGGAGCTTCCGCCGCACCTGATCGAGGATGCGGAGGTGGCGGGGATCGCACTCCTGCCGGGCCTCGGCGAGGTGGATCCCGAGTGCGACTGCGGCGCTTGGGACCACTGCGGGCACACCACCGCGCTCTGTCACCAGGTGGCCCGGCTGCTGGACGAGGATCCGTTCCTGCTGCTGATGATGCGCGGGCGGGAGAAGGGGGCCTTTCTCGCGGAGCTGCACGTGCGCAGCGTCGCGGAACCGGCCGGGGCTACGGGCACGGCTGCGGGCGTGGACGCGGCCGAGGCCTGGGCGGCCGCCGGCATCCTGCCGTCGTTGCCCGAGTTGCCCGGACTCCCCCCGGCGCCCGGCGCGCCACCGTCCCTCAGCGTCGGGTCGGCTCCGGCGCCCGGCATCGACCCTGCGGCACTGGAACACTTGGCCGGCCGTACGGCCGTGGAGGCCTGCCGGCTGCTGGCTGCGTCCCTCTGCGGTGACGCGCGGGCGGACCTGACAACCGCTGAGGACGCCGTTCGGCTGGCCTGCGGGACGGTGCCCGCCGCCGTCGCCGAGCGGCTCGCCACGGGGTCGGGGCGGGCTCCCGGCGGACTGGCCGCGGCGGTCCGCGCCTGGCGGTTCGGGGGTCCGGCTGCTCTGGCCGCGCTCGATGAGGAGTGGCAGGTGGAGGGCGCGGCACTCGCACGCGCGCGCGCCGCGCTGGAAGCGGCCTGGGAGACAGCGGAGCGGCCGGTGTTCCAGCGGAGCGGCAACCGGTGGACCGTCCGGAGCGAGGGTGTCCAGCTGCGGCTCGGACAGGAGGGCCGCTGGTGGCCGTATCGCGAGGAGGCAGGCCGCTGGTGGCCGGCGGGCGGAGCGGAAGCCGATCCGGCCACGGCGCTGGCCGCGGCGCGGCGGCCAGGAACCGGTGGGGAGGACGGGGCCTGACGCGCCGGCCACGGTGGGCACGATCCGATGAGCGGCGGACGCCGGCCGTTCAGCCCGGGGTCGTGCGGTGTTCTCGCTGGGGCCGGAACGTGGCCGTCGTCAGCGACCTTGTTCCCAGGAGGCCCGATGTCCCCGCTCGCCGCCGGCCGGCGCCACGTCCGCCGTTCCCTCGCCACGGGCCTGCCCCTGGCGCTGGCAGCCGTCCTGGTGGCCGCGGGGACGGGCACCGCGGCGCCGTCCGGTGATGCCCGCGTCATCCGCACGGCGGTCCTGGGTGACATCCCGCTCGGTGCGTTCAGCAACGCGCTGCTGCCCGGCAGCGTGGCCGACGACCGCGGGGTGAAGCTCGGCGGCATCGGCAGTGACATCTACCCGGCGGGCCGCAAGGACGAGTACTGGACGGTGACCGACCGCGGCCCCAACGGCCAGATCAAGGTCGACGGGGCGAAGCGCCGCACCTTCCCGGTGCCGGGCTTCGACCCCGCGATCGTGAAGATCCGGGTCTCGGGAGGCGAAATCCACGTCGTCGACGCCGTTGCCCTGACCACCTCCTCGGGCAAGCCGGTCAGCGGGCTGCCCGACCAGCGGGGCCGGGACGAGGCGCCGTACACGTACGACGCGAGGACGCCGCTGCCCTACGATCCGGACGGCCTGGACACCGAGGGCCTCGTGCGGGCCGGGGACGGGACGTTCTGGCTCGCCGACGAGTACGGCCCCTCGCTCGTCCACGTCTCCGCACGCGGCAGGGTTCTCGCCCGCTATGTGCCCGGGGGGCTGGGCCTGAAGGGCGCGGACTACCCGGTGGTGGAGGCGCTGCCGTCGGTCCTGTTGCACCGCAAGGTCAACCGCGGGTTCGAGGGGCTGGCCCAGCTTCCCGGCGGCGACCTGGTGCTGGCGCTGCAGAGCCCGCTCTCGCTCCCGGACGCGCGCGCCGGGGACGACTCGCGCACCACCCGCCTGCTGCGCTTCTCGCCGAGCAAGAAGGCCGTCACCGCGGAGTACGCCTACCGGTTCGACCCGGTGGGCGTGGTCGACCCGGGCGAGGACGACACCTCCGAGCTGAAGATCTCGTCCGTGGTGGCCGTGGGCCGTGACCGGCTGCTCGTCGAGGAGCGGACGGACAGGACGGCTCGTCTGCAACTGGTCCGGCTGCGGCGCACGTCGGACATTCTCGCTGGTCCGTGGGACGACGACAGGACGTCTCCGTCGCTGGAGCAGTTGGACGACCCGGCGACCGCGGGTGTGCCGGTGCTGTCCAAGCGGCTCGTGGTGGATCTGGACGGGGTCGACGGGGTGCCGGAGAAGATCGAGGGCATCGCGCGCGTGGACGACGACACGCTGGCGCTCGCCAATGACAACGACTTCGGGATGACCGACGGAGCGGGTGCCTTCGATGCCGAGGGCCGCCTGGTCGACAGCGGCATCAGGACGACCGTGACGTACCTGCGGCTGCCCGAGGGGCACTGACGCCTGCCTGGGGCCGGGCGGGCCGGGGTGAGCTGCTGCCGCTCACCCCGGCCCGCCCGCTGTTTCAGCCCCGGGCTCCGAGCAGGTGGTCCATGGCCAGCTGGTCGAGTCGTTCGAAGGCCATGCCGCGCGCGGCGGCGGCTTCCACGTCGAAGTCCTCGAAGGACGCGCGGTCGGCGAGCAGGGCCTCCAGGCCGTCGGACGCGGTCGGCTGGGCCAGCTGGTCCAGCCGCGAGGCCCGCAGCGCCTCCTGCACCTCGGGGTCGGCACGGAAGGCGGCCGCACGCTCCTTGAGGATGAGGTAGTTGCGCATGCAGCCCACCGCCGACTCCCACACGCCGTCGAGGTCCTCGGTCCGCGGCGGCTTGAAGTCGAAGTGGCGGGGCCCGTCGTAACCGGCGCTCTCCAGGAGATCGACGAGCCAGAAGGCGGAGCGCAGGTCACCGGCGCCGAACCGCAGGTCCTGGTCGTACTTGATGCCGGACTGGCCGTTGAGGTCGATGTGGAAGAGCTTGCCCGCCCACAGGGCCTGCGCGATGCCGTGCGGGAAGTTCAGGCCGGCCATCTGCTCGTGGCCGACCTCCGGGTTGACCCCGTACAGCTCGGGGCGCTCCAGGCGTTCGATGAAGGCCAGCGCGTGCCCGACAGTGGGCAGCAGGATGTCGCCGCGGGGCTCGTTCGGCTTGGGCTCGATGGCGAAGCGCAGGTCGTAGCCCTGGGTGACGACGTACTCGCCGAGGAGGTCGAAGGCCTCCTTCATGCGGTCCAGGGCGGCGCGTACGTCCTTGGCGGCCCCGGACTCGGCGCCCTCGCGCCCGCCCCAGGCGACGTACGTCCTCGCGCCCAGCTCGGCCGCCAGGTCGATGTTGCGGATCGTCTTGCGCAGCGCGTAGCGGCGCACGTCGCGGTCGTTGGCGGTGAACGCGCCGTCCTTGAAGACGGGGTGAGTGAAGAGATTCGTGGTGGCCATGGGCACGGTCATGCCGGTGGCGTCCAGGGCCTGGCGGAACCGCTTGATGTGCGACTCGCGCTCGGTGTCCGAGGAGCCGAAGGGGATCAGGTCGTCGTCGTGGAAGGTCACTCCGTGGGCGCCCAGCTCGGCCAGGCGCTGCACCGTCTCGGCCGGGTCGAGGGCGCGGCGGGTGGCGTCCCCGAACGGGTCCCTTCCCTGCCAGCCGACGGTCCACAGGCCGAAGGTGAACCTGTCCTCGGGTGTGGGCTGGTAGTTCATGGCGCGGCTCCTTGCTGCGTACGACTATTCGTCATGGCGCTTTACAAATTAGTATGCGCACGCACCGGTGGGAAGAGACAAGATGTTTCGACCACGAGGTGTCTTCGTCAGCCCACCGCACATCCCGCGCAGCCGCGGAAGAGGGAGACCACGATGTCAGCAGCCGAGGGTCCGCTCGTCGTCGGCGTGGACACGTCCACCCAGTCCACGAAGGCGCTGGTCGTCGACGCGGCCACCGGTCAGGTCGTGGCGAGCGGCCAGGCGCCGCACACCGTGACCGCCGGGGCGGCCCGGGAGAGCGATCCGCGCCAGTGGTGGGACGCCTTGTGCGCGGCGTTGCGCCAGTGCGGCGACGCGGCGCACGAGGCGGCGGCCGTGTCGATCGGCGGCCAGCAGCACGGCCTGGTCACGTTGGACGGGCACGGTGAGCCGGTCCGGCCGGCGCTGCTGTGGAACGACGTCCGATCGGCACCGCAAGCGCGCCGCCTCGTTGCGGAATTGGGCGGCCCCAAGGCATGGGCGGAGCGCACCGGCAGCGTGCCCGGCGCGTCCTTCACGGTCACCAAATGGGCGTGGCTCGCCGAGCACGAGCCGGAGGCGGTCCGCGCGACCGAAGCGGTACGGCTCCCCCACGACTACCTCACCGAGCGCCTGACCGGGCAGGGCACCACCGACCGCGGCGATGTCTCGGGGACCGGCTGGTGGGCGTCCGGGACGGAGGCGTACGACGAGGAGACCCTCGCGCACGTCGGCCTCGACCCGGCGCTGCTGCCCCGGGTGGTGCGGCCCGGCGAGGTGGCGGGCACCGTGCGCGACGGCCACGACCTGCCGTTCTCCAAGGGCACGCTGGTGGCCGCGGGCACCGGTGACAACGCGGCGGCGGCGCTCGGCCTCGGTCTGCGGCCCGGCACCCCGGTGCTGAGCCTCGGTACGTCCGGCACGGTGTACACCGTCTCCAGGCACCGCCCGGCCGATCCGACCGGCACGGTGGCGGGCTTCGCCGACGCACGCGGGGACTGGCTGCCGCTGGCCTGCACCCTGAACTGCACGCTCGCCGTGGACCGCGTCGCGGCCCTGCTGGGCCGCGACCGGGAGGCCGTGGAGCCCGGCGGCTCGGTGACGCTGCTGCCGTACCTGGACGGCGAACGCACCCCGGACCTGCCGCACGCCTCCGGTCTGCTGCACGGGCTGCGGCACGACACGACCGCGGGCCACCTGCTCCAGGCCGCCTACGACGGTGCGGTGCACGCCCTGCTGGGGGCTCTCGACCTGGTCCTCGACGCGGACGCGGACCGCAGCGTTCCGTTGCTGCTGATCGGCGGCGGGGCCCGGGGAACGGCCTGGCAGCAGACCGTGCGCCGGCTGTCGGGGCGGCCCGTGCAGGTGCCGGAGGCCCGGGAACTGGTCGCCCTGGGTGCGGCGGCGCAGGCGGCGGGGCTGCTGACCGGCGAGGATCCCGCGGCGGTGGCCCGCCGCTGGAACACCGCGGCCGGACCGGTCCTGGAGGCCGTGGAGCGGGACCGGACGACGCTGGACCGGATCACCGGGGTACTCTCCGACGCGTCCCCGCTGCTGGAGCGGGGGACGCGGACCCAGTGACCCCGGCCGCCTGCGCGGAGCCGGGCCGCGGACACCGAGGATTGACGGAGGCATGACCGAACCGCTGCGCGAGGCGCGCCCCCCGGGCACCGGCCGCGCCCTGCCGGACACCCAGCAGGGCATGCGGCGACGCAATCTCGCCCGGGTGATGCACGCCGTCAGTGCGGAGGGCTCGCTGTCCCGGGCGGCGGTCGCCTCGCGGATCGGCCTGACGCGGGCGGCGGTGTCGACCCTGGTCGACGATCTGGTCCGCTGGGGGCTGCTGGAGGAACTGGGCCCGGAACGGCCGGGCCGGGTGGGCCGGCCGGGGTCGGCGCTCGCGGTGAGCGCCCGGGGCCCGGCCGGTATCGGGGCCGAGATCGGCGTCGACCATCTCGCGGTGTGCGCGGTCGACCTGCGCGGCGAGGTCCGCGCGCGGGCGGACCTGCGCGGGACCAACCGGGGCCGGGCACCCGGGCCGGTGACCGAGGAGCTGACGGCACTGATCCACCAAGTCGTCGCGGAGACCGAACAAGCGGGGCTCTGGCCCGCCGGGCTCGCGGTCGCCGTGCCGGGACTGGTGGCGAGGGACGGACACACGGTCGCACGAGCCCCCAACCTCGGCTGGCACGACACCGATCTCGCCCCCCTGGTGCCCGGCGGATGGCCGCTGACCGTGGACAACGAGGCCAACTTCGGCGCCTTGGCCGAACTGTGGCTGGGCGCCGGCACGCCCGGGGACTTCCTCCACGTGTCGGCGGAGATCGGCATCGGTGCCGCGATCGTCGTGGACGGCCGGTTGCTGCGCGGAACCCGGGGATTCGCGGGTGAGCTGGGTCATGTGCCCGTCCGGCCGGACGGTCCCCACTGCCCGTGCGGCGGCCGGGGCTGCCTGGAGCAGTACGCGGGCGAGGAGGCGGTACGGCGCGCGGCCGGGCTGGAGCCCCGTGAAGATCTGGTGGGGCTGCTCGCGGAGCGCGCCGAGGAGGGTGACGAAGAGGTACGGGCCGCGCTGCGGGAGGCGGGTACGGCCCTCGGCATCGCCCTGACCGGGGCCGTCAACCTGCTCGACCCCGAGACCGTGGTCATGGGCGGTGCCCTGGCCGGACTCTCGCCCTGGCTGCTGCCGTCACTGGAGACGGAGCTGAGGGGCCGGACGGCCGGCCCCGCCTGCCCGGTGACGGTGTCCCGGCTCGGTCCACAGGGCCCGCTGCTGGGCGCCGCGCACTCGGTCGTGCGGGCGGTGCTGGACGATCCGGCGGTGGTGGCGCGGCGGTCCTGACGCCGCTCGCGGACGGCGACTGCGGCAGGCAGCGCGGCAGCCGGCCCTCGTCCAGCCCCGGCCGCCCCGCGCCGGGCGGTGGCGGCCGTCCGGCGCGAGGCACGACCACGGTGACGATGCCTGGCCGACGGCGGGCATACGCCCGAGGAGACCGGCGTTCCGCATAGGCACCGAGCCGCTGCTGCTCGGCGTGGACCACGCGTGGACGTGCCGCGGACACACATGCGCCGGCTTCCCCGGACACCCTGTCATCGCCCGATCGGGTGGTCGGGTTTTCCACATGCCACGTGTTGTCCACGGAACCGTGGCGGACCCTTCTGCGCGACCGGCCCGAGCCGTACCGTGATTCACGTGAGACGCGGCCGACGAACCGTCAGGCCCGGCCGCACATCCGTGCGATGAGAGGAACACGCGGGCAGCAGGTGGCAGCGGACCGACACGTATCGGGGGACACATGCGCGGGGAGACGACCGGGGCACTGCGGCGCGACGCCATCGGTCTTCGCGAGGTCCTGTTCCAGAGCGTCACGGCGATGGCGCCGGCCGCCGCGGTGGCCGCGTCGATCCCGTCCGGCGCCGCCTTCGCGGGCGGGAGTCTGCCGCTGGCGGTGCTGGTCGCCCTCGTGGCCTGTCTCTTCACCGCATCGTGCGTGGCGGAGCTGGCGCGGGAGCTGCCCGCGGCGGGCTCGGTGGCGACCTACGCGGCGCGCGGTCTGCATCCGGCCGTCGGCTTCCTCGTCGGCTGGGCCTACGTCTTCGTGGAGATGCTGGTCCCGCCGCTGCTGCTCCTGCAACTCGGCTTCACGGCAGCGGGCACCCTGCACGCGCAATGGTCCTCGTGTCCGGCGGACCTGTGGTGGCCCTGGTCGCTGGCGGGGACCGTGGTGATCGCCGCCGCCGGCTATCTCGGTGTCCGCGCCTCGGCCCGCTTCGGCACCGTCCTCGGCGTCTTCGAGATCCTGGTCTTCCTGGTGTTCGCGGTCCTGCTGATCGGCAGGGCGGGCAGCGCCAACACCCTGTCGGTGTTCGGTACGTCCCACACCGCCGACGGGTACCCGGGGGCCGCCGGCGTGTTCGCCGGGTCCGTGTACACGGTGCTGGCCTTCTCCGGTTTCGAGGCGGCGGCCCCGCTCGCCGAGGAGACGCGCGACCCCCGGCGCACGATGCACCGCGCGGTCCTCGGAGCGGCTCTCGGCATCGGCGTGTTCTACGTACTGACGACCTACGCGATGACCGTCTCCTTCGGCCCCGACCGCTTCGCGACGTTCGGCGCCTCGGGCGGCGCGTCCTGGCAAGGAGTCGCGCGGGCCTCCTACGGCCTCTTCTGGGTGCTGGTGTTCCTCGCCGTGGTCAACTCCACGATCGCCAACGCCAACGCGTGCGCGAACGTCTCGACCCGCACCGCCTTCGCCCTGGCCCGGATCCGCGTCCTCCCCCGCCTCCTCGCCACACTCCATCCCCGGCACCGGTCCCCCGTGGCCGGCATCGCGGTGCAGACCGCCGTGGCCGTCACAGCGGTACTGGGGCTCGGTCTCGGCTACGGCCCCGTCACCGCGTTCCTGCTCCTCGCCACCGTGATCGTCACGGTGGTCGCCGGCGTCTACATCGTGGTGAACCTCTCCTGCGCCGGGCACTTCCTGCGGTCCCGCCGGGCCGCTCTCAAACCGGTACGGCACCTGGTGTTCCCGGCGCTCGGCATCACCGCGTTCGTCCCCGCGCTGCTGACGGCCGCCGGCCTCCCGGTGTTCGACTTCGTGACCCCGCTGACGGCCCCGGTGTCCTACGCCGGTCCCGTCGTCGGCGTGTGGATCGCCGTGGGCGTGGTGGCACTGCTCATCCTGATACGGCGACACCCCGAGCGGATAGCCGAGACCGCGCGGGTGCATCTCGACGAGTACGACCCCGCCAGCCACCGGCACGGCGACACCGCGCTCCGCTGACGGCCCCTCACCCGAGGGACAGCGGCACCCGGCCGAGGCGAAGCCGCGCCTCCACCGGGCCGGGGTACCGCGGCCGGGGTACCGCGGTCCGGCCACCCGGCCCCGTGATTGACGACAACCCTCCAGAAGGGAGTCATGCGACGATGACCGACCCCCGGATCCTCACCGTGCGCCCGGAACCGGACCAGTACGCCTGGACCTTCGGAGGAGCGGCGCCCGTGGCGCGGATCGCCCCCGGTACGGTTCTCGACCTCTACACGGAGGACTGCTTCGCCGGCCGGGTCCGCTCCGAGAAGGACCTCGTGTCAAAGGTGTGCGAGTTTCCCTACCTCAATCCGCAGACGGGTCCGTTCCATGTCGAGGGCGCCGAGCCCGGTGACACCGTGGCCGTGCACTTCGTGTCGATCGAACCGGCCCGCGACTGGGCGGCGTCGACGACCGTTCCCCTCTTCGGCGCGCTCACCTCCACGCACACCACGGCCACCCTTCAGCCTCCGCTGCCGGAGCGGGTCTGGATCTGGCAGCTGGATCGAGCCAAGCGCACCACCCTCTTCCAGGCCCAGGACAACGACATCCGGCTGGAGCTGCCCCTGGACCCCATGCACGGCACGGTGGGCGTGGCCCCCGCCAACCTGGAGGTGCGCTCGGCCCTGGTGCCGGATGCCCACGGCGGGAACATGGACACGCCCGAGATGCGGGCCGGCGTCACCTGCTATCTGGGCGTCAACGTCCACGGGGCCCTGCTCAGTCTGGGCGACGGGCACGCCCGGCAGGGCGAGGGCGAGACCTGCGGCGTGGCCGTGGAGTGCGCGATGAACACGGTGGTGGTCGTGGACCTCCTCAAGGACGTCGCCACACCGTGGCCCCGGCTGGAGTCCGACACGCACATCATCTCGACCGGATCCGCCCGCCCGCTGGAGGACGCGTTCCGGATATCGCAGCTCGACCTGGTGCGGTGGCTGGTACGCGACTACGGGTTCAGTGAGCTGGACGCGTACCAATTCGCCACGCAGACGGTCGAGTCACCGTTGGCCAACGTGTGCGACACCAATCACACGTGTGTGGCCAAGCTCCGCAAGCAATGGCTGCCCGCGCGCGAGACGTACCGCGGCGTGCACGCACGGCTGCGGGACACCGCGCGGACCCTGCGCCTCTGACATCCCCGTCGTACTCCCAGACCTCAGAAAGGCGTGCCCCGATGGACATGGACCGAGTCAGACCCCGGCTCAGCCGGCGCCGGCTGCTGAAGGGCGCGGCCGTCGCCGCCGTCCCCTGCGCGCTGCTTTCCGACCCGCTCGCGAGTGCGCAGACCGCGGCCGTCGACTATCCGGCCGCCGAATGGCAGCCGGCCGGCGCCTCGAACTACACGCTGTCCAGCCGCCCCGCCAGTTACGCGATCGATCGTGTCATCATCCACGTCACACAGGAGACGTACAACGACACGCTGGCGATCTTCAACGATCCGCTGAGGCAGGTCTCCGCGCACTACCTGGTGCGCTCGGCGGACGGACACGTCGCCCAGTGTGTGCGCGAGGCCGACGTCGCCTGGCACGCGGGCAACTGGACCTACAACACCCGCAGCATCGGCATCGAGCACGAGGGCTGGGTGGACCAGCCCGGCTACTTCACCAACGCCCTCTACGCGGAGTCGGCGAAACTCACGGCGGCGATCTGCGCGAAGTACGGCATCCCCCGGGACAGAGAACACATCATCGGCCACTACCAGGTGCCCGGCGCCGACCACACCGATCCGGGGCCGAACTGGGACTGGGTTCGCTACATCAGAATGGTCAATTTCGCCTAGCCGACACCGGATGTTCCCCGCACAGTGGTCTGTGTCCGCCACATCATCGCCCTTTCACCGACCGGGGAGGCCCAGTGACCGATCCGTGGGTGGCCCTGGAGCCAGGGGCCGACCCCGCCGAGCGCGTCCGGGTGCTGCGCCGGGCACACGAGACGTTCACCTCGGTGGGCACGGTGCCGCGCCCGGTGCGGCCGGTGGTGGCGGAGTCGTGGCGGCGCAGCGCACGGGCCGGCGTCGGGCCGGACGGCACCGCCGGTGTGGAGCTGACCGGCGGTGACCTCGGCGCTTACCGCGCGGAGCATCCGCTGGCCCGGGTGATGCCCCTGTTCCGGGAGCTGATGGGCACGTTCGCGGCCGATGGAGAGCATCTGCTGGCGGTGTGCGACGCGCACGGCAGACTGCTGTGGGTGGAGGGGCACCCGGCGACCCGGCGCCGGGCGGACGGGATGAACTTCGTGCCGGGGGCGCGGTGGTCGGAGAGCGCGGTCGGCACCAACGCGCCGGGCACGGCGGTGGCCGTCGACCGGCCGGTGCAGGTCTTCGCGGCGGAGCACTTCATCCG
Organism: Streptomyces sp. Y20; assembly: GCF_043195475.1. NCBI lineage: Bacteria > Bacillati > Actinomycetota > Actinomycetes > Kitasatosporales > Streptomycetaceae > Streptomyces > Streptomyces sp. Y20. The sequence goes on from NZ_JBIDDP010000001.1 coordinate 767,709, forward strand.
GCGGGTGCAGCCGTGGACGTGCGCGGCCGCTCCGGTGCACGATCCGCGCACCGGACGCGTACTGGGCGCCGTGGACATCACCGGCGGTGACGGGCTCGCCCATCCGCACAGCCTCGGCTTCGTGCAGGCGGTGGCGCGGGCCGCCGAGGCACAGCTCGCGCTGCTCACCCCGGCGCGTCCCGAGGAGGCAGCGCTGCTGACCGCGCTGGGCCGGGACGAGGCCGGACTCGTCCTGGACGGCCGACGGATCAGGCTCAGCCGCCGGCACAGCGAGATACTCGTGCTGCTCACCCGGCATCCGGCAGGGCTGAGCGGTGATGAGCTGCTGTGCGCGCTGTACGCCGACGAATCGGTGACCCCGGTGACGCTGCGTGCCGAACTGGCACGGTTGCGCCGGTTGTTGGGTCCGAAGGTACTCGCCTCTCGGCCGTACCGGCTGACGGCCGCGGTCGAGTCGGACGCCACCGTGGTCGAGCGACGGCTGGAGACGGGTGCGCTCACCGCGGCGGCGGAGGCGTACACCGGTCCCTTGCTGCCCGGATCACGGTCCCCGGCGATCGCCCGGCTGCGGGAGCGGCTCGCCGGCGCACTGCGGGCGGCGCTGATCGCGCACCGCGACCCGGACCTGCTGGCGCGGTGGGCGCACGCGCCGTGGGGCGAGGACGACGTCGAGGTGTGGCGGGCCCTCTCCGCGGTCCGTCCCACGGCTCCGGTGCGCGCCCGGCTCACGGCGCTGGAGGCCGAGCTGACGGCGCCGGTCGTCCGGGCAGCGGGACGGACCCGCGGCGCAACGTACTTGCAACGTCCCCCTGCCTAGCCTCGCGCCAGAGCTGCCCGAGTCGCGGGCAGCGCGGTAGCGGGAGGCACAGACCAGATGACTCGTTACGCGGCGCCGGGCACCGAGGGTGCGATCGTCTCCTACCAGGCACGGTACGACCACTTCATCGGCGGTGCTTACGTGCCGCCTTCGCGCGGGCGGTACTTCGAGAATCCGTCGCCGGTCAACGGGCGGCCGTTCACCGAGATCGCGCGTGGTACCGCGGAGGACGTCGAGCGAGCGCTGGACGCGGCGCACGCGGCGGCACCCGGGTGGGGCCGTACTCCGGTCGCGGAGCGTTCCGACATCCTCTTGAAGATCGCCGACCGGATGGAGGCGTACCTGGAGCCGTTGGCGGTGGCCGAGAGCTGGGAGAACGGCAAGCCGGTGCGCGAGACACTGGCCGCGGACATCCCGCTCGCGATCGACCACTTCCGCTACTTCGCCGGGGCGATCCGGGCGCAGGAAGGCTCGCTGGGCGAGATCGACGACGACACGGTGGCCTATCACTTCCACGAGCCGCTCGGGGTCGTCGCGCAGATCATCCCGTGGAACTTCCCCATCCTGATGGCGACGTGGAAGCTGGCGCCGGCGCTGGCCGCGGGGAACACGGTCGTCCTCAAGCCGGCCGAGCAGACCCCGGCCTCCATCCACTACTGGCTCGGCCTGGTCGCGGACCTGTTGCCGCCGGGCGTACTGAACATCGTCAACGGCTTCGGTGTGGAGGCGGGCAAACCGCTGGCCTCGAACCCGCGGGTGGCGAAGGTGGCGTTCACCGGGGAGACCACGACCGGGCGGCTGATCATGCAGTACGCCTCCGAGAACATCAAGCCGGTCACCCTCGAACTCGGCGGGAAGTCGCCGAACATTTTCTTCGACGACGTGTGGGCGCACGACGACGACTTCCGGGACAAGGCGCTCGAGGGCTTCACCATGTTCGCGCTCAACCAGGGCGAGGTCTGCACCTGCCCGTCCAGGGCCCTCATCCAGCGCGGTCACTACGCGGAGTTCCTGGAGGCCGCGGTCGAGCGCACTCGGCGGATCACACCCGGGCACCCGCTCGACACCGAGACGATGATCGGCGCCCAGGCGTCCAATGACCAGTTGGAGAAGATCCTCTCCTATCTGGACATCGGCCGCCAGGAAGGGGCCAAAGTCCTGACGGGTGGGGAGCGGGTTCGCTACGACGGCGAGTTGGAGGGCGGTTACTACGTCCAGCCGACGATCTTCGAGGGCGACAACCGGATGCGGATCTTCCAGGAGGAGATCTTCGGCCCGGTCGTGTCGGTGGCCTCGTTCGACGGCTTCGACGACGCCATCAAGACAGCCAACGACACGCTGTACGGCCTGGGGGCGGGCGTGTGGACCCGAGACCTCAACACCGCCTACCGTGCGGGCCGCGCGATCCAGGCGGGCCGGGTATGGACCAACTGCTACCACACCTACCCCGCACACGCCGCCTTCGGTGGCTACAAGCAGTCCGGGATCGGCCGTGAAACACACAAGATGATGCTGGAGCACTACCAGCAGACGAAGAATCTGCTGGTGAGCTACTCGCCGAAGAAGCTGGGCTTCTTCTAGACACCTGCGAAGGGGCGCCTGACCTGGAGGTTTCACCCGTCGGGCGCCCTTCGCTCAACCCGTTCTCGACCGAGCCCGGCTTGCGTGCTGACTCCCGATTCCTCCCACGACTGCACCCCTCCTGACCAGTGCGTCCGGACCAGTCACGGACCAGATCCCGGTTCAGCCCTCGGGTACGTCATCTTGGCTGACGCGCTGCCACTCGCTCATGGACTGCTCGATGAGACGGTTCGCCTGCTCTCGAAGGCCGTCAAGGAACTTGGCGTAGTGGCGAAAGAGAACCTCGATGCTCCGGCCGGCGCGGCGGGCGCACTCGGCCGGGTCCACTCCGGAGTAGAGCCAGAACGAGATCCCGGCATGCCGGAGATCGTAAGGCCGCTTGGCCAGGCGAGAAGTGCGCTCAGTACGAGTCAGGGCATATTCCCGGGCCCGCGGCCCACGTGATGCCGTAGGCGGCAGCATCCACGTTGTTGCCAGCCTGGTTCCGGCAGTGTCGACCGTCAGGTGCTACGTCGAACCGATTCACATGCGCACGCAGCATGCGTACGAACTGCGGCGGAATGGGAACAGGCCGCGTCGCGCTTGCCGCACGAAGCTTGAGCGAGTGCACCTCGTGCACCTCACCGTCGCCGGTCCACTCCTTGCCAGACGTGACAACCCCGCCCGAGAGGTTCAGCATCCCCCATCCCGTCTTCGGCAAGTGGCATTGACCGATCCGAAGGTGGATGACCTCAGCTGGCACCGGAGTTCCTTGAGGGAGTTCTCTGCGAAGTACCCCTTCTCCACCGCAGTGTTGAGAGCTTCGCTGAACGCAGCCCTCTTGCGACGGGCTGTTTCAGCCGCAGTCGTCCTGCCGTCCAGCTTGCGGCACACAGCATCGAGGGCCGCCCCAGAACGTCGGCTTCCGCCAGGGCGCTGACCGGCAGCGAGTTCCGCTTCATCCAGTCCAGCGCGTGGAACCACTCCTCGGTGGGCTCGCACTGCCACGCTTTCTTGTTGAATGCCCACGAGTACCCGTCACCGCGTTGCGATCCTCGGTCGCCTGGGAGGGCGACCGCCAGCGGCGAGGGCGGCGGTGACCAGGGTATGCCGTATCGGCCTGCCCCGGGCCGGAGCGTCATATGAGCGTCACGGCCGTGCCCCTATGACGCCGTCATTCACCCCGCCCGGCCACTTCGGCTGCCCTCCGCGATCGATGTCCTCCCGAGCCGACCGCCGAGGCGGACGGTCTGCCTACTGCCCTTGATCAGCCCGCTTCGGTCAAGGCTGCGTGCGCTGCGGCGAGGATCTCCCCGGAGAGCGCGGAGCCCTTGGTGGCCCGGGACAGGACCAGCGCACCGAACAGCGTGCAGAGCCGGACGATGCCGTCCTGGTCGTCACCGGCCAGGAAATCGGCGAAGTCGGCCACCCCCTCGGCGTAGACGCGACGGGCCTCGCGCGCCCCGCCCTCGCGCGCGATGTCGGTAGCGAGCGCGGCGACCGGGCAGCCGTCCGCCGGGTCATCGCGGTGCTCGACGGAGAGGTAGGTGTCGATCAGCGCCTGCTGGGCGGCGGCGCGCTGCCCGCCGTACCGCTCGAGCCCGGCGCTGTAGCGTTGGGCGAGCTCGGCGAAGGCGTGGGCAGTGGCCTCGTCGACGAGCGCCTCCTTGGAGGCGAACTGCTTGTAGAAGGCGCCGTGAGTCAGACCGGCCGCCGTCATCAGGTCGGCGACGCTGACCTGCATGCCCTGCTCCCGGAACAGCCGGGAGGCGGTGTCCACCACCCGCCTGCGATTTTCCGCCGCCTGCGCCTGCGATACGCGGCCCATGACCACCTCCCATTTGGATGTCGACTGGCATCTATCATAGTCCCGTGTTTAGATTACATCTGTAATCTAATTCATGCGGGTCGCCGACGGCACCCGCGGGCACATGGAGCGAGCATGGAACTGAAGAACGCGGTCGCGGTCGTCACCGGCGCCAACCGGGGGCTCGGGCGGCACCTGGCCGCCCAGCTCGTCGAGCGCGGCGCGAAGGTGTACGGCGCGGCCCGACGCCCCGAGACGGTCGACGTGCCGGGCGTCATCCCGCTGCGGCTGGACGTCACGGACGAGGCGTCGATACGGGAGGCCGCGCGCGTGGCGTCCGACGCGACACTGCTGATCAACAACGCGGGCGTCTCCACCGGCGCGTCGCTGATCGGCGGCGACGTGGCTGAGGTGCGCCGGGAGATGGAGACCAACTTCTTCGGCCCGCTCGCCGCGACCCGGTCCTTCGTCCCCGTCATCGAGGGCAACGGCGGCGGCGCCGTACTCAACGTCCTGTCCGCCCTGTCCTGGTTCCACCCGGCCGGCCTCGGCTCCTACGCCGCATCCAAGGCCGCCGCGTGGGCGCTGAGTGACGCGACCCGTGAGGAGTTGGCGCCCCGCGGCATCACCGTCTCGGCGCTGCACGTCGGCTACATGGACACCGACATGGCTGCCGGCGTACCCGCCGATCAGAAGGTCGCCGCCGCCGACGTCGCGGCCCAGGCCCTGCAGGGCATCGAGGCGGGCGTGCCCGAGATCCTCGCCGACGAGGCCAGCCGGTACGTCAAGCAGAGCCTGTCCGCGACACCCCAGCCGAACGCGGACTGACGCTCACCGACGAGCAGTACACCCGCCTGTCCGAGGTCGGCGCGGTGCCGCTCGGCGCACCCCACGAGGGAACCGCCGCCTCACCGGACCGCCTCCAGGGAGGCGCCGCCGACCGCGTCACCGCCCCGGTCGTGCCGGTCGCCTGATGGGTGAGCGCGGCTGAGGACCCAACAGGCCCGAGCCGCAGCCGGAGAAACAACCCGAACCATCTCGTACTGGTCGACGGCCGGACGAGCGCAGACCCCGCCCCCTCAGGGACGGAACACAGAACGGAGACGACGATGAGGGCCTTCATGGTCGAGAAGTACGGCGACCGAGCCGGGATGCGCGCCGCCGAGCTCCCCGACCCGCAGGTAGGCGCCGACGACGTCCTGGTCAAGATCCACGCGGCGGGCGTCAACCCGCTGGACCTCAGGATCCGCAGCGGAGACTTCAAGGCGTTCATGCCCTACCGTCTCCCGCTCGTTCTGGGCAACGACCTCGCCGGGACGGTGGTCCGCGTCGGCCCGTCCGTCACCCGCTTCGCGGTGGGCGACGAGGTCTACTCCCGGCCCGACAAGGACCGCATCGGTACCTTCGCCGAACTCATCGCCGTCCACCAGGACGACCTGGCACCCAAACCCGCCACCCTCACCATGACCGAGGCCGCCTCCCTCCCCCTGGTCGCCCTGACCGCATGGCAGGCACTGGTCGAGCGGGCACGCGTGCAGCCGGGCCAGAAGGTCCTCGTCCACGCGGGCGCCGGCGGCCTCGGCTCCATCGCCGTCCAGCTGGCCAAGGCGCTGGGCGCGCACGTGGCCACCACCGTGAGCACCGCCAAGGCCGACGTGGCCAAGGACCTCGGCGCGGACGTCGTCGTCGACTACCGCACCCAGGACTTCGAAGAGGTCCTCGACGGCTACGACGTCGTCCTCGACAGCCTCGGCGGCGAGAACCTCGCCAAGTCCCTGCGCGTCCTCAAGCCCGGCGGCACAGCCATCAGCGTCGCGGGCCCGCCCGACCCGGCCTTCGCCCGCGAACTGGGCGCGAACCCGATCCTCCGCCTGGCCATGACCGCCCTCAGCTTCACAGTCCGGCGCAACGCCAAGCGCCGCGGTGTGACGTACTCGTTCCTGTTCATGAAGGCCAGCGGCGACCAACTGCGCGAACTCACCCCCCTCATCGACACCGGGAAGATCCGCCCCGTCGTCGACCGTATCTTCCCGTTCGAACAAACCCTCCAGGCCATGGAGTACGTGGAAAAGGGACGGGCCAAGGCCGGCAAAGTCGTCGTCGCGATGACGTAAGGGCGGGAACGAGTCCCCGGCGCCAGTCACCACCGGCAACAAGAAGATCGTGCACACCCCGATCCCTCCACCGCACCACCTGAGGACCCGGCCATGAGCACACCGCCCACTTCCCCCGCCCCGGCGTCGCACAAGAACACGCCGAACCGCCCGGTGTCCGTGCGTGGCGTGACCTTCGTCCACCGGCTTCTCGGCCCGGACGAATCATCAGAAAGGCGTCGACCTGAGCAAGGTGCAGAAAGGACCAGGTGAGGCGCGGTTTTTCGGCGCGCTGTACCGCGTGCGGGCGTCCAGAGCGTCAAACGAGCGTCACGGCGGGACACCGAGAACTTCGCGCTGTACCGGGAGGAGTTCCGGCGGCGCCTGCCGGAGCCGCCGAGCGAGTTGCGCGGGCCGAGTGTGATAATCACAGGGCGTGATCGGACGAGGCTCGTGACCTCGCCCGGCGGCCCCCTTCCCGCTGCGGCGTGAAGACGATTTGCTGTCTGCCGACGACGCGGCTTCACAGTTGGATGGGCAGGTGGCGCGGGCCGCGGAGCATGGCGTTCTGCCGGTACGGCGGCGGATCCTCGACCAGGCGGGCGCTGCCGAGATGGGGAAGCAGCGCGCTGAGCGCGGCGTATGCCTCGACGCGTGCCAGGGGGCCGCCGTAGCAGAGGTGGATTCCGTTGCCGAAGCCGAGGTGCTGGTTGTCCGGGCGGGTGGGGTCGAACCGGTCGGGCTCGTGGAACCGGATGGGATCACGGTTGCCCGAGGCCAGCGCCAGGATGACCGACGCGTGTTGCGGGATCTTGGTGCCGGCGACGTCGATGTCGGCGTGCGGGATGCGCTCGCGCATGTGGACCGGGGGCTCGTAGCGCAGCAGTTCCTCCACTGCTCGCGGCAGCAGGTCGGGTTCGCGGCGCAGGAGGTCCAGCTGCTCGGGGTGGCGCAACAGTGTGAGGGAGCCGTTGGTGATCAGGTTGACCGTGGTCTCGTGCCCGGCGATGAGCAGCAGCACGGCGGTTTCCGCGAGTTCCTCCTGGGTGAGCCGCAGGGCCGGGTCCGGTTCGTTGACGAAGGCGGAGAGCATGTCGTCGCCCGGATCGCCGCGACGCTGCTCGGCGAGGTTCACCAGGTACCCGCCCATCTCCATCCGCGGCTGGTCGCCGGCTTTGTCCGTCTCGGTGGAGTCGTCTCCGGGCCTGACGTCGGCCGCTGTGACCAGCGCGTCGGACCAGGCCCGGAACAGCGGTTCGTCCTCGCGTGGTACGCCGAGCAGCCGGCAGATCACGGTGACGGGCAGTGGGTAGGCGAAGTCGTCGACGATGTCGATCTGCCGGCCCGCCTCGAAAGGCTCCAGCAATTCCTTGGCGATCCGGTCGATCTCGCCGCGCATGGAGTCGACCCGGTCGGGGCTGTGCGGGGGGCCGAAGGGCCGCATGGCCAGGGTGCGCAGTCTGTGGTGCTCGGGGTCGTCGAGCCGGAGGAAGGGCGGCTTGTGGGCTGCTTCTCCCCGGGTACGGGGATCGACGCTCATCCGCGGGTCGTGGAGCAGAGCGGCGATCTCGTGGTACGTGCCGATCAGGTAGCTGCCGTCTGCCTGCTGCACCACGGGACCGGCCTCGCGGAGTTCCGCGTACAAGGGGTAGGGGTTGGGGCGGCTGGCGTAGTCGGTGATCCGTGCCAGCAAGGTCTCGGATTCCATGGCGGATCCTCGTGGTCGGCGGGACGTGGGCTACACCACCGTCAGCCGGCGGTCGGGAAGATGGCCGGTGAGGGCGACGGTCGGGCCGTGGGAGAGCCCCGACGGATCCGGCACGAGAGAGGGGATCGGGATGTCGGCCGCGATCGCCCGGTCCTGGGCCCCGGGCGGCGGCGGGAAGGGAGCGGCCGTCTCGATCAGGTGCTTGTAGTAGTCGAGTGACTTGGCCATGTCGACGGTGACCGCGGCGGTGACCCGGCCCTGGTAGCCGTAGACCATGGCCAGACGACGTGCCTCCAGGGAGCCCTGGGCGATGACCACGTGGTCGGAGTAGGTGGGGACGCCCACGGACTTGATGTTGAGGCCGAACTGGGTCGACCAGAACACCGGGATGGACAGGTGCGGGCGCTGCAGCGGCCCGGGGTTGACCATGTTGTGGGCCGCCACCCCGGCCTGCTCGACCGCGTTGCCCCAGTGTTCCAGGGACAGCATCTGGTAACCGAACAGCGGGTGGGGGAAGCGGGAGACGTCGCCGGCCACGAAGACGTCGTCGGTGACGATCCCGTACATGTTGAAGGCGCGGCATCCAGCGTCGCAGGCGATCCCGCGCGGGCCCGCCGCCAGCCCCGAGTCGGCCAGCCACTCCACGTTGCGGACCGCGCCCAGCGCCACGACGCACACGTCCGCCTCCACGCGGCTGCCGTCGGACAGCTCCGCGCCGGTGAAGGCGCCGTTGCCGTTGAGGGCGGTGACCGTGACCCCGGTGCGCAGGTCCACGCCGTGGTTGCGCTGCATGACCGCCGCGAGCTTCGACAAGGTGCCACCGAGAGCGCCGACCAGCGGTGCGGAGCCGCGTTCGGCGACCGTGACCTCGAGCCCCAGCTCCCGGCAGGCCGAGGCTATCTCCGAGCCGGTGAATCCGCCGCCGATCACCAGCACCCGCTCCGGCCGCGCGTCCAACCGTTCGGCCAGCCCGGCGGCGTCCTCCCGGGTACGCAGGGTGAACACGCCGTCCAGGGCGCCTTCCTCCGGGTTCGGCCAGGGACGCGCCCGCGTGCCGGTGGCGATCAGCAGCCGGTCGTACGGCAGCGACTCCCCGTCTTCAAGCAGCACTCGTTTCGCCAGCAGATCCACACCGGTGGCGCGAATGCCGAGGCGCCACTCGGCGTCCGGATCCCGGCGCATCGGCAGCTCGCTGGTGTCCGCCGACGCCTGGCCGAGCAGCACCTGCTTGGACAGCGGCGGCCGGTCGTAGGGCGGGTGTGATTCATCCCCGACGACGGTCAGTGGGCCGGTGAAGCCCTCCTCGCGCAGTGCCTCGGCGGCCCTGAGCCCGGCCAGCGACGCGCCGACGATGACGATCCGGCCCTCCTTCAGGTCACCGGGCACCACTGCTCACCTCTTCCCCGAGGAGGATGGCCTGGACCGGGCAGGCCGCGGCGGCCTGGCGTACGCGTTCGGCCTGGTCGTCAGGGACGGCCGTGGCATAGAGCAGTCCCTCCTCGCCGTGCAGCTCGAACACCTCCGGCGCGAGGAACACGCACTGCGCATAGCCCTGGCAGCGCGTGAGGTCGACAACGGTCCGCATCGTCACCACTTCCTCCGTTGCCACATCCCCCTCAGCTCCAGCATGGGCCGGAAATCGCGCGCCCGCATGTCGCGGGGTCGGGACGGAAACCACAGAATGCCGGGGGCATGACAACGGTCAACTCACCTGCACCAAACGCCAGTTGATCGTTCCCCCAGGAGCCGCCCACGACAGTCGCCCGCGTCACATCGACAGTTCCATACGACGTATGGTGAGCGGTCGTACCGGCACGACGAATACCACATCGAGCACGACGGCCGGGGCTGGAACCACAACGACCCGGGCCACGGCGACCGGTGAGACGGGTACCGCTTGAGGCCCTGGGCTCCGGCTGGCCTGATCCCTGCCGACGGGCGGGATCAGGCCGACTGTCGGGGATCGGCGTCTCCGACCGCCGGCTGAGCGGGGCCGCCCCACTGATCGTGCGATGCGCCGGTGCCGTCCGGCGCCCGCGCCCCGCCGTACCGCCTCCGCCCACGCCGCCGCTGTGCCGCCGGCCGGACGCAAGGCGCCGCAGAGGCACGCCCAGGAGCGATGAAGAAGTCCTTGAAGTCTGTGGAGCGGCGGGTGGCCGTGCAGTTGGTCGTCCCGAGGGACTGCTCACTGCCCTTGTGCGTGCGCCTTCGGTACGAGCCCACTGATCCCGGTGCCGTCCGTGCCGTCTTCTTCGCCGACTGCGACTAGCCGGTCGAATGGGTCCTGGGGCGGGATCTTCTGGCCGACGGCCTTGAGGGCCCCGCGGGCTGCGCGGACGTCCGGATCCGGTCGACCGTGGGACGTGGCGACACGTCGATGTACATCGCTCTCGGATCGTCCGCGGACACCGCCCTGCTCGAGGTCTCCGCGCGGGACATCAGGTCCTTCCTGGAGCAAACCGAGGCTCAGGTGCCTCGCGGCACGGAGTCCGGACACATCGACCTGAGTTTTGCGCGGACATGGAGGGCTTCGACATCAGCCAGATCGTCGGCCTCGACGAGACCCTGCTGACGCCCACCGTGGACTCACCCTTGCGCTGACGGCCGTCCTGCGACGAGTGACGCGGCCAGAAGGGCCAGCCACAGGTCGGTCGCCCGGCGCAGCCGCAACGCATCGCGCGCCGGCAGTGGCCGCATCGGGACGGTCTTTCCGGAGGGGATGGAGTGCTCCTCGTGCGTCACGGCGCGTTGCGGCCTGGGACTCGCCCGACGATGGACGGGCCCAGGCCGCAACGCCTTGGAGCCACCGACTCAGTGGCTGGCGCCCTGGCCGTTACGACCGGCGGCGAGCCGGCCCTCCAGGCCCGTGATGAGTGTATCGATCACCAGCCGGAACATGTGGTCCTGATCAGGGCCTGCCGGGTCTGCGTCCGTGACCTCGTCCGCGCCGGCAGCGGCCCCGGGGGGCTTGAGGCTCGCCCACTGCTGGAGCGAGCCGTTGAGTTCGGCGCCGAGGACACCGATGACGACGGCGACCATGAGAGCCGCGGTCTCCGGGACGTCCGGCTGCGACACCCCTGCAGCTGCCACGATCGCGGTGAGCGCGGTCCAGAACGGGTCGTCGGGCTGGATGAAGTCCGGCTGGTGGCTGAACGAGTAGGCCATCAGCTCGGGGTGGCGGTGCGCCAGGGTCCGGAAGTCCATGGCGAGCAGGCGGATGCGCTCCTGCCAGGGCGCGTCCTGAAGCGTCACGGTGCGGAAATGGGCTCCGACCATTCTCGCCACGCCGCGCAGCACGGCTTCCTTGTTCGGCACGTGGTGGTACAGCGACATCGGGTTCGCGTCGAGCACGGTGGCGAGTTTGCGCATGGTGAGCGCCTCGACCCCGTCCTCGTCGATGAGCCGCAGGGCGGCGGCATAGATCCCGGCCTCGGTCAGAGGCACGTCTCTCTTCCTCGTTCCCCGCGGGGGGCGTCTCACCTTCTTTTCCATACCACGTACGGTACCAGTTCCGTACGCTGTATGGAAATGATCTGAATCACAGCGGCCGTCGACGCGGTCCAGGTTGCGTCGAGTTTCCATACGCCGTACGGTAGTGATTCCATACAGCGTATGTTTCTGTATGGCGCCACGGCATCGACCTGCGCAGCGCGCCCTTGCCCATCCCCCTCCACCACAGGAGCAAGCCATGGCCACGCACTCCGCGAACGAACTTCGCCCCATCCGGTCCCCGCGTGGGATCCCTCTCCTCGGCAACACGCCGCAGATCCCCGACACCAATCCGGTGGAGTACTTCGGTGAGCTGTCCAAGCAGTTCCCTGAGGGCATTTACGGCATGGACATCGCCGGCATCGAGCAGGTCTTCGTCTACGACCCGGACCTGGTGGCCGAGGTCTGCGACGAGACGCGGTTCTTCAAGCAGATCGACAAGACGCCACTGCAGCACGTCCGGGACTTCGCGGGCGCCGGCCTGTTCACCGCCCACCAGCACGAAGAGGAATGGGGCATGGCACACCGTGTCCTGCTGCCGGCGTTCAGCCAGCGGGCCATGAAGGCGTACTTCGGGCAGATGCTGGAGATCGCCCAGAACCTGGCGGGCAAGTGGGAGCGCCGGGAGGGGCAGCCGGTCAACATCACCGACGACTACACCCGCCTCACGCTGGACACCATCGCCCTGTCGGGGTTCGGCTACCGCTTCCAGTCCTTCGACAAGGAGGAGCTGCACCCCTTCCTCAACGCGCTGCTGGGCGCGCTGGTGGAGTCGCTGCGGCGCTCGCAGGAGCTGCCGATGATGACCAGGCTCCGTAAGGCGGACGACCGGAAGTACCGCGAGAACATTCGGCTGATGCAGGACCTGGTCGAGAGTGTGATCAAGGAGCGCCGCGAGGGGAAGGGCACCGGGGAGGAGGACCTGCTGGGTCTGATGCTGGAGGCCACCGACCCGGAGACCGGCAAGCTGCTGGCCGACGACAACGTCCGCGACCAGGTGCTGACGTTCCTGATCGCCGGTCACGAGACCACCAGTGGTCTGCTGTCGTTCGCCACGTACTCGTTGATGCGCAACCCGCACGTCCTGGCGCAGGCGTATGCCGAAGTGGACCGCCTGATGCCGGGCGACACGGTCCCGGACTACGACACGATCATGCAGCTGGACGTGATCCCGCGGATCCTGGACGAGACCCTGCGCCTGTGGGCTCCGATCCCGGCGTTCGGCAAGGCCCCGCTGGAGGACACCGTCATCGGCGGCCGCTACCAGCTGAAGAAGGGCACGCGGGTCAACATTCTCGAGGGCCCGCTGCACACCCATCCCAAGGCGTGGGAGCGGCCGGACGAGTTCGACATCGACCGGTGGCTGCCGGAAAAGCGGGCTCAGCAGCACCCGCACGCCTACAAGCCGTTCGGCAACGGCGTGCGTGCCTGTATCGGCCGCCAGTTCGCGCTCACCGAGGCCCGCCTGGCGCTGGCGCTGGTGCTGCAGAAGTTCAAGCTCTCGGACACCAGCGACTACAAGATGGACGTGCGGGAGGCGCTGACGCGCAAGCCCGGCAACTTCGAGCTGATCGTCCGTCGCCGTCAGGAACACGAGCGGACCGTCTTCGGTGCCGCGGACCTGCAGACCGGCGACACGCAGGCGCAGACAGCGGTCAGCGGCGTCGGCGTCGACCTGACCGTCGCGTACGGCTCCAGCCTCGGTTCCTGCGAGGACCTGGCGCGCACCATCGCCGACCGCGGCGAGCGCTCCGGCTTCGGCACCACCCTGGTGAGCCTGGACGAGCTGGGCGACGACCTGCCCACCGAGGGCCTCCTCGCCGTCGTCGCCGCCAGCTACAACGGCAAGGCCCCCGACAACGCCCAGCGCTTCGACGACCTCCTCGCCGCCGGACTGCCGGAGGGCGCGCTGTCGAACGTGCGGTTCGCGCTGCTCGGCGCCGGCAACACCCAGTGGGTGGCCACCTACCAGGCATTCCCCAAGCGGATCGAGGAAGGTCTGCTGGCCGCCGGCGCCACCCCGGTCGTCGAGCGCGGCATCGCGGACGCCGCCGGTGACTTCGACGGCATGGCCACGCGGTGGATGGACAGCCTGTGGGCCACCCTGGCCGAGGAGTACGCCGCCGACACCTCCGAGGTGAGCGGCCCGCGCTTCCAGGTGCGACTGCTCACCGAGTCCGACGTGCGCCCCGCCATCGTCTCCGAGCAGGCGTACCCGCTCACGGTGGTGGCCAACGAGGAGCTCGTGGCGGATGCGACGGGTCTGTGGGACTTCAGCATCGAGCCGCCGCGCCCGTCGGCGAAGTCCATCACCTTCGAGCTGCCCGAGGGTGTCACCTACGACACCGGCAACCACCTGGCCGTCTTCGCCAAGAACGAACTCGCCCTGGTGGAGCGCGCGCTGAGGCGGCTCGGTGTCGACTACGACCAGGTGCTCCGGCTCGACCAGCCCGCAGGCGGCCGCACCCACCTGCCGGTAGGCACCCCGGTCACCGCCGGCATCCTGCTCACCGAGTTCCTGGAACTGCAGGACGTGGCCACCCGCTCCCAGATCCAGACCCTGGCCGAGTACACCGAGTGCCCGTGGACCCGGCCGCAGCTCCAGGCGTACACCGCCGACACGGAGGACGCCGGGGAGCACTACGGCAAGGAGATCCTCGGCAAGCGGGTCTCGGTGCTGGGCCTGCTGGAGCGCTTCGAGGCGGTCGAGCTGCCGCTGGCGGTCTTCCTGGAGATGATGGGCCCGATCCGTCCGCGCTTCTACTCCATCTCCTCCGCCCCGTCGGCCGACCCGCGCCACGTGCGCCTGACCGTCGGCCTGCTGGAGGGCCCGGCCCTGTCCGGCGACGGCCAGTACCGCGGCACCTGCTCCTCCTACATCGCCAGCCTCGAGCCCGGGGACGTCGTCTACGGCTACGTCCGCGTGCCCTCCCCGACGTTCGCCCCGCCCGCCGACCCCGCCACGCCGCTGATCCTCATCGGCCCCGGCACCGGCATCGCACCGCTGCGCGGCTTCCTGGAGGAGCGGGCCTGGCAGCACGCCAACGGCACCGAGGTCGGCCTTTCACAGGTCTTCGTCGGCTGCCGCCACCCGGAGCACGACTACTTCTACCGTCAGCAGATGCAGGACTGGGAGCAGGCCGGGATCGCGCAGATCCACACCGCCTACTCCGCGGTGACCGGCCACCCCGCCCGGTTCGTGCAGAACGCCATCGCCAATGCCGCCGACGAGGTGTGGCAGGCCATCGAGGACGGCGCGTACATCTACGTCTGCGGTGACGGCCGCCGTATGGCACCCGCCGTCCGCGAGGCACTGGCCGCCATCTACCGCCAGAAGACCGGCTGCGACGACGAGACCGCCCAGCAGTGGCTCGCCCAGCTCGAGGCCGACGAGCGCTACCAGCAGGACGTCTTCGCCTGACCGTTCGCACGCCGTCAAGGCATGCGACCCCCAGCCGCCGGGCGGCGTGCGGGTGTCCTGCCTCCCCCGCACGCCTCCCGGCCCCACCAGCCCACCAGACACCCCATGGCACCCATGGCCCGAACCACCGGGCCGTGCCGCTCACAGAAAGCAGATCACCATGGACACCATGCTCGCCGGACGCTTCCACCTGGACAGCGGGAAGTTCGCCGTGGAAGAGGTCCCCATCCCCGTGCCCGGTCCGGGCGAGGTCCTCATCGAGGTGAAGGCTGCGGGCGTCTGCCTCTCCGACGTCCACCTGCTCGACGGCTCCCTCGTCCCGCTGTTCGCCACCTCCGACACGATCACCGTCGGCCACGAGGTCTCCGGTGTGATCCACACGCTCGGCCCCGACCTCGAGCGCGGCCTGCCCGTGGGCACCCGCGTCACCCTGGAGGCCGGGAAGACCTGCGGCAAGTGCGCCGGCTGCGTGCGGCGCCGGCCCTGCACCCAGATGCTGACCGCCGGCATCGACTACGACGGCGGCTGGGCCGAGTACGTGGCCGTCCGCGAGGACACCCTCATCCCCATCCCCGACAGCCTCCCCTTCGACCAGGCCGCGATCATCCCCGACGCGGTCTCCACCCCCTACGCCGCCGTCGTCGCCACCGCGGGCGTCCGTGCCGCCCAGTCCGTCGGCGTCTGGGGCGTGGGCGGAGTCGGCGCGCACAACGTACGCCTCGCCCGCCTGGTCGGCGCCGCCCCGATCATCGCCGTCGACCCGCTGCCCAGCGCCCGCGAGCGCGCCCTCGCCTTCGGCGCGGACTACGCCCTGGACCCGGCCGCACCCGACTTCGCCGACCAGGTCCGCGCGGCCACCGGTGGACGCGGCCTGGACTTCGCCTTCGACTGCGCCGGCGTCCCCGCCGTCCGCGACCAGGCCGCCTCCGTGCTCGGCCTGGGCGGCTCCCTGATCCTGGTGGGCATCACGCCCCGGCCGCTCACCCTCACCGAGGGCCTGACCTTCAACTACCTGCAGAAGCAGGTGCGCGGCCACTACGGCGGCTTCCCCGAGTCCGTCTCCGAGCTGGTGCAGCTGACCGCGGCCGGCCGCCTCGACCTGGCCCCCTCCATCACCGACCACATCCCGCTCATCGACGCGGCCAACGCGGTCAGCCGTCTGGAGAACAAGATCGGCGACCCGATCCGCCTCATCCTCGTCCCCTGACGCCCGTCAGCAGGACGGCAAGCCACCCCGGGCAGGGGTGAGTGGGCGCCGGTGCGTGAGGGAGCACCGGCGCCCACGGCTTTCCGGCAACCCTGGAGAGACAGAACCATGCAGACGACCGACGCCCCGGGCCGTGCTCCGCAGCGCAAGGATGCTCACTCCAGCCGCCGACGCATCCTCACGGCCGCCCGGCAGAAACTGCGGGAGGACCCGGACGCGAGTCTCGACAGCATCTCTCGGGCGGCCGGCGTCGCCCGGCGCACCCTCTACGGACACTTCCCCGGCCGCCATGCGCTGATCGCCGACCTGACTCGGAAAGCAGGCGATGAACTACGGCAGGCGTTCGCCGCGGCCCGTACCCCGGACGCCGACCCGATCGAGGCGATGACACGGATGGTGCTGGCGGCATGGAGGGTCGGCGACCAGTACCGCATGCTCACCGCCTTGGGACGCCGCCACCCGGGAGAGGACGAGATCCGCACCACCCTGGCACCGGCCCGCGCGGAAGCTGTCGCAACCCTAGGGCGCGGTCAGCGCGAAGGCCTCTTCGCGGACCACCTTCCAGCACCCGTCCTCGCCCAAGCACTGGAGGCACTGATGCTGGCCCTCGCCGAGGAGAACGCCGCATGCCCGTGGGCGGACCCCACTGGTGAGGCCGCGGCTACCGCGTTCCTCGTCGCCGCCGGCGTAGCACCGCAGGCGGCCGCGCTTCAGGTACAGGCCGTCATCACCGGGCGAGATCGGGCAGCGGGCGACGGGTGACCTCGTGGGCGTCGTCCGCAGCGAGGCCGAGCATGCGCAGGACCATCTCGGCCAGGTCGGAGGCGGCCTCGTCTCCGTCGAGGTCCGGGCGGTCCAGCCGCAGAGCCACGAGGGACAGCAGGGTGCCGCCCAGCGCGGACAGGGCGGTGGTCGCGTTGCCGCAGATGAAACGGCCCGAGGCGATGCCGATCTCCAGGTCGCGCAGGGCGCGCGGGGCGAGGCCGCTGTCGGAGTGGATGTGGGCCAGGCCGCGGTCGCGCAGGATCCGCAGGAGTTCCGGGTGGGAGTCGGCCATCCGGGCGGTGAGCCGGAAGCCTGCCGCGACCAGCTCGGCCGGGTCGTCGATGCCTTCCACACGCGCGTCGATGACCTGCCCGAACTCCTCCAGGGCGTCTGTCACCGCCGCGTCGAACAGCTCCGTCTTCGACTCGAAGTGGTTGTAGAAGGACCCGAAGCCGACATCGGCGCGCTCGGCGATGGCCTGGATGCTGACGGCGGTGTCCCCGGTCTCCGCGAGGATCTGCCGGGCCGCACGGACGAGCGCCTGACGGGTCTCGGCGCGGCGTCGCTCGAAGCGGTTCCTGGGCGGGGCTGACGTCGGCATGCGGCCCAGTGTAACCGCCGCCACGATGACACTGCCATTACTGATGAAATCCTCAATTTATGGGGCCGCACCTATTGACGACGAGATTCAGCAGAGTTGATGATTTCCTCATTACGGCAGTGTTGCTTGGAGGACACCATGTCCCACATCCCCGTTGACAAGGGCGGTCCTCTGACGCCCCACCAAGACCTCCACAGTGAGCAGGGCGCCCTACGCGAGGAACATCCCGGACGAGCCCGGAATCCCGTGATCAAGGTGGCGGACCTGGCCTGGCTGGAGTTCGAGAAGCCCGACCTGGGCCGGGCCGAAGTGTTCGCCCGTGACTTCGGCTTCGCGATCGCCGCCCGCACCCAGCACGAACTATGGCTGCGCGGCACGTTCGCGGGCTCTCCCTGCATGGTCATCCGGCGCGGGAGCTCCTCCCGCTTCCTCGGACCCGCGTTCCGCGCGGCCGAACAGGCCGATGTGGACCGGCTGGCCTCCGCCGTCGGACACACCGTCCGGGACATCGACGTCCCCGGCGGCGGTAGGTCGGTCGCCCTGCTCGACCCCTCGGGTGTCCCGGTCCGGGTGGTGCACTGCGCCGAACCGCTGCCCGCGCTGCCCGAGCAGGAGCCTCTGATCCTGAACTTCGGCGCGGACCACCGTCGTACGAACACCACCCAGCGACCCCCGCGCGAGCCGTCACGCATTCAGCGTCTCGGCCATGTGGTGCTGGAGACAAGGTCGTTCGCCCGCACGCTGGACTGGTATCTGGACACCCTCGGGATGATCGTGTCCGACTTCCTGTTCCTGGACGGGCAGCGCCAGCGCGGGCCGACCATGGCGTTCATCCGCTGCGACCAGGGCAGCCTGCCCGTGGACCACCACACCCTCGCCCTGCATCTGGGGCCGGGTACCGGCTACGTCCACTCCGCCTACCAGGTCACCGACCTCGACGCGATCGCCGCCGGCGGGGAGTACCTGGCCGAGCGCGGCTACCGGCGCAGCTGGGGCATCGGCCGGCACATCCAGGGCAGCCAGCTCTTCGACTACTGGCGCGACCCCGACCGCTTCATGCTGGAGCACTTCGCCGACGGTGACCTGTTCTCCTGCGACCTCGAACCCGGGTGGGCGCCGATGTCGGCGAGCGGCCTGGCCCAGTGGGGCCCGCCGGTCACCCGCGACTTCCTGGGCGCGAACCCGTCCCCCGCCAAGCTGCGTGAGGTCATGACGGCCCTGCGCGACGACAACGAACTCGACCCCGCACGCCTGCTGGGCCTGATGAAAGCGATGAGCTCATGAGCACCAACGTGCTGCGCACCCCCGACGGCTGGTGGGCCGTCCGGAACGAGCGCGCCGTCCGCATCGAGACCGAGGCGGTCACCACCGCCGAGCTGCTCGCCGACCGGGCCGCCGTGCAGGAGGCCGCCGCCTCCGGCGAGAGCGCCACGCCCGTCGCCGACCTGGTGGCGCTGCCCCCGGTCACCACTCCCTGCCGGGTGGTGGCCCAGATGGTCAACTACCGCAGCCATGCGAAGGACTCGGGATTCACCGGCGACATCCCGCCCGCCTTCTTCCGCAAGGCGTCCGGCTCGGTCAGCGGTCCCCATGACCCGATCGTCCGCCCGTCGCACGTGAAGTTCCTCGACTACGAGGTGGAACTCGGCCTCGTCATGGGAGCGCCCCTGCCGGTGGGCACCGTCGTGGAGGAGCGGGACCTGCCGCGCTACATCGCCGGGCTCGTCCTCACCAACGACGTCAGCGCCCGCGACGTCCAGCTCACCAAGACCCAGTTCTACGAGAGCAAGTCCTACCCGACCTTCACGCCCACCGGGCCGTACCTGGCCCTGCTGGAACCTGAGGACTTCCCCCATCTGCTGAACCTGCGGCTGCGGCTGAACGTCAACGGCGTGCCGCGCCAGGACCGCACGCTCGCCGACATGATCGTACGGCCCGCGCAGGCGCTCACCCTGCTCGCCCGCTTCCAGACCCTCGACCCGGGCGACCTGCTGCTCACCGGCACGCCCGGCGGCACCGCGCTGAAGGCCCCGCCCAAGCCGGTCGAGAAGATCGCCGCTCTGCTGCCGCCCGCGCTGAAGTGGAAGGCGTTCTTCAACGGCCAGGCAAAGAACCCGCTCTACCTGCGCGACGGTGACCTCATCACCGCCACCATCGCCACCCCGGACGGGCGGATCGACCTGGGCGAGCAGCGGACCGCTGTGGGGGCCGCGACGTGAGCGCCACAGCTCGCAGACAGGTGGTGATCATCGGTGCGGGGCCTGTGGGGGTCACGGCCGCGCTCCTGCTGGCCCGTTACGGAGTGCGCAGCCTGCTCCTCGAACGCCACCCGGACGTCTACCCCCTGCCGCGCGCCGTCGTCGTGGACGACGAAATCCGCCGGATCCTGCAGAGCGTCGGCATCCACGAGGAGTTCGCCGCCATCGCCCGTCCGGCGCCCGGGCTACGGCTGCTGGACGCCCGGCGCCGCGTGATCAGCGAGTTCCCGCGGTCCCTGCACGGACTCCACGGCTTCCCGCAGCTGAGCATGTTCAACCAGCCCGAGCTGGAACGCCTGCTGCGGGACGCCTTGGCTCGCCGCCCGGAGTGCGAGCTGTGGAGCGGGGTGGAGGTCGTGTCCGTCACTCGGTCCGACACGCCGGACACCGGCGTACCCGACGATCCGACGGGTTCCGTCCGGGTCGCCTTCCGGCGCGGTGGCAGCGACGAGGAGGAGCACTTGTGGGCCGATGCCGTCCTCGGTTGCGACGGCGCCGGCAGCCTCACCCGTGACGCCATCGGCACCGCCTGGGAGGACCTGCACTTCCAGGAGAGCTGGCGGGTCATCGACGTGCGCACCAGCCGCCCGGTGCGTACCTGGGAGGGCGCCGAGCAGATCTGCTGCCCCACCCGGCCGGCCACCTTCATGCGCATCAGCGAGGACCGCTACCGCTGGGAGTTCCGGCTGGCCGACGACCAGAACCTGGAGGGCCCGGACGGCTGGGAGCGCCTGCGCGAGCTGGTCGCCCCCTGGGTGGACCTGCCGGCCTCGCAGAGCGACGATTTCGAGGTGATACGGCAGGCGCAGTACACCTTCCAGGCCCGTCTAGCCGACCGGTGGCGCAAGGGGCGTGTCTTCCTGCTGGGCGACGCCGCCCACCTGACCCCGCCCTTCGTCGGGCAGGGTCTGTGCTCCGGCCTGCGCGACGCCAACAACCTCACCTGGAAACTCGCCCGGGTCCTCCGACGGGGCGCGCCCGAGGCACTGCTGGACACCTACGAACGCGAGCGCAAGCCGCACGCCCGCCATGTGATCCGCGTGGCGGTCGCCGTCGGCTGGGCCATGACCGGCGGGCAGGACCGCGGTGCGGCATTCCGCCGGGCCGTCGTGGGCACGGCCTGCCGCATCCCCGGCGTCACCGAGGCGGTGAGCCGCGACCTCAGCCCCGCTCTGGCCGCCGGCCCACTGGTACGCCGCCGGCCCAGACCGGCCGGCCGCGCGCTGGCCGGCACCTTCTGCCCGCAGCCCTGGATACGGCACGACGGCAGGCGAGTGCGCCTCGATGACGCCGTCCGCGACGCCTTCGTCGTCCTGACCGCCGTACCGCCCACGGCGCAGATGACGGCCGTGGCCACGGCACTGGACGCCCCGACGATCCACGTCGACGACCTGGACGACGACGGCACGCTGGCCGCCTGGCTGGCACGCGGCCGAGTCGACGCCGCCCTGCTGCGCCCCGACCGCGTCGTGATGGACACCGTCCCCGCCGGCACCGGCCACTTCCCGGACCCCACGGCCTGGGCCTCCTTGCTCCACACGGCCCGCCGTCCCGCCGATGCCCGAGCCGTCCCCCTGCCGAGGAGCACCGCACCGTGACCACCCCGCATCCCACGCCGCATCCGGAACCTTTCCTGCCGCCCGACCCGAAGACGGCCGCCGACAGCCGCATCGCGGACTTCGCCCGCTGGGCCGCCCGACACCGGGGCGCCGAAACGATCCAGGACCCCAGCGACTACAAGGCCCTGCACCACTGGTCCGTCACCGACCTGGAGGGCTTCTGGGCGGCGGTGTGGGAGTACTTCGACATCGACGCCGCCACTCCCTACGAGCGGGTGCTGGCCGAGGAGACCATGCCCGGCGCCCACTGGTTCCCGGGCGCCACCCTCAATTACGCCCACCACGCGCTGCGCAACCTGCACCCGGACGCACCCGCGATCACCGCACTGGACGAGACCGGAGCCGGCTACGAGATCACGGGCCGGCAGCTGCGCGCCCAGGTCGCCTCCGTCGCGGCCACCCTGCGCGACCTGGGCGTCGGACAGGGTGACCGGGTGGTCGGCTACCTGCCCAACACCCCCCACGCGGTCATCGCCTTCCTCGCCACGGCCAGCCTCGGCGCGGTCTGGTCGGTGTGCGGCCAGGACTACTCCCCCAAGGCCGCAGCCGACCGCTTCGCCCAGCTGAAACCGACCGTTCTCATCACCGCGGACGGCTATCTCTTCAACGGCACGCGGCACGACCGCCGCGCAGCCTCGCTCGACCTCGCCGGAGCCCTTCCCACTCTGAAGGCCACGGTGCTCGTGGACCACCTGGGCCTGACCTGGTCCAAGACCCGGCCCACCGGCCTCACGGTGCCCTGGGACGACGCCGCCACCCGCACCGAATACCTCACCATCACGCCGGTGCCGTTCGACCACCCCCTGTGGATCGTCTTCTCCTCCGGCACCACCGGCCTGCCCAAGGGCATCGTCCACGGGCACGGCGGCGTCCTGCTCGAACACCTCAAGATCCTCGCCTTGCACTGCGACCTGGACGTCGGGGACCGCCTGCTCTGGTACACCACCACCCACTGGATGATGTGGAACCTGGTCGTCTCCACCCTGCTGACCGGCGCCACCACCTGCACCTACGACGGCAGCCCCGTGCCGGTGGCGCGCCCGGACGTCCTGTGGGAGCTGGCGGCCCGACACAAGGTCACCGTCCTGGGCACCAGCCCCCAGTATCTGCTGGCCATGGCCAAGCTCGGCATCGAACCCTCGGAGCACGACCTGTCGGCCGTCCGGGCCATCGGCAGCACCGGCTCCGCCCTGCCCGCCTCCGCCTACCCCTGGGTCCGCGACCACGTGGGCGCCGGTATCCAGCTGGCCTCCACCAGCGGCGGCACCGACGTCGTCTCCGCCTTCGCCGGCAGCGCCCCCACGACCGCCGTCTGGGCGGGCGAGGTGTCCGCCCCCAACCTCGGCGTAGCGCTCGCGTCGTACGACGAGGCGGGACAGCCGGTCGTCGACCAGGTCGGCGAACTGGTCGTCACCCGGCCCATGCCGTCCATGCCTCTGTACTTCTGGAACGACCCGGACGGCAGCCGCTACCGCGACGCCTACTTCGCCGCCTACCCGGGCGTGTGGCGGCACGGCGACTGGATCACTCACACCTCCCACGGCTCGGTGATCGTCCACGGCCGCTCCGACGCCACCCTCAACCGCAACGGCGTACGCCTGGGCAGTGCCGACATCCACGACATCGTCGAACGCCTCCCCGAGATCACCGAGGCCCTCGTCATCGGCGCGGAGGAACCCGACGGCGGCTACTGGATGCCCCTGTTCGTCGTTCCCGCGCCCGGGGTCACGCTGGACGGCGCCTTGCGCGAGAAGATCCGCGACGCCGTCCGCACCGGTGCCTCTCCCCGCCACGTCCCCGACGAGATCCTCGCCGTGCCGGCCATCCCGCACACCAGGACCGGCAAGAAACTCGAGGTCCCGGTCAAACGCCTCCTCCAGGGCGCGCCCGCTGAGCATGTCCTCAATCCCTCGGCGGTCGACAACCCGGACCTGGTCGCTTACTTCGCCCACCTGGGAGCCGAACGCCGTCAGGCCCGTCATCCACACACCGCCAAGGACGCCTCATGAGCCTTCCCGCCGCCCTCGGCCTGCTGATGCTGCTCGCCGGTGCGGTGACCACGCACGTGCGCAAGGGAGACCAGCTGCCCAAACCCGTCCCAGCGATGGTGTGCGCCGCACTGGTCGCCTGATACGTCGTGCTCCTTGCCGGTGTCGGCTCGTCACGTGGGCCGAGCGGTGCAGCGGCCACCTGTGACACGCAGGACCGTCCTGCTCGTCGGCTGCTGCGCGCAGGTCGCGGAGGTCTCGGGTCCTCTTAACGAGCCCACGCCGGCGCTGGCACACTGAATGTGTGGTTCCGCTGATGACCGCGACCGCTCAGGCCACGTCCTCATCACTCACAGGCGCCGGTGTGGTATCGGTCTGCGCACTGCTCTTCACCGTCGCGTCATTCTGGTGGCTCAACGCCAGACAAGGGCGCCTGAAGACATGGGAGCCCCACGCCTTCGCAGCGATCATCCACTCTTCCACGGCCCGCCTTCGGCTCCCGCTCGTTCTTCACAACACCGGCCCCAAGCCGATAGTCGTGCAGGACCTCATCCTGACCTTCCCCGACGAGCCCGCCTCCCACCTGCCACTGCTGTGGGTGTCCTCACCCTCTCGCCTCCAGCCGCGGCCGGACGAGGATGCGAAGCTGCCGGCTGGCTTCGTCGTGCCCGGCAGAGAAGCGCAACAACTCTTCATCGAGTTCGAGGCACCCTTCTCCGGCTTCGTGCCGGAAGCCCGTGACTTCAAGGTCCAACTGCAAGCGAGAGTCGGCCACCGCAAGGGGTGGCGGCGCCTGCTGACGTTCACCCTGCGGGCCGCCAACATCACCGATCCGGATCGCTACACCGTCTACAACAACGCGCCGGTCGAGCTGACGAAGGAAGATCAGAGGAGAGCGGATGCGGCGCTCCTCGAGCTGCTGGAAGAGCAAGGGGACGGCCCCCCTCCGGGCGGCAGGAGACAGAGAGACCTGCCGAATGACGGCGACGCCGACACGAGCAGCTGATGCGGAGTCCTGGATCGGCGCGGCGGGCAATCTCTCCGCGGTCACGGTCGACCGCCGAGAACCTTCCCGAAGCTGGGCGTAGCGTGAAGTGACGGACACCTGTCCGCACTCGGGCCGCAACGAGCGGGTCCGGGGCACGAGCTTCGGCAGACCTGTGAGCCCAGAGCACTTGCATGATCCCTCGGGTGAGTCGGTGAGGGTCTGGAGGAGTCCGATGCCGATCACGGTCTCGGCACCGGCCAGGGCGCCGACCCCAGCATCGCTCTGCCTGGAGCGTCCGCCGGGTTCCCCGTGGATCGAGAGACGAAAGGCCACTCATGGCTCGATCTATGCGCGCGCTCGTAGCCGTAGCGGCTGGTGAGCCCATCGATGTCCTGCGGCTGGAGTCCCGGCCTGTTCCCACCCCGGACGCCGGTCAGGCGTTGATCCGTGTGAAGGCCACCCCGGTTCACGCGAGTGATCTGCACGTGCTGCGTGGCCGTTACGGCTTCTCGCCAGAGTTTCCCGCTGTCGGGGGCTACATGGAGTGCGTGGGCCGTATCGCGGACCTGGGCTCGCAAACCGAGGGGCTGAAGGTCGGTGAGCGCGTGGTGACCGCTGCGATCCCGGCTGTACCCGGGCCCCCTGTGGCAGGCACCTGGCAGGAATACCTCATCGCCGACACACACAGGCTGCTGTCGGTCCCCGACCAGCTGAGCGACTCCACCGCCTGCCAACTCGCCATCAACCCGTTGACCGCGCTTCTCCTCGTGACGCACGAACTCGACGTGGAGCCGGGCGAATGGCTGTTGCAGACGGCCGCCGGCTCCACGGTCGGCCGGCTCGTGATCCAGCTGTCCGGGCATCTGGGGATTCGCACGATCAATGTCGTGCGCCGACGTGCTGCTGTCGAGGAGGTCAAAGCGTTCGGTGGAGATGAGGTCATCTGCACGGAGGACGAGGACCTGGTGCAGCGTGCCGCTGAGATCGTGGGACCGGCCGGCGTGCGAAAGGCCATCGACTGTGTCGCGGGCCCCGTCGGCGCCCAAGTGTCCCAAGCCCTGGCGCCGGGAGGAAAACTGGTGGTCTACGGCGCGCTCTCCACCCACCGGCAGACCGACCCGGCGGCGCTGACGATCCCGCTCCAGGCGCGCTCGGTCATCTACGAGACCAAAACAGTCCGTGGCTTCTGGCTGAACCGCTGGTTCGGCAGCGCCTCGCCAGAGGACGCGCTGCACGCGCTGGCCCAGGTGCGCAGTCTCGTCGCCGACGGGGTACTGAGCATCCCCCAGGGCCGGCCGTTCCCGCTCGAAGCCTTCGCAGAAGCCGTCGCGCTCGCCGAAGCAGCCGCACACGGCACCAAGCCACTGTTCGTCTTCGATGATGGACGGGACGAACGTGGCAGCTAGGTAGCGGCCCTGCTGGTGCGGCCACGGCATAGTCGGACCGCCGGACGAAGCCTCCACTGTTCGCTCGCCGTGCACTCATGACCAACACCGCACTCACCGGTGCGACCTGGGATCGGGCACGACGGCCGCTTCAGGGCGCCCGGCCCCGCCTGGTCGAGGGCGGCACGGCCGGCCATGAAGGCGCCGAGGCCGAGCCGGTTTTCGGGGCCCTGAGAGGGCTGTCGGGGACTCAGAGCGTCAAACGAGCGTCACGCCAGTGGCGCACTGGGTGCCGCACGGCGTGTCTCGTTCAGCCGTTGGTCGAAGTGGCTGGCCCTGCCGCCCTGCTCAACCAGTCGGCCCATCTCGACGGCCTTGGCCAGGGGCATCAGGGTCCAGCTGCCATCAATGCGGTGCAGGGCGACCGAGTGCCAGGGAGTGGTCCACGCGTCCGGGGCGTCGAGGAGGCGGATGCCGAATTTCGGGGCGCCGATGGGCTGGGGGTGGATGGAGAGGCGTACGGCCTGTGGGTGGTGCTCCGCGATCAGGGAGCCCCAGGCGCGGCTGCGTTGGATGACGCCGTAGGCCCGTTGGCGACATGCGCGTTGGAGGGCGGAGCGGGTGCCGGTCCAGTTGGCCGTGTCCTCGACGAGGAAGCGGGTGATGCCCCGGTAGAGGGCGAGGGCCTGGTCGTCGGCGCGGGTCTCGGCGCGGAGGGCCTCCACGGTTGGGGCATGGTGCTCGTGGATGTGGGTGCGTTTCGTGTCGTGGGGGAGGTCGCCGAGGACATCGCGGAGATCGAAGACGGACAGTCTGCGGAGGCCCATGCGGCCTATCTGTATGCGCAGGTCGTCGGCGTAGGCGTCGATGTGGTCGTCGGGGACGCCGATGAGGTCGCCGAAGACGTGACCGTCGGAGCAGATGATCACGCGGGCGCCGGGCGAGTAGATCTGCTCGATCTTGGTGCACAGGGTGTTCAGGAAGGTCAGGGAAAGGCGTTCGCCCTGGTCGGGGAGGTGGCCGAGGACCTTGGCCGGGTTGGGGGACTTGCAGGGGAAGCCGGGCAGCGTGAAGACGATGCGGGCGCCGTCGCGTACGAAGGCGGCGATGCGGCGCAGCTGATGCGGGAACGCGTCCGCGGGGACGGGGGCGGGGTCGGTCGTGCGGTGGTGGGGCAGGAGCAGGTGCAGGATCTCGGTGGCGATGCTCGTGGGGAGGGTGTCCGGCGCGGTCGTCAGGGGCATGTCGTTCCTCTTGGGGTACGAGGGCGTACGAGGGCACGTCGACATGGCGCCGTGGCGGGAGGGGAAGCCAGGCGCCTGGGGTCGGTGGGCGTGGGTCGGCTGGGGCCGGGTCGGCCGGTGTGGCCGGGCCCGGTCAGCGGTAAGTCGGTGTCAGATGCGGTGGTCGTAGCCGACGGGGAGGTGGTTGGCGCCGCGGCCGAGGACGGCCGGGGTCCACTCGATGTCCTCGTCTCTGATGGCCAAGTGGAGGCCGGGCAGGCGGGTGAGGAGGGTGCCGAGCGCGATCTGGAGTTCGGCTCGGGCGAGGGCGGCGCCGGGGCAGAAGTGGATGCCGTGGCCGAAGGCGAGGTGGGGGTTGGGTGAGCGGTCGAGGTCGAGGGTGTCCGGCTCGGGGAAGCGGCGTGGGTCGCGGTTGGCGGCGCACAGGGAGACGATCACCGAGTCACCGGCCGGCACCTCGGTGCCGTGCAGGTCGCTGTCCGTGGCGAAGAAGCGCCAGGTGGTGAGTTCGAAGGCGCTGTCGTAGCGGAGGAGTTCCTCGACGGCGCGGGGCAGCAGGTGCGGGTTGTCGCGCAGGCGGGCGAGCTGCTGCGGATTGCGGAACAGGGCGATCAGGGCAGTGGTGATCTGGTTGGTGACCGGCTCCTGGCCCGCGACGAGGAGCTGGAAGATCATCGAGTCCAGCTCCTCCTGGGACAGTTCGCGCCGGTCGCGGGCCACGACGAGGCGGCTGAGCAGGTCGTCGTCCCAGTGATCGCGCTTGTGGGCCACGACGTCGGCGATGTAGCTCTGCAGGCCGTGCAGGCGTGCCTCGTAGCGGGGGCGTCCGGGGTCGGTGGGGCCGACCGGCTGCACGACCTTGCCCCAGTCGCGGTCGAAGCGGGCCGCGAGTTCCCGCGGGAGGCCGATGACCTCGGCGAGGACCTGGAAGGGGAAGTGGGCGGCGAATCCGCCGACGAGGTCCGCGGGGCCGTGCTCCGGCAGTGCGTCGACGAGCGCGTCGGCCAGTTCCTGCAAGCGCGGGCGGAGCTGCTCGATGCGGCGCGGGGTGAAGGCGTCCGTGACGAAGCGGCGCATCCTGGTGTGCTTGGGCGGGTCCTGGTGGAGGAGGTGCACCTGGAGCTGGGAGTGCTGCGGCTCGGGCATGATCGAGGCGCGGGCTCGCCAGCGGTCGTTGCCGCGGTCGTGGTTCTTGCCGAGGCGGTCGTCGTTCAGCGCGGCGTGGGCGGCGTCGTAGCCGGTGACGAGCCAGGCTTGCACGCCGCTGGGAAACAGGACGCGGTGGACGGGGCCGGCCTCGCGCATCTGCTCGTACAGGGGATAGGGGTTGCTCTTGTAGGGGCAGCCCATCAGCGGCACGGGGTCGGGCAAAGTGTCCGGATCTGCGGCCGGCTGCTGTTCCTGGAGGGTCATGGGGTGGCTCCTCAGAGGGCGAGTTCGGGCCGGTAGTGGTCCAGCCAGAGGGAGAGGTCGACGACGCGTTCGAGGCGGAGGCGGTGGCCCCACTCCAGTCGGTCGGGCGGGGTGTCGAGGCAGGGCTTGATACGGGTCTCGTCGGCCAGGGCGCGGACCTGTTCGGTGGCGAGCGCGTCGCGGGCCATGTGCTGCAGGCCGCGGTTGTAGTCGGGGTGGTGGGTGGCCGGGTAGTGGTTCTTCGGGCGGTACAGCACGGAGTCCGGGGCGAGGCCCGCGCCCGCCGCCCGCAGCAGGCTCTTCTCCCGGCCGTCGAAGCTCTTCAGCCTCCAGGGCGTGTTAAAGGCGTACTCGACCAGGCGGTGGTCGCAGTAGGGGACGCGTACCTCCAGGCCCTGAGCCATGCTGAGGCGGTCCTTGCGGTGCAGGAGCTGGCGCAGCCAGCGGGTCAGGGACAGGTGCTGCATCTCGCGTTGGCGGTGTTCGGCGGGGCTTTCGCCGTCCGTGTGCGGCACGGCGGCCAGCGCTGCGCGGTAGACGTCGTCGCGGAACTCGGGTATGCGCAGGCCCAGTTCGGGGTTGAGGGGCATGGCGGCCTCGTCGCCCGTCACCAGCAGCCACGGGAAGGTCTCCGCTGCGAGGGCCTTCGGGTTGTGGAACCAGGGGTAGCCGCCGAAGACCTCGTCGGCCGCCTCGCCGGAGAGGGCGACGGTGGAGTGCTTGCGGATCTCGCCGAACAGCAGGTACAGCGAGGTATCCATGTCGCCGACGCCGATGGGTGAGTCGCGGGCCACGACGACGGCCCTGCGGTGCTCGGGGTCGAGCAGGGCGTGCAGGTCGAGGACGACGGTGCTGTGATCGGTACCGATGAAGGCGCCGGCCTCGGTGGCGTACGGGGTGTCGTAGCCGGTGCGCAGGACGTCACCGGTGAACCGTTCCGTCTGGTCGCTGTAGTCGACGGCGTAGGAACGGATCCGGGCGTCCGGGCCTTCGCGCAAGCGGAGTTCGTCGGCGAGCAGGGCGGTCAGGACGGTGGAGTCGATACCGCCGGAGAGCAGGCTGCACAGCGGGACGTCCGCTTCGAGCTGGCTGCGGGCCGCGCCACCGACCAGGGCGCGAATCCGCTCGATGGCCGTGTCCTGGTCGTCGGTGTGGTCGGTGGCCTCCAACTGCCAGTAACGGCGTTCGCGGATGCCGGCCCCGTCCAGCACGAGCACGCCACCCGGCTCGACTTCCCGGATCCCGGACCACACCGTCGGACCGGTGTTGAACAGCAGGCTGTACGCCTCCCGCAGCCCGTCGGCATCCACCCTCGGCCGGATCTCCGGATGGGCGAACAGCGCCTTGGGCTCGGAGGCGAAGGCCAGACCGCCGTCGACAGTGGCCCAGAACAGGGGCTTCACCCCGAGCCGGTCGCGGACCAGGAGCAGCCGCTGAGCACGCTCGTCCCAGACGGCGAAGGCGAACATGCCCTCCAGGTGCTCGGCCACCGCTTCGCCCCACTCGGCGTACGCGCGCAGCACCACCTCGGTGTCGCTGCGCGTGCGGAACACATGGCCCCGGCCGCGCAGCTCAGTCCGCAGCTCGCGGTGGTTGTAGACCTCGCCGCTGTACGTGAGCACGAGGTCCGGCTGGTCGGGCCGGTCGGTCATCGGCTGCACGCCGCCTTCGAGGTCGATGACGGCCAGCCGGCGGTGGCCGATCGCAGCCCGCTCGCCGAGCCAGACGCCTTGGGCGTCGGGGCCACGCGGGGCGAGGGTGGCGGTCATGGCCTCGATGACCAGGGCCTGGGTACGGGCGTCGCTGTGGAAGGACACCCAGCCGGTGATTCCGCACATGGGGAGGACTCCTCGGTCAGGGACGGTGGGCGGCGGGAGCCGCGTCGGTGGTGTTCTCCGGCACGGGCGCACTCCTGCGTCCGTGCAGGGCGAGCAAAGGTATGGCGATGCAGGCGGCGACAGCCGCCAGGGCCAGGCCGGCTGTCACTCCGCTGTCGCCTCCCGCGAGGCCCCAGGCGGCGGTGGCCAGGGCAGGGCCGAGGGTGAAGCCGAGGCTGCGGGCCAGCTGTACGGAAGAGCCCACGGTCGCCGTGCGGTCCGGTGGGGCGGCGCCCATGACGAGGGCCTGGGTGGGGCCACCGTTCAGGCCCATGCCGACGCCGGCCAGCACCAGCCGCCAGGCCACGTCCACCGGCGACCAGTCACGCCCCAGCGGAAGAAGGAGAAGCAGACCGGCGGCGGTGAGGGCGGCGCCGATGACCGCCACCGGCCGGGCACCGCACCGGTCGGCGAGGCGTCCGCCGAGCGGTCCGGCCAGCCCCATGCCGAGCGGGAAGGCGAGGACGGTCAGACCGGTAGTGGTGGCGCTGACGCCGTCGTCGCGCTGGAGGTGCAGGGCGACGACGTAGTGCATCGCCGCGAACCCGGCCGCCAGCGCCAGCACCGCCGTATGCGCCCGGAGCAGTCCCGCCGTCCGCAGTACGCCGACGACCGGGCGGCCGCCTGGTCCGCGCAGCCACCACCACAGCGGCGGTACGGCGGCAAGCGCGAGCATCAGCCGCCCAGGGCTTCCCGGCGCCAGGGTCAGCGCCAGCAGCAGGGCAGCCGCCCCGGAACCCACCAGCAGGACATCCGCCGCCGCCCGCCGGTCGGGCAGGCGCACCCCCCCGTCCCTCGGCATCACCCTCCACGCCACGATCAGGGCGAGCAGGCAGAAAGGGATCTTGACCAGGAAGACGGCGCGCCAGCCCAGGTGGTCCAGCAGCAGTCCGCCCACCGCCGGGCCGGTCACGGCGCCCAGCGGGCCCAGCGTCGCGGGCACGCTCATGGCCCGCCCGCGCAGTTCCGGCCGTACCGAACGCAGGGCGAGCACCGGCATCAGCACGAAGAGCACGGTCCCGAACGCGCCCTGGGCGAGGCGGGCGGCGATCAGCCAGGACGCCCAGGGGGCGGCGGCCGCCAGCGCGCTGCACAGACCGAAGCCCCCGGTCGCGACCAGCAGAGCGGAGCGCATCCCGACCCCGTCCAGCCACCGGCCGACCGGCAGCAGCAAAGCCACCACAGGCAGTTGATAACCCAGGACCGCCCACTGGGCGGTCGCGGCGGAGACGTGCAGACCGTCGGCGATGTCGGCCAGGGCCACGTTGACGATGTTCATGTCGAGCATCGCCACGAACGACAACAGGCCGGCCACCGCAACGAGCAGCCAGCGGTCCGCGCCGCCCGCGGCTATGCGGCCGGGCTGTTCCGAACCGGGACTGTGGCGTGTCACCGTTGCCGCCCCTCACGGTCGTGGGTGGGCTGCCGGACGGCAGCCTCGTCCCACAAGTCGGAAGAGATCGCACACGAGTTCCCGGGTGCGTCCAGAAATCATGGCGGGCAGGCTGAAACTGCCCGCGCCGATCAGTCGCGGTGGCCGCCGCGTACCGGCTTGCCCGACATGGCCGACCCCACCAGCAGGTACAGCAGCGCGCAGAGGATCAGCCCGGTGGCACAGCCGACAGCCGCGCCGAACGCTCCATCGACGACGGAGCCCAGCCAGCCGTGCCCGGCTACGAGAACGGCCACGGTGGCCGCGAGCAGCGGCCAGGCTCCCCCGTCGATCCGCGCCCGGCCGCGCCGGATCGTCCTGGGCTCAGGGTCCCAAGGCCATGCCGTGTGGGACCGCCGTGCACGTCGCGCCGGAGCGGCGCCATCCGACCGCCCTCCCCGCGGTGCTGAACACGCCCTCTGCCCGGTGCGTGCCGCGGAGGGTTCCTTCCCTGCCGCCGGACATCGAATCGGCATGCCTACTTGGGCTCCACGCTCCGCTCAGCCGGCTGCTGAGGCGACGGCGTCGGCCTGAACGTCCGCGTTCGGGCATCCGTACGCCGCGCCGAAGTCCTGTCCGCATGCAGGAGTCGCGCCATGGACCAGAAGCAGTACAACGTCACGGGTATGAGCTGTGAGCACTGCGCGGCGAGCATCAGGGAAGAGGTCACCGAGGTACCCGGGGTGAGCGAGGTCGTGGTCGACCTCGCCGCCAACGCCGTCACCGTGGACGGCACGGACCTTGACGACGAGCGGCTGCGTGCCGCGATCGTCGAGGCCGGGTACGGCATCGCCGACTCGACGGCCGCCTGATCCATGCTTCCGGACGAGCGGGCAGGACGCGACCGTCGCCCTGCCCGAGCCCGTTCATCCCCGTGTGGGGGTCTCCAGCGGTACGGCCGTCGATGCCTCGTCCGCCGGCGTTCGGTGGTCGAAGGCGATGAGCGGGTCACCGGTCAGGGGATGGTCGACAACCGCCGCGCGCACCCCGAACACCTCCGCCATCAGCGCGGGCGTAAGGACCTCGCGCGGCGGGCCGGAGGCGACGACCGCTCCCTCGTGCAGGACGTGGAGACGGTCGCAGACGGAGGCAGCCGCGTTGAGGTCGTGCAGCGACACCAGTGTCGTACGGCGCTGGACGCGCAGGAGCGCGAGCAGGTCGACCTGGTGGCGGATGTCGAGGTGGTTGGTCGGTTCGTCCAGCACCAGGACGTCCGGGTTCTGCGCGAACGCCCTTGCCAGCAGGACGCGTTGGCGCTCCCCGCCGGACAGGGCCGTGAAGCGGCGCCCGGCCTGCTCCGCCATGCCGACGCCGGTCAGGGCGCGGGCGACGATGTCGCGGTCGGTGGCGTCCTCCCCGGCGAAGGCCCGCTTGTAGGGAGTGCGGCCCATCGCGACGACCTCGCGCACGGTCAGTTCGAAGTCGCTCCCGCGCTCCTGTGGCAGGGCGGCCACGTGCCGCGCCGACTGGAGCGCGGTCATCTCGCGCAGGTCGGTGCCGGCGAGCAGGACCCGCCCGGCGACGGGCTTGAGGTGGCGGTAGACGGTGCGCAGGAGAGTGGACTTGCCGCTGCCGTTCGGGCCGACCAGGCCGGTGATCTCGCCCTCGGCCGCGACGAGATGGGCACCGGCGACGACCGTACGGCCGGCGTAGGCGACGTGCAGGTCCTCGATGTCGATCCTCAACTGCCGCTCCCCAGGCGCCGGTCCAGCAGATACAGCAGGGCCGGAGCTCCGAGCAGCGAGGTGACCACGCCGACCGGCAGCTCCTGCGTGTCCATCGCCGTACGGCAGACGGTGTCGACAACCACCAGCAGCAGAGCGCCGAACAGTGCAGAAACGGGTAGCAGGCGCCGGTGGTCGCCGCCGACCACCAGGCGGCAGACGTGCGGCACCATCAGCGCCACGAACGCGATCGCGCCGGAGACGGCCA
Source organism: Streptomyces sp. Y20 (assembly GCF_043195475.1). NCBI lineage: Bacteria > Bacillati > Actinomycetota > Actinomycetes > Kitasatosporales > Streptomycetaceae > Streptomyces > Streptomyces sp. Y20. The sequence goes on from NZ_JBIDDP010000001.1 coordinate 801,313, forward strand.
CCAGGACGCCGGTGAGCACGCTGGTGACGGTGAACAGCTCGCGGCGCAGCCGGGTGACATCGATGCCGAGTCCGGCGGCCGTCTCGTCGCCCATCAGCAGGGCGTTCAGGCCCCGGGCGCGCGCCTGGAGCCACAGCAGGGCGGCGGGTACGGCGACGGCGGGTACCGCGAGCAGCTCCCAGGTCGCTCCGCTGAGGCTGCCCATGAGCCAGAACAGGACGCTGTGGGTCTGCTGCTCGTCCCCGGCCCGCAGCACCAGGTAGCTGGTGAACCCGGAGAGGAACTGGCCGATCGCGACCCCGGCCAGCACCAGCCGCAGCGGCGCGAACCCTCCCCCACGTCGGGCCACCACCCACACCAGCGCGAACGTCGCCAGCGCGCCGGCGAAAGCAGCCCCGGACAACCCCAGTCCCAGCGCCCCGCCCGCGCCGAGGCCGAGGACGATCGCGGCGACCGCGCCGAGGGAGGCGCCGTTGGAGATACCCAGCAGATAGGGGTCGGCCAGCGGGTTGCGCACCAGCGCCTGGACGGCCGTACCGACGACCCCGAGGCCGGAGCCGACGAGGGCGGCGAGCAGGGCGCGAGGAACTCGGAGTTGCCAGATGATGAGGTCGTCCGTGCCAGGGCGCGGCGCCTCGCCGGAGAGCCGCCGCCACACCACGCTCCAGACCTCGCCGGACGGGATGGAGGTCGAGCCCCGGGCCACGGCCGCCGTCAGCCCGGCCAGCAGCGCCACGGTCAGAACCGCCGCCAGCGGACCGGCGGGCAGGCTGCCGCGCTCCTGATCAGCCGGGGCTTTCCGGCGCACCAGGGTGAAGGCCACGATCAGGCGACCTTGCCCGGGTAGAGGGTCTTGGCGATGGCCTCGACCGTGTCGGCGTTCTCGACTCCGGCGATGGTGGTCTGCTCGGAGCCGATGCGCAGGAAGTGGCCCTCCTTGACCGCCTTCAGCCCCTTGGTGGCGGGGTTCGACTTCAGCCACTGCTCGGCCTCGTCGAACGCCTTCTGGTTCGCCGCCTCGCCGCCCCTGTCACGCACCCCGAGCTGGATCCAGTCCGGGTTCCTGGCGATGACGTCCTCCCAGCCGACCTGCTTGTAGTCGCCGTCGCAGTCGGCGAAGACGTTGCGGGCTCCGGCCAGGGTGATCACGGCGTTGGCGACCTGGCGGTTGCAGGTGACGCTGGGCTGCTTCGTACCGGCGTCGTAGTCGAAGAAGAAGTACGTCGGCCGCTTGCTCTCCGCCGTACCGCCGACCGCCTTCCGGACGGCGCCCACCTTCCCCTTCATCCCGGCGACGAGTTTCCGCGCCTGCGCACTCGTGCCGGTGACCGCGCCGAGGGAGGTGATGTCGGCCTCGACAGCGGACAGATCGGTCACCGGGGTCCTGCTCTGCGCCGCGCACGCGGTGGACTTCAGGTAGATGTGCTTGATCCCTGCCGCCTGGAACTCCTCCGCCGTCGGCGCGTCCCCCATCCCTGAGCCGCCCATGCCCCCCATGGAGGCGAAGGTGTCGATGTACAGGTCGGCGCCGGAGCCGAGAAGCTTCTCCTTCGGGATCACGGCCTGGCCGAGCACCTTGACGTTCTGCGCCTGTGCGTCGAGCGTGCCGGGCAACGTGCCCTTGCCGGGCGGGAAGCCGGTGCCGATCACCTGGTCGCCGGCGCCGAGGCGGAGCAGCAGCTCCAGGCTGGAGGCGTTGCTGGTGACGATTCTCTTCGGGGCGCTGGAGAAGGTGGTCCTGGCGCCCGTGCAGTCCGTGACGGACACCGGGTAGCCGCCGGAAACCGCCTTCCCAGCCTGCCCCGCGTTCCCGTTCGCCGTGTCCTTCCCCCCGCCGCCGCAGCCCGCCACCAGCAGCCCGCCAAGCATGACGGCCGCGGTACCGCCCCACACACGAGAACGCATCGAACAACTCCCGGATCCACTCGGTACACGGGCGAGCCTTCGCCACCCGCTCCAGTAGTCGGAGTGAAAGCGCCCTGAGTTCCCGGCCAGTCGGCGATCCGGCTCAGGCGAACCGCTCCCGGTGCTCCAGCGACGAGGGTGCCGGTGCCGTTCTTCCAGCCGGCACCGGCACCCTCCCTGAGCGTCAGGCCGCCAGCGCGGCAGGCTGGTCCGCATCCTCCAGCAGGTCCATGAGCGTCGCGCGGGCCCGGGCCACGCGGGAGCGGACCGTGCCGATCGGGCAGTCGCTCACCTCGGCGGCCTCCGCATACGGCAGGCCGAGCAGCTGCGTGAGGGTGAACGCCTCCCGACGGTCGTCGGGCAGCGACGCCAGCAGATCCAGCAGGGCGATGCCGTCGTCGAAGCCGGGCAGGTCGCACGGCTGGGCCAGTTCGGCGGCCAGCTGCCAGTCCGGTACGTCCGACAACCGGGGACGGGCGGCAGCGTGCCGATAGCTGTCGATCACCGCTCGGCGGGCGATGGACAGCAGCCAGGCCCGGGCCGAGGAACGCCCTTCGAAGCGGTGCAGGCTGCCGAGCGCCCGCAGGAACGTGTCCTGGGCGAGATCGTCAACGGCCTGCGGATCGCCGCACAGATGGGCGACGTAGCGCTGGACGTCGCGGTGCAGGGCGCGCACGAACTGCTCGACCGCCTGCGCGTCACCGCCGCGGGCGGCCAGCGCCCATGCGGTGATCGATTCGTCGAGCGCCGCCGGGATGTCGCTCCGGGTGCGCGAGGTGGGCAGGGCAGAGGTATTCACGTGGTGTCCTTCTCGGGTCAACCGTGTTCCGGACCTGGGCGCGCCGAAGTGCGCGGTCCGGTGAAAGTGCGGGAGACGGCCCTACGACGTGGCTGTGGCGCTACAACGCCTGTGCGGTCGTACGGCTGTGGCCCGGGGCGCACACGGGTAGCCGGGCGGCCTCGGGAAACCAGCTGTCTTCAGCCGACAGCCGTTCCCACGGGCGGCCCCCGAGAAGTGATCGCGTGGACGAGGAGGAGGAGACGCGGCGCCCGGTCCGAGCGGCGGCGCCGCAGGCGGGCGCGTGGGCGGTCGGGGGTGGCGGGCAGGGCGAGCAGCAGCCGCAGCGGCGCCGCCAGCCATCCGGCCGTTGCCCGAAGGATCCGGAAGGCGGCCTTCTCGCCGTACGCCAGCCACAGGCCGCACAGCACCGCGGCGAGCAGGTGCGCGGCGAGCATGCCGAACGACGACGAACCACCGTTCATGGAGTGCCCCATGTGGTCCATGGGGCTCATTCCCGTGTGGTGCATAGGCATGGCGCCCATGTCCATGGAGCCCATCGGCATCGAGTCCATGTCCGTGGAGCTGTCCATGGAGCCCATGCCGCTCATGTCCATGGAGGCGGAGCCGTCGGACGTGCCGGACGTCGACTGGGCGTAGGCGAACGCCTCGTGCAGCGCCGCCTGGGCGGCGACCATGACCGTCACGATCAACGGCAGCCCGCGCTCACGCCCCGCCAGACACCAGCCCACGAACCCGGTCACGGCACCGCCTGCCGCCAGCGCCCACGCCGGCACGTCGCTGCCCGACATCAGGACGTGGCCCAGGGCAGCAAGCAGCACGCACATGGCCGCGAACACCGCGGCCCGTATCGCGCGAGCACACCACCCTGCTGTCATGGCGCCTCATCCTCGCATCCGGGCTTCGGTCGTCATGCGTGGGTACGGACATCCACGGGGGACCGTACTCAATCCGCAGGATGTGATCCAGACCACGGCAACCTGCTGGAACTCGACGGCACTCTGCCCCGACGTCCAGGAGAGGACTTCTCCGCACTCAGGAGGATCATGGACCGCTGTCGCTCGGCCGGATCACGACCGCGATCGTCTCGACCGGTGCGCTGCGCGCGAAGTGCAGCGTGAACGGCACGAGGTCACCCGCCCGCCAGCCGGCCCCCGCCCGCAGCGTCGCGTCCACTCCGCTCGGCGACATGGACAGCACGCCGCCCGCAGGGACAGCGGCCGCGGTCACGTCCGCCTTGTAGGCGGCCCAGCCGCCCAGCATGCGGTGCCCGCTGAGGGTGATCCGGCCGTGCGTGACGGTGGACGTCACGTTCACCAGGCGGTCGTCCGCGCCACCGACGTTGGCGATGTCAAAGAGCGCCGCGGTGTCCGTGCTGTCCCCGTACGGCAGGAGGACCCGCCCGTTCGAGACGGTGATCCGGGCCGGGCTGCCCGCCTTCCCGGCCCCGACCCAGGTCGTGAGCCCGCCCAGGGCGAGGCTGCACGCGGCCACGGGAGAGAGCGCAGCGAGGAGGGTGTCGGCCATTCGGCGGCGAGTGGGTCGCCAGAGATGCTGCTCGGTCATCGGGTACGCCTCCGGGTGGGGCCGGGCGCGGGCTGCCAGGCGCGCAGCCGCAGGCTGTTGCCCACGACCAGCAGCGAACTCACCGACATCGCCGCCGCGGCGAGCATCGGATCGAGCAGGCCGACCATGGCGAGCGGGACGGTCACGACGTTGTAGCCGAAGGCCCAGACGAGGTTGGCCCGGATCGTGCCCAGCGTGCGCCGGGCCAGCCGGACCGCGTCCGGCAACGCCTCGATGTCCCCGCGTACCAACGTCACGTCGGCGGCCCCGATGGCCACGTCCGTGCCGCTGCCCATGGCGATGCCCAAGTCTGCTCCGGCCAGGGCCGCGGCGTCGTTCACTCCGTCACCGATGACCGCGACGCGGTAGCCCCTCTCCTGCAGGTCCCGTACGAGGTCGGCCTTGGCCTCGGGAGTGCAGCGGGCGTGCACCTCGTCGATGCCCAGAGCCGCGGCCACGGCCTGCGCCGGTGCCTCACGGTCACCGGTGGCGAGCACCGGCCGTACGCCGAGGCGCCGCAGCCGGTCCACGGCCCGGTAGCTGCCGGGCCGCACCACGTCCCCGACCTCGATCAGGGCCTCGGCCACGCCGTCCACCCGGACGAGGACGGGCGTGCGGGCGGCGGCCTCGGCCACTGACAGCGCGTCTGCCAGGGCTGTGGGCAATTCGCCGTCGGGGGCGAGGACTTCCACCAGCCGACCCTCGACCAGGCCGCGCACGCCCCGCCCCGGCGCGGCGGCGAACTCACGCACGTCCGGCAGCGGCCCCTCGGGCAGTTCCCGCCGGGCGTGGGAAGCGATCGCCCGGCCCAGGGGATGCTCCGAGCCGTGCTCGACGGCACCGGCCAGTCGCAGCTCCACCTCCCTGCCGAGCCCGGCCGGTACAGCCGTGACCCGGGTGACGGCCATGTGGCCGGAGGTGAGCGTGCCGGTCTTGTCCAGGACGACCGTGTCGATGTGCTGGAGCCCCTCCAGAGCCTGGGGTCCGCTGACCAGGACGCCCAGTTGGGCACCGCGGCCGGTCGCGGCCATCAGCGCGGTCGGCGTGGCCAGGCCGAGCGCGCACGGGCAGGCCACGACCAGCACAGCTACGCACGCGGTGACGGCGGCCTGTGGGTCGGCCCCGGCACCGAGCCAGAAGCCGAGGCAGGTGACGGCCAGCGTCAGCACCACAGGGACGAACACCCCGGCCACCGTGTCGGCCAGCCGCTGCGCCCGTGCCTTTCCGGCCTGGGCCTCGGTCACCAGCCGGGTGATCCGGGCGAGCTGGGTGTCGGCGCCGACGGCCGTGGCCTTCACCAGCAGCAGCCCGCCGGCGTTGACGGCGCCGCCGACCACCTCAGAACCCGGCCCGACCTGGACCGGCTCGCTCTCCCCGGTGACCAGGGACAGATCGACGTCCGAACTGCCCTCCACGACCTGCCCGTCGGTGGCCACGCGCTCCCCTGGCCGCACGACGAAGACCTGTCCCGCCCCCAACCGCTCGATAGGAACGAGCCGTTCCTCGTCGCCTTCGCAGATCGTCACCTCTTTGGCGGCGAGTTGGGCCAGTGATCTGAGCGCGGCCCCGGTCCCGCGCCGGGCCCGCGCCTCCAGGAAGCGCCCCGCCAGGACGAACAGCGGTACGCCGACGGCCGCTTCGAGATAGAGGTGCGCCGCGCCGTCCGAAGCCGAGGGCACCAGAGTGAACGGCATCCGCATGCCGGGCTCCCCGGCGCCGCCGAGGAAGAGCGCGTAGGCGGACCAGGAGAAGGACGCCACCACACCCAGCGACACCAGGGTGTCCATGGTCGCCGCCGCATGCCGAAGCCCGCGCGCCGCACGCACATGGAAGGGCGACGCGCTCCAGACGGCGACCGGCGCGGCCAGCACGAGGCACAGCCACTGCCAGTTACGGAACTGCAGGGCGGGCACCATCGACAGGACGAGCACGGGCACGGCGAGCAGCGCGGTGATCAGCAGCCGGTCCCGCTCCTTGCGAGCATCCTCGGACTCGCCCGCGTCCGTGACCTCGCGCGTCTCGGGCTGTTCGGGTGTTTCGGGAAGGGCAGCCGTGTAGCCGGCCTTCTCGACGACGGCGACGAGTTCCTCGGGGTTGATCCCGGGTGGGTGGTTCACACGCGCCCGTCCAGTGGCCAGATTGACGGTCGCCGTGACCCCGTCCAGCTTGCCGAGCTTCTTCTCGACGCGCCTCACACAGGCCGCGCAGGTCATGCCACCGACGGTCAGGTCGGTCGTCACCAGGTCCACGGCCACTGGTTCCCCGCCCATCAGTGGCCACCCCCGTGCATGTCCCCCATGTCGTCCGTGCCGCCGCCCCCGCCGGGGCCACCGTCCCCCCGGCTCGTGCCTGTGCCGTGCATGCCGGGCGCGACGGGTCCTGCGGCGGCACCGACGGCGTACGACACCGTGAACACCAGCGCCAGCAGGAGAAGGAATCCGCACAGGGCGGGCGGAGGAACCAGCTTCCGCGGCACCGCACCCGCGCCGGAGGAAGAGGATTGCCGGGACTCATCCATAAAAGGCGTCTCCAGATCACGTCGTACGGCGTCGGCCGGATCGCGCCGTACTGCATCAGGAGTCGGAGCCGCCGGGGGGCGAGTTCCGGAGCAACATGTGGTCCGCGTCACGTGAGGGACGACTGTGCCGGGGGTCGCGGCAACGGAACGATGCCCTGCCGACGGCTACCGTCGGCAGGGCAGGTTGCGCTACTCCGCCTGGGACCCGGCGGAACGGCCGCGCACGACGGCAAAGCCCGCCGCTACCAGGCCCAGCACGCCGACGACCAGCCCGGCGATGCCGAGACCGCGGGCCGTCGAATCGCTGGCCGAGGCCGTCGACTTGACGCTCTCGGAGCCCTTCGAAGCCGCCGCCGAGGCGGTCGAAGCACCACCACCGTCCTCTGCGCCCTTGGCGGTGAGCTTGAGCACGGGCGCCGGGTCCTCCGGCTCCTGGCCGCCCTGTGCCTCCTCGATCCAGCGGACGGTCTTGCCGTCGGAGTACGTCTGCAGGGTCTTGAAGGCCAGCTGGTCGGTGTCATCGGGCAGCTGACCGAAGGCGACGTCGAAGTCCTCGTACTGGCCCGGCGCGATCTTGCCGCCGGTGAAGGTGATCTCGGATGCGGCGTCGGTGATGGTGCCGTCGTCGCTCTTGACGGGCGTCTTGAGCTTGGTGGTGGTGACCTTGGCGGTCCAGCCGTCCTGCGGGTGGACCAGCACGCCGAGGACGGGGTGGTCGGTGGGCAGGAAGACCTGGACCTTGGTGGTGGAGGCGTTGTCCTCCTCGTTCGGAACGCGGAAGGTCAGCAAGCCGTCGGTTGCGCCCTTGGCGTAGCTGTCGGGGTGGACGGTGACGTGCGCGGAGGCGACGCCCGCGGCAGCGAGGAGCCCGGCGGCGGTGAGGGCGGTGACGGCGCCGGCACGGCGCAGGGTGGTGCGGGTCCTGGACATGGTTCGGGATCTCCGTACGAAAGAAGGGATGTCGGGGGTCAGATCGCGCACGACAGCGCGTACGACATCCCCGTCGGCGGCCCCCGCCGGTGAACGGCGTACCGCAGCCGTACCTGCCGCAACATCCACGGCTCGCCGGCAGCCCGACGCACAAGCCCTGGCCCGGCCGGCGCCCGCCACGCCCCACCGGCGACCTGCCACCAGGCGGCAAGCCCCGGCACGAACACGACCGCCCACCGCAGCAGTGCCCACAGTGCCGCCTCGCCGCGCCGCAGCCACCAGGTCAGCAGCAGGGCCGCTCCGGCATGCGCGGCGGTGGCGTGCGGTGTCGGCGAATGGGCCGCACGGACCATCCGCATGCCGTGCATGACCATCGCGACGTGATGGGGCTCGGCGACGTCGAAGACAAGGTGCAACCCGACCTGGGCGGCCAGCGTCCCGGTGCCGATGGCGACCAGCGACCGCTCACGGCCACCCAGCAGACAGCCGACCGCGAAGACCGGCACGAAGCCGGCGGCCTGCACCCACACCGACGGCACCATCCCCGTGGCCACGGCATGTCCTCCGGCAGCGAGCAGCACGCACAGCACGGCGAACACCGCCGCACGCACGCTCCGCACCGCCAGGGACACACTCACGGCACCTGATGCTGCCACGCGCCCAAAGGGTCTATCCCCCGGCCCATCCCATGCATACGCATCACCGCCCGGGGAGCTGTTACCCGGTCGACCTGCCTCCTTCTTACGAGTCGGACGCGGGTGCCGTTCAGTTCCCGGCCACGTCGGCGAAATCGAAGCACCGGAAGCATCCCGAGGAGCACGAGCGCACACCTGGAGCTGATGATGCGCCCGTCAGGGCGTCGAAGCCTGACGGGCGCGCTCCTGGTGGCGGCGGGCCTTCAGGCGATTACCGCAGGTTTTCATCGAGCACCAGCGGGCGGTGTTGGCACGGCTGCGGTCGAGGAGGAAGAGGCGGCACTCGTCGTTGCCGCAGGGGCGCAGCCGACCGGGCCTGCGTTCCCGGACGCCGTACCAGACAAGCACCAGTTCCACCGCGAGTGTCCGCTCGGGTGGCACTTGGAGACGCCACCGCAGGCCCGACTCGCCGGCCTCGGGGAGCCGGCAGACGCCAGCGAGTATCCGCTGCAGCTCCGCCTCGGGCACCGGGCCGCGTGTGGCGGCCTGAAGCACGTCCCTCGCCGTCCGCAGCCAGTCGATCGCCGTTGCGTCACCGGGGCCGCCATGCTCCTGAGCCCACCGCCGCAGCCCGGCGTCATCGGCCCACAGATCCTGCGACCGGCCGTCCACCACGGGGGTGCTGTTCAGCGCCTCGAGCAGCGCTCCTTCGTCGATCATGTCCGCCCACCTCCCTGCCTAACCCCATCAATCGATTTGACAGGTTACCTCGCATCCGGTCCACTGAGGGCACAAGTAACCATCTCCAAGACCGTAGAAGGTTAGCCATGACTGAGATCCGCCATCAGTGCGCCACCGTGCACGGACACCGAATCTTCTACCGGGAGGCGGGACCCCGCGACGCGCCGGCTCTGGTGCTCCTGCACGGATTCCCCACCAGCTCGCGCATGTTCCGCCGCTTTATCCCGGAGCTCGCCGACCGGTTCCGCGTGATCGCCCCCGACCACCTCGGCTTCGGCCACTCCGACACCCCTCCCGCCGACACGTTCCCGTACACGTTCGACGCACTCACAGACATCACGGAGGCACTCCTGGCCGGACTCGGTGTCACCAGCTACGCCATGTACGTACAGGACTACGGCGCACCCATCGGGTGGCGGCTCGCGCTGCGCGACCCGGAGGCCATCACCGCGGTGATCAGCCAGAACGGCAACGCCTACGAGGATGGCTTCGTCCCTGAGTTCTGGGCGCCCGTGTGGGCCTACGCGAAGGACCCAGGGCCCGGGACGGAGCCGGCGGTCCGCACCGCCCTCGACCTGGACGCCATCCGCTGGCAGTACCTCCACGGGGTGGGTCGCCCCGAACTGGTCGACCCCGACACCTGGACGGCCGACCACCGCGACATCAGCCGCCCCGGCAATGACCTCGTACAGCTCGCCCTCTTCCGCGACTACGCCACCAACCCGCCCCTCTACCCGCAGGTGCACGCGTACTTCCGGGAAAGCCGCGTCCCGCTCCTTGCGGTGTGGGGAGCCGAGGACCTCATCTTCGGCCCTGACGGCGCGCGTGCCTTCGCGCGGGACCTGCCGGACGCCGAGATCCATCTGGTGCCCGGAGGCGGCCACTTCCTGCTGGAGAGTCACCTGGACAGCGCGGTCGGCTACATCCGGGACTTCCTGACCCGTACGTTGCCGGCGGCTCGGGTATGACAGGCAGAGCCGGCGGCCGGATAGGTACGCCGCCAACCGCCCGACGCGCCCCCCGCCCCGGCGGGGGGATGCAGGCCATCCCGGGGCCCGACTAGCGAGCAAAAGGGCTCCCCGTACGCAGCCAACCTAATCCGTCCCGAATGGTCGATTGCGTCAGCCAAGGTCCGCAGTGCTGACAGTGCAGCCTCGCTCGGTGAGCAGAGGCCGCACCTCGCTGATCGCGTGGATGATGGTCGAGCAGTCCACGCCGAACCAGCAGGCAAGAACCCCGTGCTCTGTCCCACGTCGGAGATGGACAAGCTTGGCCAGGAGCCGGTCGACGAACGCCATCCGGTGTTTCGCACCAGCGCCGACGGGCCGCTTCCGTGACCGCGAGGCGAGCCTGGGTTGATGCTCATCGCCCACCAGGCACAGGCCCATCAGGGGTCGCGTCTCGCGTTGCCGGACTGGGCGAACCGACCACCGCCTCGCGTACTCAGGCGATCAGCTCATCCAGCCGAACCAGAAGCATCAGCGCTGCCTCTCGACCGCTGCCATGCGGGCCGTCTGTAGGAAGATTGGCACAGTGCCCACATGAGCCATGGCGACGTCCTGCGGAACGTGATCACAACAGGATGGCGTTGAAGCAATGAGTACGAGATCGGAGAGGGATGCACAGTACTGGAGCGGAGGTCGACGGCGCGCGTGGGGTGTTCGCAGTGGACTCGACCGCCCCGGGCGCCGCACCGCGGGGACTGGACGTGTTCCGGCGCGGGTGGGAGACGCAGATCGGCGACGACGTCTTCCAACTTCCGGCCTTCAGCCCGGACACGATCGGTGACTTCCGGGTCAAGGGCAATGTGACCAAGGTGCACGGCGCGGCGATCGCCGACCTTCACGCCGCGTCGGCAACCCGGACTGCGGACGTTCAGGGCGGCGATCAGGATCTGGTTGCCATGTACGTAGTGCGGCGCGGCACATGGACATTGGGCGGCCCGCCCGGTTATGGCGACCAGGCCGTGTCGGCCGGGCGGTTCCTCGTCCGGCACCTCGGGCGCCTGACGGCCTTCGAGACGACGGCGCACCTCACGGCGAAGTTCCTTGTCCTGCCACCCGGCGAGCTCAAACCCCTGGTCGGGAACCGGGCCATCACAGGGCCGGCGGACTCGGCCGAGATGCGCTTGCTGACGGCCCTTACCAACATGATCCACAAAACCGTGGCCGACCTGGGCCCGGCTGGTGTGGCAGCTGCCCACGGCACCCTGATCGAGCTGGCCAAGGCGGTGGCGAAGGGCCGGTTCGACGACGTAGAACCCCGTCTGGCTCCCGCGCTCGCCCAGGCGGCCAAGGACCTCGCGGACCGTCGGCTCGCTGATCCCGAGCTTTCCCCGGCGATGCTTGCGCGTGAACTCAACGTCTCCGTCCGTACGTTGCACCGGGCATTCGCCGCGGTGGGCGAGCAGGTGACCACCTACATCCGCCACCGGCGACTGCACGAGGCGCGGCTCGCCCTTACCTCACCGTCAGGTCGCCTGAGCATCTCGGAACTCGCCGCGCACTGGCAGTTCGCGGACGGCAGTCACTTCACCCGAGCCTTCAAGAAGCACTACGGACAGACTCCCACCGAGTACGCCCGCTCGACCGGAGCAGCCTCGCTCTCGCCGGACCGGCACTCGCCGGGCCACGGGCCGGCCGAAAGCGTGTGACCGGAGGTACGACCGCAGTTCAGCGGATGCCGCCTACTCGTGTCCCAAGCAAGGCAGTGCGGCGCTGTGCGCGGCCTGGGCATCGACTGGAGGCTCGACGACCTGCATCACACGCGGGCCGCCGACAACGAAGGCTGGCCTCGATGCCAGCGGGCAGACCTGGATTACCGACGGTGCCGAGATCCAGGTCCGGAGACCGGCCGTCGGACGCAAGGACCGAGACAAGTTCATCTCCGACAAAGAAAGGCGGAACGCCGTCAAGGCAACGCTGCTCACAGCCAGGGGCGGCCGGGTGCTGTTCGGCAGTCCGACCAAGCCCGGAGGCCGCGCCGGCATCACCCATGCCCGCCAGTTGGGGCTGGTCAGGCTCCTTGTTGAGGGCCCCGCCGTAGAGATCGGCTGTCAGGGCCTGGGCGGGCGGACCGGAGCACGCGGGGTGACACCATTGGAACGAGGATGCCTTCGGCCCGACACAGGCGAACGCCCAGCCCTACCCAGGAGCTACGTCCCTCGCGGCTATCGACCTTTTCGCCGCCGATACCCACGAGCTGCTGGCAGCGGTCTTCGTCTCGACGACCGGGGGCTTCTTCGCCGCCTCGGTCGGAGTTTCCGCCCAAGGTAGCGGGACGTGGCTGGCGGGCAGCCTGCCGTGTGGACGTCGCCGACCACGCCCAGGCAGGTGCTGCCTCGGAAGACACCGAGTTCGTAGTGCACGGACCCGGTGTCGAGGGAACGGACCGAAAGGGCGATCTCACTACCCACACGCGTGCCGCCGACCATGATCACCTGTTCGAAGGTGAAGGAGGAGCGCCCGGCCTGGCGAACGCCGGTGTGCACCCGAACGCGGGAACCGGCCGGTCCAGCCGGAGCGAGCCGGCTGACCCGTCGGCCGACGAGCAGTATCTGGAACCGGCCGAACCCGCCCTTACCGATGTGGCGTTCGAAACGGTGCAGCCGCAGCCGAATCCGGGCGTCTTCCAGCCAGCGAGCCATGCCGATCGTGCTTGCCGAGCCGTCGCGGTCAAGATCAACCTGCCGCACCCGGACGTCGACCTGGACGCCAGGCGCTCTGATTTCAGATGAGTTCCTGCACGACGACCTCATGTCAACGTCAACTCCGCGACCAAGTCGGACAATGCCTGCCTCGATCGTGTCCCACCGGGAACCCATCCATGCCGGCGCCGGCTCCGGTCACCTGCAGCCGGCGCGACTCGACGGTCAGCGGGCGATCGAGACCGCGAAGGGGGTGAATCCGGTGGACCGGATGACGTGCGGGACGAACAGTATCGCGGCCTCCGTGGCGCGGGCGGTCTGGATGCCGCCGAGGTCGGTGATCCACTCCTTGCGCCAGCCGAGGTCGATGAGCAGTTCGCGGACGGTCTGCTTGGCCTGCGGGTCTTCGCCGGAGAGGAAGGCGTCGGGCGCCTGGGTGAGCGTGGCCGGCGCGGTCATCACCGGGAAGAGCATGGTGTTGAGTGTCTTGACGACGTGCGTTTCGGGGAGGGCTTCCTGGAGTTGTTCGGCGAGGCTCGAGCCGGGGTAGATGAGGTCGGCGGGCAGTCCGTCCGGTCCGTCGGTGGTGGCGTTGGAGACGTCGACGAGGATCTTGTCGCGCAGTTCCTCGCGCAGGGCGACGAGTCGGTCCAGGGAGCCGGCGCCCGGGGTGGCGTTGATGACGATCCGGGCCGTCCGGGCGGCGTCGGCGGCCGCGCCCGGCGCGCGGTCCGCGACGGTCACCTCATGCCCCGCCCGAGTGAGGGCTGTGGCCAGGTTGCCGCCGACGCGGCCGTTTCCGAGAACTGCGATCGTGGTCATGATGATCTGGTCCTTCCGTGGGTGCAGGTTGTAGTGCGCGGTCAGCGTGAAAGGGTGGCGACGGCTTCGGCGTGGACGCCGGGCGCGGCGGCCAGGAAGCTGGCGCTCTGCGGGGTCCAGGGGCGGCCCGCGGTGTCGGAGATCCGTCCGCCGGCCTCGGTGACGAGCAGCGCTCCGGGGAGCAGGTCGGCGCGGGCACCGGCGAACTGCCAGAAGGCGTCGATCCGGCCGGCGGCCACGTTCAGCAGGTGCAGGGTCGCGGGTACGGCGGCGCGGACGACGAGCGCGTCGAAGAGCATCGCGGTGATCGAGGAGCCGACGCGCCGCACGACGTCTTTGTCCTCGTCGGGCCGGGCCTGGCTGGTGGCCACGATGCTCAGGCCCAGCTCCGCGGTCGGGGAGACGCGCAGCGGCCGGCCGTCGAGGTGGGCGCCGGCGCCGGTGAGCGCGGTGTAGGTCTCGCCGGTCAACGGCAGGTGGACCGCGGTGAGCACGGGCTGGTTGTCACGCACGAGGGTGGCGGTCACCGCCCACTCCGGCAGGCCGTGCAGGTGGTTGACGTTGCCTTCGGCCGGATCCACGACCCACCACTCGCCGGACGGCAGCGCCCCGCCGTCCAGCTCGTCCTCCACCCAGCCGGCGTCCGGGCGCAGGCTCGAGAGGCGGGGACGCAGGATGTCGAGGGCCGTGTCGTCGTTGACGGCGAGCGCGCTCATCAGCTCCTCGCGGGTCTGGTAGCGGACCACCTTGCCGAAGCGCTCGCGCAGCGCCGACCCGGCCTCGCGCACGGCGATCGCGGTCTGCTCGAGCAGGTCGGCGTCGGAGGTCGCGCCGGCAGTGGTCTGAGGTGTTTCGGACATGATGGTGCTCCTGTTTGAGGAGGGGGGATGAGGCCGGGTCGGGGGCCGAACTGCGCGTTGCTTCTTGCGCTTTCGTCTCGAAGGTATAGAGCCCCACCATTAACTTCAAATGCATGTCAAGAACGGCAAGGGTTACTCACATGCAATTGGATTTGAACCTTCTCGCCGCGCTCGACGCACTGCCGGAGGAGGGAAGCCTGGCCGGTGCGGCCGCGCGTCTGCATGTCACCGCCACCGCGGTGAGCCGGAGTCTGGGCCGCATTCGGCGCACGTCCGGGGGAGGATGAACGCGTTGAGGAAGGGCCGTGGGCGCCGAGGAGGCTCAGTCGAGCAGTTCGGCGGCCCGTTCGGCGATGGCGTAGACGGTCGCGTTGGTGTTGGCCGAGGGGATGGACGGCATCACCGAGGCATCGGCGACTCGCAGTCCGGCCACCCCATGTACGCGAAGGTTCGCAGGGTCGACGACGCCATCGGCGTCGGTTCCCATGCGGCAGGTGCCGGTGAAGTGGAAGTAGGGGCCGGTGGCCTTGCGGATGAACTCGTCCACGGATTCGCCGCTCGTTCCGGAGCCCGGCACCGCTTCCTGCTTGCGCCAGTCGGCGAACGCGTCTGCCTCACCGATGCGGCGGGCCAGGGCCAGGCCCTTGCGCATGACCTCCAGGTCACGGTCGTCGCTCAGGTAGCCGGGGTCGACGACGGGAGCGCTGGCGGGATCGGCGTCCGCCAGGCGCACGGTGCCGCTGCTGTGCGGAGCCATCGCGGAGAAGGCGATGGAGTAGCCGTTGGCCGGCGGCTGGCCCCATGCCGACGGGAGCGGTGCGGCGACGATGTAGACCTGAAGGTCCGGCCGGGCCGCGACGGGGTCGCTGTACAGCAGGCCCATCATTTCGGCCGGAGGGTTGGCAGGAACGAACGGTACGGGCTGGAGGGCCTCGTACACCACGGCCGCCATCGGATGGTCCTGCAGATGGGAGCCCACTCCCGGCAGATCGGCGACGACATCGACGCCGTGTTCGTCAAGGTGTCGTGCCGGGCCGATCCCTGACAGCATCAGGAGGTGTGCGGAACCGATGGCTCCCGCGGTCAGTACCACCTCGGCGCTCTCGACGGACAGGTGCTCGCCACCCATGGTGTAGTCGACGCCGGTGCAGCGGCCCTCGGTGGTGCGCAGCCGCTGCACGGTCGCGTCCGTGACGACGTCCAGGTTCGGCCGGTCGAGGAACGGACGGATGTAGGCGTCGGCCGCGCTCTGGCGGGCGCCGCCGGGCAGATTCATGTCACTCCACCCGAACCCGGTCTCCAGCCCCCCGCCGATGTCATCGGCGCGTGTGAACCCAGCCTGCACCGCGGCGTCGACGCCTGCCGTGGCCAGGGGATGGGGTTCCGGGACCGGGGCGGCCACGACCAGTCCGTCTGTGCCCCGTACGGAGGCATCACGACCGCGAGTGCTCTCGCTGCGGCGGAAATAGGGCAGCAGATCGTCGAAACCCCAGCCCGGAGCACCGAGTCCGGGCCATGCGTCGTACCCGGAGCGGTGCCCCCGCAGGTGGTAGAGGCCGTTGACGCTCGACGATCCGCCGAGCGCCTTACCGCGCAGCACGTCAGCGGCCCTGCCTGTACCGGCCTGCACGGTTGAGGCGCCCAGCCAGAGGGATGACGGGTCGAAGCCCAGGAACCCCCATGGAGATGCCATCGCCTCGGTCGCGTCTCGGGCTCCCGCCTCCAGCAACAGCACCCGCACACCGGGGCGTTCCGAAAGCCGGGAGGCAATCACGCACCCCGCTGTCCCCGCTCCCACCACGACATAGTCATAAGGACTCTGGCCTATCATGTCTCCGCTTCCCACGGCGGCACTGTCCGGCCACCGGGTTTCAGGGCAATAGCTCCTCGAAGATCAAAGAGCTGATTGCTTGCATGTACTAAAGGGGCCGAAAGTTGGGATGGTTCTCTTCAGGTCGGCCCTGTGCCCTCGCTCGGCCGCCTCCGGGCTCCGGCGCGCGGAAGGCGTGGCACCGGCTGATCAACAGCGAGCGGGCTCCAGTGGAGCAGGCTGTCCGGATGCAGGCCGCGCGCGCTGCTGGTGCTGACGGACACCGAGGTGGCCCGGTGGCAGACGACCACCTTGATCCGGCGGCCCTGGGCACGCCCGGTTCGGCCATTGCCGATCAACCCGTTGGGGATGTCCATGTCGACGCCGGTACCTGCGATGACCGCCACGCGGCTGAACTTCTCTTGTCTCACGAGGTTCTTGTCCTTGGTGTGTACCCGTCCAGGAGCAGCCCGGGTTTCCCTTCTGCCGTCGAATCTTAGGAATACCGGCACGGCTCGTACTTGAACCTCCGCGACGTTCGTTCGGAACCTCAGCGCCATACGAGTGGCGAGACAGTCGGCGTCACACAGCACTGGGGCAGCTGCCCGTACGCGCCGACCGACTTCTTGCCCTGCCGCAGATGGCGCCCCCCTTCCCACCGACGACCACGTCGACCTGGGCCGGCAACGAGGACGGTAGGCGGACCCCCCAAGGCGCTACCGCGGCTCCCCGCCGGCACCACCTACCAAGATCCGGACCAGGTGCGGACCGATTCGGATCGCCATCGGGTGACTCCACCCGTAGTGACAGGTCAAAGGAGGGTGGGGACGTGTACCACCAGCAGACGAAGAATCTGCTGGTGAGCTACTCGCCGAAGGAGCGGGGCTTCTTCCAGCCACCTGCGGAAAGGCGCCTTACCCGGGTCCACCCGTCAGGCCCTGTCGCGCGCGTGGTAGCGGGCGGGGGCGGTCAGTCGAGGCGGAGTCCTCTGGGGCGGCCCGGTGCGCGTCAAGCCGGTGATGCGCGGGAGCTTCCGCTTCCTGAGCCGTGGCGAGAGCGTGCCCGCGACGCCCCGCACAGACGGCGGGTCCGCCCGGTGGGTGTACCGGACGGACCCGCAGGTCGGTGGTCAGTGCCGCACTGCTGGTGCCTGCGCGGCCGGTGCGGCCCGGCTTCCGGCAGCCGCCGCGGCGGCCGGCAGTGTCCAGTCCTGGGCACCCGTGCCGTTGCACGTGTAGATCTGCAGTTGAGTGCCGGTGGCGGTGGAGGAGTTGGGGACGTCCAAGCACTTTCCGGAACCGGGGTTCACGAAGGAACCGCTGGTGCCCTGCTTCCACTGCTGTGCGCCGGTGCCGTTGCAGCGATAGAGCTGGACCGGTGTGCCGTCGGCGGTGCCGCTGTTGCTGACGTCCACGCACTTGCCGAGCACGCGGAGAGTGTTGTCCGCGGCGACCGTCACGTCCTGGGCGTAGGTCTGGTTGCATCCCCAGGTCTGGATGTGCGTGCCGTCCCCGGTACCCGAGTCGGCGACGTCGAGGCAGAGCTTCCCGCTGCTGCCTGCGACGCCGGAAGCGACCGGGCCGACGCGGGGTGCCGGCGGGGCCGCGACGCCGCCGGCGTACGAGGGCGGCGCGGCGGCGCTGCCGGAGGCCCAGCCGGTGTTCGGGGCGGTGCCGAGCGTGTAGGTGAGGATGCCGCCCGAGGTGAGGGCCGCGGTGGGGGCGTAGGCGTTGTTCCAGGCGTCCGCGTTCCAGGACACGGACTGGACGTACGGCGCGTCATCGGCGGCACCGTTCCCGTTGACGGTCAGCGTCTTGCCGGAGGGCAGGGTCACGACGGCTTGCGGGAAGACCGGGGAGCCGAGAGCCAGGTCGGCCGTGCCCGGGGTCTGCGGGAACATGCCGAGCGCGGACCACACGTACCAGGCGCTCATCGCCCCGAGGTCGTCGTTGCCGTCGGCGAGTCCACTCGGGGTGTCGGACCAGATCTGGTTCTGGATCGCGCGGACGGCGCCCTGTGTCTTGTACGGCGCTCCGGTGTAGTCGTACTCCCACGGCAGTTCGATGCTGGGCTCGTTGCCCACCCAGGCGTACCCCTTGTCGCCGGTGAAGCTGCGCAGCACGGTGTCGAGATAGTGGTTCGTGGCGGTGTTGCCGCCCTTGGCCCGGGCGAGTCCGGCGATGTTGAACGGGATCATGCCCGTGTAGATCCATGAGTCGCCTTCGACCATGTCCGTGCCACTGGTGGGATCGAATCCACCGGTCCACGATCCGTTGGCATTGCGCGGCTCGACGAAGCCGGAAGCGGGATTGAGGACGTTGCGCCAGTTCTGTGCCCGGGCGGCGTACGTCTTCTGATCGGCGCTGTCACCGAGGGCGCCGGCCAGAGCGGAGAGGGCGAAGTCGGCGGTGTTGTACTCCAAGGTGGTGGCGGCCGGCCCGTAGAAGTTGCAGCATCCGTAACTGCCGTCGTGCGGCATCCATCCGGGAGTGTTCAGGTAGTTCAGGCCGGGCCGGTCGTTGTTGGTCCGCGATGCCTGGGCGACCAGTCCCTTGAGCGTCTCGATGGTGTCGAACCGGCGGGCGCCGAACGCGTAGTAGTCGGCGATGATGGCGGCTGCGGGGTCACCGACCATCACGTAGGACTCGCCGTTGTACTCCGACCATTTGGGGAAGATGCCGGTCTGGCGGTAGTCGTCGAGCATCGACTGCGCTGTGTCGGAGGCCGCTTCCGGGTCGACGAGAGCTTCGAGTTGCGCCTGGGACCGGTAGATGTCCCATCCGGAATAGTTGCCGTAGACGGCCTGATGGCCGGAGTCGACGGTGTGCGTCCGGCCGTCGAACCCCGTGTACTGCCCGTCGGTGTCGCTGACGATGTTGGGGTGGAGCAGGGAGTGGTACAGCGCCGTGTAGAACATCTGCTGGTGAATCGCGGTCCCGCCACCGATCTGGACCCTGCCCAGTTCGGCGTTCCACGCGTTCTGGGCGGCACCGCGGATGGCGTCGAAGTCCCAGCCCGCGTTCTCCGCGGTGCGGTTGGCGGTGGCGTTGGCGACGGAGACGTAGCTGATGCCGACCTTCGCCTGCACGGTCGGGTGGGCGGTCGCGTCGAACGTCACGTAGCCGTTCTGAGCGGCGGCCTTGGGGGTCTGCGCCGCGGCTCCGGGACGGCCGGGGGCGGGGGCCGGCTTGCCGTGCAGCACCGGCTTGTTGGGCCTTTCCGGGGCGTGCGGACCGGCACCGTGGACGGTTGGCCGGCGGAGCGTGGACCTGGCGGTGCGAGTGCCGCTGGTCTTGAACGGCTGGTCGAAGACCATGTCGAAGTAGACGGTGTAGGTGTTTCCCGCCCCGCAGAAGCGGCCGCTGGTGACCTGCCCGCTGACCTCGGTGGGTGAGACGACGGTGAACTGGGTGTTGCTGGCGCCGTTCTGGCTGCCGGTGAGCTTGAAGACGAGATTGGCCTGCGTGGTCGCGGGGAACGTGAAGCGCGCCATGCCGCTGCGTTCGGTGGCGGTCAGCTCGGTGGTGACCTGGTTGTCCAGCGACACCTTGTAGGAGCCGGCGGTTGCGCTCTCGTTGGCGTGCGAGAAGCTGTCGGTCGCCGAGGTGCTGACCGCGCCGACGGTCGGGAGCACCGGAACGTCCCCGGCGGCGCCGCAGCCGGGCCCCGCGATGTGGGTGAGGCTGAAGCCGGTGATCGACTTGTCGTTGTACTCGTAACCGCCGCCCGGGGGCCGCGATGGGGTGTCCGGGCTCCACTGCACCATGCCGAACGGGACGTCGGCACCGGGGAAGTCGTTGGCCTCGTTCGACGTCCCGATGAAGGGGTTGACGAGAGTGGCGGGGGCGGTCACCAGGGTCGCGGAGGCGGGAGCCGCCGCAGCCGCGGGCGCGACGAGGGCTGTCGCCGCGAGAGCGGTCGCCGCCAGCAGCCCGGTGGCCAGGGCCGCAGGTGGGCGGGGGGTGAGTCTCATGTCCGTCAGGCTCCTTGTGCTCGTGTCCACCTGGTCCCGGAGACCGGCGGACAGCGTGCGGGACAGGACCGTGCGGCGCCTCTGACAACGTTGTCTACCGATGCGCGAACTCGATGTCGGGACGGAGGAGATGGTGGGTTCTGCGCACGGCGGAGCGGTTGGAGATGCCGGAGCGGGGCGCGCGCTCCCCGGGAACGTAGAGCGCTAATCAGGTTCACGTCAAGAGTGGGGCGGTTCATCGCGGTGCCCGTTCCCTAGTCGACAGGCCGTACGACAGCGAGGCGCGGTCAGCGTGGGAGCACCCAGCTCGGGGTCCAGGTTCCGGTGGCGTCGTGGTGGGACGCCGTGGTGGCGAGGTGGGCGCGGAGGGTGGCCAGGGCCGGGTGGGGGTTGTCGCGGTGCCAGAGGAGCGAGTGCGGGTAGACGGGTGTCGGGTCGGTCACCGGGATGCGGCGCAGGCCGTGGCCGGCGGGCCAGACGAGGCGGGTGTGCTCGCCCATGAAGGTGGCCAGGGCCGGGGTGTCGGCGACGGTGTCGAGGAGCGCGTCGGAGCCGAAGTTGGGGCCGGTCGCCTCGATGGTGAGGCCGAACTCGGCGACGAGGTCGTCGTAGTAGGCCGCCCATTCGGTACCGGGGACGATGCCGGGCATCCAGATGCGGTGCCCCGCGAGCTGGGCGACGGTCACCGACCCGGCGCCCGCCAGCGTGTGGGCGGGGCCGGTGAGGAGCTGGAGCGGCTCGTCGAGCACCCGGACGGATTCGATGTCCTCGGGGAGGGGCCGGCCGGGCACGGCGACGGCGCGGAAGGAGGCGTCGATCGTGCCGGTGCGGATGGCGGCGACGGCCGTCTCGATGTCGAACAGCATCACCACGTCGAGGTCGATGTCGGGGTGCGCGCGGTGGAAGCCCCGCATCAGGCCCGACGCGGCGACGCGTGACGCGATCACGTCGACGCGCAGCGGACGGCGGCCGGCGCGCACGGACCCGGCCGCGCGCTCGGCGACGCGCAGCAGCTCGCGTGCGTGGGGCAGGAACGCCTGCCCGTCGATGGTGAGCTCGGCGCCGCGCGGGGTCCGGGTGAACAGCCGTACTCCGAGGTTGCGCTCCAGCGCGGCGATGCGCTTGGAGACGGCCTGCTGGGTGACCGCAAGCTCGCCGGCGGCCTCCTGGAACTGCCCCGCGTCGGCGACGGCCACGAAGGTCCGGACGGTGTCGAGGTCCATGCTGACACCCTAGAACCACAACCACCGGTTGTGGACGACGGTCCTGTAGTTGTTTGATCCCGGGGTACGGCGCTCGCTTTGATGCTTCCGGTCGCTGAACGGTTGTGCGGGTGAGGGGCGAGGGGCGTCGGGCATGAGAAGCGGGCACCGGACGGGACATCGGCTGGGGCGGCGGTTCGGGTGGCTCTGGGGAGCGTACGGGACCAGCGCGCTCGGCACGTGGCTCGCCTTCGGCGCGTTCCCGCTGATCGCCATCCGGGTGCTGCACGCCGGCCCGGCCCAGGTCGCCGCGCTCTCCTCCGTTGCGGCCGCGGTGGGTGCGGCCGTGGCGGTGCCGCTCGGCCCGTGGGTGGAGTTCCGCCGGAAGCGGCCGGTGCTCATCGCGATGGACCTGGTGCGGTTCGCGGCGCTGCTGACCATCCCCGCCGCGTTCACGCTCGGCGTGCTCACCTTCCTTCAGCTCCTGGTGGTCTCGGTCGTCGTCGCGGCGGCCGACATCACCTTCCGCGCCGCCTCCGGCGCGTACCTGAAGACGCTGCTGCCGGCCGAGGACCTGCTCGTCGCCAACGCCCGCTTGGAATCCACGGCCTGGACGACCACGATCGTCGGACCGCCGCTGGGCGGGGCGGTGATCGGGCTCCTCGGTCCGGTGGCGACGGTGGTGGCCGACGCCGTCAGCTACCTGCTCTCGGCCGTGGGCATCCGCGCGACGGGCGGGCACGAGCCGCTGCCCGAGAGCCCGGCGGCCACCCGCATGCGGGCCGGGGACCTGCTCGACGGCTGGCGGTACATCCTCGCGGACGCGACGCTGCGTCCGCTGTTCTTCAACACCGCCTTGTTCAACGGCCTGCTGATGGCCACCCAGCCGCTGCTGGCCGTCCTGATGCTCGGCAGGCTCGGGTTCACACCGTGGCAGTACGGCCTCGCCTTCGCGGCGCCCTCGATCGGCGGGCTGCTCGGTTCACGGCTGGCCCGGCCGCTCGTCACCCGGTCGGGGCAGCAGCAGGTCCTGGCCGTGACCGGGGCCCTGCGTGCGCTCTGGCCCGTCGGCCTGGCCTTCGTGGGGCCGGGCACCGGCGGACTGCTGCTGGTGGTGGGTGTCGAACTCGGGCTCATCTTCTGCTGCGGGGTCTTCAACCCCGTGTACGCCACCTACCGCCTCGAGCGCACCGCGACCGACCGGGTCGCCCGCACGCTGTCCGCCTGGGCGGTGACGACCAAGGCCTCGACCGCGCTGCTCACGGCTGTGTGGGGCGTGCTGGGCAGCCTGCTCGGCCCGCGTACGGCGATCGGCCTGGCCGGCGTGCTCCTGCTGGCGACCCCCCTGCTGCTCCCCCGCAGCGCGGCAGCACATCCGTCCCAGCCGGAGCCGGCACCGTCGCCCGCCCCGGCACCAGCCCGGCGCGCGCGCCCTTGAGAGAACCGGGCCGGTCACGGTTACGCCCCGTCGGGCAGTTCAGCGCTGTCGAAGTAGACCACCAGCGTCTGCTCCGGCTGTTCGGCCAGGTGGAAAGCGGTGTACACATATTCGGTCGCCCCCCGCTGCGGATGCCACAGCCGTTTGCGACCGCTGTGCCGGGCCTGCACCTCGTACCGGGTCCACCAGTCCCGCGCCTCCGGGCTGCCCTCGTTCAGCTCCTCGATCAGTCGCGTGTACCGCGGGTCGCCAGGGTGGCGTGCGGCCAGCGTCCGGAGCCGGGCGAGCAGGCTCCGCGCCTCGGGTTCCCAGTCGAGCAGAACCTCCCGGGCCACCGGTTCGAGGAACACCCAGCGAACGAAGTTGGCCGGCCGGTCCGTCTCGGTGATGAGCTTGGGAAACAGTTCGCCGGCCGCCTGGTTGTGGGCGAGGACCTCGTAGTCGCCGCCGATGATGTAGGCCGGGTGCGGCTGGAGCAACGAGGGTACGGCTCCCGCCCCCGCCGGCAGCGGCTCGCGTTCCCCGGTGTCGGCCGCGGGCACGTGACCGGCGAGCTGGAGAAGGTGAGCCCGCTCGTGACGGTCGAGCCGCAGCGCCGCGGCAAGGGCGTCGAGCACTTGTGCGGAGGCACGGATCTCCCGTCCCTGCTCCAGGTACGTGTACCAGGTGGCGCTCATCCCGGCCAGCAGTGCCAGTTCCTCCCGGCGAAGTCCCGGGGTCCGGCGGCGGCCGGTCCGGGGCAGGCCCACGTCGTCAGGGGTGAGGCGCTCTCTGCGGCTGCGCAGGAACGCACCCAGCTGACGGCGGCGGTCGCGGTGGTCCGGCTGTGCGGGCATGATGGATGGCACCTCTGATTCCACGATAAAGGCGGTCTGGATACCAGGCTACGGCTCCCGGAGACTGGGGCGCGAGCACAGGGCCACGGCGCCGCCGACGGCCTCCCTGCCGAGGAAGAGGACGACTTCATGAGCGGGATCACGGGCAAAGTGGTGGCGATCACGGGAGCCGGCAGCGGCATCGGCGAGGCGACCGCGCTGCTGCTCGCCGAACGGGGCGCGCGACTCGTCCTGGGCGCGCGCCGGTCCGGGCGCCTGGCCGAACTGGTCGCCCGGATCGAGAACGCGGGTGGCGCAGCCGTACACATCCGCACCGACGTGACCCGGCGGGACGACCTGCACGCCCTGGTCGCGCTGGCCGGTGAGCGGTTCGGCCGACTCGACGTACTGGTCAGCAACGCCGGAGTCGGCACGATCTCCCCTCTCGACGATCTGCGCGTCGAGGAGTGGGACCACATGGTCGACGTCAACGTGAAGGGCCTGCTGCACGGAATCGGCGCCGCGCTGCCGGTCTTCCGGGCGCAGGGCGCCGGGCAGTTCATCACCACCGCCTCCACGGCCGCGTTCCGCGTCGTGCCGGCGATGGCCGTCTACGCCGGCACCAAGTTCGCGGTCCGGGCCATCTGCGAAGGACTGCGCCAGGAAGCCGGCGACTGCCTGCGGGTGACCACCGTCTCCCCCGGTCCGACGCTGACCGACTTCGCCGAGGCGTCGACGAACGACCAGGTCAGGGCGGAGATCACGAGGTTGCGGGACCACATCGCCATCCCGCCCGACGCGATCGCCCGGGCCATCGCCTTCGCGATCGAGCAGCCCGCCGCGGTCGACGTGAACGAGATCGTCGTACGACCCACCGCCCAGAGCTGACCGCCGCCGCCCCTGCGCCCTGCCCGTCTCCGGCGTGCGAAGACCACCGCCCGTCCACGAGGTGCCCGCATCCGTGTCCGGCGCCCTCAGGGGCGACCGGTCCAGATGCCGCAGTGGTGGTCCGTGTCCGGCCGGGTCGGGCCGGTGCCGTCCGGGAGCAGGGTCTGTACGCCGGTCCGTGGCCAGCGGGGCGCGTTGTCGCCGTTGGGGTCGCCCGAGCGGGCGAAGCGTGTCCAGTAACCGATCATCGTGTCGGCCAGGTGTTTCTGGGGCTCGGTCAGGGGGCGGGGTCTGCCGCCCAGGTCGAACAGGTACGGAAGTTCCGTGGTGTGGGTGGCGCCGAGCGGGAAGGGCGGTTCGGTCGTCGTGGGGCGGGGCGCGTTCGGGTCGGCGAACTCGTAGCGCCACACGGGCATTCGGCCGGCGAGTCGCCGGGCCGTGTGCGCGGTCGGGCAGGCGTAGTTCGAGTCGCCGATGACGGCGCCGAACACCGGCCCCGCACTGTCGGCGGTGACGGGGTAGGCGTGGACGACCTCAGCGGTGCGCGCCGGGTCGGGGAGGTAGCTGCCGACGACGTCCGGCCAGGTCGCCGGCGTGACGACGGTGCCCGCGCGCATGATGCCGGCGGCCCAGACGTTCCCCTCGTCGTGGTTGCTGCCGAGCAGGACCGGCATTGACCGCATGTCTCCCGTGGCGAGGGCGGCGGCGGGATCCCGCGGCAGCAACGGGGTCCCGTAGGCGGGGTGTTGGTCGATCCCCTGGTGGGCGAGCAGCTGCGAGGGCGGTACCTCGCGCAGGCAGGCCAGGGGGTGTGCCGCCTCGGCGCAGCCCACGTCCGCGGTGAGCTGGGCGCCGGCTGCCTCGGCCGTGGCGCGCGGGTAGGCGGACGGCGCGAAGGGCTGTTCGGGCCGCCCGGAGCACGGTCCGCTCTCGATGACCGCCCGGTGGAACAGTCCCGCTGCCCGCGGCGAAGCGAGCTGGGCGCAGACGCTGTAGGCCCCGGCCGACTGGCCTGCCAGGGTGACGTTGCCGGGATCGCCGCCGAATGCCGCGATCCCGGCCCGGACGTAGCGGAGCGCGGCCTGCTGGTCGGCGAGGCCGAACGTGCCGGAACCGGCGAGGCCCGGGCGGGCGAGGAAACCCAGTGCTCCGAGGCGGTAGTTGACCGTGACGACCACGACGTTGCCGCGTACGGCCATCCTGTGGGCCTCGTAGGAACTGCCGGCCCCGGTGGTGAAGCCGCCGCCGTGCAGCCACACGACGACCGGCTGCGGGTGGGCGGAGGTGGCGGTGTCCGGTGCGGTCACGTCCAGGTACAGACAGTCCTCGGCCGTGCTGCCGCCGCGCACCTCGCCGTCGGGCTGGGCGCACGCGGGGGCCGCGTGCCGGGCGTCCCGTACTCCTGTCCAGGACGTCGGCGGCCGGGGCGCGGTCCAGCGCAGGGCGCCCACCGGCGGCGCCGCGTACGGGATGCCTTCGAAGGTCCGGTAGCCGCCATGGACAGTTCCGCGTACCGCGCCGTCCCGGGTGCGCACCACCACCGGCGCGTTCGGTGCGGCCGTGACGGGCAGGGAGGCGAGCACGGCCAGCGCGCTCGTGAGGATCACCGCCACAGAACGCATGTCAGCCTCCGCCCATCCCGCCCTGGGCGGCCACCAGTGTCATGCGGAGGCCGCCGATCGCGGCGCCCAGACCGGGAGCCACGGCGCCGACACGTCCGGTCAGTTCCTCGATACGGTCCTTGCCGGTACGGGCGTCCGAGCGGGAGACGACGGGCCGGATGCCGCCGGCCGCGGCCAGGGCCACCAGCGCGGCGTCGGCGGGCGCGATCCGCCCGGCGGGCTCCGTGCCGTGCAGCAGAGCGGTCACCGTGGCCCGGAGCGCGGTGACGGCCGAGGGGTCCGTGACCGTCACCGCGCGCCGGGACCGGCCGAAGGACCTCTTCTCCGCGACGGCCAGCACGCCCTGGGCGACGAGCCGGTCCTCGACCGCGCGCAGCGTCCGCCTGCGGTCGTGTCTGATCCAGGAGGCCCAGCTGCGCCGGTCGCTCGCGACGTGGCCGAGCATCAGGTCCAGGACGGGGTCCCCGGCCGGTCCCGGCGTCGCGACCAGCGCGTCGCCGTCGGAGTCGACGAGGTGTCCCCGGATCGCCAGTTCGGCCAGGACGGCCGCGCGGAGCAGGAATCCGGTCCGGGTGCGGTCGTGGAGGCCGTCGGCGGAGGTGTCGTAGGCCGTGAGGTACATCCGGCAGTACAGAGGCTGCGCGGTGCGGGACGGAGGCCGCGTCGTGCGGTACGGAGGCTGCGTCATGACGTCGACGCTACGGTTGTCACGGCCGGGAGTGATCCGTCCAGGGGGTGGAACGTCCCTGGATACAAGGGACGAGTGGGCCGGGCGCTCATCCTGAAGGATGAGTGACGTGGACCTGCGCGGTGCCGGGTGTCAGAGGTCGCGGGGGCGCACGATCCGGTGGTCGTAGGCGGCGACCGCGGCCTGCACCCGGTCCCGCAGCCCCAGTTTGCGCAGCACCGCCGAGACGTGGCTCTTGACGGTCGCCTCCGACAGGCTCAGGTGCCGGGCGATCTCCGCGTTCGACAGGGCCTGCCCGATCAGGGCGAGGACTTCCAGCTCGCGTGCCGAGAGTTCCGACAGCGCTCCGGGCGTCGGCCGTTCGGCCGGGCCGGTGGACGCGAAGCGGTCGAGCATGCGACGCGTCACGCTGGGGGCGAGCAGCGCGTCGCCACCGGCGATGACCCGGATGGCCTCGGCGAGTTCGGCGGGCCGGATGTCCTTCAGCAGGAATCCGCTGGCGCCCGCGCGCAGCGCTGTCAGCACATGCTCGTCCAGGTCGAACGTGGTGACGACGAGGACCCGGGTCGTACTGCCCGACGCGATGATCTCGCGGGTGGCGTCGATGCCGTCCATCACGGGCATCCGGACATCCATCAGGACGACGTCCGGCCGCAACTGCCGGACCAGCCGCACCGCGTGCTGGCCGTCGGCCGCCTCACCGACGACCTCCAGATCGTCACGCGCATCGATGATCATGCGGAAACCGCCCCTGACCAGCGCCTGGTCGTCGGCCACCACCACCCGGATCGTCACGGATCGCAGCCTATCGGCAGCTGGGCACGCACCTCGAAACCGCCGTCCGCCCCGGGCGCGGCGTCCAGGGTGCCGCCGAGGAGCGCCGCCCTCTCGCGCATGCCGAGGAGACCACGCCCGGCTCCGGGGGATCGGACCGCGCGGGCCGGGGGCCGCCCGTCGTCGGTCACGGTGAGGTGCACGGTCGAGGCGTCGTAGCGCACGCGGATGCGGACGTGGGTCGCGCGGGCGTGGCGCAGGGTGTTCGTCAGCGCCTCCTGGACGATGCGGTATCCCGCGAGATCCACAGCGGCGGCGGGGGCGTGCGTGCGCTCCCCCGGGTCCAGGTCCACGGCGAGACCGGAGGCGCGGGCGTTCGACGCCAGCTCCTCCAGGTCCATGAGCCCGCGCGGGGGCATGCGCCCGTCGTCGCCGTCATGCGGCGGTTCGGCGCGCAGGAGCAGACGCAACTCGCTCAACGCGGACCGGCCGGCGCCCTCGATGGCGCGCAGCGCCTGCCGGGCCCGCTCCGGGTCCCGTTCGAAGACGTCCTCGGCGGCGCTCGCCTGGATCACCATGACGGACACGGTGTGCGCCACCACGTCGTGGACCTCGCGGGCGATCCTGGCGCGTTCCTCCGCCGCGGCCCGATGGGTCTGCGCGACGAGACGGTCGTGCTGGGCCCGGCGCCACTGGCCACCGGTCCAGGCCAGCGTGACGGCCAGCAGGTACGCCGCCAGGCCCAGTGCCCCGCCGCCGACGAACGCGCCCGGCGTGAGCGCCAGCAGACCGAGCAGCCACCACCGCGACACCCGTGGCGGTGACTGCGACGCCAGGACGCTCAGCGCGATCTGGGCCGCGAGCAGGGCGCCGGTCAGGCTCACCACGGGAAGGACCAGCCAGAGCCCGGCGCCGGTCAGCGCGGTGGCGGCGAGGACGATCCGCGGACGGCGGACCACCCACCACAGCGCCGCGATCTGGAGCGCCGCGAGCACGAGCGCGGCGGCGGACCGCCACCGTCCGTGTTCCCCGGCGCCCGCGATGACGGCCGTGGGCACCACCACGCCGAGCACGAGCATCGCCGAGCCGATCCGCAGCGCCCGGACAGCTCGCGCGGACGGGGAGAAGCAAGCGCTGCCGTCCGAACCGGGCCCCTGATCCACGGCCCGACGCTACCAATTCCGGCGGCGCCGGCGGGGCCCGGGCGCCGGCCGGCCGGAAGCCGCCCGGACAGCGGCCCGCGCAGCGGTCTGCCGCCGTTCCGACGGCTCGACGCGCATGATGCGGAAGGCGGTGCCGAGACGGCGAGTTCGCCTGCCGTTCCGGCAAGTCGGCATCGGGCGACACGAGTTCATAACTGTCGCCGGGCACAACCATCGGTGAGGGTGGCAGGTCGTACCGGTCGTCACGCATGAGGGGAACGGCGGCCGTGCCGTCCGTCCCCGCGGAGGCGGCCGTCCGGCCGTTCACCGTGACGACCGATCCATGGGGGAAGAACCGATGTCACACATGTCCCGCGCCCGGCGCGCCCTGTCCGCCGTGGCGGTGGCGGGAACGGCCACCGCCGCTCTCCTGGCCGCGGCTCCCGGCGCCTCCGCCGCCGCCCAGGCCGCCTACAACGGCGCCTGCGGCTCCGGCTACAGCGTGGTCAACTCCGCCCCGGTGGGGAACAAGGGCACCGCCTACCTGACGTACAGCTCGTCCACCGGAAAGAACTGCCTGGTCATGATCCGCAACGTGAGCGGTGACCCGGTGCCGATGGAGCTGTATCTGAACGTCAGCGGGGACGAGATCCACGACAACTACGACAGCGGCGCCTACCGGTCGTACGCGGGCCCGCTGTACCTCAGCGCGAAGGGCCAGTGCGTCGACTGGTACGGACGGCTGGACGGGGTGTGGTTCGGCGAGAGCGGCACCGACTGCGGCTGACCTCGTCCCCGGGCCCCGAGGGCCGGACCGGGCGTCGAGTCCCGTGCAGGTGCCGGGCTTGAACAGCAGCGCGTAGCGGCCGGTGCCGAACTGCGCCGACTCTGCTGCCGGAAGACCTCGTCGAGGTCGGCCTGGATGCCGGGCGCGGCGGGGTGGAGGACGAGGACGTCGGGGCCGAGGTCGCCGCCGCCGGCCAGGGCGCGCGGCCGGACGGCCGAGGGAGCCGCCGAGGCCGGAGTGGCCAGACCGGTCAGGAAAGGGGCCGACGCCACCCCGACACCCGCGAGCCGCCGGCCCGTCGGCGTCGCCGGCACGCGCGTCGCGGATCTCATCCTGTCCCAGCCGGACACCTTGACGTCTCAGCATCACCGGCCTGAGAGTCCCTGTTCCGGAGAGCGCTCTCCCCCCCGCCGACCAAGGTGCTGCGTCCACGTCGCCGTGGCCGCTCACCGCCCGGTGAGCCCGGCCCGTGCCCCCGGCAGGCGGCGACCGGCGACCGGCGACCGGCAGGCAAGCTGGGCGGCGGGCGGTGGCCGCGGGGAGGCGGGCGTCCGGTGCCGGAGAGCGCTCTATGCCGTGAACCCGGCGTGCCGCTAGGGTGCGGCCATGAGCAAACAGGCTCCGACCTTGGAGGACGTCGCCCGCGCGGCGGGGGTGTCCCGGGCGACTGTCTCCCGGGTCGTCAACGGCGTCCGCAATGTCGATCCCACGATCCAGGAACTGGTGTGCCGGGCGATCGAGCAGACCGGTTACGCACCCAACCGGGCCGCCCGGTCGCTGGTGACCCGGCGGGCCGAGACCGTCGCCCTGGTGGTCTCCGGGGCCGGGGACGCGCCGGACGACAGCCAGGAGGCCTTCGCGTCCCGGGTCTTCGCGGACCCCTTCTTCGGGCGGGTGGTCGCGGGCGTCATCGGTTTCCTGCGCCCGCGCTCCATGCATCCGGTACTGATGTTCGCCGAGTCGGCCGAGGACCGGCGCGAGGTCCTCACCTATCTGCGGCAGGGCCGCGCCGACGGGGCGCTCGTCGTCTCCACGCACCCCCACGACCCGCTGCCCGCGCTCCTGGCCGAGGCGGAACTGCCCACCGTGCTGTTCGCCCGCCCGGCACGCCCGGTGCCGCTGAGCTACGTGGACCTGGACCACCGGGACGGCGGCCGGCTCGCGGCGGAACACCTGCTGGCACGCGGCTGCCGCAGGCCGGCCACCGTGGCCGGGCCGCTCGCCGTCGGCGCGAGTCAGGAACGGCTCGCCGGTTTCCGCGACACTCTGGCCCGCAACGGGCATCCGTACACGCCGGTCGTCGAAGGCGGCTTCACCTTCGCCAGCGGCGTCACCGCCACGACCCGGCTCCTCGCCGAACAGCCCGACGTGGACGGTGTGTTCGCAGCCAACGACCTGATGGCCCAGGGCGCCTGCCAGGTGCTGCGGGAGCACGGCAGGCGCGTGCCCGAGGACGTCGCGGTCGTCGGCTTCGACGACTCCGGCATCGCGCCGGCCTGCCACCCACCGCTGACCACGATCCGCCAACCGGTCGAGCGCATGGCCGCGCACATGGCCCGCCTCCTGGACGAACACGTCCGGGGAGAGCGGGCCGAGCCCACGTCCGTCATCTTCGACCCCGAGCTGGTCGTACGGGACTCCGCGTGAACGCGAACGACTGCAGCCGGTTTCTCCGCCGAGCGGCCCGGCGACCGGGAGACCCACCGCCACGCGAACCGGTGCGCGGTTGCCTGTCGCACGGCGAGGCGGGGGGACAGCTTTCAGTCCTCGGTTCCCTGAGGCGCGCAGGCCGTGCCGCCCGGGCTGCCACAGCTCCGGCGAGACGGTCTCCGGGCAGGGGGCTCCTCCCGGTCCGCCCGAGCGCCCTGGGACCGGCCGCCAGAGGCTGACCGCCCGCTCCAACGCATGGCGGGTTTCGCCGAGGTCGTACGCGGACTCACCGCCGCTCTGCAGGGGTCGCGGTGACAACGGCCGCGCGAAGGGTCGCGTCTCTCAGGATTCCAGCCGGAACCGCCTCCGATCAGTGACGTATTTCGCGAGCTCGGGCGGCCGGTAGCCGGCGTCTTCGTCGTAGCGCTCCATGGCCGGCACTGCCAGGAACTCGTTCCCGTCGAGCCGGCCCTCCTTGTCCGCCGCGCGCCCGATGGGCCGCTGCAACGGCTCGGCCAGCCGGTACATGCCTTTCCTCGAAAGGTGCACCTCGCCCAGGACATCCGGCTGCACCCGGAAGTCGATGCAGTCCTCCGGCTTCATCGCATTCGGCCCGGCCACGCCGAGCGCCTCCGGATCGAACTCCAGCCCATGTCTACGAGCCTGGTCGATCATCCAGAGCAGGGTGATGTCGGACAGCCCCGTCTCCCTGTAGCCGCCACCGACATCGCAATGCACGCCGGCGAACCACACCTGCTTCAGCTCCTGGCGCTGCTCGGCTCCGGGCTGCTGGTGCCAGAGCGTCGGCTGGAAGGCCGAGCGCTGTTCGTCGATGGCCAGCGCGTGGAATGCCGCCCTGACCCAGCTGCTCAACTCGGTGTCGTGGAACGCCCAGTGGCGGTTGAAGCGGTCCACGACCGGGTCGAGCCTCCGGGAGGTGGGAACCGGAATACCGAGGGCGCCGACCGTGTCCCACACCCCGATGAAGCGGATATCCGTCTCATGCGCGTACGAACGGCGGAACAGCGTGGAGGCCGTGCCGCTCGGCTTCTCGACCCGGTCGCGGTAGAGGTCCCAGGCCTCCTGGATCCGGCCGGCGTGATCCCGGCGCACGATGCCGCAGTTGCGCACCAGACCCGCAAGACTTCGCACGGTGAACGCGCCGCGGCTGAAGCCGAACAGGAACAACTCGTCGTGGGACTCGTACGTCTCGACGAGGAAGCGGTAGGCGTCGATCACATTCTGGGACAGGCCCACGCCGAAGGCGCCACCCCTGAGACGTTCCCAGCGGCCGGTACCGACGCCACTGTGGTAGTACACACGCTGCACCTTGCCGCCATCTGCCCCTGAGCACACGGACAGCGCGACCTTGGTGACGTTGGTCTTGCTCGGCTGGTCGGCGAAGTTCCACGTTCCGTCGCAGCAGATGACGAGGCGTTTGGCCATGTCGATCCCTCCTGGCTGCCCACATCGGCACCGCCCGAGGCCGCTGGCGTCCCGCGGTCGCTGGCGTCCCGTGGCCTGGGCGGGCATGAAGAGCGGGCTCGCTGCCGGAACCGCGCACGGGACAGCTGGCAGCAGATCCTTGAGCAGTGCCCCCGGAGTCTCACGGCCGAGCAGGCCAGGCAGCACCTGAGCAGCATCTTGTTCCCACTGCCCCACGCCCGGCACCGGAGGAGACAGATCCGCCGGGCTCGGCGGGCAGACGTGAAGGGCTCGGAAACCGCGATGCGGCATGCCTCTTCGGCGTCAGGTCTGAGGGAGGGCATGACCGTGCGCCCCTCTCATGGCGCTTGATCTCCGCCGGCACCGGTCCTGATTCCGGCGCGCGCACGGATACTCCCGGGCGCCACATTCTTCTCGGTCGGGCAGGTGGACCGGACGGTGCCCGGCCCGCATATTCTCTCGATGCAAGCCTCCCTCTCGCGGGGTCGGGTGTCCAACGGGGAGATGCCTGTCCGTCAACCAGCCGAGGGAAGGAAAGCTGTCAGGTGTCCCACAATCTTGTGTGTTCCGTGTGCGCATGGGTCAGACCGTCGCGGAAGAACCGCTCGTAGTAGCCGAGTTCGGGATGGTGCACCTGGAGCCAGATGCCGGGTACCTGAATCGCGTCGACATGTGCCGGGAAGCGGTCGTGCGTGGCGTGGATGTACTCGCATATGTCACGGGCACACTCGACGACCCGCTCGTCGTACTCTCGGGCCTCGGCGAGATAGCGCTGCCCGTAGTCATCGCGGTAGATGCCCGCGAAGAGGTTCTTGTCGTGATAGATGCCCGTCGCACCGAACTTCGCCTGGACGACCGCGTCGACGGCCTCGGACATCGACGGGTGGTAGGGGGGACATGCCGCTCTGATCAGCGGTTGGCCGTCGACGCTGAGCCCGACCGGGTGGGACCGCGCGGTCGCGAATCTTGGCAGAGGCAGCTGCCAGCGCGGGAGGTCCAACGGGCGCCAGCGGGGGGTGACGAAGTCGAAGCCGAGCATCCGCCCGTACCGGGCCGAGAACTTCGGGTCGCCCAACATGATCTGGGGGTTGATCGAGGCGTGAATCCACGCGCCGAGCCCCATGGCGTCCGCGGTCAGCATGAGGTTCTGCAGCAGGAGCTCGGCCTCGATCTGGGTCCGCAGCGGGCCCAGCACACCCAGCGGAAGCTTGAGGTCCTTGTTCAGGAAGCCGCTCCGTATCCACTTGTGGACCCCGGCGGGGCGGTAGAAGTTGCGGTCGTCGACGAGTGTGGGCCGAGCTCCGTCCGGCTGAGTGAGCAGATACATCAGGCCGTTGATGTACTGGTGCGAAAGATCGACGACCGGCAGGAGGACGGTGCTGCCCGGCAGATTGGACAGCACGCGGTTGGAGTCGAGGTAGGCCGGGAAGTCGCGCATGCCCTCGGCGACGTCCAGGCGGTGGTCCAGGACCCGCACCTTGGACTGCCGGGCCCGATCGACCAGAGCGCCGGGCTCGAAGGACGCGTCGGGGGACGGCGGCAACTTGCGCAGGTAATAGGTGCCGCTGTCGTTGATCATGAAGAAGTGGGTGCCCTGGGCGTTGTCGGGGCTGCCTGCCGTCCGGCCGACCATGTTGAGGTTCGGCTTGGCCATGATGGGCTTGCCGTCGCGCGGATCCTCGAACGGCCGGTCCGGCATGGTGAGCCCGGTGCAGCCGGTGAGAGCGATCAGCACCGCCTCCTCCAGCTCGCCGAGCGGTAGCGGGACGTCGGACGAGCGATAGCTCATCGAGCCGGCGGGGACGGCCGCACCCCGGCTGACCCGGTGGGTGCGCCGCCGCCAGATGGTCTCCAGGAGCGGCCGCGCCAGCAGCGCTTCGAGACCCCGATGCCGGGTGGTCACCGTCATGGTCCTCTCCTTGTCTCAGGAACACCCTCTGGTCTCAAGGCTGGGTGGTGCGGGAGCCGTTCGGCGGTGCCGGCATCGGCCGCCACGGTACGAACGCGCTCGCGTGGCGCGGCAGGAAGCTCGCCAGCTCCGGGCAGTGCCGCAGGACGACCTCGGTCATGCCGCTGCGCTCGATCCAGTCCATGCCGAGCGGCGTGTACAGCTCGGGGCGGTAGTCCACGGTGAGGAAGCGGTCGCTCTGCAGCCTCCGGGTCGCCATCAGGATGAAGACGCGGAAGGCGGTGTCACTGAATCCGAATCCCGTCGGCGGGTTCTCGGCGAACAGTCCCACCATGGTGTCGATCTCATCGACCGACCGGTAGAGCTCCTTCAGCCGCGCCAGCGTCCCGGGTTCGTCCGTCAGGTCCTCGAAGCGGCGGATGCGCTCCTTGTGCAGGCCGGCCCGGAAGTCGTTGTACCGGGGGACTCCACGGCGCCGGGTACGCACCAGGTCGACGACGGACAGGTCGATGATCTCGCCGTCCCGCCGGAAGTGCTGCAGTGCGCGCGGGTAGTTGTGCAGGGTGATCGCGCCAGGATGGGCGATGCCGAACGAGTACAGCGAGTCGGGCAGCCCGGTCTTGCGGATGAGGGGCTCGGCCGCCGCGCCCTGCACGTCGTCGAAGCCTAGGATGTCCCGCCGCCGTCCGAAGCGGTGGTCGCAGATCTCGAAGTCGTCCGGGATCAGCGGATGCATCCGGTAGACGGTGACGAAGTCCTCGGTGAGGGAGTAGGGCGCGCCGTGGTGGTCGGGCACGGTCTTGGGGATGCCGGTCAGCGAGTGCGCCTCGAACAGCCACAGGCCCAGACGCTCCAGCCACTTCGCGGGCGGACCCTGCCAGTTGGTCTTCAGCCCGATCTCGATGGCCTCGGTGGCAAGGATCGCCGGTGTCCACTCGACCGTGTGGATCTTGGCGATGAGCGCGGACACGATGAGCCGCGCCGTTTGGTAGACGCGCTCCTCCTCCATGCGCGGATACTCGCGTCGCAGCGCCGAGCACACCGCGTTGTGCTCCCTGGCGAAGAGGGTGTGCATCACACTGAGGCCCAGCCACCAGTTCTCGCGGACACCGGTGAGCGGGACGCCGTTCGGGCCGAACGGCAGATGGCCGTCCTCCAGGCGCAGGTCCGCGCCGTCCGGCTCGCGCAGGGAGCGGGCGGCCTTCTCGTCACCGCCGTAGAGCTCAGAACCGTCCCACCAGTGGGAGGCCGAGTCGGCGAAGTGGACCGGCGCGCCGTCACCGGCCATCGACACGTTCTCGGCGAAGCGCATCACATGCTCCGTGGGACCGCCCGGGGTGTTGTGCCACTCGACGTCCGGCGGGAGCGGCACCTCCACGCTGGAGGTACCCGTCGGGTAGCGACTGTGGTTGACCCAGTCGTGCACCTGGAACTGGATCCACGCGGCGGCGAGCAGGTTCAGGGACCGGGCGGGCAGGAACGTGTCGCGGTGCAGCAGCAGCCTGCTGACCTCGTACGGGCTGGGCTCGTCGAAGAGGTCCGGGCGCAGCACGGGCGGCATGTTGCGGCCGAAGGCCGCGCCCACGGCGCCCATCGCGGGCGCGGACAGGTCGTTGTACGTGCCATCGTAGCTGCGGGCGACCCGCAGCGACTCGTCGATCGGCGCCGGCACCGGGACGGGCTGCGGCGGTGCCTCGTGGCGATCGGTGTCGATGAGGTTCTTCCTGCGCAACGTCTTGCGCAGGAAGACGAGGTTGAGCAGGCCGGCCGGCAAGGGCAGCCGGTACCAGGGCACCCACCGGTCGAGGACGCGGAAGGCGGCGTTCACCGGAGCGCTCAGCACCCTGTTGCGCCGGGGCTCCTCGGTGGTGAAGCGGTAGCCCAGCCGCTGCGCACTGCTCGCCTGGTAGGCGGCCTTGCGGGCACGGTTGAGATTGCCCAGTGGACGGAACTCCTCCGTGGTGTGCCAGGGGTTGAACGCCAGCTCCTCGATCCGGCGCGCGGCCGCCCGGGCCTCGGCGGTGTCGACGCTCTGGCGGGGGATGGTCAGGGTGGCCACGGGCACCGCGGGGGCGACGTCCTCCCGCCATTCCACCGAGCCGTCCTCGACAGGGGTGATCGCCTCGCTGACGTACCGCTGCACGAGCAGCTCGAAGACGACGTCGCCGCGGGCCAGGCGTTGCGCCAGCTCGTGGCTCAGATGGTCGGGATCGGCGCGGGGCGGTGCGGGCGCGTCGGGCGCGCCCTGCGCGGGACGCAGCTGGTAGCGCACCGGACCGGCCTCGCCCCACAGAATGGCGCCGCGGCTCCAGTACGTCTCCAGGGCCAGGCTGCGCACATCACCGCGCGCTCCGGCCCGCACGTTGTGGCGCATCCGGGCGGCGGTGGACCAGCCGACGGCGAAGGGCAACTTGACGAACAGCGCGAACGCCTTCTGGGGACGGGTGCGGGCGCCCGCCATCGTCCTGGCGAACGCCACGAACTCACGTGCGTTGCGAGCGTGGGACACCGGATAGTTGGTCATGAGAAGGTCGTGCGCGCCGTCGGCGGCCTCGACGCGGAGCGCTGCGCCGCGCATGTCGGGCAGGGAGTCGGCCTGCGGGGCACCGCTGGCGTTGGACAGCCGGACGGTGACCGGGTATTCGGCGCCGGGCCGGACGAAGCCCGTCCGCAGCTCGGGCGGCACCTGGTCGTGGATGTTCAGACGGGCGTTCTCCGCGCCGAGCACCGGTTTCGCGTGGAAGGTCCTGGCGAAGGCCGCCGCCCCGCCGGCCTTCCTGATCTTGCCTTGGACACGCATCAGTTCCATGGCCAGTTGCTCGAAGACCAGCCGCTCGGCCTCCGCGCTGCCGCCCTCGTACCGCTCGTACCGCTCTGACCTGCTCATGGTTGCGCCATGCCTTTCCTAGCGGGTTCGCGCTTCCGCCCACGCGTCACGTCGTGGACGCTGTGACCTGCCGGAGACCGCCGTCGTGCGCGTTGCCGATCACGCGCCGGGCATCGCGTCGGCCGAGTCCGTCGCGCAGCGTGGTCAGCAGCGGGGGCGTGTCCAGCACACCGGTCAGCGGCGGACCGGGCCGCCGGAGCAGCCAGCTGGAATACCGTTTCAGGCCCACCCACAGCGTCCTGGGCGCGAACGGCATGCGGACCTGCTCCTTGCTCATGCCTCGCCGCAACCCGCCAGCTGCTTCGGCGGCCTGCCGCGCCGGCAGTCAGGACAGCGAAGCGGACAGCACGGTGTTGACGGCGCCCGCCCTGGTGCCGGCGGAGACGTTCGGGCCCTGCCCGCGCGCCTCCAGGGCCGGCAAGTATCTCCGCCAGCAGACCCGCCTCGTGGGCGCCTTGGGCGCCGGCCAGTACCGCCGCGGTGACATCGCCGCGCTCACCGTCGCCGGGCCGCACTCCGCCCCGGGGTTCGCAGCTCGTGCGGTGCTCGTAGGCGCTACGTGGGATTCCGGTCTCCGACATACGGGATCCTCCATCCTCCGGCGGGGGTGGAGCGGCACGGAGCCTCGGTCCGAGGAGGGTGCAGCCGGCGGGTTCTCCTCACCGCCGAGCCCACTCGACCATGTTCGCGCAACCCGTCGCCGCCCGCACATCGCGGCCGCGGCGGCTGCCGTACGCGCGGCCTCTGACAGGAAGTGCCAGGCCGAGGGCGGCTGGTGCCGCGAGAGCAGATGCCCTTACGGCCACCCTGTTCTACGCTGGCGAAAGGGTCGATGTTCGCCCGCGTCCCTGCGGGCGGCCGCACGCAGCGGTGACTCGCCGAGGAGCGGGTACGACCAGCAAGCGATCATCTGCACACCGGTACCGACTGTGTGCAGATTCTGCCGGCCCACGTCGGGTGCCGGCACTCCACAGTGCCACGACCGGCCTCGGTCCTACCGGCCGGACATCGCCGCTGTGCCTCAAGAAGGACGCCTGACGGAATGGGCAGCCACGCCATGCAGGTCTACGAAGCTGTCGTCAAAGGACTCGAGAGCGTAGGGGTCGACACAGCGTTCGGCGGGAACGGCGAGAACATCGCCAGCCTGACGCTGGCACTGAAGCACTCGCCGAAGATCAGGCCTGTCATGACCCGGCACGAGCAGGCGGCGTCCTTCATGGCGTGCGGGTACGCCATGTACACCAACCGGCTGGGGGTCTGTTTCGCGACCGTGGGTCCCGGTGCGTTCAACCTGTTCTCCGGCTTGGCGGTGGCACTGTCGGACTCCTATCCGGTGCTGGCCATCACCGGGTACGTCGAACTCGACTGGCGCGGGCGGGGCGCGGTGAACGACACCTCCGGGCGGAACCGCACGCCGGACTCGCAGGCGATGTTCGCGGCGACGACCAAGAAGTCCTACCTGCTCACCGACGCCGCCGACACCTGCGAGGTGCTCGAGGAAGCGGTGAACGTGGCCTTCGAGGGGCGACCCGGCCCGGTGCACATCCACGTGCCGCAGAACCTCACCCATCGCCAAGTGACCGTGGACGACTACCGCGACCTCCGGCTCGACGTGACTCCGGTGCGGCCCGACCCGGAGCGGGTCGGGGAAATCACCGAGGTGCTGGCCGGCGCACTGCGGGACGGACGCCGGATCGTCCTGCTCACCGGATTCGGAGCCATCCGCAGCCACGCCGAGGCCGCGGTGCAGGATTTCGTGGAGCGATTCCGCATACCGCTCGTCACCACACTGGACGGCAAGGGGATTGTCGCCGAGACCCATCCGCTCGCGGCCGGGGTGTTCTCGGAGAGCGGCCACGCCAGTGCCTGGAAGGTGTTCCGCGAAGCGGACGTGGTCCTGGCCATCGGCAACTCGCTCAACCAGCATGCCACGTTCGGGCTGCGGAAGGACCTGTTCGACGGCAAGGTCCTCATCCAGGTCAACATCGCGGACAGCGAGATCGGCAAGACCTACGTCCCCCACCACGCGCTCGTCTCCGACGCCCGCCTGGCGGTCGAGGCGATCACGGACGCCCTGGCGAAGAGGGCCGCCCCTGCGGAGCCGCTCGCGCCCGTGAACCGCGACCACGAGAGGCGGCCCCTCCTGCCCGCTCCGGGAGGGATCCACCCGGGGAAGCTTGCGCAGACGATCGGTCGCATGCTGCCCGAACGCGCCGTACTGCTCGCCGACGCGGGCGCGCATCTGGCATGGCTCGGCTACTACGTGGACCTCGACAAGGGGCAGAACTTCCGCAAGACCGGCACCTTCGGGCCGATGGCCGGGCATGTCAACGGTGCGATCGGGGTCAAGCTGGCCCAGCCCGACCGGACGGTCGTCGTCGGCTGCGGCGACGGCTGCTATTCCATGGCCGGCTTCGAGCTGATGACCGCCGTACAGAACAGCATCCCCGTCATCTGGATCATCTTCGACGACGACGAGTACAAGCTCATCAAGCTCTACCAGACGGCCACGTACGGTGAATCGGGCCTGGTCGAATTCCAGAACCCCGATTTCGCCGCGTACGCAAGGCTCTGCGGTGCCGACGGCTTCCGCGTGGAGACCCTGGAGGAGTTCGACGCCGCCTTCAAGGCCGCGCTCACGTCGGGCAGACCCACGGTGATAGACGCCAGGATCACCCGGTGGGCCCTCCCGCATTACAGCAGCTCCCCCGAGGGCGTCATCCCGGGCGTGTGGGAAACGCTCGAGGAGCGATTCCGTCATGGCTGACGGGAACGCGGCCACGACCGAAGAACGGCGTGCGAGAACTCCGCCGTCAACCGCGCAGCACGGAGGAGAAGAGCCATGAGAGTGTATGAGGCCATTGTCAAGGGCCTGGAAGGGATCGGCGTACGAGCCGCGTTCGGTGGCGCCGGGGAGAACGCCGCAGGCCTCATGGTGGCGTTGAAGCACTCGCGGCAGATCCGGCCGGTCATCACGCGACACGAACAGGCCGCCTCCTTCATGGCCTGCGGCTATGCGATGTACAGCAACCAACTGGGATTCTGCTTCGCCACAGCGGGGCCCGGTGCGTTCAATCTCTTCTCCGGGCTGGCCGTGGCGATGTCCGACTCGTACCCGGTTCTCGCCGTCTCCGGATACTCGCGGATGAAATGGCGCGGATGGGGCTCGCTGAACGAGACCTCCGGGCTGAACCGCACTCCCGACTCCCAGGCCATGTTCGCGGCCACGACCAAGAAGTCCTTCCTGCTCACCGACGTGGCCGACACCTGTGACGTCCTGGAGGAAGCGGTCAACCTCGCGTTCGAAGGGAGGCCGGGGCCGGTACACATCCATGTGCCCGAAGACCTGACCGAGAGCGGCGTCGAGGTGACGGACTTCCGGCCGGTACGCCTGGACGTGCCGCCGGTACGGCCCGACCCGGCGAGGGTCGAGGAGATCGCGTCCGTCCTTGCCGACGCCATCGCGCAGCAGAAGCGCATCGTGGCCCTGGTCGGGTTCGGCGCGATCCGTTCCGGAGCCGGACCGGAGATCAAGCGCCTGATCGAACGGTTCCAGATTCCGTTGCTCACCACCCTGGACGGCAAGGGCATCGTGGCGGAGGGACACCCGCTCGCGGTCGGCGTCTTCGCCGACAGCGGCCACTCCAGCGCCTGGAAGGCCTTCCGCGAGGCAGACATCGTGCTGTGCATAGGGAACTCCCTCAACCAGCATGCCACGTTCAACTACCGCGGCGATCTGTTCGAGAACAAGGTGCTCATCCATGTGAACATCGCCGAAACGGAATTCGCCAAAGCCTATCGGCCCGACTACGCGTTGCTGTCCGACGCGCGTGAGGCGGTGGCGGCCCTCGTCCACGCGCTGGAGCGGAGGGTCGGCGACGTGCCGGCGGTGAAGGTGGACAGCCAGGACTACGAGGCCCGGCACGTCGTCAACGTCGACGGGAGGATCCATCCCGCACAGCTCGCGCAGGCGATCGGCCGGATGCTGCCGCCGCAGGGCGTGCTGCTCGCGGACGCCGGAGCCCATCTGGCCTGGCTCGGGTACTACGTGGAACTCGAGGCGGGCCAGAACTTCCGCAAGGCCGGCGCCTTCGGGCCGATGGCCGGTCACGTCAACGGAGCCATCGGCCTCAAGGTCGCGCACCCCGAGCGGACGGTCGTCGTCGGCTGCGGCGACGGCTGCTACTCGCTGTCAGGCTTCGAGTTGGTGACCGCCGTGGAACACGACATCCCCGTCATCTGGGTGATCTTCGACGACGAGGAATTCAAGTTGATCAAGATGTTCCAGGTCGCCACCTACGGCGAGTCCGCTCTCGTCGAGTTCCGGAACCCGGACTTCGCGTCGTACGCACGTGCCTGCGGCGCCGACGGCCATCAGGTGGAGACGCTCGATGAGTTCGAGGAGGCGTTCCGCGCGGCACTGGCCTCCGGCCGGCCCACGCTCATCGACGCCAAGATCACACGATGGGCCGTGCCGCACTACAGTCCGTCACCCGACGGGGTCATCCCTGGTGTCGCCGAAATGCTCGAGGACCGCTTCCGCGGCCAGTAGTCCGCGAGGACAGGCGGGCGTCAGGCCGACGTCGCGGTGGCGTCGCGATCGCCTCGACAGGCAGGCGCTGTCCGCGCATCGCACCGGCAGGCAACCCGCGTGAGATCAGGGGGGCCCTTTGTCACCGACGGCCGGCGGCGGGGGCTTGCCGAAGCGCACGGAGACCTTCTCGAAACCCTTGAAGGACTCGGTGGCCGCGTAGGACCGGTAGGCGCGCAGGTCACCCGTGGCGAGGTGGACGTGGTCGGTGAACGGTGTGAGCAGGCTGCGCGGCCACAGCCGCAGGCTGCGCACGGCGATGATCTCGGCGGTGGCGAGGTACACGATGGCGGCGAGGTAGATCCAGGCGAGCAGGCCGAGCACGATGCCGAACATCCCGTAGGTCGCGGTGGCGCCTCGCAGCACGTGTCCGACGTAGTAGGAGCCGCCCCACTGAAGTGCCTGCCAGGCGGCGGCGCCTCCCAGCGCGGGGCCGTACATCGCGCGCAGCGGCAGCCGGCGCCGGGTCATCAGCCGGTAGCTCATAAGCAGCAGCGCGGCGTTGACCACCACTCCCACCACACCGATGGCGACGCGGATGCCGACGGCCAGGCGCGTGCCGAAGATGTCGGCGGCGGATTCCGCGGTGGACAGCGCCGTCGTCAGCACGAGGCCGACCGCGAGCAGCAGCAGGAAGTACAGGCCCCTGGCCCGGGAGCGCAGCGGGTCGGGCCTGGCGTGCCGCGGTACGGCGAAGATCTTGTTGAGGGCGTGCTGGACCGCCTGGGAGACCCCGAGGGCGCCGTAGAGACTGCCGATGACACCTACCGCGAGGGCGGCGCCGTTGCCGTGGAAGGAGTGGATGTTGTGGCCGAGCTGGTCACCGATCACCGGGATCTCGCCGAGCGCCGAGTGGAGCACCGACTGCTGCAACTGCGGGTTGCCGTGCAGGGAGGCGCTGAGGATGGCCACGAGGATCAGCAGGAGCGGGAAGAGGGAGACGAAGCCGTAGTAGGCCAGCAGCGCGGCGAGATAGGCCGCCTGGTCGTCGAAGAACTTGTACACCACCGCGAGCGGCATACCCGCCCACCGGTGCCGTCGCTGATATCGGTCCAGCCGGGCCAGCACGTTCATGTGGCCTCCCACACTCTCGGCGGTCTCCGCGCCTCGGCGGGGCGCCGCAGCATTCCCGTGCCCCGCACGGGCCATCCCACACCGTCCGGCGTGACCGGCCCTGTCATCGGCCCTGCTGCTCCCCACCGCCGAGCCGGCGTAAGCCCGCGGGCCGGGGTTATCCGGTGCGCATGGCGAATCTGCATCTTCCCGGCCGTGACCACGGCGATCACGGCGAGAACCGAAAGAGCGAGGTGCCGGACCCCGCGGAGGCGGGGCCCGGACCGGAGGTCGAGCGGCGGGCGCCGGACGCGCCGACGAAGCTGCCCAAGGGGGCATGGCTGCGGGTACTGAAGGGATCACTGAAGGAGTTCCAGGACGACGAGCTGAGCGACCGGGCGGCCGCACTGACCTACTACGGGGTGCTCTCCCTGTTCCCGGCCCTCCTGGTGCTGATCTCGCTGCTGGGCATCACCGGCAAGTCGGCCACCGACACGGTGCTGTCCCACCTCAAGCAGCTCGCCCCGGGGTCGGCCCGGGAGATCCTCACGCGGGCCGTGGAACAGCTGCAGAACCGCGCGGGCACCGGTTCGGTCATGGCGATCGTCGGTGTGGCAATCGCCGTCTGGTCCGCCTCCGGCTACGTCGCCGCTTTCATCCGCACGGCCAACGCCGTCTATGACATGCCCGAGGGCCGCCCGGTGTGGAAGATCCTCCCCGTGCGTCTCGGCGTGACCGTCGTCCTCATGGTGCTGGCGGTGGTCAGCGCCCTGATCGTGGTGTTCACCGGCAGCCTGGCCCACCAGGCGGGGGTGGCGCTCGGGATCGGGGACAGCGCGCTGACGGTGTGGTCGATCGCCAAGTGGCCGGTGCTGGTGCTCCTGGTCACCATGATGATCGCGCTCCTGTACTGGGCGACGCCGAACGCGAAGGTGAGGG
The DNA here is from genome assembly GCF_043195475.1 of Streptomyces sp. Y20. NCBI lineage: Bacteria > Bacillati > Actinomycetota > Actinomycetes > Kitasatosporales > Streptomycetaceae > Streptomyces > Streptomyces sp. Y20. Next base: position 845,349 of record NZ_JBIDDP010000001.1, read on the forward strand.
GCTTTCGCTGGGTGACGCCCGGCAGCTTCCTCGCCCTGGTCATCTGGATGATCGCCTCGACCGGGTTCGCGTTCTACGTGGCGAACTTCGCCTCCTACAACAAGACCTACGGCACCATGGCCGGCGTCATCGTCTTCCTGGTGTGGCTGTGGATCAGCAACCTGGCCGTCCTCCTGGGCCTGGAGTTCGACGCCGAGACGGCACGGCAGCGGGCGATCGCCGGCGGTCACCCGCCGCAGGCGGAGCCGTACGCCGAGCCGCGTGACACCCGCACGTGGGACGAGCAGGACCTGCGCCGGGTGGACGAGGTCTGACCGGCGCGCGCCCCCTCTCGCCCACCGGGTGGTTCAGGTGGCGATGGTGGCCAGTCCGGCGATGCCGACGAGATAGACGACGACCACGGTGACGCTGTCGATGCCCATCCGCGCGTACTGGCGGCGGGGACGGAAGACCAGACCGGCCATGTAGATGACGGTGAGGATGATGCCGAGCGCGGTGAGGTAGATGTCGGTGTCGTGCGCGGCCGGCAGGACGGGCTTGCCGGAGATGAGGGTGGCCAGGAGGAAGAGAACGGGCAGGAACGCGTTACCGCCGAAGATGTCGCTGACGGCGAGCTGGTAGTCGCCGAGCCGGGTGGACGTCAGGCCCGTGCTGAGCTCGGGCAGGGAGGTGGCCGCGGCGAGGACGGTCGCGCCGAACAGCACCCCGCTGAGTCCCTGCCGGGCGAAGAGCTGCTCACCGCTGCGCTCGATGACCACGCCCGCGATCAGCGTCGCCAGCGCCGCCGCGGCGAAGACGAGCGCGGCGCGGCGGGAGCCGACACCCCGGTCGGTCGCGGCCTTCTCCTTCTTCCCGCGGGAGTGGCCGCGCGGTTCGGGCTGGCTGTCCGGAGCGTCACCGCCCTCACGCCACGGCAGCCCCCGGCCCGCCCGGTTCAGCAGCACCAGTCCGATCACCCACAACGCGGCGATCGCCAGCGACGCCGGGGCCAGACGCGCGGCGTGCAGATCCGGGGACAGCTGGGTGCCCATGACCACCACGGCCAGGATGACCACCACGAGCGCGCCCTCCAGCACCAGCTGGAGGCTGGCGGCCAGCCGGGTCAGCGGCGCGCGCGGGCGCACCCCGGCGGCGTCCAGGACGGCCAGGACGACGGTCTGGATGGCGATACCACCGAGGATGTTGCCGACGGCGACGTCCAGCTGGCCGGCCAGGGCGGCCGAGACGGTGATGGCGATCTCCGGGAGGTTGGTCGCGATCGCCAGGAGGACGAGCCCGCCCAGGGCACTGCCCAGATGGAGCCGTTCGGCGAGGACGTCGGTGGTGTCGGACAACTTGATGCCCGCGTACCAGATGGCGGCCGCACTGGCCACGAACAATACGAGCAGCACCGGAGAGCTCAAAGATCCCATGCGGCTGCCTGTACCCGCTTCGGGCGGTGACTTGGCATGTTTATGCCCTGAAGGAGATCACCCTGGCAGACCGGAGCGGGGGGCCCCCCCCGGGGGGGGGGGGCCCCCCCCGGGGGCCGCCCCCCCCCGGCGGCGTTCACGGCTGTTCCGCGCCCTGTGGGGCCCGGGTGGCACGCGGGATGGCGCACTGGCGCGGGGCCGCACCGGAATGCGGCCCCGCGGCATGAGCACCAGCGGCCACGGACGACCCGCGGCCGCGCTGGGCGTGACCGACCGCGCTGAGCGCGGCTAGGCACGGCGCAGCGTCGGCTTCAGCTCCTTCAGCCGGCCCAGCAGGCCGTTGACGAACGAGGGCGACTCGTCGGTGGAGAACTCCTTCGCCAGCTGCACCATCTCGTCCAGGACGACGGCGTCCGGGGTCTCGTCCACCCAGATCAGCTCGTACGCGCCCAGCCGCAGGATGTTGCGGTCGACGACCGGCATGCGGTCGAGCGTCCAGCCCACCGAGTACTGGGAGATCAGTTCGTCGATCCGCGCCGCGTGCTCCGCGTAGCCCTCGACCAGCTGCATCGTGTACTCGCTGACCGGGGGCTGCCGGGTGTCCGACCGGGAGAGCCGGATCCAGTCCGCGAGGACGGTCAGGACGTCGGCGTCGCGCTGGTCGCCCTCGAAGAGGATCTGGAAGGCGCGCTTGCGGGCCGTGTTGCGGGCAGCCACGGTTAGCTGTTCACCCGGCCGAGGTAGTCGCTGGTGCGGGTGTCGACCTTGATCTTCTCACCGGTGGTGATGAAGAGCGGGACCTGGATCTGGTGACCGGTCTCCAGGGTGGCGGGCTTGGTGCCGCCGGTGGAGCGGTCGCCCTGGACGCCCGGCTCGGTCTCCTGGACGGTCAGCTCGACGGCGGCCGGCAGCTCGACGAAGAGCACCTCGCCCTCGTGCTGGGCGACGGTGGCGGTGAAGCCCTCGATCAGGAAGTTGGCGGCGTCGCCGACGGCCTTGCGGTCGACCATCAGCTGGTCGTAGGTCTGCATGTCCATGAAGACGAAGTACTCGCCGTCCATGTACGAGAACTGCATGTCGCGCTTGTCGACAGTGGCCGTCTCGACCTTGACACCGGCGTTGAAGGTCTTGTCGACGACCTTGCCGGAGAGCACGTTCTTGAGCTTGGTGCGCACGAAGGCCGGGCCCTTGCCGGGCTTGACGTGCTGGAACTCGACGACGGACCAGAGCTGGCCGCCTTCGAGCTTGAGCACCAGGCCGTTCTTGAGGTCGTTCGTGGAAGCCACGGTTGCGGAATCTCCTGGACTGACGTACGACCCCGGGTCACGCGCCCAGCGCCCCCGGGGCAATGCCCCTGGGGTCGCTCAGAGCGCGAGCAGCTCCTTGGTCGTGATGGTGAGTAGCTCGGGTCCGCCGTCCGCCTCGGGGCGCACGACGAGCGTGTCATCGATCCGGACGCCGCCCCGGCCCGGGAGGTGGACCCCCGGTTCGACGGTGACCGGCACGCAAGCGTCCAGTTTACCCATGGCCGCGGGGGCCAGCTGCGGGTCCTCGTCGATTTCGAGTCCGACCCCGTGTCCGGTCAGCGGCGGCATGGACTCCGCATAGCCCGCGGAGTCCAGTACCTGCCGTGCCGCGCGGTCCACGTCACGGTAGGCGGTGCCGGGTGCCAGGGACTCGCGTCCGGCCCGCTGAGCGGCGAACACGAGGTCGTACAGCTCGATCTGCCAGTCCGCGGGCGAGGTGCCGATCACGAAGGTGCGGCCGATCTCGCAGCGGTAGCCGCGGTAGGTGGCGCCGAGGCACACGGTGAGGAAGTCGCCCTCCTCCACGCGCCGGTCGGTGGGGCGGTGGCCGCGGCGGCCGGCGTGCGGACCGGTGGCCACGGACGTCGGGAAGGCAGGGCCGTCGGCGCCGTGGTCGACCAGGCGCCGCTCCAGCTCCAGCGCGAGGTGCCGCTCGGTGCGGCCGACCAGAATGGACTCCAGCAGCTCACCGAGGGCCTGGTCGGCGATCTCGGCGCCGATGCGGAGGCAGGAGATCTCCTCCTCGTCCTTGACCACCCTGAGCTGCTCCACGGCACCGCCGAGGTCGACCAGGCGGAGTCCGGGGGCGACGGACGTGATGGCCCGGTGCCGGCTGACGGTGAGGTGGTGTTCCTCCACGGCGAGGCCGTCGGCGTCCTGCCCCAGGGCGAGGTCGGCCGCGGCGACCGCCGGGTCGCCTCCGGGGGACGCGAGGATGTGCAGGCGCACGTTCTCGTCCGGCCGGCCCTCGGTGGGGCGGTCGCCCGGCGTACCCGCGCACACCAGGAGGTCCTCGCGCCTGCCGAGCAGGAGGACGGCGCCCTGGGGGGCGGCCCCCGCCAGATAGCGCACGTTGGCGGGGCGGCTGACCAGGGCGGCGGGGGCGCCGGCCGCGTTACAGCGGTCCCTCAGCCGGGATCGGCGGTTCGCGTACACCTCTGACATGAGATGAGCGTAGGAGTTCTGCCCGGATTGTGCCGGTTGGCAAGGGCCGAGTGGGGAGGGAAGCCGAGGGGGCGGGGGTCCGCGGTGCCCCGGCCCCTGCCTTCCGGACGCCCTGGGACGCGGCTGCCTGGGATTCCGGCGCCGGTCGCACAGGGCCGCAGGGCGCGACTCAGCGGGACACGGCACCGTGGGGCCCGGGACGGACGATCCGCACGCCCGGGGCGGGGACCCTGCCGTGCCCCGCCCCCTGCCTCCGGACGCCCTGGGACGCGGCTGCGTGGGATTCCGGCGCCGGTCGCACAGGGCCTCGGGGCGCGACTCAGCGGCACGCGGCTCCGTGGGGCCCGGGACGGACGATCCGCACGCCCGGGGCGGGGACCCTGCCGTGCCCCGGCCCCGGCCTTCCGGACGCCCTGCGACGCGGCTGCGTGGGATTCCGGCGCCGGTCGCACAGGGCCTCGGGGCGCGACTCAGCGGCACGCGGGCGGGGGCTCCGCCTGCCCGATGCGGGTTTCGCATGCCCAGGGCGCCGGCTCCGCATGCCCGGAATCGGCTCCGTATGCCCGGGGCAGGGTCCGCGGTGCCCCGGCCCCGGCCTTCCGGACGCCCCGGCGCGCGGCTGCGTGGGATTCCGGAGCCGGTCGCACAGGGCCGCGGTGACGGGACTTCGCCGCCCTGGGCCGGGTTCCGGTGATTCCGGGAGCCGGTGGCAAGGGGCCTGGAGCACGGCTCAGCGGGCCCGGGGCCGGCTCAGTGACGCATCGGGCTCGGCTCCGCAGCCCCGGGGCCGGCTCGACCGCGCCTCGCAGCGCGGGCTCAGCAGCGCATCGGGGCGCGGCTCAGCGGCGCCTCGCAGCGCGGCTCGGCTCAGTGGGCCCCGGGACTTCGTGCGGCGCCTCGCGGCGTGGTTGCGGTTCCGCCGGCCCGAGGCACGGCACGCGTCTTCGCAGGCGCTGGGGACCGGGCGAAGCGGTGCCCGGCTCACCAGCGGCGCGCGTGTGCGGCGCGTGCCGGGTCGCTCGCGTCGTTTCGCGTGGCCCGGGCGGGAGGCGCCGCTCCCCCGTTCACCAGCTCGGCGGGCTCGCTATGGCTCTCGCCAGGACCTCGTCCAGGACGCGGGCCGTCGCGGGGACGTCCAGCTGGGAGTTGTCGATGATCGGCAGGCCCGAGCCGTACCAGCCGGCCATGCGGCCGTGGATGCGGGCCACCTCCTCGTCGGTGAGGCGGCGGTTCCCGCTGCGTTCGGCGTTGCGCTCCAGGACGACGTCCAGGCCCGGCAGGAGGACGACCGGGAGCAGACCGGGGCCCACGTGCCGCTTCCAGCCGCCGAGGCCCACGACCGGGCGGTCCGGGAAGACGGCGTCGTCCAGGATGCAGGAGATGCCGTTGGCGAGGAAGTTCCGGGCGGCGAAGCCGCAGGTGCGGCGGGCCAGGCGGTACTGCGCCTCGGAGTTGTCGTTCCAGCCGGACTGGGGGTCGGCGAAACCGGAGCGGACCCATTCGCGGACGTCGTCCAGGCTGATGTGGGCCGTGGGGACGCGGCGGTGGTCCGCCCAGTACTTGGCGACGCTGGTCTTGCCCGCGCCCGCCGGACCGATGAGGAGGACGGCGAGGGTGGTGGCCGCCGGGTCCGGGACCGTGACCATGGCGGGCGGCGCCGACGGCACGCCGACCGGGCCGCCGGGTGGCAGCGGCACGTGCCCGGTGGTATCAGGGGCCGGCGGCGGGCCGGGGACGGACTGAGGGGGCGCGTGCCTCGGGGGCGCGGGCGGCACCGGGGCGGAGCCGGCGGGGGGTTGCTGCGGGACCCGCGGCGGCGGGCCGGGCGGGACGCGGAGGCCCGGCGGTGGGACGGGGGCGGGCCCCGGGGAGGCGCCCGGGGGCGGCCCCGGGTGGTGTGCGGCCGGCGCCCAGCCGGTGTGCGGTGCCTGCCCCGGCTGGTGGGGCGGCGGCAGCGGAGACCCGACTGCGTGCTGCATCCGTTGCCACTCCGTCTCGTCGTCTTGGCTCGTCGGCGCCGAGGCGTCCGAGTCGGTGTCGACACGCCTCTCCAGCTCACCCGGTACAGGCAATTGGCGCCGGCAGCGAGGGTGCGCCCCCGCTCGCCTTCCGAACGGTACCGTCCCCGGCCGTCGTTCGGTGAAACGACCGGGGGCGGCCCGAAGTGCCCGTTCCGACGGGAAGAAGCACGGACCGCCGCAGACACCGCCGAAGACGCGGCGCCGGAACGCAGGAACCGGACGCTGGAAACGGAACCCGGTGTTACCCGTAAGGAATGTGGGGCCTACTGGCCGACCTCGCCGTAGGCGGCGAGCAGGACGGCCGGGTCCGGGCCCTCCAGCAGGGTAGGCCGGGCCAGGCCGTCCAGCACGACGAAGCGCAGCAGGTCACCGCGGGACTTCTTGTCCACCTTCATCGTCTCCAGCAGCTTGGGCCACTGGTCGTAGCGGTAGTGCAGCGGCAGGCCGACGGACTCCAGGATGGCGCGGTGCCGGTCGGCCGTCGCGTCGTCCAGGCGGCCCGCCAGGCGGCCGAGTTCGGCGGCGAAGTGCATGCCTACGGCGACCGCGGCCCCGTGCCTCCACTTGTAACGCTCGTTCTTCTCGATGGCGTGGCCGAGCGTGTGACCGTAGTTCAGGATCTCGCGCGGACCGGACTCCTTGAGGTCCGAGGAGACGACCTCCGCCTTGACCCGGATCGACCGCTCGATCAGCTCGGCCGTGTGCGGGCCCGCCGGGGTCCGGGCGGCCTCGGGGTCGGCCTCGATCAGGTCCAGGATCACCGGGTCGGCGATGAAACCGGCCTTGATCACCTCGGCGAGGCCGGAGACGTAGTCGTGGACCGGGAGGGAGTCCAGCGCGGCAAGGTCGCACAGCACGCCGGCCGGCGGGTGGAAGGCGCCGACCAGGTTCTTGCCCTCGGCGGTGTTGATACCGGTCTTGCCACCGACCGCCGCGTCCACCATGGCCAGCACGGTGGTCGGGACGGCGATCCAGCGCACCCCGCGCAGCCAGGTCGCGGCGACGAAGCCGGCCAGGTCCGTGGTCGAGCCGCCGCCGACGCCGACGACGGCGTCGGTGCGGGTGAAGCCGGACTGGCCGAGCGCCTTCCAGCAGTAGGCGGCGACCTCGGCGGTCTTGGCCTCCTCCGCGTTGGGCACCTGGATGGCGACGGTCTCGTACCCCTGACCGGCCAGGTCGGCGCGGAGCGCGTCGCCGGTCTCGGCCAGCGACTCCGGGTGGATCACCGCGACCCGCTTGGCCTGCTCCCCGATCAACCCGGGCAGCTCGCCCAGCAGTTGCCGGCCGACGAGCACCTCGTACGGGTCGGTGCCCGCGGTGCCCGCGACCTGGATCCGGGTGACTGCCTCGCTCATGCTTGTTTCAACTCCAGTGCGTCCAGCGCTGCTTGCGTGACCTCTTCGGGGGTGCGGCCGTCCGTCGGCACCACGGCGGTGGCGACCTCCTCGTACAGGTGCCGCCGCGCCTCCATCAGCTCGCGCCACTGCTTGCGCGGGTTGACCGCGAGCAGCGGACGGGCCACGTTGAGCCCGGTGCGCCTGACGGCCTCCTCGACCTCCATCGAGAGGTAGATCACCCGGTGCCCGGCGAGCGCGGCGCGGGTGTCCGGGTCGAGGACGGCACCGCCGCCGAGCGCGACGACGCCCTCGTGCTCGGCGAGCGCGGTCGCCACCGCCCGCTTCTCGAGCGCACGGAAGGCGTCCTCGCCCTCGTCCACGAAGATCTCGGCGATGGCGCGGCCCTCGGCGGCGACGATGTCCTCGTCGGTGTCCCGGTAGCCGGCGCCGAGGCGCTCGGCCAGGAGCCGGCCGACGGTGGACTTGCCGACACCCATCGGTCCGATCAGGACGACCGCTGGCACGGCACTCACCGGATCGCGAGGTTGTCGAGGTAGGACTGCACGTTGCGGCGGGTCTCGGGGACGGAGTCGCCGCCGAACTTCTCGGCGACCGCGTCGGCGAGGACGAGCGCGACCATGGCCTCGGCGACGATGCCGGCGGCCGGGACCGCGCAGACGTCGGACCGCTGGTGGTGGGCCTGGGTGGCCTCGCCGGTGACGACGTCCACCGTCCGCAGGGCCCGGGGCACGGTCGCGATCGGCTTCATGGCCGCGCGGACGCGCAGCAGCTCACCGGTGGTGAGACCGCCCTCGGTGCCGCCGGAACGGCCGGTGGAGCGGCGGATGCCCTCGGGGGTGGTGACGATCTCGTCGTGCGCCTGGGAGCCGGGCACCCGGGCCAGGCCGAAGCCGTCGCCGACCTCGACGCCCTTGATCGCCTGGATGCCCATGAGGGCGGCGGCCAGGCGGGCGTCCAGGCGCCGGTCCCAGTGCACGTGCGAGCCGAGGCCGACCGGCACGCCGTAGGCCAGCACCTCGACCACGCCGCCGAGCGTGTCGCCGTCCTTGTGTGCCTGGTCGATCTCCGCGACCATCGCCTTCGAGGCGTCGGCGTCCAGGCAGCGCACCGGGTCGGCGTCGAGCCTCTCGACGTCGGCCGGGGTGGGGTGGACGCCGTACGGGGCCTTGGCGGCGGCCAGCTCCACGACGTGGGAGACGATCTCGATGCCGGCCGTCTCCTTCAGGTACGACCGGGCGACCGCGCCGAGTGCCACCCGGGCGGCGGTCTCACGGGCGGAGGCGCGCTCCAGGATCGGGCGGGCCTCGTCGAAGCCGTACTTCTGCATGCCGGCGAGGTCGGCGTGGCCGGGGCGCGGGCGGGTCAGCGGGGCATTGCGGGCCAGGCCGCCCAGCACCTCGGGGTCGACCGGGTCGGCCGCCATGACCTGCTCCCACTTCGGCCACTCGGTGTTGCCCACCATGACCGCGACCGGGGAGCCGAGGGTCAGGCCGTGCCGGACCCCGCCCAGGAAGGTGACCTCGTCGCGCTCGAACTTCATGCGCGCACCGCGGCCGTAGCCGAGCCGCCGCCGCGCAAGGTGGTCCGCCACCATCTCCGTGGTGATCGGCACGCCGGCGGGAAGGCCCTCCAGCGTCGCGACAAGTGCGGGACCGTGCGACTCGCCCGCGGTCAGCCAACGCAGCCTGCTCAACGATGCTCCTCAGTGTTCGCGCCCGGTACTGCCCGGCGTACGCGGGTGTGCGCGTACGTCGACGGCGCGACCGGGTGCGCGATCCCGGTACGCCACCCCCGATCCTCCCACGTCCGGGGGGCGCGGCGGCCTCCGGTCCACAGGACGGACGCCTCGCGGCGGTGTCAGCGGGCGGCGAGCGCGTGCTCGCCGGCGCGGCGCATGGCCTCGACCGGCGCCGGCGCCCGCCCGGTCATCCGCTCGACCTGGAGGACGGCCTGGTGCACCAGCAGGTCCAGGCCGCTGACCACGGCGCCGCCGAACATGGACCAGCGCGCCGCCAGCTCGGTGGGCCAAGGCTCGTACAGCACGTCGAAGAGGGTGGCGGGGCGTTCGGGTACGGCGGTGGCGAGGGCATCGGTCGTCCCGGCGGGCGTGGTGGCGATCACCAGCGGGGCGCGAAGTGCCTCGGCGGCGTCGGTCCAGTCGGCCGTACGGACCTCCACGTCGAGGCGCTCGCCCCACTGCCGCATCTCGGCGGCGCGGGCCGCGCTGCGGACGTAGGCGACGACCTCGCCGGTGCAGACGCGGGCCAGCGCGGCGAGCGCGGAGGACGCGGTGGCGCCGGCGCCGAGGACCGCGGCGGAGTCGACCTGCTCGATGCCGTGCTCGCGCAGGGCGGCCACCATGCCCGGGATGTCGGTGTTGTCGCCGATCCGGCGGCCGTCCTCGGTGAGGACGACCGTGTTGACCGCGTCGACGGAGGCCGCCGTCTCGCTGACCTGGTCCAGCAGGGGCATGATCGCCCGTTTCAGCGGCATGGTCAGCGACAGCCCCGCCCATTCCGGTCCGAGCCGGCCCAGGAAGCCGGGCAGGGCGGCCTCGTCGACCTCGAAGCTGTCGTAGGTCCAGCCGGTGAGCCCGAGCGCGTCGTAGGCGGCGCGGTGCAGCACCGGGGAGAGGGAGTGGGCGATGGGCGAACCGAGCACGGCGGCCCGGCGGCCGTCGACTGCCCTTGATGTCATGGAAACCTGTCCTTGAGCCTCACGGGTGCGGGCGTGTCCCCGCGTCCGGGCCGCGTTCTTCCTCGCGTACGCCCGGAGATCCGTCCCGCCGTCAGTTCTTCTTCCTCGACGCGTTCCACTCGTTGACGAGCTTCTCGTGGTCCGCGAGCGTCTTGGTGAACTTGCTGGTCTTGCCGTCCATCGAGATGAAGTAGTACCAGCCGTCGTGCGTCGGATCGAGCGCTCCCCTGAGCGCTTCCTCGCCGGGGTTGTCGATGGGACCCGGCGGCAGGCCCTTGGAGAAGTACGTGTTGTAGGGGTTGTCGTACTTACGCAGCTCGGCGATGCTCAGGTCGATCTTCGACTGGTTCTTCACATAGTTGTAGGTGGAGTCGAACTCCAGTCGGCCGTACGTCTGCGGGTTGTCGGGCTCGAGGCGGTTGTAGACGACCTCGGCCATCTTGCGGAAGTCGTCGTGGCTGGTGCCCTCGGCCTGCGCCAGGCTCGCCACGGTCAGCAGCTGCCACGGGCTGTCGAGGCCGAGCGACCTGGCCCGGCTCTCCACGCCCAGCTCCTGGAACTTGGCGGTGGCCTGGGACACCATCTTCTTCAGGACGGCCTCGGGTTTCTGGCCCTTGAGGACGGCGTAGCTGGAGGGATAGAGGAAGCCTTCCAGCGGATCCTTCAGATACGGGTGGTTCAGCGCCCAGCCGGGCAGCCCGAGGTGTTTGTACTCCTTCTTCGCTACCCGTGCCGTGGTGCCGGCCGCCACCTCGAGGCGCTTGTCGACCAGTGCGTAGACGGCCGTGTTGCGCAGGCCCTCGGCGATGATCAGGTTGCTGCGGCTCTTCGGGCTGAGCATCAGTTGCACCGCGCTCGCGGCGGACATCTGCTTCTCCAGGGTGTAGACGCCGTCCTGGATCGACTTGCCCTGGGGGTTGGCCTGGAGCGCCGAGACGAACGCGGCGGCGCTCTCCACGACGTCCGCCTCGTGCAGCTTCTGGCCGATCTGCCAGCCGCCGGCGTTCTTGGGGATCTCCACCGTGACCTGGTGGCCGTTGCCGCTGCCCGCGTAGTCGGGGGCCGCGCCGAAACGGTTCTGGTAGAACTTCCAGCCGAAGTAGCCGACTCCGCCGAGGCCGCCGCCGAAGACGAGGACGACCACCATGCAGGCGCAGCCGGTGCGGCCCTTCTTGCTCTTGACGGGTTTCTTGCCGCGCCGCTCGCGCCGGGTCCGCAAGCCGTGTTCCTCGTCGTCGTCCGCGTCGACGCCACCGCCCGCGAGGACGGCGTGCTCCTCCCCGGCCGGCGCCTCCGGCTCCGGGGCCGGGTCGGGGCGTCTGCGGCTGGGCGGCACCGGCGGCGGATAGGCCTCGTCGGTGCCGTACAGGTCGGGCTGCTCCCCGCCGTACGCCACGGGCTGCTGCCCGTAGGGGTCACCCGGGTCGGCGGCGTACGGCGCCTGGCCGTGGGTGCCGGTGGCGTCCCAGCCGCCCTGCTGGAACTGGTGCGGGGCGTGCCCGGCGAACTCCTCGTCGTAGCGGGGCTCGCCGTGTCCCTGGTCGTACGGGTACTGCTGTGCGTCGTGGCCGGGCTGCCGCCGGCTCCAGTCGCCGTGCTCCGGCTCCTGCGGATGGTGCTGCGACCGGCCGCCGTAGGGGGACGGCTGACCCTGCTGGGCCTGCTGTCCTTCCCATCCGCCGTCCCCGTGCAACGGGTCCTGCGGATGCCACGGTTCGGAGCCCGGGCCCCGGCCATACTCAGTCATCGATCCCCTAGAGCCGCGAGGCCGGCGGTCACGCGGCCGGTGGGCCGGTGTCCGCTGCGCCTCATGCTGTGCACCGGCTGTTCGAATACCGGCGCATCGCGCGGAACGTTACCGTATCGCGATCAGATGACCACTTCGACGCCTTCGCCGGGTGCCCTGCCTGACACCCGTTCGGATTCCAGGGCCTGCTGCAAAATGATGACCGCGGCCGCCTGGTCGATGACCGCGCGGCCCTTCTTCGACCGCACGCCCGAGGCGCGCAGCCCCTGACTGGCCGTCACGGTCGTCATCCGCTCGTCCACCAGGCGCACCGGCACCGGCCTGATGCCGCCGGCCAGCTCCTGGGCGAACGCGCGCACCTTGACCGCTGCCGGGCCCTCGCCCCCCTTGAGGGAGCGAGGGAGACCGACGACGACCTCGATCGGCTCGTACTCCTCCACCAGTTGCCGCAACCGGCGGTGGGCGGCGGGGACGTCCCGGCCGGGAACGGTCTCCACCGGGGTGGCGAGGATCCCGTCGGGGTCGCACGAGGCGACCCCGATCCGGGCGTCCCCGACGTCGATCGCGAGCCGGCGTCCTGTGCGCATCGTGATGGCCGTTCCCTACTTGGCGGTCTCGGCGACGAGCCGCTCGACGGCTTCGACGGCCTCGCCGACGGCGGCCGGGTTCTGACCGCCGCCCTGGGCGACGTCCGGCTTGCCGCCACCGCCGCCGCCGAGGGTCTTGGCGGCGGTCCGCACCAGGTCACCGGCCTTCAGCCCGCGCTCGCGGGCGGCCTCGTTGGTGGCGATGACCGTCAGCGGCTTGCCGTTGCTGACGGTGAACAGGGCGACCACGGCGGCCCGGCCGCCCTGGATCCGGCCGCGCACGTCCAGGACCAGCCTGCGCAGGTCGTCCGGGGTGGTGCCGTCCGGGACCCGGCCGGTGACGACGGCCACTCCGCGCACGTCCGTGGCGGACTCGGCGAGACCGGCGGCGGCCTGGAGCACCTTCTCGGCGCGGAAGCGCTCGATCTCCTTCTCGGCGTCCTTCAGCTTGCCGAGCATGGCGGAGACCTTCTCCGGCAGTTCCTCCGGGCGGCCCTTGACCAGCTCCTGGAGCTGGGCGACGACCGTGTGCTCGCGGGCGAGGAAGTGGTAGGCGTCCACACCGACGAGAGCCTCGATACGGCGCACTCCCGAGCCGATGGAGGACTCGCCGAGCAGCTTCACCAGACCCAGCTGGGCGGTGTTGTGCACGTGCGTGCCGCCGCACAGCTCCTTGGAGAAGTCGCCGATGGTCACCACGCGGACCCGCTCGCCGTACTTCTCGCCGAACTCGGCGATGGCGCCCTGCTTCTTGGCCTCGTCGATGCCCATGACCTCGGCGTGCACGTCGAGGTCGCGGGCGAGGACCTCGTTGATCTTCTGCTCGACGTCGGTCATCACGGCCGTCGGGACGGCGGACGGGGAGCCGAAGTCGAAGCGGAAGCGGCCGGGCTGGTTCTCGGAACCGGCCTGGGCGGCCGTCGGGCCGAGGGCGTCCCGCAGGGCCTGGTGGGTCAAGTGGGTGGCCGAGTGGGCGCGGGCGATGGCCTTGCGGCGGCGCGAGTCGATCGAGGCGTGGGCCCTGGCGCCGACGGTGACCTCACCGACCTGGACGACGCCCTTGTGGACGTACACGCCCGGGACCGGCTTCTGGCAGTCGCGGACCTCGATGACGGCACCGGACTCGACCCTGATGCGGCCGGTGTCACCGATCTGGCCGCCGCCCTCGGCGTAGAAGGGCGTGCGGTCCAGGACGACCTCGACCTCGTCGCCCTCGGTGGCGGCCGGCGAGGAGACCCCGTCGACGAGGAGGCCCACGATCGTGGTCTCGCTCTCGGTGTCGGTGTAGCCGGTGAAGTCGGTGGCACCGGCGGAGTCGGCGATCTCGCGGTAGGCGCCCATGTCGGCGTGGCCGGTCTTCTTGGCCTGGGCGTCGGCCTTGGCGCGCTCCCGCTGCTCCTTCATCAGGCGGCGGAAGCCGTCCTCGTCCACGGAGAGGCCGTGCTCGGCGGCCATCTCCAGGGTGAGGTCGATGGGGAAGCCCCAGGTGTCGTGGAGCAGGAAGGCCTTGTCGCCGGAGAGGACCGTGCCGCCGGACTGCCGGGTCTCGGTGACGGCGGTGTCGAGGATGTTGGTGCCGGCCTTCAGCGTCTTGAGGAAGGCGTTCTCCTCGGCGACGGCGACCTTCTCGATGCGCTCGCGGTCGGTGACCAGTTCGGGGTACTGCCGGCCCATCATGGCGATCACGACGTCGATCAGGTCGTGGACGACCGGGCCGGTGGCGCCTAGCAGGCGCATGTTGCGGATGGCGCGGCGCATGATGCGGCGCAGCACGTAGCCGCGGCCCTCGTTGCCGGGCGTGACGCCGTCGCCGATGAGCATGGTGGCGGTGCGCATGTGGTCGGTGACGACACGGAGCGAGACGTCCGAGGCCTGGGCGTCGCCGTAGCGGACACCGGTCAGCTCGGTGGCCTTCTCGATGACGGCCATCGACGTGTCGATCTCGTACATGTTCCGCACGCCCTGGAGGATCATGGCGAGCCGCTCCAGGCCGAGGCCCGTGTCGATGTTCTTGCTCGGCAGGTCCCCGAGGATCTCGAAGTTGTCCTTGCCGATGCCCTCGCCCCGCTCGTACTGCATGAAGACGAGGTTCCAGATCTCCACGTACCGCTCGTCGTTGACGGCGGGACCGCCCTCGGCGCCGAACTCGGGGCCGCGGTCGTAGTTGATCTCGGAGCAGGGGCCGCAGGGGCCGGGGACGCCCATGGACCAGTAGTTGTCCTTCATGCCCAGGCGCTGGATGCGCTCCTTGGGCACGCCGACGACCTCGTGCCAGATCCGCTCGGCCTCGTCGTCCTCCTGGTAGACGGTGATCCACAGGCGCTCGGGGTCGAGGCCGTAACCGCCCTTGTCCTGGGGGCTGGTGAGCAGCTCCCAGGCGAGTTCGATGGCGCCTTCCTTGAAGTAGTCGCCGAAGGAGAAGTTGCCGCACATCTGGAAGAACGTGCCGTGGCGCGTGGTCTTGCCGACCTCTTCGATGTCCGGCGTGCGCACGCATTTCTGCACGCTGGTGGCGCGGCTGAAGGGAGGCTTGACCTCACCCAGGAAGTAGGGCTTGAAGGGCACCATGCCGGCGGGGACGAGGAGCAGAGTCGGGTCGTCCGCGATGAGCGACGCCGAAGGGACGACGGTGTGCCCGCGCTCCTCGAAGAAGCTCAGCCAGCGGCGGCGAATCTCGGCCGACTCCATCAGTAGTCCTCATTCCGGTTGTGCGTGTACGTCGGGTTCTCGATGTACTTGGGGTTGCTGCGGTCGTTCTCGATGGCGGCGTACCGCCGGGGGGCGGACGGTCCGGGGGGCGCGTCGATGCCCAGCGCCTCCCCCAGTTCGGCCTCGCGCCGCGCCATGTTGTCGCGCACGTCGAGCGCGAAACCGACCGCGCGGTCCTTCATCCGCTGACCGGTCTCCAGCGCCTTGTTCGCCGCGGTGACGGCCAGGCTCTCCGGGGTCAGCTGCCTGAGCTTGCGGTTGACCTTGGTGGTGGCCCACACACCGGCGGCGGCACCCGTGGTGAACCAGAACGTGCGGCGGAACATATGACCGGCTCTCCTACGTTTCGGTGTTTCCGCGGTTCCGCCTGCTGCGCCGTGCGGCCGGCACCGCCCGGCCCACGATGACGGTACGCCGGGACGACGCGGCGGGCGCGTCCTCCTTGCGGCCGCCCAGGGCCCGGCGGACGCCATAGCCGAAGGCCGCGACCTTGACCAGCGGGCCGCCGAAGGTGGAGGCGACGGTGGTGGACAGCGCGGAGGCGTTGGACGTGACTTCCTGGACGTCCGAGGCGATCGCGTCGACCCGGTCGATCTGCGTCTGCGCGGAGCGCACCGCCTGGGAGGCGTCGGCCAGCAGCGGGACCGCCTGGTCGGTCACGTCCGCCACGAGCTTGGTGGTCGCCTTGAGCGTCTGGGCCAGCCTCGCCAGTGCCACGGCGAGGAAGGAGACCAGGATCGCCCAGAAGACGGCCACCAGGATCCCGGCCACCTCTCCACCGGACACTGTGCGCACCCGCTCCCTGAAACGTGCTCTGAACATCGGAACCATGGAAAAAGCAGTGCCCCGAGCCTATCGCGCCGGGGCCGGGGCTCCGCACCGGATCAGGGGGACGCCATCGGCGGAGTTGCGGGAAGCGATTGTACGGAGTGAACACACTTCAGTACGCTCCGTGTCCCATGCGAGGTCCTCAGGCCCCCGGCCCCTGGGCGGACGCCGATCCGCCCCTCGAACTCACCGCCTTCGTCGGGCGGTCGGCCGAACTGGCCGCGCTGACGGCGGCGCTCGGCCGGGCGCGGCTGGTGACCGTGACCGGCACCGGCGGGGTCGGCAAGTCCCGGCTCGCCGTGCGCGTGGCGGCGCGCTGGGCGGCCGGTGCGCCGGGGGCCGCGGGCTGGCGGCGGGTGGACCTGGCGGCCGTGCGCGATCCGCAGTTCGTGGAGTACGCGGTCATGGAGGCGCTGGGCCTGACCGGCCGGACCAGCCGCCTGCCCCGCGAGACACTGCTGGAGCACCTGGCCGGCCGGGAGATGCTCCTGGTGCTGGACGGGTTCGAGCACCTGGCGCCGGCCTGTGCCGAGCTGGTGGCGGAGCTGCTGCGCAAGCTGCCGCGGCTGGGGGTGCTGGCCGCGGGCCGGCGCCCGCTGGGCCTGGTGGGTGAGCGGCTGTTCCCGCTGGCCCCGCTCGGCGAGGACGAGGCGGTGGAGCTGTTCACCGACCGGGCTCGCGAGCAGGGCCTCACGGTGGCCGACGGCTCCGAGGTACGGGAGCTGTGCCGCCGGCTGGACGGGATCCCGCTGGCGCTGGAGCTGGCGGCGGGGCGGCTGCGGGCGCTGTCCCCCGCGCAGCTGCTCCAGCGGCTGGACGACCGGTTCCGGCTGCTGACCGGCGGCGGCCGGGACGCGCTCCCCCGGCACCAGACGCTGCGTACGGCCATCGGCTGGAGCCACGAGCTGTGCGCGCCCGCCGAGCGGCTGCTGTGGGCGCGGCTTTCGGTGTTCGCCCGGACCTTCGACCTGGAAGCGGCGGAGTACGTGTGCAGCGGGGACGGGCTGGCCGCCGAGGACGTCCTGGACGTGCTGACGGAGCTGCTCGCCCAGTCCGTCGTCTCCCGCGAGGAGACCCCGGCGGGCCCCCGCTACGCGATGCTGGACACCGTCCGGGCCTACGGCGCCGACTGGCTGGAGGCGGCCGGGGACGCGGAACGCCTGCGGCGGCGGCACCGCGACTGGTACCTCGGTCTCGCCACCATGTGCGAGCTGGACTGGTTCTCGCCCCGGCAGCGGGAGGTGGCCGCGCGGGTGGACGCCGAGCTGCCCAATCTGCGGGCCGCGCTGGACGTGTCCCTGACCGACCCGGAGGACGCGCACCTCGGCCAGTACCTGGCGGGCTCGCTGTGGTTCTGCTGGGTGGGCTGCGGGCGGCTCGCGGAGGGGCGGCGCTGGCTGGAGCGGAGCGTGGAACTGGAGTCGGGGTACGAGCGGTCCCGGCTGAAGGCGCTGTGGGTGCTCGGCTATGTGGCGGTCCTCCAGGGCGACGCCGTGCCCGCGCTGAAGGCCCTCCGGGCGTGCCGAGAACAGGCGCAACGGGCGGCCGACCCGACGGCGCTGGCGTACGCGGAGCACCGCACCGGCTGTCTGGCCCTGGTCACGGACGACATGGCCCGCGCGGAGGCGCTGCTGCGGTCGGCGCTGGGCCGCTACCAGGAGATCGGCGAGCTGAACAGCAACGTGCTGATGGGCCAGGTGGAGCTGGCGATGACCCGGGCGTTCCAGGGGGACCTGCCGGAGGCGGTGCGCCTGTGCGAGGACGTGCGCCGGGTGTGCGAGGACCACGGTGAGCGGTGGGCCCGGTCCTACGCCCTGTACGTGCTGGCGTACGCGGCCTGGCTCGACGGGGACAGCGCCCGTGCGCGGGAGCTGCTGGCGGATTGCCTGGGCCACGCGCACGCCTTCCACGACCTGCTGGCCTGCGTCCTGGTGATCGAGCTGCTGGCGCTGGTAGCGGTGACCGAGGGCGACGCGGCGGAGGCGGCCGTGCTCCAGGGCGCGGCGGGCCGGCTGTGGCCGTCGGTGGGACTGCCGCTGTTCGGCTCGGCGCACTACAACGCCCCGCACGAGAGGTGCGAGGCGTCCGCACGGCAGGCGCTCGGCGACGCGCGGTACGAGGCGTACGTACGGGAGGGAGCCGGGCTGGACCGGGAGGCGGCGGTGGCCCGGGCGCTGGGACACGGCCGGGTACGGCCGCCGGCCGGGCTGCCGGGGCCGCGCGGGCCGGTGCCCGGGGACGGCGGCGCGGACGGCGGCGCGGGTGCGAGCCACGGAGAGGCCGGGAAACGCGAACCCGCCGCCTCGCCCACCCGGAAGGGCGGGGAGACGGCGGGCTGAGAACCTAGGCCGTGACCGGGATCAGCGGGCGTAGTACTCGACGACGAGCTGCTCGTCGCAGATCACCGGGATCTCCTTGCGGTTCGGCTCGCGGTCCAGGCGGAAGGCCAGGGCGCGGAGGTTCACCTGGAGGTAGCGCGGGGTCTCGCCGTCGGGGGCGAAGCCACCCTCACGGGCGACCTGGAAGAGCGTCTTGTCCTTGGAGCGGTCGCGGACCTGCACGACGTCGTCCGGGCGGACACGGAAGGACGGCTTGTCGACCTTCTGGCCGTTGACCTGGATGTGGCCGTGGACGACCATCTGGCGGGCCTGGTAGATCGTGCGGGCGATGCCCGAACGCAGGACCAGCGCGTCGAGACGGCGCTCGAGCTCGATGATCAGGGCCTCACCGGTCTTGCCCTGGACCTTGGAGGCACGCTCGTAGGCGCGGACGAGCTGGCGCTCGGACACGTCGTACTGCGCGCGCAGACGCTGCTTCTCCAGCAGACGGACCTTGTAGTCCGAGTTCTGCTTGCGGCCGCGGCCGTGCTCACCCGGCGGGTAGGGGCGGGCCTCGAAGTACTTGACGGCCTTCGGGGTCAGCGCGATGCCGAGGGCACGCGACTTCTTGACCTTGGGGCGGGACTGGTTCGCCACTGTCTGTGTCTCTTTTCGTGAAATTCCGGCTTGTCAGCGTTTAGGGAGGTCGCATCCGCAGCCGGGAGAACCCGCCGGGTCCGCAGGGGACCTGCCGGGCAGCCGCTTCCCTGGTCTGGGCACATACGTGCAGCACGCGAGTGGCCCACCGACCGTCCCGCAACCGCGGGGGGTGGTGGGCTGCCCGCGACACCGTTCGACGGTGCGCGACGCTCCTGGAGCCGGTCCGCGAGGGACCGGAGCTCCGGCTGGCTCTCCCGCTCTGACGGCACGGGAGTCAGCACTTCGCAGCATTCTACAGGGTGGTCAGGACCGCTTGCGACCGAGGTGTTCGCGGGTCCACTCGACCGCGTCCGCGTACCGGGCCTCGGCGCCGTGGCGGGTGGGCGTGTAGTACGCGCGGTCCCGGAGGGCGTCCGGGGCGTACTGCTGCCGGGCGATGCCTTCGGGCAGGTCGTGCGGGTACACATAGCCCTGTGCGTGACCGAGGTCGGCGGCGCCCTTGTAGTGCCCGTCGCGCAGGTGCGGCGGGACGGGCCCGGCCAGCCCCTTGCGCACGTCCTCCCGCGCGGCGCCGATCGCGGTGGTCGCGCTGTTGGACTTGGGCGCGAGGGCCAGGGCGATCGTGGCGTGGCTGAGGGTGAGCGCGGCCTCGGGGAAGCCGATCATGGCGACGGCCTGGGCGGCGGCGACGGCGATGGGCAGCGCGTTCGGGTCGGCGAGGCCGATGTCCTCGCTGGCGGAGATCATCAGCCGGCGGGCGATGAACCGGGGGTCCTCGCCGGCCTCGATCATGCGGGCGAGGTAGTGCAGGGCCGCGTCGACGTCGGAGCCGCGGATGGACTTGATGAGGGCGCTGGCCACGTCGTAGTGCTGGTCGCCGTCGCGGTCGTACTTCACCGCGGCGCGGTCGACGGTCTGCTCCAGTGTCCGCAGGCTGATCTCGCTCTCGCCCTGGGCCAGGGCGGCCCCGGCCGCGGCCTCCAGGGCGGTCAGGGCGCGGCGGGCGTCACCGCCGGCGATCCGCAGCAGGTGCTCCTCGGTGTCCGCGGGCAGGGCGACGGCGTCCTTCAGGCCGCGCTCGTCGGTGAGGGCCCGGCGGAGCAGCCCGCGGACGTCGTCGTCGGTGAGCGGCTCCAGGGTCAGGAGCAGGGAGCGGGAGAGCAGCGGGGAGATCACCGAGAAGTACGGATTCTCCGTCGTGGCCGCGATCAGGGTGACCCAGCGGTTCTCCACGGCCGGCAGGAGGGAGTCCTGCTGGGCCTTGCTGAAGCGGTGGATCTCGTCGAGGAAGAGGACGGTCTCCTTGCCGAACCCTCCGACGGCGCGGCGGGCGCCGTCGATGACCGCACGGACCTCCTTGACGCCCGCGGTGATCGCGGACAGCTCCACGAACCGCTTGTCGGTCGCCTTCGACACGACGTAGGCCAGGGTTGTCTTGCCGGTGCCGGGCGGCCCCCACAGGACCACCGAGGAGGGCCCGGCGGGGCCACCGGAGCCCTCGCCCACCAGCCGGCGCAGTGGGGAGCCGGGTTTCAGCAGATGCTGCTGGCCCACGACCTCGTCCAGGGTGCGCGGGCGCATGCGCACGGCCAGGGGGCTGCCTGCCGGGTCCTTCTCCTGGCGTTCTTCCGCCGCGGCGGTGAAAAGGTCGGGTTCCACGTCAAAACCCTAGAACACGGCACTGACAACGCGGGAACCGCCGTCAGCTGGTCCAGAAGTCCCACCAGCGGGTCAGCACGAGCATGCCGATGATGCCGACGTGCAGGACCGGCAGCACCCAGGTGAACTCGCCGAAGAAGGACCTCAGCGGGCGCGGGGCCGGCAGGAAGCCGTTGCGGACGTTGAACGAGGTGACGTACCAGAACATGACGATCGTGGCGACCCAGGCCAGCGAGCACCACAAGCACAGGGCGTTGATCCGGTACAGGGACTGGAACTGGAGCCAGGTGCAGAAGGCGACGCCGAAGAGGGTGCCGGCGTTGAAGGTGAGCCAGTACCAGCGCGGGAAGCGGGCGCGGGCCAGCAGGGTCACGCCGACGCAGACGACGATGCCGTAGCAGACCAGGCCGAGCATCGGGTTGGGGAAGCCGAACACGGCGGCCTGCTTGCTCTCCATCACGCTGCCGCAGGAGACGACCGGGTTCAGGCTGCATCCGGGGGTGAAGGTCTTCCCCTCGACCTTGGCTTCCAGGAGCTTGAACTTGTCGATCGTGATGACCCAGGCGGCCAGCAGTCCGGCCGCACCGGTGATCACCAGCAGCAGGGCGAGGGCGCGGCCGGCGCCTTCGGTGCGCGGGGCCTCGGCGGCGCGCCCGGGACCGGGATCCGTGGAGGCGTCGTTGACTGTCGTCTTGCTCATCACGCCGATTCCGTCACTTGAGAGTCGGGACCTGCTTCGGGCAGGGGCCATTGTGCCGCACGCACACGGGTGCGCACCGTTCGCTCCGGATAAGCATGTTGGTACGACAAGGGCGCCGGACGCCCCGCGGGAAGCGCCCGGCGCCCACGCGCGCGGTGCGACGGCTAACCGAGCCGGGACTCCAGTTCGGCCACGATCTCGTTGACGCCGATCGCCGTCTGCTCGCCGGACTCCATGTCCTTGAGCTGGACGACGCCCTCGGCGAGGTCCCGCTCGCCGGCGACGATCGTGTAGCGGGCGCCCGAGCGGTTGGCGTTCTTCATGGCGCCCTTCAGGCCCTTGCCGCCGTACGCGAAGTCCGCCGCGATGCCGACCTTGCGCAGCTCGGTGACCTTGGCGAACAGCACCCGCCGGGCCTCCTCGCCGAGCGGGACCGCGAAGACGCTGGTCGCGGAGGGCAGGTCCAGCTGCACTCCCTCGGCCTCCAGCGCGAGGACCGTGCGGTCGACGCCCAGGGCCCAGCCGACGGACGGCAGCGCGGGGCCGCCGATCATCTCGGACAGGCCGTCGTACCGGCCGCCGCCGCCCACCGCGGACTGCGAGCCGAGCCCGTCGTGCACGAACTCGAAGGTGGTACGCGTGTAGTAGTCCAGGCCGCGCACCAGCTTCGGGTCGTCCTCGAAGGAGACGCCCGCGGCGGTGATCAGCTCGCGGACCTCCTCGTGGTACGCCTTGCACGCGTCGCACAGGAAGTCACGCAGCAGCGGGGCGCCCGTCAGCTGCTTCTGGACCGACTCGCGCTTGTCGTCGAGGACCCGCAGGGGGTTGATCTCGATGCGGCGGCGCGTGTCCTCGTCCAGGTCCAGGCCGTACAGGAACTCCTGCAGCGCGGTCCGGTAGACCGGGCGGCACTCCTTGTCGCCCAGGCTGTTCAGCAGGATGCGGAAGTCGCGCAGGCCCAGCGAGCGGTACGCCTGGTCGGCCAGGATGATCAGCTCGGCGTCGACGGCCGGGTCCTCCGCACCGAGCGCCTCGGCGCCCACCTGGGAGAAGTGACGGTACCTGCCCTTCTGGGGGCGCTCGTAGCGGTAGTAGGAGCCGGAGTACCAGAGCTTGACCGGGAGGTTGCCCGCCTTGTGCAGGCCGGCCTCCAGGGCCGCGCGCAGCACCGAGGCGGTGCCCTCGGGGCGCAGGGCGAGCCGGTCGCCGCCCTTGGTCTCGAAGGCGTACATCTCCTTGGTCACGATGTCCGT
The DNA here is from genome assembly GCF_043195475.1 of Streptomyces sp. Y20. Classification (NCBI taxonomy): domain Bacteria; kingdom Bacillati; phylum Actinomycetota; class Actinomycetes; order Kitasatosporales; family Streptomycetaceae; genus Streptomyces; species Streptomyces sp. Y20. The sequence goes on from NZ_JBIDDP010000001.1 coordinate 867,769, forward strand.
GGACTCGCCGACACCGCGCGCGAACAACTCGACGTTCTCGAAACCGGGCGTCTCGACGTAGCCGTAGCCGGCGGTGCGCAGCGGGGCGGCGATCGCCTCGCGGACCGCCAGGTACCTGGCCGAGTCGGGCGGGATCAGGTCGTAGGTGCCCCTGGGGGCCTTGAAGGTGCTCACCGAAGGTCTCTCGTCACATTCCTCGTCGGGGAGCCGGGGAGGCTCCCTGGCCGGCCGCCACCTGCCGCAGATGGGGGTTGGTGGCGCGCTCCTGGCCGATGGTCGTCTGGGGGCCGTGTCCGGACAGCACCACGGTGGAGTCGTCGAGCGGCAGGCACACGCGGGCCAGCGACTCGAGCATGTCCGTCATGGATCCGCCCGGCAGGTCGGTGCGTCCGATGGAGCCGGCGAACAGCAGATCCCCGGAGAAGAACACCGACGGGATGTCGGCGCTCTCGGGCATCCGGAAGGTCACCGACCCCCTGGTATGGCCGGGCGCGTGCGCCACGGAGAACTCCAGGCCCGCCAGTTCGAGGGTGGCGCCGTCGCCCAGCTCCCTGACGTCGTCCGGCTCCCCCACGGTCAGCTCGCCCATCAGCGGCATGCCGATGGAACGGCCGAGCGCCTTCTCGGGGTCGCTCATCATGTACCGGTCCTCGGGGTGGATCCAGGCCGGTACGTCGTGCGCCCCGCAGACGGGGACGACCGAGGCCACGTGGTCGATGTGGCCGTGGGTGAGGACGACGGCGACGGGCTTGAGCCGATGCTTGCGCAGCGCTTCCGCGACGCCTTCGGCGGCCTGGTGGCCGGGGTCGATGATCACGCACTCCGCACCGGCGGCAGGGGCGACGAGATAGCAGTTCGTCCCCCAGGCCCCGGCGGGGAACCCGGCAATGAGCACGGTCGTCCTTCGTTGTGTCGGTCACGGGCGGCTTCAGCTGCGGTCAGAAGCCTACCGGCGCTGCCGTTTCCTCAGCCAACCCATATACGGTACGGGGCTACACACTGCGGTCGGCTCACGAGGACGCACGCGTACCGCCCGCCACGACACGCATGAGGAGATAACCCGGTGGTCAGCCAGGAGCAGCGGCGGCGTCAGCTCGCCCGGGAGAAGTTCTTGCGGCAGCAGCAGCGGCGCACCCAGGCACGGCGCAAGGCCCGCCTGCGCAACTCCGTGATCGCGTCGGTCCTGGGCGTGGTCGTGATCGGCAGTGTCGCGCTGTACACGACCGGGGTCCTGAAGGACGACGGCAAGAAGACGAACGCGAGCGCCGGCACCACGCCGAGCGCGACGCCCACCAGCAAGGCGCCCGACCCGTGCGCCAAGCCGGCGGCCGGCTCGGTGAAGAAGCTCAGCTGGAAGAAGGAGCCGGCGATGACGATCGACACGTCGGCGAAGTACACGATGAAGCTCGCGACGACGTGCGGTGACATCGGCATCGCGCTGAAGACGGCGGCGGCCCCGCACACGGTGAACTCGTTCGGTTTCCTGGCGGGCAAGGGCTATTTCGACCACACCAAGTGCCACCGGCTCACCACCGCGCAGATCTTCGTCCTCCAGTGCGGCGACCCCCAGGGCACGGGCATGGGCGGGCCGGGCTACACCATCCCGGACGAGAACCTGAAGGACAAGGTGCTCAAGGGCAACACCTACCCGGCGGGCACGGTCGCGATGGCCAACACCGGACAGAAGCACACCGGCGGCAGCCAGTTCTTCCTCGTCTACAAGGACAGCCCCCTGCCGCCCAGCTACACCCCGTTCGGCACGGTGTCCGAGCAGGGCATGAAGGTGCTCCAGAAGATCGCCGCGGCGGGTAGCGCACCGGCCGACCCGAGCACCCGCAACACCGCCCCGAACGCCACCGTGGTGATCAACAAGGCGACGGTGACGAAGTCCTGACGGCCAGGGTGGCGCGGGACGGCCGACTGCGGAATTTCGGTCGCGCTGGATGCGGACAGGCCGCCCGCCGGTCGCCTATGTTGGCCGTGACGAAACTGTGGACGATGCCCGGGGGTGCTGAGGCCCCCCGCAGGCATCATGTGGAGGAGGCGCTGTGAGCAGCGACCCGTGGGGACGCGTCGACGAGACGGGGACCGTGTACGTGCGTACGGCCGACGGCGAGCAGGTCGTCGGCTCCTGGGCGGCCGGCTCCCCCGAGGAGGCGCTTGCCTACTTCGAGCGCAAGTACGAGGGCCTGGTTGTCGAGATCGGCCTCCTCGAGAAGCGGGTGCGGACCACCGACCTGTCGTCGAAGGACGCCCAGACCGCGATCGGCCACCTGCGCGAGCAGGTGGACGCGCACCACGCGGTCGGCGACCTGGACGCCCTGCGCACGCGGCTGGACAAGCTGGTGGAGACCGTCGAGGCACGCCGCGAGGAGCGCAAGGCGCAGCGCGCCAAGCAGACCGACGAGGCCCGCCACGCCAAGGAGGCGCTGGTCACCGAGGCGGAGGAGCTGGCGCGGTCCGACCAGTGGCGGGCCGCCGGTGAGCGGCTGCGGGCGCTGGTGGACACCTGGAAGGGCCTGCCGCGGCTGGACCGCAAGTCCGACGACGAACTGTGGCACCGCTTCTCCCACGCCAGGTCGGCGTTCTCCAAACGGCGCAAGGCGCACTTCGCGCAGCTGGACGCGCAGCGCGAGGAGGCCCGCCGCGTCAAGGAGCGGCTGGTCGCCGAGGCGGAGGCACTGTCGGGTTCGGCGGACTGGGGTCCGACGGCGGCCCGTTACCGCGAGCTGATGGCGGAGTGGAAGGCGGCGGGCCGCGCCCAGCGTGAGCACGAGGACGACCTGTGGAACCGCTTCCGCGGCGCCCAGGACGTCTTCTTCGCCGCCCGCAGCTCGGTGTTCGCCGAGCGGGACGCGGAGCAGTCGGAGAACCTGAAGCTGAAGGAGGAGCTGGCCGAGGAGGCCGAGAAGCTCCTGCCGATCCAGGACCTGAAGGCCACCCGGGCCGCCTTCCGTTCGGTCAACGAACGCTGGGAGGCCATCGGCCACGTCCCGCGGGACGCGCGGCCGAAGGTCGAGGGCCGGATGCACGCCGTCGAGCGGGCGATCCAGGAGGCGGAGGAGGCCGAGTGGCGCCGGACGAACCCCGAGGCACGCGCGCGCGCCGAGGGTCTGACGGGTCAGCTCCAGGCCGCCGTGGACAAGCTGGGGAAGCAGATCGAGCAGGCGCGCACCCAGGGCAACAACGCCAGGGCCGACAAGCTCCAGCGTGAGCTGGAAGGCCGCCAGGCGCTCCTGGAGCAGGCCCTGAAGGGCTTGCAGGAGTTCGGCGGCTGATCATCCCCGCCGCTTGCGCGAAAGGGCCCCGTACGCGCGTACGGGGCCCTTTCGCGTGCCCGGCTACGACCGGCTGCGTCCCGAGGTCACGCGATACACGTCGTACACGCCTTCCACGCCGCGGACGGCCTTCAGGACGTGACCGAGGTGCTTGGGGTCGCCCATCTCGAAGGTGAAGCGGGAGGTGGCGACCCGGTCGCGGGAGGTCTGCACGGCCGCGGAGAGGATGTTGACGTGCTGGTCGGACAGGACGCGGGTGACGTCCGACAGCAGGCGGGAGCGGTCCAGCGCCTCGACCTGGATGGCGACCAGGAAGACCGAGGACTGGGTGGGTGCCCACTCGACGTCGAGGATGCGCTCCGGCTCACGGGAGAGCGAGTCGACGTTGACGCAGTCGCTGCGGTGCACCGAGACGCCGCTGCCGCGCGTGACGAAGCCGATGATCGGGTCGCCGGGGACCGGTGTGCAGCAGCGGGCCAGCTTGACCCACACGTCGTCGACACCCTTGACGACGACGCCCGGGTCGGCGCTGGAGCGGCGTTTGCGGCTGCGTCCGCGCGCCGGCGGCACCGACTCATCGATCTCCTCGGTGGCGGCCTCCTCGCCGCCCAGGGCCTGCACCAGTTTCTGGACGATGTTCTGCGCGGAGACATGGCCCTCGCCGATGGCCGCGTACAGCGCGGAGATGTCCGAGTACCGCATCTCGTGGGCGAGCGTGACGAGGGAGTCGCCGGTGAGGATGCGCTGGATCGGCAGGTTCTGCTTGCGCATGGCCCGCACGATGGCGTCCTTGCCGTGCTCGATGGCCTCGTCGCGGCGTTCCTTGGAGAACCAGGCGCGGATCTTGTTGCGTGCCCGCGGCGACTTGACGAAGCCGAGCCAGTCGCGGGACGGGCCGGCGCCGGTCGCCTTGGAGGTGAAGACCTCCACCAGGTCGCCGTTGTCCAGGGTTGATTCGAGCGGTACGAGGCGGCCGTTGACCCGCGCTCCTATGGTGCGGTAGCCGACCTCGGTGTGGACCGCGAACGCGAAGTCCACCGGTGTGGACCCGGCCGGCAGCGCTATGACGTCGCCCTTGGGCGTGAAGACGAAGACCTCGTTGCGGGAGAGGTCGAAGCGCAGGGACTCCAGGAACTCGCTGGGGTCCTCGGTCTCCTTCTGCCAGTCCAGCAGCTGCCGCAGCCACGCCATGTCGTTGATGGCGTCCTTGTCCTTGCCGGAGGCCTTCGGCACGTCGGTGCGGACCTTGGAGGCCCCGGCGACGGCCTCCTGCTTGTACTTCCAGTGCGCGGCGATGCCGTACTCGGCGCGGCGGTGCATGTCGAACGTGCGGATCTGGAGTTCGACCGGCTTGCCGTTGGGCCCGATGACCGTCGTGTGCAGCGACTGGTACATGTTGAACTTGGGCATCGCGATGTAGTCCTTGAACCGGCCGGGGACCGGGTTCCATCGCGCGTGGACGGTGCCGAGGGCGGCGTAGCAGTCGCGGACCGTGTCGACGAGGACGCGGATGCCCACCAGGTCGTAGATCTCGGCGAAGTCGCGGCCCCGCACGATCATCTTCTGGTAGACGCTGTAGTAGTGCTTCGGGCGGCCGGTGACGGTCGCCTTGATGCGGGCGGCCCGCAGGTCGGCCTGGACCTCGTCGGTCACTATGGCCAGGTACTCGTCACGCTTCGGTGCCCGCTCGGCCACCAGCCGTACGATCTCGTCGTACATCTTGGGGTAGAGGATCGCGAACGCGAGGTCCTCCAGCTCCCACTTGATGGTGTTCATACCGAGGCGGTGGGCGAGCGGCGCGTAGATCTCCAGCGTCTCGCGCGCCTTCTTCTCCTGCTTCTCGCGCTTGAGATAGCGCATGGTGCGCATGTTGTGCAGGCGGTCGGCGAGCTTGATGACCAGGACGCGGGGGTCCTTGGCCATGGCGACGACCATCTTGCGCACGGTCTCGGCCTGCGCGGCCTCGCCGAACTTGACCTTGTCGAGCTTGGTGACGCCGTCGACGAGCAGGGCGACGGTGTCGCCGAAGTCGCGGCGCAGCTGGTCGAGGCCGTACTCGGTGTCCTCGACGGTGTCGTGCAGCAGGCCGGCCATCAGCGTGGCCGGGTCCATGCCCAACTCGGCCAGGATGGTGGTGACGGCGAGCGGGTGCGTGATGTACGGGTCGCCGCTCTTGCGCTTCTGGCCGCGGTGCCAGCGCTCGGCGACCTGGTAGGCGCTCTCGATCTGGCGCAGCGTGGAGTTCTCGGTCTTGGGGTCGTTGCTGCGCACTATCCGCAGCAGCGGCTCCAGGACCGGGTTGTACGGGTTCGCGCGCTGGACACCGAGGCGGGCCAGGCGGGCCCGGACGCGGTTGGAGGAGCCGGTGCGCGCCGACGGGGTGGGGGGCTGGCGCACGACCGGCGGCTGTGCCGGGCGCTCCGCGGGGGCGGGCTTGGGACGCGAGGCCTCGGCGCTCTTCTCGACGGGCGCGGACTGGGCGTGCTCGACCCGTCCACGGGTGTCGTTCTGCACCTGGGACGCGTTCGGCGCGGGCTTCGCCGCGGGTGCCGAGGCGGGCTCGGGCTTGGCGGCGGTCAGTGGCTGGGCCTCGTCTGGCAAGAGGACTCCTCGTGCGCGATCCGGGTCCCCCGGTCAGGCTCCGGACATCCCATGGTAGCCATCCCGCGCCCGGTCATCGCCTCCAGGCCGCTGTGAGGACCGTCTGCACGTGCGACGGACGGAGCCCCCACGCGATTCCACGGCCGTTCCCGGGCAGTCTGCGCCGGTGCGTGCCGGGCCGGGGACGGCGACGGCCGCCCCGGTGGCACCGGGGCGGCCGTTCGGTGTGCGGGCCGATCAGATCCTGAGGAGCGCCTCCACCGGCGCGCCGCCCAGAGCCGGCTCCAGGCGGGCGCGGCCGTCGAGGAAGCCCAGCTCCATCAGCACGGCGACCCCGCAGACCTCGGCGCCGGCGCGGTGGACGAGCTGGACCGCGGCCTCGGCGGTGCCGCCGGTGGCCAGGACGTCGTCCACGATCAGGACGCGGTCCCCGGAGGCCAGGTCCTCGGCGTGCACCTCGATCTCGGCCGAGCCGTACTCCAGGTCGTAGGCCTGGCGCAGGGTGGCTCCCGGCAGCTTGCCGGCCTTGCGGACGGGGATGAAGCCCAGTCCCGCGCGGACGGCGACCGGGGCGCCGAGGATGAAGCCGCGGGCCTCCAGGCCGATGACCTTGGTCGCGCCGGTGGCGGCGGCGATACCGGCGAGGGCGTCGGTGAGCGCCGCGAAGGCCGCCGGGTCGGCCAGGAGCGGGGTGATGTCCTTGAACATCACGCCCGGCTCCGGGTAGTCGGCGACGTCACGGATGCGGCTGAGCAGCAGCGTCGAGATGTCCGCGAGCTCGGTCATGGGCGCTTCCCCGGGGTCCGGCCGCGGCCCCGGCCGCGCGACTCGGGCTGGTGGCGCGGACCCACCACGGCCGGGGCGGCGCCGTCGGCGTCGTCGTCCGGGGTGGCGGGCGACTCCGCGGAGTCCCCGCCGGCCGCGGCCTGGGCGCGCTTGGCCAGGACCCGCTTGGTGAGGGCCTTCATCGCCGGCTCGCGCTCCTTGAGGTCGGCGACGAGCGGGGTGGCGATGAAGATCGAGGAGTAGGCACCGGCCGCGAGACCGACGAACAGCGACAGCGAGATGTCGTTGAGCGTGCCCGCGCCGAGGAAGCCGCCGCCGATGAAGAGCAGACCGGCCACCGGCAGCAGGGCGACGACCGTGGTGTTGATGGAGCGGACCAGGGTGCCGTTGATCGAGCGGTTGGCGATGTCGCTGTAGGTCCAGCGGGTCTGCTTGGTGATGTCCTTGGTCTGCTCCTTGAGGCTGTCGAAGACGACGACCGTGTCGTAGAGCGAGTAGCCGAGGATGGTCAGCAGGCCGATGACGGTGCCGGGCGTGACCTCGAAGCCGACCAGGGCGTAGATACCGGTCGTGATGGTGATGTCGTGGATCAGCGCGACCAGCGCCGCGATGGCCATGCGCCACTCGAAGGCGATGGCCAGGTAGATCACGACGAGCACCATGAAGATCGCCAGGCCCTCCCAGGCCTTGTTGGCGATCTGCTCGCCCCAGCTCGGGCCGACCAGGTCGGCGGCGAGCTTCTCGGGGTCGAGGTTCAGGTCCTTCGCCAGATCCTTCTTGATCCGGTCGGACTGGTCGGTCTCGATACCGGCGATCTGGATGCGCAGGCTGCCGTTGCCGAGCTTCTGGACGATCGCCTCATGGCCGGCGGCGTCCTTGGCGTACTCCTCGGCCTGGGCCACCGAGGTGCTCATCTTGGTCGGCGTGGTGAAGACCGCGCCGCCCTGGAACTCGATGCCCATGTTCAGGCCGCGCACCGCCAGGCCGAGGATGGCCGTGATGGTGATCAGGATCGAGACGCCGTACCAGATCTTGCGCTTGCCGACGAAGTCGTAGCTGATCTCGCCGCGGTGCAGTCGAGCGCCGAGGTTGCCGAGTTTCGACATCGCTCATGCCTCCTTCGGGTCGACAGGGCCGGCGGGACCGGCGGAACGGCGGGTACGGCGCAGCGGCGGCTTGGCGCCCAGGCCCTTCGGGTCGAGTCCGGACCACTTGTGGCCGTCGGCGAAGAACTTGCGGCGGGCGAGCAGCGTCATGAGCGGCTTGGTGAAGAGGAAGACGACGACCACGTCGAGCAGGGTGGTCAGACCGAGGGTGAAGGCGAAGCCCTGCACCTTGCCGACGGTGACGATGAACAGCACCGCGGCGGCGAGGAACGACACGAAGTCCGAGACGAGGATGGTGCGCCGGGCGCGCGGCCAGGCCCGCTCCACGGCGGGGCGCAGCGAGCGGCCCTCGCGGATCTCGTCACGAATGCGCTCGAAGTACACGATGAACGAGTCCGCGGTGATACCGATCGCGACGATGGCACCGCAGACCGCGGGCAGGTTCAGCGCGAAGCCGATGGCCGGGCCGAGCAGCGTCATGATCAGGTAGGTGAGGATCGCGGAGACCACCAGGGACGCCATGGCCACGAGGGACAGGCCGCGGTAGTACACCACCAGGTAGATCACGACCAGCGCGAGACCGATCGCGCCGGCGAGCAGGCCGGCACGCAGCTGCTCACCGCCGAGCGCGGCGGTGACGGTGGTGACGGACTCCTCGCGGAAGGAGAGCGGGAGGGCGCCGTACGACAGCATGTTGGCGAGGTTCTGGGCCTCCTCCTGCTTGAAGCTGCCGGAGATCTCCGCCTGGCCGCCGGTGATGGCTCGCTGCACGAACGGGCTGGAGACGACCTCGCCGTCCAGGACGATGCCGAACTCGTTCTGCGGGGACTGGTTCTTGGCCAGCTCGCCGGTGATGTCCGCGAACTTCTTGCCACCGCCGGAGGTGAAGGTCATCTGGACCTGCCAGCCGGCGGCGCCCTGGGTGTCGAAGACGGCCTGCGCCTTCTTCACCTCGGTGCCGTCCACGGCGGCCGGACCGAGCAGGTACTTGAACCACGCGCCGTCGTTCTCGCCGCAGGCCACGGTGGGCTGGCCGGGCTTGGCGTTCTTGCCGGCGTTGGCGCGGTCGGCGGGCTTGGCGCAGTTCAGGGCCGCGTAGCGGGCCTGGAGGGCGGTGTCGCCGGAGGGCTTGCCGCTCGACGGGGCCGAGGGTGTGGTGGACGGCTTGGCGCTGCCGGAGGCGGAGCCGCTCGGCGAGGGGGTGGAGCCGGCCTTGAGCGCGTCGGTGACGGGGCGGCCCTGGGAGGTCGCGGTGCCCGTGGGGGACGCCGAGCCGGACGTCGCCCGCTGCGGGGAGGCGCTGCCCGAGGGGCTCGCGCCCGGCTTGGGCGAGGAGCCGCCGCTGGAGGAGGCGCTCGGCGAGGGGCTCTGCGCGGCGGCGCCGCTGGGCTCGCTGGCCAGGACCGGGCGGAAGTACAGCTTGGCGGTGGTGCCGACCTGCTGCTGGGCCTCCGCGGAGTTGGTGCCCTTGGGGATGTTGACGATGATGTTGTCGGTCCCCTGGGTCTGCACCTCCGCCTCGGAGACGCCGAGGCCGTTGACACGGCGGTTCATGATGTCGACCGCGGTGTCCATGTTGGCCTTGTTGATCGCGGACCCCTGGTCGGCCTTCGCCTTGAGCGTGATGCTCGTACCACCGGCGAGGTCGATACCGAGACGCGGAGTGGTGTGCCCGGAGGCGAACATCCCTCCGGTGAGCGCCACGATGGCGATCAGGATGAGGGCCAGCGAGCGCCCTGGCTTGCTCTGGGCGCTCGCGCTCCGGCCCCTCTTAGGTGCTGCCACCTTCTCGTACTCCCTCTCGGGCCGCCCCGCGCCCGGTCGGCGCGGTCGGCCATGACATGGTGTCGGGCTCCCGTGCGAGACAGCCGTGCCCGGGGTGCGCGGGGCGGGGCTGGTGGTGCCCCCGCCGCGCGTCCCGGGGCGTGACTACTTCGTGCCGGAGTCGCCGTCGGTCTTCTTCGGCTCGTCTTCCGTCCTGGCCTCGGCGGCCTGGGCCCTGTCCTCGGCAGCCCGGATGGCGTCGTCCCCGCGCTCGGCGGCGTCCTTCTTACCGAGGTCGATCTTTTCGTCGGAGGCGGCGGCAGCGGCGGGCCCGTCGGTCTCGTCGGTCTCGGTGAGAGAGGACGCGTCGTCCGGAACGACGGCGGCGTCGGACTTCAGGTCGTGCTCGACGCCGTGGACGATGCGGTTGTACTCGTCGTCGGAGAGGACGGCGCCGATGGCGTTCTTCGCGAACAGCAGGTCCACGCCGGGGCCGGCGTCGAGGAGGACCGTCTCCTCGTTGACTTCCTTGACCGTCGCGTAGATTCCCCCAATCGTGCGGACACCGGAGCCGGGCTGCATCTCGTTCCGCATCTGGGCGGCCTGCTGCTGCTTCTTCTTGGCCGAGCGGGTCATCAGGAACATGGCCGCGATGAGCACGATGAAGGGGAGAAGGGTCAAGGTATTCACGGGACGGGGTTTCCTTCGCGCGACCGCGACGGACAGCGGCCATTGGGACGGGGGTGTGGTCGGCGCCACCCGCAAGGGCGGCATCGGCGGAGTCTAAGCGAGTCCGCGCGCATGGAACAACGCTCAGCATGGCACCTGGGTTCCTGCCGAGGCCAATGTCCCCGCTGTCACCTCGGCATCACGTGGCCGCCGGGCGGTCACCCGGCCGCCCCCGGGCGGGCATCAGACCGCCGTCACGCCCCGAACAGGTCCGGCTGTGCGCCTCCCCCGGCGCCGCCGGGAGCCGAGCGGGGCGGGGTGAGACCGAGGTGGGCCCAGGCGGCGGGGGTGGCGACCCGGCCGCGCGGGGTCCGGGCGAGCAGGCCCTCCCGGACCAGGAACGGTTCGGCGACCTCCTCCACCGTCTCCCGCTCCTCCCCCACCGCGACCGCGAGGGTCGACAGGCCGACCGGGCCGCCGCCGAACAGCTTCAGCAGGGCCTGCAGGACGGCGCGGTCGAGCCGGTCCAGGCCGCGCGCGTCGACCTCGTACACCGCGAGGGCGGCGGCGGCGATGTCGCGGGTGACGACGCCGTCGGCCTTGACCTGCGCGTAGTCGCGGACGCGGCGCAGCAAGCGGTTGGCGATGCGGGGCGTGCCACGGGAGCGGCCGGCGATCTCCGCGGCGCCGGCCGGGTCGATCTCGACGTCCAGCAGGTGCGCCGAGCGGTGCACGACGCGTTCGAGTTCGTGCGGCTCGTAGAACTCCATGTGCGCGGTGAAACCGAAGCGGTCGCGCAGCGGGGGCGGCAGCAGGCCCGCGCGTGTCGTGGCGCCGACCAGGGTGAAGGGGGGCAGTTCCAGCGGGATCGCGGTGGCGCCGGGGCCCTTGCCGACGATGACGTCGACGCGGAAGTCCTCCATGGCCATGTACAGCATCTCCTCGGCGGGCCGGGACATGCGGTGGATCTCGTCGAGGAAGAGCACCTCGCCCTCCTGGAGCGAGGACAGGATCGCGGCGAGGTCGCCTGCGTGCTGGATGGCGGGGCCCGAGGTGATGCGGATGGGGGCGCCCATCTCGGCCGCGATGATCATCGACAGGGTGGTCTTGCCCAGGCCGGGCGCGCCGGAGAGCAGCACGTGGTCGGCGGTCGCGCCGCGCGCGCGTGCGGCGCGCAGCACCAGGTCGAGCTGTTCGCGGACCTTCTCCTGGCCGATGAACTCACCGAGGTCCTTGGGGCGCAGGGCGGCCTCGACGGCCTGGTCCTCCCCGTCGGCGACCGGGCCCACCAGCCGGTCGGGGGCGGGGGTGCCGGTCGGATCGTCCCAGTTCATGTGTGTGCCTTACGACGGTCTCGGTCAGCGGGCTCGGTTCAGCGTCTGGAGGGCGGCCTTCAGCAGCCGGCCCACCTCGGGGGTGCCCTCGGCGGCCTCGGCCTGGGGGGCGACGGCGGCGACCGCCTCGTCGGCCTCGCGGGTGGCGTAGCCGAGGCCGAGCAGAGCCGCGTGCAGCTGGTCGCGCCAGCCCTGGCCGGCGGGCGCGCCGACGGCGGGGGCGCCGACCGGCGCGCCGAGCCGGTCCTTGAACTCCAGCAGCAGCTTCTGCGCGCCCTTCCTGCCGATGCCGGGAACGGCCGTGAGGGCCTTCTCGTCGCCGCCCGCGACCGCGCGGCGCAGGGCGTCCGGGGTGTGCACGGCGAGCATCGCCTGGGCGAGGCGGGGGCCGACCCCGCTCGCGGTCTGGAGCAGCTCGAAGGTCTGGCGTTCGTCCTCGTCGGCGAAGCCGTAGAGGGTGAGCGAGTCCTCGCGGACGACGAGGGAGGTGTGCAGTCTGGCCGGCTGGCCGGTCCGGAGGGTCGAGAGCGTGTTCGGCGTGCACTGGACGGCCATGCCGACGCCCCCGACCTCGACGACCGCTGCGTCGGGGGCGAGTGCGGCGACCGTGCCGCTGACGAAGGCGATCATGCCGTACGGCCTTTCGTTGCGTGGGCGGTGTGCAGGGCGACGGCCTGCTGGAGCCGGTTCTGCGCGGGGGCGCGCCAGATGTGGCAGATGGCGAGCGCGAGGGCGTCGGCGGCGTCGGCGGGTCTGGGCGGCGCCGACAGCCTGAGCAGCCGGGTGACCATGGCGCCCACCTGTGCCTTGTCGGCACGACCGCTGCCGGTGACGGCGGCCTTGACCTCGCTGGGTGTGTGCAGGGCGACGGGGATGCCGCGCCGGGCGGCGCACAGCATGGCGACGGCGCTGGCCTGGGCGGTGCCCATGACCGTGCGCACGTTGTGCTGGCTGAAGACGCGCTCCACGGCGACGCACTCGGGCCGGTGTTCGTCCAGCCACTGCTCGATGCCCTGCTCGACACCGAGCAGCCGGTGGCTGAGGTCGGCGTCCGCGGGTGTCCGTACGACGCCGACGCCGAGCATCGTCAGCGGGCGGCCCGCGACCCCCTCCACGACACCGACGCCACACCGGGTCAGCCCGGGGTCCACCCCCAGTACGCGCACCGCGCCCCCTCCCTTCGACGGCCTGTTCGTGCAGGCTATCGGGTGCCACCGACAACGCCCCGCACCAGCGCCCGGGCAGCCCGCGCCCGGCAACGCGACGGGCCGACGGGGGATGTCCCGTCGGCCGTGATCAGCCGTGCGCGCTACGCGTCGACCTTCTCCATGATCTCGTCGCTCACATCGAAGTTGGCGAAGACGTTCTGCACGTCGTCGCTGTCCTCCAGCGCGTCGATGAGCTTGAAGATCTTCCGCGCGCCGTCCTCGTCCAGCTCGACCTGCATGGTGGGGACGAAGTTGGCCTCGGCGGAGTCGTAGTCGATCCCGGCGTCCTGGAGGGCGGTGCGGACCGCGACCATGTCGGTGGCCTCGCTGATGACCTCGAAGGTCTCGCCGAGGTCGTTGACCTCCTCGGCGCCGGCGTCGAGCACCGCGCCGAGCACGTCGTCCTCGGACAGCTCACCCTTGGGGACGATCACCACGCCCTTGCGGTTGAACAGGTACGACACCGAACCCGGGTCCGCCATGGAGCCGCCGTTGCGGGTCATGGCGACGCGGACCTCGGAGGCGGCGCGGTTGCGGTTGTCGGTGAGGCACTCGATGAGCACCGCGACACCGTTGGGTCCGTAGCCCTCGTACATGATCGTCTCGTACTCGGCGCCGCCGGCCTCGAGACCCGCGCCGCGCTTGACCGCGGAGTCGATGTTCTTGTTCGGGACCGACGACTTCTTCGCCTTCTGGATGGCGTCGTACAGCGTCGGGTTGCCGTCCGGGTCGGCGCCGCCCGTCCGCGAGGCGACCTCGATGTTCTTGATCAGCTTCGCGAAGAGCTTGCCGCGCTTGGCGTCGATCACGGCCTTCTTGTGCTTCGTCGTGGCCCATTTAGAGTGGCCGGACATCTGCCTGTCTCCTTCGCGTAACCCATCTCTGTACGAACGGCAGAGATCCTACAAGGACTCCGGTGTCCGATCGGCGCGCACCATGTCGACGAACAGGGAGTGCACGCGGTGGTCGCCGGTCAGCTCCGGGTGGAAGGAGGTGGCGAGCACGTTGCCCTGGCGCACCGCGACGATGTGGCCCTCGTGCTCGGCCAGCACCTCGGCGCCGGCGCCCACGGACTCCACCCAGGGCGCGCGGATGAAGACGCCCTCCACAGGATCGCCCGCGACGCCCCGCACGTCGACCGCGGCCTCGAACGACTCGTTCTGCCGCCCGAAGGCGTTGCGGCGCACGATCATGTCGATGCCGCCGATGGTCTCCTGGCCCGAGCGCGGGTCGAGGATCTTGTCGGCGAGCAGGATCATGCCGGCGCAGGTGCCGTAGACGGGCAGGCCGGCGCGCACGCGCGCGCGGAGCGGTTCCATCACTCCGAAGAGGACGGCCAGCTTGGAGATGGTGGTGGACTCGCCGCCGGGCAGCACGAGGCCGTCGACCTCGGCGAGTTCCTCGGGGCGCCGCACCGGCCTGGCCACGGCGTCCGCCGCGGCCAGGGCGATGAGGTGCTCCCGTACGTCGCCCTGGAGGGCCAGGACGCCTATGACGGGGGTGTTCATGTGTTCCGGTGCCTTACCAGCCGCGGTTCGCGTAGCGCTCGGTCTCGGGGAGGGTGTCGCAGTTGATGCCGACCATGGCCTCGCCCAGGTTGCGGGACGCGTCCGCGATGATCTTCGGGTCGTCGTAGAAGGTGGTGGCCTTCACGATGGCGGCGGCGCGCTTGGCCGGGTCGCCCGACTTGAAGATGCCGGAGCCGACGAACACGCCCTCGGCACCGAGCTGGCGCATCAGAGCGGCGTCGGCCGGGGTGGCGACTCCGCCGGCGGAGAACAGGACCACCGGGAGCTTGCCCAGCTCGGCGACCTCCTTGACCAGCTCGTACGGGGCGCGCAGCTCCTTGGCCGCCGCGTACAGCTCGTGGTTGTCGTAGCCGCGCAGCCGGGCGATCTCGTTCTTGATCTGGCGCAGGTGGCGGACGGCCTCGACGACGTTGCCGGTGCCGGCCTCGCCCTTGGAGCGGATCATCGCGGCGCCCTCGGCGATGCGGCGCAGTGCCTCGCCCAGGTTGGTCGCACCGCACACGAAGGGGGTGGTGAACGACCACTTGTCGGAGTGGTTGACCTCGTCGGCCGGGGTCAGCACCTCGGACTCGTCGATGTAGTCGACGCCGAGGGACTGGAGGACCTGGGCCTCGACGAAGTGGCCGATGCGGGACTTGGCCATGACCGGGATCGAGACGGCGTCGATGATGCCCTCGATCATGTCCGGGTCGGACATGCGGGCCACACCGCCGTCCTTGCGGATGTCCGCGGGGACCCGCTCCAGGGCCATGACCGCGACGGCGCCCGCGTCCTCGGCGATCTTCGCCTGCTCCGGCGTGACGACGTCCATGATCACGCCGCCCTTGAGCTGCTCGGCCATGCCGCGCTTCACGCGTGCGGTGCCGGTCTCGGGAGCCTGGTTGTCGATGGTGGACACGGGTGACCTCACTGATGGGAAAGAAGGCTTCTGCACCGCTGAGGAAACGCGAACGGACCAGTCCACAGCAAGGGCCAATGGCAAGCCGGTGGATCGTTTTGGTTCACCGGGCCGTCGGCGGGCGGTCAGGTGACCCGTTCCACCAGCGCCGCGGGCGGCTCGTCGTCCATCTCGACGGCCAGCGGGAACGGGGCGTGGCCGGCCAGCCGGAACCAGCGCACCTTACGGTGTTCCCGCAGCCTGCGCGCCGCCCCCACGGCGTCGTTGTGGAAGCGGCGGGCCATCGGCACCCGGCGGACGGCCTCCGCCAGCTCCCTGGCCGCCTCCTCGCCGCCCGGCGCCGCCCGTACGGCCTCCACCTGCGCCGGATGCGCGAAGACCGCGCGCAGTGCCTGGCTCAGCTCGCTCTCGGCGACCTCCCGGTGCTCCTCCTCGGCCTGCCGGGCGGCGTGCGCGGCCTCGTACAGCACGATCGAGGCCGCCGGGTCCAGGACGCCCGAGGTGGCCAGCTCCTGCGCCACGGAGGCCCGTCGCAGCAGCTGGGCGTCGAGGGCGGCCCGGGTGGCGTCCATCCGTACGTGCAGCCGGTCGAGCCGCCCGGCCGTCCAGCTCAGGTACCCGCCGACGGCGACGAGCGCGAGGAGGATCCAGATGAGGGTTACGGTCACGGCGGAAGGCTATCGGCTGCTCCGGAACGACTCCGCCGCACTCCGGGGAGACCGCCGGCCCGGTGCCCGGGGGCCGCCGGCCGCACCGCCCGGACCGGGAACCCGGCGCGGTCGGCCGCTGACCCCCGGCACCCCTGCCTCCGGCCCGCCGTCCGCAGCTCGAAGGCCGTCACCCCACCTCACGAACCCGCCGGCGACCCGCCCACCGCCCCGGCCCCTCCCGCTCCGGTCCCCGCAACCGCCCGCACCGCAACCCGAAGGCCCTCAGCGACCCGCACCACCGCGCCCCCAGCCGGACGCCGGTCGCGGTCGGGCACCGCTCCGCGCGCCCCCGCTTCGGTCCCGGGATCCGGGAGCGTCGCTGCCCTGCCCGGTCACCGAGCCCGGGTGCACGGCCCCGGCCTCAGTCCCCCAGTCCCTGAGCCGTCGGCTGTTCGCGGGTGTTCCCGCTCAAGTCGCGGGTCAGGCCGAAGCGGGCCCGCAGGCCCGTCGTCCGCTCGTCCGCGGCGACCGCGGCCGCGCCGGCCGTCACCGTCTCGTAGACGGACAGGATGTCCGCGCCGACCGTGGACCAGTCGAACCGCCGCACGTGGGCGCTGCCGCGCTCGCGCAGCAGGGTCCGGCGCGCCGGGTCCGCCAGCAGCCGTACGGCCGCCTCCGCCAACGCGGTCGCGTTCTCGTTGGCGAAGATCTCGCCGGCCTCGCCCTGGTCGAGGACCTGTACGAAGGCGTCCAGGTCGGACGCGAGGACGGGGGCGCCCGCGGACATCGCCTCGACGAGGATGATGCCGAAGCTCTCGCCGCCGGTGTTGGGCGCGACGTACAGGTCGACGCTGCGCAGCAGGCGCGCCTTGTCCTCGTCGCTGATCATGCCGAGGAACTCGACGCGCGAGCGCAGCTCCTTCGGCAGGTCCTCGACGGCCGCCTCCTCGTCGCCCCGGCCCGCCACCAGCAGCCGCGTGCCCGGCCGGGCGGCCATGATGTGCGGCAGGGCCTTCATCAGCACCGGCAGGCCCTTGCGGGGCTCGTCGATGCGGCCGATGAAGCCGATGGTCCCGCCCTGCCACCGCGGGTCGGGGTCGGCCTTGGCGAAGAAGTCGACGTCGACGCCGTTGGGGATGACCACCGCGTCCCCGCCCAGGTGCTCGACGAGGGTGCGGCGGGCGTACTCGCTCACCGCGATCCGCGCGCTGATCTTCTCCAGGGCGGCCTGGAGGATCGCGTAGGCGGCGATCATCGCGCGCGAGCGCGGATTGGAGGTGTGGAAGGTGGCCACGATCGGGCCGGACGCCGCCCAGCAGGTCAGCAGGCCGAGCGAGGGCGAGGTCGGCTCGTGGATGTGGACCACGTCGAACTTGCCGTCGTGCAGCCAGCGCCGCACCCGCGCGGCCGACAGGAACCCGAAGTTCAGCCGGGCCACCGAGCCGTTGTACGGCACCGGGACGGCGCGGCCGGCGGAGACGACGTAGGGCGGCAGCGGGGTGTCGTCGTCGGCCGGGGCGAGGACGGACACCTCGTGGCCGAGGCGGAGGAAGTACTCGGCGAGGTCGCGGATGTGGAACTGGACGCCACCGGGCACGTCCCAGGAGTACGGGCAGACGATCCCGATTCTCACGCGGGTCCCTTCGCGGGGTTGAGGTCGGCGAGCCACAGGCGCTGGAGCATGTGCCAGTCCGCGGGGTGGTCGGCGATCCCGCCGGCGAAGGCGTCGGCCAGCGCCTGCGTCATGACGGCCGTCCTCTCGGCGCGCGTGCCGGACGCGGGGACCTCGACGGGCGGATGCACCCGGCCCCGCATGACGGGCGAGTCGTCGTACCAGAGGGTGACGGGCAGCAGCAGCGCGCCCGTCTGCTGGGCGAGCAGGGCGGGGCCCGCGGGCATGCGGGCCCGCTCGCCGAAGAAGTCGACCTCGACACCGGAGGCGGACAGGTCGCGGTCGGCGACCAGGCAGACCAGCCCGCCGTCACGCAGCCTGCGGGCCAGGGTGCCGAAGGCGGAGCCGCCGCTGTGCGGCAGGACCTCCATGCCGAGACCCTCGCGGTAGGCGACGAAGCGGTCGTAGAGCGTCTCGGGCCTGAGGCGTTCGGCGACCGTCGTGAACGGCGTCCGAAGGGCGGTGGTGACCCAGGCGCCGGCCAGGTCCCAGTTGGCCAGGTGGGGCAGCGCGAGGACCACGCCCCGGCCGGCGGCCAGGCCGTCGGTCAGGTGGTGCAGGTCCTTGGGGTCGAAAGCCGACCTGACCCGCTCGGCGCTCCAGGCCGGCAGCCGGAAGGACTCCATCCAGTAGCGCAGGTAGGACCGCATGCCCGCGCGGGACAGTTCGGCGAGCCGCTCGGGGCTCGCGCCGGGCACCACGCGCGCGTAGTTGGACTCCAGGCGCTGAACGCCCTTGCCGCGCCGTTTCCAGGCGAGGTCGGCGATGGTCCGGCCCAGGCGCGCCGCGACGGGCTCGGGGAGCTTCTTGACGGTGCTCCAGCCGGCGCCGTACAGCGTGTCGGTGAACCGGTCGGCGGCGCTCACTGGGCCGCCTCGCCCGCGGTCGGCCGAGTGGCCGCCTCCGCCTCGGCGGACTCGCGGCGCACGGTGACGACCCGCTGGACCAGGGTGACGAGGCTGCCGACGGCGACGACCCACAGGGCGATCGGCAGCAGCCACTGGATGCCCGGCACGCCGAACTTGTGCAGGCCCGCCAAACCGGCCGCGACCAGCGAGATCACCAGCCGCTCGGCGCGCTCGACGAGCCCGTTGACGGCGACCGGCAGCCCGATCGACTCGCCGCGCGCCTTGGTGTACGACACGACCTGTCCGCTGGCCAGGCAGAAGATCGACACCGCGCACAGCATGTTGTCGTCGCCGTGGCCCGCGTACCAGAGCGCGAACCCGCCGAAGATCGCGCCGTCGGCGACCCGGTCCAGGGTGGAGTCGAGGAAGGCGCCCCAGCGGCTGGAACGGCCCAGCTGGCGGGCCATGTTGCCGTCGACCAGGTCGGAGAAGACGAACAGGGTGATCACGATCGTGCCCCAGAAGAACTCGCCCCGGGGGTAGAAGACCAGCGCGCCCGCGACCACACCGGCCGTGCCGAGGAGGGTGACCGTGTCGGGGCTCACGCCCCGGCGGATGAGAAACGCGGCGAACGGTGTGAGGACACGCGTGAAAAATGCACGCGCGTACTTGTTCAGCATGGCCTTCCCGACGGTCGGTGTCGCCGCGGCCCCTGGTGGCCGCCGGCTGGCCCATCGTAGCCAGGCACGCGCGCGCGTGGCGGGCGGGCACCCGCAGCCGCGCCGGGAAGCGGTGCACGCCCCCGCGCGCGGGGCGTTCGTGACGCGTTCGATGTCCCGTACGCACCCTTCGTAGCCCTTCGTATGGACGCGGCGTGACGGGAGTGGAAAGCTCGAATGACCGCGGGCGTCGCCACAACCGCCCCAGCACGCGGATGCGGTACGTCCGCGCCCACAGTGACCTCACCGTGCACGGGAGGCAGGATCATGGGCGACAAGGCACAGACACACCACCCCGGGGCCGCCGGCAGGGCTCTGACGGCCGACCGGCCCGCGTCCGTACGGAACGTGGTGCTGGTCGGCCACTCGGGCTCGGGCAAGACGACCCTGGTCGAGGCCCTCGCACTGACCGCGGGGGCGGTGAACCGCGCGGGCCGCGTGGAGGACGGCGGCACCGTCTCCGACTACGACGACATCGAGCACCGCCAGCAGCGCTCGGTCCAGCTCTCCCTGGTGCCGGTCGCCTGGGACGGCATCAAGGTCAACCTGCTGGACACCCCCGGATACGCCGACTTCGTCGGGGAGCTGCGGGCCGGTCTGCGCGCCGCGGACGCGGCCCTCTTCGTCGTCTCCGCCTCGGACGGCGTCGACGGCACGACCCGGATGGTGTGGGAGGAGTGCGCGGCCGTCGGCATGCCCCGCGCGATCGTGGTCACGCATCTGGAGGCCGCGCGCGCGGACTTCGAGGAGATGACCCGGATCTGCGCGGAGGCCTTCGGCGGCGACGATCCCGACGCCGTACTGCCCCTGTACCTGCCGCTGCGCGGTCCCGAGAGCCCCGACGGGCACGCGCCCGTGACCGGGCTGGTCGGGCTGCTGTCGAAGAAACTGTTCGACTACGCGTCCGGGGAGCGCAAGGAGTCCGAGCCCGGCGAGGACCAGCTGCCGGACATCGAGGAGGCCCGTGACCGGCTCATCGAGGGGATCATCTCGGAGAGCGAGGACGAGACCCTCATGGACCGCTATCTGGGCGGCGAGCAGGTCGACACCAAGACACTGGTCCAGGACCTGGAGCGGGCCGTCGCCCGCGGCAGCTTCTTCCCCGTCCTGGCCGCGGCCCCCGCCGCCGAGGGCGCCCGGCAGGGCCTCGGCACGGTCGAGCTGCTCCAGCTCATCACCGGCGGCTTCCCGACCCCGTTCGAACACCCCCTGCCCGGCGTCACCACCGTCGACGGAGAGCCGCGCGAGCTGAAGCCGTGCGACACGGACGGCCCGCTGGTCGCCGAGGTCGTCAAGACCTCGTCCGACCCCTACGTCGGCCGGATCTCGCTGGTCCGCGTCTTCTCCGGCACCCTGCGTCCCGACGAGCCCGTGCACGTCTCCGGGCACGGCCTCGCCGACCGCGGCCACGAGGACCACGACGTCGACGAGAAGACCGGTGCCCTGTCCATGCCCTTCGGCCGGCAGCAGCGCCCGGTGACCCATGCCGTCGCCGGCGACCTGGTGTGCGTGGCCAGGCTCGGCCGCGCCGAGACCGGCGACACGCTCTCCGGCAAGGACGATCCGCTGCTGATGCAGCCCTGGCAGATGCCGGACCCGCTGCTGCCGCTCGCCATCCAGGCGCACAGCAAGGCCGACGAGGACAAGCTCTCCCAGGGGCTGGCCCGGCTGGTCGCCGAGGACCCGACCATGCGCCTGGAGCACAACCAGGACACCCACCAGATCGTCCTGTGGTGCCTGGGCGAGGCCCACGCCGACGTCGCCCTGGAACGGCTGCGCAGCCGCTACGGCGTCCAGGTCGACGTCGTACCGCACCGGGTGTCCCTGCGCGAGACGTTCGCGGACCGGGCCGCCGGGCGCGGCCGGCACGTCAAGCAGTCCGGCGGGCACGGCCAGTTCGCGATCTGCGAGATCGAGGTGGAGCCGCTGCCGGGCGGCTCGGGCATCGAGTTCGTGGACAAGGTCGTCGGCGGCGCGGTGCCCCGGCAGTTCGTCCCGTCCGTCGAGAAGGGCGTGCGGGCCCAGGCCGCCAAGGGCGTCGCGGCCGGTTATCCGCTCGTCGACGTGCGGGTCACGCTGGTGGACGGCAAGGCGCACTCGGTGGACTCCTCCGACGCCGCCTTCCAGACAGCGGGCGCGCTCGCCCTGCGGGAGGCCGCGGCCGAGGCGCGGATCCATCTGCTGGAGCCGGTCGCGGAGGTCACCGTGCTGGTCGGCGACGACTACGTGGGCGCCGTGATGAGCGACCTGTCCGGCCGGCGCGGCCGGCTCCTGGGCACCGAACAGATCGGCTCGGGGCGGACCCTGATCCGCGCCGAGGTGCCGGAGTTCGAGATCGGCCGGTACGCGGTCGACCTGCGCTCGCTCTCCCACGGCACGGCCCGCTTCGACCGGAGCTACGCCCGGCACGAGCCGATGCCGCCGCAGATCGCCGAACGGATCCGCGAACAGGCGGGGGACGACGGGTAGTCCGGCAGGCGAAGGGTCCGGCGCCGGTGTGCGGGCGGGCGGCTTCGGCCGTCCGCCCGCGGGCTGTCGGTGCCGGCGGATACGCTGATCACCGGAGCACGTCGCGCCGCGGCCGTCCGGCATTCGTCCGGTACCGGCACGACGAGCGGTCCAACAGGTGTGCGGGGCAGGGAAGTCGGGAAGGCCGCAGGAGCGACACCGGCGGCGATGGGGGCGGGAATGTCGTTTGGAACGGAGTGGGACGGGCCCCAGGTGCCCGTCTCGGGCGACGAGGGGCAGGCGGCGACCTCCGCGCTGGCGTCCGCGGCGTACCGGGACAGCCCGGTCGAGGAGATCAAGAAGGCCGACAACGAGTGGCACCAGTCGGCCGTGAAGGCCGGCAGGATGAAGCTGTTCCGGCCGAATCTCGGTGAGGCGTTCTCGCGTGCCGTGGTCGACCGGATGCTGGGTCCCGGCCGCAAGCCGCTCATCCAGTCCTTCGGCTCCGAGCCCCAGTTCGTCGTGGAACACGCCCTCGCCGCCAACAACATCCGCCGGGAGCGCGACAACCGGCTCACCGTCGTCACCGTCGTGTGCGGCCTGCTCTTCCTGCCGGGCATGCTCTGCTGGCTGCTCGTCTTCCAGCTCCGCGGTCTCGTCGCCCGCAGTGACGACCGGCGGGCCGGGGCGCTGGGCACCGTGCTGCTGCTGGGCGTCGGCATCCTCGCCGCGCTGTTCCTGGTCAAGATGCCGTTCTCCGGCTTCTGGGCCTGGTACGCCCGCGCGACCGTCGTCGTGCCCGTGCTGGGCTGGTTCTGGGCCAAGCGGATCTGTGAGCGCACCGCCCAGGACCTGCGGGGCCGGTGGGCGGGGCTGCTGTCCGGCAGCAGCGTCGGCGCCAAGGTCCCGGAGGCCGTGCCCCGGGCCCCCGGCCAGACCGCCGCCGAGGATCTGCGGCAGTCCCTGGCCCGGCTCCGGGCGGAACAGCGGTCCAACTCCGTCTTCTACGCCGGCCCCAAGGGCATACTGGGCATGGGCACCCGCTGGGGCTCGTGGCAGCTCGCCGAGGACCTCGTGCCCGCCGACCCCACCCGGGAGATCCACCCGTTCCGCAGCTGGGACGTGATACGCGCGATCCACGATCAGTTGGCCCTCCTGGAGCGCGGCCCGCTGAACACCGGCGGCTTCCCGAAGCCGTCCGTACGGCACTGGATCGTCACCCCGATCGGTGAGAAGGCCACGGCCGTCTCCCGCCCCGAGGGCACCGATGTCGAGGCCTTCCAGATCAAACCGCACGCCATACAGGACATCTGCAACAAGCAGCAGTTCGGCAGCGGGGACCGCCACTATCTGGGCGTGCAGTGGACGCTGTGGGACGGACAGCTGGTCATCACGATGCTGATCACCGTCACCGTGCTGCACGAGACGCTGCGCATCGAGGTCACGGGTCATGCGCTGGGACCGGTGAACTCCCTGTTCACCACGAAACCGGAGGCGCCGGCCAAGGAGGTCTCCAAGTCCTTCAAGCCCTGGGAGACCCGCACGGTCAAGCTGCCCCTGGTCGGCACCGACGAGGTCGTCCGGCTCGCCGTGCGCGCCCCGCTGACGTGGTATCCGCCGCTGCTCAACTGGCTCGGCGGCTCCCTCGGGCTGCCCGAGCCGTTCGGCCTGCGGCACGCCTGGGCCGATCAGCCCTGGCGCCACCGCTTCATGGCCGACGACGCCCTGCGCGCGGCGACACCGGTGCTGCGGGTGGTGCACTCGGCCGCGATCAAGGTGTTGCGGGAGAACGGCGTGGACACGGAGAAGTTCGGTGCCCGCTCGGCGTTCCTCAGCGGCAACGTCCAGGACCCGACGCCCCGGAAGGCCGACCTGTACGACGCGTAGGCCCGCGCCGGCCCGGCCGGCCCGGGCGGATCAGCCGGCCGGCCACGCCTGCGCGAGCATTCCGCGGGTGTCGGCCAGCAGCTGCGGCAGCACCCTGGTGTGGCCCACGACCGGCATGAAGTTGGTGTCGCCGCCCCAGCGGGGGACGATGTGCTGATGCAGATGGGCCGCGATACCGGCGCCCGCCACCGCGCCCTGGTTCATGCCGATGTTGAACCCGTGGGCGCCGGACGCCGTGCGCAGAGCCGTCATCGCCTGCTTGGTCAGCTCCGCCAGCTCGACGGTCTCCGCCGGGGTCAGGTCGGTGTAATCGGCCACATGCCGGTACGGCACGGTCATCAGGTGACCGCCGGTGTAGGGGTACAGGTTGAGGACGGCGTACACGTGCTCTCCGCGCCGGACGACGAGCCCGTCCTCGTCCGACTTCGCCGGGATGGAGCAGAAGGGACAGCCGTCGTCGGCCCCCGGACCGCTCGGCTTGTTCTCGCCCTGGATGTAGGCCATCCGGTGGGGCGTCCACAGGCGCTGGAACGCGTCCTGCGTCCCCACTCCGATCTGCTGTTCCGGCTCACTCGTCATGCTAGGCAGCATATGGCTTGGTCCGATCCCGGCGTGTCGCCGGGGGACCCGGGCAGTGTTCTCCGGCCAAGCTTGGCCGGTGGACGACGACAGCCCCATGGTTCGCTGGGAGCAGCGCACCGAGATCCCCTTGTTCCTGGCGTCCCTGGTCTTCATGGCCGCCTATGCCACCCGGGTCCTGGCCGTGAGCCTGCCCTGGGGCTGGCGCAACCTGTGCGGGGTCGTGATGCTCGTCCTGTGGGTGCTGTTCGCCGTCGACTACGCGGTGCGCTGGCGGCTCGGCGGGCAGCGCTTCCTGCGCTTCGCCACCTCGCATCTGCTGCACACGGCCGTGGTGGTGCTGCCGTTGCTGCGCCCGCTGCGGATCGTCCCGCTGTACGACGTCATCCAGCGCCGGCAGGGAGATCCCCGGCTGTCCCTGTACGCGCGGGTGATCGCGTACGCGAGCCTGTCCACGCTGCTGCTCGGCCTCGCCGGCGCCCTCGCGGTGTACCAGCAGGAACGCGGGGCGCCCGGCAGCACCATGCGCACCTTCGGGGACGCGGTGTGGTGGGCCGCCTCGACCCTCAGCACCGTCGGCTACGGCGACATCACCCCCGTCACCCCGCTCGGCCGGGTGATCGCGACCGGGATGATGGCCTGCGGGCTGGGCCTGCTCGGCGCGGTGACGGGCTCGTTCTCGTCCTGGCTGATGCAGACGTTCTCCCGGGAGAGCGACCAACGGCCCCCGGGAAGGTGATCCTCCGGGGGCCGTCCATGCCCGCTGAGGAAGGGGCCCGACGGGAGCAGGACCTGACCACCGACGTGTTCCGGTCATGGACCAGGCGGTAGGAGGACGCGAGGCCGCGGGTGGCCAGGGGTTATTTGGATTCGAGGTGTCCCAGCGGGTGGCTGCCCGTGAGGACGGTCCGGGCGTCGTTCCAGTAGGTGTGGTCGATTCCGGTGACGTGCCGCAGGTAGGCGAGGGTGACCTGCTGGACGAGGGCGACACGGTCGGGGTTCTCATCGGTGGTCTCCGCCGCTCGGTAACCGGAGATGCCACCGAGGAAGTGCTCACCGCCGCGGACGGTCAGGAGGCTCTTGTTGCCGCGGCTGAGGGTATAGGGGTCGGCCGTCCAGGCCGGGCCCCGGGTGGAGAGCGGAAGGTCGTCCTTATCTCCTGCGACGACGAGGCCAGGGGCGGTGATGTGGGAGAAGTCCTGATCACGCAGCCAGGGAAGGTTGTCGTGGGCGAAGGGGGTCAGTTCGTCGCCGCCCTGGCCGGCGGTGGCCAGCTGGACGCTGGCCATGACCCGGGCGTCAGCCAGGTCCTCGGCGGCACCGGTCTGCGGGTCCCTGACGCGCAGGCCCACCAGGATGCCGGCAGTCTGGCCGCCGAAGGAGTGCCCGGCCGCGACGACGCGGCTGCGATCCATGCGGCTCGGCAGGCCCGGCACGGCCGCCTCCAGGGTGGTGAGCTCGTCGAGGATGCGCCGCATGTCCTGTACGCGGTAGCGCCACATCTGAGGTCGGCGAGGGTCATCGGCGGGGAGGCCGAGCCGCTCGGAGTCCACATGGGTGGCCTGGATCACGATGAAGCCGCCGGATGCCCAGTGATCGACCAGCGGGGCGTAGCCGTCCAGGTTCGAGCCGAAGCCGTGGGCGAAGAGCACGACGGGCAGGCTGGTGCCGGTGGTGGGGGCGGTGACGCGGACGTGCAGGTCCTCACCGCGCTGCGGTGCGTTCAGCACGAGTGGCTTGACGGACACGGTCGAAGTGAGAGGGGGCCCCGAGAGGCCGGTCCTGGGGGACATGGTCATACGTGTGTCTGCCTTTCGGAAGGTGACGGGCCGGGGGAGATGGCGGAGGCGTTCGGCGTCGAGACGGCCGAGTGTGTCCCGGCCCCGTTCGTCGAGCGGGGCGCGGTCGACGAAGGCGCGGGCGCCGCTCGCCCGCCAGCGGGCGCATGACCTACCGTAAAACTTGACGTTGACGTCAAAGGCAAGTGTGCGGGCCGCACAGCGCATGGAGGAGATGAGGCGGGAATGCGGATCGGTGAACTCGCGCGCCGCACGGGTGTCACCACCCGAGCCCTGCGCTACTACGAGGAACAGAACCTGCTCACCGCCGAACGCAGTGGCAGCGGCCAGCGCCACTACGCGGAAGATGCAGTCGACCGGATCCACCTCATCCGCCAGCTCTACGCCGCCGGACTGAGCAGCAAGGCCATCGCCGAGCTGACGCCCTGCGTCATCGACGGCAAGGCCACCCCCGACCTCCTCCAGCGCCTGGCCGCGGAACGTGACCACCTCGACCGGCGCATCACGGACCTCATCCACGCCCGGGACAGGCTCGACTCCGTCATCGGTGGCGCCTCATCCAACATGCACACCGGCGCCCCCTGCCCGCGGGGCGCCGACGTATAGGCCTGCACCAGCCCCTGCCGGAAAAGCATCGTTCGACGACAGACAGGGTCCGATCCTCCGAACGGAAGGGGCCCTTGGTGGCGAACCTGCTCCGCATGCGGGTCTCGACCGACCAGCGACCGACCGCCCGGCAGAACCTCGTCCTTCACGAGGCCGGTATCGCGGACCCGGTCGTCTTCGAGGAGGACGGCGGCACCTCCAGCCGCCTTCGTCCGCTCCAGCGGCCGAAGTTCCGCGACGTGCTCACGTACGCGCAGCCGGGCGACACCGTGCACATCTCCGGGATGTTCCGCCTCGTACGCGGCACCGGCCACATCCTCGACGTGCTCGGCGTCTTCCACCGCGACCAAGTGGCGCTGCGCATCCACGACGGCGCGTTCTGCGCGATGGACCTCACCGCCCGCACCCGCGCACCGGCGAGCTGCTGTCCGCCGTGGAGTTCATGGCGCAGACCCTCGCCGCCGCCGGCGGACTCCAGCGGGAACTGGCCTGCGACGGACTGCGCGCCGCCGAGGCCAGGGGCGGCAAGGGCGGACGCCGCCCCGCCGTGACGGCCGACAAGACCGCCGATGTGCGCACCGCTTACCTGGAGGGCCACTCGATCACCGCCCTTGCCCGCGACGACCGTGTCAAGGGGTGACCGTACGGCGCGGCCAGGGCTGCACCTTGCGCGTCACCGCCGTCCCCGCCGTACACCGCGGGCTCCTCGCCCGCTGCCCAACGCTCGACGGCGGTCGAGGCGCCCCGGCTGTCCCGGCCCGGCGCGAGGCACGCCGCGAGTACGAGAACCGGGTCAGCGCACTCGCGCCACCCCTGGACCGGGATCCTTGCCACCGATAACCGCTGTACCGATGTTCCCCGAGGCCGCTTACGGCCGTACGTAGGGACGGGTCATGATCTCCATGTTGTGACCGTCCGGGTCGTCGAAGTAGGCACCGCGACCGCCGAACAGACGGTTGATCCGGCCGGGTTCGGTGTGGTGGGGGTCGGCGTAATAGGTGACCCCGGCCGTCTCCAGGCGGGCGATCATGGCGTCGAACCGGTCGTCGGGCACGAGGAACGCGTAGTGCTGCGACTGGATCGGCTCGTCGCGCTTCTCGTAGTAGTCGAGCGTCACGCCGTTGCCCAGATCGACGGGGAGGAACGGCCCGAAGGGGGCGCCGGTCTCCAGCCCCAGGATCGCCGCCACGAAGCCGGCCGACAGTTGTCGGTCCGTGGCGTAGACGGCGGTGTGGTTCAGCTGGACGGTGGTCGGCGATCCGGGGGCGTCATGGCGCTGCTGAGCATGTGTCATACGGGGGTTTCTCCGGTCTTGGATCCGCTGCGGAGCGCCGCGTGCGGGCGCTGGGAGGGAGGACGCGGAGAAACGGCGGGGCTCTCACCCGCCTCGTGCTCACGCCGAGGCCGGGTGCCCCACTCGTGCATGGCCTCTGGCCGACCCGGCAGTCACCTGGCTGACCCTAGTGCCTCACCATGCGTCACGGCAACGCCGTCTGCGTGTCGGTCCGGGAGGCCGCCGGCGTGCGGCCGGCGCCGGGGCCCTCCCCGGACACGACGCCGGCCGTCACGACCACGACGGGTCGTGACGGCCGGCGTCACGCTCACTCCCGGGGTCCCCCGGGCCGGGCGGATCAGACCTGGGTCCGCTCCTCCACGACCTTCACGATCTTGGCGATGGCCTCGTCGAACGGGATGCCGTTCTCCTGCGAGCCGTCCCGGTAGCGGAAGGACACGGTGCCGGCGTTCATGTCCTCGTCACCGACGATGACCATGAACGGGACCTTCTGCTTCTGGGCCGTCCTGATCTTCTTCTGCATACGGTCCGAGGAGGAGTCCACCTCGACCCGCAGGCCCTTCTTCCGGGCCGCGGCGGCGAACTTCTCCAGGTACTCGACGTGCGCGTCGCCGACCGGGATGCCGAGCGCCTGGACGGGGGCCAGCCAGGCGGGGAAGGCGCCCGCGTAGTGCTCCAGGAGCACCGCGAAGAACCGCTCGATGCTGCCGAACAGGGCCCGGTGGATCATGACCGGACGCTGCTTGGAGCCGTCCGGGCCGGTGTACTCCAGGTTGAACCGCTCGGGCAGGTTGAAGTCGAGCTGGATGGTCGACATCTGCCAGGTGCGGCCGATCGCGTCCTTGGCCTGGACGGAGATCTTCGGGCCGTAGAAGGCGGCGCCGCCCGGGTCGGGCACGAGGGGCAGGCCCTGCTTCTCGGCGACCTGGCGCAGCGTCTCGGTCGCCTCCTCCCATGCCTCGTCGGAGCCGACGAACTTCTCCGGGTCCTTGGTGGACAGCTCCAGGTAGAAATCGGTCAGACCGTAGTCGCGCAGCAGGTTCAGCACGAAGGTGAGCGTGCTGTCCAGTTCCCCGGACATCTGCTCGCGGGTGCAGTAGATGTGCGCGTCGTCCTGGGTGAAGCCGCGCGCCCGGGTGAGGCCGTGCACGACACCGGACTTCTCGTACCGGTACACGGTCCCGAACTCGAAGAGGCGCAGGGGCAGTTCACGGTACGACCGGCCCCGCGCGTCGAAGATCAGGTTGTGCATCGGGCAGTTCATGGGCTTGAGGTAGTAGTCCACGCCCTCGTCGAGCTGCATGGGCGGGTACATGCCGTCGGCGTACCAGTCCAGGTGGCCCGAGGTCTCGAAGAGCTTGCCCTTCGTCGCGTGCGGGGTGTAGACGAACTCGTAGCCCTCCTCCTCGTGGCGGCGGCGCGAGTAGTCCTCCATGACCCGGCGGATGATGCCGCCCCTGGGGTGGAAGACGGCGAGGCCGGAGCCGATCTGCTCGGGGATGGAGAAGAGGTCCAGCTCGCTGCCGAGCTTGCGGTGGTCGCGCTTCTCAGCCTCGGCGAGGAACTCCAGGTGCGCCTTCAGCTCGTCCTTGGACGGCCAGGCGGTGCCGTAGATGCGCTGGAGCATCGGGTTCTTCTCGCTGCCGCGCCAGTAGGCGGCGGCGTTGCGCATCAGCTTGAACGCCGGGATCAGCCGGGTCGAGGGCAGGTGCGGACCGCGGCAGAGGTCCTTCCAGCACAGCTCGCCGGTCTTGGGGTCCAGGTTGTCGTAGATCGTCAGCTCGCCGGCGCCGACCTCGACGTCCGCGCCGTCGTCGTGCGACGCCGAGCCCTTGAGGCCGATCAGCTCCAGCTTGTACGGCTCGGAGGCCAGCTCGGCGCGGGCCGCCTCGTCGGTGACGACACGGCGGGCGAACTTCTGCCCGCGCTTCTGGATCTCCTGCATCTTCTTCTCGACGGCCTTGAGATCCTCGGGCGTGAACGGCTTCTCGACGTCGAAGTCGTAGTAGAAGCCGTCCTTCACGGGCGGGCCGATGCCCAGCTTGGCCTCGGGGAACAGCTCCTGCACGGCCTGCGCCATGACGTGCGCGGTGGAGTGGCGCAGGATGTTCAGGCCGTCCTCGGACGAGATCTCGACGCCCTCGACCTCGTCACCGTCGGACAGCTCCCAGGCGAGGTCCCTCAGCTCGCCGCCCACGCGCGCGGCGATGACGGAGCGCTCGCCGGCGAAGAGGTCGGCAGCCGTAGTGCCCGTCGCCACCACGCGTTCTTCCCGCTCGGAATCGCGTTGGATGATCACACGGACGTCTGACACCGGTCTCTCCTGACTGAAGGTGGGTGCGGCGCCGTACGAGGAGCGCGCGCTCAGGCGATCGTACCGACCCGACGGCACCCACCGCGAAACGGTTACCTTCAGTCGTCCTGCCCGTACGCCTCCCCACCTGGCTCGTCGCAGACCTCGTCGAAGAAGTCGAGGTTCTCGTGGAGGGACTTCAGCAGCCGGTCGCGTTCGGCGTCGTCGACCTGTACGGGGACGACCCCGCGGGCGCCGGTGAGCCGGCGGAAGCCGCCCCGCCGTTCCAGCCGGCCGTGTACGCGCACGGGGAGTCCGACGAGGTGGGCGTGGCCGGCGACCCGGTAGTCCTCCTCGTCCAGGGTGACGCGGAGGTGCGGCACTTCGGCGCCGGTGAGGACGCGCAGGCGTACGGTGCCCTGACCACCGGGTCCGGAGCGGCGCATGCGGACGACGGCGCCGGTGACGCTGACCGGGACCGAGGGCTCCGCGCGGAGGTAGCGGGCGGCGGCCTCGCGCAGCACGGGCAGGTCGCCGGGTGAGAACTCGACGGGTTCGGCGAAGGCGGCGCAGCCGTCCGGGACGCCGGTGCCGGGGGCCCAGGCGACGGCGACGCGGGCGCCCTCGGTGCCGCGCACCAGCGCGGAGAGCGCCTCGGTCAGCTCGTGGCTGACGCCCGCCTCGACGGCGCCGTCGAAGGCGTCCATGCCGCCGGTGGCCCGCTGGTAGTCGATGGCCTCGCGGGCGGCATGGAGGGCCTGGTGGAGGCGGACGGAGAGAGCGCGTCCCGCGGGGACGGGGACGAAGGCGGTGAGGGCGTGGTCCTCGGCGGCGGGGCCGACGAGGACGCCCCCGACGATCGCTGCGGCGGAGCGGCGGTGGCGTGCGCCGTGGTAGCCGGCGAGCGCGCGGGTGGCGAGTGCGGCGGCGAGCAGGATCCGGCGGGCTGCGTCGCGCAGGTGTGCGTCGGCGGTCCAGGGCGCGACTCCGGCGGGGCCGGCCGGAGTGTCGCGCCACCAGCGGATCTCGTCGCTGGGTACGGCGAGGCAGAGCAGCACCTCACGGGCGGACGGGGTGTCGCTGCGGGCGAGGGCTTCGAGGGCCTCGCCGAGCAGGTCGTCGCTGTCCGGGAAGGCGCGGCTCTCCGGCACGAGCAGGCTGGTCGCGGCGGCGCCCGGCCCGGGCGGGGTCCAGCGGCCGTAGTGCCCGGCCGTTCCCCCGCGCCGCTGCCAGCCGTGCCGGCGCAGCAGGGCGCCGAGGACGGCGGGGTCGACGTCGGCGGGCCGCGGCGGGGGGTCACGCGGGATGTCACCGGGTTCCGGCCGGGCCCGCCGTACCGGCCCGTCGAGGACCTGCCGTACCGGCGGCTCGTCGGAGGGACGGTTCCTCATGGCCTGCCTCCCGTCCCGACCCGCGCCATGATCGCGCACAGCGCCCGGTCGT
The DNA here is from genome assembly GCF_043195475.1 of Streptomyces sp. Y20. NCBI lineage: Bacteria > Bacillati > Actinomycetota > Actinomycetes > Kitasatosporales > Streptomycetaceae > Streptomyces > Streptomyces sp. Y20. The sequence continues at coordinate 899,180 of NZ_JBIDDP010000001.1, forward strand.
CGAAGATGCGCGAGGTCGGTACCCGCACGGTGGTCCGGTGCCGGCCGGTGACGGGGTGGCCGGCGAGGTTGATCCAGTAGCAGCAGTGTCTGAGTTCGAGCCGTTCGTGGCCGGCGCGCAGCCAGTCGTCCGGGGAGCGTGGGACGAGCATGACCACCAGGATCTTGTGGACCGACACCGGGGTGCGGGCGAGTTTGCGCAGGTGGGCGTTGTCGAGGGTGAAGGAGAAGAAGGGGCCCGGGGGGTCGGGCGCGACCTGGTAGGTGGCCTTCAGCTGCACCTTGACGGTGACCTCGTCGTCGACGGTGTGCCCGGGTGCGCTGTGGCTGACGTGCCAGTCGATGCCGTTGTCGGGGAAGGGCTGGGACAGCGAGCAGCCGGCCGCGGCGGCGACCGCGTGCAGATAGCCGACCTGCAACGTCTCCATGCAGGCGGTGGTGGCGAGCGTGCCGCGGAGGGTGCCCGGGCGGTCGGGCAGCAATCCGCTCCGCTCGGGCTGCGCTACGGCCATGACCAACAGCCCTCCCAGCCCGGTGTTCTCCTGCGGCGGGCCGCTGAACTGCAAAGACCCTTACTCCTGTTGTCTCCTCCCGGCGTACGGCGCAAACAGCCCGGGTATCACCGAACCGGACAGGCGACGGAAAGTCATCTGTCGCGGGAGAACGAGGAGTTGGGTGGGAATGACGACCTGGTACGAGGGGCCGCTGGCCGCCTTCGACACGGAGACGACGGGCGTGGACGTCGAGACCGACCGGATCGTGTCGGCCGCCGTCGTCGTCCAGGACGCGCCGGGGACCCGGCCCCGGGCGTCCCGCTGGCTGGTGAACCCGGGTGTGCCGGTGCCCGAGGCGGCGACCGCGGTGCACGGGCTGACGGAGGATCACCTGCACCGCAACGGGCGGTGGCCGGCGCCGGTGATGTACGAGATAGCGGAGCAGCTGGCCGAGCACGCGGCGCTGGGCCGGCCGCTGGTGGTGATGAACGCGCCGTTCGACCTGACGCTGCTGGACCGGGAGCTGCGCCGGCACCGGGCGTCGTCGCTGGACCGCTGGTTCGAGGCGGTGCCGCTGAGGGTGCTGGACCCCCGGGTGCTGGACAAACACCTGGACCGGTACCGCAAGGGCCGCCGGACGCTGACCGACCTGTGCGCGCACTACGACGTGCCGCTCCAGGACGCGCACGACGCGGCGGCGGACGCGCTGGCCGCGCTGGACGTCGTACGGGCGCTGGGCCGCCGTTTCGCGGCCCGGCTGGAGCGCCTGACCCCCACCGAGCTGCACGCACTCCAGACGAACTGGCACGCGGCGCAGGCGCGCGGGTTGCAGGCGTGGTTCGCGCGCAGCGGCTCGGAGGAGACGGTGTGCACGGACTGGCCGCTCAGGCCGGAGCTTCCCGCGGCGGCGTGACCACCGGGCGGGGCGGCAGGGCCCGGGATACGCGAAGAGCCGGTCCGCTGCTGCGGACCGGCTCTCTCCCGGTGGGCGATACTGGGTTCGAACCAGTGACCTCTTCGGTGTGAACGAAGCGCTCTCCCACTGAGCTAATCGCCCGGGAACGCACTGAACCATACAGGTCCGGGCGCCCTTCGTTCAAACCGCTCCCAGGTGCCGCCGCAGTCCGCGCCGTCCGGCGCGCATCATCAGCCGGTGGTTGGCGCGGAAGAGGGGCCGCCCGGGGACGGCGAGCAGCCTGAGCAGTGGTTTGCGCACGTGGACCTCCTGGTCGTAGCGGGCGAGCGCGCCGGGGCCGCCGGCGGTGACCGTCCAGCGCGCCCACCCCTCCATGTCGCCGGAGAGGGCGACCTCCAGGATGCCGGCGGACGGGTCCCGGCGGATTTCCCGCACGGTGAGGGTGATGCCGTACGGCAGCGCGGGCCGGATGGTGATCACGCCGCTGCGGCCGTCCCGCCGGGTCACCGCCCGCACCTGCGGCCACCAGCGGGGGTAGTCCTCGGGGCGCTCCAGTGCCGCGTACACCACGGCCGGCGGGGCGGGCAGGGGCCACAGGCTGCGGAAGCGGTAGTGGTTCCAGTCCATGGGGTGAGTGTGCCCACGGTGGCCGCCCGCAGCGGAGGAGGGCCGGACCCGGCACGAGCGCCGCCCGTGCGACGCGCTCGTGCCGGGCGGGTCAGGCGGGCATCCGGTCACCGATCGGTGCCAGGATCTGGATTGCGGCGAGGCCGCAGAGGGCGGTGTCGTCGCCGAGTGTTCCAGGTCCAGCCAGGTCGCGGAAAGACGTCCATCTTTGCGAAGACTTCCTTTTCGATGACGAGCACCGCGGTGTTCGAACCGACGGGAATTCCGGTCTGTTTGCCTCCGGCCCCGCCCACCTTCGTGACGCTGTCCCGGAAGTGATTCAGGCTCAGATTTCCGGGCTGCGCCTACGACCTCGAATCGACGAGAATTCCGCGTTTGTCGTACTTCCGCAGGAAAGTGACGGTGCTTTGGAAAAAGTCGGGAGGATTTCCGCTCGCGGCCCGTGCCTGGGACTTCTCCCAGAAGGACTCGTACGTCTGAAAGCCGGTCCTGCCCCTGGCCTCCGGGTACTTCTTCTCGAACGGCGCGACGCTCCGGTCCATCTTCTTGGCCCGCTCCTGGACGCCCCACCAGGCATAACGGGTCGTCACCGTCCCGTCCCGGAACCGCTGGCGTCCCCGCGTCCGGTCACCACAGCGCGCCCGGCCCCGGCCACCGAGACCCCGGCCGCCCCCAGGATCGCGCGCCTCCCGAAATGCTCGAGAATTCGCCCGGGGGCCCGGGGGCCCGGGGGCCCGGGGGCCCGGGGGCCCGGGGGCCCGGAGGCCCGGAGGCCCGGAGGCCCGGAGGCCCGGAGGCCCGGGGGCCCGGAGGCCCGGAGGCCCGGAGGCCCGGAGGCGCCGGAAAGCGGAGGGACCGGGGGGGCTGGGGATCGGGCGGCCAGGGAGTCGAGCGGGCCGACGGCCGGCGGCCTGGGCCTGTCTCCGCCGAGTCGCTCCGGCTCCGCCAGGTGTTCGCCCGACGGGCCGTCGGTGGTCCGCGCACAAGCGCAGCCGGCGAGAAGAGGCCGTCCGGGGCTCCGGTGAACGGCCGCCCGCCCCTTCGAGGGGGTGGACCACTGGATCCGTTTCCGTGGGGCCGATGAATCCCGTTCAGGACAGGGGGTGCGCCAGCGGTCAGCCACCCGGCGCCGGCGGTGGCGCGCCGGGCTGCCGCTCGGGGACGAGAGGTGCCACCGCTCGCGTCCCGCTCTGCCGGGTGCCGGGCGCTCGGTGTCGCCGACCTGCCGCTCCGGTACGTCGCGGCCGCTGGGGCCAAGGGTGCCACTCCAGGGATACGGGCCGCTCGGCGCCCGAGCCGCTGAGGTAGCCCTAGGGACCGCCCGCCGCCCCGCGCGAGGAACCGCTCCAAGCCCCCGCCGACCCCCGGACGCCGCACACTCCTGACGCCCTCAGAGCCCACCGACCGCTCCGAGCGAGACGCCGCTCCGGCCCTGCCGATCGCCCACGCCGAGACGCCTCCCCGGTCGGGTTCGAGCCCCCGGCCCGGCGTGCCCGCCGGTCGCCCGACGCTGCCCGGAAGGGGGCGTACACGTCGACGGCCCACCTGCTTGTCGCAGGTGGGCCGTCGGTCCGGGTGGGCGATACTGGGTTCGAACCAGTGACCTCTTCGGTGTGAACGAAGCGCTCTCCCACTGAGCTAATCGCCCGGGCGCAGGAAGAACATTACCCCAAGTCAGGGGGTGCTTCCGAACCCGGGAGGGGACGGCCGGGCCGCCGGCCCCGCGGCCGTGTCACTGGTCCTTGATCTTCCACGGCATGACGGCGCCGAACTTCCACAGGTAGAACCCGGCGAGCACGCCGATGATCACGAGCCCGACGACGGTGAGAGTGATGTTGCGGCGCCGCACCTTGGGGTCGAGGGCCCGCTGGGCCGCCTCGGTGACCTTGCGCTTGGTCCAGCGGAGCACGAGCTGGGCCCAGACGAACTCGGTCGCCCAGATCGCCATGCCGCCGAAGATCACCACCCAGCCGGGACCCGGCAGGGGCAGCATGACGATGCCGGCGGCGACCACCGCCAGCCCGATCACGAAGACACCGACCTGCCAGCTCAGGTGCAGGAGCCGGCGCTCCCTGACGTACTCCGGCGCCCGGGAGCCCAGCCCCCGCTCGGCACCTTCCTCGCCCACGTGCCCGTCCGCCTTCGCCTCGTCCACCGCCACCGCGACCTCGCCCAGGTCGTCACTCCCCGTATTCATACAAACAAACCCTACCGTAGTGAATCGGTCACCGGAATGGTCCTGGATCCGGTACGAGTTCTCGGCCGGAAGAGTTACGTAAAGCCACGCAAAACCCTCAGAGGGGTTTACAACGGCACCGTAGGTGGCATGTCGATTTCGCCGACGTGCGAATCCCCGAGCGCACACTGAGCGAAAGGCCCTGGCGCTTATGAACACCACGGTCAGCTGCGAGCTGCACCTGCGCCTCGTTGTGTCGAGCGAGTCCTCCCTGCCTGTCCCCGCAGGCCTGCGGTACGACACGGCCGACCCCTACGCCGTGCACGCCACCTTCCACACCGGAGCCGAGGAGACCGTCGAGTGGGTGTTCGCCCGCGACCTCCTCGCCGAGGGGCTGCACCGGCCCACCGGCACCGGAGACGTCCGCGTCTGGCCATCGCGCAGTCATGGTCAGGGCGTCGTGTGCATCGCCCTCAGCTCCCCGGAGGGGGAGGCCCTGCTGGAGGCCCCGGCGCGGGCCCTCGAGTCCTTCCTGAAGCGAACCGACGCCGCCGTGCCGCCCGGCACGGAGCACCGGCACTTCGATCTTGACCAGGAGCTGTCGCACATCCTGGCGGAGAGCTAGGTCGCGGCCCCTCGAAGCAGCCCGGTGCCGTCCACTCGGGGAGACGGCTCGGGCCAAGACAACCGCATAGGGCACTGGCCGGCGCCGTCACCGTGAGCGACCGCGGGGACGGCGCCGGCCTGTGCGGGCCGGCTGTCGCGGGACGGACGGCCGGCCCCCGGAGTGCCGGGAGCGGTGCCTCCCGTGACCGGGACGGACGGTGACCGGTGCACCGGGCGCGGTTGTCGCTACCATCGGCCAGCATCGGCGGGCGTCCGCCCGACCCCAGGCCAGGGAGCGAAACGTGCTGATCACCCACGACACCCGGTGCGCCCTCGACACCGTGGTGGATCTGGTGAACTCCGCGCCGGAGGAGGACGCGGCGGCGGACGGACTGCCCGACCTGCGTGCTCTCGCGGAGTTCGTGCGAAACCACCAGATCAGCGACGTCGGCGTGCTGTCGGAGCTCGACCTCTCGGCGGTGCGCCGCATCCGGGGGCGGTTCGCCTCGGTCTTCGCGGCCCCTGACGCCCGGTCGGCCGCCACGCTGATCAACGAGCTGGTCGCCGGGGCGGGCACCACCCCCCGCCTGACGGACCATGACGGCTACGACTGGCATGTGCACTACTTCGCGCCGGGCGCCTCGGTCGCCGACCATCTCGCCGCCGACTGCGGGATGGCGCTCGCCTTCTTCGTGGTGGCCGGGGAGCAGGAGCGGCTGCGGCGCTGTGAGGCACCGGACTGCCGGCGCGCCTTCGTCGATCTCTCCCGCAACCGCTCGCGCCGCTACTGCGACAGCCGGACATGTGGGAACCGGCTGCATGTCGCCGCCTACCGGGCCCGGCGCAAGGAGGCGGCGGGCTGAGCGGCGGGGATGTACCTCCGGTGCGACGTCCGTCCCGGCGGGTGGCGCCGGGACGGACGTGTACGGCTCACAGCAACAGCAGGTCGTGCAGCGCAGCCATGAGGATGAGGCACCCGATCACCGCCAGGAAGATCATCAGCGGTGGCTGGGAAAGGGCGAAGAGGCATCCGCGCGGCTCGTCCTTCGGCGGCGCGGCCTCGCTCTGTGGGGGTGTGTCCAGCATCTCGCGGCAGATGATGGCGTACCCGGGGCCTCGTACGCGATCACCGCTCACGGATCTTGCGGGAGTTCGCCGAATGCCGTGAGGTCTCGTTCGGCTGGTGAACGATTCCGGACGTCCCAGGACCCACTGTGTCGTTTCAGCGAGTCATGTGACTGTCATATGCCGTGCTTCTTGAGGATGGCCTCGATGTCGCTGAAGTCGTCCCCCTGGCCGGCCGGCCGGGGCGTGGCGGCGGGGCGGGACGCGGGCCGGGCTGCCCGGCCCTGGCCCAGGGAGGGCGCCGAGGCGTCCGGGGCCACCGCATCCGGTCCCGTCTGCCGGGCCGGCTTGCGCCCGGAACGGCCACCGGCGCGCCGGCGCTCCACGGCTCGCGTGCCGGCGAACAGGAGCCAGGCCGCACCCAGCAGGCCGAAGCCCGCCCAGGCGGTGGGGCTCAGGGCGGTGCCCGCGAGCCAGCCGACGATCCCGGTCATCACCAGGGCGACCGGCACGAGGGAGTAGGCCGCGAGGCGGGCGGCGGCCAGATACCGCTTGCGGTAGGCCGTGACCACCGCGATGCCCAGGCCCGCCGCGGACACGGCGGAGCAGACGGTCTCGGCAATCATCCGGTCCTCCTGGCAGGGCTCGTTCGGTCCTTCCATCCTGCACCGCCGCGTCCCCGCGATGCCATGCTCCGGGCACACTTCAGGGACATCTCCGGGTCGGCTCCTCCTGGAGTGCCGGACGCGGCCCCCGGAGCCGCGCCCGGACCCGGCCGGTGCTCCGGCGTCCCGATTGGGCCGCCCGGGTCCCGCCTGGAAGACTGGGGTCCATGAGCGACTCCTCACCCGTACGCACCGACGCCGTCGTCCTCGACGTCTGGTGCGAACTCCAGTGCCCCGACTGCCGTGGCGCCCTCGACGACGTCCGCGCCCTGCGCGCCCGCTACGGTGACCGGCTGGAACCGCGGCTGCGGCACTTTCCCCTGGAGAAGCACCAGCACGCATTCGCCGCCGCCCAGGCCGCCGAGGAGGCGCTGGAGCAGGGCAAGGGCTGGGCGTACGTGGAAGCCGTGCTGGAGCGGGTGGAGGAGCTGGACCGCGGGGGCGAGGCCTTCCTGGTGGAGGTGGCCCGGGAACTCGGGCTGGACGCCGAGGAGTTCGACACGGCGCTGATCGACGGCCGGCACATCCTGGTCGTCGACGCCGACCAGGCCGAGGGCAAGGCGATCGGTGTGAGCGGCACCCCCACGTACGTCATCGGCGGCGAACGCCTCGACGGCGGCAAGAGCCAGGAGGGGCTGCGCGAACGCATCGAGGGCATCGCGGACCGGCTGCTGGCCGACGGGCCGGCCTGAGCGGCGCAGCGCCCCGGCGCCACGGCCGGCGCGCCCCGGGGGACGGCACGCTCCGGCACACCCCGGGAACCCACACGCCCGGCCCTTCCCGACCCCGTCCGCCCCGCCCGCCGACCCCACCACGTCCCGGCACGCCCCGAGCCCGTCCGGCCGCCCCGGACCCTTGCGGGGCGCCCCGGACCCTCCCGTGGGGCCGCCCGGCTCCCTACAGCAGGGGCTTGGTCAGGGAGTGGGTCACCGGCTCGTAGCCCAGCGACGCGTAGAGCCGCTCGGCCGGGGTGTTGCCCGCGAACACGTTGAGGCCGAGGACCGGCAGGCGGCCCTCGATCGCCTGGCGTTCCGCCAGCAGCATGAGCGTGCGGCCGTGTCCCCGGCCGCGGTGGGGCGCGTCCGTCTCGACGTCGAGCACGAACGCCCCGTCGTCCCTGAGGGCCACCCAGAGGATGCCCACCCGGCTGCCCCCGTACTCCAGCACGCTGAAGAGCATGCCGTCGCTCGCGAGCCCGTGCGGCAGCAGCCGTGTGTGGTCGTCGCGGGCCTTGGCGCGGGCCGCGGCCCCGGGGACGCCCCGTTCGCTCCACATGCGCGCGTACCGCTCGCTCTCCGTCTTCCGCCAGGCCTCGAACTCCTCCTCGGTCATGGGCCGCGCACGGCTGTCCGACGGCAGTGCGGGCGGGGTCGTGCCGAGGCGTTTTTCCATGCGGCGGTTGCGCTCGGTGTAGCCGAGGGCCGCGAGCAGGCGCAGCCCGGCGTCCGCCGTGGCGGGCACGGTGGCCTCGATCCGGGTGCAGCCCCAGCCGCGGGCCACCTCCTCCGCGGCGAGCGCGGCCACGGTGCCCCGGCCGCGCCGCCGGTCGGGCTCGGCGATCCTCAGGTCGATGATGCGGGCCACCGAGTCACCGAAACCCGGCGAGGTGCCGAGGCGGATCTCGCCGACGGGACGGCTGTTGACGCACACCTGGTAGCGGCGTGAACGCGTGCCGTCGGGGTGCAGCTGGAGCGGCTCGGCCGGCCGCAGGGTCGTCGTCATCACAGTTGTTCTACCCGCGACCACCCCGTCGGGTCAGCCTCCTCGGCCGGGGTCAGGGATCCAGGTCCTGCCCGGACCGCTCGTCGAAGATCCGCATGGCCTTGGCGGTCACCGGGCCGGGCGTGCCGGGCAGTTCACGGCCGTCGACCCGGTGCACGGCCTGCACGTCCCGCAAGGTGGAGGTCAGGAAGATCTCGTCGGCGCGCCGCACGGCGTCCAGGGGCAGGTCCGTCTCCCTGGCGCCCGTCCACTCGACCGTCAGGACACGGGTGATGCCGGGCAGGCAGCCGGAGGCGACCGGCGGGGTGTGGATCTCGCCGTCGAGGACGACGAAGACGTTGGACCCGGTGCCCTCGCAGAGCTGCCCGACCGTGTTGCCGAACAGCGCCTCGGAGGCGCCGTGCCGGTGGGCGCGGGCCAGGGCGACGACGTTCTCGGCGTACGAGGTGGTCTTCAGGCCGGTGAGGGCGCCACGCTCGTTGCGGGTCCACGGGACGGTGATCACCGCGGTGGTGTCCGGACGGCGGGTGACCTCGCCGAGGGCGACGACGAGGGTCGGGCCGTGCGCGCCGCGGTCGGAGCCGAGCGGGCCGTGGCCGCCGGTGTAGGTGATCCGCAGCCGGCCGAGCGGCATCGGGTTGGCGGCGAGCACGGCCGTGCAGGCCTCGCGGATCTCTTCGTGGCGGGGGTCGGGCAGGCCGAGGCCGCGGGCCGAGCGGGTCAGCCGGTCGAGGTGCCGGGTGAGTGCGAACGGCCTGCCGTCGACCGCCTTCACGGTCTCGAAGACGCCGTCACCGACGGTCAGCCCGTGGTCGAAGACGGAGACCCGGGCGGCGTCCGAGTCCCGCAACCCGCCGTCCAGCCAGATCCTCATGTGAGCGCCCTTTCCGTGTCCTCGTACGATCCCGACGCTACCGCCAGCAGCCGGGACGCCTTCAGCTCGGTCTCCCGCCACTCCCCCTCGGGGTCGGAACCCCAGGTGATACCGGCGCCGGTGCCGAAGCGCAGGGTGCCGTCGGCGCGGTCGATCCAGAAGGTGCGGATGCCCACGGCCAGCTCGCCGGTGCCCCGGTCGGCGTCGACCCAGCCGATCCCGCCGCAGTACGGACCGCGCGGTGCCGTCTCCAGCTCCGCGATGATGGCGAGGGCGCTCGGCTTCGGCGCGCCGGTGACCGAGCCGGCCGGGAAGGCGGCGGCCAGCAGCTCCGGCCAGCCGGCTTCCTCGCGCAGCTCGCCGCGCACGGTGGAGACGAGGTGGACGAGGCCGGGGTGCTTCTCCACGGCGCACAGGTCGGGGACGGTCACGCTGCCGGTCGCGCAGACGCGCCCGATGTCGTTGCGGACGAGATCCACGATCATCACGTTCTCGGCGTAGTCCTTCTCCAGGAGGTCCGCCTCGGTGTGCGCGGTGCCCTTGATCGGCCCCGACTCGACGACGCGGCCGTCGCGGCGCAGGAACAGCTCGGGCGAGGCGGTGGCGATCTCCACGCCGTGCTCCGGCAGGCGGATCGTGCCCGCGTACGGCGCCGGGTTACCGCGGGCCAGCAGGGCGGTCAGGGCGTCCACGTCGGCGTCCGGGGCGACGGGCGCGCCGAGCACCCGGCAGAGGTTGACCTGGTAGACGTCGCCCGCGGCGATGCGCTCGCGGATCCCGCGGACGGCCGCCGTGTACGCGGCCCGGTCCAGGGAGGAGGTCCACTCCCCCGGTGCCGGGCCGCGCCAGGCGCCCGGCACCGGGGCGGGCACCGGCTCCTCGCGTACGTCCGCGAAGCGGGCGCAGGTCAGCCGGCCCTCGAAGTCCGCGCAGACGGCCCAGAAGCCGGCGGAGTCCAGGGCGGCCGGATCGCCGGTGACGTCGAGGAGGCCGGTGGCGACGCGGTCGCCGAAGCGGGCCAGAGGAGGGTGATGGGACACGTGGTCGAGTCTAGGGCGGGTATCCGAAAGCCGACCTCGGGATGTCCCGGAGGGGACCGGGACCGGCGGCTCCGGCGGGCGCACCGCAGCACGCTGCGCAAACGCGTTTTTGTACTGGCCCGGGAATCCGCTAGAGTTCAACACGTCGCCGGGACGCGGAAGCGCTCCGAAACGACAGGCGGACGTAGCTCAGTTGGTAGAGCGCAACCTTGCCAAGGTTGAGGTCGCGAGTTCGAGCCTCGTCGTCCGCTCGAAGGAAGAAGGGGTCGTCCCGATCCCCTACACTCCTGGTGGAGTGGCCGAGAGGCGAGGCAACGGCCTGCAAAGCCGTCTACACGGGTTCAAATCCCGTCTCCACCTCCAAGGACGATTAGCTCAGCGGGAGAGCGCTTCCCTGACACGGAAGAGGTCACTGGTTCAATCCCAGTATCGTCCACTGGATCCGCCGGCCTGTACGGCATGATCCGTCCCGCGCGATTAGCTCAGCGGGAGAGCGCTTCCCTGACACGGAAGAGGTCACTGGTTCAATCCCAGTATCGCGCACCGCCTGTGACGCGTCAGTCACGGTCCGCGGACGATTAGCTCAGCGGGAGAGCGCTTCCCTGACACGGAAGAGGTCACTGGTTCAATCCCAGTATCGTCCACACAGCAGGAAGCCCCCGGCCGTCTCGTACGGCCGGGGGCTTCTTCGTGCGCTCAGCTGGAGAAGAGCATGTGACCGAAGCTCTTGTGGCGGTGGTGCTCGTAGTGCCCGTGACCGCCACCGTGGTGGCCGCCGTGCGGGGCGCCCCAGGCGGGCGCGGACGGGGCCGGGTACGACTGCGGGGCCGGCGGGGGCGGCGGGGCGGGCTGGGACCACTGGCTCTCCAGCCGGGTCAGCGCCTCCAGCTCGCCGTAGTCGAGGAAGATGCCGCGGCAGCCGCTGCACTGCTCGATCTGAACGCCGTTGCGGTTGTAGGTGTGCATCGGCGCATGGCACTTCGGACACTGCATGGTCGGCTCAACTCCTCGCCGGTCGGTCCTGCTTCGCGTTTCCCCAGGACAGACTCCGTCCGGCCCCGGGCGGTTGCAGCCTAGTCCGACGGAACCGGCGCGGGCCGAGGGGGTACCGAGGGCATCCGCGCGCACGCGTCGACCAGGGCCTGCTCCACCTCGTCGAGCGGGCGGTCCGCCGCGAGCGCCTTCGTCAGCGCGAGCGCGGCCGTCTGCGCGGTGAGGGCGCGGGCGGGCACGTCCAGGGCGGCCCAGGGGTCGCCGTCCGCGGGTACGGCCGGGCCGCCCGCGTGCCGGTAGGCGGTCAGGAAGCGGGTCCACTCGTCGGGCGGGAGGAGCCCGCAGGCGTACCAGGCGGCCGGGCGGGCGAGGTCCCAGGCCGGCACGCCGAAGCCCAGGTCGTCGACGTCGATCAGCTTCCAGGGGCCGTCCGGTGCCGGGTGCCGGACCAGCTGGCCGAGGTGGAGATCACCGTGGCACAGGGCCGGCGGGCCGGGCATCGGCGCCTTCCCGCGGGCCCAGGCGGGCAGGCCGGCCCAGGCGTCCAGGACGGGACGGGCGGCCGGGTGACCGGTGGGGGCGGTGGCACGGAGGGCCGCGTGGAGCCGGACGAGGGCGCGGGCGGCCTTGGCGGGACCGCGCATCGGGGGCAGGCCGGCGGGGAGGGGGCAGCGGTGCAGGTTCGCCAGGAGGGTGGCGGCGGCCTCCCAGGGGGCCGCGTCCGGATCGTCCGGGTCCACCGGGACGCCGTAGGGCCAGAGGGTCATCAGGCGGTCGCGCAGGGGGGCCGGGGTGGGGGCGAGCGGGGGGAGCAGCACGTCCGGGTGACCGGCGGCCGTGGCGAGGCGCCGGACCAGCGCGGCGCGGTCGGTGCCCGGGGCGTGGGCCTTGGCGACGATGCCGGCATGCCGCACGACCGTGGCGTCCTCCCGGTCGGCGAGGGGGGTGCTGACGCAGGCGCAGGGGACGGTGAGGACGCGGGGGTGGACCGCGGCTGTCGCTTGCGCGGTCAGCGCGGTCATCAGGGCGGGGGCGGGGGCGGACGCGTCTGCGGTCAAGGCTGCCTCGGGGGGTGGGCTGTTCGGCCGAGGCTACTGGGCGGGGGTCCGCCGGCGGGTGGCGGGTGGTGCGGGTGGTGCGGGTGGGGTCGGCGGCGGGGCGGTCCGATGGGGGCATCGGCAGGTCAGGTCAGGGCGGGGCGGGGCTCGCTGGGCGACGGGGATGGCGGCCGTCATCGAGCAGGCGTGGCTGGGGCCGTGCCCCGTGGCCACAGCGGGCGCGGTGCGCGGGACGGTGAAGGCGGACGCCGACGCGGCGCGCTCGCGGGAGAGGGAACCGCTTGCTCAGGCGGCACAGCTCGCTCACCGGAGAGGAACGGTCATGGCGGCGTGCCTCGATCGGGCGAGAGGGATCACTGATGTCGGCGCCGGTCGTTCGTGTACCGGGCAACGGCCAATGCCGGCGCAGCTCCCCAGCTGCGCCGGCATCTGTGCCGTCCGCCGCACCCCCGTCCCCACGGGGTTTCATGGATAGATGTCCCCGCCCGGACCGCTCTTCCGGGCCTGGGGGCGCCGCTCAGCGCCCCAGCATCGCACCCACGGACGACGCCTGTGTGGCCACCGTCTCCCAGCCGTCGAAGACGAGCAGGAGCAGGGCCGCCAGGGGAAGGGCCATGAGCGTCGCCACCAGTGGGTGGCGACGGCCCGTCCGGCGGGAGGCGAACGCGGTGCGTCGCGGTGCCGGGTGGGCCATGGTCCCTCTCCTGACCGTTTCGGTTGTCGTCGGTAGCGGCGGGTGTCTGGCCTCGGGGGACGAGTGCTGCACCCGCCGCTTGACCTCAAATCTAGGCGCGCGGCGGACACCGGGCGTCATGCCCTCGTACCGATTGCCGGGCCTCCCGGAGGATGAGCCACGACCTGCGGAGTACTCCCCTGGGTGGAGGCGCGGGTGCGGGTCTCGGGGTCTTCCCGGAGGGGGCTGCCCGCTGTGTCCGGGCATGTCCGACGCGTCCGGCACGCCCGGGGCGGTGAGACTTCGCTCACCCCTGACGGGGCTGGGAGGGGGGTGGGAGGTGGAGCGCGATCCGGTGCGCGGCGCGGCCGCAGGGCTGCCCGCGGCACCTCACCGGCGACCGTGCCGCGCGACACCCGGCACCCTCACGGGAGCCCAACTCCCCTATCTTACGGACGGGTTGTCGTCGTCCGCACCGTCAACGGGCTGTGTTCGGAGGCTCGCTGACCGGGCTTCACCTCCCCCGAACGGCGTACACAATCCGCCGGGCCGAGAGGGCGCGGCCTCTGCGCGCAGGCGGCCGTGGAAACGTAAGCTGTGCCACGTCACAGGGACCGGGCAGCGGGGATGAACATGGCGATGATGCGCCTGAGGCGCGAGGACCCGCGCGTCGTCGGCTCGTTCAGGCTTCACCGACGGCTCGGCGCGGGCGGGATGGGCGTGGTCTATCTCGGCTCCGACAAGAAGGGGCAGCGCGTCGCGCTGAAGGTGATCCGGCCCGACCTCGCGGAGGACCAGGAGTTCCGGTCGCGGTTCGCGCGCGAGGTGTCGGCGGCCCGGCGCATCCGCGGCGGATGCACGGCCCGGCTGGTCGCCGCGGACCTGGAGGCCGAGCGGCCCTGGTTCGCCACCCAGTACGTGCCCGGCCCCTCCCTGCACGACAAGGTCGCCGACGAGGGCCCCCTCTCCGCGGCGGACACCGCGGCGGTCGGCGCGGCCCTCTCCGAGGGACTGGTCGCCGTGCACGAGGCGGGTGTCGTCCACCGGGATCTGAAACCGTCCAACATCCTGCTGTCCCCCAAGGGGCCGCGGATCATCGACTTCGGCATCGCCTGGGCCACCGGTGCCTCCACCCTCACCCACGTGGGCACCGCGGTCGGCTCCCCCGGCTTCCTCGCGCCCGAGCAGGTCCGCGGCGCGGCGGTCACCCCGGCGACGGACGTGTTCTCCCTCGGCGCGACCCTGGCGTACGCCTCGACGGGTGACTCGCCCTTCGGGCACGGCAGTTCCGAGGTGATGCTGTACCGGGTGGTGCACGAGGAAGCGCAGCTGTACGGCGTACCGGACGCGCTGGCCCCGCTGATCCGGGCCTGCCTGGCCAAGGATCCCGAGGACCGGCCCAGCACCCTCCAGCTGTCGCTGCGACTCAAGGAGATCGCCGCGCGGGAGGCGCACGGCCTGGACGGCGCACGGCCGCCCGCGCCTCGCGCCGCCGAGGCGGACCGCCCCACCGGGCGCCTCGCCGACACCTATCCCGAACAGCAGCGCGTCCAGCGGCGTACCTCCTCCGGTACGCCGCTGCCGCGCGGAGGCACCCCCTCCCGGAGCGGTGAGCCGTCGCGCGGCGGGATGTCCTCGCGGAGCGACGCGCCGTTCCGCGGCGGGATCGCCTCGCGCGGAGGCAGCGGTGCGCGCGGCGCGGGTGCCGCGGCCCGGCCGGGCAGGGCACGTCCCACGCCGGCGCCGCGCGGTGGTGCTCCGCGCTCCGGCAGCGGCGGCCGGCCCGCTCCGCGCGGCGATTCCCGGCGGCCGGGGCAGGGTCCGTCGCGGACCGGGCGGCGGCCGGCCAATCCGCGGCTGCTGCGGCAGCGGTTGTTCGTGTTCGTGGTGGTGACGCTGCTGGTGGCGCTCGGGATCGCGGTGGCCCAGGGCTGCCAGGGGCCGGCGCGCGGGCTGGGCGGCGACGGCCGTGATGGCGGCGTACAGCGGCAGCAGGACGCCCAGCCGAGCTACCCGCCGCTGGAGAACGGCAAGCTCATGTCCGACCGGTACACGTCGACGCTGAGCCGCGACGCCGGCAAGTGAGGGCCCCCGGGAACTGCCGCCCCGGGGCCGGGACAGACGGCCGCCGGGGAGAGACCTCTGAGTGGGCGGCCGGGTACGGCGGGTGACGGCCGGGCCGCCTGGATCAGCGCCCCGAGGGATCAGGCGCTCGGTCGGCCCGTCGCCACCGCGTAGAACGCCACCGCGGCAGCCGCGCCCACGTTGAGCGAGTCGACGCCGTGCGACATCGGGATGCGTACCCATGTGTCGGCGGCGGCCAGCGCCCGCCTGGACAGCCCGTCGCCCTCGGCGCCCAGCATCAGCGCGACCCGCTCCATGGTGTGCGGGGCGGCCTCGTCGAGGGTGACGGCCTTCTCGTCCGGGGTGAGGGCCAGGAGCGTGAAGCCCGCCTCCCGGACCGGCTCCAGCCCCTTCGGCCAGGTCTCCAGGCGGGCGTACGGCACCGAGAACACCGCGCCCATGGAGACCTTGACGCTGCGCCGGTACAAGGGGTCGGCGCAGTCGGGTGACAGCAGCACCGCGTCCATGCCGAGGGCCGCCGCCGAGCGGAAGATCGCGCCGATGTTGGTGTGGTCGTTGACCGACTCCATGATGACGACCCGGCGGGCGGCGCGGAGCAGTTCGGCGGCCGTCGGCAGCGGCTTGCGCTGCATGGAGGCGAGGGCGCCGCGGTGCACGTGGTAGCCGGTGACGCGTTCGGCGAGTTCGGGGCTCACGACGTACACCGGGGCCGGGAGTGCGTCGATGACGTCCCGCATGACGTCGACCCACTTGGCCGAGAGCAGCATCGAGCGCGTCTCGTAGCCCGCTTCCCCGGCCCGGCGGATGACCTTCTCGCCCTCGGCGATGAACAGGCCCTCGGCGGGCTCGCGCCTGCGGCGCAGCTCGACGTCGGTCAGGCCCGTGTAGTCGGCCAGGCGTGGGTCGTCGGGATCGTCGAGGGTGATGAGCTCGGCCACAGGGTGATACTGCCTTGTCCTGGGTGGGGTGGGAACGACCGGGAACGGATGGGGCTACCGCGGGTCAGGGGGTGTTCAGGCCGCTGTCATGCGCCGGGCGTGGAGCCGGCGCGCACGACCTCGCCGATGACGATGACCGCCGGGGGCCTGACGTCCTCGGTCCGTACCGTCTCCGCGACCGTGGCGAGGGTGGCGTCCACGCGCCGCTGCGCCGCCGTGGTCCCCTCCTGGACCAGGGCGACCGGTGTCCCGGGGGACTTGCCGTGCGCGACGAGCGTCTCGGCGATCTTCCCGATCTTGTCGACGCCCATCAGGACCACCAGGGTGCCCGTGAGCCTGGCCAGCGCCGGCCAGTCGACCAGGGAGCGGGCGTCGTCGGGGGCGACATGGCCGCTGACCACGGTGAACTCGTGGGCGACGCCCCGGTGGGTGACCGGGATGCCGGCCGCGCCCGGCACCGAGATCGAGCTGGAGATACCGGGGACCACCGTGCACGGGATACCGGCCTCGGCGAGCGCCTGGACCTCCTCCATGCCCCGGCCGAAGACGTACGGGTCGCCGCCCTTGAGCCGGACGACCGCCTTGCCCTGCTTGGCGTGCTCGATGAGCGCGTTGTTGATGGCCTCCTGCGCCATGTACCGGCCGTACGGGATCTTCGCCGCGTCGATCACCTCGACGTGCGGCGGGAGTTCGGCCAGCAGGTCGCGCGGGCCCAGCCGGTCGGCGATGACGACGTCCGCCTCGGCGAGCAGCCGGCGGCCGCGGACCGTGATCAGGTCGGGGTCGCCGGGGCCGCCGCCGACCAGGGCCACACCGGTGGTGCGGGTGCGGTGGTGCGGGGCGACGAGGGTGCCGTCGCGCAGGCCCTCGACGACCGCGTCCCGGATGGCGGCGGTGTGCCGGGGGTCGCGTCCGCGCGCGTGGGTGGTGAGCACGGCGACGGTGACGCCCTCGCTGTGGCCGGTCGCCGGGGTCCACGCCGTCGCCTGCTCGGCGTCGTCGGAGCGCACGCACCAGACGCGGTACCGTTCGGCCTCGGCGGAGGCCCGCGTGTTGGCCTCGGTGTCGCTGGTGGCGATGAGGGCGTACCAGGCCTCGGCGAGGTCGCCGTCCTCGTACGGGCGCCGGAGCCAGGCGATCTCGCCCGCGTCCGCCATGGCCTCCACCGACGGGGTGGCCTGCGGGGAGACGAGGACGATGTCCGCGCCGGCCGCGATGAGCGCCGGGAGCCGGCGCTGGGCGACCTGTCCGCCGCCGAGGACGACCACGCGACGGCCGGAGAGGCGGAGGCCTACGGGATAAGCGGGGTGTTCGGCCATGAGGGGCGGCTCCTCCTGCGGCGGTGCGGTGGGCCCGCTGCGACTGCGGAGCGGCCCTGACGTGCGGATTTTACGGTGTGGGCAGGGCAGGCGGCACGGGTGGTCCGGCAGTTGAACACCGGACCACCCGTGACGTCCGTGACGCCTACTTCTCGGTGACTCCCGCCGAGTCGAACGTGGCCACCTCGTGCATCGCCCGGGCCGTGCTCTGCACCAGCGGCAGGGCCAGCAGCGCGCCCGTGCCCTCGCCGAGACGGAGGTCCAGGTCGACCAGCGGGCGCAGACCCAGCTTGTTCAGCGCGGCGACGTGGCCCGGCTCGGCGCTGCGGTGGCCCGCGATGCAGGCCGCCAGCACCTCGGGGGCGATGGCGCGGGCCACGAGCGCGGCGGCACCGGCGCTGACGCCGTCGAGGATCACCGGCGTACGCAGGGACGCGCCGCCGAGGAGCAGACCGACCATGGCCGCGTGCTCGAAGCCGCCGATGGCGGCGAGGACGCCGATCGGGTCGGCCGGGTCCGGCTGGTGCAGTTCCAGCGCGCGCCGGACCACCTCGGTCTTGCGGGCCAGGGTCTCGTCGTTGATGCCCGTGCCGCGGCCGGTCACCTCCGCCGGGTCGGCGCCGGTGAAGACGGAGATCAGCGCGGCGGACGCCGTGGTGTTGGCGATGCCCATCTCGCCGGTGAGCAGCGCCTTGTTGCCGGCCGCCACCAGGTCGCGGGCGGTTTCGATGCCCACCTCGATGGCCGCCCTGGCCTCCTCGCGGCTCATCGCGGGGCCGGTGGTCATGTCGGAGGTGCCGGCGCGGATCTTGCGGGGCAGCAGGCCGGGGGTGGCGGGCAGGTCGGCGACGACGCCCACGTCCACGACGCACACCTCGGCGCCGACCTGGGCGGCGAAGGCGTTGCAGACCGCTCCCCCGCCCAGGAAGTTGGCCACCATCTGGGCGGTGACCTCCTGCGGCCAGGGGGTGACGCCCTGGGCGTGCACACCGTGGTCGCCCGCGAAGATCGCCACGGCGGCGGGCTCCGGGATGGGCGGCGGGCACTGGCGGGACAGCCCGGACAGCTGCGCGGAGATGATCTCCAGCATGCCGAGGGCACCGGCCGGCTTGGTCATGCGCTTCTGGCGCTCCCACGCCTCGCCGAGCGCCTTGGCGTCGAGCGGGCGGATCTGTGCGACGGTCTCGGCAAGCAGGTCGTGGGGGTCCTCTCCGGGCAGGGCGCGGCGGCCGTACGTCTCCTCGTGCACCACCCAGGACAGGGGGCGTCTCTTGGACCAGCCGGCCTGCATCAGCTCGGGCTCGTCCGGGAACTCGTCGACGTACCCGACACACAGGTAGGCGACGACCTCCAGGTGCTCGGGCAGGCCGAGCGCGCGGACCATCTCCCGCTCGTCGAAGAAGCTGACCCAGCCGACGCCGAGGCCTTCGGCACGGGCGGCGAGCCAGAGGTTCTCCACCGCGAGCGCCGAGGAGTAGGGCGCCATCTGCGGCTGGGTGTGACGGCCGAGGGTGTGCCGGCCGCCGCGGGTGGGGTCGGCGGTGACGACGATGTTGACCGGGGTGTCGAGGATGGCCTCGATCTTCAGTTCCTTGAACTGCTTCGCCCGGCCCTTCGGCAGCGACTTGGCGTACGCCTCGCGCTGGCGCATCGCCAGTTCGTGCATGGTCCGGCGGGTCTCGGCGGACCGGATGACGACGAAGTCCCAGGGCTGCGAGTGCCCCACGGAGGGCGCCGTGTGCGCGGCCTCCAGGACGCGCAGCAGCACCTCGTGCGGGATCGGGTCGCTGCGGAAGCCGTTGCGGATGTCGCGGCGCTCGCGCATCACCTTCAGGACGGCCTCGCGCTCGGCGTCGGCGTAGCCGGGTGCGGCCGGGCCGGTGGACTGTCGTGGTTCCGCCACTGCGGCCGTGCTCTCTTCCTGGTCGGCGGCCCTGGTCGGCAGGTCCTCCGCGTGCTGTACGGCATCGGGGGCGGGCTCCGCCTCCGGTGCGGCCTGTTCGCCCTCGCGGGGCGCGGGCACGGTGACCGCCACCGCCTCCGGCTGCTCCTGCGGCCCCTGGGGGGCCTGCTCGTCCCTGGGCAGGACGATGGGGTGGGGCGGGGTCGGCGCCAGGTGCGGGGTGGTGGGCACCTGCCCCTGCACCGGCACGAACTGCCCGAACGGCTGCTCCGGGTGCGTGTCCTCCGCGATGACGGGGGGCGACGGCTGCTCCGGGACGGCGGAGGGCAACGGCTGGTCCGCGTGCGGCTGCTCCGGGACGGCCGAGGGCAACGGCTGCTCCGCGTGCGGCTGCTCCGGGACGGCCGAGGGCAACGGCTGCTCCGCGTGCGGCTGCTCCGGGACGGCGGGGGGCAACGGCTGGTCCGGATTCCGCGGGTGTGCGGCGGCCAGCGCCGGGTCCGTCGGTTCGGGGTGCGCGGTGTCCGGTACGGCGGTGTCCGGAACCTGCGGCAGAGGCTGCGGGCCGGCGGGCCGGTCGGCAGCCGGGGCGGCCGGGGCGGCGGCCGGTGTCTCGGCGCCGTGCGGGGCGTGATCGACGACCTGCGGACCCTGCGCCTGGAACACGGTGGGCTCCACGGGCGCGGGCTCCACCGGCTCGGCCGGGGCGGCGGGCTCGGGGGCACTGTCGCCCGCGGCTTGGCCGGGTACGGCGTCCGGGGCCGGGGCGGCAGGCGCGGGTGCCACGGACTCCGCTGCCTCCGCCGCCTGGCCCGGGGCGGGCTCGGCGACCGGTGCGACGCCGGGGGCGTCCGGACCCGGCTGGACCGGAGCGGTTGCCCCGGGGCCCCCGGCCGCGCCCTGCGGGGCGACGGCCTCGGTGGCCTGGGCGGCCGTCGGGTCGGCGACGCCGGCAGCTTCGTACGCGGGAGCCGTGCCGGGGATCTGGGCGACGCCCGGGGCCACCACCGCGTCGGGGACCTGGGCGGCGTGTCGGGCACCAGCCGCGTCGGCGGGCTCCACCACTGCCTCGACGGCGACGTGCGGTACCTGCGTACCGGCTTGCCCCTGCACGGCGGCGGGAGCCTCGGGCTGCGTGGCATCAGCGTCGTGCGCCGCTTCGGCGGGCTGCCCGGCGTCGGTCGGCTGGAAATCGCCGATGGGCTGCGCGGCGCCGTCGATGTGGCCAGTGGCCTCGGCCGGTGCGGCGTCGCTGTGCTCCGTACCGGCGTCCGGCCGGGTGCCCGCGTGCGGCTCGGCCGGTGCGTCGGGCTGAGCGGGCTCGGCGGTCACCGGCTCGGCCGGGGCCGTTGCGGCCGGCGGCGTCTCGGTCACCGGGCCGGCCTCCGAGGCGTCCGCGGCAACCGGAGCGGGCTGCGCGGACTGCGCGCTGTCCGGCGCCTCGGCCGGTGCGGCCTGTGCCGGCACATCCTCGGCGGGAAGGTCCTCGGCGGCAAGGTCCTGGGCCGCCGGGTCCGCCACGGACGCCTCCGCGACCGGGGGCAGCTGGCCGGAGGCCTCCTGCCCGGCGGCCGTCCCGGCGCCCTGAGCGTGCACCGGGCCGGGTGCGCCGCCCGGCGCCTCGGCGGCCTCGGCCGGCGCGGACACCGGGCCCTCGGTCGCGGTGCCGTCGGCAGCCGGCTCGGCCTGGGCCGGCGGGAACACCTCGGCCGGAAGGGTGCCGTCGGGCACCTCCGCACCGGCCGCCGGCACGTGCGCGGCGTCGGCGGCGTGCACGCTGTCGGCGTCCGGCGCCGCCGGCACGTGCGCGGCGTCGGCGACGGGCGCGCCGGCACCCTGCGCCACCGGGACCGGGACGTCGTCGGCACCCTGCGCCACCTGGACCGGGACGTCGTCGGCAGCCTGCGCCACCGGCGCGTGAACTCCTTCGGCGCCCTGCGCCACCGGCACCTGAACACCGCCGGCAGCCTCCGCCGGGGGCACCTGCGCACCCTCGGTGCCGGCCGCCACCGGTGCTTGGGTGCCCCCGCCCTCCAGTCCGGCGACCGTGGTCGACACGCCGTCGTGGCCGTGTGCCGGCTGCACACCGTCGTGGGCGTGCACGACGGGTGCCTGCTCGGGGCTCCAGTGGGCGTCGGCCGGCTGTGTCCGGGCCGCGGCCTCATCGGCGAGACCGGTCATCGCGGCCTGGGCCGCGTCGGCCGGGTCAACAGATCCGGCAGCCGGAACCTGGGCCGGGGCAGCGCCCCAGGGGGCCGCGGTCTGGGGAACCATGTCCCGCAGCGGCTGCGCGTCGAGGTACTCCGAACCGGCGGCGACGGCCGGTCCGGGCTGCCGTACCGGCGCTCCCGCGGGGCCGCGGTCGGCGAGGGAGCGGACCGGGCTCGCGGAGGCGTCCGGGATCGGCGGGCCGAGGTGCAGCGGGCGGCGCGGAGGCTGGGGCGCGGACGCGGGGTCGTGCGGCGCCGAGAGGATGGGCGACGGCGGCACGGACGCCGGGCCCGAGCTGGGCAGGCGGACACCGTTGAGATCGACCGAGCCGGTGTCCCGGCCCGCCGTCTCGTGCGGGCCCGGCTCGTGGACGGCCTCCACCACCGGTTCCGGGGCGGGGGGCGGCACTTCGTTGCCCCACGCGCCCTGGGCACCCGGCAGCAGCAGGTCTTCGTCCTCGGCGGGAGCCTCGGAGAGGTAGGTGTACGCACCGTGCGGGGGGACGCCCGGGTGCTCCACCATGCCTGCGCTCTCCGGCTGCCCCTCGCCCGGGACCTGGCCGGTGTCCGTCATGCGTACCCCTCGCCCATCGGTTGATGCTCCTACGACCCGCTCACCCGGAACGGCGCACCGCCCGCCCCGCAGTGAAGAACGAGCGTCCGTGCCCAGCGGCACGAACGACCCGCCGGAAAAGGCGACAAAGCCATTCAGTGGCATTGTCCCGGCCGTCGCGCCGTCGCGACAGCGTGATCCGCGACAGCTCGCTGTGGACTGCGCCACGTTGCGCGTCCTCCGGTCCGCCGTACCACACCCACCCCAAAACGGGCGTGCGTTCCGGACATTGGCGAACGAAGTTCGGACCACCGGTGCGGTACAACGATCGGCCAGCCTACCGCGCGCGGTACGACAACCCGATCACGGGGCGCGATCCGGCAGTACCCCGCTGAGCAGGAACGCGACACTCCGCTCGGTCTCCGTCCAGGCGCGGGTGTCGAGTTCGACGGACTGGAGCAGGGCGCATTCGACCCGGTATCCGTGCTCGGTCAGGTCGCGGCCGACGCGTTCGGCGGCGTCACGGGTCGCGGCGTGCGTGACGATGCGCTGCGGGCGCCGGTCGGCGACCGCGGAGACGACGGCCGGTCCCCCGCCGCCGACGCGCACGACGTCCGGTTCGGGCAGGTCCTCGAGCACGTGCGGGGCGCTGCCGCGGACGACCTGGAGCTGGACGGCGCCGCGGTGGCCGGCGGCCTCGGTGCGGGCGCAGGCCGCCGGGTCGTGGTCGACGGCGATGACGGCCGCTCCCGCGAGCGCGGCCTCCGTGGCGAAGGCGCCGCTGCCGCAGCCGATGTCCCACACGAGGTCGCCGGCCCGGGGCCCGAGCCGGGCGAGTTGGGCGGCGCGCAGCAGTTCCGTCTCGCCCTCGCCGAGTCCGCCGCCGTAGGTCTCGTCGGGCTGCACCCAGCCGCGCGGGCCGGCGCCCGGGTCGCGTCCGGCGATCCAGCCGCCGCCCTCCCCGGCCCCGGCCGGCCCGCCGATGACGATGACGACGTTGGGGTCGCGCCAGATGTGGTCGGCGGCCTTGTCGGAGGTGACGACGCTGACCCGTTCGCGTGCGGTGCCCAGTTCCTCGCAGATGACGAAGGTGCGGTGCACGCCCTCCAGCAGGAGCCCGAGTTCGGCGGGGCCGGCGTCCGGCGCGGTGAGGACGGCGACCTTGGTGTGGGCGCGGCAGACGTTCACCGCCCGGCGCAGGGTGCGCGGGTGGGCGACGACGACCTGCGCGTCGTCCCAGGGCATGCCGGCGCGGGCGAAGGCGGCGGCGACGGCGGAGACCGCGGGGACGACCTCGACCTCGAGGCCGAACTCCGGCGCGCGCAGGCTGCGTACGACACCGAAGAAGCCGGGGTCGCCGTCGGCGAGCACGACCGCGGTGCCGCGGTGGGCCGCGATGCGGCGGGCGGCCAGAGAGAGGCTGCCGAGGCGGACGCGTTCGGCGGTGGGGGGCAGCTCGGGGAGTTCCAGGTGGTGGGCGGCGCCGGCCACCAGTGTGGCGGCGCCGAGGGCGGCGCGTGCCGCGGCGGTCAGCGGCGAGCCGTCCCAGCCGATCACCGTGACCCGGTCGGCCATCGTCGTCAGTCTCCAGTGGGTTGTGCGGCTCTTCCAAGGGGGCCCGGGGCGGGCTCCGTGAGGGTACCCGGTGGGGTGCGGGGGCCGGGCGCCGGCAGGCTCAGTTCCAGTCCGGGTACGAGGTGAATCCGTCGGCGGCCGCCTGCTGCTCACCGACTCCGGCGAGGTCCTCCGGCAGCAGGCTCCAGAGGATGACGTCCGTGCGCACCTCGGTCCAGTGACCGTTCCCGGTCCTGGCGCGTGCTATCCAGGCGTTGCGGAGCACGCCCTCGCTGATGCAGCCGATCCGCTGGGCCACCTGCTGGGAGGCGGTGTTGCCGGCGGCGGTGCGCAGTTCGAGGCGCTCGAACTTCTGGTCGTGGAAGAGCCACTCGGCTATGGCGAGGACGGATTCGGAGGCGTATCCCTCGCCGCGGGCCCAGGGGGCGATGACGTAGGCGATCTCGCTGGAGCGGATGCGCCGGTCCGTGTTCTTCAGGTGCACGGTGCCGACGAGCCGCTGGGTGAGGAACTCGGTGACGGCGAGGACGATGCCCCCGCCCCCGGTGCGCTCGCCGGGGGCCGATCGGGTGATCCACTCGTGGGCGTGGGCCTCGGTGTAGGGGTGCGGGACGGTGGTCCAGGCGATGACCTGTTCGTCGTTCATCATCTCGGCCAGGGCGGGGACGTCGTCCTCGTCGAAGGGGCGCAGCACCAACCGCTCCGTGCTGATGGAGATGTTGGGGAAGGTGCTCGTCATGCGCCGCTCCGTAACCTTCGGTGGTTCTCGAAAGACCGTCAGGCCTGCTGAACTGCCAGCATAGGACGGCGGTGGCACCGGCGGCCGAGGGGCCGACGGTGCCACCGTCCGTGCGATCACAAGCGGGGGATCAGGCGCGACGGACCGGAAGGGCGCCCGGGACCGGGGATCAGAAGGAGGGGATGACCGAACCCTGGTACTTGTCCTCGATGAACTTCTTGACCTCGGGCGAGGTGAGGAGCTTGGCGAGCTTCTTGACCCGCGGGTCCGTCTCGTTGCCCTTCTTCACGGCGAGGAAGTTGCCGTACGGGCTGTTCTTCGCGGACTCCAGGACCAGCGCCTCCTTCGCGGGCTTGATGCCGGCGGAGATCGCGTAGTTGCCGTTGATCACGGCCGCGTCCACGTCGTCCAGGGAGCGCGCGGTCTGGGCCGCCTCGACCTCCTTGAACCTGAGGTTCCTGGGGTTCTTGGCGATGTCCTGCGGGGTGGCCTCGGTGCCGACGCCGTCCTTGAGGGTGATCAGCCCGTGGGAGGCGAGCAGCTTCAGGGCGCGGGCCTCGTTGACGGCGTCGTTCGGGACGGCGATGGTCGCACCGCTCTTGAGGGCGTCGGCCTTCTTTATCTTGTGGGAGTAGAGGCCGAGCGGCTCCAGGTGCACCGTGACGACGGGCACGATGTGCGTGCCGCGCTTCTTGTTGAAGTCGTCGAGGTAGGGCTGGTTCTGGAAGTAGTTGGCGTCCACGTCACCGTCTTCGGTCGCCGTGTTCGGCGTGATGTAGTCGGTGAACTCCCGGACCTCCAGGTCCAGGCCCGCCTTCTTCGCCAGGTTCTTCTTGACGTAGTCGAGGATCTCGGCGTGCGGGGTGGGACTCGCGGCGACGACCAGCGGACCGTTGTGGTCGGAGGAGCCGGAGTCCTTGTCCGAGCCGCAGGCGGTGAGTCCGAGAGTGAGGGCTCCGGCGGCGAGGACGGCGGTGGTGAGCTTGGCGGTGTTACGCACGAAAAGTGCCTTTCCTTATGGGTGGTGCGACCCCGTGTCGGGTTACGGGGGGTCTTCGGGGGGACGGTCAGGCGACCTTGCCGATGTCGGCCGCGGCGGGCTCCTTCGCCTTGAGCAGGCGGAGCCTTGGGCCGGGGCCCGAGCGGGCGCCGCGGCGGTGCAGCGAGCGGGCCGCGAGGTCGCCGGCGAACTGGATGACGGTGATGACGACGGCGAGGATCGCCACGATCACCCACATCAGTCCGGTCTCGAAGCGCTGGTAGCCGTAGCGGACGGCGAGGTCGCCGAGGCCGCCGGCGCCGACGGTGCCGGCCATCGCGGAGTAGCCGATGAGGGCGACGAGGGTCGTGGTGGCCGAGGCGATCAGGGAGGGCAGGGCCTCGGGGACCAGGACCTTGCGGACGATGGTGAAGGTGCTGCCGCCCATCGACTGCACGGCCTCGACCAGCCCGCCGTCCACTTCGCGGACAGCCGTCTCGACCAGCCGGGCGAAGAACGGGATGGCACCGATGGCCAGCGGCACGATGGCCGCGTCACGGCCGATGCTGGTGCCGGTGACGAAGCGGGTGACGTCGGTCAGTGCGACCATGAGGATGATGAACGGCATCGAGCGGGTGATGTTCACGACCTGCCCGAGGACCTTGTTCACCACGACGTTCTGGAGCAGGCCGCCGCGTTCGGTGAGGACGAGCAGGATGCCGAGCGGCAGACCGCCGACGACGGCGATGAGCGTGGACCACCCGACCATGTAGAGGGTGTTCCAACACTCGGGCTCCAGCAGCTCCCACATCTCGGACCAGGTCACTTCGCACCCTCCTTGACCAGCGAGGACTCGTCGTCCTCGTGGCCGACGACATCGATCTGAAGGCCCTGTTCGCGCAGGAATCCGACGGGCACCACGTTGTCCTCGTAGCGGCCGGGCAGTTCGATGCGCATCCGGCCGATCTGGAGGCCGCCGACGGTGTCGATGGCGGCGCCGAGGATCGAGATGTCGATGTTGTAGGTGCGCGAGAGCTGGGAGATGACCGGCTGGGTGGCGGCCTCGCCGTGGAAGGTGACGTCGAGGACGGTCCGGTCGGTGCCGGAGGCCTCGCCGCCCACCGGGAACAGCGCGGCGGCGAGCGTGGAGCCCGGGGTGGCCAGCAGTTCGCCGACAGTGCCGGACTCCACGATGCGGCCCCGCTCCATCAGGGCGGCGGAGTCGCAGACCGACTTCACGACGTCCATCTCGTGGGTGATGAGCAGGACGGTGAGGCCGAGCTGCCGGTTCAGGTCGCGCAGCAGCTGGAGGATGGAGCGGGTGGTCTCGGGGTCGAGGGCACTGGTGGCCTCGTCGGAGAGCAGCACCTTGGGATCGCCGGCCAGGGCGCGGGCGATGCCGACGCGCTGCTTCTGCCCGCCGGAGAGCTGGGCGGGGAAGGCCTTGGCCTTGTCACCGAGGCCGACCAGGTCCAGCAGTTCCAGGGCCTTGCGGGAGCGTTCCCTGCCGGACTTGCCGAGGATCTCCAGCGGCAGTTCGACGTTGTCCTGGACCGTCCGCGAGGAGAGCAGGTTGAAGTGCTGGAAGACCATGCCGATCCGGCTGCGGGCGCGGCGCAGTTCCCGGCCGGCGCGCGGGCCGCGGCCGGCCAGGGCGGTGAGGTCCTGCCCGGCGACGGTCACGGTGCCGGAGGTGGGGCGCTCCAGCAGGTTGACGCAGCGGATGAGGGAGGACTTGCCGGCGCCGGACTGGCCGATGACGCCGTAGACCTCGCCTTCACGGACGTGCAGGTCGACGCCGTCGAGGGCGGTGACCTCACGGCCGCGGGAGCGGTAGACCTTGGTCAGGCCCGAGGTGGTGATCACGTGGGTTTCCGTCACTGTCGAGTGCGCGGGCGCGGGTGTGCCCGGGCACGAATGCGTGGTGTGCGTTCGGTCAGGGACGCGGCACGGTTCTCGGGCGGCGGGGGAACCGGGGAGAACGGCGTGTGCGCGCGGCGGCCTCGGTCACGTACGCCGGGGTGGCGGCGCGGGACGGGCCACGGCTCTCGCTTCGGGGCGCGAGGCTCGGCTGGTGCGGGGGCCCTCTAGAAGGCGCACATTCGGCACGGACACATACAACGAGCACCGGGCGTGCTGGTCGCCTCGGTCGCAAGGATGCGGCTGCTCGTCGTGGTCATGCGATCAGTAAAGCAGACGTACGGTCCTGACCGGTCGCCGCTGTCCGGATAGTGGACAACCGCGGACAGGGTTCAGCCGCGGACGGTGATCTCCACGGCTTCGTCGGTGACCAGGGCCGACAAGGCCGACAGGTCCGGTACCACCAGGTCGGCGTCCAGCTCGCGCGCCGGGTGGGTTGTGGCCAAGGCCACGGTGGTCATGCCGGCCGCGCGGCCCGCCCGCAGTCCGGCGGGGGCGTCCTCGAAGACGACGCAGCGGGCCGGGTCCACGCCGAGCTGCCGGGCGGCGAGCAGATAGGGCTCGGGGTCGGGCTTGCCGCGGGTGACGTCGTCCGCCGAGACCAGGGCCTTCGGCGAGATGCCGACGGCGTCCAGGCGGGCTTCGGCCAGACGGCGGGTGGCGGAGGTGACCACGGCCCAGCGGTCGGCCGGCAGGACGTCGAGGAAGGCCCGGGTGCCGGGCAGCAGGCGCACACCGCCATCGGGTACGTCCTCGACCTCCAGCTGCTCGACCCGGGCGACGGCCTCGGGCACCAGGCGGGCGGGCAGCAGGTCGCCGACGATCTCGACCGCTGTGCGTCCGTGCAGCTCCACGCGCCCGAACTCCTCCGCGGTGATCCCGTACTCCCGCGCCCAGCGCGTCCAGCAGCGCCGGACGGAGTCGAGGGAGGAGACGAGGGTGCCGTCGTTGTCAAACAGGAGGGCGTGTGCGCGGATCGTCATGGTTGCGACCCTACGGTGTACGCCGGGGTCGGCGGCGGTGGGCCTTTTCCGCCGTAATAGGGTCACGGCATGCTCAACGTCCTGATGCTGGTGACCGGGGTCGCCGCGCTGTTGCTCGCCGCCTGGTGCGGCTGGGCCGCGTATCGCGACCAGCCGACCAAGGACTGGCATTTCATCGGCATGGCGGTGGTGTCGCTGCTGGCCGTGGTCCAGCTGGTGGCCGGGATCGTGCTGCTGGCCCGGGGCGAGAAGCCGGAGCAGGGCACGACGATCTTCGTGTCCTATCTGCTGGGCGCGTTCGCGTGCGTTCCGGCGGCGGGTTTCATGTCACTGGCCGAGCGCACGCGGTGGGGTTCGGTGACGGTCGCGGCCGGCGGTGTGGTGCTGGCCGTGCTGGAAGTGCGGCTGTACGACATCTGGGGAGGCTGAGGTGAGCGCGGTGGAGGAGAAGCCGGTCCGGCTGATCAGCGGGCCGGGCCTGCTGCTCGTCTGGTTCTACGGCGTGATGGTGGTCGGCGCGCTGTCGCGGTCGGCGTACCAGATCGCCACGGGGTTCGACCGGGCGCCGCTGGCGTACTCCCTGTCGGCCGTGGCCGGCGTCGTGTACGCGTTCATCACGTACACGCTGGTGCGGGGCGGGGAGACGGCCCGGCGGGCGGCGTCGGTGTGCTGCGCCGCCGAGCTGGCCGGGGTGCTGCTCGTCGGCACGTGGACGCTGGTCGACCGCTCGGCCTTCCCGGACGCCACCGTGTGGTCCGACTACGGCATGGGCTACGTCTTCATCCCCGTGCTGCTGCCCCTGTCCGCCCTGTACTGGCTGCGCAGGGCGCGGGAGCGCAGGGGCGCCTGAGAGCGACGGCCCGGGGGCCGAGGCGGGCCGGCCGGGCGGTTCCCGGCGCCCCTCGCGGGGCACCGTGCCTCAGGCCGTCTGCGCGTACTCCCCGGCCGGCTTCTCCAGGATGATCATGTCGACGCCGTCGGCGCCCTTGGCCCTGCCCACCGTCTGGTATCCCACCCGGCGGTACAGCCGCAGGTTGCCCTCGCTGCGGTGGCCGGCGACGAGACGGAACCGGGTGGCGCCGCGCTCCCCGGCCAGTGCCGCCTCGGCCGCGCGGAGCAGGCGGGCGCCGATGCCGTGGCCCTGGAGACGCGGGTGGACGCAGAGCTTGCCGATGGCCGCGGCGCCGTCGTCGGTGACCCTGCCGCGCACGGAGCCGACCACCTCCTCACCGAGCCGGGCGACGAAGACGCAGTCGCCGTCGACCTCCTGGCGGACGGACTCCAGGGTCTGGACGAGCGGGTCGATGCGGTAGTTGCCGTACAGCGCCGCCTCACTCTGGAAGCACAGGTACTGGAGCCTGAAGATCTGCTCCGCGTCCTGCCCGGTCGCCACCGAGATGGTCACGCTCATGCCCATGTGCGCACGCCTCCCGCTCACCTGATCACCTGTCGTCCCCCACTCCTATCCCCGCGCTCCGCGGGAAGCAACCTCCGGGCTGAGCAAACGCCGGAGACATCCCAGACATCTGGAGCGTTCCGGCCCGAGACTGCCCTGTGAGATACCCAACTCCCCCGCGATTTCCCGGTAAGTGGGGTCCTTCGGGGAGAGCAGGGCCTCCAGGAGGCGGGGGCAGCGACCGGGCAGGCGGCGGACGGCGTCCCGCAGCGCACGGTAGCGGGCGGCCGTGAGGGCGTCCTGCTCGGGGCCGGGACGGGCGTCGTCGGCCGGTTCGACGCCGTACGGGCGTTCGAGGCGGGTGGTGCGGCGGGTGCGGCGGACCTCCGCGCGCACGGCCCTGCGCAGCCAGCCCTGCGGGTCGGGCGGCGGCCCGTCGGTCTCCAGCCGCTCCAGCAGGCGGAGCCAGACCGCCTGTTCCAGGTCGCCCGGCTCGCTCCCGGAGGCATATGCCTCGGCGGAGGCCTCGGCGGTCAGCAGGGGGTGCAGGGCGGCAACCAGGTCGGGCGTCATATGCGGAACGACGAGCCGCCCCGGCGGCGGGTTGCCGGGGCGGCACGGAGTCACCCCCAACGGGGGATCGGCGCGTACTCAGGTTGACGCGCTCAGCGGTTCAGGAAGTCCTCGCGGGCGAGGAGCCCGGTGTCTGCGTTGTCGGTGAAGACACCGTCGATGCCGGTCGCGAAGTACGTCCTGAAGGCGCCGAAGACGTCGCCGTAGCCGTCGGCCGCGCCACCCTTGCGGTACTCGGCGGGCAGGAAGGGGTTCTCGTTGCGCATGGTGTAGGGGTGCAGGACCAGGCCCACCTTGTGCGCGTCGGGGACCAGCGTGGTGGGCCGGCCCAGGGTGCCGTCCCCGTTCCGGGGGATGACCAGGTCCAGGGTCGGGCCTATGCCCTGCGCGTAGCCGGCGATCTCCCGCAGCCCCCTGGGGGTGATGAGGTCGGCGACCGTACGCGGGTCGCCGGCCGCGACGAAGTCGTACGGGCGGCTGTCCGCCGAGGAGAGCAGGACGACCAGCGGGTTGTCGACCAGCCGGTTCAGCCGCTGGATGCTGGTCGGTTCGAACGACTGCAGGATGACCGGCGCGTTCCTGCCGTCCTTGCCGTACTTGCGCAGCAGCTTCGCCACCCGCTCCTCCAGGGGGAGGCCCAGCCCGCGGAAGTAGGTGGGGTGCTTGGTCTCGGGGTAGATCCAGACCTGCCTGCCGCGCTTGCGGGTCTGCTCGTCCTGCCACCGGAGGACTTCCTCGAAGGTCGGGATCTCCCAGCGGCCGTTGTAGAGGGTGTTGTGCGGCCGGTTGGCCGGGATGCGCTCGACCGCGCGCAGCGTCTTCAGTTCGGCGAGCGTGAAGTCCTCGGTGAACCAGCCGGTGGTGGAGACGCCGTCCAGCACCTTGGTGGTCCTGCGGTCGGCGAACTCGGGGTGGGAGGCGACGTCCGTGGTGCCGCCGATCTCCGGTTCGTGCCGGCAGACCAGGTGGCCGTCCCTGGTGGGCACCAGGTCGCCCGCCTCGACGACGTCGGCGCCCAGGTCCAGGGCCAGCTCGTACGAACCGAAGGTGTGCTCGGGGCGGTACCCGCTGGCACCCCGGTGGCCGATGATCGTCGGCACCGGCAGGCTCTTCAGCCCGCGGCCCCCGCGCCCCGCCGTCCGGGTCCCGGCGGCCCGGGCCGTGCCGGGCAGCCCGAGGGCCCCTCCGCCCGCG
Source organism: Streptomyces sp. Y20 (assembly GCF_043195475.1). Taxonomy (NCBI): domain Bacteria; kingdom Bacillati; phylum Actinomycetota; class Actinomycetes; order Kitasatosporales; family Streptomycetaceae; genus Streptomyces; species Streptomyces sp. Y20. The sequence goes on from NZ_JBIDDP010000001.1 coordinate 930,455, forward strand.
CCGAGCACCGCGGCGCCGAGGAGCGCCCGCCGTCCCGTTCCCTGCGTCCGCCCGTTCGCCTGGTCGCTGTCCATGAGCGCTCTCCTGCCGCCTTCGCCCTGTGTCCGGTCTAGGCGCTCCGTCTGCCGGGTCGCGCCTCGGTGCGGCCGATCGTAGGGGCGGGCACATGACGGGAGGGAGACCCCGGCGCGAACACCGGGGTGCGGTCGTCTGTCCGCTCGGGCGGCGGAGGTGACGGGCCGTCGGCGCGGCGGGCCCCCGGAGCGCGCGATGTGCGTCACACCGAGGCGGGGGCGTGACGGGCCGCCACCGGCACGCAACCGCAGGTAAACCCGCGTCAACTCTTCGTAAGGCCTCGGTGAACCGGACGTTCCCGATGTGCGCCCGGACCGGACCCGCGAGTAATGTCCTCACCTGCACAGACTCATATCGCTTCCCTCGCCGTCGGAGGACCCGTTGTCCCGCTTCGCGCTCATCAAGGCAGTGCTCGGACCGATCATGCGTCTGATGTTCCGCCCACAGGTGGAGGGCGCGGAGCACATCCCCGGGGACGGACCGGTGATCCTGGCCGGCAATCACCTCACCTTCATCGACTCGATCGTGCTGCCGGTGGTCACCAAGCGGCAGGTGTGCTTCATCGGCAAGGACGAGTACGTCACCGGCAAGGGCGTCAAGGGCCGGCTGATGGCGTGGTTCTTCACCGGCGTCGGCATGATCCCGGTCGACCGGGACGGGGCGAACGGCGGCGTGGCCGCGCTGATGACGGGGCGCCGGATCCTGGAGGAGGGCCGGGTCTTCGGCATCTACCCGGAGGGCACGCGGTCGCCCGACGGCCGGCTGTACCGGGGGCGCACCGGCATCGCGCGGCTGACGCTGATGACCGGCGCGCCGGTGGTCCCGTTCGCCATGATCGGCACGGACAAGCTCCAGCCGGGCGGCAAGGGCATCCCGCGGCCCGGGCGGGTCACCGTCCGGTTCGGCGAGGCCATGGAGTTCTCCCGCTACGAGGGCATGGACCGGGACCGGTACGTGCTGCGGGCGGTGACGGATTCCGTGATGACCGAGGTGATGCGGCTGTCCGGTCAGGAGTACGTCGACATGTACGCCACCAAGGCGAAGGCCGCCTAGGAGGGTGGTGCGGCGGGCGCGGTGACACGCGTGCGTCCGCCTGCCGGAGGAATCTGTCCCCGACACATCGTGCATTCGGCCGTACCATCCGGCCATATGACCACCCGACATGTCTCATTGAGATATGTTCCTTCCTTCTCGGCGTACCCTGCTGCGTGCCCCCCTCGCCGGTGCGGGCGCGGGACTCCTGGCAGCCTGCACCAGCTCCGGCTCCGGCTCGGAGCCCCGCTCGGGCCCCCAGGACAGCGGCGTCCAGGGTGACTTCGTCCCAGCGGGCCCCCGGGGGTACGTCAACCCTTCGGACCCGGAGGTGCGTGCCGCCGAGCGGAAACGCGGTTCCGGCCCCGTACGCACGCACCGCTTCACCGCTGCCGAGAGCACGCTGGACCTGGGCGGGCAGTCCGTGCGCAGCTGGGCGTACAACGAGTCGCTCCCCGGCCCGCTGGTGCGGGTCACCGCCGGCGACGTGCTCGATCTGACGCTCACCAACCGGCTGCCGGCGACGACCACGCTGCACTCGCACGGCGTGCGGCTGCGCTGCGACATGGACGGCACCCCGGACGTGACCCAGGCGGCCATCAAGCCCGGGGCGGACTTCCGCTACCGCTTCACCGTCCCGCATCCGGGCACCTATCTGCTCCACTCCCACGTCGGGATGCAGCCCGACCGCGCGCTGTACGCGCCGCTGGTCGTCGACGACCCCAAGGAGCCCCTGTCCTACGACAAGGAGTGGCTCGTCGTCCTGGACGACTGGGTCGACGGCGTGCAGGGCTCCACCCCCGACGAGGTGCTGCGCCAGCTCAAGCCCGGCGCGGACGGCTCCATGTCCATGCACGGCATGGCCGGCCCGGGCCACGGCAGCCCGGGCCCGCACGGGTCGGCGAGCCCGCACGCATCCCCGTCCCGGAAGCCGGCGGGCCCCTCCCGGGTGCTGCGGGAGTCCCACAGCCGCATCCTGCACGGCGACGGCGGCAGCGTCGACTATCCCCACTACCTGGTCAACGGGCGCGTGAACACCAGTCCCTCGGCGTTCCGCTGCCGTCCCGGCGACCGCATCCGCCTGCGCATCATCAACGCCGGTTCCGAGACCGCCTTCCGGGTGGCGCTCGGCGGCCACACGATGACGGTCACGCACACCGACGGCTACCCCGTGCGGCACAAGGAGACCGACGCCCTGCTCGTGGGCATGGCCGAGCGCTACGACGTCCTCGTCACCGCCAAGGACGGGGTCTTCCCCCTCGTCGCGCTCGCCGAGGGCAAGGAGGGCCAGGCACTCGCCGTCCTGCGCACCGGCAAGGGCAAGGAGGTGCCCAAGCCGGACGTCCGGCCGGACGAGCTGGACGGCAAGGTCGTCCCGGCGCGGCGACTGGTGCCGGCCGAGTCCGTGGCGCTGCGCGACCGCAAGCCCGACCGGGAACTGCGGATCCGGGTGACCGGCACGATGGAGAAGTACGACTGGGGCTTCGACCACCGGGGCTTCGACGTGCGCCGCCGCCATCCGGTCAAGGCCGGTGAGCGGGTGCGGCTCACCCTCATCAACGCCACCGACATGTGGCACCCGCTGCATCTGCACGGGCACACGTTCTCGATGACCGGGCTGGACGCCGCCGGGGCCCTGAAGGACACGGCGGTGGTACTGCCGCACCGCAAGCTGGTCGTCGAGTTCGACGCCGACAATCCCGGGCTGTGGATGCTGCACTGCCACAACCAGTACCACTCGGAGACCGGGATGATGACGGTCCTGGGATACCAGCGCTGACCGGGCGCGGGCGCCGGGGAGCCGGCCGCGCGGCGCCCCCGGCCCGGGCGGTGGCCTCAGCCGGTGGTCTCCAGTTCCTGGTGCCGCAGCAGGAACCAGGACACCGCCGACGCCGTCAGCAGGACCACCGCCCCCGCCGCCGAGGCCAGGTGCAGGCCGTGGACGAAGGACGTCCGGGCCGCGTCCAGCAGCGCCTCCGCCTGGTCCGGAGCCATGTGCGCCGCCGCCTGCGCGGCCGCGCCGAGGGACTCGTGGGCCTCGGCCGGAGTGCCGGCCGGGCCCTCGAAGCCGCGGTAGACGCCGGTCACGATGGAGCCCAGCAGGGCGATGCCGAGGGCCGCGCCCAGTTCGTACGCCGTCTCGGAGACCGCCGAGGCGGCGCCCGCCTGGTCCCTGGGGACGCTGGAGAGGATGACGTCGGCCGTCACCGTGAACGAGAAGCCCGCGCCGATGCCCACGACGAGCAGGGCGGCACCGAGGACCGGGTAGGCGGTGGACCGGCCGAGCATCGTCAGGGCGGCCAGGGCGATGCCGACGGCGGCCAGGCCGCCCGAGACCACCGTACGGACCGTGAGGCGCCGGGCGGCGCGGCCCGCGGCCAGGCCGGCCGCCACCGCGCCCACGGCCGCGGGCAGTTCGGCCAGGCCCGCCTCCAACGGGCGCCGGCCCTGGACGAGTTGCAGATACTGCGAGAGGAAGAACACCAGGCCGGACATGCCGAGCACGGTCAGCAGGTCGGCGAGGACCGCACCGCTGAAGCCCGGGCGCCGGAACAGGCGCATGTCCAGCAGCGGCATCGGCATGGTGAGCTGGCGGTGCACGAACCCGTACAGGGCCGCCGCGCCCAGCAGGCCGGCGGCGAGGGGGGCCGGGCCGAGGCCGTGGGTGGCGGCCTCCTTGACCGCGTAGACCAGGGCGATCATGCCGGTCAGCGACAGCAGGACGCTGCCCGGATCCCAGGGGCCCGGGCGGGGGTCGCGGGACTCGGGCAGGGTACGGATGCCGACCAGGACCAGGACGGCCATCACCGGCAGGTTGATGAGGAAGACCGATCCCCACCAGAAGTGCTCCAGGAGGAAACCGCCGGTGATCGGGCCGACCGCCGTACCGGCCGAGGCGGTGGCGCCCCAGACGCCGACGGCGAGGCTGCGCTCGCGCGGGTCGTGGAAGATGTTGCGGATCAGGGCCAGGGTGGCGGGCATCAGGGTGGCGCCCGCGACGCCGAGCAGCGCCCGGGCGAGGATCATCAGCTCGGGTGTCGTGGCGTAGGCGTTGAGGACGGACAGGGCGCCGAACGCCGTGGCGCCGCACAGCAGGATCCGCTTGCGGCCGATGCGGTCGCCGAGGCTGCCCATGGAGACCAGCAGTCCGGCGATGACGAAGGAGTAGACGTCGCCGATCCACAGCAGCTGGGTGCCGGAGGGGCGCAGGTCCTCGCTGATGTAGGGGGTCGCCAGGCCGAGGACGGTGGCGTCGACGGCCACCAGCAGCACGGCCAGGACGAGGACGGAGAGCGCGAGCCAGCGGCCCGGGCGTTTCACCGCCTCGGTCGTGTCGGCCGGCCGCAGGGTGCTGGTCATGGTTCCTCTCTTCGCAGTGCGCCGCCGAGCAGCAGCTCGGCGACCATGGTCGGGAAGTCGCGGGCGGCCACCCGGCCGTCCAGGGTGGCCCAGGCACAGGAGGCGATCAGGCCGTACAGCGCCTCGGTGAGCCAGGCCGGGGTGAGGTCGATACGGAACGCGCCGTCGCGCTGTCCGCGCTGGAACAGGGCGCCGATGCGGGTGTCCAGGCGCTGCCAGCCGTCGTGCTGCCGGTCGCCCTCCCACAGCTGGTTCTCGCCGTAGAGGAACGCGAGCAGCCCGGCGGCGGGCTGGATCTCGCGGAGCAGCCTGCGTACGGCCTCGGGCGCGGGGCCCGCCTCGGGCCGGGCCCGCTCCAGGGCCGCCTCGCACTCCGCGATGCCGAGCGACTCCAGCGCCCGCACGAGCGCGTCGCGGCCGGCGAAGTGACGGTGCAGCGTGGCCCGGCTGATCCCGGCTGCGCGGGCGACCTCGTCCATGGTCGCGGTGGACTTGCGGGTCAGCAGGGCGGCTGCGGTGCGGAGCACGTGGTCACGGTCGAAGGCCATGAAACAAGAGTAGCCTACATGAGACATCAACGTCTCATCGCAGGCGCACGGGACTCACTCCCGTGGGTCGTGCGGTGTACCGCTATCAGTGCCAGGGCAGCTGTCCGCGCCGCTCCCAGTAGGCGCGCGGGTCCTCCGCCAGCGCGGCCAGGCGGGCGAGCCGCTCCTCACCGAGGTCGACGGCGGGAGCGTGCAGGTTGGAGGTCAGCTGGGCGACGGTCGCGGCGCCGGAGAGGACCACGCCCGCCCACGGCTGCCGCAGGACCGCCGCGAGGGCCACGGCGTCACAGCCCAGCCCCGTCGCGGCGGCCACCTCCCGCAGCGCGTCCGGGGCGTGCGGTCCGGCCAGCCGGCCGTTGGCCATGCCCTCCTTGACGATCACGGTCAGCCCGGCCTCGTGCGCCTCGGCGAGGGCCGGACCGGCCGATGTCTCCAGGACGTTGTACGTCGACTGGACGGTACGGAAGAGGGGCTCGCCGCCGACCGTCACGGCGAGCGCGGCGCGGACCGCGTCGGCCTGGGCGGGTCCGCTGGTGGAGAAGCCGACGGTGAGACCGCCGGCGGCGGCGTCCGCCAGCCGGGCGTGGAGGTCCCTGTCGGTGAGGGCCGGGCTGTCCGGGGTCACCGAGTGGATCTGGTAGAGGTCGAGCCGGCCGCCGAGCAGGGCGTCGGTCTCGGCGCGCTGGCGCTCGTAGGCGGCGAGACTGTGGTCCTTGACCTCGTGCCGGTCGGCGTCGGTGGACCAGCCGGCGGTGTAGGTGTAGCCCCACTTGCTGCCGACGACCACGTCGTCGGTGCCGGGCCGGGCGTTCAGCCAGTCGGCGAGGAACTCCTCGCTGCGGCCGTAGGAGCGGGCCGCGTCGACGTAGCGCACGCCCTGCGCGTAGGCCGCGTCCAGGAGTTCGTGGGTGCGGGCGCGCATCGCCTCGACGCCGCGGTCCCGGCCGAGGTCCTCGTCGCGGCCGAGGTTGATGTAGCCGGGGCGGCCGACGGCGGCCAGGCCGAGGCCCAGGTGGCAGGTCGGCGTGGTGGCGGTCGCGAGACGGGCGAAGGGCATCGCGGGCTCCGTGGGGTCGGCTCCGGGACGGGCTTTCGACCAACGTAACCCGCGATGACCTTGGTACGGCCGCCGTACCGCCCGGAGCGTGCGGCGGTTCGCCCCGGGACGGGCTGGCGTGCGCCCCGGGACGGGGTGGCGTGCGCCCCGGCGCGCGCCGGGACGGCGGCGTCCTCAGCCCTGCTTCCTGGCCGTGGCCCAGGCGTGCTGGCGCACGAGGTCCGCCTTGACCTCCGCCAGCTGGACGGCGACCGCGCTGGGCGCCGTACCGCCGCGGCCGTTGCGGGAGGCGAGGGAGCCGGGGACGCTGAGGACCGTGCGGACCTCCGGGGTGAGGTGGGCGGAGATCTTCGCGAACTGTTCGTCGGTGAGGTCGTCCAGCTCCTTGCCCTCGGCCTCGGCGGCCTTCACGCACTCGCCGGCCACCTCGTGCGCCACCCGGAACGGCACACCCTGCCGGACCAGCCACTCGGCGATGTCGGTGGCGAGCGAGAAGCCGGCCGGAGCCAGCTCCGCCATGCGCTCGCGGTGCACCGTGAGGGTGGCGATCATGCCGGTGAAGGCGGGGAGCAGCACCTCCAGCTGGTCGCAGGAGTCGAAGACCGGCTCCTTGTCCTCCTGGAGGTCGCGGTTGTAGGCGAGGGGCAGGGCCTTCAGCGTGGCAAGCAGACCCGTCAGGTTGCCGATGAGGCGGCCGGACTTCCCGCGGGCCAGCTCGGCGATGTCGGGGTTCTTCTTCTGCGGCATGATCGACGACCCCGTGGAGAAGGCGTCGTGCAGGGTGACGAAGGAGAACTCCTTCGTGTTCCAGATGATGATCTCCTCGGCGATCCGGGAGAGGTTCACGCCGATCATCGCGGTGATGAACGCGAACTCGGCGACGAAGTCCCGGGAGGCCGTGCCGTCGATGGAGTTGCCGGCGCTGCCGTGCTCGAACCCGAGGTCACGCGCGACCGCCTCCGGGTCCAGGCCGAGGGAGGAACCCGCGAGGGCGCCGGAGCCGTAGGGCGACACCGCCGTCCGCTCGTCCCACTGGCGCAGCCGCTCGGCGTCCCGGGACAGGGACTGCACATGGGCGAGGACGTGGTGGGCGAAGAGCACCGGCTGGGCGTGCTGGAGGTGGGTGCGGCCGGGCATCGCCACGTCCGGGTGCGCCTCGGCGAGGCCGACGAGCGCGTCCTGGAGATCGGCGATCAGGCCGCCGATGATCCGGGCGTGGTCGCGCAGGTACATCCGGAAGAGGGTGGCGACCTGGTCGTTGCGGGACCTTCCGGCCCGCAGCTTGCCGCCGAGGTCGGGGCCGAGGCGTTCGAGCAGGCCGCGCTCCAGCGCCGTGTGGACGTCCTCGTCGGCGACGGTGCCCACGAAGGCGCCGGAGGCCACGTCCGCCTCCAGCCGGTCGAGACCGTCGGTCATGCGGGCCAGCTCGTCCTCGGTGAGGAGCCCCGCGGTGTGCAGCACGCGCGCGTGGGCACGCGAACCGGCGATGTCGTAGGGCGCCAGCCGCCAGTCGAAGTGGACGGACGCGGACAGCCTGGCCAGGGCCTCGGCGGGACCGTCGGCGAAACGGCCGCCCCAGAGCCGTACGTCACCGCTGTTGCTGCTCACTTGTCTTGCTCCTCGAAGTCTCGGTGGGCCACCGTGTCCCGACTCTTCCAGGCGGTCGGGCGGCTGTCAGGCTGATGCGTGCGGGACGACCCGAAGGCCGTACGGCGCCTTACGCCGGGCCGCGCTTGGCGGCGATCTTCGACGACAGGCTGTAGATGTCGATGAAGCCCTTGGCCGCGGACTGGTCGAAGGTGTCACCGGTGTCGTAGGTCGCGAGGTCGAAGTCGTACAGCGAGGCCTCGGAGCGGCGGCCGGTGACGACCGCGCGGCCACCGTGCAGGGTCATCCGGATGTCGCCGCTGACGTGCCGGCTGGCCTCGTCGACGAAGCCGTCCAGGGCGCGCTTGAGCGGGGAGAACCACTGGCCGTCGTAGACCAGTTCGCCCCAGCGCTGCTCGACCTGGCGCTTGTAGCGGGCGAGTTCCCGCTCGACGGTGACGTTCTCCAGCTCCTGGTGGGCGGTGATCAGGGCGATCGCGCCGGGCGCCTCGTACACCTCGCGGGACTTGATGCCGACGAGGCGGTCCTCGACCATGTCGATCCGGCCGACGCCCTGGGCGCCCGCGCGCTCGTTGAGCTGCTGGACGGCCTGGAGGACGGTGACGGGCCGGCCGTCGAGGGCGACCGGGACGCCCGCCTCGAAGGTGATGACCACCTCGTCGGCCTCGCGCGGAAGGGCCGGATCTGCGGTGTACTCGTAGATGTCCTCGGTCGGGGCGTTCCAGATGTCCTCCAGGAAGCCCGTCTCGACGGCGCGCCCGAAGACGTTCTGGTCGATGGAGTACGGGGACTTCCTGGTGGTGGCGATGGGGAGCTGCTTGCGCTCGCAGAAGTCGATCGCCCGGTCGCGGGTCATCGCGTAGTCGCGGACCGGGGCGATGCAGGTGAGGCCGGGGGCGAGGGCGGCGATGCCGGCCTCGAAGCGGACCTGGTCGTTGCCCTTGCCGGTGCAGCCGTGGGCGACCGTGGTGGCGCCGTGCTTCTCGGCGGCGGCGACGAGGTGCTTGACGATCACCGGCCGGGACAGGGCGGAGACCAGCGGGTAGCGGTCCATGTAGAGGGCGTTGGCCTTGATCGCGGGGAGGCAGTACTCGTCGGCGAACTCGTCCCGGGCGTCGGCGACCTCGGCCTCGACGGCCCCGCAGGCGAGGGCGCGCTTGCGGATGACGTCCAGGTCCTCGCCGCCCTGGCCGACGTCCACCGCGACGGCGATGACCTCCGCGCCCGTCTCCTCGGCGATCCAGCCGATGGCGACGGAGGTGTCCAGACCGCCCGAGTAGGCGAGTACGACGCGCTCGGTCACGGGTTTCTCCTCACACTGCTTTCACTGACTACCTGCATGAGTATGCAGCGCTCTGCATGATTCGTCAATCAGCGCGGCAGGTGAGAGAGATCGCCGGGGAGGGTGAACGGATGAAACCGCTTTCCCGTACTCCTCTGCGCACGCAGGCGCCGCGTTGCCAAGACCCCGTCACCAGGGGCTGACCCGACCCACCCCCGACCCAAGTGAGGCATCGCATGTCCAGGGCTCTCCCGAAGTACAACCAGCGTCGCGTGGCGGTCATCGGCGGCGCGGCCGCCGTGGTGCTGTCCGGCGCGGTGATCGCCGGCTCGGCCCTCGCCGGCACCCCCGCCAAGAGCGACGGCGCCACGGGGGCGCGCACCCTCGCGAGCCCCGGGACGATCACATGCCCGGACGTCGCCTCGAAGCTGCCCGCCGTGCCCGCCTCCGCCAAGGCCGAGGTCGACCGCAACCTCGCCCTCCTGCAGACCCAGATCCAGGAAGCGAACACGCGCCTGCGCAACACCGTCGGCCAAGGCGGACCCAACTTCGTCGACAACGCCATCCTCGGACCCCTCAAGGACAAACGCGTCTCCACCATCGACCGCATCGCCATCAGCATCGGCCGCAAGAGCACCAAGCCCACCGGCCTGGACTCCCTGGCCGCCTGCACGCTGAACGCGGGCAGCACCGGCAGGGCCGGCGGCGCGGGGGCCGGCACCGCCACGGCCGGCCCGGGCGCGACCCGGCAGCCGGGCACCGGCGAGGGCACCGGCGAGGGCACCGGCGCGGGCACCGGGGCGACCACCGGCTCCGGCGGGAACACCGGGACGGGCACGATCACGTGCCCGGACGTCGCCTCGAAACTGCCCGCCGTGCCCGCCTCCGCCAAGGCCGAGGTCGACCGCAACCTCGCCCTCCTGCAGACCCAGATCCAGGAAGCGAACACGCGCCTGCGCAACACCGTCGGCCAAGGCGGACCCAACTTCGTCGACAACGCCATCCTCGGACCCCTCAAGGACAAACGCGTCTCCACCATCGACCGCATCGCCATCAGCATCGGCCGCAAGAGCACCAAGCCCACCGGCCTGGACTCCCTGGCCGCCTGCACGCTCACGAAGTGAGGTAGCGGACAGCGTGGCCGCCCCGGCGAGCACCGGCCGGGGCGGCCGCGGCCGGACCCCCTCGCCCGCCGGTCGATCCCTCTGACGGGCGGGCACCTCACGGCATACTCGGCTGCCATGGGAAGAACCTATGAACGCATAGACGGCAGACTGCGCACGTTCATCGAACGGCAGCCCCTCTTCTTCACCGCGACCGCCCCCCTCTCCGGCGACGGCACGGTCAACCTCTCCCCCAAGGGCCTGCGGGGCTCCTTCGTCGTGCTGGACGAACTCACCGTGGCCTACCTGGACTTCGCCGGGTCCACCGCCGAGACGATCGCGCACCTGCGGGAGAACGGGCGCATCACGCTGATGTGGTGCGCCTTCCAGGGGCCGCCGAACATCGTGCGCGTGCACGGCCGGGGCGAGCCGGTCTTCCGCGACGACCCGCGCTTCGCGGAGCTGCTCGCCCGCTTCCCCGACATCGACCCGAGCGCGCACGGCCTGCGCGCGGTCATCGTCGTCCACGCCGAACGGATCCGCGACAGCTGCGGTTACGCCGTCCCCCACATGGCGTACGAGGAGGACCGCGAGCTGCACGGAAAGCGGTTCGCACGTGAGGACGACACCTCCCTGAGCGCCTACTTCGCGAAGAAAGAACACATCGCCACAAGCCTGGACGGGCTACCCGGGCTGCCGTTGCCACTGCCGCCGTCCACCGTCTGAGCCATGCGCCCCGGTGCGGTCCTCGCCCTCGTCCCCGCCTCCTGCCCCGCCCTGCTCGGCGTCGCGCCCGTGCCCGGGCCGGTGCCGCTGCCGCTGCCGCTGCCCGCGCGGATGGCCGACACCGGCGGCGGTGGCCAGCTGATCACCGCCGAGGCTCCGGACAGCGGCGCCACGGCGGGAACGGTGACCTGGTGGGACCTGCGGCAGGGGCAGTGGACCGGGCCGGGTCCGCGCCGGCGCGGTTCCGGTCCCACGGGCTGGTGGAGGGCGGCACCCGCAGCCAGGGCACGGACACCACCCCCGACCGGGCTGTACGGCCTCCCCTTCGGCTTCGGGATCCGGCCGGCGCCGGCCGGGACGAGCGTCACCTACCGTCCCGTGCGGGAGAGTTCCTGGTGGTGCGAGGACAGCGAGTCGGCGGCGTACAACCGGTGGACGGACCCGCTGCCGGACGACTGCCGCGCCGACGGGTCCGAGCATCCGATCTCCTACGGGACGCAGTACGCGTACGGCCTCGTCGTCGGCTTCGACTACGACCGGCCGGTGCACGGACGCGGCGCCGGCATCTTCCTGCACGTCAGCGGGGAGGGCGCCACGGCCGGCTGCGTGCCGGTCCCGGAGGACGCCATGCGGCAGATCCTGCGGTGGGCCCGGGCGGACGAACGCCCGCACATCGCCATCGGCACGGTGAGCGGGGCGACGGCGGTCGCCCGGTACCGAGGTGCCGGTCCCCGGACGCGGAGGAGCCGGTCACCGGGCGCTGAGGGCGCCGTCCGGATGCTGGCGGTGCCGTCCCGGTCCAGCCGGTGCCATCCCGATACCGAGGTGTCCTGTGCCGGTGCGGCGGCACCGCGCACCGACGCGGGCGGGCCCGGTGGGGGACGGCCCGACGCGTACCCCCCTCGACGCGGCACCGCCCGGTGCGGCTCTCAGGCCGGCAGGCGGACGGTGAACGCCGTGTTGCCCGGGGCGCTGTCCAGGTCCACGGTCCCGTCGTGCGCCTCCACCACCGCCGACACGATCGAGAGGCCCAGCCCCGCTCCCCCGCCGGAGGGGTCCGGGTGGCGGCGGTGCTCCGCGCGGGTGAAGCGCTCGAAGACGGTGGGCCGGATGTCGCCGGGGACGCCGGGCCCGTCGTCGTGGACGCGCAGGAGGACCGTGCCGGCGCCGGTCGCGCCGGTCGCCCCCTCGGTCGCCAGGGTGACCGTCACCGTCGTGCCCACGGGTGTGTGCCCACGCGCGTTGGCCAACAGGTTGGCCAACACCTGGTGGAGGCGGTGCGCGTCCCCCGGCACCGTCACCGGCTCCTCGGGCAGGTCCAGGACCCAGTGGTGGCCGGGGCCCGCGGCCCGGGCGTCCGTGACCGCGTCCAGGACCAGGCGGGTCACGTCCACCGCGTCCCGCTCCAGCGGCCGCCCGGCGTCCAGACGGGCCAGCAGGAGCAGGTCGTCGACCATCCCGCCCATGCGGGCGGACTCGGCCGCGATGCGCTCCAGGGCGCGTGACACCTCGGGCGGCACCGGGCCGGGGTGCAGCAGGGCCAGCTCGGCGTGGCCGCGGACCGAGGCCACCGGGGTGCGCAGCTCGTGGCTGGCGTCGGCGGCGAAGCGGCGCAGCCGCTCCTCGACCGCGTGCCGCTTGGTCAGCGCGTCCTCCACGTGGCCGAGCATGCGGTTGAACGCCGCGGCCACCCGCCCGATCTCGCTGCGCGGATCGGCGTCCGGCGCCCGCGACGGGAGCGCGACCTCGCCGCTGGCCAGCGGCAGCTCGCTGACCCGGGTGGCGGTGGCCGCGACCCGGCTCAGCGGCCGGAGCGACCAGCGCACCCAGCACGCCCCGGCCACCCCGATCACCACCAGGGCCAGCCCGAAGACGATCCCGGCGACCAGTTCCAGCCGGTGCACCGTGGCCTCCACCGGCTCCAGCGGCAGCCCGACGATCAGCACGTCGCCGTCCCGGCCGGCGGAGGCGACGACACGGTAGTCGTGCAGGACGGACAGCTGGACGGTGTGGGGACTGCCGTCGACCGGTACCCGGGCCAGCCGCGCGGCGTCCCCGGAGGTCAGGTCGACGCGCAGGTCCGCGGAGGGGTCGCCGGAGCGGATCAGCCCCCGGTGGGTGACCGTGCCGTTCACCAGGCGGGCGCCGAAGGTGCCGGTCGCCGTCCGGCGGGTGTCCGCGTTCTCGTCGCCGTCGTGATCGTCGGGTAGGCGGCCGGGGTGTTCCAGGCTGGCCGGGAACCGGGTGCCGACCTGGCTGAGCTGCTCGTCCAGCCGCTGGGTGAGGAAGCCGTCGAGTTCGACGACGGCGGCCAGTCCGACGGCCGCGCAGCTCACCGCCAGCAGCACCACCAGGCCGGCGGTGAGCCGGGCCCGCAGGGAACGGGGGCGGGGCAGCCGGCGTACGGCGCGGGACAGCCGGCGTACGGCGCTCACCTGGTCACCGGCTTGAGGACGTAACCGGCGCCGCGCACCGTGTGGATCATGGGTTCGCGGCCCGCGTCGACCTTCTTGCGCAGATAGGAGATGTACAGCTCGACCACATGGGCCCGGCCGCCGAAGTCGTAGGACCAGACCCGGTCGAGGATCTGCGCCTTGCTGAGCACGCGGCGCGGGTTGCGCATGAGGAAGCGGAGGAGTTCGAACTCGGTCGGCGACAGCTCGATCAGCTCCCCGGCCCGGGTCACCTCGCGGGCGTCCTCGTCCATCACGAGGTCGCCGACGGTCAGCCGCGGTCCCTCGTCCGGCCGGCGGGCCATGCCGGCGCGGCGCAGCAGGCCCCGCAGCCGGGCCACCACCTCCTCCAGGCTGAACGGTTTGGTGACGTAGTCGTCGCCGCCCGCCGTGATCCCGGCGATCCGGTCCTCCACCGCGTCCCTGGCCGTCAGGAACAGCACGCACACGTCGGGCTTGACCTCGTGCAGGCGGCGCAGCACCGCGAAGCCGTCGGTGTCCGGGAGCATCACGTCGAGGACGACGGCGTCGGGCAGCAGTTCGCGGGCGGCGGCGAGGGCGGCTGCGCCGTCACCGGCCGCGCGGACCCGCCAGCCCTCGTAGCGCAGGGCGCCGGTGAGGACCTCGGCCAGGTCGGGATCGTCGTCGACGACGAGGACGCGCAGCGGGGTGCCGTCGGGACGGGTGAGGGCCGGGCGGCCGGAGCGGGTGGTGTTCATCGCGTCCCCAGCATCGCTCGTCGCCGGTGGCCCGGGCGTACCGGCCCCCTCTGAGTTTCCTCTGAGTCCGCTCAGGAGAGGGCCGCTCAAAGGTCCCTGAGAGGTTCGGCCCGCACAGTGGCCCGGCAGGACGGACGAAGGGACGGCGAGGACGCATGACGACGGACGGTGAGGACCGATGACGGAGGTGGATGCGCGGCGGACGGCTCCGCCGCCGCTCGTGACGGGCCGGCGCTCCCCCGCGGGGGCCGTGCTGGCCCTGCTGTGGGCGGGGGCCGCGGCGGTGATCGCGCTGTGGTGGGCGGACACCGGGGCGGTGGTCGGCACGGCCGGCGGGCTGACCGGGGCCGGGCGGATCGCCGGGCTGTTGTGCGGGTACACCTGCGCGGTGCTGGTCGGTCTGATGGCCCGGGTGCCGGTGCTGGAGACGCGGGTCGGCTCGGACCGGGTGGCGCGCTGGCACGCGATGGCCGGCCGGTACACGGTGTGCCTGCTCGTCGCCCACATCGTGCTGATCCTCGCCGGATACGCCGCCCAGGACCGGGCCTCGCTCTGGCACGAGACGGTCACCGTCGTCCTGGACTACCCGGACATGCTGAAGGCCACCGCCGGCACCGTCATGCTCCTGACAGCAGGCGTCACCTCGGCCCGTGCGGTACGCCGCCGCACCGGCTACGAGTTCTGGTACTACGTCCACCTGCTCACGTACGCGGCCGTCTTCCTCGCCTTCGGTCACCAGCTCACGCTCGGTGAGCAGTTCAGCGGCGACCCGGCCGCCACCGCCGCCTGGTACACGCTGTACCTGGGCGTGGCCGCCCTGGTGCTGTGGTTCCGCGTCCTCACCCCGGTCCGGCTCAACCTGCGCCACCGGCTGCGGGTGGACTCGGTGCACCAGGAGGCACCGGGTGTGCACTCCGTCGTCGTCCGGGGCCGGTACCTGGAGGAACTGGGGGCGCGGCCGGGGCAGTTCTTCCGCTGGCGGTTCCTCGCCGAGGGCCTGAGCCGGACGTCGACCCCGTACTCCCTGTCGGCGCCGCCCCGCCCCGGGCTGCTGCGCATCACCGTCAAGGCACTCGGCGGCCACAGCGCGGCCGTCTCCCTGCTGCGCCCGGGCACCCGGGTGTGGGCCGAGGGCCCGTACGGTTCCCTGACCGCCGACCGGGCCACCGGCCGGCCCACCCTGCTGATCGCGGCCGGTGTCGGCATCACCCCGCTGCGCGCGCTGTTCGAGACGCTGCCCGGCGAGGTCACCCTGCTGTACCGGGCTCGCTCGGTGGAGGACCTGGCGCTGGGCGGTGAGCTGGAGGCGATCGCCCGCCGGCGCGGGGCGCGGGTGCGATACGCGCTGAACGGCCCCCACGGCGAGCGCCCGGACCTGACCGCCGGGTCGCTGAGCGCGTCCTTCCCCGGGCTGGCCGGCCACGACGTCTACATCTGCGGCCCGCACGGTTTCGCGCAGGACCTGTACCGGGCGCTGCGGACGGCCGGGGTGCCGGACCGCCGCATCCACCACGAGTCGTTCGAACTGTGAGGCAGACACCGTGCATCCGCTGAGGAAGAACCGCCCGTTGCGCCGGATGGTGCTGGCCAGTGCCGCGACCGTCTCCGGGATGGTGCTGCTGCTGTCGCTGAAGCCGCACACGAGCCCGGTCCTCGCCGTCGGCTCGCACGCACCGGCGCCGGTGAGCAGCGCCGCCGGTGCCCCACCGGGGGCGAAGCGGGCGCCCGCCACCGGCACCAGGACCGTCACCGGGGACACCGTCCGGACCCGCTGGGGCCCGGTCCGGGTACGGGTGACGCTGGGGAGCGGCAAGCTCACGGACGTCACCGCCGTCAGCTACCCGCAGGACAACCCGCGCGACCAGGAGATCAACAGCTACGCCCTCCCCCAGCTGCGGCGGGAGGCGCTGACCGCGCAGAGCGCGCAGATCGACACCGTCTCGGGAGCCACGTACACCAGTGACGGCTACCGTCAGTCACTCCAGTCCGCGCTGGACTCGGCGGGCCTCTGAACACCCGGCTCACCCGGCACGTATCTGAGGGCCAAGGGTCAAGTCCCCACGGAGGAACAGTGACCACCACGCTCGCAGGCGGACGTGCCGCCCGCCGACAGACGATGCGCCGCATCCGTCCGCGCCGCTCCCCGGCCGTCCCGCTGCTGCTCGCCGTCTGGGCGGGCGCGGCGGCCGTGCTGTGGCTCTGGTGGCACGACACGCCGGCCATCGGCGACGACACCGGCCGGATCCTCAACGCGGGCCGCATCACCGGCCTGCTGGCCGGCTACCTGCTGGCGCTGGTCGTGCTCCAGATGGCGCGGGTCCCGGCCCTGGAGCGGCGGGTCGGCTCCGACCGGGTGGCCCGCTGGCACGCGATGAGCGGCCGGTACACGCTGTGCCTGGTCCTCGCGCACGTCTTCCTCACCATGTGGGGGTACGCGCTCCAGGCCGGCAGGTCGCTCGGCGACATCGTGCGGCAGACCGTCGACTCGGTCGAACAGCTGCCGGACATGGGCAAGGCCGCGATCGGCACGGGCCTGTTCGTCGTCATCGGCCTGTCGTCCGTGGGCGCGGTGCGCCGTCGGCTGCCGTACGACGGCTGGTACCACGTGCACCTGCTGACGTACGCGGCCGTGTTCCTGACGTTCTGGCACCAGATCACCACCGGCAACGACTTCGCGGTGGAGCCCGCCGCCAAGACCTTCTGGTACGGGCTGTACGGCGTGGTCACCGCGCTCGTCCTCTGGTACCGCGTGCTCACCCCGCTCCGCCTGAACCTCCGGCACCGCATGCGGGTGGAGGCCGTCATCGAGGAGACGCCCGGCATCGTGTCGGTGCTGATCGGCGGGCGGAAGCTGCACCGGATGGGCGCGGAGGCGGGGCAGTTCTTCCGCTGGCGGTTCCTGGCCCCCGGGATGCGCTTCAGCTCCCACCCGTACTCCCTCTCCGCCGCGCCGCGCCCCGGCATGCTGCGGATCACGGTGAAGGCGATCGGCGACCACAGTGCCCGGCTGCGCGAGCTGACGCCCGGCACGAAGGTGTGGGCGGAGGGCCCGTACGGCGCGCTCACCGCCCAGCGCCGCAGCCGGGGCAAGGTGCTGCTGGTCGCGGGCGGGGTGGGCATCACGCCGATGCGCGCGCTGTTCGAGACGCTGCCCGGGGCCGCCGGTGACATCACCCTCCTCTACCGGGCCAACACCACCCAGGACCTCGCCCTGTGGGACGAGCTGGCGGCGATCGCCACGGAGCGGGACGCCCGGCTGATGTACGCGGTGAACAGCCCGGAGGGCGAGCGGCCGGACATCTCCGCGGAGAACCTCCAGCGGAAGATCCCGGACATCGACCGCCACGACGTGTTCATGTGCGGGCCGCCCGGTTTCGCGCAGTCGGTGTACGAGGCACTGCGCGGCGCCGGGGTTCCCGCCCGCCGTATCCACCACGAGTCGTTCGAGATGTGAGCGGAGCAGCGAAGCGATGAGGAAGAGTCATCCCGTTCGGCGGGTCGTGCTGGCCACCGCGGCCACCGTGTCCGGTGTCGTGCTGCTGCTGGCGCTGAAACCCGCGTCGGACCCGGCCGCCGCGTCGGCTGCGGGCGCGGCCCCGCGGCAGCCGGTGGCGGGGCAGGAGCCGCCGCAGGGCGGCGGGCAGGCCCGGGCGGGCTCCGGCACGGTGACCGGGGACGCGGCGCAGACCCAGTACGGGGCCGTGCAGGTACGCATCACCGTCGCCGGCGGGAAGATCACCAAGGCCGAGGCGGTCCAGGCCCCCAAGGGCGGCCTCAGCGACCAGAAGACCCAACTCGCCGTCCCCCGCCTCAACCAGGAAGCCGTCACCACGGGCACCGCACACATCGACACCGTCTCCGGCGCCACCTACACCAGCGCCGGCTACCGCACATCGCTCCAGTCCGCCCTGGACCGGATGAAGCCCGCGTCCCCGGCCGCCACCGGCTCGGCGCAGGCCCGTACGGTCACCGGGAAGGCGGCGCAGACCCAGTACGGGGCCGTGCAGGTACGCATCACCGTCGCCGGCGGGAAGATCACCAAGGCCGAGGCGGTCCAGGCCCCCAAGGGCGGCCTCAGCGACCAGAAGACCCAACTCGCCGTCCCCCGCCTCAACCAGGAAGCCGTCACCACGGGCACCGCACACATCGACACCGTCTCCGGCGCCACCTACACCAGCGCCGGCTACCGCACATCGCTCCAGTCCGCCCTGGACCAGGCCGGTGGCTGACACGGTGGCCGGGCCGGCGCGGACCCCCGCCGCGGTGCGTCACGCGGAGGAGGTCATGGGGACCGTCTTCTCCTTCGACATCCGTGGCGGGGCGCCCGGCGCGGTCCGGGCGGCGCTCGACGAGGCCGTCGCCGGGCTGCACCGGGCGGACATGCTCTTCAGTACGTACCGGGAGGACAGTGAGGTGTCCCGGCTGGCCCGCGGTGAGCTGGACGCCGCCCGGTGCGCTCCCGAGGTGGCCGAGGTACTGGAGCTGGCGGCCGAGGCGGAACGGGTGAGCGAGGGGTGGTTCAGCACCCGGTACCAGGGCTCCCTGGACCCCACCGGGATCGTCAAGGGCTGGGCCGCCGAGCGGGCGGCGCGGCTGATCGGCGCGGTCGAGGGGGTGTGCGGGGTCAGCGTCAACGGGGGCGGCGACGTGCAGCTGCTGGGCGCGCCGGAACCGCGGCGGCCCTGGCGGGCCGGGGTGGCCGATCCGCTGCGGCCCGGCGGGCTGGCGGCGGTGATCTCGGCTGCCGGAGCGGAGGAGCTGTCGGTGGCGACGTCCGGTACGGCGGAACGGGGCGCGCACATCATCGACCCGCGCACGGGCCGGCCGGCGGTGACCGACCTGGTCGCCGTGACCGTGGTCGGACCACGCCTGACCTGGGCCGACTGCTGGGCCACGGCGGCCTTCGCCATGGGCTCACGGGCCGCCCTGACCTGGCTGGAGTCCCTGCCGGACACAGAGGCCCTCCTGATCACGGCGGGCGACGAGGTCCGCTGCACAGCAGGCCTCCCCACGAAACTGGGCTGACCCCACCGGACAACGGACGCCCGCCCCTCAGGGGCGCGAGGACTTGCGCGAACAGCCCCCACGGACCCGCACCCGGCGACGAACCGCCACCCGCCACCCCCCGCCCCCGCCACCCCGCGGAGCGTTCAGTGGCTGTTCTGGGCCAGCCGCAGCAGATGGTCCGCCAACGCCTGCCCCCCGCCCGGATCCCGGCTGATCAACAGCAACGTGTCGTCCCCGGCGATCGTGCCGAGGATGTCGTGCAGCTCCGCCTGATCGATCGCCGAGGCGAGGAACTGGGCCGCGCCGGGCGGCGTACGCAGCACCACGAGGTTCGCCGAGGCCTCCGCGGAGATCAGCAGCTCCTGCGACAGGCGCCGCATCCGCTCCTCCTTCGCCGACCCGCCCAGCGGAGCCCGAGGTGTGCGGAAACCTCCCTCGCTCGGCACCGCGTAGATCAGGTCACCGTCGGCGTTGCGGATCTTGACCGCGTTCAGCTCGTCGAGGTCCCGTGACAGCGTCGCCTGCGTGACGCTCAGCCCGTCGTCCGCGAGCAGCTTCGCCAGCTGGCTCTGCGACCGCACGGGCTGCCGGTTGAGGATGTCCACGATCCGGCCGTGCCGTGCGGTGCGGGTCTGCGGCACGCCGGGTCCGGCTCCAGCCGCCTGCTCGTGGTCCTGCGCGTGGCTCATCGTCGTCTCATTCCCCGGATAGTCCGTCCCCGCTGGCCTGCTCGAGGATGCCGGGCAGTGCCTGGAGCAGCGCACCCGCCTCGTCGTCGCGGAGGTTCAGCGGCGGCATGAGCCGTACGACGTCGGGGACGGGCGCGTTCACCAGGAACCCGGCCTCCTGGGCCGCCTGCTGCACCTGTGGTGCGCGCGGCCCGGTGAGCACGATACCCAGGAGCAGGCCCACCCCCCGGACGTGGTCGATCAACGGGTGGTTCAGGGACTCGATGCCGTTGCGCAACCTCTCGCTCTGCCGCTTGACGTTGTCCAGCAGGCCCTCGTCGGCGATGGTGTCGAGGACGGCGAGCCCGGCGGCGCAGGCGACGGGGTTGCCGCCGAAGGTCGTGCCGTGCTGGCCGGGCCGGAGCAGTTCGGCGGCCCGGCCGAAGGCCACGGTGGCGCCGAGGGGCAGTCCGCCGCCGAGTTGCTTGGCGAGGGTGACGACGTCGGGGAGCACGCCCTCGTGGGCCTGGTAGGCGAACCAGTTCCCGGAGCGGCCGACACCGGTCTGCACCTCGTCCAGGACGAGCAGGGCACCGGTGGCCGCGGTGATCGCGCGGGCCGCCTTGAGGTAGCCGGCCGGGGGCACGACCACGCCGTTCTCGCCCTGGACCGGTTCGAGGATCACCAGGGCGGTGTCCTCGGTGACCGCGGCGGCGAGCGCCTGGGCGTCGCCGTAGGGGACGTGGGTGACGTCGCCGGGCAACGGCAGGAAGGGGTCCTGCTTGGCGGGCTGGCCGGTGAGCGCGAGGGCGCCCATCGTACGGCCGTGGAAGCCGCCGCCGGTGGCGACCATGTGGGCGCGCCCGGTGAGCCGGCCGATCTTGAAGGCGGCCTCGTTGGCCTCGGCACCCGAGTTGCAGAAGAAGACGCGGCCCTCCCGGCCGAAGAGCGTCAGGAGCCGTTCGGCGAGGGCGACGGTGGGCTCGGCCATGAAGAAGTTGGAGATGTGGCCGAGGGAGGCGATCTGGCCGCTGACGGCCTCGACGATCGCGGGGTGGGCGTGGCCGAGGGCGTTGGTGGCGATGCCGCCGACGAAGTCGAGGTACTCCCGGCCGTCGGTGTCCCACACCTTCAGGCCCGCGCCGCGGACGAGGGGCAGGCGTGGGGTGCCGTAGTTGTTCATGAGCGCGCCCTGCCAGCGCCCGGTCAGCTCCTGGTTGCTCATGACTCCCCCTGTTCGTCCGGCACGACCATGGTGCCGATGCCCTCGTCGGTGAAGATCTCCAGCAGGATCGAGTGCTGGACCCGGCCGTCGATGACGCGGGCGGTCGTCACGCCGTTGCGTACGGCGTGCAGGCAGCCCTCCATCTTCGGCACCATGCCGGCGCTGAGGTCCGGCAGCAGCTTCTCCAGCTGGGAAGCGGTGAGGCGGCTGATCACCTCGTCGGAGCGCGGCCAGTCCTCGTAGAGGCCCTCGACGTCGGTGAGGACCATGAGGGTCTCGGCGCCCAGTGCCGCGGCGAGCGCCGCGGCCGCCGTGTCCGCGTTGACGTTGTAGACGTGCCCGTCGTCCTGGGAGCGGGCGATGGAGGACACGACCGGGACGCGGCCGTCGGCCAGGAGGGCCTCGATCGCGCCCGTGTCGATCGCGGTGATCTCGCCGACCCGTCCGATGTCGACGAGTTCGCCGTCGATCTCGGGGGTGTGCCGGGTGGCGGTGATGGTGTGCGCGTCCTCGCCGGTGATACCGACGGCGAGCGGGCCGTGCCGGTTGAGCAGACCGACCAGTTCGCGCTGCACCTGCCCGGCGAGGACCATGCGTACGACGTCCATGGCGTCCTCGGTGGTGACGCGCAGGCCCGCCTTGAACTCGCTGACGATGCCGTGCCGGTCGAGGGCGGCGCTGATCTGGGGGCCGCCGCCGTGGACGACGACCGGCTTGAGGCCGGCGTGCCGCAGGAAGACGACGTCCTGGGCGAAGGCGGCCTTCAGTTCCTCGTCCACCATGGCGTTGCCGCCGAACTTGATGACGACGGTCTTGCCGTGGTGCCGGGTGAGCCAGGGCAGCGCCTCGATGAGGATCTGGGCTTTCGGCAGGGCCGTGTGCTTGCGAGTGCTCATGAGGAGTAGGCGCTGTTCTCGTGGACGTAGTCGGCGGTCAGGTCGTTGGTCCAGATGGTCGCGGTCTCCTCGCCCGCGGCGAGGTCGGCGACGATGTGCACCTCGCGGTAGCGCATGTCGACCCGGTCGCGGTCCTCGCCCACGGCCCCGTTCTTGCAGACCCAGACGCCGTTGATGGCCACGTTCAGCCGGTCGGGCTCGAAGGCGGCCCGGGTGGTGCCGATCGCGGAGAGCACCCGGCCCCAGTTGGGGTCCTCCCCGTGGAGGGCGCACTTGAGGAGGTTGTTGCGGGCGATGGAGCGACCCACCTCGACGGCGTCCTCCTCGCTGGCCGCGTTGACGACCTCGACCCTGATGTCCTTGGCGGCGCCCTCGGCGTCGCCGATGAGCTGCCGGCCGAGGTCGTCGCAGACCTGCCGTACGGCCTCGGCGAACTCCGTGTACCCGGGGGTGACGCCGGCGGAGCCGGAGGCGAGCAGGAGAACGGTGTCGTTGGTGGACATGCAGCCGTCGGAGTCGACCCGGTCGAAGGTCACCCTGGTGGCGGCGCGCAGGGCCTTGTCCAGGGTGGCGCTGTCGAGGTCGGCGTCGGTGGTGAGGACGACCAGCATGGTGGCGAGGCCCGGCGCGAGCATGCCGGCACCCTTGGCCATGCCGCCCACGGTCCAGCCGTCCCCGCTGACGACGGCGGTCTTGTGGACGGTGTCGGTGGTCTTGATGGCGATGGCGGCCTTCTCACCGCCGTGCTCGGACAGCTGGGCGGCGGCCGTGTCCAGGCCCGTGAGCACCTTGTCCATGGGCAGCAGCACGCCGATGAGCCCGGTGGAGCAGACGGCGACCTCGATGGCGCCGCGGCCGAGCAGCTCGGCGGCCTTCTCGGCCGTGGCGTGGGTGTCCTGGAAACCCTTGGGGCCCGTACAGGCGTTGGCGCCGCCGGAGTTGAGGACGACGGCGGAGACCTGGCCGCTGCTGAGGACCTGCTCGGACCACAGGACCGGCGCGGCCTTCACACGGTTGGAGGTGAAGACGCCGGCGGCGGCACGGCGGGGCCCGTTGTTGACCACGAGGGCCAGGTCCGGGTTGCCGTTCTCCTTGATCCCGGCGGCGATGCCCGCCGCCGTGAATCCCTTGGCTGCCGTGACGCTCACGGTGCGACTCCGATCGTGGAAAGTCCGGTGGTCTCGGGGAGACCGAGGGCGAGGTTCATGCTCTGGACGGCGCCGCCCGCGGTGCCCTTGGTCAGGTTGTCGATGGCGCTGATCGCGATGATGCGGCCCACGGCGGCGTCGTGGGCGACCTGCACCTGTACGGCGTTGGAACCGTGGACGGACGCCGTGGCGGGCCACTGGCCCTCGGGCAGCAGGTGGACGAAGGGCTCGTCGGCGTAGGCCTTCTCGTACGCGGCCCGCAGGGACTCGGCGGTCACCCCTTCCGCCGCGGCGGCGCTGCACGTCGCGAGGATCCCGCGGGGCATCGGCGCGAGAGTCGGAGTGAAGGACACCGCGACCCGTTCCCCCGCGACGCCGCTGAGGTTCTGGATCATCTCGGGGGTGTGCCGGTGGCCGCCGCCGACGCCGTACGGGGACATGGAGCCCATGACCTCGCTGCCGAGCAGGTGCGGCTTGGGTGCCTTGCCCGCCCCGGAGGTGCCGGACGCGGCGACGATCACCGCTTCCGGCCGGGCGAGTGCGGCCGCGTAGGCCGGGAACAGGGCGAGGGTGACGGCGGTGGGGTAGCAGCCGGGCACCGCGATGCGCCGGGACCCCGCCAGCGCGGTGCGGGTGCCGGGCAGTTCGGGGAGGCCGTAGGGCCAGGTGCCGGCGTGCGGGGAGCCGTAGAAGGTCTCCCAGTCGGCCGGGTCGGCGAGCCGGAAGTCGGCGCCCATGTCGATCACGAGGACGTCGGGGCCGAGCTGTTCGGCGACGGCCGCGGATTGCCCGTGCGGCAGCGCCAGGAAGACCACGTCGTGCCCGGCGAGCGCCTCGGGCGTGGTCTCGGTCAGGACGCGGCCGGCCAGCGGCAGCAGGTGCGGCTGGAGCGCGCCGAGCCGCTGCCCGGCGTTGGAGTTGCCGGTCAGCGCGCCGATCTCCGCCTCGGGGTGTGCGAGGAGCAGGCGCAGGACCTCTCCGCCCGCGTACCCGCTCGCTCCGGCCACTGCCACACGTACCGCCATGTCCACCCTCCTCAGGATGGCATGACTATACGCAGCTATGCAGGAGTATGCAACGCACCGTCCCAAGGTGTGGTCGGCTCCCCCACTCCCGGCAGGGGTGCCGAGCAGCACCACCAGGGAGAGCAGGAGGTTCGCGACTCCCGCCCGGGCGCCCGACCGGATCTGCCGGGTGTCCGGCATGTGCGACCGCCTTCCGCCCATGCCCGGGCCCGGGCCCGGGTGCGGGTGTACAGGTCGTGCGGCGCGTCACCGCTGGGTCCGGTGCCCGCGTCGGGGCACCGGTGGGGACCACATCGGCGAGGCGTGTCAGGAAGGCGTCGAACTCCTGCGGGTCCGGGCCGGTGCGGCGGCCGGTCGCCGTTCGGGCCTCGCTCCCGGCAGCATCACCCGGCGGGACACGACGAACGTCACCGGGATCGCCGCCGCCGAGGCCAGGAGGGGGGCGAAGCGGTGGCCGGCGTGGAGGATGTCCACGATCACGTAGACCCCGGCCGTCGTGATCACGAAATTGGTCACGTTCGTCAGCGGGAACAGCAGGAATTTCCGCCAGGTCGGCCGCGTCCGGTAGGTGAAACGGGCGTTGAGGAAAAAGGAACCGGTCATGCTGAGCGTGAATGCCAGGGTGTGCGCGGCGAGATACGGCAGCCATATCAGGAACAGCAGGTAGAGCCCGTAGTAGACGGCCGTGTTCACCACACCGACCACGGCGAACGCCACTATCTGGCGGGGCAGCGAACGACTCGGCATCAGGGGATGAGGTCCTTTGTCCGTTCCACGTTGGTCGCCTTCACCAGGAAGTGCGGGCGGCCCTTCACCTCGTAGTAGATGCGGCCGGTGTACTCGCCGATGACACCGAGCATGACCATCTGCACCCCGGCGAGCGCGGTGACCGCGGTGATGATGGTGACATACCCGGGCGTCCGGACACCGTTGACGAGCGCCGCGCCCACGATCCAGGCCGTGTACAGGCCCGCGCACAGCAGCAGGCCCATGCCGAGCCAGAGGGCGGCGCGCAGCGGGCGGTTGTTGAAGGACAGCAGGCCGTCGAGGCCGTAGTTGAGCAGGCCGCGCATCGACCAGGAGCTGCGGCCGGCCCCGCGGGCCGCGTTCCCGTAGGTGAAGGTGACGCTCGGGAAGCCCACCCAGGCGAACAGGCCCTTGGAGAAGCGGTTGTACTCCGTGAGGCCGAGGACGGCGTCCACCACGCGGCGCGACAGCAGCCGGAAGTCGCCGACGCCGTCGACGAGTTCGACGTCGACCAGGCGGTTGACGACCCGGTAGTACAGACGGGCGGTCAGGGTGCGGGCGAGCCCGTCGCCGGTGCGGGTACGCCGGGCGATGACCTGGTCGTGGCCCTGCTCACGCAGGGCGACCATGCGCCGGATCAGCTCCGGCGGGTGCTGGAGGTCGGCGTCCATGACGACGACCGAGTCGCCCGAGGCGTGCCGGAGACCGGCGAGGAGGGCCGCCTCCTTGCCGAAGTTGCGGCTGAGGGAGACGTAGCGCACCCGGGAGTCGGCGGTGGCCAGGTGCTCCAGGACGGCGAGGGTACGGTCGCGGCTGCCGTCGTCGACGTACACGAACTCCATGTCGTGGCCGAGCGGCAGCAGTTCCTCGGCGACCCGCTGGACCTCCTCGTGGAAGCGGGCGAGGACGTCCTCCTCGTTGTGGCAGGGCGCGACGATCGATATCAGCATGGCGGGTCTCCCCCTGGGCGCGGTCGGAGAGCGGTGGTCACGCGCTCGCGCGGTGATGTGGTCGTGGCCGGTGCCCGGGCGCGGCGGCGGCGGGCAGCGGTGAGGGCGGTGAGCAGGACCAGGGCCGTCAGCGAGACGGCCCCGGCCGTCATGCCCAGTCGCAGGCCGGGTGGGTGGAAGGTGCAACTCACTCGGGTGGAGGGGGTGTCCAGCGGTACGGCGGTCAGGCCGTGGAAGCCGGCGGCGGGCCGCTCGGGACCGTCGCCCGCGGCGCACCGCCAGCCGGCGATCCTGGGGACGGCGAGGACCGCGATGCCCCTGCTGCCGGCGGGCAGCCGGGCCCGTACGGTGCCGTCGGTGACGGTGACCTCGGTGGCACCGGTGGCGGTCAGCCGGGCGGCGGCGGTGCGCAGCCGGGCGGTGTCCAGGCAGCCGACGGCGCCGTCCGGGACGCGCCCAGGCCGGTCCGGGGTCAGCTCGACACGGACCCGTCCGGTGGCCGGGGCCCGGCCGAGAGGTGCCATGGCGGCCCGGTTGCGCGGGAACACGTAGCGGAACGGGACCGTGCTCCCGGCGCCGGTGAGCCGTGCGGTGCCGGAGAACTGCGGGGCCCACAGGTGGACCTGGGTGCCGGCCGGGCACCGGGCGGTGAGCGTCGGCGCGGTCACGGAGGTGCCGGTGCCGACCCGGCCGGAGCGCACCGGCCGCCCGCCGTCGTCGTGGACGGTGACGCGGGGCACGGTGTAGACGCGGCTGCCGAGCAGCAGTTCCTGGTTGCGGTACGGCGACGGCCCGAACGCCCTCGCGTCGGAGGCGGCCCGGACGGTCACCAGGGGCGGCACGTCCTGCCGGGTCACGGTCACCGGGCCGCCGTCCCCCGGCAGACGCGTCCGGTGCGGGTCGGGCGGCGAGTGCACCCGGGCGCCGACGGAGAAGATCACGTCCGTGACCGCGTTGTCCAGGCTCTGCACGCTGCGGCCCCGCGAGGTCCAGCCGCCACCGAGGGCGGTGAGGGTGCGGCTGAGGACGTCCGGGGTCAGGCTGCTGTAGTAGGCCGCTCCCTGACCGCCCACCAGCATCGGGTCGTTGCCGACGGTCTGTTCGCGGCCGGGGTCGGTGCGGTACCGGGGCCAGCCGTCGGCCCCGGCGACCACCGCCGCCTGCCGCTCCTGCCGCCCGCCCCAGGGCGCGTAGTCGTCCAGGTGCCCCAGGCGCAGCCGGGCGGCGACGGCGGAGGTGGCGGCGGCCTCGCCGCACTGTGCGCCGAGCAGCAGGACGACGGCCAGCCCGGCGAGCCGGCTCCGCCGCCCGGGGCGGGCCAGGAGGAGGAGCCCGCCCAGCGACCCGGCGACGGCGAGCAGCAGCACCGGCCAGGTCCAGACCCGCACCAGGCCGCTGCGGGCCGCGACGGCCGTGATCAGGGTGAGCAGCGCGGTAGCGGCGCCGAGGGCGCGCCGGTCCGGGAGGCCGTACGCCAGGGCGTGCCAGGCGGCGAGGACCAGCAGCCCGCACAGCACGAACGCCTGCCGGTAGGAGCTGCCCTGCGGCGTGGCGAAGGCGTGCCAGAGCAGGTGGGTGGGGGCCCACTGGAGGGACAGGGCCACCGCGAGCACCAGCGCGGTCCAGCCGGTGCGTACGGACACGGGGACCGCCCGGTGGAAGGGCAGGGCGAGGGCGAGGAGGAGGGCGGTGACGCCGACGTAGAGGGCCGGGGAGCCGAAGCCGTAGGTGGCGGGGAGCAGCCGGGCCGCCACGTCCTCGGTGGCGACGGGCGCGAACTCCCGTACGCGGCCGGGGTAGGCGTGCCGGGTGCCGAGGTAGACGACCGTCACGAGCGGGGCGGCCAGGCCCACGCCGAGCACGGTGGTGAGGGTGGCGCGGCCGGCCGCCGCGAGCGCCTGCCGGCGGGGTGGGCGGGCCAGCAGCAGGCGCAGCAGCAGGACCAGGGCGGCGCCGAGGGTGGCCATGTAGGCGGTGTAGAAGTTCGCGGTCCAGGCGAGGGCGACGGTCAGGACGCCGAGGACGCGCCGGCGTCCGTCGAGCGCCCACTCCCCGGCCAGGCACAACAGGGGCAGGGCGATCAGGCCGTCGAGCCACATCGGGTTGTATGAGGCGTCGGCCACGCTCCAGCCGCACAGCGCGTAGGAGCTGCCCAGCAGGGCCGCCGCCCACCAGCGGCCGGGCCGCAGGGTGAGCAGCAGCCAGGCCATGGCCGCGGCGGCGGACGCGGTCTTCAGGAGGGTGACGGCGTAGACGGCGAGGTCGATCCGGTCCCGGGGGAAGAGGGCGACGAGCGGGGCGAAGGGGCTGCCGAGGTAGGTGCCGAGGTCGGGCAGGAAGCTGGTGCCGTAACCGGACTGCCAGTTGACGAGGAGGCCGCCGTCGCCCCTGCCGTGCAGCAGGTCCCACAGGTGGGCGTGGAAGGGCACGTACTGGTTGCCCAGGTCGCTGACGCTCCGCGTGCGGGGGCCGAAGGGGTAGCTGCGGGCCAGCATGTCACCGGCGCACAGGGCCGTGAGGGTGACGGCCGCGGCGAGCAGCGCGGCGGCCCGGCGCGGCACGTCGGGCGGGGTCGGACGGTCCATTACGGCAAGGCCCCCAGCGGAATTCACTTCGCGGTTTTCGCCGAGTGAGACGGAAGGCATTTCCCGATGGTTGTGTACTCATCGAAAAGTGGGACGGTATCTTCCGAACAAGGAGAACAGTGCGTGAATTCGACGCCGCTCCGGAGAACCGGGGATTTACGGAAGGTGTTCTCGGGGTGAAGCAGGCGCCGGCGGACATGGCGTCACGCCGGACTTGACCTGGAGCGCGCTCCAGCCCCTACGGTTCGGGTCATGAGCAACCAGCACAGCACCACCCGTGACGAGCGTTTCGCCCATGGCCTGGAGGTACTGGAGTCCGTCGACGGCGAGGCCGGCCGGCGGGTCGTCGACTCGCTCGCCGACATCAGCCCCGAGCTGGGGCACCAGATCGTCGCGTGGGGCTTCGGCGAGATCTACGCCCGGCCCCAGCTGGCGCCCCGGGACCGCCAGCTGGTCACCCTGGGCATGCTGACCGCCCTCGGCGGCTGCGAGGCCCAGCTGGAGGTGCACGTCAACGCGGCGCTGAACGTGGGACTCACCCCCGAGCAGATCGTGGAGGCGCTGCTGCACTCGGCCGGTTACTGCGGTTTCCCCCGGGCGCTGAACGCCACCTTCGTGGCGAAGAAGGTGTTCGCCGAACGCGGGCTGCTGCCGGCGGGGCGGCAGCCCGCGGCCGGGTCGCCTGCTTCTCCCTGATCCCGAGGAGGATGGCGGGGTCCGTCCGCCGGGAAGATGGACGTGACCGGCCGGCGGCTTCGGTGAGGACCGAGGTGTCAGCACGTCGATGGGGCCGGCCCGGAAGCACGGGTGGAGAGGGAACACGATGGACGAGTGCTGGCCCGTGGCCGACCTGCTGGCCCATCTCGCCGGACGCTGGCGGGTCGAGCGCAGCGTGCGGGACCTGGCGAGCGGGGACACGGGACACTTCACCGGGGAAACCGTCTTCGGCCCGCTGGACGGCGGCGGGCTGCTGCACACCGAGTCCGGCATCTTCACCTGGCAGGGCGTGGCGCGGCCGGCCACACGGACCCTGCGGTTCCTGCCGGGGCCCACGCCGGGCCGGGCGGACGTGCGGTTCGCGGACGGGCGGCCCTTCCACGCGCTGGACCTGACCTCCGGACGGTACGTAGCCGACCACCCCTGCGCGGCCGACCTCTACCGGGGCGAGTTCACCGTGCGGGACGCCGGCCGCTGGCGCACGGTGTGGCGGGTCGGCGGACCGGCGAAGGACCTCCTCCTCGTCACCGACTACGCGCGCGAGGTCTGAGCGCCGCCCCCGTCGAAGCGGAGGTTCCACCGGCCCGAGCGGCCCGTGACGGTGGTTGTGGACAGCGGGCGGACGTCGATGTTCCAGTAGCTCGACGGGGGTGCCTTCAGGGCGTAGACCAGGGCCGCGCGGATCACCGACGGTTCGGCCACCGCGACGATCCGGCCGCCGTCGTCCGCCGGCCGGGTGTCCAGCCAGCCGCCGACCCGGGAGATGAACACCAGCAGGGACTCACCGCCGTGCGGGGTGGAGCACGGATCGGCCAGCCAGGCGTCGACCGCGGCCGGTTCCCGGGCCATCGCCTCGCCCAGCGTCAGGCCGCGCCAGCGGCCCATGTCGCAGTCCCGCAGTGCCGGCTGGACCAGCGGGGCGTACCCCAGCGCGTCACCGGTGGCCCGGCTGCGCGGGGTCGGCGAGCAGTAGCGCAGCTCGGCGGCCGCCAGGGGCAGCAGGTCCCCGGCGACGCGCTGCACGTCGTCCCAGCCGGCCCCGTCCAGCGGCCGGTCGTCCTCGAAGCGCTCGGCGAGGAGGGAGGCACTGCGCGCGGCGGCGACGAACGTGACCCTGAGTGGCATGCGGTGATGGTGGGCCGCGCCGGGGGGCGGGTCAAGAGGGGTTACCCGGGAGTTACCGAAGGGGTGCGGCACTTTGCCCGGCTTCCTGCCGGAAGGTGTGGACCATCCACCGCGCGGGGCGGTTCCGCTCCCGGAACCTGAGCTTCCGCCGACCGGCGTGCGCGCCCCGCGCCGCGACCGGCGGCCGGCGTACGCCGAGGAGTGCCAGGTGGCCAACTGATCCGGCCGACGGCCACCGCGCCGACGCCCCCGCCGCGCACGGACGGGCGGACGCAGCCGTCCGCGAGCCGGGCGGACAGCACCACGCGCGGCCGGTCACCCCGCGCCCGCGCCACCTGCCGATCCCGCGGGTGCCGTGCACGCGCTCATCCTCACCGGCCCGGCCGCGCCGGGACCAGCGGGTCAGCCCAGCACCTCGTCGCAGGCCGCCCGCAGTCGCCGTACCCCCTCCGCGATCTCCCCCGTGCCGGCGACCGCGGCGAAGCTCAGGCGGAGGTGGGCGGCGGGGGGCTCGGCGCTGAAGTAGGGGCGGCCGGGGGTCAGGGCGACGCCCGCGCGCAGGGCGGCGGCGGCCAGCGCGGCCTCCACCCCGGAGCCGAGCGCCGGGGAGGCGCCGCCGCCGTCGGGCAGGCGCAGCCACAGGTGGTAGCCGCCGGAGGGGATGTGCGGCAGGGCGAGCTCGGGCAGCTGCCGGGCGAGCGCGCTCGTCATGGCGTCCCGGCGGGTGCGCAGCTCGGCCGAGAGCGCGCGCAGGTGGCGCGGCCAGGCCGGGGAGCCGACGAGTTCCAGGGCGGCCTCCTGGAGCGGCCGCGGCACGAAGAAGCTGTCCACGACCTGGATGGCGCGCAGGCGCTCCAGGACGGGGCCGTGCGCGGCCAGGGCGCTGACCCGGAAGCTGGGTGAGGTGGCCTTGGTCAGTGAGCCGACGTGGACGACCACGCCGTCCGGGTCGTCGGCGGCCAGCGGACGGGGCAGCGGCCCCGCGTCGGCGTGCACCAGCCGGCGGACGAAGTCGTCCTCGACGACGAACGCGCCGGCCTCCCGGGCGATGCGCAGCACCTCGGCGCGCCGGTCGGGCGCCAGCACGGCGCCGGTCGGGTTCTGGAACAGCGGCTGGCAGACGAAGACCCGGGCGCCGGTGGCCTGGAAGGCGGCCGCGAGCAGGCCGGGGCGTACCCCGTCGGGATCCACGGGCACCGGGACGGGGCGCAGGCCCGCCGCGCGGGCCAGGGCGAGCATGCCCGGGTAGGTGGGCGACTCCACGAGGACCGGGGCGCCGGGCGGGGCGAGCGCGCGCAGGGCGGTGGCCAGCGCGGCCTGGCCGCCCGCCGCGATCAGCACCTCGGCCGCGCTGACGGCCCCGCCGATCCCGCGCGCGAACCACTCCCGCAGCTCGGGCAGCCCCTCCAGCGGCGGCCTCCCCCAGGCACCGGGCCGCCGCCCGGCCCGGGCCAGGGCCGCCGCCATGGCCCGCTCGGGCTGGAGGGAGGGGTGGAGGTAGCCGCCGTTGAACTCCAGCACCCCCGGCGGCGGCGCGGCCAGCGAGACCGTGACCCCGGCGGCGTCCACCGTGCGGGGGACGAGGTCGGCGGCGCCGTCGGCGCTCAGCGCCACCTCCTGCCAGGAGGTGTCCCCGGCGGGGGCCTGCGCGGGGTGCGGCCGGGCCCGGAAGGCGCCGGCACCGGGACGGGTGACGACGAGACCCTCGGCGGCCAGCTGGGCGAGGGCCCGGGAGACGGTCACCGGGCTCACCCGGAACCGTTCGACGAGTGCCCGGCTCGACGGCAGCTTTCCACCCAACGGGTAGCGGTCGAGTTCTCCCCGCAACTGTCCGGCCAGTTCCGCCACGCTGCTACGCTGATGCATGAGAACACAGAGTAGCGCTACTGCGGCGAGCCCGATAGCAGTCACCGCTCCCCGGGAGGAGTCCGGGGGCCTCGGCACCCTCCAGGCCGCCCTCGGTGTGCTCGCCTTCTCGCTGACGTTCCCCTCGACGGCCTGGGGGCTGGAGAGCTTCGGCCCCTGGTCCCTGGTGGCGGTGCGCGGGGTCCTGGCCGCGGTCGTCGCCGGCGGTTGCCTGCTGGCCCTGCGGGTACGGCTCCCGGCCCGCCGTCATCTCGCCGGTCTCGCCGTGGTCGCCGCCGGAGTGGTGCTGGGCTTCCCGATGCTGACCACGCTCGCCCTGGAGACCTCCACCACCGCGCACGCGGCCGTGGTGGTGGGCCTGCTGCCGCTGACCACCGCCGTGTTCTCGGCCCTGCGCACCGGCACCCGCCCCTCCCGCCGGTTCTGGCTGGCGGCCGTCGCCGGCGCGGCGGCCGTGATCGCCTTCACCCTCGCCCAGAGCGGCGGCACGCTCACGGTCGCCGACGGTTTCCTCTTCGCGGCCCTGCTGGTGTGCGCGGCCGGCTACACCGAGGGCGGCCGCCTGGCCCGCGTCATGCCGGGCTGGCAGGTCATCGGCTGGGCGCTCGTGCTGTGCCTGCCGCTCAGCCTGCCGGCCGCCGCGCTGGCGCTGGCCTGCGAGCCCGTGCACCTCACCGGGCACGGCGTCGCCGGTCTGCTGTGGGTGGCGCTGGGTTCGCAGTTCCTCGGGCTCGTCGTCTGGTACCGGGGGATGGCGGCCATCGGCGTCCCCCGGGCCAGCCAGTTGCAGTTGGCGCAGCCCCTGCTCACACTGGTGTGGTCGGCGCTGCTGCTGGGCGAGCGCTTCACGGCGGCCGCTCCGCTGACCGCCGTCGCGGTGCTCGTGTGCATCGCCGTCACACAGCGGTCGTGATCGTGAGGAGGGCCCGTCCATGCACGCATCCAAGGGCGACCGCCTTGTCCAGCACGGCAGGGTGGTCGGCCAGCACGACCAGGTCACGGAAGTCGTCGAAGTGATGGGTCAGGAGGGCAATCCGCCCTACCGGGTCCGTTTCGCCGACGGGCGGGAGGCCGTGATGTCCCCCGGCCCCGACTGCGAGGTCCGTCATCCGCAGGACCGGGCACAGCAGTAGGTCAGCGCGGTGGCACCGCCGACCGCCGGTAGTGGTCGGCGACCACCCGTGCCATCGCCCCGACCGGGTCGGCCGCGACCTCCTCGGCGGCGAAGAAGACGTGCCCGCGCACCTCGGGGTACCGCGCGGCCAGGGTGAGGTGCCGGGACAGCTCGACCGGGTCCTGCCAGGGCGAGGGCTGCCCGGCGGCACCCGCCTTGTACAGGGCCTCGCCGATGTACAGCCGTGTGCGGGTGCCCCGGGCGACCTCTGCCCACCAGGCCACGAGCTCGGCGTAGTCGGCGGCGGCGAAGCCGATGTGCCAGTACAGCTGCGGCACGATGTAGTCGATCCAGTTGCCGCGGACCCACTTGCGGGTGTCCGCGTACAGGTCGTCGTACGTCTGCACCCCCGCCCGCGTCTCGGAGCCGCGCGCGTCGGTCGAGGCGTTGCGCCACACTCCGAAGGGGCTGATCCCGAACCGGGTGCCGGGCCGGACGCGCCGGATGTCCGCCGCCGTCTCCCGCACCAGCTTGTCGATGTTGTCCCGCCGCCAGGCGGCCCGGCCGGGGAAGGCACCGCCGTACCGGTCGTAGGCGTCCTCGTCGTCGAAGGTCTGCCCGGCGACCGGATAGGGGTAGAAGTAGTCGTCGAAGTGGACGGCGTCGACGGGGTACCGGGCGACCGCGTCGAGCATGGCCCGCCGCACGAAGGCACGGACCTCGGGCAGGCCGGGGTTGTAGTACAGCCGGCCGCCGTAGGGCACCACCCAGTCCGGGTGCCTGCGCGCCGGGTGGGAGGGGGCCAGCCGGCCCGGGTCGGTGTGGTTGGCGATCCGGTACGGGTTGAACCAGGCGTGCAGTTCCAGGCCCCGGGCGTGGGCCTCCCGCACGGCGGTGCCGAGGGGGTCCCAGCCGGGGTTCCCGCCCTGGGTGCCGGTCAGGTACTCGGACCAGGGCTCGTACGGCGACGGCCAGAAGGCGTCGGCGGTGGGCCGCACCTGGAAGACGACCGTGTTGAGCCGGCGGCGGGCCGCGTGGTCGAGGTGGGCGATCAGCTCCTTGCGCTGGGTGCTCGCCGGGAGGCCGGGCCGCGAGGGCCAGTCCCGGTTGGCGACCGTCGCGAGCCAGACGCCGCGCATCTCGGCGCCGGTGCGCGGCAGACGGTACGACCCCGGGTGCGCGCCCGGCGCCGGGACGGCGGCCTCCGCCCCGGCGCCCGCGGTGCCGCCCGCCGCCGTGGCCAGCGTGGACAGCGCGGCCAGCGTGAAGGTCCGCCGTGACATGCGTCCCATTCGCACACCCCCATACGCTTCGGATCCGCCTCGTCACGGATCGTTCCGCGCTCCAGAATGCCCCCACCCGGGCGATCGATCATCGATACTTGGCGGTAACGTGCACGATCGGAGCAGGCACCGAACCCGGAGGCCTGCCGAGCGAGCCGGAGAAGCGAAGGGGACGATGTGACGGGCATCCCAGGGGGAGACATTGCGCGCGTCGGGGTCGTGGGCTGCGGCCAGATGGGCGCGGGCATCGCCGAGGTGTGCGCCCGCGCGGGACTGGACGTGAAGGTCGCCGAGACCACCGGCGAGGCCCTGGAGATCGGCCGCACCCGGCTGTTCAACTCCCTGGGCAAGGCCGCCGAACGCGGCAAGATCACCGAGGAGGACCGGGACGCCACGCAGGCGCGCCTGAGCTTCACCACCGACCTCGGCGAGTTCGCCGACCGGGATCTGGTGATCGAGGCCGTCGTCGAGAACGAGCAGGTCAAGACCGAGATCTTCCAGGTGCTCGACCAGGTGGTGACCCGGCCCGACGCGATCCTGGCCTCCAACACCTCCTCCATCCCGCTGGTGAAGCTGGCGGTCACCACGTCCCGGCCGGACCACGTCGTCGGCATCCACTTCTTCAACCCCGCCCCGGTGCAGCAGCTGGTCGAGCTGATCCCGGCGCTCACCACCTCCGAGGGCACCCTCAGCCGCGCCCAGCTCTTCGCCGAGAAGGTGCTGGGCAAGCACGCCATCCGCGCCCAGGACCGCTCCGGGTTCGTGGTGAACGCGCTGCTCGTGCCCTACCTGCTGTCGGCCATCCGGATGTTCGAGTCGGGCATCGCGAGCCGCGAGGACATCGACAACGGCATGGAGATGGGCTGCGCCCATCCGATGGGCCCGCTGAAGCTGTCCGACCTGATCGGTCTGGACACCATCGTCTCCATCGCCAACTCCATGTACGCCGAGTACAAGGAGCCGCTGTACGCCGCTCCCCCGCTGCTCCAGCGCATGGTCGAGGCAGGCCGGCTGGGCCGGAAGGCCGGCTCCGGCTTCTACACCTACGGCTGATCACCCAGAGCGACGCCCTGCGGGCCCGGCACCGGATACGGTGCCGGGCCCGTCCGTTTCACACACCGTGTGCGCGCCGGGCACGCATATGCCTGTCGCACACGCTCCCCACGCGCCCACCAGGCGAGTTGACTCTCCATGCGCACGCAAGGGAAGCGGAACCATCCATTTCGACTACCGAGAGGAACGGGCCCGTGACGGTCGATCCGGAGCATCCCGTGATCCATGGAGAACTCGCAGAGTTACGGCGCCGCCTCGACGTGGCCTACGCCCGCGTCGAGGGCGGACTGGCGCTGCTGCGTCACCGTACCGAGGAGACCGCCAAGGAACTGGACGAGCTGAACTCCCGGCTGGCCTCGCTGGAACACGCGCGCTGGCCGTTGCCCTCGCTCGCCGCACTGACCGCGCTGGGCGCGCTCGCGGCGACGATCTGGCAGGCGCTGACGGCCCATTAGTCCTGGGCGAGCCTGAGGTGGTGCAGCAGGAGTAACGCGGCTGCCATGTTGGCGGCCGGGACCTCCCCGCGGGCGATCAGGTCGGGGACGAGTTTGAGAGGGACCCATTCCCGCCGGTCCGACTCGAAGTCGTCCACGGGGTGTCCGACGTACTCACCCCGCTCCGACCAGTAGATGTGGTGCCGGGCGTCGGTGAGGCCGTTGGACGGCTCCACGCTCATGAGGTGGTGCAGGGGTCCCGGCCGCCAGCCGGTCTCCTCCTCCAGTTCCCTGGCCGCCGCGCGCGCGATGTCCTCGCCGTCCTCGACGACACCCGCAGCCAGTTCCCACCCCCAGCTGTCGGTGATGAACCGGTGCCGCCACAGCAGCAGCACCTCGTTCGCCTCGTTGACGACCGTCGCCACCGCCACGGGCCGCAGCCGGATGACGAAGTGGTCGAGGTGCCGGCCGTCCGGCAGCTCGACATCGGCGAGATTGACGCTGAACCAGCGGTTCTCATACACAGTTTGTTCGTTCTGTTTCGTCCACTGCACGGTATTGCCACCTTCCGCTGAGTAAGTGGCAATATCGCAGCAGTGACGGTGCGCCTACAGTGCGCCTACAGCGGCACGCGCAGTGCTCCGTCGATGAGTTCGGCGGCCTCGGCGGTGCCGGCCGAGCCGCAGCGCAGCAGATGGTCACGCACCGCGCGGAGTCTGTCCCGCAGCCGCTGGGACTCCATCCCGCGGGCCTGTTCGGCCATCTGCACGGCGGTGGCCGCCGCCCGGTCGGCGTTGCCCCGGCGCAGCTCGATGGTGCTCAGCATCGCCAGCCGGTGCACCCGCCCCCGGTCGTGCGCGGGGTTGTCGACGGCCGCGGCCGCGTGCTCCCGGGCGCCGCTGAGGTCCCCGAGGCTGAGGAGCGCCTCGGCCACCTGCACGTTGACGAGGCCCGGCTGGACGTACCCGGTCTCGGCCGGCTCGTGCCCCCGCCGGATCCGCCCGGCCGCCGTCTCCGCGCGCCGGATGCAGAACAGCGCGCTGCCGCTGTCCCCGAGGTGCGCGTACGCCTTGGCCTGCATCGCGTACAGGTCGGAGGCGAGCGCCGGGGTGATGTGCCGGCCGGCGGTGCGCAGCGCGGCCTCGGCGAAGGCGACGGCCTGCCGGTACTCCCGCATGAACAGCGACTGGTTGACGAGCAGGGCTATCACGTACGCCCCCAGTCCCCGGTCCCCGCTGGCCTTGGCCAGGCGCAGCGCCTGGTGGAAGTAGCGCTGGGCGAGCCCGTGCGCGTCGGAGTCGTACGCGCAGATGCCCGCGATCGCCACGAGCCCGCCGGTCGCCCGGTGCAGCTGGCGGCCGGTGGCGTCGGTGTAGCCGCCGCGCAGCAGCGGCGCGGCCTCGGCGTTGAGGAAGCCGACGACCCGGCTCCGCGTCGCGATGCCCCCCGCCTTGCGGTACATCTGCTCGTAGTGCGCGCGGGCGGCCCGGAGCATCTCGATGTCGGACGCGGTGACCGCGTGCCGGCCGCCCCGTGAGACGTCGACGTCCTCGGGCGGGTTCTCCCACTCCCACACCGGCATCACGGCCGGGGTCCCGGTGACGGCGGGCGCCCCGAGCACGTGGGACCGCTGCTGCTCGTCGGACCGCCACAACGCGGTGGCCCGCTCCACGAACCCGTTGAGCGAACCGGTGTGCGGGGTGCTGGGGCCGCCGGGCACCCCGAGGCCGATGTCGTCGAGCGTGACGGGCCGGTGCAGCCGTGCCGCCAGCACCTCGCAGATCAGGTCGGGCACCTGGCCGCGGGGCCGCTGCCCCTTCAGCCACCGGGCCACGGCGGTGTGTTCGTAGCGCAGCGCGAGACCGCGGGCGCGTCCCGCCTGGTTGACGTGGGCGGCGAGACCGGCGTGCGAGATCCCCGCCTCGTCCAGGATGGCGTCGAGCAGAGTGTTGGGCTGCATGGGATGCCCCCCGAGTGACCTGGTGCCGTCAGCGTAGTGGGTCCGCCTTCACACGGGGTGTGAACGCAGTGCCCGCGTCCGCGCGGCGCACGCGCTGTCGCCGCGGGCGCCGCGCCGGTTCACTGGGCTGCCTCGCGAGAGACCGGCCGGGCCGCCGGCTCCCCCTCAGACAGCGGCGGCCCGGCCGGGCGGCGCCCCGAAGGCCGGCGGCGCCCCTGACCTCAGCGGCGCGTCGTCGGCTGCGGACGCGTCGAGGCCGGGCGGGCGGCTCCCCGCGCGCCCGGCGGCCGTCTGTCCTTCCGGTCGTTGCGCAGGACCAGGAGCGCGACGTCGTCCGTTGGTCTCCCGCCGGTGTGGCGCAGCAGCGCGCCGAAAACCGTACGCAGCACCGTCTGCGGGGAGGCCGGCTGGTCGCGCACGGCCTCGCTGAGCGCCTCCGGCAGGGAGAAGAACCGCCCTCGGCCGTCCCGGGCGTCCTCCGCGCCGTCCGTGAACAGGACCAGGGACTCGCCCGGCAGCAGCCGGCCGCAGGGCTGGGGCTCCGGCTCCGCGGGCGGCGGGAACGGGCCCAGCGGCGGCAG
The DNA here is from genome assembly GCF_043195475.1 of Streptomyces sp. Y20. Classification (NCBI taxonomy): domain Bacteria; kingdom Bacillati; phylum Actinomycetota; class Actinomycetes; order Kitasatosporales; family Streptomycetaceae; genus Streptomyces; species Streptomyces sp. Y20. The sequence goes on from NZ_JBIDDP010000001.1 coordinate 968,802, forward strand.
CGGATCCGTGCGGGTGAGCGGCTCGACCCTCGTGCCCCGCAGCACGTACGGCCACGGATGGCCGCAGTTGAGGGCGCGGAGCGTGCCGTCCCGGTCGATCTCCAGGAGCAGGACGGTGACGAACTCCTCGGCGACCGGGCTGTCGGGGGCGGGGACGCCGCACGCGGGGTGTTCCGCGCGGGCGCGTTCGCGCAGATGGCGGCCGAGGGTGCGGTCCAGCCGGTGCAGCACCCCACCCAGTCGGGGCTCGTCGTGGGCGGCCTCGCGGAAGCTGCCGAGGAGGGCGGCGACGGTGCCGAGGGCGGCCAGACCGTGCCCCCGTACGTCGCCCATCACCACCCGCACCCCGTGTTCGGTGGCGATGGCCTCGTACAGGTCGCCGCCGACACTGGCGCCCCGGTCGGCGGACAGCTGGGCGGCGCCGACGTTGAGTCCGTCCAGCCAGGGCGGCAGTGGACGCAGGACGACGCTCTGCGCGGCGCACGCCGCCCGCCGGGCGAACCGCAGCTCCCGCAGCAGGGCGCGCCGGACGTGGAAGATGAGGGCGGTGCCGACGGCGAGGAACACGGCGCTGGTGACCAGGCGCGCCCCGAGCCCGTCCTGCCGGGCGAGCGGGCACCCGTATCTGTAGCCGACGGCCACGGCTCCCCAGAGTGTGGGCAGTACGGTTCCTCGCGCGGTGGGCGCCCGTGCCTTGATGCGGATCATGCCTCTGGTCCCCCATATGGGCCCTGACAGAGCGGACGGACCGGCCCCGGAAGGCCGGTCCGATTCTGCCGACGGCATGAGCCGGTGGGACCGGATCACCTGCGATTCCCACCCGAACGAGTGAGACTCCGCGGGCCGGGCCGCATTTATGCAGCTGACAGGGGGTTGCGCGCGCTCCCGCGGGGGGTGGCGCACGGCGCGGCCGGCCACGGGGAACCCGTGGCCGGCCGGTCGGCATGCGCGCTCAGCTGCGCAGCGCCGCTCCGGTCCGCTCGCCCGCGAGGGCGACGGCCGCGTCCCGCGCGGCGGACGCCTCGTCCACGGTCAGCGTGCGGTCGGACGCCCGGAACCGCAGGGCGTACGCCAGCGACTTCCGCCCGTCGCCCAGCTGCTCGGCGTTCTCGTACACGTCGAACAGCCGGATCGACTCCAGGAGTTCACCCGCGCCCTCACGCAGCGCGGCCTCGACGTCGGCGGCCGGCACGAACTGGTCGACCACGAGGGCGACATCCTGCGTGGCCACCGGGAAGGCCGAGATCCGCGGCCCCTTCACCGGACCCGCGCTCGCCTCCTCCAGCACGTCCAGGTCCAGCTCCATCGCGCAGGTGCGCGCCGGCAGGCCCAGGGCCTGTACGACCCGCGGGTGCAGCTCGCCGGCGTACCCGACGACCCGCTCGGTGCCGTCCGCCGTGACCGCCAGCTCGGCGCAGCGGCCGGGGTGCCACGGCCCGTACTGGCCCTTGCGGACGATCAGCTCGGTGCCGGTCTCCCGGGCGATGACCCGCGCGGCCTCGACCGCGTCGGCCCAGCCGGCCGGGCGGCCCGTGCCCCACCAGCCGGCCTGCTCGCGGGCGCCGGCGAGGACGACGGCGGCGTGCCGGGGCTGGACGGGGAGCGCCTCGGTCAGGGAGGCGATCTCCTCGGCCGTGGGACGCCGGTCGACGGGCAGCCGGACCGCGGCCTTCGCCTCCGCACGCGGATGGAAGACCAGGCCCGTCTCGAACAGCGCCAGGTCGTGCGACCCCCGGCCGTCGTTGCGCCGCAGCGCGGCCAGCAGGCCCGGCAGCAGCGTCGTACGCAGCGCCGGCTCCTCGTCGGAGAGCGGGTTGACCAGCGTGACGACCGCGCGCTTGGGGTCGTCCGCCTCCAGGCCCAGCCGATCCAGGACCTGCTCGCCGATGAAGGGGTAGTTCGGTGCCTCGACGTAACCGGCGCCGGCCAGCGCGCGGCCGACGCGGCGGTGCAGCCGCTGCCGTTCGGTCAGGCCGCGGCCCGCGGGGGGCTTGGGCAGCGTGGAGGGCAGGTTCTCGTAGCCCTCCAGGCGGATGACCTCTTCGGCCAGGTCGTTCGGGTCGGTCAGGTCGCCCCGCCAGGACGGCACGGTGACGACCAGCTCGTCCTGCCCGTAGACGTCGCAGCCGATCTCCTGGAGGCGGCGGACCACTGTCTCGCGGCCGTACTCCACGCCCGCGACCCGGTCCGGATGGTCGGCCGGGATGGTGATGGTGCGCGGCGCGGAGGGCGCGATCACCTCGGTGACACCCGCGTCGGCCGTGCCGCCCGCGAGGAGCACGAGCAGGTCGACGGTCCGCTGGGCGGCCGCCGCGGCGGCCTGCGGGTCGACGCCGCGCTCGTAGCGGCGGGAGGCCTCGGAGGACAGCTTGTGACGGCGGGCGGTGCGTGCGATGGAGATCGCGTCGAAGTGCGCGGCCTCGATGACGACCTCGCTGGTGGTGCCCTCGGTGTCGTCGATCTCGGTGTGGGCGCCGCCCATGACGCCGGCGAGGCCGATGGGGCCGCGCTCGTCGGTGATGACCAGGTCCTGGGCGTCGAGGGTGCGGGTGACGCCGTCGAGCGTGGTGAGCCGCTCGCCGGCCTCGGCGCGCCGCACGCCGACGGGGCCCTGGACGCGGGCGCGGTCGTACGCGTGCAGGGGCTGGCCCAGCTCCAGCATCACGTAGTTGGTGACGTCCACCGCGAGGGAGATCGGGCGCATGCCGGCCTTCTGCAGCCGGCGCTGGAGCCAGATCGGGGAGCGCGCCTCCGGGTCGAGGCCGGAGACGGTGCGGGCGGTGAAACGGTCGCAGCCGAAGGGGTCGGAGACCTGGACCGGGTAGCCGTAGGCGTTCGGTGCGGGCACGTCCAGCAGGGCCGGGTCGCGCAGCGGGAGGCCGTAGGCGATGGCGGTCTCGCGGGCCACGCCGCGCAGCGACAGGCAGTAGCCGCGGTCGGGCGTGACGGCGATGTCCAGGACCTCGTCGACCAGTTCGAGCAGCTCGATGGCGTCGGTGCCCACCTCGTACTCCGGCGGGAGCACGATGATGCCGTGCGTGCCGTCGTCACCCATGCCCAGCTCGTCCGCGGAGCAGATCATGCCGTGGGAGGTCTTGCCGTAGGTCTTGCGCGCGGAGATCGCGAAGCCGCCGGGCAGCACGGCACCCGGAAGGACCACGACGACCTTGTCGCCGACGGAGAAGTTGCGGGCGCCGCAGACGATCTCCTGGGGCTCACCGGTGCCGTTGGCCCGGCCGACGTCGACGGTGCAGAAGCGGATCGGCTTCTTGAAGCCCTCCAGCTCCTCGATGGTGAGCACCTGGCCGACGACGAGCGGCCCCTTGAGGTCGGTGCCGAGCTGCTCGACGGTCTCGACCTCGAGGCCGACCGAGATCAGCTTCTCCTGGACGTCGCGCCCGGTCTCCGTCGCCGGCAGGTCGACGTACTCCCGCAGCCAAGAAAGCGGGACCCGCATCAGATCTCCATCCCGAACGGCCGGGTGAACCGGACGTCACCCTCGACCATGTCTCGCATGTCTTCGACGTTGTGGCGGAACATGAGCATCCGCTCGATGCCGAACCCGAAGGCGAAGCCGCTGTACCTCTCGGGGTCGACGCCGCAGGCGGTGAGGACCCGCGGGTTGACCATGCCGCAGCCGCCCAGCTCGATCCAGCCCTCGCTGGAGCAGGTGCGGCAGGGCCGGTCGGGGTTGCCGACGGACTCGCCCTTGCACACGTAGCAGAGCATGTCCATCTCGGCGCTCGGCTCGGTGAAGGGGAAGTAGTTCGGACGCAGCCGGGTCTTCATGTCCGGACCGAACAGCGACTGGACCATGTGGTCCAGGGTGCCCTTGAGGTCGGCCATGGTCAGGCCCTCGTCCACGGCCAGCAGCTCGATCTGGTGGAAGACCGGGGTGTGGGTCGCGTCCAGCTCGTCGGTGCGGTACACCCGGCCGGGGCAGACGATGTAGACCGGCAGCTCGCGCTCCAGCAGGGCGCGGGCCTGCACGGGCGAGGTGTGGGTGCGCAGGATGACACCGGAGTCGCCGTTCTCGCCCTTGGGGCCGTCGACGAAGAAGGTGTCCTGCATCTGCCGGGCCGGGTGGTCCGGGGTGAAGTTGAGGGCGTCGAAGTTGAACCACTCCGCCTCGACCTCGGGCCCCTCGGCGATCTCGTACCCCATGGACACGAAGACGTCCGCGACCCGCTCCATCATGGTGGTCAGCGGGTGCCGGGCGCCGGCCGGGACGCGGTCGTACGGAAGTGTGACGTCCACCGCCTCCTCGACCAGGACGCGGGCGTCCCGCTCGGCCTCCAGTTCCACCTGGCGCGCGGCGAGGGCCTTGTTCACGGCGCCGCGGGCCATGCCGACGCGCTTGCCGGCCTCGGCCTTGGCGTGCGGGGGCAGGGCGCCGATCTCGCGGTTGGCGAGGGCCAGCGGGGAGGCCGGGCCGGTGTGGGCGACCTTCGCCTCGTGGAGCGCGTCGAGCGAGTCCGCGGCGGCGAAGGCGGCGAGCGCCTCGTCCCGCATGCGCTCGATCTCTTCCGGTTTCAACGCCTCGACCTCGACAGGGTCGTACGACTTATTCGGTGCCGACATCTCTTCCCGTACTTCCGATTGGCTGGCGGATGGTCCCCGTCACCGGCTGATGGACGGTGCGTCCGGCTTTCGGGACACAAAGGTGCCAAAGGCCGAGTCTAACGGGGTGGAGGTGTGCGGATGCGCCCGTGGGCCACTAGGCGAGATACGCCGGGGCCGCCACGGGCAGCGTAAAGCGGAACTCGGCGCCGCCGCCGGGGGCGCGGCCGACCGTGATGGTGCCGCCGTGGACCTCGACGATGCCCTTGACGATGTACAGCCCGAGGCCGGTGCCGCCGCGCTTGCTGCCCCGCCAGAAGCGGGTGAAGACGCGGTTCATGGACTCCTCCGGGATGCCGGGCCCCTCGTCGCTCACCGTGACCGACGTGGCCGCGTTCTCGCCGTCCTCGCCCTCGCGGGGGGACGCCGAGGGCGTGACGTCAATGGTGACGGTTCCCTCGCCGTGCCGCACGGCATTTTCGATGAGGTTGCTCAGGACCTGGTCGATCTTGTCGGGGTCGGCCCACAGGGCGGGCAGCGGCTGTTCGACGCGGAGCAGGAAGCGGTCGGCGGGCTGGCCGGCGGCGACGTAGGCCTGGATGTGCCGGGACACCGCGGCCCCGATGTCGACGGGCTGCCGGCGCACCTCCAGGCGCCCGGCGTCGATGCGGGAGATGTCGAGGAGTTCGGCGATGAGGCGGGTGACGCGGTCGGCGTCGGCGTCGACGGTCTCCAGCATGAGCCGCTTCTGGTCGTCGGTGAAGCGTTCCCACTTGGCGAGAAGGGTGGCGGTGAAGCCCTTCACGGAGGTGAGCGGGGAGCGCAGCTCGTGCGCGACGGTGGCGATCAGCTCGGCGTGGCTGCGCTCGGTACGGCGGCGGGCCTCGGTGTCCCGCAGGGAGACGACCACGCTGCGCACCGGCCCCAGCGGCTCGTCCCGCACGTAGCGGGCGGAGACCAGCACCTCCCGGCCGCCCGGCAGCAGCAGGTTGCGCTCCGGCTGCCGGACCCGGATGGCGAGCCCGCCGTAGGGGTCGGTCAGCTGCCACCAGCGGCGGCCCTCCAGGTCCTCCAGCGGCAGGGCCCGCTCCAGCGGCCGGCCGAGGGCGTCGGCGGCCCGTACGGCGGTGATGCGGGCGGCGGCGGCGTTGAAGCAGACCACGCGGCCGTCCGCGTCGGCGACGACGAGGCCGTCGGGCAGCTGGTCGGGATCGAGACCGAGGGCCGCGTCGCGGTGCCGGGGCGCGGAGGCCTGTCGCGCGTCCCGTCCCCCCGGCGCGGTGCTCGTGCCGGCCACAGTCATCCCCGTACCCCACCTCTCAGACCGCGCAGGCCCCGAGTTGGTCACCCTACTAGCTCTGGGTGACGGATCGGCACCCTCCGAAGGCGCGCTGTGCGCGGGCCGACGCATAGAGGCATACGGCGGCGGCCGTGGCGAGGTTCAGGCTCTCGGCGCGCCCGTGGATGGGAACGCGTACCACGGCGTCGGCGAGGGCGCGGGTCTCCTCGGGGAGTCCCCAGGCCTCGTTGCCGAACACCCACGCGGTCGGCCCGCCCATGGTGCCCCGGTCCAGCTCCTCGTCCAGGTCGCGGTCCCCGGCGCCGTCGGCGGCCAGGATCCGCACCCCCGCGTCCCTCAGTCCCGCCACGGCACGCTCGACGGGGACGCCGACGGCGACGGGCAGGTGGAAGTGGGAGCCGACGGAGGCGCGCACGGCCTTGGGGTTGTACAGGTCGACGGAGGCGTCGGTGAGGACCACGGCCTCGGCGCCGGCGGCGTCGGCGCAGCGCAGCACCGTGCCGGCGTTGCCGGGGTCGCGCACATGGGCGAGGACGGCGACGAGCCGGGGGCGGGCGGCGAGGATGTCCTCGAAGGGGGTGTCCAGGAACCGGCAGACCCCGACCAGCCCCTGCGGGGTGACGGTGGTGGAGATCTCGGCGATGACCTCCTCGGAGGCCAGGTGCAGCCGGGCGCCCGCGTCCCGCGCCTCTCCCACGATGTCGGCGTAGCGCTCCGCGGCCTCGACGGTGGCGAACAGCTCGACCAGGGTGGCCTGCCCGCCGGACCGGTGCCCGGCGGCCTCCCTCACGGCCTGCGGGCCCTCCGCGAGGAAGAGCCGGTCCTTCCCCCGGAAGTTCCGCTTGGCGAGCCGCCGCGCGGCGCTGACCCGGGCGGACCGGGGGGAGATGAGTTCGGGGGAGACGGGGGGCATCCTCTTACCTTCGAAAACTCGTGTCCGCCGCGGCGGCGACCGGCCGCGACGGCGGATTCAGGCGGTGCCGCACCCCGCTGCGGGGCGGGCGCGGTGTGTCCCGCGCCGCGGCAGACCCGCCCGTGGAACGGCGCGGCCGCCCTGGCCGCGCGGCGTCGTCGCAACAGCAGGACCCGCAAGCCGTGCAGCCTGCGGGTCCTTCGTCACATCGGCTCGTGGCCGGTGCGTCACGCAGCCTTCGGGGCGTTGACGTCCGACGGCAGCGCCTTCTGCGCGACCTCGACGAGCGCCGCGAAGGCGCTGGCGTCGTGCACGGCCAGCTCGGCCAGGATCTTGCGGTCGACCTCGACGTTCGCGGTCTTCAGGCCCTGGATGAAGCGGTTGTACGTCATGCCGTTGGCGCGGGCAGCGGCGTTGATGCGCTGGATCCACAGCTGCCGGAAGTCGCCCTTGCGCTTCTTGCGGTCGTTGTAGTTGTAGACCAGCGAGTGGGTGACCTGCTCCTTGGCCTTGCGGTACAGGCGCGAACGCTGACCGCGGTAGCCGGAGGCCTGCTCGAGGATCGCCCGGCGCTTCTTGTGGGCGTTGACTGCCCGCTTGACGCGTGCCACTTTTTAACTCCTTGTAGCGGGGTCGTGGTGGTGCTCACACGACCCGAAAACGATTCGGTCCCGGTCCAGACGCACGGCGCTCAGGCGCGCCGCGGCGTCACTTGCCGAGAAGCTTCTTGATCTTCGCGGCGTCGCCCGGGGCCATCTCGGCGTTGCCGGTGAGGCGACGCGTGACACGGGACGACTTGTGCTCGAGCAGGTGGCGCTTGCCGGCGCGCTCGCGCAGCACCTTGCCGGAGCCGGTGATCTTGAAGCGCTTGCTGGCACCGCTGTGCGACTTGTTCTTCGGCATAGCGCCGTTATCTCCTCGTCGGTGGCGCTCCGGTGCCCGGTCGTGAAACCGGGCACGATGGAGCGTCGCTCATTTCTGTCGGTTGCATCCTCGGGGACGCACGTCCCCCGGGGATCACGCCTCGGCAGGTTCCTCGGCGGGCACCTCGGCCTGGGCCTCGGCCTCGTCGTGCTCGTCGGCCTCGGCGGCGTTCTGCGACTTGCCGGGGTTCGCCTTCGCGTCGGCCTTGCGGGCCTCCTGCGCCTGACGGGCCTCGGCCATCGCCTCGGTCTTCTTCTTGTGCGGACCGAGAACCATGATCATGTTTCGGCCGTCCTGCTTCGGGTTCGACTCGATGAACCCGAGGTCCTGGACGTCCTCCGCGAGACGCTGCAGCAGTCGGTAGCCCAGCTCGGGGCGCGACTGCTCACGGCCACGGAACATGATCGTGATCTTGACCTTGTCACCCTGCTTGAGGAACCGGACGACGTGACCCTTCTTGGTGTCATAGTCGTGCGGGTCGATCTTCGGCCGGAGCTTCATCTCCTTGATGACCGTGTGCGCCTGGTTCTTGCGCGCCTCACGGGCCTTCATGGCCGACTCGTACTTGAACTTCCCGTAGTCCATGAGCTTGCACACGGGCGGACGGGCGGTCGCCGCCACCTCGACCAGGTCCAGGTCGTACTCCTGTGCAAGCTCCAGTGCCTTCGCGAGCGGCACGATGCCGACCTGCTCGCCACTGGGACCGACAAGTCGCACTTCGGGAACGCGAATCCGGTCGTTGATGCGGGGCTCGGCGCTGATGGATCCTCCTCGGTAGCACCACGCGGCGGTCTGGCGGACAGCCGCGTTACGTCTGTGTTCACAGGACCAACCGCGCCGAGGCACAAAAAATGCCCCGCACGATCACATGCGGGACTCCGAACGCTACCGGAGCACCGCCGCGATGCCGCGGGGCGCACTTTCGGGCGACTCCATCGTCCGTACGGAACGATGGTGGTCGCCTGACCGGATGACCCGCCGTCCCGGAGGATGGTCGGGTGGGAGATCGGAGCCTCCACTTGTGGGCCGCACAAAATGTCCGGCCGGTCGTCTTTCAGACTAGCAGCATCACCTGGCGGGGGCTAATTGAGGGAGGACCGCCGGGACCACCTATCGTGTGGGGCATGAGTGACACCCCTCCCGCATCCCCCGACTTCGACGCGATGACCCGGGACATCGCCGAGGTCCCCGCCGTCGAGGTGATCGTGACGGTCGCCGTCAACCTGATGAGCGCCGCCGCCGTGAAGCTCGGGCTGAGCGAGGAGGGCGAGTCGTACAAGGACCTGGACGAGGCCCGCAAGCTGATCAGCGCGCTCGCCGGCCTGCTGGACGCGAGCACGACCGAGATCAGCTCCTTCCACGCGGCCCCGCTGCGCGACGGCCTGAAGTCGCTGCAGCTGGCGTTCCGCGAGGCGTCGCTCGTCCCGGACGAGCCGGGCCAGGGACCGGGCGAGAAGTACACCGGCCCCGTCTACGGCTAGTCCGTCCGCGTCGACCGCACGCGTTCATCCGCGCACGTACAGGGGCTCGCCCGGCGGCGTGGTCCCGGCCGGCAGCAGTGCCAGGTCGAGGCCGCGTACCAGGCGGGCCCGCAGTGTCTCGTCGGCCGCCAGGCGTTCGGCGACCGCCCGGGCGGCCTCGGCGGGCGCAGCCGCCGGGTCGAGGACGAGCGCGAGGATGCCGTCGGCCCGCCCGGGCCCGAGGTGGGCGCGGAGCACGGCGGGTTCCGCCGCCACCGCCGTACGGACGGCCTCGACGACCGCGGGGTCGGCGAGCGGGTCGATGCTGGTGCGGCCCTCGGCGAGGGCGAGCAGCGCCGGGCCGGTCAGCTCGAACGGCACCGGGCCGGCCAGGTCCAGCACGACCGTGTCGGCCTTCTCGTGCGCGGCGGCCTGAAGCGCCTGGTGCAGGGGTACGGCGACCGGACGGGCCCCGGGGTCCCAGCGGGCCAGGGAGCCGGTGGAGGTGAAGGCGGGCAGCGCGGTGCGGTCGCCGGCCTTCAGGGTCGGGACGGCCATGTCGCTGGTCTTCTCGCGGCGCAGCCCGTTCTCGTCCTCCTCCACCTCCCCGAGCACGGCGACCACGGGGACGAGCAGGCGGGCGCCCTTGAGCGCCTCCAGGACGGGCCCCAGGGCGCCGCGGTCCTCGGCCCAGGCGGCGAGGGCGGCGCTCAGCCGGGGGTCGGCGGAGCCGTCGTCGTCGGAGAAGCCGGGGTCGGGGATGTTCTTGTTCGCCACGGTCACCGAGCCTATCGGGGGGAGGCCGCCGGCCGGCCGCGGGGCCGGTGACACCCGGCTCACAGGAATCCCGGCATTCCCTGACGCGGTCCTCAGCCCGGCCGCAGGGGACGCACACTCCGCGCCCCGGGCATCGCGGGCGGGAGTTCCCCGAGCCCGCCGTCGCCGCCGTGCGCGCCCCTCCCCGCGCCGTCCCCTCCTGTGCGCCGCGCTCGCCGTCGTCGCCGTGGGCGGGTCACCGCCGGCGCCACGGTCCGCGTGCGGGAGCGGGCGCGCCTCGATGTGAAGGCGGCCGTGTCCGCGTTCACCGCCGGCTGAGCCGTCTCCTCCTGCCGCCCCGCCACAGCAGGACGCCCGCGACCAGCAGGACCCCGCCGGCCCCGCCGGCCAGCGGGCCCGCCCAGCCGGAGGCCGAGGACGCGGTTCCGGGGGCGTCGGGACCGGTACCGAAGTACCGCTCGCCGTACGACGCCGGGCGCAGACGCTGCGGCTTCAGGCGGAGCGCCGACTCCAGGGCCGCCGCCGGGTCGATCATCCCGAAGCCCCGGGAGTCGTCCCGGCCGCCCACCGGCGCGTCCCGCGCGGTGTCCTCCAGCAGCTTCTTGATCTGCGCCGGGGCCAGGGCGGGGTGGGCGGACCGGATGAGAGCCGCCGCGCCGGAGACGAACGCGGACGCGGCGCTCGTACCCCAGCCCTCGTAGTACTTGTGGTCGGGGTCGGCGATGATGACGTCGACCCCGGGCGCGCTGACCGCCGCGTACCAGCGGCGGGTGGAGAACGAGGCGCGGGTGCCGTAGCGGTCGACGGCGGTGGCCGCGATGACGCCCGGATAGGCGGCCGGGTAGGAGACGTGGTCGCCCTTGTCGCCGCCGTTGCCCGCGGACGCCACGACGACCACGCCCTTCTTCAGGGCGTACTGCACGGCCTCGTCCTCGCCGGGCTCCGGATGCGCGGAGTTCGAGTCGTCGCCGAGGGAGAGGTTGATGACGTCGGCGCCGTGATCGGCGGCCCAGCGGATGCCGTCGGCGAGAGCGCTGCCACGCTCGGTACGGGCCTTGGCGCGGGCCGAGTCGCCGTCCTCCAGGATCACCCGCACGGGCAGGATCCTCGCCTCGGGGGCGACGCCCATGACGCCGTCCGCGTCGCCGGGACCGTGACCGTGGCCGGCGATGATCCCGGCCATGGCGGTGCCGTGCCGGGCCCACGTGCGGTCACCGGGCCCGGCACCGAAACCGATCATGTCCTTGGCCGGCAGGACGTTGCCGGCGAGGTCGGGGTGATCGGCCTCGACGCCGGTGTCCAGGACGGCGACGGTGACACCCCGGCCCCTGGTGGTCTGCCAGGCCCGGTCCAGGTGGAGGGCGGACAGGGCCCACTGCCGGTCGCGGATGCCGTCGGCGTGGGCGGTGGTGGCCGGCAGCAGGGCGAGGGAGCCGGCGAGCAGCAGGCTCAGCGCCGCCGCGCGGATGTGCGTCATGCGGGCTTCTCCGAGGCTGTGCCGACGGTCTTGCGCAGGCGCCGTTCGATGCGGTCGGCCAGGCCCTGCGCCTCGTCGCCGAGGCCGGCCTGGGCCGGGGCCGTGGTCGCGCCGGAGCCGACGGCGTCCGCGGCGGGCTGGGGGGCGTCGACGGCGCGGCCGTCGGCCCAGCCGGAGACGGCGTAGGCGACGACGGGGGCGTCGGTGAGGACGGAGATGGTCCATGACGCGCGCTGGCGGTCGCCGAACGCGGCGGCGGCCGTGCCCGGGGCGGCGTACGGCCGGGGCATCAGGTCGGCGCGCCGGTCCAGGTGCTCGGTGCGGAAGCGGGCGGCGAGCGCGGACATGGCGGCGGGGTCGGCCTCGGTGAACAGCAGGCCGACGGTGGTGACATGGCTCTGGGTGGCGTCGGTGTAGGTGGCGCGCAGCAGCCGCCGGCAGCCGACGGGAGCGAGGACCTTGCCCAGCAGCGGGTCGAAGGCGCGGGCGCAGCCGCTGTCCGGGGCGACGGCGATCCTGATCCAGGTGCGGTCGGCTCCGCCGGGACCGGCGCCGGTGCCCTGGACGGTGGGCGGGAACAGATCGTCCACGGGCACGCTGTGCCACAGCGTCCCGGCGGCCGTGTACGCGTCGGCGGAGACGTGGTCCCCACCGTCCCCGGTGAGCCAGCTCCCGGTGACGGCGCCACCGATGAGTCCGAGACCGAGCACGAGGCAGGCGGCGGCAGCGGCGGTGCGCGGCCCGAGGCGGCCGGGCGTACGCTCGCCGAACGCCTCGGGCACCGCGAACGTCACGTCGGGACGGGCGGCCGGGGCGGCACTCCAGGAGTGGGCCGGGTCGGGCGGGGAGCCCGCGGGGTGGGCGGACGCGAGCGGACTCCAGGCGCCGGTACCGGACGCGGGCTCGCCGGGCCCGTCCGCGTGCACGGCGGCCCCGTCCCGGACACGCTCATCACCGGCACGGGCCGCCCCGCCGACGCCGCCACGAGGTCCCCGCGCGGTCCCTGCGGGCCTCGTCGCCCCGGGCCGCCCCGACCCGGGGGGCATGTCCGACTTGGAAGGCGCGGAGGGTACCGGGGGTGCGGAGGGCACTGGGGGTGCCGACGGTACGCGGGGCGCGGAGGCGGGGCGCCGGGGTTGCGGGGGTGCGCAGGGGGGCGACGACGGCGAGGTGGCCGAGGACGCCGGGCGGAACGCGGAAGGAGGCGACGACGGCGAGGTGGCCGAGGACGCCGGGCGGATCGGGCGGAGCCGGGCCGTCGTCTCCGACGTTGTCTCCGCCGGGGCACCGCCCCGCCCCCTGAACTCCCCGCCGGGGCGCGATCGGGCGGTCACCCCGGAGGCCGTCCCGGGCGGGGTCTCCCCCGTGGCGACCGGGGCCGCCTGGGCCGCGGGGCGCTCCCCGCCCGCGCGGGCCGCCCGGCCGTCCGGGCTCGCCGGTGTCGTCGGTCCCGGCACTGCCGCCGGGGCCGCGGGGTCTGCCGGCGACGCCGGGTGCCCTGCCGGAGCCGCGGAGCCTGCGGGGGCCGTCTGACCTGCCGGCGTCACCGGACCTGCCGGGACCGCACGGCCTGCCCAGGCCGCCGGACCTGCCGGGCCCGCCGGACCTGCCGGAGTCGCCGGACCTTCCGGGCCCGCCGGGGTCGCCGCGCCCGGCCGTGGCGGCCGGACTGCCGAAACCCCCTGTGTCCCCTGCGGCCCGGAGGTCCCTTGTCCCCCCGAGGTCCTCTGGCCCGCCGGGGCCCCCCGGCCTGCCAGGGGCTCCTGGCCTGACAGGGTCCTGGGGCCGGACCGGCTCACCGGGGTCGTCGCGTCCATGCCTGCCGCATCCGCGGGTCGGCCGGGACGGCCGGACGGGCGGGGTGGGGCGGGGGCGCCCCGGTCAGGTTCGTGTCCGGGGTTCGGTGGGGCGTCGGGGAAGCGGGCCGACGCGGGAGGCGGCGGCGGGCTCACGGGGTCGGCGACCTCGGGTACGGCCCGGCCGGGCCGTGGGTGCGGGGCGCGGGGGGTGAAGACCGAGGGTTCGTCGTCGGGGTCGTAGGGGTCGCCGGTGAGTGGCGCGGAGGCCGGGCGGGCGGGGGTGGAGCGGGCCGGCGGATGCTGGGTACCGGGCGGGAGCGGCCCGGCGCCGGCGGGCGGTCCGGGCGGGGCCGACGGACGTCGCGGGACGGGAGCGTGCCGCGCTTCCGTGCTCATGCACTCCCCGTTTCCTCATGCCCGGGCCGTTTGTCGTACGCGGGCCGTTGTGCTGCTCGGCCGCGCCCGGTACGGAAGCTCCGTCGGGCACGCATACCCGTACGGCCGGACCGGCATCCCGGTTCAGACGGGTGTGCCGGGCGCGTCGCGCCGTACGTGCGCGTCACTCTACGGGTTGACGGGGGCCGGGACGGAACCGGTGCGCGGGCCCGCGGCATCTGCCCGGAACATCCCTCTACCCTGCGGTAATCCTGTCTGGCAGTCTTCCGTCATGACTGCGCGCGCCGTTGACCGGGCCCGTTACGACCGGGCCACCGCCCATCTCGACGCCCCTCTCGCGATCGTGGACCTGGACGCGTTCGACGCCAACGCCGCCGACCTGGTCCGCCGCGCCGGGGGCAAGCCCGTCCGCGTCGCCAGCAAGTCGGTACGCTGCCGGGCCCTGCTGGAACGGGTCCTGGCCCGGGACGGCTTCCAGGGCATCATGTCGTTCACCCTGGCGGAGTCGCTGTGGCTGGCGCGGTCGGGGTTCGAGGACATCCTGCTGGCCTATCCGTCGGCCGACCGGGCCGGGTTCGCCGAGCTGGCCGCCGATCCGAAGCCGGCCGGTGCCGTCACGGTGATGGTCGACGACCCGGCGCAACTGGACCTCATCGACGCCGCCCGCGACGGCGGGCGCGAAGTGGTGCGCGTGTGCCTGGAGTTGGACACGTCCCTGCGACTGTTCGGCGGCCGGGTACGGGTGGGCGCCCGGCGCTCGCCCCTGCGCTCTCCCGCCCAACTCGCCGAGCTGGCACGCTCGGTGGCCCGGCGGCCGGGGTTCCGGCTGGTGGGGATCATGGCGTACGAGGGGCATGTCGCCGGGGTCGGGGACGCGGTGGCCGGGCGGCCGCTGCGCTCGCGGGCGATCCGGCTGATGCAGGCCGCCGCCCGGCGGGAGCTGGCCGAGCGGCGGGCCTCGGTCGTGCGGGCGGTGCGGGCCGTCGTGCCGGACCTGGAGTTCGTCAACGGCGGTGGCACGGGCAGCGTGCAGCACACGGCCGCCGAGGCCGCGGTGACGGAGATCGCGGCCGGCTCGGGGCTGTATGTGCCACGCCTGTTCGACAACTACACCTCGTTCACGGGCCGTCCGGCCGCCCTCTTCGCCCAGCCCGTCGTACGGCGGCCCGGCGTGGGGGTCGTCACCGTGCTGGGCGGCGGCTACCCGGCCTCCGGCGCCGCCGGCCGCGACCGGCTGCCGGTGCCGTATCTGCCGGAGGGGCTGGCGTACGACCCCCAGGAGGGCCCCGGCGAGGTGCAGACCCCGCTGCTCGGCTCGCCCGCCGACGACCTGCTGGTCGGCGACAAGGTGTGGTTCCGGCACGCCAAGGCGGGCGAGCTGTGCGAGCGGTTCGACACGCTGCACCTGATCGAGGGGGACGCGGTGACGGCGGCCGTGCCGACCTACCGCGGCGAGGGGCGGACGTTCCTGTGAGGTCCGGTCAGTAGACCGTGTCCGGCTGGTCCGGCACCACCGAGCCGTCCGGGCGGCGCAGCGGTCCGTGCGTGCCGTCGGGCGCGGTGTACGCCGTGGTCGCGCAGGGGTAGGGCGCGGCCCGGCGCGGCAGCGGGGCGAGGAACATGGGGTTGACCAGCCAGCGGCCGTCCGCGTCGTCGTACGCCCGGCACATCAGCTCGGGCTTGTTGCGGTTGATCACGAGGTGGGCGCCGGTGGCGTCCCCGACGAAGGTGACGTCGGTGTCGGCGTCCCCGGCGGCGAGGGCGGGCCGCCGCTCGCGGGGCTGCCGCCGCCAGGCCCGCGCGCCCCGGACGCCGTACACCTCCTCGTCGAGCAGGCAGCGCTTGCCGTCGATGTACGGGATCACCGCGCCCCGGCCGCCCGGGACGCCGCCGCAGCCCTCGGTGCGCACGGTGATCCGGCCCCGGCGGTCGAGGACCGGGCGGATGGCGAGGGTGTGCGCGGCGTCGACGCCGACCGCGCGGGACCAGACCTCGGTGACGGGCTCGACGCCGGCCGAGACGACGTACACCCGGAAGCCGGCGCGGTGCAGGGTGTCGATCAGGGCGCGCTGCGGGGCGTAGTAGCGGACATAGGCGGGGACCGTGTGGGTGCCGAGGACGCGGGTCGCGCCGACGGGGGCGGCCAGGGCCTCGCGGCGGGCGGCGCGGGCGTACGCGGCGAGCTGGGCGGGGGTGCGGCCGGCGAAGAGCGGGGACACCCAGGCGTACTGGGGGACGGTACGGCGGTGGTTCCAGTGTCCGGCGAAGGCGGGGGCGCCGCTCATGGTGGTGCCGTTCTCGCGGATCTCCACGATCTCGTCCGTGCAGCGGGGCCGGGCCGAGGTCGGCAGGGAAGCGCCGGCGCCGGTGCCGCAGGCGGCCGTGAGGGCGCGGTCGGCGGCATCGGTCAGCCAGGCGCTGGTGTCCTTCCAGCGGGCCGGGCGTGGCAGGCGGTCGTGGCGCAGGGCCCAGGAGAGGGTGGCGTCGGTGACGTCGTTCTTGGTGAGCGTGTTGTCCCAGTCGAAGGCGGCGACCGCCCCGGTGCGTCCCGAGCAGGTGCCGTAGGCGTCGATGACCTGTTGCAGACGGGCGCGGTTGTCGCCGTACCAACTGCCGTGCAGGCGCGGGCAGTCGCCGGGGCGTGCCGTCGTGGGCGCGGTGGGCGCGGCCGCCAGGGCGGCGGCCGCGGCCAGGAGCCACGCAAGATGCTGTCGCATATGCGCGGACCGTACACCTTCGTCCCTACAGAGGGGTGACGTACGCGCCCGAGATGCCGCCGTCCACCAGGAAGTCGGTGGCGTTGACGAAGGAGGAGTCGTCGCTGGCCAGGAAGGCGACGGCGGCGGCGATCTCCTCCGCCTCGGCGAACCGGCCCACCGGGATGTGCACCAGGCGGCGCGCGGCCCGCTCGGGATCCTTGGCGAACAGCTCCCGGAGCAGCGGGGTGTTCACCGGTCCCGGGCACAGGGCGTTCACCCGGATGCCCTCGCGGGCGAACTGCACGCCCAGCTCGCGGGACATGGCGAGGACGCCGCCCTTGGAGGCCGTGTAGGAGATCTGCGAGGTGGCCGCTCCCATCCGCGCCACGAAGGACGCCGTGTTGATGATGGAGCCCTTCCCCTGGCGGCGCATGTAGGGCAGGGCTGCCTTGCAGCACAGGTAGACGGAGGTGAGGTTGACCTCCTGGACGCGTTTCCAGGCCTCCAGGCCGGTGTCCAGGATGGAGTCGTCGTCGGGCGGGGAGATGCCGGCGTTGTTGAAGGCGATGTCGACGCTGCCGTACGTGTCGTACGCCGTCCGGAAGAGCGTCTCGACCTGCTCGGGGTCGGTGACGTCGGTCTTCACGAAGAGCCCGCCCGTCCCGTCGGCGACGGCCGCGCCCCGGGCCTCGTCCACGTCGGCGCAGACGACGTGGGCACCCTCGGAGGCGAGCCGGCGGGCGGCGGCGAGTCCGATGCCGCTGCCGGCTCCGGTGACGACGGCGGTACGGCCGGCCAGGCGGCGGCAGACGGTGTCGGTGTGCTGAGCGGTCACAGTGCGGGGCCCTCCGTGCTGAGGAAGACGTTCTTGGTCTCGGTGAAGGCGGTCAGGGCGTCGGGGCCGAGTTCGCGGCCGAGGCCGGACTGTTTGAAGCCGCCGAACGGGGTCCAGTAGCGGACGCTGGAGTGGGAGTTGACGGACAGGTTGCCCGCGCGGACGGCCCTGGACAGGCGCAGGGCGCGGCCGAGGTCCCGGGTCCACAGGGACCCGGAGAGGCCGTAGGGGGTGTCGTTGGCGAGGTGGACGGCGTCCTCCTCGTCGGTGAAGGGCAGCAGGACGGCGACGGGGCCGAAGATCTCCTCGCGGGCGGCACGGCCGCCCGGCCGCTCGCCGGTGAGGACGGTCGGCGGGAACCAGAAGCCGGGGCCGTCAGGGGCGCTGCCGCGCAGCGCGGGGGCGTCCCCGGGGACGTAGGAGCGGACGCGGTCGAGTTGCCGCCGGGAGATCAGCGGGCCCATCCCGGTCCGCTCGTCGGCGGGGTCGCCCACCACGACGGCGGCCAGCGCGCCGGCGAGGAACTCGCGGGCCTCCTCGTACACCGGCTCCTGGACGAGGATGCGGGTACGGGCGCAGCAGTCCTGGCCGGAGTTGTCCAGGAAGGAGAACGGGTCGAGGGCGGCCTGGAGGTCGGCGTCGGCGAAGACGACGTTGGGGCTCTTGCCGCCCAGTTCCAGGGTGACCGGTTTGACCAGGCGGGCGCAGCGCTCCATGACCTCGCGGCCGGTGCGGGTGGAGCCGGTGAAGACGATCTTGGCGACGTCCGGGTGGTCCACCAGCGCGCGTCCTGCGGTGTGGCCGTGGCCGGGCAGCACCTGGAAGACGTGCTCGGGCAGGCCCGCCTCCAGGGCGAGCGCGGCGAGCCGGAGCGCGGTGAGCGGGGTGGTCTCGGCGGGCTTGAGGACGACCGCGTTGCCGGCGGCCAGGGCGGGGAAGGAACCCCAGGCGGCGATCGGCATGGGGAAGTTCCAGGGGGCGATCACGCCGATGACGCCCAGGGGTTCCTGGAAGGTGACGTTCCAGCCGCCGGGGACCGGGATCTGCCGGCCGAGCAGGCGTTCGGCGCCGCCGGCCGCGTAGAGGAGCAGATCGCGGGCGTTGCCGGCCTCCCAGCGGGCGTTGCCGATGGTGTGGCCGGCCTCCCGCACCTCCAGCCGGGCGAGTTCCTCGGTGTGGGTGTCGACGACGTCGGCGAAACGGCGGAGCAGGCGGGCCCGGTCGGCGGGGGCGAGGCCGGCCCACCCGGCCTGGGCGCGGCCGGCCCGTACGACGGCGGCGTGCACGTCCTCGGCGGTGGCCGCGGGGACGGTGGCGACGACTTCCTCGGTGGCGGGGTTGAGGATCTCCAGCTCGTGCGGGCCTGACGACTCGTGGGGGCCGGACGACTCGTGGGGGTCGGGCACGTGAGGACCTTTCACAGGCGGCGGCGCGTGACTGGCGTGCGGGGGCGGCTCACAGGCGTTCGAAGGAGCGGCGCAGCTCCCAGTCGGTGACCGCGGCGTCGAAGGCCGCCAGCTCCACGCGCGCCATGTTGCGGTAGTGGGCGACGACCTCGTCGCCGAAGGCGGCCCGGGCGATCGGGCTGTTCTCCCAGAGTTCGGCGGCCTCGCGCAGGGTGGTGGGGACGTGCGCGAAGCCGGCGGTGTAGGCGTTGCCGGCGCACGGTTCGGGGAGTTCCAGCTTCTGCTCGATGCCGTACAGACCGGCCGCGACCAGCCCCGCGACGGCGAGGTGGGGGTTGACGTCACCACCGGGCAGGCGGTTCTCGAAGCGCAGGGAACGGCCGCGGCCGACCACGCGCAGGGCGCAGGTGCGGTTGTCGTGCCCCCAGGCGACCGCGGTGGGGGCGAAGGAGCCCGGCTGGAACCGCTTGTAGGAGTTGATGTTGGGGGCGTAGAGAAGCGAGAAGTCGCGCAGGGCGGCGAGCTGTCCGGCGAGGAAGTACCGCATCACCTCGGACATCCCGTCCGGCCCGGCCATGGCGTTGTTCCCCTCGGCGTCCGCGAGCGAGAGGTGGATGTGGCAGGAGTTGCCCTCGCGCTCGTTGTACTTCGCCATGAAGGTGATCGACACCCCTTCCTGCGCGGCGATCTCCTTGGCGCCCGTCTTGTACAGGGCGTGCTGGTCGCAGGTGACGAGGGCCTCGTCGTAGCGGAAGACGATCTCGTGCTGGCCGGGGTTGCACTCGCCCTTGGCGGACTCCACGGTGAGGCCGGCGCCGGCCATGTCGTTGCGCAGGCGGCGCAGCAGGGGCTCGATGCGGCCGGTGCCGAGGATGGAGTAGTCGATGTTGTACTGGTTGGCCGGGGTCAGGCCGCGGTAGCCGGCGTCCCAGGCCCTCTCGTAGCTGTCCCGGAAGACGATGAACTCCAGCTCGGTGCCCGCCTGGGCGGTGTAGCCCAGTTCCGCGAGCTTCTCCAGCTGGCGGCGCAGGATCTGCCGTGGGGCGGCGGCGACCGGGGAGCCGTCCTCCCAGGCGAGGTCCGCGAGGAGCAGGGCGGTGCCCGGGTGCCAGGGGATGCGGCGCAGGGTGGCCGGGTCGGGGCGCAAGGCGAAATCGCCGTAGCCGCGCTCCCAGGAGGACATCGCGTAGCCGTCGACGGTGTTCATCTCGGTGTCGACGGCGAGCAGGTAGTCGCAGCCCTCGGTGCCGTGGTGCAGGACCTCGTCGAGGAAGAAGCGGGCGGCGAACCGCTTGCCCTGGAGGCGCCCTTGCATGTCGGGGAAGGCCAGGACGACAGTGTCGATCTCGCCGCCCGCGACGAGGGCGTGCAGTTCCTCGACGCTGAGCGGGGCTGTGCGGACTGCCACGGGAGAGCCTCCTTCGGCGCCATCGCGCTTTTCGGCCGGGCCGGGAACCATAAGGTATTGCTGAGAACCATTGCTTGGGAAGGGGGCACGGCGGGTGTCGCGGGAGACGGAACGGCAGGGGGCGGGTGCGCCCGGCACCGGCGACCGGCTCGCTCCGGTGCTGCGGCCGGTGCGGGCGGGCAACGGCTTCGAGGAGGCGCTCGAGCAGATCCTCCAGGTCGTCCGGCTCGGCCTGGTGCCGGACGGCGGGCGGCTGCCGGCCGAGCGGGAGCTGGCCGGGCGGCTGGGCATCAGCCGGGTGACGCTGCGCGAGGTGCTGAAGGTGCTCCAGGACCAGGGGCTGGTGGAGGCGCGGCGCGGGCGGTACGGCGGCACGTTCGTGCTGCCCCGCACGGACGCGGGCGGCGAGGACGCGTTGCGGCGGCGCGTCGCCGGGACCGACATCGAGGACGTGCTGCGGTTCCGGGAGGTGCTGGAGGTGGGGGCCGCCGGGCTGTGCGCGGCGCACGGGCTGACCGGTGAGCAGGCGGACCGGCTGCGGGCGGCGCTGGACCGCACCCGCGACGCGCCCCTGGCGGACTACCGCCGGGCGGACACGCTGCTGCACCTGACCCTGACCGAGCTGTGCGGCTCGCCGTCGCTGACGGCGCAGTACGCGGCGGTCCGGGCCACGGTGAACGACCTGCTGGACTGCATCCCGCTGCTGGTACGCAACCTGGAGCACTCCCAGCGGCAGCACACCGCGCTGGTGGAGGCGGTGCTGGACGGGGACGCCGACGGGGCGCGCGAGATGACGCGGGAGCATTGCGCGGGGACGGCGGCGCTGCTGCGGGGGTTCCTGGCGTGAGCCGGTTGTGTGATGGTACGCGGATCGACCTTTGACGGGTGAGCGTCTGGCGTCCCGGCGTGGGAGGGCTGGCATGACCGTACGACCGCTGATCGGTGTGAGCACGTATCTGGAGGCCGGGGCCCGCTGGGGCGTCTGGGAGCTGGAGGCGGCACTGCTGCCGGCCGCGTATCCCCGGCTCGTGCAGCGGGCCGGAGGGCTGGCGGTGATGCTGCCGCCGGACACACCCGGGCGGGCGCCGGCCGCGGTCGCCCGGCTCGACGGGCTGGTGATCGCGGGCGGGCCGGACGTCGACCCGTCGCGGTACGGCGCGGAGCGCTCGGCCCGTACGGGACCGCCCGCGCCGGAGCGGGACGCCTGGGAGCTGGCCCTGATCGGCGCGGCCCTGGCGGCGGGCGTGCCGGTGCTCGGCATCTGCCGGGGCATGCAGCTGCTGAACGTGGCCCTCGGCGGCACGCTGGTGCAGCACCTGGACGGGCACGCGGAACGGGTCGGCGTGTTCGGCGGGCACCCGGTGAAGCCGGTACCGGGGACGCTGTACGCCGGGATCGTCCCGGAGGAGCTGACCGTGCCGGCGTACCACCATCAGGCGGTGGAGCGGCTCGGGGCCGGTCTCGTGCCGTCGGCCTACGCGGCGGACGGGACGGTGGAGGCCGTCGAACTGCCGGTGGAGGGGGGTCGCTGGGTGCTGGGGGTGCAGTGGCATCCGGAGATGGGTGAGGACCTGCGGGTGATGCGGGGGTTGGTGGGGGCGGCGTCGTGAGTGCGGGTGGCTTGCCGGTGCGGCGTCGCGAGCGCGGATGTGTGGCCGGTGCGGCGCCGTGAGCGCGGCGTCGTGAGTGCGGGTGGTTTGCGGGTGCGGCGTCGTCGTGGCCGGTCGTGCAGTTCCCCGCGCCCCTTAGGGGGTTGCCGGGCCGTCGGTCGTCGGCGTGGGTCAGGTTCTGGTCAGGGTGAGGAGGTCTCGGGCCGGTCCTGTGGGGCGGTGGCCTGTGGGCCACACCGCTCGCAGGGCCCGGCGCAGGGAGATGTCCTGGACCGGGATGCCGACCAGCCGCCGGGTCGCCAGTTCCTCCCCCACCGCCAGTTCGCTCAGGACCGAGGGGCCCGCGCCGCTGACCGCGGACGCCTTCACCGCCGTGGTCGACGACAGTTCGATCAGCGGACGGGCCAGGCCCCCGAGGGCCGTGTCCAGGACCTGGCGGGTGCCGGAGCCGCGCTCGCGGAGGATGAGCGGGGTCGCGGCCAGTTCCCCCGCGGTCAGCGGGCGCCGGCGGCGGGCCCACGGGTGGCCGGGGGCCGTGACGACGATCAGGCGGTCGTGGGCGATCACCGCCGAGTCCAGGCCCGCCGGCGTCGTCAGGCCCTCCACGAAACCCAGGTCGGCCTCGCCGGCCAGCAGCAGTTCCGCGACCTTGGCGGAGTTCCCGGCGAGCAGCGAGACGGCCGTGTCGGGCCGCTGGGCGCGCAGGGCGAGGAGCCAGCCGGGCAGCAGGTACTCGGCGATGGTCATGCTCGCCGCGACCCTGAGGCGTGAGTCCCGGCGATCCCGCAGCGCCTGCGCCCCCGCGTCGAAGGCCGCCGCCGCCTCCACCACCCGGCGGGCCCAGTCGGTCACCAGGGCGCCCGCGTCGGTGAGCCGGGAGCCGCGCGGTGAGCGGTCGACCAGGGCCACCCCGAGCTGCCGTTCCATGGAGCGGATCCGGCTGCTGGCGGCGGGCTGGGTGATGCCGACCTCGCGGGCCGCCGCTCCCAGACTGCCCAGCCGCGCCACGGCGAGCAGCAGCTCCAGCGCGCCCAGGTCCGGCACCCGGTGCGCCAGCGATTCGGCGCGTGTCCGCCGCCCCTCCACCTCACTCATAAGACCAGCTTATGTCCTCATAGGACGGAACTCCCTGGTCAGGGGCGGCGGGTGACGGCACCGTGGACGCATGGTCACCGCAGCCCAGCCCCTGCCCCTGCCCCGCGCGGCCCGGTTCCGGCATCTCGGCCCGAACTGGTACGCCTGCGTCATGGGCACCGCGATCGTCGGCTCGGCCGGTGTCGCGCTGCCCGGGCCCGCGCACGGCCCGCACGGTGTCTTCGCGGCCGTCTGGGCGCTGTCCCTGCTCCTGCTGGTGGCCCTGCTGGCCGCCCGGGCGCTGCACTGGTCCCGCCATGGCGACCAGGCCCGCGCCCACCTCCTCGACCCGGCGACGGCTCCTTTCTACGGCTGTCCGGCGATGGCCCTGCTGGCGGTGGGCGGCGGCGCCCTGACGGCCGGGCGGGAGCTGATCGGCACACGCGCGGCGGTCGCCCTGGACACCGTGCTGTTCACCGCCGGTACGGTGACCGGGCTCGGGGCCGCCGTGGCCGTCCCGTACCTGATGGCCGTACGGCACCGCCCCGGGGCCGCCGAAGCCACGCCGGTGTGGCTGCTGCCGCTCGTCGCGCCCATGGTGTCCGCCGCGGCCGGCCCGCTGCTCGTGCCGCATCTGCCGCCGGGCCAGCCGCGCGAGACCCTGCTGCTGGGCTGCTTCGCGCTGTTCGGGCTGAGCCTGCTGGCCGTACTGCTGACGCTGCCGCTGGTCTTCGCCCGGCTGATCACGTCCGGGCCGCTGCCGCCCGCGCTCACCCCGGCCCTGTTCCTGGTCCTCGGCCCGCTCGGGCAGTCCACCACGGCCGTGGCACTGGTCGCGGACGCCGCGCCGGGGGTCGTCCCGGCCCCGTACGACCGTGGCCTCGCGGTCTTCGCCGTGCTGTACGGGGTGCCGGTCATGGGGTTCGCGCTGCTGTGGCTGGGGCTGTCGGTCGCGCTCGTGGTGCGGGCCCGGCGCGACGGCATGGGGTTCACGCTGACGTGGTGGGCGTTCACCTTCCCGGTGGGCACCTGCGTGACCGGTGCGGCGGCCCTCGCCCGGCACACCGGCCTCGCCGTGTACGGCGTCCTGGCCGCCGGCCTGTACGCCGCCTTGGTGGCGGCCTGGCTGGCGGCGGCCTGCGGCACCGTGCGCGGCCTGCTCAGCGGCGAGCTGCTCGCAGGGCCGCGGCCAGCACCCCCGGCGCCCGCGCCAGCGACGGCCCGTACCAGGTCAGGTGCCGTCCGCTGACCAGGGCGCAGGGCAGGCCGGGGAAGGCCTCCGGGCCGTCGTCGGCGGTGAAGCGGTAGGGCTCGTCGGGAAGGACGGCGAGGTCCGGGTCCGCCGCGCGCAGCTCGTGCAGCGGGACGCGGGGGTACCGCTCGGGGTGGGCGGCGTACACGTGGTCCACACCCAGGCGGGTGAGGACGTCACCGGCGAAGGTGTCCCGGCCGAGGACCGTCCAGGGGCGGCGCCAGACCGGTACGACCGCCGTCCTGCGCTCCGCCGGCTCCGGCAGGGCCGCCCAGGCCGCCTCCGCCTCGGCCAGCCAGGCCGGCCGCCCGGACGCGCCGCACGCGGTGAGCACCCGGTCCAGCTCGGTGAGGGCCTGCGGCACGGTGCGCACCTCGGTGACCAGCATCTCCAGCCCCGCCGCGCGCAGGGCGGCGAGGTCGGGGGCGCGGTTCTCCTCCTCGTTGGCGATCACCAGGTCGGGGGCCAGGGAGACGATCCGGTCCACGTCCGGGTTCTTTGTACCGCCGATCCGGGCGACGTCCAGGCCCGCCGGGCGGTCGCACCAGTCCGTGGCACCGGCCAGCACCCCGGGGAGCGTGACGGCGACCGCCTCCGTCAGCGACGGGACGAGCGAGACGACCCGCACCTAACGCGACCGGTCCTGGACGGCCTCGATGTGCTCGGCGACCGCCACCACGACGACCCGGGTGTCCGGGACCGTGGCCCGCCAGCGGTGCCGGACGCCGCCGGTCAGGTACAGGGTGTCGCCGCGCCCCAGGCGGTAGGCCCGTCCCTCGGCCTCGATCTCCACGGCGCCGTCGGCGACGTACATCAATTCGTCGTTGCGGTGCTGGAACTCGCGGCCGGCGTCGTGGTCGCCGGTGAACTCGGAGGCGTGCAGCTGGTGGTGTCCGCGCACCAGGGAGCGGGTCCGCGGGTCGAAGTCGCCCTCGGCGACCTGCTCGGCCCGCACCACGTCCACGCTGGCCGCCGGATCGGCCGCGGCGAGGAGTTCGACGGCCGTGGTGCGCAGGGCGTCGGCCAGCTTCTCCAGGGAGGTACGGCTCGGACGGGCCCGGTCGTTCTCGACCTGGCTGAGGAACGGCACCGACAGGCCGCTGCGCTCGGCCACGACGGCGAGGGTCAGTTCCAGCACGCGCCGGCGCCGCCGGACGGCCGCGCCCACCCGCACGGGCTGCTGCTCTTTGTGGTCGCCCATCGCTCCGGCTCCCTCCCTCACTCGTCGTGCCGCTGCCCGGGTGCCCGCCCGGGGGCACACCTCTCCCGATGACTTCTCTGCACCCTACGCATGTTCGGCAAACCGTTTCACGTGCGGTCACATCCCTGACATGCCGGTGACCCTCCGACCTCACCTTTCACGCCAGCATCGCAGGCACCGCGACCACCCGGGAATCCGGCCCCGGCGGCGCGGGAACACGCCGACCAGCTGGGCCGCGCGCCCTCGCACGGACCACCACTCGTCACCGCCCGTGATTGTCCTGATCTTTTCCGTGAGCGGGGGCACCACCGGAGCCGGGTCGCCGTCGGTGCCGTACGGCATGATGCGAACGTGACCGGACGACTCATGCTCCTCGACACCGCCTCGCTGTACTTCCGCGCCTACTTCGGCGTCCCGGACTCCGTGCGGGCGCCGGACGGCACACCCGTCAACGCCGTGCGCGGGCTGCTCGACTTCATCGACCGGCTGGTCCGCGACCACCGGCCGGAGCGGCTCGTGGCCTGCATGGACGCCGACTGGCGGCCGCAGTGGCGGGTCGACCTCATCCCCACCTACAAAGCGCACCGGGTCGCCGCGGAGCGCGCGGACGCGCCGGACGAGGAGGAGGTGCCCGACACGCTCGCCCCGCAGGTGCCGGTCATCGAGGACGTGCTGGACGCGATCGGGATCGCGCGCGTCGGGGTCGCCGGGTACGAGGCCGACGACGTGATCGGCACGTTCACCGCCCGTGCCGGTGAGCCGGTGGACATCGTCACGGGCGACCGGGATCTGTACCAGCTGGTGGACGACGGGCGCGGGATCCGGGTGCTGTACCCGCTGAAGGGCGTCGGCACGCTCCAGCTGACCGACGCGGCGGCGCTGCGCGAGAAGTACGGCGTCGACGGCCGGGGATACGCGGATCTGGCGCTGCTGCGCGGTGACCCGAGCGACGGCCTGCCGGGCGTGGCGGGCATCGGCGAGAAGACGGCCGCCAAGCTGCTCGCCGAGTTCGGCGACCTGGCCGGGATCATGGCGGCGGTCGACGATCCCCGGGCGCGGCTCACGCCGTCGCAGCGCAGGCGGCTCACCGAGGCCCGGCCGTACGTCGCGGTCGCGCCGAAGGTGGTGCGGGTGGCCGACGACGTGCCGCTGCCGGACGTCGACACCGTCCTGCCGCGCGCCCCGCGTGACCCGGCGGCCCTGGAGGAGCTGGCGCGGCGGTGGGGACTCGGCGGCTCCCTCCAGCGGCTGCTGACCACGCTGGCGGAGCGGCCTTGACGGGGACCTGACTGGAATATTCCGGCAAAGGGCCTTCACCGAGCCCCGGGGAAAGGGGTGTTCACGGAGAGCGAGTGTTAACTTAGGTTTACCTAACCAATATGCAGGAGGCCGTGATGGCAGAACGTCCCGGACGAAAGCCGCGCAAGCCCCATACCGCCCAGGTGGTGCGGACCGAACGACTGACCCCGCACATGCAGCGGGTGGTGCTCGGCGGCGAGGGCCTCGCCGGATTCCCCGCGGACACCTGCACCGACCACTATGTGAAGCTGCTGTTCGGCGCCCCCGGCGTCACCTACCCGGAGCCCTTCGACGTGGAACGGATCCGCGCCGAGTTCCCGCGCGAGCAGTGGCCGGTGACCCGGACGTACACGGTGCGCGCCTGGAACCCCGAACAGCGGGAACTGACCCTCGACTTCGTGATCCACGGTGACGAGGGTCTGGCCGGGCCCTGGGCCGCCCGCGCGCGTCCCGGCGAGACCGTGCGTTTCATGGGCCCCGGTGGCGCCTACGCGCCCGACCCCGAGGCCGGCTGGCATCTGTTCGCCGGCGACGAGAGCGCCCTGCCCGCCATCGCCCGCGCCATGGAGACACTGCCCGCCGGCACCCGTGCGCACGCCTTCGTCGAGGTGTCCGGGCCCGAGGAGGAGCAGAAGATCGACACCGAGGTGCCGGTCGTCTGGCTGCACCGCGGGGACCGGCCGGTCGGCGAGGCCCTGCTGGAGGCCGTACGGGGACTCCGGTTCCCCGAGGGCCGGCCGCAGGCGTTCGTGCACGGGGAGGCGGGGTTCGTCAAGGAACTGCGCCGGCTGCTCCGCGTCGAACGGGAGCTTCCGCGCGAGGATCTGTCGATCTCCGGTTACTGGCGCCTCGGCCACGACGAGGACGGCTGGCAGGCCTCCAAGCGGGAGTGGAACGCCCGCATCGAGGCCGAGCAGGAGGGCGCGGCGACGGCGGCCTGAGCAGGACCGGCAGGCGCGGCGGGGCCGCCGGCCCCGTCAGGCGCCGTCGCCCCGCACGCGTGCGTGCAGGTGCATGTCGTGCCAGCCGTCCGGGTGCAGCAGGGCGCTGCGCTTGGTGCCCTCCACGGTGAAGCCGGCCTTGACGGCGACGCGGCAGGACGCCTCGTTGGCGAGGGCGTGGGTCAGCTCCAGGCGGTGGAACCCGATCTCCTCGAAGGCCCAGTCGGCCAGCGCGGACGTGGCACGCGGGGCGACGCCCCGGCCGCGGGCCCGCGCCACCGTCCAGTACGCGACCTCGGCGACGCCGTCCCCGAGCAGGATCTGGCGCAGCGCGACCCGGCCCAGCAGCTCGTCGGTGATCTCGTCCGCGACGGCCCACTGGGCGTCCTGCTCGGCCTCCCACCCCTTGCGCCACCGCGTGATCCAGTCGGCGGCCTCCTCGGCCGAGTCGGAGGACCTGATGTGCCACTGGTGCATCAGCGGATCCTGGAAGGCCGCGTGCACGGCGGGCGCGTCCTCGGCCCGCCAGGGGCGCAGGACCAGGCCGTCACCGGCCGCGAGAACGGGCTGGGGGATGCGGGAGAGCGCGCCGGGGAACAGGACCGGGCTGCTGAGGTACGGCATGATCCCATCCTGCCGATCCTGTGGCCGGTGGCCCACTCATTTACGGCCGCCGCCCGGATGACGGCCGTTAACCTTGACCCGGTGAGACGCCGTACGCCGCCCCCGCCCGCCCCGCTCCCCCAGCGCCACGGTGTCGACCCCGTACGGGTGCGGCTGCCCGTGGACGGGACGTGGGCGACCGTGCGGGAGCACCTGGTGGAGCGGCTCACCGGCGCCGGGCCCGGGGTCGTCGCCTCGATGTTCGACGCGGGGCTGGTGGTCGGCGCCGACGGACGGCCCGTGTCCCCCGAGGCGCCCTACCGACCGGGGATGTTCGTGTGGTTCCACCGCGAGCTGCCCGCGGAGGTGCCGGTGCCGTTCCCGGTGGAGGTGGTCCACCGGGACGAGCACATCGTGGTGGCCGACAAGCCGCACTTCCTGGCCACGACCCCGCGCGGCTCGCATGTCGCCGAGACCGCGCTGGCCCGGCTCCGGCGCGAGCTGGACCTCCCGCAGCTGACGGCGGCGCACCGCCTGGACCGGCTCACCGCGGGGCTGGTGCTGTTCACCGTGCGGCCCGCGGAGCGGGGCGCCTACCAGACGCTGTTCCGGGACCGGCTGGTGCGCAAGGAGTACGAGGCGGTCGCGCGGTACGATCCCGCGCTCGTCCTGCCCCGCACCGTGCGCAGCAGGATCGTGAAGGAGCGCGGGGTGCCGGCCGCCCGGGAGGTGGCGGGCGAACCGAACGCCGAGACGCGGGTGGAGCTCGCCGGCCACCGGGACGGGCTGGGCCGCTACCGGCTCCTTCCGGCAACCGGGCAGACCCACCAGCTGCGGGTGCATCTGAGCGCCCTCGGCGTGCCGGTCCTCGGCGATCCGCTCTACCCCGAGGTGAGCGGCCCCGTACCGGCCGGCGACTTCCGCCGCCCGCTGCAACTGCTGGCGCGCAGGATGGAGTTCACCGACCCGGTCACCGGCACGGAGCACACGTTCGTCACCGGACGCGTACTCCGGGCCTGGACGTCGTACGACGAGTGGGCCGCCGGGGACCAGGCTCTGCCCGGCGGTTCATGGACGGGGCCATAAGCGGATCACTGTGTGGGGACAGTGCGGTGGAGGACGTGGGCCCGTTCGTCGAAACGGGTGGCGACAGGCCGCCGGGAGCGCCGTCCATCTCGGGCGGCCCGCTGGTGCGGACCGGGATCGGCTCCCCGCCGCTCTTCCACAGGCGGACGGCGACCTGGCCGATCGGCCGTCAGAAGTCGTACGGCTTGCGGGTGTTCCAGTTCAGGACGTCCGCCTCGTTCCAGCTGAACCGCGGCTTCCGGCCCTTGGTGCCGACGGAGTAGAAGGGGCCGATGTGACCGTCCGCGCCGCGCAGCGCGATGGCGAACGACCGCGCCGTGCGGTGCTTCGAGCCGTAGTCGAAAAGGTTCACCGCGCTGTATGCCTTGCCTCCGGGCCGGAGCGTGATGTGCTTGTCGCCGCCCGGGTTGTCCTTCTTCGAGTGCGGCAGTGCGGCGCCGTCGACGTCCCCACCGAGCTTCACGGCCGGGTACGAGGTGACCCAGCATGGCTCGGTGCCCTCGTTCGACGCGGTGACCAGCAGGTGGTCGCCCTGCTGACCGGCGAACCGGTGCACCGCGGTGACCAGCATCTCGTCTCCGCGGCACTGCTGGGCGCCGGCCGTCGCGACCTTGCTCGCGACCCTGTCCGTCCCGGCCGAGAGGGTCGCCGGGCGCGCCCCCTCCTTGGGGCCACCACCGCTGTCGGCCCGCTCCGCGCTGCCCTTGCCGTCCCCGTCGGTCGAGGACCGGCTCTGCGCGGTACCGGCGGTGTGACCGCCGCCCGCCGCCTTCGAGCCCTCGTCGGCGCCACCGCAGGCCGTCAGGCCCAGCGCCAGCGCGGCGGTGACGGCGGCCAGGGCGGCGGAACGGGCGGTACGGCGGGTGCGGTGCGTGGTCATGATGAGAACTCCCCCAGGTCTGTCAGGACGCGGCACCTCCCCTGCTCCCGCGGGGCGTCCGGCCGCATCGACTGTTCGCTGCACCCCAGGAGATGACGCCGGGACGGGCGTCGTTCATCAGGGTCTGTCCGCATTCGGTAACAAGCAACCGGGCGCACCCGAGCCGGTGTTCATCCGCGCCGCTCCGGAGCCGACAGCGACGCGGCGAGCCCTTTCCGGCCCGGCTGAAGACAGGGGTCCGGCAAGGTCGTCGGCCGGGACGGACGTGCGGGTGACGGATCACGGCGTGCTGGGCGAGTGCGTCAGCCGCAGGCGCGGTGCCGGCGGCAGCGGCGCAGGCGCTCCGGGTTCCGGTGCGCGGAACGCCTCGATCACGTACGCGGCGAAGCGGCGGGAGGCCGTGGCCCGGACGGCACGCGGAGTGCCCTGGAGGCCCTGGTGGGCCATGAGCATGAGGATCAGGTCGTCGACGACGAAGCCGGGGCGCAGCCGGCCGGTCTCCTGGGCGCGGCGGGCCAGTTCACCGACCGCGCGCAGAGTCTGCTCCCGGTCGGCGGCGAAGTCCATGGCCTCGGGGAAGGCCGCCATGAAGGCGTCGGCGAATCCCCGGCTGTGCGCGTGGAGTTCGCAGATCCGCTCGATCAGGCTCCGGAATCCGTGCCACGGGTCCGGGTCCGCGAGGGCGTCGCGGACGGCGGCACGGCAGGCTCGGCGCTGCTCGGCGAAGGTCTGCGCGATCAGTGCCTGCTTGGTCGGGAAGTGCCGGTACAGCGTGGCGGGGCCGACGCCGGCATGCCGTGCGATCTCTCGCATGGGCGCACTCAGGCCCTCTTCGCCGAACACCGCGCGGGCGGCGTCCAGGATGCGGGCCCGGTTGTCGCGGGCGTCGGAGCGCACGGTCCGAGGCAAATGGCTGGGCATCGTTTCTCACTTTAGCCAAGCGGACGGGGGCGTTCGTTACGGTCCGGTGGCGGTGCCGCCCTCAAGTCCCGGCACTCCGCCGGTGATGCCCCGGCTGTGGGGACCGCTCGGCGCCCACGGCCGCAGCGACTGCGGTGCGTCCCCTCCACCGACCCGAGGAGCAGAGATGAGAGCCGTCGTGATCAGGACGTTCGGAGACCCCGATGGCCTGGAGGTCGTCGATGTGCCCGCGCCCGTTCCCGCCCCGGGGCAGGTGCGGATCGCGACGGAGGCGATCGGGGTGGGCGGCGTGGACGCCGTGATCCGCCGGGGAACCCTCGCCGCCTACGGCTTCCGGGAGGGGCATCTCCTCGGCAGCGAGGTCGCGGGACGGGTCACCGCGGTGGGAGAGGGCGTGGACGCCTCGTGGATCGGACGGAAGGTCTGGGCGTTCACCGGCCTGTCCGGTGGGTATGCCGAGCAGGCCGTCGCCGCGGTCGAGGACGTCCTCGCGCTGCCCGACGGACTGACCGGCGCGGACGCGGTGACTCTCGGCGGCTCCGGCGTGGTCGCCCATTTCGCCCTGGACCGGGCCCGGCTCACGCCCGGTGAGACGGTGCTCGTGCGCGGTGCGGCGGGCAGCATCGGGATCACGGCGGTCCAGCTCGCGGCCAGGGACGGCGCGGGCGCGGTGGCGGTCACGACCTCGTCGGCGGAGCGTGGCGCCCGCCTGCGGGAGCTGGGCGCGACCCATGTCCTCGACCGCTGCGGCGAGGGCGGCCCGGACGCGCCGGCGGGCTTCGACGTGGTGATCGATGTCGTGGCAGGACCCCGGCTTCCTCTTTTCCTGGACAAGTTGAACCCCGACGGACGGTATGTGACCGTCGGTGTGGCCGGTGGGCAGCCGCCGGCAGACTTCGGCATGCGACTGATGGACGCCTTCCGCAGGTCGTTGTCGTTCACCGTTTTCAGCTCTGACACCGTGCCCGGCCCCGACCGGCAGGCCGTACGGTCCTCCCAGTTCGCCGATGCCGCGCACGGGGACCTGCGCACGGTCGTGCACGCGGTGCTGCCTCTGGACCAGGCGGTGCCGGCCCACCGCGCGATGGACGCGGGGGAGGTCTTCGGCAGGGTCGTGCTGGCGCCCTGAGCCGGGCGGAGGAAGGCGTACGCGGCCCCGTAGGAATGGCGGCCGCTCACGTCGCGGCCGACGCCCGGCGCCGAGGGTCACCCGCCGGGCGGGGCAAGTGCGGAGCGCGCCCGCAGACCGCTGTCTCGTCCGGCATCAGGACGCACCCCCGGGCGAGCCCCGCGTGACGGTCCTCCGGATGGCCGTGAGCCACCTTCCGGCCTCAGCACGAGGTCACCCGGCGGTCCCGGGCCAGGGAGGGCGGGCCCGCCCCGGGAGGCCGGTGTGTCACTCGCCGCGCCACCAGACCAGCAGGCGGCGCCAGACGCCCGGGGCGCGGGACGGTTCCGCGGGCGCGGGGAGCGGGGCCGGGGTCCGGGGCGGGCCGGGGGGCGCCGTCCGGGGTGCGGCGGCCGGGGCCGGGTCGCTGCTCAGCGTGCCGACCTGCCAGGCGGAGCGCTGCGGCGGGACGGCCACCGGCCGGGGCGGCATCTCCACATCCTGCTGCGGCTTGGGTTCGAACCGCACCGGCAGGGCCACCAGGTGCCGCGAGGCGATGGACGAACGCCAGCGCAGCTCCTCCTCCGCGCAGTCCAGCTGGATGTCGGACAGCCGCGTCAGCAGAGCGTCGACGCCGACGTCGGCGATGGCACGGCCGATGTCCTGGCCGGGGCACTCGTGCGGACCGCCGCCGAAGGCGAGGTGGGACCGGTTGCCCTGCATGCCGGCGGACAGATCCGGGCGGATCCGCGGATCGAGATTGCCCGGCGCGGGAGCGAACAGCAGCCCGTCGCCCTTGCTGATGCGCCGGCCCCCCAGCTCGGTGTCCTGCTTGGCGTAGTAGGCGAAGACGGTGCTGAACGGCGGCTCGTCCCACAGTGACTGCTCGATCGCCTCCGGCACCGTCATCTGGCCGCCGTTGAGCTGGGCGCGGAAGCCCGGCTCGGTCAGGACCATGCGCAGCGCGTTGGCGAGGAGGTTCGCCGTGGCCTCGTAGGCCGCGAAGAGCACGAGCCGCAGGTGTTCGCGGACCTCGTCGTCGGTGAGTCCGGCCGGGTGGGCGATGAGGTGACTGGTGAAGTCGTCCTCGGGCAGGGCGCGGCGCCGGGTGGTGAGCCGGCTGAGCGCGCTCATGACGTACCCATGGCTCTGGATGGCGGTCTCGGTGCCCTTGAGGGCGTCCCGCGCGGCCTGCACCATCCGGTCGTCGTACTCCTCGGGCATGCCGAGGATCTCGCACATGACGGCCATCGGCAGGTGCTCGGCGAACTGGGAGACCAGGTCGGCACGGCCGCGCTCGCAGAAGCCGTTGACGAGGGCCTGGGTGTGGCGGCCGATGTGGCGGCGGACGCTGCGGTGGTCGATGGTGGCCATGGCCGCGGTGACCGCCGCGCGCAGCCGCTGGTGCTCGTCCCCCTCGGCGTGGGAGCAGATGGGCTGCCACGCGATGTGCGGCATGAGGGGGTGGTCGGGCTTGACCGTGCCCTCCAGCAGCGGGGTCCAGACGCGGCTGTCCCGGGTGTACTGCGAGGGACTGCGCACCAGTTGCAGATTCTCGGCGTGCCCGAGCACCACCCACATCGGTACGTCGTCGGGGAGCAGCACGGGGGCCACCGGGCCGTGCTGTTCGCGCAGGCGCTCGTAGAGGCTGCCGAGGTCCTCGGCGTCGGGCCCGTAGAGCCGGTGCGGCCCCCCGGGGCCGGGGCCGTGCGCCGGGCAGCCCGGCGGCGGGCCGGACGCGGGGTCGGTGCCGGTCAGGGATGGGGATTCAGACGTCACGGTGTCGCTCCGGAACGGATGGTGGGGGATCGGTCGGGCAGCGGGTCAGGTGCGGGCGCCGGAGAGGGCGATGGAGTGCAGGAAGCGCATGAGGGTCATCAGCACGTCTTTGCTGGAGGCCCGGCGGCGCACGTCGCAGTCGATGATCGGGACGGCCGGTGCCAGGTCCAGCGCGGCACGCAGGTCCTCGACCGGGTAACGGGGGGCGTCCGGGAAGGTGTTGACGGCGACGACGAAGGGCACGCCGCGCTCCTCCAGCCGGCCCATCACATCGAAGCTGACCTCCAGGCGCCGGGTGTCGACCAGCACGACCGCGCCGAGGGCGCCTTCGAACAGGCCGTTCCACAGGAACCAGAAGCGCTCCTGGCCGGGGGTGCCGAAGAGGTAGAGCACCAACTGGTCGGTGACGCTGATCCGGCCGAAGTCCATGGCCACCGTGGTGGCCGTCTTGGAGTCGGAGCCGTAGTTGTCGTCCACACCGATACCGGCCTGGGTCATGGTCTCCTCGGTGGTCAGCGGCCTGATGTCGCTGACGGAGCCGACCATGGTGGTCTTGCCGACACCGAAGCCGCCCACGATCACGATCTTCACCGCGGCCTGGGCCGTGTGCGGCAGATGGTCCTCGGTGCGCGGACCGGGGACCGTCTCAGAGCCGTTGAAGTCCATGCATCACCGCTTCGAGGAGTGAGCGGTCGGGGACCGACCGCCGGACGATGGGGGCGCGCGCCTGCACCAGCTCCGCCCCGATCAGCTCGGTGATCAGTACGGTCATCGCGCTGAACGGCAGCTGGAGATAGGCCGAGACTTCGGCCACGGACAGCGGGGCGACGCAGAGCCGGAGCACGGCCGCCTCCTCCGGCGAGGCGGACGGTTGCGGCGAGGAGCGCGCCACCACCAGGGTCACCAGGTCGAGTTCGGCGCGGGCGCCGTCGGCTGATCCCGCGATGGTGTACAGCCGCTCGGGATTCCTGGGCGGTTCCTGGCCGCCGGCCGGCTGGGGTGACGGCGGGGGCGCCACCGGCTGCGGCTGGCGCCGTTTGCGTCGTGGAGGCGTCATACGGCCTGCCCGTTGCGCCGGGGTGGGCTGGTCAGATGGGCTCCGATCCGGACGACGAGGTCACGCATCATGCCGCTCATCCGCCCGGGTTCGCAGGTCACGTCGGCGAGCACGGCGAGGTAGGCGTTGGCGCCCGCGTTCATGAGGTAGAAGTAACCGCCGTCGATCTCGAAGACGACGACCTTCATGTCACCGGCGCCGGGGATCTCCTGGATGATGGCACCGGCCAGGCTCTGGACGCCCGCGCAGGCGGCGGCCACCCGGTCCGCGGCGTCGGGGTCGCCGCCGTAGCGGGCGATGCGCAGTCCGTCGGCGGAGAGGACCACGATCATCTCGATACCCGGCACACCGTCGTTCAGCTGCTTGAGCATCCAGTCCAGGTTCGCGCGCTGCTGGATCACTTGGGGTTCCCCTCGTCGTCGGCCTCGGTGGCGCCCTCGCCGGGATCGGCCGAATCGTTGAGCAGATGCAGGTACTTGGTGGGGTTGAGCGTGAAGTCGGTCAGTTCCGAGGCGGTGGCGTCCGCGGGCATGCCCTTGCGCAGGCCGTCCCAGAACGCCTCCATCCACATGCCCGGCGGCCGGTCCATGAGCTTCTTGCGCTCGGGATCGATCTCCGGCTCGGGTTCCGGCCTCCTCTGGGACCAGATGGTCGGCCTGCCCTCGCGCTCGGCGCGCTCGATGGCGGCCTGCTCGGCGATCCGCTGGCCGATCGGGGTCTTGACCCGGCTGCGGCGCTGCGGCAGACCGCCGGCGGTCCACTCGGTGACCTCCGGGACGTCGTCCTCCATGGAGATGCCCGCGGGGATCTTGGGGCTGGTGGGGCGGCGCTTCTTGGGCGGCCGCTTGGGGCCCTCGACGGCGCCGAGTTCGGGCTTGGGGATGCCGGTGGCGCCGATGCCGTGCGCGGCGCCTACGCCGGGCTCGGTGGTCGTCATCACCCGCGGCACGATGAGGATCGCGCGGACGCCGCCGTAGGCGGAGGAGCGCAGCGAGACCTCCATGTCGAACTGCTTGCAGAGACGCCCGACGACGGCGAGGCCGAGGCGCGGGTTCTCACCGAGGTTGTCGGCGTCGTCGTTGTTCTTGGCGTCCTCGATGGCCTGCTCGATACGGGCGCGGGACTCCTCACTGAGGCTGACGCCCGCGTCCTCGATCTCGATGACGACACCGGACTGCACCTCGGAGGCGGTGACGTGCACCTTGGTCGAGGG
This sequence comes from Streptomyces sp. Y20, assembly GCF_043195475.1. Lineage (NCBI taxonomy): Bacteria > Bacillati > Actinomycetota > Actinomycetes > Kitasatosporales > Streptomycetaceae > Streptomyces > Streptomyces sp. Y20. The sequence goes on from NZ_JBIDDP010000001.1 coordinate 1,004,780, forward strand.
CGGCGAGTAGCGGGTGGCGTTGTCGAGGAGTTCGGCGGCGGCGTGGAGGACCGGTTCGACCGCGGTGCCCTTGATGTTGATGTTGACGATGGAGCTGAGTTCGATCCGGCGGTACTCCAGGATGCGGGACATGGCACCGCGCAACACGCTGTAGAGGGAGACCGGCAGGGGCCACTGACGGCCGGGCCGGCCGCCGCCGAGCACCGAGATGGTGTCGGCGAGGCGGCCGATCAGCGAGGTGCCGTGGTCGATGCGCAGCAGGTCGTCGAAGACCTCGGGGTTGCGGCCGTGGTCCTCCTCCATCTCGCGGAGCTCCTTGGCCTGCTGGTGGACGATGGCCTGGACGCGGCGGGCGATGCTCACGAAAGAGCGCTCCGTGGCATCGCGCATCGAGATCTCGTGGTCGGCGCCGCGCCAGGCCACGCGCACCAGTTCGCGGTAGCCCTCGGGCAGGCCGCGCAGGTCGGGGTCCGCGTCGTAGACGTTGCTGACGGTGTCCCGGAGCGCCTCGCCGCGGCGCAGCCGGTAGAAACCGGTGGGCAGGATGTCGGTGGTGATGCGGTCGATCAGCGCGTTGTGGGCGGCGATCCGCTGTTCCAGATACGCGGCGTGCCGGGCGTGTTCGGCCTGCGTCTCGCGGAGGCGGCGGCCACGCCGGACGGCCTCCCCGGCCGCGCCGAGGACCAGCAGAACGGCCAGCGTTCCGCACACGCCGACGGCGAGCCGGGCCGTGGGCGGTACCAGGGCGACGGCGGCCCCGGCGGCTGCGGCCATCGCTATGGCCGGCGCCAACAGCACGCGCGCACAGGGACGTTCACGGCCGCCGGGAGGCTTCTGAACACTCACCATGGATGCCTTCCGAGATGAGTCGGCTGGGTGTCGGGGGGTCTTGCGGAGGGAAGGTTCACGGACGATCGGGATCTGTTTCGCACAAGGGGAACAGGCGCGCGAATTACCTCAAGTCGGTGCGCCTCGGGCGAGCTTAGTCCGACCGGATCATCGCCGTGCCCTCTTCGGCAAGCATCTGAAATCGCCCCCGCAACAGGAGTACGCTCGAAGTCTTTTACACATTGTGCTGTTGTTCGAACACTCTTCGTAGTGGCGAACGGGCATGCGAATGCCGCTCACCGTGAAGGGTGAGCCCGAGGCGTGAGCCGCTCCCCCGGAGCCGTGCGCCGGCCGGCGTCCTACCGCGCCTGGGCGGGTGCGGGAGCCCGCGCGCCCGGCCGCGGCGCGCCCCCGCCCGCCGGACGGCGGGTCACCCCACCGACGAGTAGGCCACCACGCCGCGCAGCAACTGGTCCACCGCCTTGCGCGCGTTCTTCGCCACGGTCGACCCCTCCCTGGGCGCCGCCGCCGAGATCTGCCCCAGCACGTCGATGACCTGCTTGCACCACCGCACGAAGTCACCGGCCGGCATGTCCGCCTCGCGCAGCACCTCGTCGAGCCCGTTGCCCGTCGCCCACATGTACGCCGCCCAGGCGAACCCCAGGTCCGGCTCCCGCTGGCCGACCCCCTCGGTCTGGCTGATCCGGAACTCCTCCTCGAGGGCGTCGAGCCGTCCCCAGATCCGCACCATGTCACCGAGCGCGGCCTTCGCCCCGCCCGACGGCAGCTTCGGCGCCAGCGCGTCGTCGCCCGTCCGGGACTCGTACACCAACGCCGAGACACAGGCGGCGAGTTCGGCGGGGCCGAGGCCCTCCCAGACGCGCTCGCGCAGGCACTCACTGGCCAGCAGGTCCAGTTCGCCGTAGAGCCGGGCCAGCCGCTTGCCATGCTCGGTGACCTCGTCACCGCGCAGGTAGTCCAGCTCGGTCAGCAGCGCCACGATCCGGTCGAAGGTCCGCGCGATCGTGTTCGTACGGCCCTCGATCCGCCGCTCCAGCTGCGAGGTGTCGCGCAGCAGCCGGTGGTAGCGCTCGGCCCAGCGGGCATGGTCCTCACGGTCGCCGCAGCCGTGGCAGGGGTGCGCGCGGATCGCCGTGCGCAGCCGTGCGATCTCGCGGTCGTCGGCGGCCTGCGACCGCTGCTTGCGCGCCCGCTCCGGCGGGATGTGCCCCGCCTTGGTGCGCAGCGCGGACGCGAGGTCCCGTCGGGACTGCGGCGAGCGGGGGTTGAAGGACTTCGGGATCCGCATCCGGTCCAGCGGCTCGACCGGTACCGGGAAGTCCATCGAGGCCAGCCGCTTGACCTGCCGTTCCGCGGTCAGCACCAGCGGGCGCGGACCGTCCTGGTGCTCGAAGCCGCGATGGCCGTCGGCCCGGCCGGCGGGCAGGCCGGGGTCGAGCACCAGGGCCAGACCGGCGTACTTGCCCGTCGGCACGTGGATGACATCGCCGGCCCTGAGCTTCTCCAGGGCGACGGCGGCCTCGGCGCGGCGCTGGCTGGCGCCCTGCCGGGCCAGTTCCGTCTCCCGGTCCTTCAGTTCGCGGCGCAGCCGCGCGTACTCCTCGAAGTCGCCGAGGTGGCAGGTCATGGAGGCCTTGTAGCCCTCCAGGCCCTCCTCGTTGCGCTGCACCTGGCGGGAGATGCCGACGACCGACTTGTCGGCCTGGAACTGCGCGAAGGATGTCTCCAGCAGTTCGCGCGAGCGGTGCCGGCCGAACTGCTCGACCAGGTTGACCGCCATGTTGTACGACGGCTTGAAGCTGGAGCGCAGCGGGTAGGTGCGGGTGCCCGCGAGACCGGCGAGGTGCTCGGGGCTGCTGCCGCGCTGCCACAGGACGACCGCGTGGCCCTCCACGTCGATGCCGCGCCGGCCGGCCCGGCCCGTCAGCTGGGTGTACTCGCCGGGCGTGATGTCGGCGTGCTGCTCGCCGTTCCACTTGACGAGCTTCTCCAGCACGACCGAGCGGGCGGGCATGTTGATGCCGAGCGCCAGGGTCTCGGTGGCGAACACGGCCTTCACCAGGCCGCGCACGAACAGCTCCTCCACGACCTCCTTGAAGGTCGGCAGCATGCCCGCGTGGTGGGCGGCGATGCCCCGCTCCAGCCCTTCGAGCCACTCGTAATAGCCGAGGACGTGCAGGTCCTCCGGCGGGATCGAGGCGGTGCGCTCCGCGACCAGGGCGCGGACCCGCTCGCGCGCGTCCTCGTCGTTTAGTCGGAGGCCGGCGTGCAGGCACTGCTGGACGGCGGCCTCGCAGGCGGCGCGGCTGAAGATGAAGGTGATGGCCGGGAGCAGGCCCTCGGAGTCCAGGCGCTCGATGACCTCGGGGCGGCTCGGCGTCCACACGCGCGAACGCTGCCGGCGCTCCCGCTCGCGATCGGCCTCGCGCATCGAGCGGCCGCGCCTGCGGTCCTGGAAGGACGGCCGCTGCGCCTCCATCCGGGCGAGGCGGGCGAGGTCGGGGTTGACGGCCTTCTTGTGGCCCTCGCCCTCCTCGAACAGGTCGTACATCCGGCGTCCGGCGAGGACGTGCTGGAACAGCGGTACGGGCCGGTGCTCGGAGACGATCACCTCGGTGTCGCCTCGGACGGTGTCCAGCCAGTCACCGAACTCCTCGGCGTTGGACACGGTGGCGGAGAGCGAGACCAGGGTCACCGACTCGGGGAGATGGATGATCACTTCCTCCCAGACGGCGCCCCGGAAGCGGTCGGAGAGGTAGTGCACCTCGTCCATGACCACGTGGCCGAGACCGAGGAGGGTCTGCGAGCCGGCGTACAGCATGTTGCGCAGCACCTCGGTGGTCATCACGACCACCGGGGCGTCGGAGTTCACGCTGTTGTCGCCGGTGAGCAGGCCCACCTTCGCGGCGCCGTACCGCCGGCACAGGTCGGCGTACTTCTGGTTCGACAGGGCCTTGATGGGCGTCGTGTAGAAGCACTTCTTGCCCTGCTGGAGGGCGAGGTGGACGGCGAACTCGCCCACGATCGTCTTGCCCGAGCCGGTGGGCGCGGCGACCAGTACACCCTTCCCCGCTTCGAGTGCCTGGCAGGCCTCGATCTGGAAGGGGTCGAGGCCGAAGTCGTACATCTCGCGGAAGGAGGCGAGCGCGGTGGCCTGCTCGGCAGCCCGCCTGCGGGCTGCCGCGTACCGCTCGGCCGGTGAGAGGTCCTCTGTCATCGTGCTTTCGAGCGTACCGGGCCCCACTGACAACAGGACGATCATTATCCGGAACGTGGGCTGATCGGCAAAGACGGATGCCCCCGCCCCCGGAGGGCTCCGGGGGCGGGGGCATCGCGCGTGGTGGGAGGGGCTCAGGTCACGTCGTCGTAGCCGTTGACCCGGTCGGTGCTCGCCTGCTCGGGCAGTGCCCGGGCCGCCGGGACGGGCTCGACGGCGCCGATGTCCTCGGGCGTGAGGTCCAGTTCGGACGCCTCGTCGTCGCCCGGGCCATCGGCCTCGCGGCGGGCCCGGCGCCGGTCGTTGAGCAGCGCGATGGCCACGGCGATGAAGTACAGCGCCCAGATCGGCGCCGCCAGCGCCAGCATCGTCATCGGGTCGGGGCTGGGCGTGGCCACGGCCGCGAAGGCGGTGATGCCGACGACCATGGCGCGCCACCAGCCCAGCATGCGCCGCCCGGACAGCACCCCGGTGAGATTGAGCATGACCAGCAGCAGCGGCATCTCGAAGGCGAGGCCGAAGACGACGATCATGCGGGTGATGAGGTCCAGCAGGTCGTCCAGCGGCAACAGGTTCTCAGCGCCCGCCGGCGTGAGCTCGATCATGAACTTCGCCGTGGTGGGCAGCAAGTGGAACGCGAGGTAGCCGCCGCCGAGGAAGAGCGGGAAACCGAAGCAGACGAACGCGTAGGCGTACTTCTTCTCGCCGCGGTGCAGACCCGGCGCGACGAACGCCCACAGCTGGTACAGCCAGACCGGCGACGCGAGCACGATGCCGGACATGAGGGAAACCTTCAGGGCCAGGTTGAACGCGCCCAGCAGGCCACTGACGGTGATATGCGCACAGCGGACGTTCTTGGCGTCGGCCAGTTCCCCGAAGGACTGGTGGCAGCCGATCTCGTCCAGCATCGGCCGGGTGATGACCTCGATGATGTCCCGATAGAAGAAGGCCGAGACGATCGTGACGGCGAGGATCGCCAGGACACCCTTCGCGAGCCGGTTGCGCAGCTCGCGCAAGTGATCCGCGAGCGGCATCCGCCCCTCGGGATCCCTCTCCTTTTTGCGGGCAGGCTTGAGCAACCCACATCCTCATCTCGTGCAGTGGACCGGATGCCCCGGTCCTCGCGTCAGCGCTTGGTCGTGTCCGTCGGTTCGGTGACCGGGCGGGAGCTGGTCACGTCACCGGGGGCGGCCTGGATCGTGCGCTGAGCCGGAGCGGGCTCCTCGGCGGTGGACTGGGCGGTGCCCTCGGGCTGCTTGCCGTCGTCCTTCATCGCCTTGGCCTCGCTCTTGAGGATGCGCGCGGACTTGCCGAGCGAGCGCGCCATGTCCGGGAGCTTCTTGGAGCCGAACACCAGGACGATCACCAGAACGAGGAGCAGCAGGTGCCACGGCTCAAGTCCGTTGCGGAACATAAATCTTCACCTTCTCACCGAGGCGGGCACGTCCGACAGGTCGGACACTTGTCCGGACGTCATGCTGGCTGCGATCGTAACGCCTGGGGATGAACGCGGGACAATCCCCCGGCGTACTCCTGCTTCGCGGACCGCGCCTCGTCATCGGGCCGCTACCAGCACCAGCAGCGTACCTGGCCGGGTGGGCGGGGTGACAGAGCCGAGTGACCGACACCGCACCGACGGGGCGGGACCCACCGCACCCGGCGCGGCTACAGCGTGTCCACGGCTCGGGCGGCGTTCACGGCCGCCCGTTCCAGGTCCTCCGCGGCCCTGGTGATACGGCGTCCGGAATCGGCGACCTGCCGCCCGAGGCGCCGAGCCTCCAGGAACACCCGGACGGCGAACACCCCAAGGACGGCGAGACCCAGGAACCCCATGGCTACCGCGAACATCGGCCAGAACATGACGCCGAGACTAGTCCGTCCGCCGGGGCGGATCCCAGCCGGCTACACCGTGGAGTGCAGCCGCAGGGTCCGGACGCCGCCGCCGGTGAGCAGCTCGACGATCCGCTCCCCCGCGGGCTTGCGGACCGGGGTGCCGCAGTCGGGACAGGTGAAGGAGTAGAACGTCGTCCGGCTGGTGGCGCCGATGGCCAGGCGCAGCGCGCTCGCGGCGAGCTCGAAACGGCCCCGGCAGTCCGGGCAGCCGGCCCGGAAGACCACCGGGACCGCTCCGCGCATCCCGGCGAAGGCCGAAGCCGCCGTCATCTCACCCGCACCGGACACCGGGGACTCGCTCACAGCCCACGCTCCTCTTCCTCTGGTCGCTCCGGGCCGTCCGCCGCCGGGGCGCACGGCCCCGGCTCACGCGGGCCTCAGGTCCCGGCCGTCACCGGCGCCCCGCGCCACGCCCGCCGCAGCGTCGTACGCCGCCAGGGCCTCGTGGGCGGCGCGGCGGGCGCTCTCGGCCAGCTCGGCCGGGGAGGCGATCCGGCCGTCCCGGCCGAGCCGCAGGGCCAGCCTGCGCAGGGAGGCCGGGTCGGGGGTGCGCAGAGTGATACGCAGTCCGCCGTCGGGCAGCTCATCGGCGCTGTCGTGCGGGTAGTACTCGGCGACCCAGCGACCGCCGGGGCCGACCTCGACCACCACCTCCGGGTCCTCGGCGGCCGGCTGCACCAGGGCCTCGGAGAGGTCGCGCAGCTCCACCTCGGGCGGCGCCGACGGCTCGTCGAGGACCTTGATCTCGGCGACCCGGTCGAGCCGGAAGGTGCGCCGGGCCTCGGAGCGGCGGCACCAGGCCTCCACATAGGTGTGGCCGACGCTGACCAGCCTGATGGGGTCGATCTCGCGCTCGGTGATCTCGTCGCGCGCCGGGGAGTAGTAGCGGATCCAGAGCCGGCGGCGCTCGGAGATCGCCCGGTCGACGTCGGCGAAGACCCCGCCCTCGGACTCGAAGGTCACCGACAGGCGGGAGCTGGCCCCGGCGGCCTCGCCGGCCGCGGTCTCCACCTTGGCCGTGGCCCGCAGCAGGGCCTGCCGGTCACCCTCCCGGAGGCCGGGCAGCGTCGACACCGCGCGGGCCGCGACCAGCAGGGCCGTGGCCTCGTCGGCGGCGAGCCGGAGCGGCTCGGCCGCCTCCTCCCCGAGCGCGGCCGGGTTGTGCCACCAGATGCGCTCGCCGTCGGTGTCGATGTCCAGCAGGTCGCCGCCCCGGAAGCTGGTGCCGCACATGGGCAGCAGGTCGAGGTCGGCGACCAGTTCGTCCTCGGTGATGCCGAAGGCGCGCGCCACGTCGGCGATCCGGGCGCCGGGGCGCTCCCGGAGATAGGTCACCAGCGAGAGCATCCGCCGGGTCTGGTCGATGGCGTTCACGGGCCTGACCGGTTTGCCTGCCACAGTCCTGCTCCCCCTCAGCCCTTGGCCACGGCACGCAGCCGGTCCACCACGTCCGCGCGCAGCTCGGCCGGCTCCAGCACCACCACGTCCGGTCCGAACTCCACCAGCCAGGCGTCCAGTCCGTGCCCGTACGGAATCTCCAGCTCGTCCCAGCCGCCGCCGAGTTCCCGGACCGCGGTGGCCTTCGCCCGAAGGGGGTAGCCGGCGCCGGAGCGCAGCCGGATCAGCGCCGAGCGGTCGGCGATCTCGCCGGCCCAGCTCGCGACGGTCTCACGCACGGTGACCACGTCGGGCACGGGCACGGTGAAACCCGTGCCCCGCGTGCGGACCCTGCCGGTGATCCGGGAGAGCCGGAAGACGCGCTCGGCGCCCCGGTCGCGGTCCCAGCCGGCCAGGTACCAGTGGCCGCGCCAGCACTCCAGCGCCCATGGCTCGACATGCCGGGGCTCGGGGTGGGCGGCGGAGGCCTTGCGGTACTCGAAGAGGACCGGGCGGCGGTCGCGCAGGGCCAGCATCAGCGGCTCGAAGGCGGCCTCGTGCACCGGGATGCGCGGTTCCAGGGCGCTGTGCGCCTCGTAGGGGTCGACGTCCTCGGGCAGGCCCGCGGCGCGCAGTTTCTGGAGGGCACCGCTGGCCGCGCCGGCCAGCCGGGCCTGCTGCCAGACCTTCGCGGCGAGACCGAGGGCGGCGGCCTCCTCGGCGTCCAGGGTGATGGGGGGCAGACGGTTGCTGTCGCGGCGGGCGAGGTAACCGACCTCGCCGTCGATGTTCTCGACGGTCTCGATGACGAGGCCCAGCTCGCGCAGGTCGTCCTTGTCCCGCTCGAACATGCGGTTGAAGGAGTCGTCGCTCCCCGCTTCGAGGTAGGCCTCGATGGACGCCCGCAGCTCGCGCTTGCTGAGCGGCCGCCGTGTCCCGAGCAGACACAGCGCGAGGTTCATCAGCCGCTCGGCCTTGGCAATGGCCATCGACGCCCTTCGCCTTCCCTATGGTGCTTCTGACCGATGACCGTACCGCTCCGCGGGGCGGTGACAAAAGCCGAGGGCCCACGCCCGAGCAGGCATGGGCCCCAGGTGATCGGATCCGGTCGGATCCGGGCCGTGAATCAGACGCCGAGCAGGTCGACCACGAAGATGAGCGTCTCGCCGGGCTTGATCGCCGGGGTCGGGCTCTGGTCGCCGTAGGCGAGGTGGGCGGGGATGGTCAGCTGGCGGCGGCCACCGACCTTCATGCCCTGCACGCCCTGGTCCCAGCCCTGGATGACCCGGCCCTGGCCCAGCGGGAAGCGGAACGGAGTGCCGCGGTTCCAGCTGGCGTCGAACTCCTCGCCCGTGCTGAAAGCGACGCCCACGTAGTGGACGGTGACGTTCTGGCCCGCCTGGGCGACCGGCCCGTCGCCCTCCCAGATGTCCTTGATCTCGAGGTCGGCCGGGGGCGCGCCCTCCGGGAAGTCGATCTCGGGCTTGTCGATGCTCACGTCAAAAGCTCCTGCTTGTGTACGACACGGAACGCGGACAGTCTTTCATCATCGCGGGCCCCTCGCCCGCCCCGGGCGTCCCCCGGCTACATCGCCGCCAGGATGTCCACCGTGAACACCAGGGTGGCGCCCTTCTTGATGATCCCGCCGCTCGGCGGCTTGTCGCCGTAGCCCAGCTCCGGCGGGACGACGATCAGGACCCGGCTGCCCACCTTCTTGCCGGTCAGTCCCTGCGCCAGGCCCTTGACCGCCTGCTGCATCTGCTCCAGGGAGAACTGGCTGAGCCTGCCGGAGCCGTACGTCCGCTGGAAGGTCTTGCCGCTCTCCCAGACCAGGCCCTGGAACTGGCACAGGACCGTCTGGTCGGCCTTCAGTTCGGCGCCGTCGCCCTCCAGGACGTACTCCGAGACGAGCTTCTTCGGCGGGTCCGACTTGGGGATGGTGACCTTGGGCACCTGGCCGTCGGTGTTCGTGGCCACCTTCGGCAGGGCCGGGTCGTTCTGCGCGACCGGCTTGCCCTTGGCGGAGCTCTTGGAATTGAAGGAGTCGATGACGTCGATGACGAAGACGAGGGTGTCGGTGCCCTTGATGCCCGCGTCCGGCTGGCCCGACTTGCCGTAGCCCAGGGCGGGCGGGACGGCGATCTCGATCCGGCTGCCGGACTTCTTGCCGGCCAGGGCGTACCGCCAGCCGTCGATGATGCTGCCCTGGGCGAGCTGCATGACCAGCGGGCGTTTGCGGTCGTAGGAGTTGTCGAAGACCTTGGCGGTGTCCCAGATCTGGCCGAGGTAGTTCGCCTGGACGAAGTCGTTCTCCGCGACCGTGCGGCCACTGCCCGGGATCAGGGTCTTGACCGCCAGGTTCTCCGACGGGTCGCCCGGTCCCTTGGCGACGACCGGCTTCTCGCCGAACTTCGTGCCCGCCGTGACCGCCGGCAGCGGTCCGTCCACGATCTTGGGCGGGGGCGCGGCGGACGCCGACGGCGACGGCGAGACACTGGTCTTGCCGGAGTCGGACGAGTCGTCCCCGCAGGCGGCGAGCGTGACCAGTCCTGCGGGGACAGCGGCGAGGAGGAGTGAGCGTCGGCGCACGGAGAGCCTCGTAATCGGTCGATCTTGCGGATGGCGTGCGCGCAACTCTACGGCGTGAGAAGGGCGCCGTACGGAAAACGTACGGCGCCCGTGTGGCGTTCCGGCATTTCGGAGCCGGAACGCTTGACCCGGCCCTTCGCCTACATTCCGGCGATCAGCTTCTCCACCCGGTCGTCCACCGAACGGAACGGGTCCTTGCACAACACGGTGCGCTGCGCCTGGTCGTTGAGCTTCAGGTGGACCCAGTCGACCGTGAAGTCCCTGCGCTGTTCCTGCGCCCGCCGGATGAAGTCGCCGCGCAGCCGGGCCCGAGTGGTCTGCGGGGGAACGGACTTGCCCTCGAAGATCTTCAGGTCGTTGCAGATGCGGGTGGCCTGGCCCTTCTTCTCCAGCAGGTAGTACAGGCCACGACGGCGGTGGATGTCGTGGTAGGCGAGGTCTATCTGCGCGACCCTCGGGTGCGACATGGTCATGTTGTGCTTGGCCCGGTACCGCTCGATGAGCTTGTACTTCATGACCCAGTCGATCTCGGTGGCGATCCGGTCGAGGTCCTCGGCCTCGATCGCGTCGAGCGTGCGGCCCCACAGGTCCAGCACCTCCGCGACCGTGCCGGTGCGGATGCCCCGGCGCTCGCAGAAGTCCACGGCCTTGTCGAAGTACTCCCGCTGCACCTCCAGGGCGGAGGCCTCCCGGCCGCTGGCCAGGCGTACCTTGCGCCGGCCGGTGATGTCGTGGCTGACCTCGCGGATCGCCCGGATCGGGTTCTCCAGGGTGAGGTCGCGCATCACGGTGCCCGCCTCGATCATGCGCAGCACGAGGTCGGTGGCGCCGACCTTGAGCAGCATGGTCGTCTCGGACATGTTCGAGTCACCGACGATGACGTGCAGCCGGCGGTAGCGCTCGGCGTCCGCGTGCGGTTCGTCGCGGGTGTTGATGATGGGCCGGGAGCGGGTCGTCGCCGAGGAGACGCCCTCCCAGATGTGCTCCGCGCGCTGGCTGACGCAGTAGACGGCGCCGCGCGGGGTCTGGAGCACCTTGCCGGCGCCGCACAGCAGCTGCCGGGTGACGAGGAAGGGGATGAGAATGTCCGCGAGCCGGGAGAACTCCCCGTGCCGGGCCACCAGGTAGTTCTCGTGGCAGCCGTAGGAGTTGCCCGCCGAGTCGGTGTTGTTCTTGAAGAGGTAGACGTCGCCCGCGATGCCCTCCTCGTGCAGGCGTCGTTCCGCGTCCACCAGGAGTCCTTCGAGAATGCGCTCGCCGGCCTTGTCGTGGGTGACCAGTTCGGTCACGTTGTCACACTCGGGAGTCGCGTATTCCGGATGTGAGCCCACGTCGAGATAGAGCCGGGCGCCGTTGCGCAGAAACACATTGCTGCTGCGGCCCCATGACACGACACGGCGGAAGAGGTACCGCGCCACCTCGTCAGGAGACAGGCGGCGCTGTCCCCTGAACGTGCACGTGACGCCGTACTCGTTCTCCAGCCCGAAAATGCGGCGGTCCATGAGGGAACATTACGCCCGATCCCCCGAGCTGAAACGAGGTTCGACGGCACGATCTGGATCATTTTCCGATGAAGCCGCAACGACCCCGCCCCGCGCGGGAGCCGCCAGTACCCGTCCGGTGGCGAGCAGGACCAGCAGGGACACGGCCCCGGCCGCGCCCGGGAGGGCGAAACCCCACAGGGTGCCGCCGGCCTGGACGACCGGTCCCGCCAGGCCCGTTCCGACCGAGGCGCCCACGGTGAACGTCGTCACCAGCCAGGAGAACGCCTCGGTGACGGTCCCGGCCGGCGCGTGCCGGTCGACGATGATGAACGCGCAGGCGATGCAGGGCGCCAGGAAGACACCGGAGACCACGCTGAGCAGCACCATGGCGACCGTGCCGGGGGTCAGCGTCAGCGGCAGGTAACAGACCGCCAGCAGGGCCACCAGCACCGTCAGTCGCCGTTCGGGCGCGCCGGCCCACCGCCGGGCGCCGTAGACGCTGCCGCCGGCGAGCGCGCCGAGGCCGAGTCCGGCCATGAGCCAGCCGTAGACCGCGTCGCCGCCGTGCCCGTCCGCGTACGACACCGAGGCGACCGTGATGGAGCCCAGCGCGATGCCGACGAACAGGAAGGCCGCGAGCAGCGCGAGCAGGCCGGGCGAGCGCAGGGCGCCCAGCCAGTGCGCCTCGCGCGGGGCGGAGCGCCACGCGCGCGAGGGCGGTGAGAGGACCACGGAGAGCGCGCCCAGCACGCCGAGGAGGTTCAGCACGAGCAGGGCGGCGCGCTCGTCCCACAGGGACACGCACAGGGTCACCAGCAGCGGGCCGGCGGTGAACATGATCTCCTGCGCGATCGCGTCCATGGCGTACGCGGTGTGCACCTGGTCCTCGCGGCGCAGCACGGACGGCCACAGGGCGCGCAGGCCGCCCTCCAGGGGCGGGGCGAACAGGCCGGCCGCCGCCACACTCGCGTGGGCGAGGGGGAGCGAGCCGGTGCCCAGGAAGGCGAAGGCGGTCATCGAGAGGGCCGCGAGGACCGCCGCGGGCAGCTGGACGCGCGGCTGGCCGTACAGGTCCACGAGCCGGCCCAGGACCGGCTGGCCGGCGGCGTTGGCGACGCCGTACACCGCGGCGAGGGCGCCGGCGAGGCTGTAGCTGCCGCCCTCGGCGCGGACGAAGAGCACCAGGGCGATGGCCGCGGTGGCGTTGGGCAGGCGGCCCACCAGGGTGCCGGTGAGCAGCCGGCACGCGTGCCTCGCTCTGAGGATCTCCAGGTATCCCGTGGCCATGTCCAGCCCTTCCGTGGCTCGCGGGACGCCTCGACGGCCCGAAGTGTTACGTATAACGTCCCCGCCCATACGTACCATGTGCGCTGTTCACACGTCCAGACGGCCGACGGTGACCCGCGGGCGCGCCAGCGCCCCGGGCGGACGGCCGAAACAGAGGAGCAGGCCCGCGGTGGCATCCAGCAGCACCCGCCCGACCAGCCGTGACGTCGCCCGGGCGGCCGGCGTCTCCCAGGCGGCCGTCTCCCTCGTGCTGGGCGACAAGTGGCGCGGCCGGGTGTCCGAGGCCACCGCCGAACGGGTCCGGGAGGCCGCCCGGGAGCTGGGCTACCGGCCCAATCTCGCCGCCCGCAACCTGCGCCTCGGCCACACCCGCACCGTCCTGCTCGTGGTGCCCGCCCTGACGACGGAGTTCTTCGCCGGGGTCTACACGGGCGCCGCGCGCGTGGCGGCCGAGCACGGCTTCGGCGTGGTGCTCTACCCCTCACCCGAGGGGGTCGGCCCGGCCCGCGACCCCTTCGCCTCCGCGCAGGCCGCCCTGGACGGCGTCATCGCCTCCTCGATGGCCGCCGACGCCCTCACCGCGATCCGCGGCGACCAGCTGCCCCTGGTCATGCTGGACAGTGATCCCTCGGGCAGCCTGGGCGCCGCGACCGTGAACCTGGACATCACCGACGGCGTCCGCCAGGTCGCCGAGCACCTGCTGGGCCTCGGCCACCGCCGCGTGCTGCACCTGGCGGCGGACGTGCCGTCCTGGACGTTCGAGGTCCGCGCGCGCGAGCTGGCCGCGCGCCTGGCCGCGGTCCCCGGCACGCGCGTGCGTACGGCCCGGGCACCGATCTCCATCGAGGGCGCGCTGGCCGCCACCGAGGCCGCGCTCACCGCGCCCGGCCCCCGGCCCACGGCCGTGGTGTGCGACGACGACAAGCTGGCCGCGGGCGCGTACAAGGCGCTGCGCCGGCTGGGCCTGCGCGTCCCGGACGACGTCTCGGTCACCGGCCTGGACGATCTGGCCCTGGCCACCGCCCTCGACCCCGAGCTGACGACCGTGCGGCTGGACGCCGAGCTGTTCGGCGAGCACGGGATGCGGGCCCTGCTGGCGGTGCTGGAGGGCCGTGCGCCGCAGAGCGGGGACATCCCCGTCGAACTGGTCGTCCGGGGCTCCACGGCACCGCCCCGCGAGGCGTAGGCCGGTCACCCACCGGCCGGTCACCCACCGCCGGAACGGCAGGTGCCCCGGCCGGAGGACCGGCCGGGGCACACCTGGTGTGCGGGGATCACTCCTCGTCGGCGCTCTCCGCCTCCGTGGTCGCGCCGCCCGCCTCCAGCAGGCGGCCGAGCTGGCGGCCGACGATGCGCTTGAACTTGCGCTTCTGCGGGCGCGTGCGGTCCAGCACGGCGACCTCCAGCCGCTCGGCGGGGATCTCCCGCTCGCTGCCGTTGGTGTCCCGGGACAGGGCCTGCACGGCCAGCTTCAGAGCCTCCGCGAGACTCATGCCGTCGCGGTGACGCTGGTCCAGGAAGGTGCTGATCTGCTCGGTGTTGCCGCCGACCGCGACCGAGCCGTGCTCGTCCACGATGGAACCGTCGTGCGGCAGCCGGTAGATCTGGTCGCCCTCGGGGGTCTCCCCCACCTCGGCCACCACCAGCTCCACCTCGTACGGCTTCTCGGCCGCCGAGGAGAAGATCGTGCCCAGCGTCTGGGCGTAGACGTTGGCCAGGCCGCGGGCCGTGACGTCGTCACGGTCGTAGGTGTAGCCGCGCAGGTCGGCGTAGCGCACGCCGCCGATCCGCAGGTTCTCGTACTCGTTGTACTTGCCGGCCGCCGCGAAGCCGATCCGGTCGTAGATCTCGCTGAACTTGTGCAGCGCGCGGGACGGGTTCTCGCCGACGAACACGATGCCGTCGGCGTACTGGAGCACGACCAGGCTGCGGCCGCGGGCGATGCCCTTGCGGGCGTACTCGGCCCGGTCGGCCATGGCCTGCTGGGGTGAGACATAGAACGGCGTCGACACCGGTTATCCGTCCCTTTCTGTCATGGTCACTGGATCACCTCGATAAGAACCGGGGCCGGGCTCAGAGCAGGGCGGCCTTGGGGCCGTCGGGCTCCTCCAGGCGCTTCTGGAGCACCGCGCGGGCGAGCCCGGACGACTCCTCCTCGGTGAGCCGGCGGAAGCCGTCCTCGGTGATCACGGTGATGATCGGATAGATCCGGCGGGCGACATCGGGACCACCGGTCGCCGAGTCGTCGTCAGCCGCGTCGTAGAGGGCCTGGACGACGAGCGTGGTGGCCTGCTCCTCGGTCAGGTCGCTCCGGAACAGCTTCTTCATCGCACCGCGGGCGAAGACCGAACCCGAGCCCGTCGCGGCGAAGTTGTGCTCCTCGGAACGGCCGCCCGTGACGTCGTAGGAGAAGATGCGTCCCCGTTCGCGGTCCAGGTCGTACCCGGCGAAGAGGGGGACCACGGCCAGGCCCTGCATGGCCATGCCGAGGTTGGAACGGATCATGGTAGACAGCCGGTTGGCCTTGCCCTCCAGGGACAGCTGGGCGCCCTCGACCTTCTCGAAGTGCTCCAGCTCCAGCTGGAAGAGCTTGACCATCTCGACGGCCAGCCCGGCGGTGCCGGCGATGCCGACGGCCGAGTACTCGTCGGCCGGGAAGACCTTCTCGATGTCCCGCTGCGCGATGACGTTGCCCATGGTCGCCCGGCGGTCACCGGCGAGCACGACACCTCCGGGGAAGGTGACGGCGACGATCGTCGTGCCGTGCGGCGCCTCGATGACACCCTGCGTGGGCGGCAGCTGCCGGTTGCCGGGCAGCAGCGCGGGCTGGTGCTCGGAGAGGAAGTCCATGAAGGAGGAGGATCCTGGCGTCAGGAAGGCAGCTGGTAGACGCCCGGTGCCACGAGTATTGGCTTCCACGAGATTCCTTCCACGTAGCGGCAGTCCGGCGGGCAGGTCCGGGGTGTCTTCCCCCATGTGCCGATGGCCGAATTGCGGTTGAAGCACGGTATGCCACGGACCTTACCCGGCCGGTGGCGGTGATCCACCTGCCCGGCGGCAGCCGTTCCCCGGGGACGAGGACTGCCCGCGGCCCGGACTTCTCCGGCCGCGAGCAGTGCTTCGTCGTCCGTTCGCCGGCCACTCACCACTCCGACGCCCCTGGACCTTGGATCCGAAGGGGAAAGCAGCCTACTGGCCACCCTTTTGCACGAACGAGCGCACGAAGTCCTCCGCATTCTCCTCAAGGACGTCGTCGATCTCGTCCAGGACGGAGTCCACGTCGTCGGAGAGCTTCTCGTGCCGCTCCTTGAGGTCGTCCTGCGCCTGCGCGTCCTGCGCCTGCTCCTCGACCTCCTCGGTGGAGCGCGTGGCCTTCTGCTGGCCGCCGCCCGTGTCCTTGGTCGCCATAACCCTCACCCCGCTCAGTTCGCCTGCCGATCGGTGATGATCAGACCCTACAAGCCGGGTCCGACATCGGCCCCGCAGTTTCTCCAACGAACGGGGGCCATCCCGATGATTCCCGGGCGGTGGGCTTTCCACCCCGACCGCCCGGGGCGCACCGAGTACCCCCCTGACACCGCTCACCCGCCGGACAGGACCCTGACCAGGTCTTCCGCGGTACGGCAGCGGTCCAGCAGCTCCTTGACGTGATTTCGCGTTCCGCGTAGCGGTTCCAGGGTTGGGACGCGCTGGAGGGAATCGCGGCCGGGGAGGTCGAAGATGACCGAGTCCCAGCTCGCCGCGGCCACGTCGTCCGCGTACTGCTCCAGGCACCGGCCGCGGAAGTACGCGCGCGTGTCCTCCGGCGGCTTCGTACGGGCCCGCTCGACCTCGGCCTCGTCCAGCAGCCGCTTCATGCGCCCACGGGCCACCAGGCGGTTGTAGATGCCCTTCTCGGCGCGGACGTCGGCGTACTGGAGATCGACCAGGTGCAGCCGCGCGGCGTCCCAGTCCAGGTCGTCCCGGCGGCGGTACCCCTCCATCACCTCCCGCTTGGCCACCCAGTCCAGCTCGCCGGCCAGGCTCATCGGGTCGCGCTCCAGCCGGGTCAGGGTGTCCTCCCAGCGGCCGAGGACGTCCTTGGTCTGGTCGTCGGCGTCGGCGCCGAAGCGTTCCTCGACGTACTTGCGGGCCAGTTCGAAGTACTCCATCTGCAGCTGGACCGCGGTGAGCGTGCGCCCGCTGCGCAGGGTGACCAGGCGCTTCAGGGACGGGTCGTGCGAGACCTGGTGGAGGGTGCGCACAGGCTGGTCGACGGCCAGGTCCACGGCGATGAAGCCGTCCTCGATCATGGACAGGACCAGGGCGGTCGTGCCGAGCTTGAGGTAGGTGGAGATCTCCGAGAGGTTGGCGTCACCGATGATCACGTGCAGCCGGCGGTACTTCTCCGCGTCCGCGTGCGGCTCGTCGCGCGTGTTGATGATCGGGCGCTTGAGCGTGGTCTCCAGGCCGACCTCGACCTCGAAGTAGTCCGCGCGCTGGCTGAGCTGGAAGCCGTGCTCGTGCCCGTCCTGGCCGATGCCGACGCGGCCCGCTCCGGCGAAGACCTGACGGGAGACGAAGAAGGGCGTGAGGTGGCGCACGATGTCCGAGAAGGGGGTCTCCCGCTTCATCAGGTAGTTCTCGTGCGTGCCGTAGGAGGCGCCCTTGTTGTCGGTGTTGTTCTTGTAGAGGTGGATCTGCTGGGCTCCCGGCAGCTGCGCGGCCCGCTCGGCCGCCTCCGCCATGATCCGCTCGCCCGCCTTGTCCCAGAGGACGGCGTCGCGGGGGTTGGTGACCTCGGGGGCGCTGTACTCGGGGTGGGCGTGGTCGACGTAGAGCCGCGCGCCGTTGGTGAGGATCACGTTGGCCAGGCCGATGTCCTCGTCGGTGAGCTGGCTGGAGTCGGCTGTCTCCCGGGCGAGGTCGAAGCCTCGCGCGTCCCGCAGCGGGTTCTCCTCCTCGAAGTCCCAGCGGGCCCGGCGGGCCCGGTGCATCGCGGCCGCGTAGGCGTTGACGATCTGGGACGAGGTGAGCATGGCATTGGCGTTCGGGTGGCCGGGGACGGAGATCCCGTACTCCGTCTCGATTCCCATTACTCGCCGTACGGTCATGCGGCCCTCCTTGCCCGGCGGCACCCTCGGTCGTGGACACCGCTCATGTGCCGCTGGCGCTCCGGTGTGTGTGCGGTGCCCGTTCCCGCACGGCGCGACTCGGCGGCAGGAACGAGCCTAGAACGCCTTTGCGCTGGTGGGGAGATCATTTGCGTCATTGGCTGCTCCGGTCGTGGCCCTGAAAACAGACGGCTGCGGGTACCCGCCGAGGGCACCCGCAGCCGCCCTGCCGTTACAGGTACTGACCGGTGTTCGCCACCGTGTCGATCGAGCGTCCGGTGTCCGCGCCCTGCTTCCCGGTGATGAGCGTACGGATGTACACGATCCGCTCGCCCTTCTTTCCGGAGATCCGGGCCCAGTCGTCCGGGTTCGTGGTGTTGGGCAGGTCCTCGTTCTCCTTGAACTCGTCCACGCAGGCCTGGAGCAGGTGGGAGACGCGCAGACCCTTCTGGCTCTTCTCCAGGAAGTCCTTGATCGCCATCTTCTTGGCCCGGCCCACGATGTTCTCGATCATGGCGCCGGAGTTGAAGTCCTTGAAGTAGAGGACTTCCTTGTCACCGTTGGCGTAGGTGACCTCCAGGAAGCGGTTCTCCTCCGACTCGGCGTACATGTGCTCGACCGCTGTCTGGATCATGCTCTGGACAGTGGTGGTCTTGTCACCGCCGTGCTCGCCGACGTCGTCCGTGTGCAGCGGCAGGCGCTCGGTGAGGTACTTGCCGAAGATGTCCTTCGCCGCCTCGGCGTCCGGACGCTCGATCTTGATCTTCACGTCGAGCCGGCCTGGGCGCAGGATGGCCGGGTCGATCATGTCCTCGCGGTTGGAGGCGCCGATCACGACCACGTTCTGCAGGCCCTCCACGCCGTCGATCTCGGCGAGCAGCTGCGGGACGATGGTGTTCTCCACGTCCGAGCTGACACCGGAGCCACGGGTGCGGAAGAGGGACTCCATCTCGTCGAAGAAGACGATCACGGGGGTGCCCTCGCTGGCCTTCTCACGCGCACGCTGGAAGACGAGGCGGATCTGCCGCTCGGTCTCGCCGACGTACTTGTTGAGCAGCTCGGGACCCTTGATGTTCAGGAAGAAGCTCTTGCCCTGGGCCTGGCCGGTGACCTCGGCGACCTTCTTGGCCAGCGAGTTGGCGACGGCCTTGGCGATGAGCGTCTTGCCGCAGCCGGGCGGGCCGTAGAGCAGGACGCCCTTGGGCGGGCGCAGCTCGTGCTCCTTGAACAGGTCCGGGTAGAGGTACGGCAGCTCGACCGCGTCGCGGATGGCCTCGATCTGGTTGCCGAGGCCGCCGATCTGCTCGTAACCGATGTCGGGGACCTCTTCGAGGACCAGCTCCTCGACCTCGCTCTTGGGCACGACCTCGTAGACGTAACCGGAGCGGGGTTCGAGCAGGAGGGCGTCGCCGGGGCGGATGGTGACGTCCAGCAGCGGCTCGGCGAGCCGCACCACCCGCTCCTCGTCGGTGTGCCCCAGCACGAGGGCGCGCTCGCCGTCCTCCAGGATCTCCTTGAGGGTGACGATGTCGCCGACGCGCTCGTACGCCATGGCGTCGACCACGTTGAGCGCCTCGTTGAGCATGACCTCCTGGCCGCGCCGCAGATCGTCGAGTTCGACGCTGGGGCTGACGTTGACCCGGAGCTTGCGGCCACCGGTGAAGATGTCCGCCGTGCCGTCCTCGTTCGCCTGGAGGAAGACACCGAAGCCGGCCGGGGGCTGGGCGAGCCGGTCGACCTCCTCCTTGAGGGCCACGATCTGGTCGCGGGCCTCGCGGAGGGTGTTGGCCAGTCGTTCGTTCTGGGCGGACACGCCGGCCAGGTTCGTCTGTAGCTCGACGATCCGCTCTTCGAGAATCCTCGTGTGCCGCGGAGAGTCGGCGAGCTTGCGTCGCAGGACGGCGATCTCCTGCTCAAGGTAGGCGATCTGCCCGGCCGGGTCGTCGGACCCGCGTCCCGGGCGGATGCCGCGGTTCATGTCGTCGTCGTGGGCTGCCACGGTCCTCACCTCCTCCAAGGGGAGCTGGACGCTTCCAGACCCTACCTGGGTGGGTGTCGATTGAAACCCCTAGATCACAAAGACTGTCAAGGTGTGTCGTCGGTCACCCGGCGCGCACTGCCTCGCACGGAGGGGATACCCACTGAACGTGAGGGGAAAGCAGCGTGTTCCGCGCATGGCGCGGTCGAAAGCCTCCACGGCTGGCCGGAGTTGTCCGTCCCGGGCCGGTCGGCCCGTTCGCGGGCAGCACTCGGACCGCTCGCACGGTCATCACGCAGAGCGACGGAACCGGGAGGGGCTGTCACCGCGGAGCGGCCTGAAGTGATCGATCCGGCCGCCGGGGCACCCCTGTCCCGGTCCGGCGCTGGTACCCGAGCGGGCGGGTCCACAAACCCCGGACCGGGCCGGCCCGGACGCGCATCCGGCGGAGGTAGGGTCGAGGGTGTCCAACAGCCGCTGGAGCGGACCCGGCCGGCCCTCGCGGCGCCCGGAGCGCCCGGCGAACCGACGGCAGGAGAGATGACCGTGCAGCAGGAGGCCCCGGGCGACGAGGCGCTGGAGGTCTGGATCGACCAGGACCTGTGTACCGGCGACGGCATCTGCGCCCAGTACGCCCCCGAGGTGTTCGAGCTGGACATCGACGGGCTGGCCTATGTGAAGGGCACGGACGACGAGCTGCTCCAGGCCCCGGGCGCGGCCACGCCGGTGCCGCTGCCGCTGCTGGCGGACGTGGTGGACTCGGCGAAGGAGTGTCCCGGCGAGTGCATCCACGTGCGGCGCGTTCAGGACAGGGTCGAGGTGTACGGCCCCGAGGCGGACTGAGCCCGCTTCAGACGCTGTGGGCCGCGGCTCCCGTGGAGCGGATGAAGGCACCGCCCTTCCACTGCCAGGCGGCCGGGGTCCTCAGGTCCGGGCAGCAACTGGGCACGGAGTCCGACGAGTAGCCGAGCAGCGTGGCGGACACGGTACGCGCGCGCACGGCGAAGCCGGTGACCGTGAGCCGGTCCTCGGGCCTGACGAGGGTGGCCACCACGCGTGGCCGCTTGCCGTCCGCGGAGCGGGTGAGGACGTAGACGCCGTCCGGCGGGGTGCCCATGGGGGCGTCGCAGTGGACCACCGCGACGGTTTCCGGCCTGCCGTCACCGTCCAGATCCGCGTCGGCCTTCTTGACGACCAGGGCCTTCACCGGTCCGCAGTCCAGCGGGAACTTCGCCCCGGCCGTGCCCGGCGCGGCGGCCGCGGTGGTCGTCCGCGTGCCGGTGGCGGACTGGGCGGCCGTGGCCGATCCGGGCTGGGCGACGGTGGAGAGGGCCACCACGGCGGCGACGGCCGTGGCGGTGAGGACCCAGTGGATCGGCCGGGTCTGGGTGTGGGCGAGCTCCGGAACGGCGGATTGCTGCACTAGGAGTGTCTCCTGTGAGGGCTGTGCCGGTGGGATGGGCTGCATGCTGCCACACGCCGCTGGGCGGGGGAACGGCGGGGACCGGCATTCCCCCGGGGCGGTGGACCCGCGTGCGGGCGGCGCCGGTGCCAGTACCGGCCCAACGCGGGAGCGCCGTGCCCGAGTTCCCGGATGCGATGGGGAACTCGGGCACGGCGCCCTTGCGTTGTACGCGTGCGGGGCCGGTCAGCGGCCGGCGCCGCCGTCGGCGTTGGGTCCGGCGTAGTCCTCGCCGTACGCGCCCTTCGCGGGGCGGCGGCGGCGCATGGGCGGCTCGACGCCGTCCGCGAGGCGGCGGGCGGTGAGCAGGAAACCGGTGTGGCCGATCATCCGGTGGTCGGGACGGACGGCCAGGCCCTCGATGTGCCAGTTGCGGATCATGGTCTCCCAGGCGGTCGGCTCGTTGAAGCAGCCGATCTCCCGGATGGACTCCACGGTCCGGGCGAGCTGGGTGGTGGTGGCCACGTAGCAGCACACGATGCCGCCCGGGACGAGCGCCTTGGAGACGGCCTCCAGGCACTCCCAGGGAGCGAGCATGTCCAGGATGACGCGGTCGACGTCGGTGTCGGACAGGTTGTCCTGCAGGTCGCCGACGGTCAGCTGCCAGGCGGGGTGCGGCCCGCCGAAGTAGCGCTCCACGTTCTGCTTCGCGATCTCGGCGAAGTCCTCGCGGCGCTCGTAGGAGTGCAGCATGCCCTGGTCGCCGATGGCCCGCAGCAGGAAGCTGCTGAGCGAGCCGGAGCCGACGCCGGCCTCCACGACGCGCGCGCCGGGGAAGATGTCGGCGAAGGAGAGGATCTGCCCCGCGTCCTTGGGGTAGACGACGGCTGCCCCACGGGGCATGGACAGGACGTAGTCGGGGAGCAGGGGGCGCAGCGCGAGGTAGGCCACGTTGCCGGTGGTCCGGACAACGCTGCCCTCGGGAGCGCCGATCAGTTCGTCGTGCGGGAAGGAGCCCTTGTGGGTGTGGAAGTTCTTCCCGGCTTCGAGCGTGAACGTGTAGTGGCGGCCCTTGGGGTCGGTCAGCTGTACCTGGTCCCCGACCTTGAAGGGCCCGCGCCTGCGGGCGGCACCGGTCGGTTCGGACATGTGACCAGCCTACCGGCGTTTCCGGGGGCCGCCGACCACGGTTACGGGGTCGGCCGGGCCATCGCCTTCACAAAAGCGCGTTCGACGTCGGCGGCGGACAGGACGCCGTAGATCTCGCCGGTCTGCTCGACCACGAGGTACTCGGTGGCGGGAGCGGCCCGGAGGGCTTCCAGCAGGTCCTCCCCGGCCAGCTCCGCGGAGACCCGCATGCCGTCGGTCAGCTCCTGCGCCAGGCCGCTCACCGCCACCCAGGGGCGGCGGTGCTCGGGTACGCCGACGATGGCGGCCTCGCGGACGAGCGCGAGGGGGGTGCCGTCGGCGTCGACGACGACCAGGGCACGGGCACCGGCGGCGTTGGCCCGGCGCAGTGCCTCGGAGAGCGGGGTGTCGTTCTCGACCGGTACGGCCCGCCGGGTGAGGGTGCGGGCACGCAGCTCGGGCAGGTGCTCGCGCAGCCGGGCCATCCGCAGGCTGTTGCCGGCGCCGGTCCAGATGATCGCGGCGAGGATGGCGGCGAGCAGGGCGTCGGTGACCGTGTCCATGCCGCTCGTCTCCTCACCGCCGCCGCCGAGGGCGCCGGAGTGGTTGAGCAGCGGCAGGCCGATCAGGACGGAGACGGCGAGGGCACGGCCGACCCAGGCGGCGGCGACGGTGCCGCTCATCGGCCTGCCGGTCAGCTTCCAGACGACGGCGCGGAGCATCCGGCCGCCGTCGAGGGGCAGGCCGGGCAGGAGGTTGAAGATCGCGACGATGAGGTTGGAGGCCATCAGCCCGGTCAGCAGCACGCCGGGGACGGTGCCGGGCTCGACGGGCTTCATGGCGAGGTAGAACAGCCCGGCCAGGACGAGCGAGAGCAGCGGGCCGACGAACGCCAGCACGAATTCCCGGCCGGGGGTCTCGGCCTCCTTCTCGATCTCCGAGACACCGCCGAAGAACTGGAGCTGGATGCGGCGGACCGGCAGCTCGAAGCGGATCGCGGCGACCGTGTGGGCCAGTTCGTGGACCAGGACGGAGGCGTAGAAGGCGACCGCGAAGAAGAGGGAGACCAGGTAGCGGGCGGCGCCCAGCTCGGGCAGCACGCGGTCGAGCTGGCCGCCGAAGACCCAGGTGATCAGCGCGGCGACGAGGAACCAGCTCGGCGCGACGTACACGGGCACGCCGAAGGGCCGCCCCATGAGGATGCCGCCGCCGGGCTCCTTGGGCCGGGGCCGGGGCGGCTCGCCCTTGGCGATACCGGAGTGCGCGAGCGAGCGGTGCTCGCAGGAGTCGCCGTCTTGCGGCTCGGACTCCCCTGCCGGGTGGTGGGCGCTGTCCGGACGCGCCGGGCGCGGTGAGCCGTCCGTGTCTTCCCTGCCAGGAGCGCCGGCCCTGCCGGCCGGGCCGGGGCCGCTGTCCGTGTCCGCCGCGCGGGAGGCGCTGTCCGTGTCCGCCGGGCGGACCGGCTGGTCGGCGTCGGCCGTGCCGGGCGAACCGGGCGTGGGGGCGGCGTCATCGCGGCGGGTGCGGACGCCTTCGAGGCGAGGGCGTCCAGCGGTGCCGCCCTCCCCTGCCGCGTCATCCTCGTCGACCGGGCCGGCCTGGGCGGCTTCGCCGGCCGGGTGGGGGCCGTCGGGCCGGGTCGGCTGCCGGGTGGCGGGGTGCGGTGTCGTGGGGCTGGGGGCGTCGGGGCTGTCGTGGGTCCGGTCCGCGGGGTGGTCGGCGGGTTCGGCCGTGGGGTCGGCGGAGTTGTCGGCCGGCCCCTCGTTGCCGGACCGCGGCTGCCCGCTCCCGCCGCTCACGTCCACGGTGTCCCCTCGTTCGAAGCGTCTCCCGCGCCTGCCGGGCGGAAGGGTCTCTGCTCGATGGTATGCGGCAGTGGCGGCACGTTCCGCCCCGGCACCCCTTGTGTTCGCCCCCCGCTCACCGGCCGACGCGGCCGGCGGGCGGGTCACTGTCGGTGCCGGGCCGTAAGGTCTGTGGGCATGGACAGCAGCATCGAGGAGGCAGCGGCCCCGGCGGCCGGCGCCGGGCACACGCCACCGGACGCCCCACCGCCGGCACCCCCGGCGGCCGGCGGGGAGCGGGCGGCCGTGGCGCCGGCCTCCCTGTCGCCGTCCCGGGCGAGTGATTTCATGCAGTGCCCGCTGCTGTACCGGTTCCGGGTGATCGACCGGCTCCCGGAGAAGCCGAGCGAGGCGGCGACGCGCGGCACGCTGGTCCACGCCGTACTGGAGCGCCTGTTCGACGCGCCCGCCGGTGAGCGGACCGTGCCACGGGCCAAGGCGCTGATCCCGGGGCAGTGGGACCGGCTGCGGGAGAGCCGCCCGGAGGTGACCGAGCTGTTCACCGACGACCCGGAGGGCGAGCGGCTGGCCCGGTGGCTCGCCGAGGCGGAGCGGCTCGTGGAGCGCTGGTTCACGCTGGAGGACCCGACGCGGCTGGAGCCCGCCGAGCGGGAGCTGTCCGTGGAGGCCGAGCTGGACTCGGGGCTGCGGCTGCGCGGGATCATCGACCGGGTGGACGTGGCACCGACCGGCGAGGTGCGGATCGTCGACTACAAGACGGGTAAGGCGCCCCGCCCCGAGTACACGGAGGGCGCCCTGTTCCAGATGAAGTTCTACGCCCTCGTGGTGTGGCGCCTGAAGCGGGTGATCCCGCGCCGGCTGCAACTGGTCTATCTCGGCAGCGGCGACGTGCTGACGTACGACCCCGTCCTCGCCGACCTGGAGCGGGTCGAACGCAAGCTGCACGCGTTGTGGGAGGCCATCAGCCAGGCCACGGAGACGGGGAACTGGCGGCCCCGGCCGACCCGGCTGTGCGGCTGGTGCGACCACCAGGCGCACTGCCCGGAGTTCGGCGGCACTCCCCCGCCCTATCCGCTGCCGGTGAGGGCGGCCGAGTCCGGGACGGTGGCGCAGGGCACAATGGGCGCGGACTAGCGAAGGAGTGTCACGTGGCCATCCGCGTCCTACTGGTCGATGACCAGCCCCTGCTGCGTACCGGCTTCCGGATGATCCTGGAGGCCGAGCAGGACCTCGCCGTCGTCGGCGAGGCCGGTGACGGTCTCCAGGCCATCGACCAGGTGCGCGCGTTGCAGCCGGATGTCGTGCTCATGGACATCCGGATGCCGCGGATGGACGGTGTGGAGGCCACCCGGCAGATCACCGGCCCCGGGCGGGACGGTCCGGCCAAGGTGCTGGTGCTGACCACGTTCGACCTGGACGAGTACGTGGTGGAGGCCCTGCGCGCGGGAGCGAGCGGCTTCCTGCTCAAGGACGCGCCCGCCAACGAACTGGTGCAGGCCATCCGGGTGGTGGCGGCCGGCGAGGCCCTGCTCGCGCCGAGCATCACCCGGCGGCTGCTGGACAAGTACGCCACGCATCTGCCCTCCGGCGAGGACCCGGTGCCGCACGCCCTGCACACCCTGACGGACCGTGAGGTCGAGGTGCTGAAGCTGGTGGCGCGCGGGCTGTCCAACGCGGAGATCGCGGCCGACCTGTTCGTCAGCGAGACGACCGTGAAAACCCATGTGGGCCACGTGCTGACGAAGCTGGGCCTGCGGGACCGGGTGCAGGCGGCGGTGTACGCGTACGAGAGCGGGTTGGTGCGCCCCGGCGCGCAGTAGCGGCGAGGCGGCCGGCCCGCCGGTACGGCGAAGGGCGCCCCTCGCGCGTGGTGAGGGGCGCCCTTCTCCATGACGATCGTCAGCTCTTGCTGAGTTCCCAGAACCGGAACACCGTCGAGGCGTCCAGGCAGTACTCCAGGCCGTAGACGCCGTCGCGGACGACCGCGTACTGCTTGGCCTGCCAGACCGGCAGGACGGGCAGTTCGTCGGCGACGATGTCCTGCAGCCTGCCGAACTGCTTGTCGGTCGCGGTCCGGTCGCTCTGCGCGGCGGTGGCGGGCAGGAGCGAACCGGTGATGGTGCGGTTGCCGTAGTTGTTCTCCAGCACGTTGCCCCTGCCGAAGAAGGGGGCCGTGAAGTTGTCGGCGTCGGGGTAGTCCGGCACCCAGCCCTTCACGTACACGCCGTACCTGCCCTGGGCGATCTCCTTCTCGTACCGGCCGAAGGGGACGGAGCGCACGTCGGCGTCGAACAGGCCACTGGCGTTCAGCTGGCCGGCGATGGCCTTCAGTTCCTCGTCGGTGGCCGGGCCGTAGCGGGACGGCGTGGACCACAGGGTGAGCTTGACCTTGCCGGTGATGCCGTCGGCGCGCAGCGCGGCGGCGGCCTTGGCGCGGGAGGGACGGGCGCCGTACGTGTCGAAGAAGGCGGTGTTGTGGCCCGCGATGCCCGCCGGGATGATCGAGTACAGCGGGGTGGCGGTGCCCTGGTACACGTTCGCGATCAGGGCGTCGCGGTCGATGAGGTAGGCCATGGCCCTGCGGACGCCGAGCTTGCCGGCCACCGGGTCCTTCATGTTGAAGACCAGGTGCTGGACCTCGGCGCTGGTGCCCTCGATGACGTCGACGCCCTTGTCGTCCTTCTGCTCGTCGAGGCCGGCGATGTCGGAGGCGGAAAGACCGCGGTAGGCGATGTCGATGCCGCCGTCGAGGAGGGACTGCTTCAGGGCGGTGCGGTCGCCGTGGAAGAACTTGAGGGTGACGCCGGAGTTCTTGACCTGGACGGTTCCCTTGTAGTTGCCGTTGACGGAGAAGACCGCCTGGTCCTTGTCGAAGGAGTCCAGCTTGTACGGGCCGGAGCCGACGGCCTTGTGGTCGGTGCGCAGGCCGTTCGCGTCGTACTGGCGGTGGTCCACGATGGAACCGGCGCCGGAGGCGACCTTGCTGGGGAAGGTGGCGTCGGGCACCTTCAGGTGGAAGACGACCGTCTTCGCGTCCGGTGTCCCGATCGTGCCGAGCATCGGGAACATGATCGCGGGACCGGCGGGGTCGTCGATCTTCAGGATGCGTTCGAAGGAGAACTTCACGTCGGCGGAGGTGAGGGGGTCACCGTTGCTGAACCTCAGGCCGTCCTTCAGTTCGCACCGGTAGACCATGGCCCGGGTGTCGGTGAAGCCGCACTGCTTCGCCAGCTCGGGTTCGGGTTCGGTCGCGCCCTTGGGAAAGCCGAGCAGCGACTGGAAGACGTTGTTGAACAACAGCCAGGAGCCGGGGTCGTAGCCGGACGCCGGGTCCGTGGCGAGGACGTCGTCGGACATCCCCATCACCACCGCGGAGCCGGTTCCCCCGGAATCGCCGGTCTCCGAGCCACAGCCGGTCAACAGGCCGGAGGCCAGCCCCGCCACGAGGGGCAGGACCGGCCACGGGTTGCGCTTGTTCACTTGAGAGGTGCCTTGTCGTCGGTCCGTCACCCCGGGACCGCCGTCCTGGCCCCGGGACCCGGGGCAGCCGTCCCTGGCCCCCGGGTGAGGAGAGCCGTCAGCCGCTCACACCACGGCCGAGCTCCCACAACTGGAGCGTAGACGACGAGTTGAGGGCGTAGGAGACCCCCGTGACGTTGTCCCGGGCGGCGACGTACTGCTTGCCCTGCCACAGCGGCAGGACCGGCACGTCGTCGGCGACGATGTCCTGGATCTCCGTCAGGCTCTTGGCGGCACCGAGCCGGTCGGCCTCACGGCGGGACTGCGGGATCAGCGAGCGCTGGATGGCGCTGTTGGCGTACGGCGAGCCGAGGAAGTTGTCCTTGTCGAGGAAGGGGGCGAGGAAGTTGTCGGCGTCGGGGAAGTCGGGGAACCAGCCCATGCCGTAGACGTCGTACGCGCCCTTCTGCTCGGCGGGCCGGAAGGTCGCCCAGGGGTGGCCCTGGACGGAGGCGTCGAACAGGCCGCTGCCGTTGAGCTGCTGCTGGAGGATCTGGAACTCCTGCTTGGTGGCCGAGCCGTAGTGGTCGGTCGTGTAGTGCAGGGTCAGCTTCACCGGCGTGGTGATACCTGCCTTGGCGAGCAGGGCCTTGGCCTTGTCGACGCTGGGGTTGCCGTACTTGTTGAAGAACGAGTTGGAGTGGCCGGTCACGGTGGCGGGGACCAGCGAGTACAGCGGCTCGGCCTGGGTGCCGTAGACCTTGGAGACCAGCTCGCCGCGGTCGATGACCTGCGCCATCGCCTGGCGTACGGCCTTGGACTTCACGCTGGTGGCGTCGGTGTTGAACGCCAGGTAGCGGATCTCCAGGCCGGGCATGTCGACCAGGTCGGCCTTGTCGTCGCTGCCGGCGTCCAGCTTCTGGATCTGGGCGGGCGACATGGTGCGCGTCATGACGTCGATGTCACCCTTGTCGAGCGCGGTCCCCATGGCGTCGGCGTCGCTGAAGGAGCGCAGCTCGACCGCGTCGTTGTGCACCGTCACGTTGCCCTTGTAGGAGGGGTTCTTGGTGAAGGTGATGCTGGTGATCGCGTTGTTCTTGACGTCGGCCTGGAGGGTGTACGGGCCGGAGCCGTCGACGTCGAAGCCGTCGCGCAGCTTGTCCTTGTCGTAGTCCTTCGGGTTGATGATGCCCGCGACCGGAGTGGACAGCTTGTACGGGAAGGTGGCGTCGGCCGTCTTCAGATGGAAGACGACCTCGCGGTCGCCCTGCGTCTCGATGGTGTCGACGGTGTTCAGCAGGGCGGAGACCCCGCTGTCGGCCTTGATGCGCAGCGCACGCTCGATGGAGTACTTGACGTCACCGGCGGTCACCTTGTCGCCGTTCGCGAACTTCAGGCCCTTGCGCAGCTTGCAGACGTAGCGCTCGCTGCCGCTGTCGGTGAAGGAGCAGCTCTCGGCGGCCTCGGGCACGGGGTCGCCCTCGCCCTTGGGCTGGGCCATCAGGGTCTGCACGGTCTGGCGCAGGATGTTCCAGGTGCCGACGTCGTAGGCGTAGGCCGGGTCGAGGGGCGCCGGGGCCGCCTTGGTGGCCGTGAACTGGTCCGTGGTACCGACGACGATGGCGTCACCGCTCTTGCTCCCGCTGTCGGTTCCGCCGCACGCGGCGAGAACCGGGGTGAGCAGGCCGGCCACCGCCGGCAGCACCAAAGTCTTGCGGTTCATGCGGGAGTTTCTCCAGAGCTGTTCGGGTCCGTGTATCCGGCATGCATGGGTGGTGCGACGGATCACGGGGGTTCGCGGTGATGTTCTCGCGACGAGGTTAGTCCGCACTCGCAGCACGCTTCACGGCCGCGTGAGTTGACCCCTCATCACGCAGTGGAACCGGTCGCGGACACACCGAAAACCCGACAGCGGCAGGATTAGTGCAGCATCCCATCAATCGGGACACAAAGACCCGTCCACGCCCTCCGATCCAGGCCGTTCAGCACAGCCCGCCGACACTGTCGACCCCCATGGGCGTGGGAAACGTCACACCCGCAACTGTGTGACGGGTCAGCACAATTCGGCCGGACGGCTCACCAGGAATTCCCCTGGTGTGCACTTCCCCGGAAATATGTCCAGCACACCCAATGGACCTCGCACGCTGGGTGAACGGCTAGCGCATTTCCGTCATCAGACCGTGCAGAAATGCCAGGTCGACCTCTTCCAGCGAGGAGACGACGGTCCGTCCGGCGGCCGGTCCGATGGGCGCCACGGAGGGTACGGCGATCACCCGGCAGCCCGCGGCCTCCGCGGCGGCGACCCCGGTCGCGGTGTCCTCGACCACGGCGCATCCGGCCGGATGCGCGCCGAGCCCCGCGGCGGCGAGCAGGTAGGGGTCCGGGAAGGGCTTGGTGCGCGAGACCTCGTCGCCCGCGACGGAGAGGGCGAAGTGGTGCGGGCCCAGCACGGACAGCACCCGGTCGATGATGCGCCGGTGGGAGGCGGAGACCAGGGCCGTGGGCATGCCGTGCCGGTGCAGCTCGCCGAGCAGACGGGCGGCGCCGGGCATCAGCGGCAGGGCGCGGTCGATGCGCTCCTCGAACCCGTCGTTGAGCAGCACCGCGAGTTCGGCGAGGGTGATGTCGGCGCCGGTGGCCTCGATGAGGAAACCCGCGCTGCGGGTCATGGGGCCGCCGACCACGACGTGCCGCCAGGAGTCGTCGAGGGTGTGGCCGAGGCGGGCGAAGACCTCCACCTCGACGTCCCACCAGAAGCCCTCGGTGTCCACCAGGGTGCCGTCCATGTCGAGAAGCACCGCCTGGAGGACGGAACCCTCGGGCGGCGCGGTCCTGCCCGCTCCGGTGCCGGCGGGAGCGGGGGGAAGGGTTCCGGGCGCGGGGACCGTGCTGGTCATCCGGGCGCACCTCCTTGAGGGACGGTCAGGCCGGTTCCCGTGCGGGGAACCGGCCTGCGGTGGACCGACCAGTGTACGACTCCGCGGGGCGAAACGTCTCGTCCGCCACTCGCGGCCCCGGGGCGCCCCGCCGGGCCCCCTGAACGGCCCAGGGGCGCCGGGGGTGCCCGCGGCGGGGGTCACCTGGCGTTGAAGTACTTCGCCTCGGGGTGGTGGATCACGATCGCGTCGGTGGACTGCTCGGGGTGGAGCTGGAACTCCTCCGACAGGTGCACGCCGATCCGCTCCGGCTGGAGGAGGTCGGCGATCTTGGCCCGGTCCTCCAGATTGGGGCAGGCGCCGTAGCCGAGGGAGAATCGGGCGCCCCGGTACCCGAGGGCGAACATGTCCTCGATGGCGGCCGGGTCCTCGCCGGCGAAGCCGAGTTCGGAACGGACGCGGGCGTGCCAGTACTCGGCGAGGGCTTCGGCCAACTGCACGGACAGGCCGTGCAGTTCGAGGTAGTCGCGGTAGGCGTTGGCCTCGAAGAGCCGGGCCGTCTCCTCACCGATGCGCGAGCCGACGGTGACGACCTGGAGGCCGACCACGTCCGTCTCCCCCGACTCCTCCGGGCGGAAGAAGTCGGCCAGGCACAGGCGCCGGCCGCGGCGCTGGCGCGGGAAGGTGAACCGGGTGCGCTCGTTGCCCTGCTCGTCCAGGATGATCAGGTCGTCGTCCTTGGAGACGCACGGGAAGTAGCCGTAGACCACGGCCGCCTCCAGCAGGTTCTCCGTCTGGAGGCGGTCGAGCAGGCCGCGCAGGCGCGGCCGGCCCTCGGTCTCCACCAGTTCCTCGTACGACGGCCCCTCACCGGTGCGGGCCTGCTTCAGCCCCCACTGGCCCTTGAACAGGGCGCCCTCGTCCAGCCAGCTCGCGTACTCCTTGAGCTGGATGCCCTTGACGACCCGGGTGCCCAGGAACGGCGGGACGGGCAGGGGGTTGTCGGTGGCGACGTCGGAGCGGACGTGGCCCTCCTCCGGGCGCTCCTCGGCCTCCTCGACGACGGCCGCGGCCCGCACCCGGCGCTGCTTCAGCTCGGGCAGCTTCGCGCCGGGCACGCCCCGCTTGACGCCGATCAGCGCGTCCATCAGGCGCAGGCCCTCGAACGCGTCACGGGCGTAGCGGACCTCGCCCTCGTAGACCTCGTGCAGATCCTGCTCGACGTAGGCCCTGGTCAGGGCGGCGCCGCCGAGGATGACCGGGAAGCGGGCGGCGAGACCGCGCTGGTTCAGCTCCTCCAGGTTCTCCTTCATGATCACCGTGGACTTGACCAGCAGCCCCGACATGCCGATGACGTCCGCCCGGTGCTCCTCGGCCGCCTCCAGGATCGCGGAGACGGGCTGCTTGATGCCCAGGTTGACGACGTTGTAGCCGTTGTTGGAGAGGATGATGTCGACCAGGTTCTTGCCGATGTCGTGCACGTCGCCGCGCACGGTCGCGAGGACGATGGTGCCCTTCCCGTCGGCGTCCGACTTCTCCATGTGCGGTTCCAGGTGGGCGACGGCCGCCTTCATGACCTCGGCGGACTGGAGGACGAACGGCAGCTGCATCTGGCCGGAACCGAACAGCTCGCCGACCACCTTCATGCCGTCCAGCAGGGTGTCGTTGACGATGTCGAGCGCGGGCCGGTCCCGGAGGGCCTCGTCGAGGTCCGCCTCCAGGCCGTTGCGCTCGCCGTCGATGATGCGGCGCTTGAGGCGCTCCTCCAGCGGCAGCGCGGCCAGTTCCTCGGCGCGGCCGGCCTTCAGGGACTTCGCGGTGGCGCCCTCGAAGAGCTGCATGAGCTTCTGGAGGGGGTCGTAGCCCTCGGCGCGGCGGTCGTGGATGAGGTCGAGGGCCGTGCGGACCTCCTCCTCGCTGAAGCGGGCGATAGGCAGGATCTTGCTCGCGTGCACGATCGCCGAGTCGAGTCCGGCCTTGACGCACTCGTCCAGGAAGACGGAGTTCAGCAGGATGCGGGCGGCCGGGTTGAGGCCGAAGGAGATGTTCGACAGGCCCAGCGTGGTCTGCACCGCCGGGTGGCGCTTCTTCAGCTCGCGGATCGCCTCGATGGTGGCGACGCCGTCCTTGCGGGACTCCTCCTGACCGGTGCAGATGGTGAAGGTCAGGGTGTCGATGAGGATGTCCTCCTCGTGGATGCCCCAGTTCCCGGTGAGGTCCGCGATCAGCCGCTCGGCGATCTCGACCTTCTTCTCGGGGGTGCGGGCCTGGCCCTCCTCGTCGATGGTGAGCGCGATCAGGGCGGCGCCGTGCTCCCGCGCCAGCCGCGTGACCTTCACGAACCGCGAGTCGGGTCCGTCGCCGTCCTCGTAGTTCACGGAGTTGATCACCGCGCGCCCGCCGAGCTTCTCCAGGCCCGCCCTGATGACCTCGACCTCGGTGGAGTCCAGGACGATCGGCAGTGTGGAGGCGGTGGCGAAGCGGCCGGCCAGTTCCTCCATGTCGGCGACGCCGTCACGGCCGACGTAGTCCACGCACAGGTCGAGCATGTGCGCGCCCTCGCGGATCTGCTCGCGGGCGATCTCCACACAGTCGTCCCAGCGCGCCTCCAGCATGGCGTCGCGGAACTTCTTGGAGCCGTTGGCGTTGGTGCGCTCGCCGATGGCCAGGTAGGCGGTGTCCTGGCGGAACGGCACCGACTGGTAGAGGGAGGCGGCGCCCGGCTCGGGGCGCGGGTCGCGCTCGGCCGGGGCGAGGTCCCGGACGCGCTCCACGACCTGGCGCAGGTGCTCGGGGGTGGTGCCGCAGCAGCCGCCGACGAGGGACAGGCCGTAGTCCTGTACGAAGTTCTCCTGCGCGTCCGCCAGGCCCTCGGGGCCGAGCGGGAAGTGGGCGCCGTCCTTGGTGAGGATGGGCAGACCGGCGTTGGGCATGCACAGCAGCGGGATGCGGGAGTGCCGGGTGAGGTAGCGCAGGTGCTCGCTCATCTCGGCCGGGCCGGTCGAGCAGTTCAGGCCGATCATGTCGATGCCGAGCGGCTCCAGCGCGGTGAGCGCGGCGCCGATCTCGGAGCCCAGCAGCATGGTGCCGGTGGTCTCGAAGGCCATCGAGACCAGCAGCGGGACCTCGACGCCGAGCCGCTCCATGGCGTTGCGCGCGCCGAGGACGGAGGCCTTGGTCTGCAGGAGGTCCTGGGTGGTCTCGACGATCAGGGCGTCGGCGCCGCCCTCGAGCAGGCCCTCGGCGTTCGCCTGGAAGCCGTCCCGGATGGTGGTGAAGGCGATGTGGCCGAGGGTGGGCAGCTTGGTGCCGGGGCCGATGGAGCCGAGGACCCAGCGCCGGCGGCCGTCCGCGGCGGCGTACGCGTCGGCGACCTCGCGGGCGATGCGGGCGCCGGCCTCGGACAGCTCGTACACGCGGTCGGGGATGTCGTACTCCGCCATGGCCGCGTGGTTGGCCCCGAAGGTGTTGGTCTCGACGCAGTCGACGCCCACGGAGAAGTACGCCTCGTGGACGGAGCGGACGATGTCGGGGCGGGTGATGTTGAGGATCTCGTTGCAGCCCTCGAGGTTCTCGAAGTCCTCGAGGGTGGGGTCCTGGGCCTGGAGCATGGTGCCCATGGCTCCGTCGGCGACCACCACACGGGTGGCCAGTGCCTCGCGGAGCTCGGACACCCGGGTCCGGCTGTCGGCGGAAGGGGACGTGGGCAACGAGGCCATGAAGGGGCTCCCTGGGCTGCGACGGCTGTCGGCTATGCGGATTCCCCGGCAGGCAGGGTTGCCGCACGGCGCCACAGTAGCCGGGAGTCGGCTTGGATGGGCACCTACGTCCACGGAACGGACGCCTCCGACCCGGGCCGGAGGCTGTGTAACAGGTGTCGTCCGACCATTGGCGGGAGATCGGCAAGGACCGGTAGTGTTCGGCATTGCCGAACGGCGGATAGGGCATGGTGCCTACGGCAGTCGAAGGGGACGGAGGCAGGACGGCGATGGCACGGAACATCCAGTCGCTCGAACGGGCGGCCGCGATGCTGCGGCTGCTCGCGGGCGGCGAGCGGCGGCTCGGCCTCTCGGACATCGCCTCGTCGCTGGGCCTCGCCAAGGGCACCGCCCACGGCATCCTGCGCACCCTCCAGCACGAGGGCTTCGTGGAGCAGGACGACGCCTCGGGGCGCTACCAGCTGGGCGCGGAGCTGCTGCGCCTCGGCACCACCTACCTGGACGTGCACGAACTGCGGGCCCGGGCCCTGGTGTGGGCCGACGACCTGGCCCGCTCCAGCGGCGAGAGCGTGTACCTGGGCGTCCTGCACCAGCAGGGCGTCCTGATCGTGCACCACGTCTTCCGGCCCGACGACAGCCGGCAGGTGCTGGAGATCGGCGCCATGCAGCCGCTGCACTCCACGGCACTGGGCAAGGTGCTGTCGGCCTACGACCCGGTGGCGCACAGCGAGGCGCTGGAGGCCGACCGGAAGGCGTTCACGGACCGCACGGTGTGCGACCCCGGGGACTTCGAGCACCTCCTGGACGTCACGCGCGCGCGTGGGTACGCCGCAGACGTGGAGGAGACCTGGGAGGGAGTGGCCTCGCTCGCCGCCCCCATCCACGACCGGCGCCGCATGCCCGTGGGCGCGGTCGGCATCACCGGGGCCGTGGAACGGCTGTGCCGGGAGGGCAAGCTGCGCCCGGAGCTGATCGCGGCGGTGCGGGACTGCGCCCGCGCGGTCTCCCGCGACCTGGGCGCCGGACGGTTCTGAGCAGGGGCTGAGGCACGGAACGACCGGGACGTCAGGCGGCGTTCCGGCTGCCGACCTACCCTGAAACGGACAAACAGGATCACAATGTATCCCCGCACCCGGTCTGCACCCGAAGGCCGATAGGCCGTAGCGATCAATAACGATCCTGTTTTCGATAACAGAACCCTTGACGCACGCGTAACGCCGAAGCAAGACTCCCGTCCATCGGTCGGCATTGTCGAACACCTACCGGCAATACGCGCTAGAGTGTGACAACGCCAGAGGCCGGCCAGCTCTCACCCCCTGAGGGCGCCAGACCCCCGGCGGGAACCGGGGTCCGGCTACCCCTGGACGAAGGACAAAGGAGTCGCGGGTGTCCAGCTCCGACATCTTCATCGGCGAGACCATCGGTACCGCCATACTCATCCTGCTCGGCGGCGGCGTCTGTGCCGCTGTCACGCTGAAGGCCTCCAAGGCCCGTAACGCCGGTTGGCTCGCCATCGCCTTCGGGTGGGGCTTCGCCGTCATGACGGCCGTGTACATCTCCGGACCGCTGTCCGGCGCCCACCTCAACCCGGCCGTCACCGTCGCCCTGGCCATCAAGGACAGCGACTGGAGCAACGTCCCGACCTACTTCGCCGGCCAGCTGCTCGGCGCCGTGATCGGCGCGGCCCTGGTGTGGGTCGCCTACTACGGACAGTTCCAGGCGCACCTGACCGACAAGGAGATCGTCGGCGGTCCGGGCGCGCAGGACACCTCCGTGAAGGCCGTGGAGGCCCAGGAGAAGGGCGCCGGCCCGGTCCTCGGCATCTTCTCCACCGGTCCGGAGATCCGCAACGTGGTGCAGAACCTCGCCACGGAGATCATCGGCACCGTCGTGCTGATCCTCGCGGTCCTCACCCAGGGCCTGAACGACAAGGGCAACGGCCTCGGCGTCCTCGGCGGACTGATCACCGCGCTCGTGGTCGTGTCGATCGGCCTCTCCCTGGGCGGCCCGACGGGCTACGCCATCAACCCGGCCCGTGACCTGGGCCCGCGCATCGTGCACGCCCTCCTGCCGCTGCCCAACAAGGGCGGTTCCGACTGGAGCTACGCCTGGATCCCGGTGGTCGGTCCGCTGATCGGCGCCGCGATCGCCGCAGGCATCTACAACGTCGCGTTCGCCTAGGAAGCCCCCGAGCCTTCGCGTACGCGCCGTACGTACAGCCCCACCACCACGGACCTTTCAGGAGCACACAGTGACCGACGCCCACACCGCAGGCCCGTTCATCGCCGCCATCGACCAGGGCACGACCTCCTCGCGCTGCATCGTCTTCGACCGGGACGGCCGCATCGTCTCCGTCGACCAGAAGGAGCACGAGCAGATCTTCCCCAAGCCGGGCTGGGTCGAGCACAACGCCAACGAGATCTGGACCAACGTCCAGGAGGTCGTCGCCGGAGCCGTCGAGAAGGCCGGCATCACCCGCGACGACATCAAGGCCATCGGCATCACCAACCAGCGCGAGACCACCGTGCTGTGGGACAAGAACACCGGTGAGCCCGTCCACAACGCCATCGTCTGGCAGGACACCCGCACCGACGCCCTCTGCCGCGAGCTGGGCCGCAACGTCGGCCAGGACCGCTTCCGCCGCGAGACCGGGCTGCCGCTCGCGTCCTACTTCGCCGGGCCCAAGGCCCGCTGGCTGCTCGACCACGTCGACGGCCTGAAGGAGCGCGCCGAGGCGGGCGACATCCTCTTCGGCACCATGGACAGCTGGGTCATCTGGAACCTCACCGGCGGTGTCGACGGCGGCAGGCACGTCACCGACGTCACCAACGCCTCCCGCACCATGCTGATGAACCTGCACACGATGCAGTGGGACGAGAAGATCGCCGAGTCGATCGGTGTGCCCCTCCAGATCCTGCCCGAGATCCGCTCCTCCGCCGAGGTGTACGGCGAGGTCACCGGCGGCCGGCTCGGCGATCTGCTCGGCGGCATCCCGGTCGCCTCCGCGCTCGGTGACCAGCAGGCGGCCCTGTTCGGCCAGACCTGTTTCTCCGAGGGCGAGACGAAGTCGACCTACGGCACCGGCACCTTCATGGTCATGAACACCGGCTCCAAGATCATCAACTCCTACGCCGGTCTGCTGACCACCGTCGGCTACAAGATCGGCGAGCAGCCGACGGTGTACGCCCTGGAGGGCTCCATCGCCGTCACCGGCTCGCTGGTGCAGTGGATGCGCGACCAGATGGGCCTGATCTCCACCGCCGCCGAGATCGAGACGCTCGCGCTCTCGGTCGAGGACAACGGCGGCGCCTACTTCGTGCCGGCCTTCTCCGGCCTGTTCGCCCCGCACTGGCGCTCCGACGCCCGCGGTGTGATCGCCGGCCTGACCCGGTACGTGACCAAGGCGCACCTCGCGCGCGCCGTCCTCGAGGCGACCGCCTGGCAGACGCGGGAGATCGCCGACGCCATGGTCAAGGACTCCGGCGACGAGCTGGTGACCCTGAAGGTCGACGGCGGCATGACCGCCAACAACCTGCTGATGCAGAACCTCGCCGACGTCCTGGACGCCCCCGTGGTGCGCCCGATGGTCGCCGAGACCACCTGCCTCGGCGCCGCCTACGCCGCCGGCCTCGCCGTCGGCTTCTGGTCCAGCACCGACGAACTGCGCGCCAACTGGCGCCGGGCCGCCGAATGGACCCCCCGCATGGACGCGGAGACCCGCGACCGTGAGTACAAGAACTGGCTCAAGGCCGTAGAGCGGACCATGGGCTGGCTCGAAGACGAGGACTGAGCGGTTCCCCCGGCTCAGTCAGCTCTGACGAGGAGTAAGTACCCGACATGACCAGTCAGTCCACCCTGAAGTCCGTGCCTGCCCTGGGGACGCACCCGGCCTCCGGCTCGAATCCGAGCCGCGCCGAGACCAGGGAGCAGCTCGCCAAGGCGTCGTACGACCTTCTTGTGATCGGCGGCGGCATCCTGGGCATCTCCACCGCCTGGCACGCCGCGCAGTCCGGTCTCAGGGTGGCGCTGGTCGACGCCGGCGACTTCGCCGGCGCCACCTCCTCCGCCTCGTCCAAGCTGCTCCACGGCGGTCTGCGCTACCTGCAGACCGGCGCGGTGAAGCTGGTGGCGGAGAACCACTTCGAGCGCCGTGCGGTCTCCCGCCAGGTGGCCCCCCACCTGGCGAACCCGCTCACTTTCTACCTCCCCGTGTACAAGGGCGGGCCGCACGGCGCGGCGAAGCTCGGCGCGGGCGTCTTCGCCTACTCCGCGCTCTCCGCGTTCGGTGACGGCGTCGGCCACCTCCTCTCGCCCGCCAGGGCGGCGCAGGACGTGCCCGAGCTGCGCACCGAGAACCTCAAGGCCGTGGCCGTGTACGGCGACGACCAGATGAACGACGCCCGCATGGCGCTGATGACGGTCCGCGCGGCCGTCGAGGCCGGCGCGGTCGTCCTGAACCACGCCGAGGTCACCGGGCTGCGCTTCACCCAGGGCCGGGTCACCGGCGCCGAGCTCAAGGACCGGACCTCCGGTGACGAGTTCGGGGTCAACGCCCGCCTGGTGCTGAACGCGACCGGTCCCTGGGTCGACCACCTGCGCAAGCTGGAGGACCCGAACGCGGCTCCGTCCATCCGCCTGTCGAAGGGCGCGCACCTGGTCCTCAAGCGCACCTCTCCGTGGAAGGCCGCGCTCGCGACCCCGATCGACAAGTACCGCATCACCTTCGCCCTCCCCTGGGAGGACATGCTGCTGCTCGGCACCACCGACGAGGAGTACGAGGGCGACCCGGCGGACGTGTCCGTCACCGAGAAGGACATAGCCCAGATCCTGGACGAGGCCGCGTTCTCCGTCCGGGACCAGCAGCTGCGGCGTGACCTCATCACCTACTCGTTCGCCGGTCTGCGGGTGCTGCCGGGCGGCCCCGGCGACACCGCCAAGGCCAAGCGCGAGACGGTGGTGACCGAGGGCCGGGGCGGCATGCTGTCCGTCGCGGGCGGCAAGTGGACGACGTTCCGCCACATCGGCCGTACGATCATGAAGAAGCTGGAGGCGCTGCCGGGGCACCCGCTCGGTGACGACTTCGAGCCGATCTCCTCGCTGCCGAAGAAGATGCCGCTGCCCGGTGTCGCCAACCCGCGCGCGGTCGCCCACCGCCTGCTGGTGGACAACCCGGCCCCCGGCCCGCGCATGGCCGCCGACACCGCCCGGCACCTGGCCACCCACTACGGCTCCCTGGCCTTCGACATCGCCCGCCTGGCGAACGAGAGCCCGGAGCTGGCCGAGCGGGTCCACCCCGACGCCCCGGAGATCTGGGCCCAGGTCGTCTGGGCCCGCGACCACGAGTGGGCCGAGACTCCGGACGACGTGCTGCGCCGCCGGACCACGCTGACCATCCGCGGCCTGGCCACGGACGACGTCCGCACGAAGGTCCAGGACCTCCTCGACCGCAAGTAGGCCCGCACGCGCAAGGGCGGCCCCACCCCGGTGGGGCCGCCCTTGCGCGTGCCGAGCAGGGGTGTTCCCGGCCGGGGAACGGGGCAGTGATCCGTTCACTCCCCCGTGCGAGGGGGCTGCGGGCGCCCCCGCCGGACGCCGTAAGGTTGGTGAGTCAAGCGAGGGCACGTCGGAAGGAGGCACTGGGTGATCGAGCTGGAGGGGGTTCCCGAGCTGATCGACCCAGTCATGGTGGCCGCGTTCGAGGGCTGGAACGATGCCGGCGACGCCGCCTCCACGGCGGTCGCGCATCTCGAACGCGAGTGGAAGGGCGAGGTGTTCGCGGCGCTGGACGCCGAGGACTACTACGACTTCCAGGTGAACCGCCCCACGGTGTTCATGGACGGCGGTGTGCGAAAGATCACGTGGCCGACGACCAGGCTGTCGGTGGTCCGCGTCGGCGGCGACAAACCTCGGGACCTGGTGCTGGTGCGCGGTATCGAACCGTCGATGCGCTGGCGCTCGTTCTGCAACGAACTGCTCGGCTTCGCGCACGAGCTGGGCGTGGAGCTGGTGGTCATCCTGGGCGCCCTGCTCGGGGACACGCCGCACACGCGGCCGGTGCCGGTCAGCGGGGTCACCTCCGACCCGGACCTGGCCCAGCGGATGGACCTGGAGGAGACCAAGTACGAGGGCCCCACGGGCATCGTCGGCGTCCTCCAGGAGGCGTGCACGCACGCCGGTGTCCCGACGGTCTCGCTGTGGGCGGCCGTACCGCACTACGTCTCCCAGCCGCCCAACCCCAAGGCCACGCTGGCACTTCTCAACCGTCTGGAGGACCTGCTCGACGTGCGCCTTCCGCTCGGTGAGCTGCCCGAGGACGCGCGGGCCTGGCAGGTGGGCGTGGACCAGCTGGCCGCCGA
Organism: Streptomyces sp. Y20; assembly: GCF_043195475.1. NCBI lineage: Bacteria > Bacillati > Actinomycetota > Actinomycetes > Kitasatosporales > Streptomycetaceae > Streptomyces > Streptomyces sp. Y20. The sequence continues at coordinate 1,045,292 of NZ_JBIDDP010000001.1, forward strand.
GGACAACGAGGTCGCCGAGTACGTCCAGTCGCTCGAGGAGGCCCGGGACACCGCGGAGCTGCCGGAGGCGTCGGGCGAGGCCATCGCCCGCGAGTTCGAGCGGTACCTGCGGCGGCGGGACATCGGCCCGCCGGGCGGCCACGCCACCGCGGAGGGCGGGGAGGGCGGCTCGTTCCTGCGGGACAGCCCGGGCGGCCGGACCCGCCCGGCGAAGCCGCCCAGGCCGGACGCGGCCGAGGGCGACGACCAGGACAAGGGTGACGCCGCCGAGGACTGAGCGGACACACGGAGAGGGGTGGTACGCGGCGCGCGTACCGCCCCTCTGCGTCGTACGGCCGCCGCTGCGGAGGGCAACCGGCGCTCGGGGGCCGGCCGCGCGGACCGGTTGCGCGCCCCAGCCGCGCGAGCGCGGCACGGCCGGCACACGGACCGCCGCTCACGACGCTTCGTGCGCACCCCTCGCGGCAGCTCGTGCGGACCACTCACGGCCGATCGCACGGACCCGGCGCGGACCTGCACGGCCGGCCGGCCGCACGAACCCCGTCACAGCCGCTCACGCGGACCCGGCACGACCGGTCAGCGGCCTGAGGCCGGCCAGGGCGGTGGTGCGTCTGCGGTGGGAACTCCTGGGGTTCCGGGAGCGGCTCACGCGAACCGGTCACGGCCGCTCCCGCCGGCCCGGCACGCCCACTTCCGCGGGACCGGCACGGACGGCCGCGGACCGGCCGTAACCGGTCCGCGCTCGTAGGTGTGACTGCGCGTGCCGGCTCGGCGGGAGCGGCCCTGACCCGGCTCGTGTGAGACACGTGAGCGGCGTGCCGGCTCCGGAGGAGTGGTCGTGCCGGTCAGCGGGAGTGGTGATCGGTCCGCGCGGGTCCGTGTGCCCCGGTCAGCTCTCTGCCGCCGACCCGGCCCGGGCGGTCGCGCCGGCGCCTGCGGCCGCTCGCGCGGGCGTGAGCGGCCGCAGGGGCACTTTCTAGAGCGCCACGCCGAGCAGTGCGTCGACGGCTCGGGAGGTCAGGCCGGGGGCGCCGGGGTCGGTGCCGCCGTCCCGCTCCTGCCGGGCCGCCCAGCGGTCCACCGCGGCGAGCGCGGCCGGTGCGTCCAGGTCGTCGGCCAGTGCCTCGCGGATCTCCTCCACGAGCGCGTCGGCGGACGGGCCGTCGGGCCGGGAGACGGCCGCGCGCCAGCGGCCGAGACGGGCCACGGCGTCCTGGAGGACCTGGTCGGTCCACTCCCAGTCGGCACGGTAGTGGTGGGCCAGCAGCGCGAGCCGGATCGCCGCCGGGTCGACGCCGTCGCGGCGCAGCCGCGAGATGAACACCAGGTTCCCCTTGGACTTGGACATCTTCTCGCCGTCCAGGGCGACCATGCCGGCGTGCACGTACGCCCGGGCCATCGGGAACTCGCCGGTGAGCACCTGGGCGTGCGAGGCGCCCATCTCGTGGTGCGGGAAGGCCAGGTCTGAGCCGCCGCCCTGGACGTCGAAGCCCATGCCGAGGTGGTCGAGGGCGATGGCCACGCACTCGATGTGCCAGCCGGGCCGGCCCCGGCCGAGGGTGCCGCCGTCCCAGCTGGGCTCGCCGGGCCGGGCCGCCGACCACAGCATCGGGTCCAGTGGGTTCTTCTTGCCCGGACGGTCCGGGTCGCCGCCGCGCTCGGCGGACAGCAGCCGCATGGCGGCGGCGTCCAGGTTCGAGACCGTGCCGAAGTGCGGGTCGGACTCGACGGAGAAGTAGACGTCCCCGTCGAGCTCGTAGGCCGCGCCGAGGTCGCGCAGTCGTTCCACCAGCGGCACGATGCCGGGTATCGCCTCGACGGCGCCTATGTAGTGCCGCGGCGGGAGCATCCGCAGGGCGGTCATGTCCTCGCGGAAGAGGGCCGTCTCCTTCTCGGCGAGGGCGACCCAGTCGACGCCGTCCCGCTCCGCGCGCTCCAGCAGCGGATCGTCGACGTCGGTGACGTTCTGGACGTAGTGGACCTGCCGCTTGGTGTCGAGCCACACGCGCTGGACGAGGTCGAACGCGTTGTAGGTCGCCGCGTGACCCATGTGGGTCGCGTCGTACGGGGTGATGCCGCAGACATAGATTCGGGCGACGGGACCGGGGTCGAGGGTGACCGGACCGCCGGTCGCGGTGTCGTGGATCCTCAGGTCGCGGCCCTGACCAGGCAGGGCGGGGACCTCGGAAGCGGGCCAGGCATGCATGTACATGAGCCTAACCGGCGTAGAGCTGCGCGTACGAACGAGATCGGGCCGGACGGCCGGTTCCGCGCTCTTGCGTCTCGGCGCCGAATGTGCTGACCCGCACGGGCGCGGCCCTCACACGGGCGGCCAGGGGATCGCCGGCCACTCCCCGCTCGGCTCCGGGTGCAGGCCCGAGGCGAGCAGCGCTTCGACACGCGCGCGCGTGGCGTCCGTCTCGGCCTTCGTGACCAGCCCGCCCAGCCGCTCGCCCAGCGGCCCGTCCAGGGCGTCCCGCAGCCCCTTGAGGACACCGACGGCCTCCGCGGTCAGGGGTTCCCCGGCCCAGCCCCACAGCAGCGTGCGCAGCTTGTTCTCGACGTTGAAGGTGACGCCGTGGTCGATACCGTAGAGCCGCCCGTCGGCGGTGGGCAGCAGATGGCCGCCCTTGCGGTCGGCGTTGTTGATCACCGCGTCGAGGACGGCGAGCCGGCGCAGCCGCTCGTCGTCGGCGTGCACCAGCAGCGCGGTGCGTCCCTCACCGACCTCGGCGAACCCGATCGCCTTCCAGCCCGGCTCCGGTTCCTCGCCGTCCACCAGGGCGAGCAGCTCCGCCTCGGGGCTGACGTCGATCCAGAGCTGGCACATGCCCTCGCCGTACGGTCCGTCGCGCAGCACGGTCGGCGGCACGAGCCCCCAGCCGGTGGCCTCGGAGACCTCGTAGGCGGCCACCTCACGGCCGGCGAGGTGGCCGTCGGGGAAGTCCCACAGGGGCCTCTCCCCCGCCACCGGCTTGTACACGCAGGAGGCTTCCCGGCCGTCCAGGGCGACCGTGCAGAACAGCGCCGCGTTGGACGCCTCGCGGATGCGCCCGCGCACGGTCAGCTCACCGCGCGCGAGCAGCTCGGCGGGGTTCGGGTCCGCCGTCACGCTCCGCGGCGGTATCCGTTCTGGCGCGGACATACGTGTCCTTCCGGATCGAGCGGGAGGCTGCACAGCGGGCACGGCGGCCGTCCGGCGTTGACGATGTCGAGGGCGCGCTTGGCGAAGGCCCGGGCCTGCGCTCCGGTCAGCCGGACCCGCAGCATCGGGGGCCCGTTCTCCTCGTCCTGGAGCAGCCGCTCCTCGGCCTCGGCGAGGTCCTCCTCGGTGTCGGCGTCCAGCTCGACCAGAGCCTGCGCCTCGACGATCATGCGCTGGTCCTCGCCGTCCCAGGCCAGCGCCATGGTGCCGACGCGGAACTCCTCCTCGACGGGGCTCTCCAGCGGGGCGGTGTCGCTGATCTCCGAGGGCGCCACGGCGGGCACGGCGGCGCTGCCGCCACTGCGCCGTACGACCTCGTCGAGCAGTTCGTCCATGCGCTCGGCGAGCGCGGCGACCTGGGTCTTCTCCAGGACCACGCTGGTCACCCGGGGGCCTGCGGTGGCCTGGAGGAAGAACGTACGGCGCCCGGGCAGTCCGACCGTGCCGGCCACGAAGCGGTCCGGCTGGTCGTAGAGGAACACCTGACGGGACACGTCCTGTCTCCATTGATTCGAGAGGTGCGGTGCGGGTCATTCGGGTTCACGGCTGTTCGCGGATGCGCGGCCCGTGCGGACCGCTTCACCCTACTGCGGCCGACGATCACGGTGCGCCCGCACCACCCCCGACCGGTGCGTCGCCCTCGCCGTGTTCCTCGCGCGGGACGAGCGAAGCGAAATCCCCGGTGTCGCCGAGGCGGACGAGGAACGGCCGCAGGCGGGTGTAGCGGATCGCGGTGACGGAACACGGCTCGACGGAAACCCGCTGGAAGAGGTCGAGATGGAGCCCCAGGGCGTCGGCGACGAGCGACTTGATGATGTCGCCGTGGGAGCACATGAGGTAGACGGCGTCAGCGCCGTGATCGCGCTCCACGCGCGCGTTCCACTCGCGTACGGCCTCGGCGGCGCGGGTCTGCATGGACCGCATCGACTCACCGCCGGGGAAGGCGGCGGCGGACGGGTGGGTTTGGACGACCTCCATCAGCGGCTCGTCCGTCAGTTCGGCGAGCTTGCGGCCGGTCCAGTCCCCGTAGTGGCACTCACCGATCCGCTCGTCGGTGTGGGCGCGCAGCTCCGGGCGGGCGTCGAGCAGCGGCCGCACGGTCTCCTGGCAGCGCTGGAGCGGGCTGACGACCACTTCGCGGAGCGGCAGGCCGGCGAGCCGGCCGGGCAGCGCGGCGGCCTGCGCGATGCCGCGCTCGTCCAGGGCGACGCCGGGCGTCCAGCCGGCGAGGAGGCCAGAGGTGTTGGCAGTGGAACGTCCGTGCCTTACGAGGATCAGCGTGGGCATGCGGACAGGGTAGGCGCATCACGTGATGTGCCGATGATCGGCCGAAGGGAGAATGCTCCGCGTGATCGTGGACTGCGCCATCTACCGGCAGGGGCACCGTACCGAGGGCCCGGAGGACCTGTCCGACGCGCTCGCCGAGGCGAGGGCGGCGGGCGGCTTCGTATGGATCGGGCTGCACGAACCGTCCGAGCGGGAGTTCGACCTGGTCACCAGGGAGTTCGGACTGCATCCGCTGGCCGTGGAGGACGCCCTCAAGGCCCATCAGCGGCCCAAGCTGGAGGTGTACGACGACTCGCTGTTCCTGGTGCTGAAACCGGTCGTGTACGAGCCCAGCAGCGACGCCGTCTCGGCCGGCGAGGTGATGATCTTCATCGGTGACTGCTTCGTGGTGACCGTACGGCACGGCGAGGGCGCCCCGCTGGCCGCCGTGCGGCACCGGCTGGAGGAGGAGCCCGAGCTGCTCGACAAGGGCCCCACCTCGGTCCTGTACGCGATCGCGGACGCCACCGTCGACCACTATCTGGAAGTGGCGACGGAGCTGCAGACCGACCTGGACGAGCTGGAGGCGGAGGTGTTCCGGCCGGACATCGGGGGGTCGCGCAACATCGCGTCCCGGATCTACACCTTCAAGCGGCAGGTCCTTGAGTTCCGGCGGGCCACCGGGCCGCTGGCGCTGCCGCTGTCCCGGCTGTCCGGCAACGGCCCGACCGGCGGTGGGGTGCCGTTCGTGCACGACAAGGCGCGACCGTTCTTCCGGGACGTGGGCGACCACCTCACGCGCGTGAACGAGTCCGTGGAGGCCCTGGACCGGCTGGTGTCGGACATCCTGTCGGCTCATCTGGCGCAGATGAGTGTGCGGCAGAACGACGACATGCGGAAGATCTCCGCGTGGGCGGCGATGGCAGCGGTCCCGACGATGATCGCGGGCATCTACGGCATGAACTTCGACCACATGCCGGAGCTGCACTGGGTGTGGTCGTACCCCGTGGTGATCGTGGTGATGGCGGTCCTGGAGACGGTGCTGTACCGGCTGTTCAAGCGGCGCGGCTGGCTGTGAGGCCGGGCGGGAGTCATGCCGGACCGGTGTGCGGACCGGATCGGCCGGAAGAAGGGCCACCGGAGTCGTAACCGCTCGGCGCCGGACGCGTTGTTCCGGGTGACGGCCGTGGCGGGGAAGACCCCCGAGCCCCCACCACGGCCGCTGAACTTCTTCTACGCGAGCCCGGCGCGCTCCAGGGCCTCGCTGCCGGCCCGCAGGGACGCGAGCCGCTCGTCCAGCGTGAAGCCGGCCGGGGCCAGGCTGAGGGTGGTGACCCCGGCGGCGGCGTAGGCCTTCATCCGGTCGGCGATGCGGTCGACGGAACCGAGCAGCGTGGTGCTGTCGACGAGCTCCTGCGGGACCGCGGCGGCGGCGCCCTGCTTGTCCCCGGAGAGGTACTTCCGCTGGATCTCGGCCGCCTCCTTCTCGTATCCCATGCGCTGGGCGAGCTGGTTGTAGAAGTTCTGCTTCGGGCTGCCCATGCCGCCGACGTACAGCGCGGTGTACGGGCGGAAGGTGTCGGCGAGCCGGGACACGTCCTTGTCGTCGCCGAGGGCGATCGGCAGGGTCGGGCACACGTCGAACCCGTCGAGAGTGAGGCCGGCCTTCTCCCGGCCCGCGCGCAGGTATGCGACCGTGGTCTCCTCCAGGTGCTCGGCGGAGGGGAAGATCAGCAGCGCGCCGTCGGCGATCTCGCCGGTCTGCTCCAGGTTCTTCGGACCGATCGCGGCGATGTACAGCGGGATGTGCTCACGCTGCGGGTGCACGGTCAGCTTGATCGGCTTGCCCGGGCCGCCGGGCAGCGGCAGCGTCCAGTGCTCGCCCTCGTACGTCAGCCGCTCCCGGGTCATCGCCCGGCGGACGATCTCCACGTACTCGCGGGTGCGGGCCAGCGGCTTGTCGAACTTGACGCCGTACCAGCCCTCGGAGACCTGGGGGCCGGAGACGCCGAGGCCGAGGCGGAACCGGCCGCCGGACAGGGAGTCCAGCGTGGCCGCGGTCATCGCCGTCATCGCGGGCTGGCGGGCCGGGATCTGGAAGATGGCCGAGCCGACGTCGATGCGCTCGGTCTGCGCGGCGACCCAGCTGAGCACCGTCGCCGCGTCGGAGCCGTACGCCTCGGCGGCCCAGCACACGGAGTAGCCCAGCCGGTCGGCCTCCTGCGCCACGGCCAGATTGTCGCCGTCCATTCCGGCACCCCAGTAGCCGAGGTTGATCCCGAGCTGCATGCGCGATTCCCCTTACCGATGAGTAACGTCCCTGTGCGCAGACCTTAGCGCGGGACCGGGCGCCGGGAGCAGGGCGTGGCCGGGGACAGCCGGGTGGATCGCGCGGCGCGCGGGGCGGGCGGGGCGCCGGCGGCGGGACGGCCGAAGCGGCGCGCGGCGGGCCGCCGGAGCCCGCACACCGGGCGCGACCGGGTCGTTCGCCCGGGGCCCGGGACGTTATCCACAGGCAACCCACGGCAGCGGGCGCGGCCAGTAATGTCGCGGGCATGGAGCAGAGGCATCTCGGCCGGACCGGCCTTCGCGTGTCCCGCATCGGACTCGGCACCCTCACCTGGGGCCGGGGCACCGACGAGCACGACGCCGCGGACATGCTGAAGGCGTTCTGGGAGGCCGGCGGCACCCTCGTCGACACTGCGGACGTGTACGGCGACGGGGAGGCGGAGTACCTGCTCGGGCAGCTCATGGAGAAACTGGTGGCGCGCCGCGACCTGGTCATCTCCACCAAGGCGGGCAGCGTCCCCGATCCCGACCGTCGTTTCGACGGTTCCCGGGGCCATCTGCTCGCCGCGCTCGACGCCTCCCTGGCCCGCCTGGGCACGGAGTACGTCGACGTGTGGCACGTCCACGCCTACGACCCCGACACCCCGCTGGAGGAGACCCTCCAGGCTCTCGACCTCGCGGTGAGCACCGGCCGCGCCCGGTATGCGGGGGTGTCCAACTTCTGCGGCTGGCAGCTGGCCAAGGCCGCCACCTGGCAGCTCGCGGCGCCGGGCACGCGCACCCGGCTGGCCAGCACGCAGATGGAGTACTCGCTGCTCCAGCGGGGCGTGGAGCGCGAGGTGCTGCCCGCCGCGCTCGACCTCGGCGTCGGCCTGCTGCCGTCCTCCCCGCTGGGCCGGGGCGTGCTGACCGGCAAGTACCGGCACAGCACACCCCAGGACTCCCGCGGTGCCTCCGAGCATCTGGCGCCGTTCGTCGAGCCGTACCTGGACGACACGGCGACCCGCATCGTGGACGCGGTGACCACGGCCGCGGACGGTCTCGCCGTCACCCCGCTCCAGGTGGCCCTCGCCTGGATCCGGGACCGGCCCGGGGTGGCCGCGCCGATCGTCGGCGCGCGCAACGGGCAGCAGCTCGCGGCCGCGCTGTCAGTGGAGGCCCTTAGTCTTCCTGACGAGATCTGCCGGGCGCTGGACGATGTGTCGGCGCCCGTGCACCGCTATCCCGATCACGACTGGAGCACGCTGTGAGCACGGAGCCGGAGACCACGGAGAAAGCCGGGCCGGGGACACCGGACACGGGAGCCGCCCCGGCCGGGAGCACGGGCGACCCGGCCGGCCGGGCCACCACGGAGGACCGGGACGGCACCGGGCACGCCGAAGAGGCCGGGGGCGCTCAGGCTCGGGCTGAGGGGGGCGCGGGCGGCGTGGAGGGTGCCGGGGGCGCGGCGGACGCAGGTTCCGGGAGGGGTGCGGAGGCCGGGGCCTCTGGCTCCGCCGCTTCAGAGGAGCGTACGGGGGCCCCGGCGAGGGACGACGCCCTGGCCTCCCCGGCCTCCCCGGGCTCCCCGCGCTCCTCGGGCCGTGAGGAAGCTTCTGCCGAGTCCGGCGCCGAGTCCGGCGTGGAAGCGCCCGTGCCGGCCGGTGCCGACGGCGGCGGGGAGGCCGCGGCGGAGGCCGGTCCAGCGGGCGGCGTGGACACCGAGGGCGGCGGCGGCGCCGCGGGCGGGGTGTCCGAGGCGGAGGCCGAGTTGGCCGCGCAGCGGATCGAGCGGGAGCGGATCGAGCGGCGCAAGGCCGAGAAGGCAGGCCCGGTCGCTGCCGGGGCCAAGCTCAGCGGCAAGGCGGCCGACCTGCTCGCGGCGGTACGGGCCGTGGAGAGCGGTGAGAAGCCGGTGGCCGCGGTGTTCGCCGAGTCCGCACCGGCACCGCGCCGCCCCGCACCGGAGCCCGTGCGCAGGCCCCAGCCGGCCCCAGCCGTGGCCGCGCCCGGTGCTCCCGCTCCGGAGGCCGTGGAGGCCGTGCGCCGGGTACTGACCGAGGGCGGCGCGCCCGACGGCCTGGCCCCGCAGGTGGCCGCGGCGCTCGGCGAGGACGCCGGCACCACGCTCCGGGAGGACCCCTGGCAGCTGCTCCGGGTCGGCGGTGTCCGGCCGGAGCAGGCCGACGGGTTCGCGCGGGCACTGCTCGGCGCCGCATGCGGCCCCGACGACGAACGGCGCGGCCGCGCGCTGACCGTCTGGCTGCTGGAACAGGCGGCCCTGGCCGGGCACACCGCCCTGGAACTGCCCACGCTCACCGCGGCACTGACCCGGCAGGCGGTGCCGGACGCGGACGCGGCGGTGCAGAGCGCGCTCGCCGAGGGCGAGGCCCTGGTGTTCCAGGACGCCCTGGAGGAGACCGGCGCCCCCGACCCCCGGGACAGCGAGGAGGAGCAGGAGCGGCCGGTCCGGGTCCTGGCCGGCCTGGAGCGCTACGCCATGGCCGAGGAGAGCCTCGCCGACGGCCTGGCCCGGCTGGTCGACTCCCGGTCGCCGGATCCCGGTCAGGCCTGGGAGGCGGCCGCCTCCGGGGTGTCCGGCGGTGCGGCCGAGCTGGCCCGCGCGGTCGCCGGGCACGGCCTGGTGCTGCACACCGGCGGGGAGGCGGCCCGCGCCGAACCGGCCGCGCTGCTCGGTGCCGCCACCGCCGCGGGACTGCGGGCCTTCGCCGTCTGCCACACGCCCGACGGCTGCCGGCGCCTGGCCGCGTCGCTGGGTGGCGGCCCGGCGGAGCAGGGGGTGGGCACGGTCGCCGGTCTGCTGTCCGGCGACGAGGGGCCGGGCCGGGACGCGGAGGGCGCCCTCGAACTCGACCTGCTGATCGTGCTGGACGCACCCCAGCTCGACGTGGAGGCCGCCGCGATGCTGGTGGAGTCGCTGCCCGACGGGGCCCGGCTGGTGCTGAGCGGAGACCCGTCGGTCCTGTGGTCGGCCGGTCCGGGCCGGGTCTTCGCGGACCTGCTCGCGGCCCGCGTCTGCCCGCACACCGTGTCCCGCGTGCCGGACCCGGGTCCGCTCGGGGAGCTGGTGTCCGGCATCGGCGTCGGCGAGCTGAACCAGGTCGCCGCCCCGGGCAAGGAGGTCGTGATCGTGCCGGTGCGGGACGCCGGCGAGGCCGTGCACCGGACCGTGCAGCTGGTCGCGGACTCGGTGCCGCGGGCGATCGGCGTGCCGGCCGACCAGACCGTGGTGATCACCCCGGGCCACGGAGGCGCAGCGGGCACCCGTGCCCTCAACTCCGCGCTGAAGGAACGGCTCAACCCCGGCCCCGGGCGGTTCGGCGGCTTCGACCCCGGTGACCGGGTCGCCTACTCCCCCGCGCCGGGCCGTACGGTGCCGGGCGTGGTGGTGAGGGCCGACGCCGACGGACTGCACCTGTCGTGCGCGGGCGCCCCCGTCGTCGTACCCCGGGAGCGGGTGGAGAGCGGTGTGCGGCACGGCTGGGCGCTGACCGCGCACCAGGCGGTGGGCGCGCGCTGGCCGGCGGCGGTCGTGGTGCTGCCCGGCGACGCCGCGCAGGCTCTCAGCAGACCATGGGTGTACACCGCGTTCGGGCGGGCGGACCGGCATCTGTCCGTGGTGCACGGCGTGGACCAGGCGCTGCCGAAGGCGGTCGCGGAAATTGCCGCCAAACCCCGCACGACCCGGCTGCGGGCCCTGCTGCGGACACAGACCCCGACGCCCTGACCCCCTCGCCCGGGTCCGCGGCGCGGACGGTCAGCGCGCGGGGGGAACCGGCGGCGCCGTAGGGGGCCCGGCCCCCCGCGGCGCCGCCACGCCGCTCACTTCTCGGCGTCGAGCGGCTCCAGCTCGTCCTCGTCGCCGTCCTCGCCCTCGTGGTCCTCCTCGACGAAGTCGATGTCGTCGTCCTCGATGTCGGAGGCCTCGTCGTCGAACACCGCGCTCACGTCGAAGCGGCACACCACCTGCTGCGGGTCGAAGTGCTCGAACGGCGCCTCCAGCCACTCCCCGGCCTCGGGTGGTTCCTCCGCGGCGGTGACCCACAGCGTGGAGTCGCCCTCCTCCAGGCCGAACTCCTTGTGCCGGGAGGCGATCTCGTCCGGTTCGAACTCGCCGAAGAGGATGCCGAGCGCTCCGGGGACGGAGCGGGCGGCCCCGTCGTCGTCCACGCCGCCGTCGTACTCCGCCGCCTCGATCCGCTGGGCCTGGGCGAGCAGCCGCGGCGGTTCCGCCACGGTGTAGTCGCGGCGGATCAGCACACTGATCGCGTTCGGTTCGTCGGGTCCGGCGTACGGCGGCAGGGCGTCCTCCGCGCCGGGGATCTCGAAGGGCGTGACCTCGTCGTAGCGGTCGTAGAGCAGCTCGTCGTACACCTCGGCGGCAGCGGCCAGCTGGTTGAACGCCTCGGAGACGGCCGGGTCGTCCTCCCCCGACCGGCGTTCGACCGCAGCCAGATGGCGGTCGAGCGCGGTCTTGACCGCCTCGGCGGCGGCGCGTACCTCGGCAGCGGTGGGCTGCGCAGCATCAGACATAGTGCAGACGCTATCCGTACCGGGCACCAGCCCGCACAATAGATGCGATGCCGGAATACGAATTTGTCGACGTGTACGTGCCTCGCGGGGTCTCCCGCAAGGAGGCGACACGTCTGCTGACCGACCATGCCGAGTACGGACACTGGGAGTTGGACCGACTGAGCCTGCTGCGCGACGGCAGCCGCAGGGTGCGGTTGCGCCGGCGGATCATCCGCCAGGTGCGTGCCACGTGGTGACGCGGGACAACTGAACGGAGCGGGCCCCGCCGGCATGGCAGGGCCCGCTCCGTTCTCCCGGGCGATCACCGCCCTGCCGGGGGCCGTGCCGCCTTCGTGCCGGGTGTGTCGGTTACGCCGCGGACCGCGCCTTGCGGTAGAGCAGGGCGCCCGCGAGCAGCGCGCCCCCGGCGGCCGGCAGCGCGAGGCCGAGCGGCATGCCGTTGCCGGTGTGGGCGAGCTGGGCGGTGGTCGGGGGCCGGTCGGCGCGACCCGTCCACTGGGCCTGGTGCCGCGAGGCCTGCCGGTGGGCGGAGTGACCGGAATCACCAGGGTGTTCGGGGTGGATCCGGTGACCGGGTCGGGCCGGGTGGCCGGGTGTGACCGGCTTCCCGGGCGGGTTGCCGTGTCCACCGCCCGGCGGCGGCGCGGAGTGCCCGCCGCCGTTGCCGCAGTCGTCGCCCGCGGTGGCGTTGCCCGCCCCGATGACGTCGACGCTGTCGCCGCACACGCTCACCGGGACGTCGATCGGCACCTGCACGGTGTTGCCGGAGCCGACGCCCGGCGAGCCGGCGCTCGCGCCGCCCGCGTGCGAGCCGCCGGAGCCGCTGTGGCGCTCCGCCGAGGTGCCGCCGCGCTGGGCGCAGGCGTTGCCCGCCGACGGGTTGAGGAGCCCGATGACGTCGACCGTGTCGCCGCAGACGTTCACCGGGACGTGTACCGGTACCTGCACCGTGTTGCCGGACAGTACGCCGGGCGAGCCGGCGGCGGTGCCGGCGGCGGTCGAGTCGGCGTGTGCGTAGCCGCTCGCGGCGGCGAGCACGCCGGTCGCGGCGGCCATGGTCATCAGGCCTTTGCGCGTGCTGTATCGCATGCTGGAATTCCCCCCTGCCTTCGATGGTGAAGGACCGGCCCCGTCGAGGACGGACGGCCGACCGCTCAGGAAAGAGGCCCCCTCGGGAGGGATGTCCCGCGGGGAGCCCGCCTCACTTGTTGAGGCAGGCGTTGCCGAAGGCGGGGTTCAGGAGCCCGATCACATTGATCGTGTTGCCGCACACATTCACCGGGACGTGCACGGGCACCTGGATGACGTTGCCCGAGACCACGCCCGGGGAACCCACGGCGGTACCCTGGGCACCGGCGTCGGCGGCGGCGAGGCCCGCGCCCGCGAGGAGCAGCCCACCGGTGGCAGCCGCGGCGGCGACGACCTTCTTGATCATTATTCCTCCTAGTTGGCAGTGCGACCCCAAGGTGCGAGGTCACATCAGCGGTAACGAGGAGGGACTGATGAAGCTACGAACCTATCGTCGCATTCACCCTCTCGGGCGATCTCGCACGGCTGCCCGATCGTGTGCCCGGCCGTCCGGGGCAGGCGGCCTCAGGACGCGTCGATGAACCGGTCCAGCACGCGGACGCCGAACCGCAGCCCGTCCACCGGTACCCGTTCGTCCACGCCGTGGAACATGCCCGCGAAGTCCAGCTCCGGCGGCAGCTTCAGGGGCGCGAAGCCGAAGCCGCGGATGCCGAGGTCGTCGAAGGACTTGGCGTCGGTGCCGCCGGAGAGCATGTACGGGATGGCCTTGGCCGTGGGGTCCTCGGCGAGCAGCGCGGACTGCATGGCCTCGACCAGGGCGCCGTCGAAGCCGGTCTCGACCGCCTTGTCGGCGTGCACGTCCTCGCGGCGGACGTGCGGCCCGAGCAGCCGGTCGAGGTCGCTCAGGAACTCCTCCTCGTGGCCGGGCAGGAACCGGCCGTCGATGTGCGCGGTGGCCTCGCCCGGGATGACGTTGACCTTGTAGCCGGCGTTCAGCTGGGTGGGGTTGGCGGTGTTGCTGAGGGTCGCGCCGATCAGCTTGGCGATGCCGCCGAGCCGGGCGAGGGTGGACTCCATGTCCTCCGGGTCCAGCTGGGTGCCGAGCGCGTCGCCCAGTTCGTCCAGGAAGGCCCGGGTGGTCTTGGTGACGCGCACCGGGAACTTGTGCCGGCCGACGCGGGCGACGGCCTCGGACAGCTCCGTGATCGCGTTGTCGCGGTGGATCATCGATCCGTGCCCGGCGGTCCCGGCCACCGTGAGCTTCATCCAGTGCATGCCCTTCTCGGCCGTCTGGATCAGGTAGAGCCGCCGCTGCTCGTTCACGGTGAAGGAGAAACCGCCGACCTCGCTGATCGCCTCCGTGACGCCCTCGAACAGCTCGGGGTGGTGGTCGACCAGGTAGCGGGCGCCGTACGTGCCGCCCGCCTCCTCGTCGGCGAGGAAGGCGACCACGATGTCCCGCGGCGGCCGGCGCCCGCTGCGCAGCCGGTCCCGCACGACCGCCAGCGTCATGGCGTCCATGTCCTTCATGTCGACGCCCCCGCGCCCCCACACGCACCCGTCGGCGATCTCGCCGGAGAAGGGGTGGTGGGTCCAGTCGTCGGCGTTGGCCGGTACGACGTCCAGGTGGCCGTGGATCAGCAGCGCGGGCCGGGACGGGTCCTCGCCCTCGATGCGGGCCACCGTGGAGGCGCGGCCGGGGTGCGACTCGTAGATCTCCGGTTCCAGCCCGACCTCGGCGAGCTTCCCCGCGACCCACTCGGCGGCCTTGCGCTCGCCGGGTCCGGAGTGGTCGCCGTAGTTGCTGGTGTCGAACCGGATCAGCTCGCGGCAGAGGTCCACGACCTCGTCCTCACCGGTGACGCTCCTGGCCGTGTCCGTCTCGCTCACGCTGCATCCTCCCGCTGTCACTGCTGGGTCCCTCTCATCCTCTCTCCGGGCGCACCCCGGGCCCAAGACGGGGCCGGGCCCGTCACACGCCGTTCACGGGCGAGCCGCCGGGGTACGCGCCGGGGAAGGGGGTGATCGGCCACCCCGGAAAGCCTGGTAATGTTTCCTTCGTCGCCGCGAGGAAAATCCCGACCAAAGGGAAATCCCGTACGACAGACACCTTGTCCGGGTGGCGGAATGGCAGACGCGCTAGCTTGAGGTGCTAGTGCCCTTTATCGGGCGTGGGGGTTCAAGTCCCCCCTCGGACACCAGCAGGGCCCCCGCGACGCGGGGGCCTTTCGCGTCGCCCCCGGCGGGGGGGCTCCCGGTCACTCACGGGTCAGCCAGAGCGGCGCCAGGGCGGCGTCGGTGCCGGTGGCCCCCGTCGCCCTCAGGTCACCGTCGGCGGCGCGCAGCAGCATGCGGCCCAGGGCGATCAGGGCGCGGCCGGCGGCGAGTTCGTCGCCGATGTCCGGCATCGCCGGGTCGTAGGGGCTGCGGCGGGCCTCCGCGCGGATCTCCAGGACGCTGTCGCCGGTGTCCAGGACGATCCGGGCCGTGGTGTCCGGATCGCGCTCGGACAGATAGAGGTTCAGCCGCCACTCCCTGATGGCGGGAGGACGGCTGCCGGGGGGTCGGGTCATCGTCCGTCTCTCCTCCCTGCGCGCCGCGGCCCGGTGGAGCGCCGGTGGGCCCCTTCCACTGTGCACCCCCGCGCGGGCGGACGCCGCCCGGCCGCGGGCAGAATGTGGGTCATGACCTCGCGCACGTGCCCCTGCGGGCTCCCCATGTCCTACGAGGCCTGCTGCGGCCGCTTCCACTCCGGCCCCGCCGCGGCGCCGACGGCGGAGCTGCTGATGCGGTCGCGGTACAGCGCGTTCGTGCGGGGCGACAACGACTACCTGCTGCGCACCTGGCATCCCCGGACCCGGCCGGAGCGGCTCGACCTCGATCCGCGGACGCGGTGGACGGGGCTCGAGGTCCTCGGCTCCACCGGCGGGTCGGCCTTCCACACGACGGGCACGGTGACCTTCCGCGCCTCCTACCGGGGCGGCTCGCTGCTGGAACGCAGCCGGTTCGAGCGGGTGGACGGGGCGTGGGTGTACGTGGACGGCGACTTCCCGGACGAGTAGGCGGCCTGGGACGGCCGCGCCGGCCGCGGCCCCGGCAAGGCGCCGCGGACGGTATCCCCCTCCGGCGGAACGGCGCGGTTCAGGGCGCCAGGATGTCCAGTTCCTGGAGGGCGCCCACGGTGATCTGCCGGGTCAGCTCCTCGGCGCGGACCGCGTCGCCCGCGCGGACCGCCTCCGCGACCCGCACGTGCAGGGTGACGGCCGCCGGGTCGGGGTCCTCGAACATGACCTCGTGATGGGTGCGTCCGGCCAGCACCTCCGCCACGACGTCGCCGAGGCGGGCGAACATCTCGTTGCCGGAGGCGATGAGGACGACCCGGTGGAAGGCGACGTCGTGGATCAGGTACTGGTCCAGGCGGTGGCCGCGGGAGTTGGCCACCATGCCGAGGGCGCACTCGGTGAGTTCCGCGCACTGCCCGGCCGTGGCGTGCCGGGCGGCGAGGCCGGCGGCGACGGGTTCGACCGCGGAGCGCAGCACGGTCAGGGAGCGCAGCTGGTGCGGGCGGTCGGCGCCCGCGAGGCGCCAGCGGATGACCTGGGGGTCGTACACGTTCCACTCGGCCTTCGGGCGGACCGTGACGCCGACCCGGCGGCGGGACGCGACCAGGTGCATGGACTCCAGGACGCGGACCGCCTCGCGCATCACGGAGCGTGACACCTCGAAGTCCTGTGCGAGCTCGTCCGTGCGCAGAACGCTGCCCGGCGGGTACTCGCCCGCCGTGATCGCGGGGCCGAGAGTGTCCAGTACACGGCCGTGCAGGCCCCGGCCCGGTGTGCTCATGCACTCAGCGTACGGCCTGGATCACGGGGACAAAAAGTCAGACTTATATGTCACACAGTCTTGAATTCGTCGTACCTAATGGGTTTCAGTGTGGCGACGCCGCAGGGGCGTCGGATGTCGAGGAAGACAGCGAGGCAGTGATGCGAAGCCCCCAGGTCGTCGTCGTGATGGGCGTCGCGGGGACGGGCAAGACCACGATCGGTCCTCTGCTCGCCGCGCGGCTGGGCGTCCCGTACGCCGAGGGTGACGACTTCCACCCGCAGGCCAACATCGACAGGATGTCGGCCGGGATCCCGCTCGAGGACGCCGACCGGTGGCCGTGGCTGGACGCCATCGGGCACTGGGCGCACGGCCGGGCCGGGCTGGGCGGAGTGGTCAGCAGTTCCGCGCTGAAGCGGTCGTACCGCGACCGGCTCAGGGCGGTGGCCCCCGGGGTCGTGTTCCTGCACCTCACCGGGGACCGGCAGCTGATCGAGGAGCGGATGTCCGGGCGGCAGGGCCATTTCATGCCCACCGCGCTGCTGGACTCCCAGTTCGCGACGCTCCAGCCCCTGGAGCCGGACGAGCCGGGAGTCGCCGTGGACGTCGCCGGCAGCCCGCAGGAGATCACCGAGCGCGCCGTGCGGGCGCTGGACGCCCTTCCCGCCGCATCCGCCTAGCACCCGAACACCTTTCCGTAACCGCAAGGGAACCCCCGTGACCAGACTCAGCGTCGAGATGCTGGCAGCGGACGCGCCTCCGCCGATCACCTCCGCCGGACACGCCCAGCTGGGCATCGCCGTCCTGGTGGGCATCGCCGCGATCGTCCTGCTCATCACCAAGTACAAGCTCCACGCGTTCCTGGCCCTGACCATCGGGTCGCTGGTGCTCGGGGCGGTCGCCGGAGCGCCGCTCGACAAGGCCATCACCAGCTTCACCATCGGGCTCGGCACCACCGTGGCCGGCGTCGGCGTCCTGATCGCGCTCGGGGCGATCCTGGGCAAGCTGCTCGCCGACTCCGGCGGCGCCGACCAACTCGTCGACACGATCCTCGACAGGGCGGGCGGGCGCGCGATGCCCTGGGCGATGGTGCTGATCGCCTCGGTGATCGGTCTGCCACTGTTCTTCGAGGTCGGCATCGTGCTGCTGATCCCGGTCGTGCTGATGGTCGCCAGGCGCGGCAACTACTCCCTGATGCGCATCGGCATCCCGGCGCTGGCCGGTCTGTCCGTGATGCACGGCCTGATCCCGCCGCACCCCGGCCCGCTGGTCGCGATCGACGCGCTGCACGCCAACCTGGGCGTGACCCTGGCGTTCGGCATCCTCGTCGCCATACCGACGGTGATCATCGCCGGTCCGCTGTTCTCGAAGGTCGCGGCCCGCTGGGTGGACGTGCCGGCGCCGGACCGGATGCTGCCGACGCGCGCGACGGACGAGCTGGAGCGCCGCCCCGGTTTCGGCGCGACGCTCGCGACCGTGCTGCTGCCGGTGGTGCTGATGCTGGCCAAGGCGCTGGTGGACATCGTCGTGGACGACACCACGGACCGGACCCAGCGGGTCTTCGACATCGTCGGTTCACCGCTGATCGCTCTGCTCGCCGCCGTGCTCGTCGGCTTCTTCACGCTGGGCCGGCCGGCAGGGTTCACCAGGGACCGTTTGCAGCGGACCGTCGACAAGGGCCTCATGCCCATCGCCGGCATCCTGCTGATCGTCGGCGCGGGCGGCGGCTTCAAGCAGACGCTGATCGACTCCGGGGTGGGCCAGATGATCCTGGACATCTCCAGGGACTGGTCGATCCCGGCGCTGCTGCTGGGCTGGCTGATCGCGGTGGCGATCCGGCTGGCGACCGGCTCGGCGACGGTGGCGACGGTCTCGGCGGCCGGCCTGGTCGCGCCCCTCGCGGCCGACATGTCGACCACGCACACCGCCCTCCTCGTCCTCGCCATCGGCGCGGGCTCGCTCTTCTTCAGCCAGGTCAACGACGCCGGTTTCTGGCTGGTGAAGGAGTACTTCGGGCTGAGCGTCGGGCAGACCCTCAAGACGTGGTCGGTGATGGAGACGATCATCTCGGTGGTCGGCGGCGGCCTGGTCCTGCTGCTGTCCCTCGTGGTCTAGCCGTCCCCGGCTGCCGGGGCGAGGAACGGTCAGCGGGGCCGGGCCGGCCCGGTCAGGGGCGCCACAGCGGATGCTCCCGCCGGGCCCACTCCTCGCTCACCGTCCCCGTGCGCAGGCCCTTGCGCGCCTCCGGGTCCCCGAGGGCCATGCCGATGTGGCCGGCCAGGACCACGCCGGTCGCCAGGGCCAGCCAGTCGTGCACGAAGGTGGCCGACGTGCGCCACATCAGCGGGGTGAGGTGGGTGAACCACATCATCAGACCGGTGCCGAGCATGACGAGGGTGGCGCCGGCGATCCAGGCGGCGTAGACCTTCTGGCCGGCGTTGAACTTGCCGGCCGGACGCGGGGCGTGCCGGGTGGCGCGGCGCAGGGCGGTGCGCAGCCAGAGCCGGTCGTGCGGGCCGAAGCGGTTGAGGAAGCGCAGGTCGGCGCGGAAGGCGCGGGAGGCGAGGCCCAGCAGGACCGGGACCGGCAGGGCGAGGCCCGCGCACTCGTGGACGCGGACGACCAGTTCACGGCGGCCGACCAGGATCGCCAGCTGCGGGATGTAGAGGACGGCGGCCGTCAGCACGCACAGCCCCATCAGCGCGGCGGTGCCGCGGTGCACCCGGCGCTCGGCCGGGGTGAAGCGGTGGACGCGGGTGCCCGGCGGGGCCGGGGCGTCAGTCGGTAGGCGCATCGGTGCGTCCGTTCGAGCGGCCCACCCAGGCGTCGACGTCGTAGCCCAGGTCCTCCCAGTAGCCGGGCCGGACGCGGTCCGTGACCGTGATGCCGGAGAGCCACTTGGCCGACTTGTAGAAGTACATGGGCGCCACGTAGAGGCGGACGGGGCCGCCGTGGTCGTGGCCGAGGTCGTGGTCCTGCATGCGCAGGGCGGCCAGGACGTCCGGGCGGCGGGCCTGCGCCAGGGTGAGGCTCTCGGTGTAGGTGCCGTCGAAGCAGGTGAAGCGGACGGCTCGGGCGGAGGGGTGGACGCCGGCGGCGTCCAGCAGCCGGGAGAGGCGTACGCCCTCGAAGGGCGTGCCGGGAACCCGCCAGCCGGTGACGCACTGGACGTCCTTGACCAGCCGGGTCTGCGGCAGGGCGCGCAGTTCGGCGAGGGTGTAGCTGTGCGGGCGGTCGACCAGGCCGTCGACGGTGAGGCGGTAGGCGGTGGCGCCGGGCCGCGGGACGGAGGCGGCGACGGAGTAGTACCGGAATCCGCCGCCGTTGGGCAGCAACCCCGTCAGGCCCGTGGGATCCTTGCCCGCGACACCTGCGAGGAAGCCCTCCGTACCGCGTTGCAGCACGGGCGCGCCGAGGACGCCGAGCGCGCCGAGGCCGAGGGTGCCGAGGAAGATACGGCGGCCGACCGGCCGGCCGTCCCGCTCCTCGGGCTGGTCAGGGTTCACGTGGCCCATTCGAGCACTCGCGGCTCCGCGGGACCAGGGATCCGGGTCATCGGTCAGACTTTCGTCATCTCTTCTTACCGGCCGAGCGCGTGTCTTACCGGCCGAGCGCGTGGCCGCGGGCCGTGCGGAAGGCCGTCCAGGGGTCGCGGTGGACGTAGGACCAGGGTGCCCGGGTGGCGTGCCGGCCGATGCGCTGGAAGAGCGCCGCCGCCTCGGCCGGGCGGCCGGCGCAGGACAGGGCGAGGGCGAGGTGGTTGAGGTCGAGGTGGCGGCGCGGGTGGTCGTCGTGCTCCCACTCCAGCCACCAGTCGAAGCAGGTGCGCAGGATGCGCCGGGCCCGTGGGCCGGACCAGTGCCCGGAGGCGGCAGGGTCGGCGGGGGTGAGGCCGGTGGCGGCCAGGACCCGGTAGCGCTCGGCGTAGGCGACGACGGGCAGCACGGCGAGGGGGCAGTCGGCGGGGGCCTCGGCGGCGGCCAGTTCGGCGACGTCGTACACCTCGTGGGCCTCCGGCCGGCCGCCCGCGGGCCGTTCGGCGAGGCGGGCGATCAGCAGGTGGTGGGCGTGGTGGTGCTCGGGGTGGCGGCGGCGCAGCTCGGCGAAGGTGCCGAGCAGCTCGCGGTCGGAGCCGAGGGCGCGGGCCAGCAGCAGCCGGCCGAGCCAGGGCGTGGGGTCGGCCGGGGCGAGCGCGGCGGCCGTGTCGCAGGCCTCGCGGGCCCGGTCGGGTTCGTCCCTGCCGCGCACGGCGCGGTGGACGAGGGCCAGGGCGAGGAGGGTGGCGGCGTCGGCGGACCCGGGTTCGGCGGCCAGCCAGTCACCGGCCCGGTCGGCGGCGCGGGGGTCCCGGGCGAGGACGGTGAGGCGGTGGCCGCGGCGGTCCCAGTCGTCGCCGGTGCGGATCAGCAGGGAGCGGGCGGCCTGTCGGCGGCCCTGGGCCAGGGCGGTCCGTGCGGTGCGGAGTCCGGCGTCGCCGAGGTCCTCGTCGAAGGCAGCGGTGGCGTCCCCGGCAAGGTCGCCGGACGCGTCCGTGAGGACCCGGCGCAGGCCGGGCGCGGGCGGGAGAGGGGGCACCGGGGGACTTCCTGTTTTCTCGGGCTGCCATCGACCGATCACGCACAGCAAACCCGCAGCCGTGACTCGCGTCAAGCGGAACCCTGATGCTCCGCACTTCAACAGCCGCGCCGGGAACGGAACTTGGCATGACCGGCGCAGGTGGCCGGGGGTCCGCCGCCGCGGTCGGCGGGCTTCCCTGTGGCGTATGCCACGGGCTGTGCGGAACGCGTGGCGCCCCGGTGTGGCGTACGCCATGGCGCGGGACGCCCCGGCATCGGACCATGGCGAGTCAACCGCCCGTTTTCGGGTGCTTCCGGGGCAATGCCGTCCCGGGAACGCTACAGTCGGCCACTACGCGCCCGTGGTCCGGCCGGATGATGAGGTACACAGCGTGTCGGTTCTGGTTCTCGTCCTCGCCGTGAGCGCGGCCTGTTGTCTGGGCTTCGGATTCGTACTCCAGCAGAGCGCGGCCCAGCAGGCACCGCTCAGCGACTTCCTGTCCTTCCGGCTGCTGCTCGACCTGATGCGGATGCCGCGCTGGCTGGGCGGTCTCGGTCTGATGGTGGCCGGCATGGTGCTGGGCGCGGTCGCCCTCGGCAAGGGTGAGGTCTCGCTGGTCGAGCCGCTGCTCGCGACCAACCTGCTGTTCGCCCTCGCCCTCTCCCGGTACCGCGCCGGACAGTCCCTCGGCCGTCAGGGCTGGGCCGGGCTGCTGCTGCTCGCGGGCGGGGTGAGCGCGTTCCTCCTGGCGGGCGAGCCGCGCGCCGGCACGGCGGTCGCCGATCCGCTGCGGCACTGGCTGATCATCGGGGCCGTGGCCGGCGTGGCGCTGATCCTGACGGCGTACGCCAAGCGCTCCCGGATGAGCTGGGGCCCGGTGCTGCTGGCCACCGCCGCCGGCCTGCTGTACGGCATCCAGGACGCGCTGACCCGGGTGAGCGGCACGCGCTTCGCCGACGGCGGACTCACCGAGCTGTTCACGGGCTGGCAGCCGTACGGCGTGCTGGCGTGCGGGATCACCGGGCTGGTCCTGGTGCAGAGCGCGTTCGAGACGGCCCCCCTGCGCATGTCGCTGCCCGCGCTGACCGCGGCCGAGCCGCTCGCCGGGATCCTGTGCGGGGTGGGCTTCCTCGGTGACCGGCTGCGCACCGACACCGGGGCGCTCGCCTGGGAGGCGGCCGGGCTGGCGGCCGTGGTCGCGGGCATCGTGCTGCTGGGGCTGCACCCGGCGATGCCGTGCGGCCCCGCACGGGCGGAGCCGTCGGCCCGCGACCTCCAGCGCCGCTGAAGTCGCCGCCCTGATTGGATGAGGGGCATGAATCCCGCTGACGAGATCCTCGACATCGTCGACGAGCACGACCGGGTCGTCGCTCAGTGCCCGCGCGGCGAGGCGTACGCCCGCGGGCTGCGCCACCGTTGTGTGTTCGTCCAGGCCCGGGACGCGGACGGACGGCTCTTCGTGCACCGGCGCACGGCCACCAAACTGGTGTTCCCGTCCCGGTACGACATGTTCGTCGGCGGGGTGGTCGGCGCGGGCGAGTCCTACGACGCGGCGGCGCTGCGCGAGGCCGAGGAGGAGCTGGGCGTCGGCGGGCTGCCCCGGCCGGCTCACCTGTTCACGTTCCTGTACGACGACGGCGCCGGGAAGAGCTGGTGGTCCGCGGTGTACGAGGTGCGCTGCGATCTGCCCGTACGGCCCCAGGCCGAGGAGGTCCAGTGGCACGCTTTCCTCACCGAGGAGGAGGTCGGGCGGCGGCTCACCGAGTGGGAGTGGGTGCCGGACGGGCTCGCGGCGTACGAGCGTCTGAAGGCGTTCCGGGCGGGCCGGTGAGCCGCCGGTAGGGTCGGCCACGTGATCGAGTTCGTACGGAACATCCGGCTGTGGTTCGCGCCGGAACAGGTGCGGGACGAAGGCGGCACGCCCGACTACCGGTTCTCGCTGGCCAACGAGCGCACCTTCCTCGCCTGGCTGCGGACCGCGCTCGCGCTGATCGGCGGTGGATTCGCGGTGGACCAGTTCCTGCCGGACCTGCGCTGGGCGTGGCGGGCCGGTCTCGCGCTCGCGCTGCTGGGCGCCGGGGTGCTGTGCTCGCTGCGGGCGGTGAATCACTGGGTGCGCTGCGAGCGGGCGATGCGGCGCGGCGAGGACCTGCCCGCCTCCCGGTTCCCGGTGCTGCTGAGCCTGGTCGTCGCGGTGGTGGCCGTGGCGATGGTCGTGGTGGTGCTGGTCGGGTGGGAGACGTGACGGCGGCCGCGGCCGGCCGGGATCCGGGGCTCCAGCCCGAGCGCACCCGGCTGGCCTGGCGGCGTACGACGCTGTCGGCGGCCGTGGCCGCCGTGTTCGCCGTGAAGTCGGCTCTGCGCGCCGGCGCCGGCTCCGGCGCGCTCGTCGTGTGCGCGGTGTGCTGCGGGCTGTGGCTGGCCTTCGTGTGGGTGGCCCACCAGCGCATCCGTGCGCTGTCCGCCGGCACCCCGCCGCCCGTGCTGGCCCCCCGCCACGCGGGGGCGGCGGTGCTGTGCGCGGTGGCGACGGCGGTGTGCGCGGCCGTGCTGGTGCTCGGCCCCGCCCGTTAGGCGCCGCCCGCGCCGGTGTCCTGGCCGACGGTGACAACGATCTTGCCGCGGGTGCGGCCCCGCTCGCTCAGCCGGTGGGCGTCCGCCGCGCGCTCCAGTGGGAGCGTCCCCTGGACGTGGACGGAGAGGACTCCCCGTCCGGCCGACGCGGCGAGCGCGGTGAGGCCCTCGGTGTCCGGGCGGACGAAGGCGTACCGGCCGCCGTAGCCCACCACCGCCGGGTCGGCGACGGACGCGAGCCGGCCCTCGGGAGCGAGCAGGTGGGCGGAGGTCCTCGGCGTGTCCCCGCCGATGGTGTCGAAGACCGCGTCCACGCCTGCGGGGCGAGCCCGCGCACCCGTTCGGCCGGGCCCCCGCCGTACGTCACCGGCTCGCCGCCGAGGCCGCGGACGAAGTCGTGGTGGTGCTCGCCGGCGGTACCGATCACCCGGGCGCCGGTGCGGGCGGCGAGCCGGACCGCGAGCGAGCCGACCCCGCCGGCCGCCGCGTGCACCAGGACGGTCTCGCCGCGCTCGACCTCCAGCACTGCACCTCGGGTCCGCCGTAGCGGCTGTTGCTGACGCCCTTCATGTCCTCGACCCCCCGGGGTGCGCGGGCCCCGCGCACCCGGGATGCCCCGGTCCGGGGAGCGGACGGCCTATCGTGGCTCACGTCACGTTTCACGTCACGTTCGACCCTCGCACTGGACGACATACCGACCGGTCGGCATCATGTGTCGGGTAGTGTCCACCCGTGCGTAGGAGTGATGTATGAGCGCCGACCACCCGCCCGGACTCGACCTGGACCGGCTGCGCGTCCTGCTCGACCGCGAGCGCCCCGGTCTGGTCAGCGGCCCCCTGACCGGCCGGCTGATCGAGGGCGGACGGTCGAACCTCACCTACGCGCTCTCCGACGGCACCGCGCGGTGGGTCGTACGCCGGCCCCCGCTCGGCCATGTCCTGGCCACCGCGCACGACATGCGGCGCGAGCACCGGGTGATCAGCGCCCTGCACCCCACCCGGGTGCCGGTGCCGCGGCCGGTGCTGCTGTGCGAGGACGAGGACGTGCTGGGCGCGCCGTTCTACGTCATGGAGTTCGTCGAGGGCACCCCGTACCGCACCGCCCAGCAGCTCGCCCCGCTCGGTGCGGAGCGCACCCGCGCGGCGGTGCTGTCCCTCGTGGACACGCTCGTCGAGCTGCACGCGGTGGACCCCGCCGAGGTGGGCCTCGCCGACTTCGGGCGCCCGGAGGGCTTCCTGGACCGGCAGCTGCGCCGCTGGGGCAAGCAGCTGGACGCCTCCCGCAACCGCGACCTGCCCGGCATCGACGAGCTGCACGCCGCCCTCGGGCGGGCGCTGCCGGCCTCCCCCGCCCCGGCCGTCGTCCACGGCGACTACCGCCTGGACAACGTCCTGATCGGCGACGACGACCGGATCAGGGCGATTCTCGACTGGGAGATGTCCACGCTCGGGGATCCGCTGACCGACCTGGGCCTGCTGGTGATGTACAGCCGGCCGCTCGGCATGGCGCAGTCCCCCGTCTCCACCACCGCCGAGGCGGCGGGACACCCCTCCCCGCAGGAGCTGATCGAGCGGTACGCCGCGCGCTCGGGGCGCGACGTCCGCGCCGTCTCCTGGTACACGGCGTTCGCCTGGTTCAAGCTCGCCGTGATCCTGGAGGGCATCCACTACCGGTACACGCTGGGCCAGACGGTCGGCCGCGGCTTCGACCGCATCGGCGAACTCGTCCCCGTCTTCATCGACCACGGACTGACCACTCTTCAGGAAGGCTGACCGGTATGGACTTCGCGTTCGACGCGCGCACCGAGGAGCTGCGCGCCAGACTCCTCGCCTTCATGGACGAGTACGTCTACCCGGCCGAGGCCGTGGCCGAGGAGCAGCGGGCCCGGCTGGCGTCCCCCTGGGACACCCCGGCCGTGGTCGAGGAACTGAAGGCCGAGGCCCGCAGGCAGGGTCTGTGGAACCTGTTCCTGCCGGACACCGAGTACGGTGCCGGGCTGACCAACCTCCAGTACGCGCCGCTCGCCGAGATCACCGGCCGCTCCCCGCACCTCGCGCCCACCGCGACGAACTGCGCCGCGCCCGACACCGGCAACATGGAGGTGCTCGCGCAGTTCGGCAGCGCGGAGCAGAGGAAGCAGTGGCTGGAGCCGCTGCTCGCCGGTGAGATCCGCTCGGCGTTCGCGATGACCGAGCCGGAGGTGGCCTCCTCCGACGCCACGAACATCACCACCCACATCGAACGGGACGGCGACGAGTACGTCATCACCGGCCGCAAGTGGTACATCTCCGGGGCGATGAACCCCGACTGCGCCGTCTTCATCGTCATGGGCAAGACCGACCCGGACGGGGCGGACATCCGCCGCCAGCAGTCCATGGTCCTGGTCCCGCGCGACGCCCCGGGCGTCACCGTGCGGCGCGCCATGCGGGTGTTCGGGTACGAGGACCACTCCCACGGCGGCCACGCCGAGGTCGTCTTCGACCACGCCCGCGTGCCGGTGGCCAACCTCGTCGGCGAGGAGGGCGGCGGCTTCGCCATCGCCCAGGCCCGGCTCGGCCCCGGCCGGATCCACCACTGCATGCGGCTGATCGGTATGGCCGAGCGGGCGATCGAGCTGATGTGCCGGCGGGCCGTGTCCCGTACCGCGTTCGGCAAGACGCTGGCCCGGCAGGGGGTGGTCCAGAACTGGATCGCCGACGCCCGGGTGACCGTCGAGCAGCTGCGGCTGCTGGTGCTGAAGACGGCCTGGCTGATGGACACCGTCGGCAACCGGGGCGCCCACACGGAGATCCAGGCCATCAAGATCGCCACGCCGCGCGCGGTGGTCGGCATCCTCGACCGCGCGATCCAGCTGCACGGCGCGGGCGGGGTGAGCCAGGACCTGCCGCTGGCCGAGCTGTACGCGAGCGCCCGCACCCTGATGCTGGCCGACGGCCCGGACGAGGTGCACCAGCGCTCGCTGGCCCGCAGGGAACTGAAGAAGTACGCCTGACCGCCCCGGCCGGTGCGGCCACCCCGCACCGGTCCCCTCCCCCTTCGCCGCACCGGCGGTGGTCCGTGCTTCCTCGTGTCTCCGTGCGCTGTTGAGCGCCGGCGCGAGCTGTGGTGTCGTACGTGTTCCGGAAGCGGCCGGGCCACGGCCGGGCGGTGGGGCGAGGGGGAAGCGTGGGCGATGCGCGGGAGCGACCGGGGTGGGGCGCGGCGGCGGAGCACAAGGTGACCCTGGAGCGGTTGCTGTCGGTGGTGGGGCCCGGGGCCCTGGAGCTGGACACGGCCCCCGGCGGGCTGGCCGTCGCCGTCGGCGGTGTCGCCGTGCTGGACGTGCTGGATCCCGCGATCCGGCCCCGGGAGCTGGTGCTCGCGGTCGGTGTGGGTGCCGGCTCGCCCCAGGCGGTGGACGTCCTGCGCCGGGCCGGCGACGCCGGGGCCGCCGGGGTGGTCTTCGGCCCGGACCGCCCCGAGGGTGCCGCCGGAGCCCTGCGGGCGGCGGCCCGGGAGGCCGGCACGGCGGTGTTCTTCCGCACCTGGTACCGGTGGGACGAGCTGGTCGTGGTGCTGCGGGCCGGGCTGGCAGCGGCGGGGGCCGCGCCGTCGGCGACGGCCCCGGGACCGGCCCTGGGGGACCTCGACGCGCTGGCCGACGCGGTGGCCGCGCTGGTCGGCGGCTCGGTGACCATCGAGGACACCGAGTCCAGGGTGCTGGCGTTCTCCTCGACCGAGGAGAACGTGGACGAGATGCGCCGGCTGACCATCCTCGGACGGCGCGTTCCTCCCTGGCGCGTGGCCGCCATGCGGGACGCCGGCTTCTTCCGCGCCCTGTGGACGGCGGACGACGTGCTGCACCGCAGGGCTCAGGGTGACGACCCCGAGCGGCTCGTGTGCGCCGTCCGGGCGGGCGGCGAGGTGCTGGGATCCGTCTGGGTGGCGGCGGTCGGCGGCCGGCCCCTGTCCCCGAACGCGTCGGAGGCCCTGCGCGCGGCGTCCAGGGAGGCCGCCGCACATCTGCTGCACCACCGCACGCGCGGTGCGGACAGCCGGCTGGTGGAGGACGCGGCGCGGGCGCTGCTGGAGGACCGCGGCTCGGCCGAGGTGCTGGCCGCGCGGGCGTCGCTGCCCGCGCTGGAGCCCTGCGCCGTGCTGGCGGTGGGCCGCGGCGCGAGCGCGTCCGCGAAAGCCCCGCCCGACGACCCGTCGCGGCTGTACGGTGCACTCGCCCTGCACTGCGCGGCGCTCGGCCACCGGGTCGTGGTGGTGCCGGCCGGCGGCAGGGCCCTGGTGCTGGTGACCGCGCTGGACGAGGATCCGGAGGGGGCCCGCGAGCAGCTGACGAAGCTGGGGGCGTCGCTCGCCGAGCGGCTGTCGGCCACGACGGGCACGCCGGTGCGGGCCGGGCTGGGCGAGGTGGTGCCGGCGCTGGCCCGGGCCGCCGAGTCGCGCCGCGGCGCCGAACAGGCCCTGAGGGCCCTCATCCGGACCGGGGGCGCCCGTACCGTCGCCCGGGTGGCGGACGTGGCCGACACGATCGGCGTGCTCCGGGTGCTGGAGGCGCTGCGGGACCTGGAGCTGCCGCCGGGGACCTCGGTGGCGCGGCTGGCCGCCTGGGACGCGGGGCCGGGCGGAGGACACCTCGTGAAGTCGCTGCGGGCCTACCTCGACCACTTCGGCGACGTGTCGGCGGCGGCGCACGCGCTCTCGGTCCACCCCAACAGCCTGCGGTACCGGCTGGGCCGGATCACCGCGGCCTCGGACCTCGATCTCGGCAGTCCGGACGCCCGCCTGCTGGCCCAGCTGCAATTACGCCTCGCGGACCCGGACGGGGAGGCGGAGGCCGGGTCCTGAGGGTGTGCCCCGAGGCGTGATTCGTGTGCCCGCACCAATGCCGGGCGCCGTCCTTGTCGCCGCGCACAACGGCGTGGCCGGCCGGGGCCGGCCGCCCGGTGCGCCCGCCGGCGCGGGGGGCGAGCCTTTGGGAAACCGACGATGACGGCACGGGTGCGCGGCCCGCAACCTGGAAACACGCCCGGGGAATCGGCCCCGGCCGCCTCGTCCCACACCGGAAGGTTCACCATGACCGCTGTGCCCCTCGACGCCGTACGGCGCGAACGTGTTCTCCAGGAGGCCGTGCGGCAGAGGCTGCTGGACCCGGAGCAGTCCCTGCTGGCCGCCTTCGTCGACCTCGACGGCGTCGCGGCCACCGTCCGGGCCCTGCACGACGCCTTCCCCGGCTCCCCCGAGGTCCGCGGCGTCCTGCACACGTTCGCCGCGAAGGCCAACTGCCTCGTGCCCGTCCTGGCGGAACTGGCGGGGCACGGCATGGGCTGCGAGGTCGCGACCGCCGGTGAGCTGGCCCGGGCGCTGGCGGCCGGGTTCCCGGCCGAGCGGATCGTCTTCGACTCCCCCGCCAAGACCCGGGCGGAGCTGGAGCGGGCGCTGGGCCTGGGGGTGGCCGTCAACGCGGACAGCTTCCAGGAGCTGGAGCGGATCGACCGGCTGCTCGACGGCCGCGCTCCGGTCTCGCGGATCGGGGTGCGCCTCAACTGCCAGGTCGGCGGGGGTGCCATCGCCGCGATGAGCACCGCCACGAGTACCTCCAAGTTCGGCGTCCCGCTGACGGATCCGGGCAACCGCGAGCGGCTGATGCGGGCGTTCGACACGTACCCGTGGCTGACCTGGGTGCACACGCACACCGGGTCCCAGGGCTGCCCCCTGGACCTGATGGCCCGCGGGGTGGCGCAGGCGGTCGAGTTCGCCGACCAGGTGACGGCCGCGTTCGGGGAGGGCAGGATCGCGGGCATCGACATCGGCGGCGGGCTCCCCGTCAACTTCGCCGACGACGAGGTCACCCCCACGTTCGCGACGTACGTCGAGCAGGTGCGGGCACACGCCCCGCGGCTCTTCGGGGGCGGGTACGCGGTCGTCACCGAGTTCGGCCGGTCCCTCCTCGCCAAGAACGGCTTCATGGCCGCCTACGTCGAGTACACCAAGAGCGCGGGGGGCCGGCCGATCGCCGTGACCCACGCCGGCGTCCAGGTCGCCACCCGGACGGTGTTCAGTCCCGACGCCTGGCCGCTGCGCGTCGAGGCGCACGACCCGTCCGGCACGGCCAAGCGGGGGCGGCCCGTACGCCAGG
This sequence comes from Streptomyces sp. Y20, assembly GCF_043195475.1. Classification (NCBI taxonomy): domain Bacteria; kingdom Bacillati; phylum Actinomycetota; class Actinomycetes; order Kitasatosporales; family Streptomycetaceae; genus Streptomyces; species Streptomyces sp. Y20. The sequence continues at coordinate 1,074,697 of NZ_JBIDDP010000001.1, forward strand.
ACATCGCGGGGCCCGCCTGCTTCGCCGGCGACCTGCTGGCCCGCGACCGCGCGCTGCCCCCGCTGGAGCCGGGCGACCTCGTGGTGGTGCCGGACACGGGTGCCTACTACTTCTCGACGCCGTTCAGGTACAACAGCCTGCCCGAACCCGCCGTGTACGGGGTCCGGACGAACGCGGACGGCGGCATCGCGTTCACCGTCGTCCGTCCGGCGCAGGACCCGTGGCAGCTGACCGAGCAGGACGGCGTGGACCCGCTGTCCCAGGACCCGGTGGCCGTCCCGGCCGGCGACGCCCGGTGAGGAGCACCGGGGTGCCCCCGGCCGGCCGGCCGTCGCCCGAGCGGGACCGGCCGCGGCCGGAGCGGACGCGGCCGGAGCGGGCCGGGCCGCTCCTGACGCAGCGCGCCGCCATGGTGTTCCTGCTGGCCGCGCTGGCCGGCATCGGGGCCACCGTCCTGGCGGCGCTGGCCGGCAACGCCTGGCCGGTGGCGGTGAGCGTGGGCAGCGGTACGTCCGCCACGGCCGTCCTGTTCTTCCGGGAGATCATCGACTAGTTCTGTCTCTTCGGTCGGCGTCGTGTCCGGATGAGGATGGCGGCGAGGTGGAGCGACGCAGGCGATCGACGCCGCGGCCAGGGTGGGGGCCGGCGCCGGCCCCCACCCACCCGTCGGTGGTCCCGTCGAGGTCGGCGGCGGTACGGACGACACCGAGGAGGGCGCCTCCCGCGGGTACGCGGGACCTACCTGTCCGGCAGCGGCGCCCCCTGGATCACCCGGACTTCACCAGGACCCACCACACCCCGCCCGCCCACCGATCCACCGGACCGTGGCCGTCCCCGTGCTCCGCGGGGGCGGCCACTCGCGGGGCCGGCCCCTGCGCACGAGCCCCGGCCGCGGCGCCGCCCCCGCCCTGGCAGCACCTCCATGGCCTCCCCGCACGTCGCCGGGCGGCCGGCCTGCTGCTGGCGTCGATCCGACCTGGACCCCGGAACCGGGCACCGCTCCGCACGGGCACCGGCAGCACCGATCCGCCGCCCACCGGCAGCAAGTCCGGCAACGCCGAGGATCACCGGGTGCGTGGCAACGCCCCCGCCGAGTCGTCCGTCACCGTCGACGCCCGTTCGGGTCGCTGGTGCCACGGCGCCCATCGGAGCCCTTCGCGCTCCCGGCACCGTCGGGGCCGCTCGGTCCGGCGAACGAGGCGAAGAACGTGGGGCTGCCCGCCGCGAGACCACGGAGGCGGTCCAGCTCGCGCCGGTCGCGCTTGGTGGGGCGGCCGGTGCCCCGGTCACGCAGGCCGGCGGGGGCGACGGCGTCCCGGGGCGGAGGCGGTGGGGATTTGTCGATGTAGCACTGGGCGGCCACGGTCGCTCCGACCCGCTTGCGGATCAGGTGCTTGACGATCACGACGCGTTCCCGGCCCTCGTGCCGCAGGCGTACCTTGTCACCCACCCGCAGGCAGCGGGCGGGCTTCACCCGATCTCCGTTCACGTGAACGTGCCCGCCCCGGCAGGCGGCGGCGCCGAGGGACCGGGTCTTGACGAGGCGGGCGGCCCAGATCCAGCTGTCGACGCGGACGCCCTCGCCGCCGGCGGACCCAGCGGCCTCGGCGGCCGCCACGGCAGCAGCGATTTCGCTGTCCAACGGCTGTGCCGCGCAGGCCGGGTCCGTGTCGGCCGGCTCGCCGGCTCGCCCCTCGCCCGTTCCACGGCCCGCCTTCTCGTCCCCGATTCCGGAAGCCATGTCCCGACCCTAACGCGCCGGGGCCGCCGTACGGGAAGCCTTCTGCGGCGCCCGTCGGGCCGCGCACCCCGCGCGCGGTTCTCCCGGAGGCGGCCCGGAACGGCCTACCCCTGTCGCTGGGCATCTCGGGCGCCACACTGTGCGCCGGCCTCGCCCTGGAACCGCTCGTGCGCGCGGTCCCGCCCGTCCGCTCCGGACGAGGACCGTGCCGCCGGCGCCCGGCCGAGCTCCACGCCGACAGGGGCGGAGACCACGACCACCTGCGCCGACGGCCGCGCGACAGAGGCCGCCCCCGCCCGCACCGCCCTCGCGGGCAGGGGCGCAGGTGGGCCGGGTGCCGAAGGCGGTCGTCGAACGCGAGGCCGGTGATGAGCCGACCGAAGAGACGCCCTCCAGGGGGCGGGTGCCGACCCGGAACCCGGTCGGGGCGGCACGCCTAGGGGCGCAGTGCGCGCAGCAGGAGGTCGGCGAGGTGGTCGGCGACCTCCTGGGGGGTGAGGGGGCCGCCCGGGCGGTACCACGTCGAGAGGTGGTGGACGGAGCCGAAGTGGTAGTCCACCACCAGGTCGGCCGGGGTCGCGGTGGAGAAGACCCCCGCTTTCTGGCCCTCCTCGACGAGCGCGCGGAACCGCTCGTGGTAGCGCCGGCGCTCGGCGCGTACCTGCTTGTTCTTCTCCGGGCTCAGGTGGTGCATGGAGCGGAAGAAGATCATCGCGTCGTCGAGGTTGTCGATCGTGGTGACGACCACGTCGGCCGCCGCGCCCCTGAGCCGTGTCTCCACGGGCGCGTCCAGGCCCGCGAAGTGGTCCAGCCGCTCCTGCTGGAGGCGCAGCACGCGCGCGTAGACCTCGTGCAGCAGGTCGTCCTTGGAGCCGAAGTAGTGGTACAGCGCCCCCTTGGTGACGCCGGCCGCCTCCACGATCTCCTGCACGGAGGTGCGGTCGTAACCGCGGTCGGCGAAGAGCCGGGTGGCGGCGGCCAGCAGCCGCTGCGGGACGGGCGTACCGTCTCCGTCCGTCGTCCTGGGCACTGCCGCCACCTGCCTTCCGGTCTGCTGCTAGTCGTCGGTGCGGGAACGCAGTTCCCGACGGAGGATCTTCCCACTCGCCGTCTTGGGCAGTTCGGGCAGGATCTCCACCTGACGCGGGTACTTGTAGGCGGCCAGTCTCTCCTTGCAGTACCCCGCGAGTTCGTCCGGGTCCGCCTCGACTCCCGGACGCAGGCTGATATAGGCCTTGACGGTCTCGCCACGGTACCCGTCCGGGACGCCGACGACGGCCGCCTCGCGCACCGCCGGATGGCTGTACAGGACGTCCTCGACCTCGCGCGGCCACACCTTGAAGCCGGAGGCGTTGATCATGTCCTTCTTGCGGTCGACGACGTAGAGCCAGCCCTGTTCGTCCATGAACCCGATGTCGCCGGTGCGCAGCTCACCGCCGGGGAAGGTCTCGGCGGTGGCGTCGGGGCGCCGCCAGTAGCCGGGGACCACCTGGGGCCCCCGTACGACGATCTCGCCCTGTTCCCCGAAGGGCACCTCCGCGCCCTGTTCGTCCAGGATGCGCACCACGGTGTCCGCGCCGGGCAGGCCGACGGACAGCGTCCCGGAGACCGGGTCCACGGGTGCCTCCAGGCCGGGTGGGACGGAGGCGCAGGGGGCTGTGCACTCGGTGAGGCCGTAGCCGACGCGGATGTACGGCCCGAAGCGCTCGCGGAAGCGCTCCACCAGGGCCGGCGGCACGGGGGCACCGCCGGAGGAGATGTTGGTGAAGGAGGCGAAGTGCTCGCGGGTGACGGCGGGGTGGGCGGCGAGCGCCATGAAGGCGGTGGAGGGACCGACCGTGTAGTGCGGGCGGTGCTCGGCGAAGGCCTCCAGGACGACGCCGGGCTCGAAACGGTAGGTCAGGACCAGGGTGCCCGCGCTGTTCAGGCAGGCGCCGAACTGGCAGACCATGCCGGTGATGTGGAACAGCGGCGCCAGGGCGTGGTAGACGGGGGGCTGGGGCAGGCCGAGCCCGGTGGCCTGCCGCTCGGCGTTGTGCATGATGTTGGCGTGCGTGTTGGTGGCGCCCTTGGGGGTGCCGCTGGTGCCCGAGGTGTAGCTGATCAGCGCGATGTCGTCCGGGCGCGGCACGCGGTCCTCGGGGGCCGGGCCGCCGCGGCGGGCCACGGTGACCAGGTCGTCGGCGTCCGCGGCCGGGGGCAGCCGCTCGAAGGACAGGACGCGCGGGTCGTCGCGCGTCTGGAAGTCACGCTCGCACGCGGTGAGGACGATCCGCACCGGCGAGCCGGCGGCCGTCTCGCGCAGGTACGCGTCCCAGGCCCGGTCGGAGCAGATCAGCGCGGTGACCTCGCCGTCCCGCAGGACGTGCCCCACCTCGCCCGCCTTGTACATGGGGTTCACGGGGACGACGGTCGCGCCCGCCTTCCAGGCGCCGAGGACGGCGAGCACGAAGTGCGGGGAGTTCTGGAGGAGGACGGCCACCCGGTCGCCGCGGGCCAGGCCGCGGGCGGCGAGGTGGGCGGCGACGCCGTCGCTCAGCTCGTCGGCCTCGCGGTAGCTCAGGCGGGCGTCGAAGTAGGCGAGGAAGGTGCGGTCCGGTGCCGCGGCCACGGCCTCACGCAGCGCGTGCACGAGCGAGTCGGCGGGGGTGACCGGGGCGCGCTGGGCCTCGTCGAGCAGCGCCAGCCAGGGGCGGGCGGCGTAGCGGGAGGCGGTCACCGGCCGGCCTCCCACTTCTGCTGGATGTGGTTCATGGTGGCGAGCCAGCGGTCGGGGTCACCGGCCCTCGCCTGGTAGAAACCGGCGACCTCGGGGTGCGGAAGGATCAGGAAGCGGTCCTCCGCGATGCCCCGGAACAGCGCCTCGGCGACATCCTCCGGTTCGATCGCGGTGGGCTGGAGCACCAGGTCGCCCGCACTGCCGGTGGCGGACAGCATGTCGGTGCGGACGCCCTGCGGGCAGATGGCGTGGACCTTGATCCCCCGGTGGCGGTACGTCAGCGACAGCCACTCGGCGAAGGCGTAGGCGCCGTGCTTGGTCACGCTGTAGGAGGGCGCGCCGATCATCGTCAGCAGCCCGGCGGCGGAGACGGTGGACACGAACCGGCCGCCGCCGCGCTCCACCCAGTCGGGCAGCAGGGCGTGGGCCGCGCGGACGTGGGCCATCAGGTTGACGTCCCAGGACGTCGCCCAGGAGTACTCGTCCAGGGTGCCGCCGAGGTCGCCGTCCTCGAAGGCGACACCGGCGTTGGCGCAGTAGACGTCGACCGTGCCGCCGAGCGCCTCGCGGGCCGGGCCGACGATCGTGGAGGCGTCGCCGGGCACGGCGATCCCGCCGATCTCCCCGGCCACGGCCTCGGCCTTGGCGGCGTCCAGGTCGTTGACCACGACCCGGGCGCCCTCGGCGGCGAACCGCCGGGCCAGCGCGGCCCCGATCCCACCGCCCGCTCCGGTGACGATCACTCCCGCATCCTGCACGGCTTCCACCATCGGTCTCCTTCGACACGACATTTCGCGCGGCGCGCGCGGCTCTTCCGGGACAGACTAACCAGTCGGTATGTATAAGGGAAAGGGTGACTGCGCCACCCTCGGGGGACGCGGGGAACCGCGCGAGCGACCACGGACCTGCCGGTACCTTCCATCCCCACGGAGGCCATCCCATGCACCTGTCCCGACGGAATCTGCTCGGCTCGGCGGCGGTGGCGGCCGTCCCCGCCGTACCCCGGCCCGGCGCACCCGCGACCGCACCCGCGACCGCCCGGCACGGCGGGCACGTGCGCACCGGATTCGAGAGACTCGCGGCCGACGGGTACGCCCTGCTGGAGGGCCGGCGCGTAGGAGTCGTCACCAACCCCACCGGCATCACCCGGGACGCCCGCCACATCGTCGACGTCCTGCACGCCGACCCCCGCGTCGCGCTCACCGCGGTCTTCGGCCCGGAGCACGGCTTCCGGGGCACCGCGCAGGCGGGCGGTTCCGAGGGCCGCCACGTCGATCCCGCGACCGGCCTCCCGGTCTACGACACCTACCTCAAGAGCGGCCGGGCACTCGCCGACATCTTCACCGCCTCCGGCGTCGACACGGTCGTCTTCGACATCCAGGACGTCGGCGCCCGGTTCTACACGTACGTCTGGACCCTGTACGACTGCATGGAGGCGGCCCAGCTGGCCGGCCTGGGCCTCGTCGTCCTGGACCGCCCGAACCCGGTGACCGGCCGCGAGGCCGCCGGACCCGTGCTGCACCGGGAGTTCGCCACCTTCGTCGGCCGGCAGCCGATCGCGCAGGCGCACGGCATGACCGTCGCGGAGCTGGCCCGCCTGTTCAACGGGGAGTTCCTGGCCACACCCGTAGGCCTGGAGACCGTCCGCATGTCGGGCTGGCGGCGCGACGCGTTCTACGACGACTGCGGCCTGCCCTGGGTGCCCCCGAGCCCCAACATGCCGACCCCGGACACCGCGCTGGTGTACTCCGGCACCTGCCTGTTCGAGGGCACCAACCTCTCCGAGGGGCGCGGCACGACCCGGCCGTTCGAACTCCTGGGCGCCGAGGGCGTCGACGGGCGCTGGGCCGCCGCCGTCAACGGGCTCGGACTGCCGGGCGTGCGGTTCCGGGAGGCGTACTTCCAGCCCACGTTCTCCAAGTTCCAGGGCACGACGGTCGGCGGGGTGCAGATCCATGTGACCGACCGGGCCGCCTACGATCCCGTAGGCACCGGGATCGCGCTGCTCGTGACGGCCAGGAAGGTCTGGGACGGCTTCGCCTGGCGGTCCGACGACTGGATCGACAAGCTGACCGGTTCGGCCCGGGTGCGCACGATGATCGACGCGGGTGCCGGCACCGACGAGGTGACGGGGGCCTGGCAGGACGAGCTGGCCGCGTTCCGGCGCACCCGGAGGAAATACCTCCTCTACAAGTGAGCCGCGCCGTATGGCCAACCCCTCGTGCGCGCAGGACGATACGGGCGCATCACACCGAGGTGCGGGACGAGGGAGCCTGGCATGACGGATCCTGGGACGGGTGTGACTCCCTACTGGGAGCTGACCTTCGACGCGGACGGGGACGGGGACGGCTCCGAACGCGACCGGCTGCTGACGCAGGTCACCGAGCACGGCGTGCGTGACCTGGTCGTCTTCTCGCACGGCTGGAACAACGACCGCTCGGGCGCGACCGCGCTGTACCGCCGCTTCTTCGCCCCGTTCCCGCGGCTCGCGCCACAGGCCCGGCTCGGCTACGCCGGCGTGATCTGGCCGTCGATGCGGTTCAGCGACGAGCCGATCCCGGACTTCCCGGCGTCCGTGGCGGCCGCGGAGGCGGCGGCGGCGCGCCGGGGACTGGACGAGGAGACCCGGCGCGCGCTGTCGCGGACCTTCCCCGGCCGGGCGGCGGTGGTCGACCGGCTGGCCCGGATGCTCGACGAGCGGCCGGACGGCGCCGCGGGGCTGACGGAGTTCTGCCGGCTGGCGCGACTGCTGCCGGACGGGGATCGGGCGGGGGCCGCCGACACCGACGAGAGCGGCGAACCGGCCGTGTCCGGCGGGGATCCGGTGGCCGCGTGCGGGCAGTTCGCCGAGGCGCTGGCCGCGCTCGGCACGGCGGGTGGCGCCGCGCGGTTCAGTCTTCCGAACCCGTGGGACGGCGCCAAGGAACTGCTGCGGCAGCTGACGTACCACCAGATGAAGGGGCGGGCGGGGACAGTCGGCGAACGGGGGCTGGGGCCGCTGCTCGGGCGGCTGGCCGCGGTGGCGCCCGGCGTGCGGGTGCACCTGGTCGGGCACAGCTTCGGCGGCCGGCTGGTGGCGTTCGCGCTGCGCGGGCTGCCCGAGGGGGTGTCCACCGTCAAGTCGGTGACCCTGCTCCAGGGAGCCTTCTCGCACTACGCGTTCACCGCCCGGCTGCCGCACGCCCCGGACCGTGCGGGGGCGCTCAGGGACCGGCAGCGGCGCGTCGACGGCCCGCTGGTGTGCTGCTACTCCCATTTCGACACGGCTCTGGGCACGTTCTACCCGCTGGCCTCCCGGCTGGCCGGCGACGACCGTTCCTGCGCGGGCGGCGAGATCGCGGCCGTGCTGGGCCCGCGGTGGGGCGCCCTGGGCCATGACGGGGCGCAGGGGGTGCCGGGCACCGCCCGGCTGGACCTGGCGGCGGCCCTGAGCGGTGCGCTGCCCGCGTCGGGGTGCGTGAACGTCGACGCGGCGTCCGTGGTGCGGCGCGGCGGCGCGCCGACCGGGGCGCACAGCGACATCGTGCACCCCGAACTGGCGCGGCTGGTGGTGGCGGCGGGCCGCATCGGCTGACCCGCCGCCCGTGTCACCTCAGCGGTGCGAGGTGTACTCCACGACCTGCTGGAACGTCGGCCGGTTCTGCCAGCTGATCCTGCCGTGCTTGATGCCGCCCAGGGTGCGCTGGGCTATCGAGTCGGCGCACCACTGGTCGCCGGCCGAGCACTGGTCGTCGCCCGGGTAGACCTGCGCGGCGGTCAGGCCGGCCGCCTGCTTCAGCGTGCCGAGCAGGGCGTCCCGGCAGGCGCCGAGGCTGCCGCCGCCGCAGTACGTGTGCGCGAGGCCGCCCCGCACGGGCTCACCGAGCACCGCGCGGATGTCCTTGTCGACATAGCTCCACCATCCGTACTGGAAGGAGCTTCCGGCGTGCGAGCCGGTCGGGCCGTGTCCGGCGGACGGCGCCTCGTCGACCGGCAGGCTGCCGGTGATCGCGTCGTACAGGTCGCTGCCGAGCCCCGGCTCGAACTCCGCCTTGACCAGCAGCGGCCACCAGGCGTCCAGGACGCGGATCGCGTCGGCGTCGGCGTAGGTCTTCGAACCGGCCGAGGTCTCGGTGCGCTTGGCGCCCGCGGTCACCCAGGCCTTGAGCTTGCCCACCGCCGCCGCGGCCGTGGGGTCGGTCACCGGCGCGGAGTCGATCACCTTCAGCAGCTCGGGCAGCACGTCCTCGGCCCGCAGGTCGGCGAGGCCCGCGTCGGCCATGGCCTGGACCAGTTTCGTACGGGTCACCCCGCCGGCCGCGACGAGCTTCTTGACGCGGTCGTCCAGCAGGTTGCCGCGGTGCACGGAGCCGTCGCCCCAGGACGCGGTCGTGTAGTCCGCGGCCTGCTTGTTGTTCCAGGAGATGTAGTAGTCCTGGTCGACGGAGTTGGGGTGCGCGGCGGCCGGGGTGTAGTCGGCCGTGTTGGTGGCCGGGTCCCAGTTCCGCCACTCGTACGCCGGCCGGCCCCAGACGGGGAACTCGGCGTCGACGCCGTCCGCCCGGACCGGGTTGTCACCGCTGTTGTAGTAGGCGGTGTGCCGGGAGTCGGCGTAGAACCAGTTGAAGGTGAAGTTGATGTGCTGCGCGGCGCTCTGGAAGTCCTGGGGTCCCTTGACGTAGTCGGGGTCGTTGAGCATCTGGAAGCCGATGATGGAGTCGGCCTCGTGTAGGTAGGAGGAGCGCAGGGAGGTGTAGGCGACCTTCTTGCCGCCGACGGTCGCCCGGTAGGTCACCGGACCGTACTTCGTGCGCCACACGCGCATGGTGTACGAGCCCGCGGCCGTGCCGTCGGCCACCGTCGGCGACCAGGCGTTCTTCTGCTCGACCTGGTCCATGGCGGTGCAGGTGCCGTGGTACAGGTAGTGGTGGTCGTCCTGGCACAGCTCGACGGCGTAGGTGTCGATGATGTCCTGCCCGGACGTGGTGGCGCTCCAGGAGTAGTCCTGGCCGCGGCCGAGCTCCACGTACATGCCCAGCCCCGCGAAGGACGCGCCGCGGGCGCTGATGCCCGGGCCCTGTATCTCCTGGAGCATGAGCAGTTGTGGCGCGAAGTAGCCGGTCTGCGGGCCGAACACGGCGACCGGGTGGCCGCTCGCGGTGTGCGCGCCGCTGACCACGAGGGCGTTGGACATGCCCCGGCGGGCCGAGCCGAGCGCCGTCCTGGTGGCCGTGGCGGACATCTTCTCGGCGCTCGCCGTGGCCGCGCTGCCCGTGCGGTCGTACACGAGCGGTTCCTGGGTGACCGAGCCGGCGTCGGGCAACGCCCCGCCCTGCGCGTCGGCGGGCTTGGCGGCGTACGGGAAGCTGCGGCCGTCGTGGACGGTGAGGGCGGCCTCGGGGTCGTTGCGTTCGCGGAAGGACTCCCAGACCCGGGTGCCCTCCTCAAGGCCGTATTTGGCCTGGGCCGCGAGCAGGGACCGGGCGTTGTCGACCTCGCCGCCCCCGCCGGAGCCGAACAGCGAGCCGATGACGGAGGCGAGGGCCACCATGTCGGTGACCTTGAAGTGGTCTATCGTGCCGGCGTTGGTGATCGAGTCCTTGTGGCCGGTCAGGACGTACTCGCCGGGGAAGTAACGGCCGCTGTCGGAGGCGTCGATGTAGGCGTTGATCCCGGCGAGGTAGGCGTTGACGTCGTCGAGGGCCTGCCGGCCGCGCGCGCCGTTCTTCGCGACCGCGTTGTCGATCTGCGCCTGGAGGTCGGCCTCGGTGTAGGGCGCGTCGCGGTAGAACTGCTGCTCCAGGCCCTGGTTGGCGGGGGCGCCGCCCGCGAAGGAGGTCAGCCGGCCGCGGCCCACGTGCCGGAAGACGTCCATCAGCCACAGCCGGTCCTCGGCCGCCGCGTAACCGGCGCCGAACTCGGTGCCGTACCGGGTGGTGCCGGTGATGTGCGGCACGCCGGACTTCTTGTCGCGCACGATCGTCACGTCGCCGCGGCCGGCCGGCTTCTCACTGGAGGCGACCTGCCCGGAGGGGACGCCGAACGAGGCGTCGTTGAAGAAGGCGTTGATGGTGGCGTCGGTCAGGCCCTTGTAGCCGGTGGCCAGGTCGGCGTAGGGGCCGAGCTGGTCCTCGGCGTGCGAGGGCTGGGTGCCGAAGGCCTGGTTGAGCAGGATCTGGGCGAGAGTCGCGTTGCCGTTCTCGCCGGGCGGCACGATGTCCGAACACTGGCCGCCGCAGTAGTCGTTCGGGGCGGTCGCGCCGGCCGCGACCGCTGTCCGGGTGAAGGGAACGAGGAGACCGGCGACGAGGACGCATACGGACGCGGTCTTCAGGAACCCGGGAAGACGTCGGGACGTTCTCAGTCTGTCAGGGGCAGTACGTGGACTTCGCCGTGGCATGGCGGCTCCTAGCGACAGGGGGTGGCCGAACGTTACCGGCGGTATCCCCACGTTCAAAGGTGAACATGCGTCACTTTCGGGAGTCCGCGAGCGGAACCGGAGAAGAGATGGAGCCGAATCGCCTGTCGATACGTCTATTCGGCGACGTCCGTGCGACGACGACGCCGAAGTGACCGGAATGCAGGTGCAGGTGTGACGGAGGTGCAGGACGATGGCAGGTTTCCGGAGTCTGGCGAGACAAGTACGCGATCCGCGCTGTGATCTGGCGCTGCGGCGGTACTCACTGCGCAAGTGCCTCGAGAAGTTCGCCCCTTACGGGCATCGCGCGACCTGGGACCATCTGTGCTCCCGGGCGGGCTTCGGCCCGGAGGACCGCTCCCCCGATCCGGCGCGGCTCGTGGCCGCGTTGGAGGAGCTGGAGGAGGCCCGTGACGTCTGGCTCGCCTACGAGACCGACTTCACGGAGCGACGCAAGAAGGAGAAGCACGACGGGCTGCGCCGGCCGGGCAGTGTCGACGACTGGCACCGGCTGACCTGGGGCGGCTTCGGCGTCGCCTGGTGCGACGACCCACGGGTCCACCCCGGTGAACCGCTGGCGGTGGTGCTGCGCCGGCTGATCGCCGCGCTGGAGCGGGCACCGGGCTCGTCCTGCCCGGTGTGTGACGGCGAACATCTGGTCTGGAGGTACGGCCTGGACCACGAGCCGTCCTCCGGCCCGGTCTGCGCGGACTGCGGCATCCTCGTGCCCCGTCCCGTGCTCACCTCGCGGGCCCTGGAGTACGCCAGGCGGGAGCGCCTGCTCATGTCGGCCTGAGCGATGGGGTGTCAGCGGGCGCGGCCCGAGCGGCGGGCCGGTACCCGGTGCGGGGTGCGCAGGGGATGCCGCACCCCTTCCGCGCGGCGGCCGGCCCGTGGACCGGGGCCGTCGTCGGCTCCGTCCGGCATCATCGGATCATGATTCAGGTATGTCTCAACGGGCGCCGCTCGGCCGCCGACGGCGCGAGCGTGCCGATGTCTCCCGAGGAGCTGGCGCGTGCCGCCGCGGAGGCGGTGGCGGCCGGTGCTTCCTCGGTCCATGTCCACCCCAGGACACCGTGCGGGCAGGAGAGCCTCTCCCCGCACGTCCTGACGCCGGCGCTGGAGGCGATACGGGCGCGGGTGCGGGTGCCGGTCGGGGTGACCACCGGCGCCTGGGCCGAACCGGATCCGGCCGCGCGCCGCGCGCGGGTGCGCGCCTGGCCGGTGCTGCCCGATTTCGCCTCGGTCAACTGGCACGAGGACGGCGCCGAGGAGGTCGCCGGGGAACTGCTCGGCCGGGGGGTCGGTGTGGAGGCGGGCATCTGGTCCGGCACCGGGGGCGCGCGCCGGTTCGCGGTCTCGCGGCTCGGGCCGCGGGTGCTGCGGGTGCTGGCCGAGGTGACCGACGCGGACCCGGCGACCGCCGAGGCGTCGGCGCGGGCGCTGCTGGCCGAGCTGGATACGGCGCACGGCCGTCCCGTGCTGCTGCACGGTGAGGAGGGCGGCACCTGGCCGGTGCTCCGGCTGGCCCGGCGGCTGCGCCTCGCCACCCGGGTCGGCCTGGAGGACACCCTGTTCCTGCCGGACGGCCGACCGGCACAATCCAACGCCCAGTTGGTCGCGGCGGCGCTGTCCCGGTAGGGGCGCGCCGGTCAGCGGTCCTCCGCCAGGAGCCGGGAGCCCGTCAGGCGGTCGCCGAAGACGTCGTCGGGGTTGGACAGGACGCAGTTCTCCAGGGACAGGCATCCGCACCCGATGCAGTCGGCCAGATGGTCCCGCAGGCGGTTCAACTGCTGGATCCGCTCCTCCAGTTCCGAGCGCCACTTCTCCGACAGCCGCGCCCAGTCCTCCCGGGTCGGCGTCCGTTCCTCCGGCAGCCCGGAGAGCGCCTCGCGGATCGTGGCCAGGGGGATGCCGACCCGCTGGGCCGCGCGGACGAACGCGACGCGGCGCAGGGTGTCGCGGCTGTACCGGCGCTGGTTGCCCGGGGTGCGCCGGCTGGAGATCAGGCCCTTGGCCTCGTAGAAGTGCAGGGCGGACACCGCGGCGCCGCTGCGCGCGGACAACTGGCCGACGGTCAGCTCGTGGATCTTCTCCGGAATCTGGGGCACTCCCCAGAGATTACCCACCCGGCCGGCCGGGCCGTCCGTTGACATCGCCCTCCCGCCCGACCATGCTAAGCAGTTGCTTAGAGACGCGAGCGAGAGGCCGGGAACATGGCAGAACCGAGGATCTTCACCTCCCCCGACGAGCTGCGGGCGGCCGTGGGCGAGCAACTGGGGCACACCGACTGGGTGGAGGTCGACCAGAAGCGGATCGACCTGTTCGCCGAGGCGACCGGGGACCACCAGTGGATCCACGTGGACCCGGAGAAGGCCGCCGCCGGGCCGTTCGGGACCACGATCGCCCACGGCTACCTCACCCTGTCGCTGCTGCCGCTGTTCGGGCCGCAGCTCATCCGGGTCGACGGGGTGAAGATGGGCGTCAACTACGGGACGAACAAGGTCCGCTTCCCCGCCCCGGTGCCGGTCGGCTCCCGGCTGCGCGCCACCGGGACGATCACCGGCGTGGAGGACGTCACCGGCGGGGTGCAGGTGACGGTCGCGTTCACCGTGGAGCGCGAGGGCGGCGGCAAGCCGGTCTGCGTCGCGGAGTCGGTGTCCCGGTACTACCTCTGACCCGGGGGCGGACTACCTCGCCCCCACCATCCGCAGCACGAGGTCGGCGTAGAGCGCGCCGACCTCCTCCGGGGTGCGCGGGCCGTTCACGGTGAACCACCGGGCCACGTCGATGCACAGCGACAGCACGGCGAGCGTGGTGCCCTGCACGTCGGGCACGTCGAACTCACCCGAGGCCACGCCGTCCTCGATGATCCCGCGCACCTCGGCGTCCACCTGGCGGCGCAGCGCGACGATCTCGGCGCGGGCGTCGGGGCCGAGGGCGTCGAGTTCGTACTGCACGACCCGCGCGGTGGTCCGCCGGCCGGCGTGCCAGCGGACGAAGGAGCTGACCGCGTCGGCCAGCCGCTCGGACGCGCGGCCCTCACGGCGGGCCGCCGTGCGCAGGATGTCGAGGGCCTTGTCGTGGCCTATCCGGCTGATCCGGTGGAGCAGCTCTTCCTTGGTCTTGTAGTGGATGTAGAGCGCGGCCGGGCTCATGCCCGCGCGGCTCGCGATGTCACGGGTCGTCGTCGCGTGGTAGCCCCGCTCGGCGAAGGCCTCCACCGCGGCGACGAGCAGCCGCCGGGCCGCGTCCGGGGTGACCTCTTCCCACGGCTCCACTTCGCCGCCGGTCGTCTCCTCCGCCGTACTCATCGCTCGTTCGCCCCTCTCGTGACAGGAGCACCACCATACCGCCGACGGTGAGCGGTCGCTTAGCGTAGCCGTCAGGCGAGGTCACCGGGGCCGGCGGCGCGCCTCAGGGTTTGTCGAAGGGGTCGTGTTCGGCGAGCAGCTTCTCCAGGCGCGCCTGGTCGACGCGGCTGACGAGGTACCCGGCCTCCTGGCGGTCCCGGACGACCTTGGCGAGGGTGAAGGCGGAGGTGACGAGGTAGAGGACGGCGATCGCGAGGAAGCCGCGAACCCAGGCGCCGGCGTCCAGCCGGTAGACGCCGATGGCGGTGGCCGCCAGGGCGACGGCGAAGGACGCCACGGCCTGGCCGTGGAAAGCGGCCGTGCTCTGCTGTTTGACCGGTGTGTCACTCATGGGACACAGCATCGGCGGACGCGGCCCGCGCCACATCCGCCGGGATACTCAGGCACCTACTCAGAACGCCGAGACACCGGTCAGGGCACGCCCGATGAGCAGCTTCTGGATCTGGCTGGTGCCCTCGTAGAGGGTCATCACCCGGGCGTCGCGCAGGAGTTTGCCGACCGGGTACTCGTCTATGTAGCCATAGCCGCCGAACACCTGGAGGGCGTTGTTGGCGGCGCGCACGGCGGCCTCGGACGCGAACAGCTTGGCCTTGGAGGACTCGACGGCGAACGGTTCGCCGCGGTCGACGAGGTCGGCGACCCGCCAGGTCAGCAGCCGGGCCGCGTCCACGTCGACGGCGATGTCGCTGATCAGCTCCTGCACCAGCTGGTGGCGGGCGATCGGCTTGCCGAACTGCTCACGCTCGCCGGCGTACCGTACGGCCGCGTCCAGGGCGGCCTGGGCGATGCCGACGCAGCCCGCGGCCACCGACATCCGGCCCTTGGCGAGTGCGGACATGGCGACCGAGAAGCCCCTGCCCTCCTCGCCGAGCAGGGCGGAGGACGGGACGCGCACGTCCTGGAGGACGAGTTCGGCGGTGGCCTGGCCGCGCAGGCCGAGCTTGCCGTGGACGGTACGGCGGGTCAGGCCGGGCGTGTCGGCGGGGACGAGGAAGGCGGAGACGCCCTTGTGGCCGGGGGCGTCGGTGGAGCGGGCGAAGAGCAGGACGACGTCGGCCCAGGTGCCGTTGGTGATGAACATCTTGGTGCCGTTGATGACGTAGTCGCCGCCGTCGCGCACGGCCCGGGTGGTGAGGCTGCCCGCGTCGGATCCGGTGCCCGGCTCGGTCAGGCCGAAGCAGCCGACGTACGCGCCGCAGGTGAGGCCGGGCAGCCAGCGCCGCTTGTGCTCCTCGCTCCCCCAGGCGGCGATCGTCTTGGCGACGAGCCCGAGGGAGACGGACACGATCCCGCGGACCGAGGAGTCACCGCGGCCCAGCTCCTCCGTGACCAGGCAGTACGTGAGATGGTCACCGCCCGAGCCGCCGTACTCCTCGTCGATGGTCAGGCCGAGGAAGCCGATCTCGCCGAGCTTCCTCACGATGCCCCGGTCGACCTCCTCGGCCCGGTCCCAGGCGACGACGTGCGGGGCGATGTCGCGCTCCACGAAGTCCCGGGCGAGCTGCCGTACGGCCGTCTGCTCCTCGCTGAGTCCCAGGTTCACCACGAGATCACCCCACACCACATGTATCTTGAAAGTCGTACATTTAAATTAGCACTGCTAGTTTCTGATCGCAGCCCTACTATGTGCGCCATGGCCCGACCGCGCAAGCCCCTCCTCAGCCCCGACCGGATCGTCGAGACGGCCCGGGACCTCGTGGACCGAGAGGGCCTGGCCGCCGTCTCCACCCGCCGGCTCGCCGCCGAGCTGGGGGTGAGCGGGCCCTCGCTCTACAACCACTTCCGCACCAAGGACGAGATCCTGGAGGCGGTCGCGGACTCGGTGAGCGGGCTGGTGGATCTGTCGATGTTCGAGGACGGCCGGGAGTGGCGGACCGCGCTGCACGACTGGGCCGTCTCCTACCGGGCCGCCCTGCGCGACCACCCGAACATCGTCCCCGTCCTCGCCCGGGGCCCCGGGCGCCGCCCCGCCGCCCTGCGCCTGGCCGACGCGGTCTACGGCGCCATGGTCGACGCGGGCTGGCCGCCGGCGCAGGCGACCTCCATCGGCGCGCTGATGCGGTACTTCATCATGGGCTCGGCGCTCGGCTCGTTCGCCGGCGGCTTCGTGGACGACGCCAGCGCCTACGACCCCGCCGACTACCCCCACCTCGGCCAGGCCCACCTCCTGGCCGAGCAGCAGGAGAAGATCGACGAGCGGGCCTTCGAGACGGGGCTGACCGCGCTGCTGGACGGGCTCGCGCAGCAGTACCGGCAGGTACGGCAGGGAGCGTAGGGGCAGGACCTGCGGGCGTCCCCGCCCCCCGGGGTCGCCCGGAGTCCCGCGGGGTCCCTCAGAACACCACCAGCGCCCGGCCCCCCTTGCCCGCCAGCATGTTGTCGAAGGCCGCCGGGATGCCCTCCAGGGTGATCCGCTCGGTCACCAGCCGGGAGAGGTCCAGGCGGCCCTCCCGTACGTGGGCGGCGATGACCGGCAGGTCGCGGGCCGGGTCGCTGTTGCCGTAGACGCAGCCGGACAGGGTGCGGCCCCAGTGGAACAGCTCCAGCGCGTTGAAGGTGACCTGCTCGTCCTTGCCGCCGATGCCGACGACCGTCGTACGGCCGCCCCGGCGGGTGGACTCCCAGGCCGCCCGGATGGAGACCGCGCGGCCCGCGCACTCCACGGAGACGTCGACGCCCTGCTTGCCGGTGAGCGCCCGGATCTCGCGCGCGGTCGTGTCGGAGGCGAGGACGTAGTCCGTGGCGCCGGCCGCGCGGGCCAGCTCCTCCTTGCCGGGGGAGACGTCGACCGCGATGACGCGGGAGGCGCCCGCGACGCGGGCCGACTGGAGGGCGGCGAGGCCGACCCCGCCGACGCCGAACACGGCGACCGTCTCGCCGGGCCTGACCTGCGCCGAGTGGTGGACGGCGCCGTACCCGGTGAGCACGGCGCAGCCGAGGAGGGCGGCGTCCACCAGCGGCACCCCCTCAGGCAGCGGCAGCACGCAGGACGCGGCGACCACCGTCTCCTCGGCGAACGCGGCGACGTTGAGGCCGGGGTGGAGGTCGGTGCCGTCGGTGGTGCGGGCGTGGACGTTCGCGGCGCCGTTCAGGGCGTTGGCGCACAGCCAGACCTCGCCGAGGGTGCAGGCGTGGCAGATGCCGCAGGACGGCGCCCAGTTGAGGACCACGGGCGCGCCGGGCGCGACATGGGTGACGCCTTCGCCGACGGCGGCGACCGTGCCGGCGCCCTCGTGGCCGAGGACGGCCGGCACCGGCACCCGCATGGTGCCGTTCGCCAGGGACAGGTCGGAGTGGCAGACGCCGGCGGCGGCCAGGCGGACCCGGACCTGTCCGGGGCCCGGGTCGGGCAGTTCGATGCCGGTGATCTCCAGAGGGGCACCGATGGCGGGCAGGACGGCGGCTCGTACGGCCATGGGTCTCGGACTCCTCTAGAACTGGAGGGACTTGGTCTGGAGGTACTCCGCGAGTCCGTGCGCGCCGAGTTCCCGGCCGACTCCGGACTGCTTGTAACCCCCGAAGGGCGCGAGAGGGTTGAACCGGCCGCCGTTGATGTCGACCTGGCCGGTGTCCATGCGGCGGGCGAAGGCCACCGCCTCCGCCTCGTCGGCGGCCCAGACGGCGCCCGCGAGGCCGTACACCGTGCCGTTGGCGATGCGCAGGGCGTCCTCCTCGTCGTCGTAGCCCAGGATCGACAGGACCGGCCCGAAGATCTCCTCCTGGGCGATGGTCATCTCCGGGGTGACGTCCGCGAAGACGGTCGGGCTGACGAAGTAGCCCTGCTCGCGCGGCGCTTGAGGACCGCCGGCGACCAGGCGGGCGCCCTCGGCGATGCCCTTCTCGATATAGCCGCGCACCCGTGCCCGCTGGCCGGCGTTGACCACCGGGCCGATGCGGTCGCCGTACTTGGCGGCGGCGGCC
This sequence comes from Streptomyces sp. Y20, assembly GCF_043195475.1. Taxonomy (NCBI): domain Bacteria; kingdom Bacillati; phylum Actinomycetota; class Actinomycetes; order Kitasatosporales; family Streptomycetaceae; genus Streptomyces; species Streptomyces sp. Y20. The sequence continues at coordinate 1,092,849 of NZ_JBIDDP010000001.1, forward strand.
GCGGCCAGCTCGACGGCCTCGGCGTACCGGTCGCGGTGGACCAGCATGCGGGTCCACGCGCTGCAGGTCTGGCCGGAGTTGGACATCACGTTGGCCACGCCGACGTTGACGGCCTTGGCGAGGTCGGCGCTCGGCAGGATGACGTTGGCGGACTTGCCGCCCAGTTCGAGGGCGACCTTCTTCACGGCCGCGCCGGCCACCGCGCCGATCCGCCGGCCGACCGCCGTGGAGCCGGTGAAGGAGACCAGGTCGACGCCCGGGTGTTCGGCGAGGGCCTGCCCGGCGACCGGTCCGAGGCCGGTGACCAGGTTGAACACGCCCGCGGGTACGCCCGCCTCGTGCACCGCCTCGGCGAACAGCTGGGCGGTGAGCGGGGTGTCCTCGGCGGGCTTGAGGACGACCGTGCAGCCCGCGGCGAGCGCGGGGGCGACCTTGGCGACGATCTGGTGCAGGGGGTAGTTCCAGGGGGTGATCGCGCCGACCACGCCGACCGGTTCGTGCAGGACGGTGGAGTTGCCGACGCGCTCCTCGAAGGGATGGGAAGCGGCCAGCTCGGCGTAGGAGCCGGCGACCGCGATCGGCACTGCGGCGTGCACGGCCTGGGAGAACTGCGGGGGTGAGCCGAGTTCGGCGGTGACCGTCGCGGCGATCTCGTCCTTGCGGGTGACGAGGGCGTCCCGGAGGGCGGCGAGGCGCGCGGCCCGCTCGGCCGGCGGCGTGGCCGCCCAGGCGGGCAGGGCGGCGCGCGCGGCCCGGACTGCGGTGTCGACGTCCAGGGCCCCGCCGGCCGGGACCCGTCCGATGACCTGCTCGTCGGCCGGGTTCACGACCTCGATCACGTCCCCGCTGTCCGCGGGGCGCCAGGCGCCGTCGATGTACAGGGCGTCGTGTGCCTTCATGCTGCTTCCTCCTGGCGGGGTTGCGTCGTCCGGCACTCAAACTAGCGGTGATAGTTTTACGGCGCCAGACATTCCCGGTCCGCGGACGTTCCGGGACATCATCGCGAAGGGCATCACGCTCACGACGGCGGACCGGCCGGTACGGTCGGAAGAACCCGTACCGGCCGGTCCGCCGGTCACTTCGTCGCGGTCAGGTGGGCGAAGACCACCACATTGCTGGTGTAGCCGGTCCGCCGGGAGAAGAGGCCGCCACAGGTGAGGATCCGCAGCTCCGGACGCCCGGAGGGCCCGTAGACCTCCTTGTCGGGAAAGCCCGCCTTGTCGAACACCTGCACGCGGTCCACGGTGTAGACGGCGGTACGGCCGTCCGCCCGCCGCACCTCCACGGGCTTGCCGGGCCGGACCTGGGCGAGCCCGGCGAACACGGCGGGTCCGGTCCTGGTGTCGCGGTGGCCGACGGCGATCGCGGTGCCGGACTCGCCCGGCGTGGGGCCGCCCTGGTACCAGCCGACCAGCTTGGGCCGGTCGACGGGCGGCGTCTCCAGCTGGCGGTTCGCGTCCAGGCGCAGCGGGGCGACGGGGGCGTCGATCCCGAGGGAGGGCACCCGCAAGGATGTCGGCCGGGACCGGGGCAGCGGGCGCGGCGGGGGCCCCGGGGCGGCGGAGGGCCCGGGGCCGTCCGGGCCGGGGCCCCGTCCGTCGGCCCGGACGGCGCCCGCGCCGGGGGCGGCCACGGCGTCCGGGCCGCCCGGCCGGCCGGGCACACCCCATCCGCCGTCCCGTCCGCACCGGTTGCCGACCGTCACCAGGACGGCCACGAGCAGCGCCGTCCTGGCCAGGCGGTAGGGGCGGGTCCGGTACCAGGGCCTGCGTCGGCGCCTACGCGGCACCATGGGGCCGCCGGCGGACCACCCGGACGTACACGACACCACTGACGGCGATCAGGCCCACGACGCCCGCGGCGGCGACCGGCGAGTACGCGGCGGCCGTGTCGATGAGACCGCCGCCGCCCGCGTGCACCCCGCCCTTGGGGCCGCCCTGGTCGCCGTTGCCCCAGGCACCGTCGTTGTGCTGGTTGTCGGCGATCTGGCCGTTCGGGCCCTCGTGCCCCTCCTCCTGATGCTCGTCCTTGCACCGGACCCGGAAGACCTTCTCCTTGGGGGCGCCCGCCACCACCCAGGTGAGGCGGTACTGACCGTCCGCCAGGCCGAGCGGGTCGGTGTGACCCGCGCCCCCGGCGAGCGGGATGGTGCCCGCGACGGTGGCCGAGGTCGGCAGCGGGGGCTGCGGTGTGATGGTGTAGGCGATGGTGGGCAGCACGTCGAAGTTGACGGCGTCCAGGTAGAACCTGCACACCACCGGATCGTCCTTCGAGACCCCGAAGGGCACGCCCACGCGGTGGATCCTGATGTCGCCGTTCTCCCCCTGGGCCACCGCCGCCGGGGCCGCCACCCACGACGCGCCGGACGCCGCGAGAGCGGAGAGAATGACGGTGGCGCCCGCGCGCGAGCCGAGGCTTCGTGGGAGTTTCAGGGTGGGCATGGATGTTCCTCCGAGTCAGACGATTTTCATACAAATCGCTCTTTCGCCTGGACTCTGCGCCATCCCCCCCGCGCGAGCCGGGAGCGACGCCCCACGCACCGTCAGAAATCGCTCGTGCGGCGCAGTCCCGGGCTCCCCGGACGGGCCTCGTCCACCCGGACGGGCGAACGAGGCCCGTCCGGGGAGCGCAGCGCCACGCCCGACGACAGCAGCAGACCCCCCGGCATCACGAACGGCGCCGCCACCCCCGCCAGGCCGGCGACCAGGCCCGCGGCGGCCGGCGCGGTGACCTGGCCGAGCCGGTTGCCGGTCAGCCGCAGGGCGAGCGCGGTGGTGCGGGCCTGCGCGGGCGCGGCCCGCACCACCGTCGTCATCGACAGCGGCTGGCCCACCCCCAGGCAGAAACCGAGCGCCGTGAGCATCGCGCCGAGCACCCCCACCGGCACCGGCAGCGCGGCCCCCGCGCACAGCAGGGCCGCCAGGAGGCAGGTCACGGTGAGCAGCGCCGGCCGGCCGAGCCGCCGGAGCAGCGGGGTGAGGACGAGCCGGCAGGCGAGGGTGGCACCGGCGCGCAGGCCGAGCAGGACACCGATCACCGAGGGGGCGATGCCCCGGTGCTCGCCGACCACCGGCAGGTAGGCGGTCAGGAGGTCGGTCGCGAGAGCATCGACAGGCTGATCAGCATTCCGGCGGGCACGCCGCGGGCACGCAGGATGCCGGCTACCGGCACGCGCGCGCCCCGTCCCGGGCGGGAGGCGACGGCCGTACGGTCCTCCACGCGCCACAGCGACGTGAACGCGACGGCCGCGCCCGCACCCGCCGTGACGAGGGCGAGCCCGCTGCTGCGCGCCAGGTCCGGGCCGCCGACGAGGGCGCCCGCGGCGACGGGTCCGGCGAGCTGGCCGAGGGCGGCGCCGATGGTGAAGTGGCCGAAGTCGCGGTCCTGTTGTGCGGCGCGGACCGGCGGGCCACCAGCGACTGCGCCCCGATCACGAAGCAGAGGTGGCCCAGGCCCATCACCCCGCTCCACAGGGCCATCGTCCACAGCGAGCCGGCGAGACCACTGAGTACACAGCCGCCGGCGATCAGGGCCACGCCCGCCGGGAGCAGCGGCGCGCAGCGGCCGTGGTCGGTACGGCGGCCGAGCGGTACGGCCGCGAACAGCGGCAACAGGGCGTGGACGCCCGCGATGACACCGACCGCCCGTTCGTCGGCGCCCAGCGCGAGGGCCCGGTAGGAGACGGCGGGCCGGGCCGTCGACACCGCCCGCTGCGCGCAGCCGAAGGCGATGACGAGGCGCAGCAGCCAGCCGCGGTTCCCACCGGACCCCATGGACACGACCTCCGTCGCGAGCGGTCAGACGATGCCGAACACGATGGCCGCGCCGAGCACCACCAGGGACGTGAGCGCGGCCCACTTGACCACGAAGCGGGTGTGGTCGCCGAACTCGACCTTGGCCATGCCGACCAGGACGTACACGGCGGGGACGAGCGGGCTGGACATGTGCAGGGGCTGGCCGATGATCGAGGCGCGGGCGATCTCGAGGGAGGAGACGCCGTGCGCGTGGCCGGCCTCGGCGAGCACCGGCAGGACACCGAAGTAGAAGCCGTCGTTGGACATGAAGTACGTCAGCGGGATGCTCAGCACGCCGGTGACGGCGGCCATGTGCGGGCCCATGCCGGCGGGGATGTTGTCGACCAGCCACCCGGCCATGTGGTCGACCATGCCGGTGCCCTGGAGGACGCCGGTGAAGACGGCGGCGGCGAACACCATGCCGGAGACGTTGAGGACGTTCTCGGCGTGGGCGGCGATGCGGGCCTTCTGGTCGGGCATGTGCGGGAAGTTGACGGTCAGGGCGAGGGCCGCGCCGAGCAGGAACAGCACCGGGATCGGCAGCCACTCCATGATCATGGCGGTCAGCAGGATGACCGTGAGCAGCGCGTTGAACCAGTACAGCCGGGGGCGCAGGGTGGCGCGGTCCGGGTCCAGGCCCTGCAAGCCGTCGGCCTCGGGCTCGCCGGGTGAGGCGTCCGTACCGGCACCCGGACCGCCGGTGCTCTGAGCCTCGTTGCCGCAGGCTCCTCCTCCGGCGCCCGTCGCACCCTTGCCGGCGCCGGCACCGGCCAGTACGGGCTCGGTCTCCTCCACCAGGACCTCGTCCAGCGTGAGCACGCCGAGCCGCCCGCGCTCGCGGCGGCCGAGGACGAAGGCGAGGGCGAAGACGAACGCCAGCCCCACGGCCAGCGCCGGGATCATCGGCACGAAGATGTCGCTCGCGTCGACCTTCAGGGCGGTGGCGGCCCGGGCGGTGGGCCCGCCCCAGGGCAGCGTGTTCATCACGCCGTTGGCCATGGCGGCGACGCCGGTCATCACGACCAGGGACATCTTCAGGCGCTTGTACAGCGGGTACATCGCCGACACGGTGATCATGAACGTGGTGGAGCCGTCACCGTCCAGGGAGACGATCGCGGCGAGGACCGCGGTACCGACGACGATGCGCAGCGGGTCGGCCTTGCAGAACCTCAGGATGCCCCGCACGACCGGGTCGAAGAGGCCCACGTCGATCATCACACCGAAGTAGACGATCGCGAACATGAGCATCGCCGCGGTGGGGGCGAGACTGGTGACGCCGCCGATGACGTAGTCGCCGAGCTCGGCGCCCTTGCCCACGAACACGCAGAACAGCGCGGGTACGAGCACGAGCGCCGCGATCGGCGACATCTTCTTCAGCATGATCAGGACCAGGAAGGTCGCGATCATGGCGAAGCCGAGGATGGTCAGCATGAAATGGATACCTAACGTTCGCCCTTGAACATCCCACCTGGGGGCCGGCGGTGCGTTGACGTTAGGTCCGGTCAAACGGCGTTAACAAGTGGTTGACGTGCGAGCAATAAGCGCAGAAGTCCAGGTCACGGCAGTGTGACGACCTCGACGGGGATGCCGTTGAGGACCGCGTTGCCCGACAGCGGGTCGAGCAGGCTGCCGTCGAGCAGCTGATTGACGTTGACGCCCGGGTCGGTGGAGGCGTGGCCGAGCCGGGTGCCGGGACGGTCGTGGCCCCAGCCGTGCGGCAGGCTCACCACCCCGGGCCGGACGCCGTCGGTGACCTCGGCGGGGGCGACCACCTCTCCCCCGGCGCCCCTGACGCGTACGCCGGCGCCGTCCCGGACGCCGAGCCGGGCCGCGTCCTCGGGGTGGATGTGCAGGGTGCAGCGGTTGCTGCCGCCGGTCAGGGCGGGCACGTTGTGCATCCAGCTGTTGTTGGAGCGCAGATGGCGGCGGCCGACGAGGACGAGTCCCGCGGGGCGCTCGCGCAGGGCCCGGCGCAGGCGGGGCAGGTCGCCGGCGATCGGCTCGGGCAGCAACTCGATCCTGCCGCTGCGGGTCCGCAGCGGCTGCGGCAGGCGGGGGCGCAGCGGGCCGAGGTCGATGCCGTGCGGGTGGGCGAGCAGCCGGGCCAGGTTCAGCCCGTCGGGCCGGGCGCCGAAGCCGTCACCGTACGGGCCGAGGCGGAGCATCATGTCCAGCCGCCGTTCGGGGCCGTTGGCGCCGGTGAGCCGGTCGGCGAGGGCGCGCGGGTCGCGGCCGTGCACCGGCGCGTGCTCGTCCTGGACCGCCTTGGCGAGCGTCTGCTCGATGACCATCGCGTCGACGGCGGCCGGATCCGTGCCGTGCATGCCGGAGACCGCCAGGACCAGCCGGGCCAGGATCTCGCTCTCGGCCATGCGGCCGGGCTCCAGCGGGACGGCGGGGCGGGTGTAGCGGACCTGGTTGCGCACGGCGAGGGTGTTGAAGGCGAAGTCGTGGTGCGGACTCTGGGCGGGCGGGGGCGGGGGAAGGACGACGTGGGCGTGGCGCGAGGTCTCGTTGAGGTACGGATCGACGCTGACCATGAAGTCCAGGGAGGCCAGGGCCTTGTCGAGCCGGTCGCCGTCGGGCGCGGAGAGCACCGGGTTGGCGGCGACGGCGATCAGCGCGCGGACCGGTTCCCCGGTGCCGGTCGCCGTGTCGATCTCCTCGGCGAGCGCCGACAGGGGCAGTTCGCCCTTGGCCTCCGGGTGCCGTCCGACCCGGGAGTGCCAGCGGCCGAGGGCGAATCCGCGGCCGGGGCCCGCCGGGCGGGGTGTGCGGTCGGTGGCGGCCTGCGGGAAGAGGGCGCCGCCCGGGCGGTCCAGGTTGCCGGTGAGGATGTTGAGGACGTCGACCAGCCAGCTCGCCAGGGTGCCGTGCGGGACGGTGCAGCTGCCGATGCGGGCGTAGACGGCGGCGGCCGGGGCGGCGGCCAGTTCGCGGGCCAGGGTACGGATGACTCCGGCGTCCAGGTCGCAGGCAGGGGCCACGGCCTCGGGGGTGAAGTCGGCCAGCGCGGCGCGCAGTTCGTCCAGGCCCTGGACGTGCGGGGCCAGCTCCCCGAGATCGGCCAGGTCCTCGGCGAAGAGGGTGTGGGCCATCGCGGCGAGGAGCAGGGCGTCGGTGCCGGGGCGTATCGCCAGGTGCCGGTCGGCGAGCTTGGCGGTACGGGTGCGGCGCGGGTCCACGACGGTGAGCCGGCCGCCGCGGGCCTTGAGCGCCTTGAGCCGGCCGGGGAAGTCGGGGGCGGTGCACAGACTGCCGTTGGACTCCAGGGGGTTGGCGCCGATCAGGAGCAGGTGGCCGGTGTGGTCGAGGTCGGGCACCGGGATGGCGTTGGGGTCGCCGAACAGCAGCCCGCTGGAGACGTGCTTGGGCATCTGGTCGACCGTCGAGGCGGTGAACAGGCTGCGGGTGCGCAGGGCGCCGAGCAGCACCGGCGGGTAGAGGGCACCGGCCATGGTGTGCACGTTGGGGTTGCCGAGGACCACGCCGACGGCGTCCGGGCCGTGGCGCTCCACGACCGGGCGCAGGCCGGCGGCGACCGCGTCGAAGGCCTCCTCCCAGGTGGCCTCGCGCAGGGCGCCGTCCCTTCGGACGAGCGGGGCGCGCAGCCGGTCGGGGTCGGCGTCGACGGCGCCGAAGGAGGCTCCCTTGGGGCAGATGAACCCCTTGCTGAAGACGTCCTCCCGGTCGCCGCGGGCGCCGGTGACACGGGTGCCCTCGACGGTGAGGGTCAGCCCGCAGGTGGCCTCGCACAGGGGGCAGATTCGCAGGGCGGTGCGGGACACGGGTCCTCCGGAGGGTCGGCGGGGGCTCGCCCGGACGGAGGCGGGCGGGCTCGGGCGGGGGCGGACGAGCGCGAGGGGGCACGGACGGGCACGGACGGGCACGGACGGGCGCAGGCAGGAACCGGCGGCGCGGACGGGCCCGCTCGGAGCATACCGACCGGTATGCCCGCTGGGGAGTCCCGGTGGCCTGCCGTTCAGTCGAGCGCGCGTCCCAGGTAGGCCCGCAGCAGCTGCCGGGTCTCGGCGATGATCGCGTCGTCACCCTGCGGATCGATCCGGAAGGCCAGCTGGACGAGGGTGTCGGCGCTCTCCACCGCGACCAGGAAGACCCGGCGCAGTTCCTCGTCGGGGGTGCGGGAGAGATAGCCGGAGAGCAGGTCGGTCAGCCGGTCGGCGACACGGGTGTTGGGCTCGTCGTGGCGGCTGCCGACCGGGATCTGGTTGCCGAAGTCGACCAGGGAGAAGCCGGGCGCGGTGCGTTTCATCGCCAGGTACTCGTCCAGGACGGCGTCCATGGCGGCCCGCCAGTCTCCCCCGCCCGTCGTGCCCGCGCCCGCGGTCTCCGGCGAGCGGGCGTGAGCGCCACCGCCCCCGTCCTTCAGCCGCTCGGTGACACGCTCGACGTACCGCTCCAGGTTGCGCTGGGCGAGGGCGTCGGCCATCTGCCGCTTGTTGCCGAAGAAGCGGTAGACCGAACCGATGGGGACCCCGGCGCGCTGGGCGACGGCGCGGGTGCTCAGGGCGTCGTAGCCGACCTCGTCGAGGAGTTCGGCACAGGCGTCCAGGATCCTGGTCAGCCGTTCGGCGCTGCGCCGCTGGACGGGCGCGCGGCGGAGCGATGTCGCGTGGGGCACGGGCTTCATGATGCCTTTCCGCCGGGGGCCGGTGAAGCTCGTCCCACAGTACGGAGAAGGGTGGCCGATGCACTCATCTGCCGGTGCCGGGGGTCGCACCGGCGGCCGGGGGCGTCGCCGCGTCCGCCCCCGCCGCGTCCGCGTCCGCCCCCGCCGCGTCCGCCTCGGCCGCGCCCCCCTCCGCCCGGTCCGCCTCCGCCGCGTCCGGCCCGGTGCCCGGCACCGCCGCCGCCTCCGCGCCCGACACCGTGACGTCGACGGTGCTCTCGACCGGCTTGCCCCGTACGGCCCACACGGTGCCGTCGTCGGCGTACAGCCGCGCGGTGACGTGGTGGGTGCCGTGCGGGACGAGGGCGGCGGCGAGGTGGAACGCGGGGGTGCGCGGCCGGGCGACGCGGCGGCCGTCGACGAACAGGGAGACGCCCCCGCGCCCGGTGACCGCGACCGGCCGGGCGCCGGGGGCGGAGAGGCGGAAGCGGCGGAAGGCCAGCCGCACGTCCCAGCCGCCGCCGGCGGCCGGGGTCACCTCGACGCCGACCGCGGGGGCGTCCTTCCCGGCCACCTGGCGCAGGTTCCGGCCGGTCCCGTCGGTGACGTCCAGCACCGTTCCCGCGGGTGAGGACGGGGCCGTGCCCCCGTGCGCCTCACCCGTCGCGCAGGCCGCCGCTCCCAGCGGCAGCAGGACGGACACGGCGAGCGCGGCGAGAGGTCCACGCGTCCACTTGATCCACGACATGGCCGGGAGCGTAGAACACCGCCCGGCGACCCCGGATCCCCCTGAGGTCGGGTTGTCCCCCCACCCGGAGGGAGGAGCCTGGACCCTCTTGCGCAGCCCCCCGATCGATTCCTACGGTGATGCATAGGAATCAGCGGCGCAAAGGGAGCGATGATGAGCGGGGACGCGCGCAAGACCGCCGAGGGGCTGTCGTATCAGACCGGGTTCGGCAACGAACACGCTTCGGAGGCGGTGCCGGGCGCCCTGCCGGAGGGCCGCAACTCACCGCAGCGCGCCCCGCTCGGGCTGTACGCGGAGCAGCTGAGCGGTACGGCGTTCACCGAGCCGCGGGCGCACAACCGCCGCTCCTGGCTGTACCGGATCCGCCCGTCGGCCGCGCACCCGGAGTTCGCCCGCACCGGCAACGGCACGCTGCGCACGGCCCCGTTCACCCAGACCGTGCCCGACCCCAACCGGCTGCGCTGGAACCCGCTGCCCGAGCCCCCGGCGGGCACCGACTTCCTCGCCGGCCTGTGGACGCTGGGCGGCAACGGTGACGTGAGCCAGCGCACCGGCATGGCCGTGCACCTCTACCACGCCGACGCCTCGATGGAGCGGGTCTTCTCCGACGCGGACGGGGAGCTGCTGATCGTGCCCGAGCGCGGCGGACTGCTGCTGCACACCGAGTTCGGCCGGCTCCATGTGGAGCCCGCCGAGGTGGCACTGATTCCGCGTGGGGTCCGCTTCCGTGTGGAACTGCTGGACGACTCGGCGCGCGGTTATGTGTGCGAGAACTATGGGGCGCCGTTCCGGCTGCCCGACCTCGGCCCGATCGGCGCCAACGGGCTTGCCGCGCCCCGGGACTTCCGGGCGCCGGTGGCGGCCTACGAGGACGTGGAGGGGCCGGTGGAGGTGGTGAACAAGTTCTGCGGCAACCTGTGGGCCGCGACCTACGACCACAGCCCCCTGGACGTGGTCGCCTGGCACGGCAACTATGTGCCGTACGTCTATGACCTGCGCCGCTTCAATGTGATCGGCACCATCTCCTACGACCACCCCGACCCGTCCGTCTTCACGGTCCTCACCTCGCCCTCGGACACCCCGGGCCTGGCCGGTGTGGACTTCGTCGTGTTCGCGCCGCGCTGGCTGGTGGGCGAGGACACCTTCCGGCCGCCGTACTTCCACCGGAACGTGATGAGCGAGTACATGGGCCTGATCGAGGGCGCGTACGACGCGAAGGCGGAGGGCTTCGTGCCCGGTGGCGGCTCGCTGCACAACATGATGTCTGCGCACGGTCCGGACCGGGAGACGTTCGACCGGGCGAGCGCGGCCGAGCTGAAGCCGCAGAAGATCGACGACGGGCTGGCGTTCATGTTCGAGACCCGCTGGCCGGTGACCCTGACCCCGCTCGCGGCCCGGGCGGACCACCTCCAGCAGCGCTACGACGACGTGTGGCAGGGGCTGGAGCGCCACTTCCGGGTGTGACGGCCGCATTGCGCCGACCGTTCATCGACAGGTACGGATAGCCGCGTGACCTCCTTCGCTCCGGATTCGATCGTCCTGAACCGCAAGCTGCCGCTGTGGTACCAGGTGTCGCAGTCGCTGCGCGCCTCGATACTGGGCCGTTCACCCCAGGATCCGCTGCGCCTGCCGACCGAGGAGCGGCTCGCGCAGCACTACGGGGTGAGCGTGCTGACCATGCGGCAGGCGCTGAAGGAGCTGGAGGACGAGGGGCTGATCAGCCGGCACCGGCGGCGCGGCACGTTCATCGAGCCCGGGGTCCGGCGCGGGGCTCCCGTGCGGCTGCTGGGCTCGGTGGACGCCATCGTGGCCCAGCAGTCCGGGATGACGGCCGAGCTGCTGGAGCACGGCCCGGTGCCCGTGCCGGCCGGACTCGCCGAGTACTTCCCGGACCTCGCGGAGGTGGCGGCGTACCACCGCCTGCGCAGCGACGAGAAGACCGGCGAGCCGACGAACCACGCCGTCAACCACATCCGTCCCGACCTGGCCGCGCTCATCGACCCGGACGACCTCGTCCGCTGGCCGATGACCAAGGTGCTGCGGGACGTGGTGCGGGCGGACATCAGCCGGATCACGGACACCGTGGAGGCCCGCCTCGCCGACCCCGAGACGGCCCGCCTGCTGCAGGTCCCGCTGCTCAGCCCGATCCTGCACTACACGGGCGTGACCTACGACACCGAGGGCCGGGTGCTGGACGTGGCCGTCATCCACTACCGGGGCGACCGCTTCTCGTTCACGGTCACGCTGGACGCCTGAGCGTTCCGCCGGCCGGGCCCCGAGAGAACCGCCGACGGTCCGCGGCCGTCAGGCCGGTCGGCCCCCACGGACCCGACACAGCCACCCGCGCTCCCGTCGCGGCCCTCCGCGGACCGTCACAGCCGCCCGCGCCCCCGTGACAGTCGTCCGCGGGTCCGTGTCGACCCCGGGGACCCGTGTCGACCTCCGCGGGCCCGTCACGGCCGCCACCACCGCTCCACGCAGCCGCCCGGGGCTGTCACAGCCGTCCGCCACCCCCTCACGGCCGTCCGCAGGTCGCTCACGGCCGTCCGCCACCTCTCACGAGCCACCCGCAGGCTCGCCCCGGCCGTCCGCAGGTCGCTCACGGCCGTCCGCGACCCCTCACGAGCCACCCGCAGGCTCGCCCCGGCCGTCCGCAAGGCCACCCCCCGGACGGTCGCTTCCGCGGCTGAGCCGCGTATCTTGCGCGCTCCCGCCCCCGTCGCGGCGCTGTCGTACGATGCCCGGCGTGACGCACGACGACGCTCCGCTGCTGGCGGACCTCATGCCGTGGTCGGTCGCACCCCTGCGGCTGGGCCGCGGCTGGCCCGTGGCACCGGACCCGGCGTCCCTGCGGGCCCGGTGGGACGCCCTGCTGAAGGCCGGGGGCCCGGACCGGGAGGCGCTGTTCGAGCCGAGCCGCGCCCGGACACTCACCTCGGCGGTGGGCCAGCTGCCCGGCCAGGCCGGCGGCACGCGACGGCTGGTGCGCGCCGAGGGTCCTTGCGCGGAGCCCGTCCGGGTACTGGCCGCCCCCTTCGACGAGCAGTGGCTGATCCCGGACCACCGGCTGATCGACGCCGCCCGCCCGGAGCTGTGGCGGGTGGCGGACGCGCACCAGGTGTTCACGGTGGAGACGGGCGACGCCGGTACCCCTCTGCTGGCGACCTCGGTGCTGCCCCTGCTGCGCACCGGCCGCGTCCGCCCGCTCCACCGCCGCCCCGGGGGCACGGAACCCAATCTGGCGCCCGGCCTGGCGGACCACCTGGCGGCCCGGCTGGGCACGCCCCCGACGGCACCGGACGTACTGGCGTGGATCTTGGCGGCGGTCCGCCCGGACCTCACCGTCCCGCTCACGGCGGACCCCGGGCTGTGGTCCACGGGCGTGGGCGTGGGCCGCCGCATGCTGCGGCTGTTGCGCCGCGACGGCGAACGCCCCAAGCTGCCGGGCGGCCGCCGCCCCTACGTCCGCGCACCCCTGCCGAGCCGCCCGACGGCCCTGCGCTACGACCGTGACGAGGAGACGCTGCACCTGGACGAGGGCCGCGTCTCTCCCGTGCCGCCTCAGGCCTGGGACCTGGAGGTGGCCGGAGTACGGGTCCTGGAGACCTGGTTCGCGGTCCGTACGGCCCCGCCCGAGCCGGGCACCCTCGCCGCGGTCCGCCCGGCGACCTGGCCGCAGGCCTGGACGTCGGAACTGCTGGAGTTGATCACGGTCCTGGCGCTGCTGGCGGAACTACGACCGCTGCGGGCCGCGTTGCGGATGACGTCACCGGTCACGGCGGCCGACCTGCGCGACGCCGGCGTCCTCCCGCCACCGCAGCGGTCCCGTCGCCCCGCCTCCGTCCTGGACCATCAAGAGGAGGGCCCGGAGGGCCAGTTCACGCTCCTCTAGCCCACGCTGCACGGCCGGTGCGGCGCGCTCGGCGGTGTCGAGTCCGCCGCGGACGTACGCCGTCACGACACCGTTCGGCATCGTTCGGCGACGCGCCCGTACCGGACGGCGCGGCCCGGCCGGTGACCCACCCGGTCGCCGGGGCGCCCGCCTGGAGCCTCGCCCTGACCGCGATGTTCCCGCCGCTCCCCGTGCACAGGTACGCGCGGGGCGAGTGAGACCCCGCTGCTGACAAAGTCGCCGCTCGGGGGCCATGATCCGGGCATGGATCAGCCGATGGACCCGTACACGCGTCAGCCCCTGCCCCTGGCGGGCATCACCGTCGTCGCCGTCGAACAAGCCGTGTCCGCGCCCTTCGCGACCCGCCAGCTCGCCGACCTGGGCGCCCGGGTCATCAAGGTGGAGCGGGTCGACGGCGGCGACTTCGCGCGCGGCTACGACACGGCGGCCGGCGGTCTCGCCTCGCACTTCGTATGGTGCAACCGGGGCAAGGAGTCCCTCGCGCTGGACCTGAAGGACCCGCGCGGCCTCGACGTCGTACGGCGGCTGGTCGCGGGCGCGGACGTGTTCGTACAGAACCTCGCGCACGGCGCGGCGGCCCGCCTCGGCCTGGACGCGGCCACGCTGTGCGCCGCGCACCCGCGGCTGGTCGCCGTGGACATCTCGGGCTACGGCGGCTCCGGTCCGTACGCGGACAAGCGGGCCTACGACATGCTGGTGCAGTGCGAGGCGGGACTGGTCTCGGTGACCGGGACGCCGGAGCAGCCGGTGAAGGCGGGGATCCCGGCGGCGGACATCGCGGCGGCCATGTACGCGTTCTCGGGGGTCCTGGCCGCTCTCGTGCGGCGCGGGACGACCGGGCGGGGCGGGCCGGTGGAGGTGTCGATGCTGGAGGCGCTCGCCGAGTGGATGGGGCATCCGCTGCACCACGCGATGCACGGAGGCGAGCCGCCGGCGCGCACCGGGCTGGCGCACGCCGTCATCGCCCCGTACGACGCCTATCCGACGGCGGACGGCGGGCGGGTGCTGCTGTCGGTGCAGAACGACCGGGAGTGGCGGCGGCTGGCCGGACAGGTCATGGGCCGTCCCGAGCTGGGCACGGATCCGGCGTACGCGACCAACGCGGCCCGGGTGGCGCACCGGGAGAGTACCGACGCCCTGGTCGCGCGGGCGCTGGGGGCACTGGGCACCGAGGAGGCCCTGGCGCGGCTGGAGAAGGCCGGCATCGCCTGTGCGCGGCTGCGGGATCTGCACGAGCTGGCGGAGCATCCGCAGCTGGCGGCCCGGGAGCGGTGGCGTCAGGTGGGTTCGCCGGCCGGGCCGCTGAAGGCGCTGCTGCCGCCCATCACACTGCCGGGCGGGGACGGGGCGCGGATGGGCGACGTACCCGCGCTCGGGCAGCACACCGGGGCGCTGCTGCGCGCCGTGGGGATGACGGACGACGAGATCGCAGCGCTGCGCCGGGACGGTGTGGCGGCCTGAGCGCGGGCCTCCCCGCGCGTCGGCCGCTTCGGTGGGCGGGTGACCGCTCGGTGACCGCTAGTGGCCGCCGAACAGTGAACGGCGCAGCCGGCGCAGCGGCGCGAAGAGGGAGACGCGACTGACCCGCCTGCCCCGGTCACTGCGCTCGTGCACAGCGCTGCGCGCCGTCAGTTCACGCATCAACGAGGTCGCCTCGATCGTCTCCCGCTGCGGTATGGCGGGACCCGCCAGTACCGACAGATGGCGGTCGAGGCGCGAACTGGTCGCGCTGCTCCCGCAGGTGATCGCAGGGACCCTGGCCCTGCTGCGCACTGCTATCTGCTCCATGTCACTCCCCACCCGTACGAGTCCACCCGGCCCGGGCAGGGTAACCCTATCGCCCCAATGGGGCACGCGTGTATCTCGGCCACACGATTCACCTTCCCTGTAAGGGGGTTGACCATCCCTCGCCGACTACTCTCCGAATCCGACCGATTCCAGGGTGAGTTGGACAATCGGCTGGCCCGTGGGCCGCGCTGAGCCACCGTCAGGCTCGACGGTCACGGCGAGTGACGTCGAGGAGGTGTCGAGGCCGCGCGCGACCAAGGGCGTGTCGCCCGCGAAGAGCCCCAGGGAGCGCGGTTGCGCGCGGGGACGCATGAGCCAGAGCTGGTGCACGCGTCCGCCGGCCGGGGCGCCGTACCCGCTGAGGGTGACGACGGCCTCCCGCCCGGAAGCGGAAGCAATCACTCCGATCCGGCGGCCCCGCGCGTCCTCGCCGCTCGCCGCGCGGGCGTCCGGAGCGGCCAGAACGTGGGCGATCTCACGTGCCCGGTCCTGCTCGGCGGCCAGCCGGTCCCCGGTGCGGTGCGCCTGCACCGCGAAGAGGGAGGCGACGACGAGCGCGGCGGTGGCGGTGGCCGTGGCGAACGGCGCGAACAGGGGGCGCCTGCGTGGGGCGTGAGCGCGTCCCGGGGGAGGCTGGACACCCCAGACGTGCGGCGGCAGCCGGCGCGCTGCCTCCGGTGCCGGTGCCTGCTCCTGCGGGGTGGTGCGCACGGCGGCCAGCACCCTCTCCCGCAGGGCGGCCGGCGCGGGTACCGCCGCGGACCAGGCGAGCCGCACCGCGTCCTCGGCCAGGTCCCGTACCTCGGCGGCGCAGCGGTCGCAGCCCGCCAGGTGTTTCTCGAACCGGCGCCGCTCGCCCGGTTCGAGGGCGTCGAGCGCGTAGGGCGCGGCGAGCGAGTGCGGGTCCTCGCGGCGCACCAGTCTGCCGAGGACGCTCATACGGCGCCTCCCAGGCACTGGCGCAGCCGGGTGAGCCCGTCGCGCATCCGCGTCTTGACCGTGCCGAGCGGCAGCGAGAGCCGCTCGGCCACCTCACGGTAGGTGTAGCCGTCGTAGTAGGCCAGGGTGACGGACTGGCGCTGAAGGGCGGTCAGCCGGTTCAGGCAGCGGCGCACCCACTCGCGTTCCAGGCCGGCCTCGACCTCCTCGGCGACGTGGTCGAACGCGGGTTCCCCGGCGCGCAGGGCCTCGCGCTGCTCGCGTTCCCCGGCCGCGCGGGCGCTGCGCACCCGGTCGACGGCCCGGCGGTGGGCGAGGGTGAGGACCCAGGACAGGGCGCTGCCCCGGCCGGGGTCGAACCGGGCGGCGGACCGCCACAGTTCGAGCAGCACCTCCTGGGCGACCTCCTCGGACTGGGCGGGGTCGCGCACCACCCGCCGGACGAGTCCGAACACCGGCCCGGAGACCAGTGCGTACAGGTCCTCGAACGCCCGCTGGTCACCGCGCGCCACGCGCACCAGCAGATCGTCCGCCCCCGCGCGAGCCCCCTGCCCGTGCCCGCAGCCGGTCCTTCCCCGCACACCGCGCATCCGCAACGAGACACACCTCCCGGGAGACATACGGATCCGCGGGCCGAAAACGCGGGCCGTCCGGCGCCGAAAAGTTTTTTCGCGCCGACCAATCCGAATGGCGTGACCGCTCCGTATATCCGTCCGTCAAGGCAAGACGGCACTGAGGACGGACGGCATGACACCTCACTTCTCCAGGAGCGGCACAGGACGCAAGGGCCTGGTCTCGCTCATATGTGGCGCGCTGGCCGCCGGAGGGCTCGCAGCCGCCGGCGTCGCCACGCTGGAACCCGGGGCGGCCTCCGCCTCCTCCCACCGGGAAGCACCTCTGATCTCGGGGACCCCGCAGTACGACAACACCGACCTGTACGCGTTCGTCAGTCCGGACAAGCCCGACACGACGACGATCGTGGCGGACTGGATCCCGTTCGAAGAACCGGCGGGCGGACCGAACTTCTACACGTTCGCGGACGACGCGCAGTACGACCTGCACATCGACAGCAACGGGGACGCGCAGGGCGACACGGTCTTCCGCTACACCTTCAAGACGCACACGAAGAACGGAGACACGTTCCTCTACAACACGGGCCCGGTCACCAACCTGGCCGACCCGGACCTCAACATCACGCAGACCTACGACCTCGACCTCGTCCGGCTGAAGAACGGGCACGAGGTGTCGAGGACGAAGCTCGCGGACGACGTGCCGGTGGCACCGTCCGACGTCGGCAAGGCGTCCATGCCGGACTACGGCAAACTGCGCTCGCAGGCCGTCTACCGGACGGCGGGCGGCGCCACCACGTTCGCCGGGCAGGCGGACGACCCGTTCTTCGCCGACCTGCGCGTCTTCGACCTGCTGTACGGGGGCAACCTGAGCGAGGTCGGCCGGGACACCCTCAAGGGCTACAACGTCAACACCATCGCCCTCCAGGTGCCGAACGAGCTGATCCGCGAGTCGGCCCACCAGCCGGTCGTCGGCATCTGGTCGACCACCCAGCGCCGTAACGCCCAGGGCTACTACAGCCAGGTCTCACGCCTGGGCAACCCGCTGGTGAACGAGGTCGTCAACCCGCAGAAGGACAAGGACAGGTTCAACGCGTCGCAGCCCGCGTACGACGGCCAGTTCCTGAAGAACGTCACCAACCCCGAGCTGCCGAAGCTCATCGAGTCCATCTACAAGATCAAGGCACCCGCCGAGCCGCGCAACGACCTCGTCGACGTCTTCCTCAAGGGCGTCAAGGGCCTCAACCAGCCCCCGAACGTGCGGGCCTCGGAGGAACTGCGGCTGAACACCTCGGTCCGGCCGAGCATGCACCCCAAGCGGCTGGGCGTCCTGGACGGTGACAACGCGGGCTTCCCGAACGGGCGCCGGCTCGGCGACGACGTGATCGACGCCGCGCTCCAGGTCGTCGAGGGCGAACTGGTCGGCTCCAAGAACGACCTGGGTGACGCGGTCGACAAGAACGACAAGAAGTTCGAGAAGTACTTCCCGTACGTCGCCGAGCCCACGGCCGGTTCACGCGGCCGGCTCGCCAAGGGAACGACCGCGGGGACGGACGTGCGCAGCCAGCTCGGGGACGCGCTCCAGCCGGCCGGGTCCTCCGCCGGCGGCTCCGGCGACACGATGCTGATCGCCGCCTCGGCGGCCTCCGGTGCGGCCGGGATCCTGCTGCTCGGCACCGCGTTCGCGTGGTGGCGCCGGCGTATGCAGCGCGCGTACTGATCCCCGCCCCCACCCGGACCGGCGCGGCCCGCGTTCCCCCTCCCCCCACGGCGGGCCGCGCCTCCCACACGACCGACGCACGACCGACGGAGGAACAGGCATGGGCCCGCGCGGGCAGCACCAGGAGAACGACGAGCGGCCGGCGGGCACGACCGACATCACCCGGCCGACGGCATCCCCGCCACCGCAGACGGCAACGCCGGACACCGGCGAGGCGGGGCCCGCCGGAGCGGGCACGGCCCGGGGTGCCGGTGGACGCGAAGGCACCGATCGGGTCGCCGCGGTACGGCGGGCCGGGGAGGCCGGGCGGCGGTGGCGGGCCGCGCGGCTGACCGGGTCCGCCCTCCTGGTGGCCGTCGCCCTGACCGGCGGCGCGATCGCCCTCGGCGCGCAACGGGCGCCGGCGACCGTGCCGGTCGTGGCCGACGCCGTCGACCCCGGTGTCCTGGGCGGCGCGAACCTGGACGCGAGCATCGCAGCGCTCCAGACGCATCTGCGAGCGCAGCCGAAGGACTCCGGCGGCTGGGCCACCCTGGGCCTGGCCTACGTGGAACAGGCGCGCACCAAGGGCGATCCGGCCCGCTATCCGCAGGCGGAGCAGGCGCTGCGGCGTTCCGTGTCCCTGACGCCGGACAGCGACCAGGCCCTGGCCGGCCGCGCCGCCCTCGCCGCGGCCCGGCACGACTTCGCGCACGCGCTGGCGTTCGCGGACGCGGCCCTGCGGCGGAACCCGTACAGCGAGCGCGCCCTGTCCTCCCGTATCGACGCCCTGGTCGAACTCGGCCGGTACGCCGACGCGGCGAAGGCCGCGGCGACCGCCGACGCGCGCAAGCCGGGCGTCCCGGTCTTCACCCGGTACGCGTACGTGCGCGAGCTGCGCGGGGACGTCACCACGGCACGCCGGGTCCTCGAACAGGCGCTGTCCGCGGCCACCTCACCGGGCGACACCGCGTACGTGGCCTCGCAACTCGGCCAGCTCGCCTGGAACCAGGGCGACTACCGGTCGGCCCTCGCCTGCTACGCCCGCGCCCTGGCCGCCGACGACGGCTACCTCCCGGCGCTGGAGGGCCGGGCCCGCGCCCAGGCGGCCCGCGGTGACCGGACCGCCGCGATCAAGGGGATGGAGAGGGTGGTCGCCCGGTATCCGGTGCCCGGCCCGCTCGTCGTCCTGGGCGAGCTGTACGAGGCACGCGGCGCGGCGGGCGACCGGACGCGGGCACGGCGGCAGTACGCGCTCGTCGGCGCCTGGACCGCGCTGGCCCGCGCCAACGGCGTCAACGCCGACCTGGACACCGCGCTGGCCGCCGCCGACCACGGCGACAGGACGGCCGCCCTGCGCGCGGCCCGGGCGGAATGGGCCCGCCGGCACACCGTGCACACGGCGGACGCGCTCGCCTGGGCGCTGCACGTCAACGGCCGGGACACCGAGGCCCTCCCCTACGCCCACCGTGCCACCGCCACCGGCTACCGCAACGCCGCGTTCCGCTACCACCGGGGTGTGATCGAGCTGGCCACGGGCCACCGGGCGGCCGGCCGCGCCTCGCTGACCTCGGCCCTGAGGCTGAACCCCGGCTTCTCCCCGCTGGGTTCCGCCGCGGCCCGCAAGGCCCTGGAGGCGACCGAGTGAGGCCACGCCCGCTGTACCTCCTCCTCGCCGTGTGCGCGCTCGCCCTCCTCACGGCCGGCACCGCGAGCGCGCACCCCCTCGGCAACTTCACCGTCAACCGCTACGACGGTCTCGTCGCCGCTCCCGGGCAGCTCCGCATCGACCATGTGGAGGACCTCGCCGAGATCCCGGCGACCCAGGCGGGGCCCGATATCGAGCGGCTGGGGCTGGGCGGGTGGGCGCGGCAGCGGTGCGCGCGGGCCGCCGCGGACAGCGCCCTCACCGTGGACGGGCGTACGACCGCACTGACGGCCGCCCGGGGCACCGCGCGCCCGCGCCCCGGTCAGGCCGGGCTGCGCACCCTGCGCGTGGAGTGCCGGCTGACCGCGGCGCTCCCCCGCGCCGGTACCGTCACCCTGCGCTTCCACGGCGCGGGTGCCGCCGGTGGGCCCGGCTGGCGGGAGATCACCGCGCGCGGTGACCGGATGACGCTGACCGCGACGGACGTACCGCGCACGTCCGTCTCGCACGAACTGACCACGTATCCGAAGGACCTGCTGTCCTCGCCCGCCGACACCGCGACGGCCTCCGTACGGCTGCGCCCCGGTGGTCCGGCGCTCGCCGCGGACGCGGCGCGGCAGGAGACCCCGGGCGCCGGCGTGCTGCCCCGGGGCGCCGACCGCTGGACCCGGGCCCTGGACGATCTGGTGGCCCGGCGTGATCTCACCGTCGGCTTCGCGGCGCTGGCGTTGCTCATCGCGGTCGCCCTGGGCGCGCTGCACGCGCTCGCGCCGGGGCACGGCAAGACCCTGATGGCCGCGTCGGCGGCGGCGCGCGGGGGCCGGGCCCGGCCGCGGGACGTGCTGCCGCTGGCCGCCTCGGTGACCGTGACCCACACGCTCGGGGTGGTCGCCCTGGGCCTGCTGGTGACGGCCGGTTCCGCCGCCACGCCGGTGGTGATCGCCTGGCTGGGCCTCGCCAGCGGTGTCCTGGTGCTCGCGGCGGGCGTCACCCTCGTACGGCGGGCGTGGCACAGCCGGCCCCGTACGGTCACCGTCGCCCACGGCGAGGCGACGCGAAGGGAGTTGGTGGCCGTGGGCGCCGGCCCACACCCCCACCGCCACGACGGTGTGGAGCCCACCCATGGTGGCCACACCCACAGCCATGACGGTCACACCCACAGCCATGACGGTCACGCGCACAGCCATGACGGTCATACGCACACTCACGCGGGTCACACCCACACCCACGGCGGTCACACGCACACCCACCCCACCGCACCCACGCTCCGCGGCACGCTTCTTCTCGGCTTCGCCGGGGGGCTGGTGCCCAGCCCGTCGGCCGTGGTGGTGCTGGTCGGTGCCGCCGCGCTCGGCAAGGCCTGGTTCGGGCTGCTGCTCGTCGTGGCCTACGGCGCCGGTCTCGCGCTGACGCTCACCGCGGCCGGGTTCGCCGTCGTACGGCTGGGCTCGGGCGCGGCCCTGATGCTGGAGCGGCGTCCGCGCTGGACCGCGCATCCGCTGGCCACGCTGGCGCGCCGCACCCTGCCGTTCGCGTCCGCGCTGGTCGTGGTGGCGCTGGGTGCGGGACTGGTGCTGAAGGGGGCCGTGTCGGCGCTCGGTTGAGCCGCTCCGGTGGGACGACGGCGGCGGAGACCCCGTCGGACCGGGTCTCCGCCGCGCCGCCGGGCTCGCCCCGAGGAACCGGCCGGGAGAGTTCACCCCGCCGGGCGAGCCCGAACGGGTCAGGCCGCGTTCGTGAGTACCGGCAGGTAGCCGCCGGAGTGGCCGGCCGCGGTCGGGTGGTACGACGTGCCGATGTCGAGCCAGTTGACGCTGTGCAGCCAGGAGTCGCCGGAGCAGATCTCGTGGCCGGTGAACGTGGTGCGGACGTCGCCGAAGGCGAAGTTGTGGGCGGTGGCACGGGCCTGGATGACGGTGTCGATGTAGTCGGCCGCGCCGTTGATGGCGGACCGCTTGGTCTCGGAGAGGCCTAGGCAGGTCTGGCCGAGCAGGTAGAAGCGGGGGTAGCCGATGACGACGACATGGGCGGACGGGGCTTTGGCGCTGATCGCGTTGTAGACGGTGTCCAGCTTGCCGGGGAGCGTGTTGGCGACGTACGCCCTGGCCGTGTCGATCTTGGAGAGGCAGGCGCTGTCGGACTGGATGACACAGGTCGTCATGACGTCGGAGAAACCGGCGTCGTTGCCGCCGATCGTGAGGGACACCAGCGAGGTGGCGGAGTTGAGGGAGCCGAGCTGGTTCGCGAGCACGTCGTCCGTCTTCGCGCCCGAGCAGGCGTTGAAGGCGAACGAGGAGTAGCTGTGGGCGGCGTTCCACAGGTAGGGGTAGGCCTTCGTGCTCCGGTCGCAGCTGCCGCTCGAACTGATGTAACTCCCGGCGCCCACCCCGGAGGAGTAGGAGTCACCGAGCGCCACGTAGCCTCCGGCCGCGGCCGTGCCGGACGCGTGCGCCGAAGCGGCCCCGGTGAGACCGAGGCCGGCGGCGAGGAGGAGCGAGGTGAGGAGTCCGGTAAGTCGGGAACGTCTCATGGAACCTCCCTTTAGCAGGATCTCTGCCTCAACGTTGGTACCAACCACGCGTGTTGACGGGAAGTGTCCATGCCAAGAGTTTTGTGATCTCAACAGGATCAGCCCAAGACGTTCACCGCTCATCTATTGCATGTGCATGTCATCTGTGAGCCGCCGCGGGTGAAACGGCAACCGCCCTCGGCAAGGCCTTCTTGACGCCCACTCCGGTCTGCGCCACATTGAAGCCCGGCATCCGGCGCGTCGGGGGGCGAAGTCGCCAATGCGGACCTCACGCACCAGAACACGCACCGAGGCATACTTCCGGCCAGATCCGGGACGGCTCCTGCGACCACTGCTCGCCGGGGCCGCGACCGCCGTGGCGATGACCGGCGCGGTGCTCGCGCTCCTCGACTCCGCCTCCCCCCTGCGCGCCCCGTTCACCCTGTTCTTCCTGCTCACGGCGCCGGCCGCGGCGATCGCCGCGGCGCTGCGCGGGCTGGAGCCCTACGGCCGGACACTGACCGCCCTCGCGGGCGCGATCGCCGTGAACATGTTGGTCGCCCAGGTCATGCTGGCCGTGCACCGGTGGTCGGTCCGTGGCGGAGTGGCCGCGGTGGCCGTCCTGAGCCTGCTGCTCCTCCTCCCGATACCGCTGCGGGAACGAATTTCCGGAAAACGCACACAAAAGTGACCGCTATGGTGCAAGGTGGGTTGAACGGCCAAACCAGCATGAAGGTGAGACAGCCTTCTGTGTCTTGCCTTTCGGGTGCGGCCGTCAATACCGTCATACATCTCACCCGCACCGGTCCGCCGGAACTCGGCTCCAGGGGAGGGCTCAGGGCCACGGTGTGCCCGGCGCGGGGCGCGGTAGGGGGGTGCCGTGCTCGGTGACCGCAACCGTGACCGAGTCGTGCCGCGCGACCGGCTGCCGTCGTTCCCCGGCAGACCGGCCAGCTTTGCCAGCTCGTCGACGGACACGGAGACCGCCCCGGGTACCGCCCCGGAGACCGGGCCGCCGTGCCGAAGATGAGAACCCCCCTTTCGAACCGGATACAGAGCCGGACCGCCCGTGGGCGGGCGGTCCACCGGACGAGAGGGAAACACTCATGAGTTCCGTCCTGCGCCCGCCGGGTCCGGGCCAAGATCCGCTGATCGCCGCCGACTACCGGCCCATCTCCTCCCACCTGGCGATCACCGTGCCGGTGAGCGTGGTCATTCCCGCCATGAACGAGGCGGAGAACCTGCCCTACGTCTTCAAGAGTCTGCCCGGCTGGATACACGAAGTGGTCCTGGTGGACGGCAACTCCACGGACGGCACCGTCGGCGTGGCGCGTTCCCTGTGGCCGGAGGTCAAGGTCGTCGAACAGCGGGGCAGAGGCAAGGGAGATGCCCTGATCGCCGGGTTCGAGGCCTGCACCGGCGACATCATCGTGATGGTCGACGCGGACGGCTCGGCCGACGGCGGGGAGATCGTGTCGTACGTCTCCGCACTGGTCTCCGGCGCCGACTTCGCCAAGGGCTCCCGCTTCGCCAACGGCGGCGGCACCGACGACATGACCTTCGTCCGCAGACTCGGCAACCGGGCGCTGTGCGCCACCGTCAACCACAAGTTCGGCGCCCGCTACACCGACCTCTGCTACGGCTACAACGCGTTCTGGCGGCACTGCCTCGACAGGATCGACCTCGACTGCACCGGCTTCGAGGTCGAGACGCTGATGAACATCAGAGTGGTCAAGGCGGGCCTGCGGGTGCAGGAGATACCGAGCCACGAGTACCTGCGCATCCACGGCACCAGCAACCTGCGGGCCGTACGGGACGGGTTCCGGGTGCTCCGGGTGATCCTGCGGGAACGCTCCAACCGGCGGGAACTGCGCCGCCGGGAACGCCGCTCGCCGCTGCTCGACACGGTCCGGGGGGACGTGTCGTGACCGGTCCCGGGATCTCCGTCGTGATCTGCGTGTACACCGAGGACCGCTGGGAGGACATCCTCGCGGCGGTCTCCTCCGTCCGCGCGCAGTCCTGTCCGGCGCTGGAGACGCTCCTGGTCGTGGACCACAACCCGGCCCTGCGGACCCGGCTGGAGCGCGCGTTCGAGGCGAGCGACGGCGTCCGGGTCCTGGCCAACGCCGGTCCGCGCGGCCTCTCCGCGGGCCGCAACACCGGAATCGCCGCTTCCCGGGGGGAGGTGATCGCCTTCCTGGACGACGACGCCGTGGCCGAACGGGACTGGCTGCGCCGCTTCACCGAGGGGTACGCCGACCCGCGTGTCCTCGCGGTCGGCGGCCGTACGGAACCCGTCTGGGCGTCGGGCCGGCGGCCGGCCTGGTTCCCGGAGGAGTTCGACTGGGTGGTGGGCTGCACCTACCAGGGGCTGCCGCCCGGCCGGGTCCGGGTCCGCAACGTCCTCGGCGGCAACGCCTCCTTCCGGCGTACGGCGTTCGAGGCGGCGGGCGGCTTCGCCACCGGCATCGGCCGCGACGGCGACCGCCGCCCGCTGGGCTGCGAGGAGACGGAACTGTGCATCCGCCTCAGCCGCGCCCGCCCCGACGCCGTCCTGCTCATCGACGACCGCGCGGTGATCCACCACCGGGTGCCCGCGGCCCGCGAGCGCTTCGCCTACTTCCGCAGCCGCACCTACGCCGAGGGCCTGTCCAAGGCCCTGGTCGCCCGCAGTGTCGGCGCGCAGAAGGGCCTGGAGTCCGAACGCCGTCACGTCGCACGGGTACTGCCGGCCGGGGTCGCGCGGGGGATCAGGGACGCGCTGCTGGGCAGGCCGGGCGGGGCTGGTCGCGCGGGCGCGATCGTCGCCGGGGCACTGAGCGCGGCCGGCGGCTACGCGCTGGGCAGCCTGCGGGCCCGGCGAGCGGCCGGGACGCCGTTCCCGGCCCCGCCGGCCTTCGAACCGACCCGGAGGCCGACGCGGGCACCGGTCCAGGAACCGCCCGGCGAACCGGCCCAGGAACCGCCCCGGGCACCGGCCGAGCAGCCCCTCCACGACCCCACCCGGAACCCGCCCCCCGAACCAGCTCAGGAACCGGCCGAGGAACCGCCCCGGACGCCGGCCCGGAGGCCGAGCCGGGCACCGGCCCAGGAAGCGTCCCGCGGACCGGCAGATGAGCCGCCCCGGCCACCGATCCGGAACCCGACCCGGACCCCACCCCGGACACCGACCCAGGAACCACCCCGCGGACCGGCCCGGGCACCGGCCCAGAACCCGTCCCGATCCCCCGTCCAGGCGCCCCCGCGGACGCCGGCACCCGGGGGTTCCGGTGAGTGACGCACCCGTGCCCATCCTCATGTACCACTCCGTCGCCACCGCCCCCGACGACGCCACCCGTGCCCTGTCGGTCGCGCCGGAGGCGTTCGCGGAGCAGATGGCGCTCATCGACGCTCTGGGGCTGACCCCGGTGACCACCGCCGCCCTGGCGGCCGGCTGGCGCTGTGGGCGTCCGCTGCCCGCCCGGCCGGTGCTGATCACGTTCGACGACGGCTACGAGGGCGTGCACCGGCACGCGCTGCCCGTCCTGGCGAGACACGGCTTCCCGGCCACCGTGTTCGTCGCCACCGGCTGGCTCCGGGGCGCCCACGACACCGGCGGCGCCCCGGACACCATGCTCGACTGGCCGCAGGTGCGTGAACTGGCCGCCGCCGGGCTCGAGATCGGCGGGCACAGTCACACGCATCCCCAGCTCGACCAGCTCCCCGACGGCGGACTGCGCGCCGAGCTGGACCGCTGCACCCGGATCGTCACCGACGAACTCGGCACCCCGCCGACGTCGTTCGCCTACCCGTACGGCTATTCCAGCCGGCGGGTCCGCCAGGCGGTGCGCGCGGCCGGGTACGCCCAGGCGCTCGCCGTCGGCAACGCTCTCGCCCGCCGCCGCCAGGGACCGTACGCGCTGCGTCGTGTCACGGTCCGCCGCGGCACCGGTGCCGAGGAGTTCGGGCGGCTCCTCGAAGGCCGCCGCCTCGCCCGGGACTTCGCCGGGGACCGCGTCCTCACCAAGGGGTACGCCGTCGTCCGCAGAGCCCGCCAGGTCCGCCGGAAGGCCCTCTCCAGCCGTGTCTGACACAACCACCGCGACCACGACGACCACCGCGCCCGGCGCCACGGCACCCGGGACCGGCCGATCCGGCGGCGGCGGCAGCGGCAGTCCGCTGTTCCGCAACGCCTACGCGCTGATGCTCAACACCGGCATCTCCGCCGTCCTCGGACTCGGTTTCTGGCTGGCCGCGGCGCGCTACTACTCCGAGTCGGCGGTCGGGATGGGCTCCGCCGCCATCGCCGCGATGAAGTTCCTCGCCGGGCTGACCGCGGTCACCCTGACCGGTGCCCTGGCCCGATTCATCCCCGTCTCCGGTGACCGCACCGGGCGGCTCGTGCTGCGTACCTACGCGGGCGGTTCGCTGGTCGTGGCGGCCGCCGCCGGGATCTTCCTGCTGACCCTGGACGCGTGGGGGCCGTCGTACCGCTTCCTGCACGGCACCCTCAGCGGGCTCGGGTTCGTGCTTGCCGTCGTCGCCTGGAACGTCCTCACCCTCCAGGACGGTGTGCTCACCGGGCTGCGCAGCGCGCCCTGGGTGCCCGTCGGCAACACCGTGTTCTCGGCGGTCAAACTGGCCCTGCTCGCCGCGTTCGCCGCCGCCCTGCCGGCCACCGGTGTCTTCGTGTCCTGGGTGGCCGCGATCGCCACCTCGGTGGTGCCGCTGGGCTGGCTGGTGTTCCGGCGGCTGGTCCCCCGGCACGTGCGGGCCACCGCGAACCTGGCCCGCCCGCCGACGCCGAGGGAGATAGGCCGGTTCCTGGCCGGGGACTACACCGGTTCCTTGTTCTCCCTCGCCGTCGTCTACCTCGTGCCGGTGATCATCGCCGCGCGGGTCAGCTCCGAGCAGAACGCGTACTTCTACATCACCGCCACCATCGCCGGCACGACCAACCTGCTCGCCGTCAACATGGGTGCCTCCCTCACCGTCGAGGGCTCGCACGACCCGGCGCGGCTGGCCTCCGACACCCGGGCCGCGCTGCGGCGGATGGCCCGGATCACGCTGCCGGTCGCGGGTCTGCTGTTCCTCGGGGCGCCCTGGATCCTCGGTGTGTTCGGTGAGGGCTACACGGACGCCGCGACCCCGCTGCTGCGCTGGTCCGCGGTCGGCACGGTGCTGCGGACGGTGCTGGAGACCCACTTCGCGGTGCTGCGCGCACAGAGCCGCACCGCCGGGCTGGCCTGGCTGCAGGGCCTGTTGTGCGTGCTGGTGCTGGGCCTGACCGTCCTGCTGCTGCCCCGGCTGGGGCTGACCGGCGCGGGCGTCGCCGAGGTCTCCAGCCTCGCGGTGGTCGTCGCCGTCGCCGCGCCGAGGCTGTGGCGGACGATGCGGTCCGCGCCCACCACCGTGCCGGACACCACGGCACCGGACGGCGACCTCGCCGACCTGGAGCCCTTCTCCCGTTCCCGGCGGCGCTCCGGCGGCGACACCCCGGCCGCCCCGGCGCCCCGGCCCGGCCCGGCGCGGGTGCGCGAGGGGGACACCCGGGCCGGGCTGCTCCTCGGGTGTCTGCTGGTGGCCGCGCTGGCGCTGTACTGGGTGCCCGCGCTGCGGCTCGGCGAGACGCACCTGGACCGGATGGACGGGCTCGGGCTGGTCTCGGTGCTGCCCCTGCCGACCCTGGCCGGGGCGGCCCTGCTGGTCACCGTGTTCGCCGCGCTGCTCCGGCTGCGCCGCGAACACCGGGCGCTGCTGCTGCTCACCCTGCTGGCGACCGTGGTCTGTCTGCACGCGCTGCCCGCGGTGATCGAGACCGAACCGCGGTTCCCGACGGCCTGGCAGCACCTCGGCTTCCTCGACCACATCGACCGGACCGGCTCCGCCGTACCCGACCTGGACGCCCGCTGGAGCTGGCCGGGCTTCTTCGCGCTGGCCGCGTTCGCGGGCCGGGCATGCGGGATCACCGACTTCACCGAGGTCATCCGCTGGTGGCCGACGGTCATGCAACTCGCTTATCTGGCACCGATGTTCCTGCTCACCCGGGCGATGCGCGCGAGCTGGCGGGCGAAGTGGACCGGCGTCTGGATCTTCGCGCTGAGCGGCTGGGTCGGCCAGGACTACTTCTCCCCGCAGGGCTTCACCTATCTGCTGTACCTGGTGTTCGTGGCGATCCTGCTGGTCTGGTTCCGCCCGCCCCGGATGATCCGGACGTCACGCTGCCCGGGCGAGGCCGAGGTGGAGCCGGCCGGCCGGCGGCAACGGGCCGTGCTGCTGCTCGTGCTGATGGCGCTCTACGCGGCGACGGTGCCCGCGCACCAGCTCACCCCGTTCATGATGCTGGGCGTGCTCACGGTCCTCGTCCTGCTCGGCCGGTGCGAACTTCCGGGGCTGCCGCTGCTGTTCGGGCTGCTGGTGGCGGTCTGGGTCGGCTTCATGGCCGAGCCGTACTGGTCCGGGCACTTCGACGACCTCTTCGGCGGGGTGGGCGGGGTCGGCGGCAACGTCTCCACCTCCGTCTCCGGCCGTATCCAGGGCGGCAGCCCGACCCACAAGCTGGTGCTGTACACCCGGGTGCTGCTGGCCGGCTCGGTGCTGGGCCTGGCCTGCTGGGGCTGGTGGCGGCGCCGCCTGCACCGGTACCGGGAACGGTCCCTGCCGGTCCTCGTGTTCGTCCCGTTCCTCGGCTTCGGCATGCAGTCGTACGGCGGCGAGATGGCGCTGCGCGTCTTCATGTTCGCGGTGCCGGGCGCGGCACTGCTCGGCGGACTCGCCCTCTTCCCGCGCACCGGTGCCGCCGCCGTGCGCGAGGTGCGGACGCGGCTCGCCCCGCCGGCCGTACTCCTCACCGGGCTGCTGCTGATGGGCGGTTTCCTGGTGGCCCGCTGGGGCAACGAG
Organism: Streptomyces sp. Y20; assembly: GCF_043195475.1. Lineage (NCBI taxonomy): Bacteria > Bacillati > Actinomycetota > Actinomycetes > Kitasatosporales > Streptomycetaceae > Streptomyces > Streptomyces sp. Y20. The sequence continues at coordinate 1,121,965 of NZ_JBIDDP010000001.1, forward strand.
CCGTTCGAACGGGTCAGGCCGGGCGAGGTCGCGGCCATGGACTGGGTGTACGCCCATGACCGGCCGACCGTACGGCTGCTGTGGCTCAGCCAGGACCCGGTCGACGACGTGACGCCGGCGCTGCCGTGGGGCGCGCGGGACATGGAGCGGGTGACCTACGTGCCGACGCGCGCACCGGCCGACCCCCGGCTGGTGTCGGGCCTGGTGAAGGCGCTCCAGGACGCCGGACCGCACTCGTATCTGATGGTCGACCGCAGCCAGGCGACGTACCTGGAGCTGGACGCGGGCTACCCGGCGGCCTGGCAGCGCCGGCTGGTCAGGCGGCTGGACGGCCGGCCGGAACTGACGAGGGTCCTGGCCGGTGAGGACGTCGCGGTGTACGCGCTGCGCGAGCGGCCGGCGGGAGCGGTGCCCGCGCCACGACCGGGGCCGGCCGGGCCGCAGGTCACATGGACACCGTGGTCGGTGGCCGGCGCTCTCGCCGCCGCCGTCCTGGTCCTGCTGCTGGCCGCGCGCGAGCTGGTCCGGGTCGCGGTGCGGCCGGGTGTGCGCCGGCTGCGGCTGGTGCAGGGCGGTTTCTGGTTCGCGCTGCCGCTGCTGGGGCTGGTGCTGGCCTCGCTGGTGCAGCGGTTCGTGACGCTGAAGTGAGGGTGCGCGGCTCAGCGGTCGAGCCATTTCACCTCGTACGCGTCCATCTCGAACCGCCTGCCGTCGACGCGTGCGCCGATCCGCCGGGCGAGGGTGTTGACGACGAGGACGGTGCTGCGGGTGGCGAGGACACGGACGTGAGGCGCGTCGTGCGGGGCGACGGACACGGCCGCGCACCGGGTGCCCGGCGGGAACGCGCTCGCGAACCGGGACAGCAGGCCGTACAGGGGCAGTTCCCGGCCGCCGCCGGCGGTGCCGGTCGGCGTCCACAGGCAGCCGGGGCACGGGCCCGCCCGCTCCTCGGGGTTCCAGTAGAAGCCGGAGCCGGCGCCGCCCCTGGCCATGGCGATCAGGCCGGTGGCCTGGACGGCGACGCGGTGCGGTTCGCTCCAGCCGGTGCGCGCACCGTCGCCGTCGCCGGGTTCGACGTAGTACTCGGCCCACCACAGGGGCAGGTCCCGGGTCTGCCGCCGTACCCAGGCGCCGACGGCGGTGAACTTGGCGGTGGCCGCGAACTCGTCCGGGAGCAGCGCGTCGTCGCGGGTGTAGCTGGAGCCGTCGACCACGGTGAAGTCGGCGCCGGCCCGGTGGGTGTTCCAGTAGGCGAAGGCGTCCAGGACCCGCTGGTCCATGGCACCCCAGGGGCCCCTGAGCGCGGTCGAGGCGTTCGGGTCGTGCGGGCCGACGCTGTCCATGACCAGGTACGGGCCGCCGACCATGATGTCCCGGTCGACGTTCTTCAGCGCCTTGTACACGAGGTTGTACATCCGGGTGTAGCCCTCGTAGTCCCAGCGGGAACCGGCGTCGTTCCAGAAGCCCTTGAACTCGTTCCAGACGATGAAGTGCCGCACGTCCGGGTAGCGCCGGGCGACGGTCGCGGCGAGGTCGGCGAAGTCCTGGTAGTGGCCGGGCAGCGGGGCGCTCTCCAGCGCGGCCCGGCTCCAGTCGGTGCGGCCGGCCCCGGCCGCACCGCCCTTCATCCAGTCCGGGGCACAGCACAGCGTGATCACCGGGGTGCCGCCGGAGGCGCGGACGAGGCCGATGCGCCGGTCCAGCGCGCCGAAGTCGTAACGCCCCCTGGCCGGTTCGGGGTTGTCGGCGCCCCAGCCCATGATGTGCTGGTTCTGCGTGAGCCCGCCGTCCCGGCCGAGGAGGCGGGTGACGCGCGCGATGGCGGCCGGCGAACCCCGGTCGGCGCTGTACCGGGTGTGCGTGAAGCCCCAGCCGACGTCCGGTCCGGGTCTCCCGGCCGGGGCGGCCGGGGTGCCGTGCGGCCTGTCGCCGTCACGGGCGGTGCGGGGGCCGCCGGGCAGCGTGCCGAGCAGGGGGACCAGCAGGGCCAGCGCGGCCAGCGCCGCGCCGAGCAGGGCGGTGAACCGCCACCGCCGCCTTCGCGCGTCCCCGCCAGGGCGTCCCATCGCGGACCACAGTAACGGGGGGAGCGGGGCGGCGGGCAGGTGTCGGCCGGAACAACGGCAACGGTCCCGGGACACCGGGAACCGTCTCCGGGACACCGGGAACCAGCGGCGGAAATGCCGTGCGCGGAGCGCGTCCGTGCCGGATCATGGCGGCATGGCTGCCAACCCGCACGACGCTCTGCCGATCCGGCTCCACGTCGACGACTCCGACTCGCCGTCCGACGTCGTCGACGCGCTGTTCCTCGGCCGTTTCGCAACGGGCGAGCAGCCGTACTCGCACGCGGTGAACATCGACCGCGTCCGCTCGGGCGCGTCCCTGCTGCCGGAGGGCGCCCGGGTGCTGCGGGTCGCCCGTGACGACGACCGCAGCGCGACCCTCGCCGAGGGCGAGGACTGGACCCTGCTGGTCTCCCGCTGGAACCGCGGCGCCGACGTCACGGTCACCGCGACGAGTGCCGAGCTGGCGAAGCGGATCCTCGACCAGGCCACGGACGGCGCGACCGATGAGCCGGAACCGCAGCCGGAGAACGTGGCGATGGGGTTCTGGTACGTCTCCCCGCGGCGCGGCCCGCACCGCACCACCCGCCAGATCTCGGCGGGCACCTGGGACGAGGTGCGGCCCAACTACACGGCGCCGGTGGCGGACGCGATGGACCGCCTCATGAAGACGACCCCCGAGGACATCGCGGGCCGGCTGCTCCTGCTCCACGGTCCGCCCGGCACCGGGAAGACCTCCGCGCTGCGCACCCTGGCCCGCTCCTGGCGGGACTGGTGCCAGGTGGACTGCGTCCTGGACCCCGAACGCCTCTTCTCCGACGTCGGCTATCTGATGGACATCGCCATCGGCGAGGACGACGGTGCCGGCAAGGGCCGTTGGCGGCTGCTGCTGCTGGAGGACTGCGACGAGCTGATCCGCGGTGAGGCCCGGCACACGGCGGGCCAGGCCCTGTCCCGGCTGCTCAACCTCACCGACGGCCTGCTCGGCCAGGGCCGCAACGTCCTGGTGGGCGTCACCACCAACGAGGACCTGGAGCGCCTGCATCCGGCCGTGGTCCGCCCAGGCCGCTGCCTGGCCCGCGTCGAGGTGGGCCCGCTGACCCACCGGGAGGCGGTGAACTGGCTCGGTACCGAGGAGGGCGTCGGCCGCGAGGGCGCGACCCTGGCCGAGCTGTACGCGCTGCGCCGGGGCACCGCACCGACGTCCGTGCCGGGCGCGCGGGAGGGCGCGGACGCGGGCCTGTACCTGTGATGCTTTCATGAGGGTATGACCGTGTTCGTCGGCACGTCGGGGTGGCAGTACAAGGACTGGCGGGACCTCGTCTACCCGGCGGGTGTCCCTACGCGGCTGTGGCTGGAGGAGTACACACGGCTGTTCGCGACGGTGGAGATCAACAACGCGTTCTACCGGCTGCCGTCGTACGACACCTTCACCGCCTGGCGCGACCGCGTCCCGCCGGACTTCGTCGTCGCGGTCAAGGCCAGCCGCTTCCTCACCCACATCAAGCGCCTGAAGGACCCGGAGGAGCCGGTCCACCGGCTGATGACCCACGCGGCGGGCCTCGGCGACCGCCTGGGCCCGGTCCTCCTCCAGCTCCCGCCGACCCTGCGCGCCGACCCGCCCCTGCTGGACGCGTGCCTGGCCCGCTTCCCGGCCGGCACACGGGTCGCGGTGGAGCCCCGCCACGACTCGTGGTGGACACCGCAGCTGCGGCGGGTGCTGGAGTCCCGCGGCGCTGCCCTGTGCTGGGCGGACGTCCTGGCCCGTCCGGCCGGCCCGCTGTGGCGCACCGCCGACTGGGGGTACGTCCGCTTCCACCAGGGCCGCGCCCAGCCCTGGCCCCGCTATGGCCGGCGTTCCCTGGAGACCTGGGTGGACCGCGTCGCGACGGCCTGGACCGGCGGGGAGGACGTGTACGCGTACTTCAACAACGACCCCGGGGGCGCGGCGGTGCGGGACGCGGAGGTGTTCGCGGCGCTGGCGCGCCGGGCGGGACTGACGGTGTCACGGACTCCGGAGCCCGTGCGACCGCGGTGACCGCTCGGGCCCGGCGCGGGGGCTATCCCGCGTAGGCCGCCCGCAGGGCGTCCCGTACAGCGGCGAGCGCCTCGTCCTCGCCGAGCCCGAGCCTGCGCACCCGCTCCGCGTACGCCTGCGCGGCCGACGACGCCTCCCGCTCGGCGGCCGAGCCGGCGGCGGCCAGGAACGTGCCGTTGCGTCCGCGTGTCTCGATCACCCCGTCGCCCTCCAGTGCCCGGTAGGCCTTCGCCACCGTGTTCACCGCGAGCCCCAGGGACTCGGCCAGCCCCCGCACGGTCGGCAGCCGGTACCCCACGGGGAGGGCGCCGGACCGCGCCTGTGCGGAAATCTGCGCCCGCACCTGCTCGTACGGCGGCGCGCTGTCATCGATGCGGATCTTCAGGCTCACGGCCCGATTGTCCCGCACCCGGCGCGGAAATGGGGAGGCGGTCCCGTCCTCGCGCCCCGTACGGTCCACCGCATGACCTTGCTCGTGCGCGACCTGCGCCCCGGCGTCCCGCCCGCCGTCGAACTGCGCACCACCGCCGACTTCGCGGACGCCCCCCGGCCGCTGTTCGACCTGGACGCGCGGACGGTGCGGGACGAACCGGGTGACGTGAGCGCCGAGATGACGGACTACGACGCCTGGGTCCGGGAGGGCCGGAACCATCCGCTGCTGGACCGGGAGCCGGCCAGGGCCGGCCACGAGAAGTGCGCGTCGGAGGTGCGCTGTGTCCGCGAACTCGGCTGAACCCGTGCGGTGGCTGGAGGTCGTCCTGGTCAAGGGGGGCCGTACGAAGATCCGTTACCCGGCTCAGCTGCTCCGGGACGACGGCACCCGCATCGCCGTACGTGCCCGCTGGGCGGGTTCGGGGGTGCGTGACTTCGGGTTCGTGCGCTTCGAGCCGGGTGACCTGTTCACCGAGTACTACTGGCGGGACCGGTGGTACGCCGTGAAGGAGGTCCGCGGCGCGGACGGTGCCCTCAAGGGCTGGTACTGCGACGTCGCCCGGCCCGCGGTCCTGTCCGGCACCGAGCTGGTCGTGGAGGACCTCGACCTGGACCTGTGGCGCTCCGCGGACGGGCGGGACGTACGGCGGCTGGACGAGGACGAGTTCGCCGGGAGCGGGCTCACGCAGGCGGACCCGCGTGCCGCGTCCGCCGCGGTGGCCGCGCTGGACACCCTGGAGGGGCTGGCCCGGGACGGCGGCTTCGAGGAGCTGCTGGCCTGACCCGCCGGCACCCGCGGTGTCACACCGTCGCCACCACCGTGTACCGCTCGTCGGTCACGGCCTTCCCCCACAGCAGCGGGTCACCGGACAGTCGCTCCACGCGCACGTCCGCGGTGAGCGGCAGGAGCAGGGCGGTGAGCCGCTCGGCGGGTATGCCGACCTGGGTGACGGTCCCCCACACGCCCTCGGTCAGCACGAACCGGCCCCCGGGCCGCAGCAGGCCCCGCCAGTGCCGCAGGACGCGGGCGGGGTCCGGCAGTGTCCACAGCACGTGCCGTACGAGGACGACGTCGTAGCGGCGGTCGCCGACCGGCGGGCTCGCGGCGTCCCCGCACAGGATCTCCGCGTCGCGCCCGGCGAGCTTGGCGCGGGCCCGCCCGGCCATCGCGGGCGACCGGTCGACGCCCGTCACCCGGTGGCCCTGTTCGGCGGCGAGGAGTGCCAGGCTGCCGGTGCCGCAGCCGAGGTCGAGGACGTCGGCGGGGTGACTGGGCAGCCAGGTCCGCAGCCGGGCCGCCCAGGCCGCGCGGACCGCGGGATCGCCCAGGCCGTGGTCGGGTTCGTCGTCGAAGGCGGCGGCCTGCGCGTCCCAGTCCACTTCCGGGGCAGCCTCGGCCCTGTGCCGTTTCCCGTTCGTCATGCCCGCAGAGTGGCACACGCCACTGACAGGGCGGACGTGACTGCCGCCACTGACAGCCCGGAACCGATGAGGAACTCTCGCCCCAGGCGTCTACCTCCGTGACAACGCGGAACCCGGTAGGCACTGGAGGAGGCAGCCATGCGCCGCGTGACCGTGCAGAAGCCCCTGAAGAGGACGGACAGCCGCCGGATCCGCGAGGAGGGGGAGGAGCCCCCCGCGGGACGCCCCGAGGTGCGCAGGGACATCGCGCGCACCTGGTGGCCCGAGGGCTGACCCCGCGGCGCCCGGCCGGCGCCGCCCACCTCAGCGCAGCCTGAGCACTGCCTTAACGGCACCATAAGGATCTCCTCCGGCCACCCGCGGCGGGCGGTTCCGCGGTTTGCTGGGGGCAGCGCCCGCACACCCCGTGGCTTCGGCGAGCGGCCGTCAGCCACGCCTCGCGGCGGTGTCCGGGGCCTGTCCGGCGGCTCAGGCCGGTCAGGCCCCGGTGGCCGTCAGCTGAACACCGACGCGCAGGTGGTGGCGGTGGCGTGGGCCGGGTCGAGCGCGTTGGCCACCTCGTGGAAGGCGATCCGGTCGAGCAGACCGATCGCGACGTGTTCGGAGAGGTCGAGCGGGCAGAGGTCCTGGAGCAGCACGTTGTGGACGTCCGGGCCGGTCAGGTACTGGCTGCGCCAGGGGGTGACGACCTCGTCGTTCCGGGTGGCGATGACCGTGTAGCGCACTCCGGGGACGGTGTCGCCGCCCGCGTTGAGCCGGGTGAGGAACGCGGAGCCGGCGATCTGGTCGGCGAGGCCTGGGGTGGTGGCCCGCAGCAGGTCCTCGGCGCCGGGGAAGTAGGGCAGCAGCCGGGTGAGGCCGCTGAGGCTGGTGCCGTGGTTGTCGGGGGCGATGCCGACGAGCGCGTTCACCTTGTCCGCCCCGCCCAGGAACCTCAGGTAGTAGCGGGGCATCATGCCGCCCTGCGAGTGACCGACCAGGTCGGCCTTGGCGGTGCCGGTCGCGGCGAGCACCCGGTCGACGAAGGCGGCCAGCTGTCCGGCGGACTCGTCTATGGGGCCGAGGCCGTGGAAGAGGGGGACGCCGGGGAGCTGACCGTAGTCCAGGGAGTAGACGCAGTACCCGCGGCTCTCCAGGTAGGGGGCGAGGGAGAGCCAGTTGTCGACCGAGTTGCCCAGGGTGCCGTGGACGAGGACGACGGGGCGGGGGTGGGCGGCGGAGGGCTTGCAGGTGTAGTCGTTCCAGCCCGCGCTCGGGGCGGTGGTGTCCGAGGCGCTGGCGGTGGCGGCGGGTACGGCGGCGAGGGCGGCGGTCAGGAGGAGGGCGGCGACGGGTCTGAGCACTCGCTTCCAGGGCAGCATCGTGGGATCTCCTTGCGGCTCAAGGGAGGTGCACGGCCTCAACCTGTGATCCGGATCACGGGATGCTGTTCATTCGTCAAGTTACGGGCGGGTAGTGGATGTGTGAAGTTACGCGTCGGTAAAAAGTTCCGGCGGTGACCGGCGGCCAGGTGGGCGGCGGCTCGCCGCCGGGCCGGCACATCGTCACCAGGCGGGCCTGATGGGGCCACGGGGGCGATCCGAGCCATCCGCTCCCGCATCAGGCGGCGTTCACCCCCGCCCAGCAGGTCGCCCCGGCGCTCCACCACCTCGGCGGCCGCCTCCTGCGCGGCCCGGGTGCGCGCCCGTCCCCGCTCGGTCAGCACGACCAGCCGCGCCCGCGCGTCCTCGGGATGCGGCCGCCGCTCCGCGTACCCCTTGCGTACGATCTCGTCCACCAGCCGGCTCGCCGCCTGCTTGGTCACCCCGAGAGATCCCGGCCGGGACGAAGGCCCCGGTCCGCACCGTCACCCGCGAGGAGGTCCTGCACCTGCTCATCGGCGAGCTGCGGGTCACGCTCGACGGCCGTACCGAGCGGATCACCCCGGGCGACACGGTGACCGTCGACTCCGGTACGGCCCTGGGCCTGGAGAATCCGGCCGAGCACACCGCGATCTTGTGGGTCACCGCCCCCGTCGGCCTGGCGGCGGATCCGGCCGACGGTAGGCGCCTCACCCCGCCGTGGGCCGACCGACGCCCGGAGCGCGGGAGTCAGGCGGCCAGTCGCCCCGGCATCACCGCCCGCGGCCCGAACTTCGCCCGCGCGCGGTCCGCGACCTCCTCGATGCGGCGGACCTTCTCGTCCACCGGGTCGAAGGTGAGCTGGTGGGAGGCCTGTTCGGCGGCCCCCAGGTCCTCCGCGCGCAGGGCGATCGCCCGGACCCGGGCTCGCTGGAGGCCCAGGGACTCGTACATGCCGCAGGCCGTCCTCGTCAGCTCGGCCGAGTGCGCCGTCGGCTCCTTCAGGGTGCGGCTGCGGGTGGTCGAGGAGCGGTCGGCGTAGCGCACGGTCAGGGTCAGGGTGCGGCAGACCTTGCCCAGGGCGCGCAGCCGGGCGCCCAGTTCCTCGGCCGCCGAGAGCAGGGCGCGGCGGTGGCGGCCGGGGTCCAGCTCGTCCCGCCGGAAGGGGCGTTCGGTGGCCAGGGAGCGGGAGACGGCGTTCGGGACGACCCGGCCGCGGTCGACGCCGGCCGCCTTCTCGCGCAGTTCCCGGCCCGCCTTCGCGCCGATCAGCCGCTGGAGCGTGGACAGCGGCGCGGCGGCGACCCGGCCCAGGGTGTCCAGGCCGTACTCGTCCAGGGTGCGGGTGGTCGCCGCGCCGACGCCGGGCAGCGCGGACACCGGGCGGCCGGCGAGGAACCCGGCGATGCCGTCGGGGTCCTCGGGCACCGCGCAGGCCACCCCCGGCCGGGCGTCGCGCAGCGCCACGCGGGCCAGCATCGGGCCCGGCCCGGCGCCGATCACGCAGTCGACGCCGTACCGCGCGAGGGCGCGTACCCGGATCACCGAGGCCAGTTCCACCGCACCGCGCCCGAAGTACCGCTCGGCACCTCGCAGGTCGGCCAGCGCCCCGTCCGGGGGCAGCGCCTCCACGACCGGCGTGAACTCCTCCAGCAGTCCGAGCAGTTCCGGCAGGGCCGCCTCGTGCGCCGGCGGCAGCTGGAAACGTACGCAGAGAATGGTCATCCCGCACTCCCCGGGCTCTGGTGCCACAGTTTCCTTCCCACCGCGGGCCCTTCGCCCGCGGGGCGCAGATCGGCCCAGGGGTGCATCTCGTACCCCGTGGGCAGGCGGATCCGCCGCCGGTCCATCGCGTCCTGGGCCGCGGAACCCGCCGGGGCCGGCAGTCCGTCCGAACCGGCGAGCCGGGCCCGGGACGGACCGCCGTCGCCCTCCGCCGGGGAACCCGCCGGAGATCCCGCCGGGGCTCCGTCGCCGGCAGGGGGGCCGGCCAGCCGGGCGGCGACCCCGTCGAGCCCCTCCTCGTGGCGTACGTCCACCAGTTCGGCGAGGTTCCAGGCGGCGGAACCCACCACGCTCAGGCTGCGCGGGCCGCGGCGTTGCACCACTCCGCGCACCAGCAGCAGCCAGGAGTGGAAGACGGTGTGGGCGCACGTGTCGTGCGAGTCGTCGAAGAACGCGAGGTCGACCAGTCCCGTGCCGTCGTCCAGCGTGGAGAAGATGACCCGCTTGCCGGAGCGGATCGGCGGGGTCTGGGTGGCCGCCTTGGCGCCCGCGACCAGCACGGTCTCGCCGTGCCGCGCCTCGCGCAGCCGGCGCGCGGAGACCACGCCCAGCTCGTCGAGGAACTCCCGGTGGTCGTCCATCAGATTGCGGGAGGCGTCCATGGACAGCACGCCCAGCTCGGCGCTGAGCCGCTCGGCCGGGGTGAGGTCCGGCAGGCCGGCCGGCGCGGTCCTCCTGCCTCCCGCGAGCGGGAGCTGGCCGCCACCACCGCCCCGGGCGCCCCGGTGCAGCTCGGTGAGGTGCAGTTGCAGGTCACGCCGGTTGGCGCCGAAGGCGTCCAGCGCCCCCACCTGGGCGAGCCGTCCCGCCAGCGGCCGGCTGGGCCGGGCCCGCTCCCAGAAGTCCAGCAGGGAGGCGTACGGCTGGCCGTCCTCGATCCGCTCCGCCTCGGCCTCGCTGATGCCGTGCACGTCGCAGAGGGCGAGGCGCAGCCCCCACACCGCCGGGGACTCGGACACCAGTTCGATCTTATGGGCGACCCCGGAGGCGTTCACGTCCAGCGGCAGGACCGGCACCCCGCGCCGCCGCGCGTCCGCCAGCAGCAGCCGCTTGGGATACATCCCGGGGTCGTGCGTGAGCAGCCCGGCGTAGAAGGCGGCCGGGTGGTGCGCCTTCAGCCAGGCCGACTGGTAGGTGGGTACGGCGAAGGCGACCGCGTGCGCCTTGCAGAAGCCGTACGAACCGAAGGCCTCCACGGTCCCCCAGGTCTGCTGAATCGTTTCTGCGGCGTATCCCCTGGCCGCCGCCCGCTCGGCGAACCACACCTTGATCCGCCCCTGCGTCTCCGGATCGGACAGCCCGCGCCGCATCCGGTCGGCCTCGCCCCGGCCGCAGCCGGTCATGACGGCGATGATGTCGATGACCTGCTCGTGGAAGACGACGACCCCGTACGTCCCCTTCAGCGCCTCCTCCAGGTCCGGGTGCGGACAGCGCACCGGCGCCCGCCCGTGCCGCGCCTCGATGAACGGCCGCACCATGTCGGCGGCGACCGGGCCGGGCCGGAACAGCGAGATGTCGACCACCAGGTCGTGGAAGGTGGCCGGCTGCAACCGCCCCACCAGGTCCCGCTGCCCCGGCGACTCGATCTGGAAGCACCCGAGGGTCTCGGTGGACCGGATCAGCCGGTACGTCTCCGGATCCTCCGGCGGCACCGCGTCCAGGTCGATCCGCTCCCCGCTCGCCCGCTCCACCTCGGCGACCGCGTGCGCCATCGCCGACTGCATCCGCACCCCCAGCACGTCCAGCTTGAGCAGCCCGAGGTCCTCCACGTCCTCCTTGTCGAACTGCGACATGGGCAGCCCCTCGCCGCTGGTCGGCACCACCGGCGTACGGGCGAGCAGGGAGGCGTCGGACAGGAGCACCCCGCACGGATGCATGGCGATGCCGCGCGGCAGGGCGTCGAGAGCCTCCACCAGCTCCCACAGCCTGCCGAACCTCTCCTTCTCCCCCGCCAGCCGCCGCAGCTCGGGCAGCTCCGCCAGGGCGGCCCGGGCGTCGCGGGCGCGGATGTGCGGGAAGGACTTGGCGATCCGGTCGATCTCGGCCGGGTCCATGGACAGCGCGGCGCCCACGTCCCGGATCGCGTGCCGGACCCGGTAGGTCTCCGGCATGGAGACGGTCGCGACCCGCTCCGCGCCGAACCGGCCGATGATCGCCCGGTAGACCTCCAGCCGCCGCGCGGACTCCACGTCGATGTCGATGTCGGGCAGCACGACGCGCTCCCTGGACAGGAAGCGCTCCATCAGCAGCCCGTGCCCGACCGGGTCGGCGTGCGCGATCCCGAGCAGGTGGTTGACGAGCGATCCGGCGCCGGAGCCCCGCGCGGCCACCCGGATGCCCATCTCCCGTACGTCGTCGACCACCTGGGCGACCGTCAGGAAGTAGGACGCGAAGCCGTGGTGGGCGATGATGTCCAGCTCATGGTGCATCCGCTCCCAGTACGCGCGCCGGCCGCCGTACCCGAGCCGCAGCATCCCCGCCGTCGCCCGCGAGGCGAGCGTCCGCTGCGCGGTGCGCAGGCCGGCGCCGACGAGGTGCGGCTCGGGGAAGTGGACGGTGCCGATGCCGAGGCCGTCCTCGGGGTCCACCCGGCACTCGGCGGCCGTGGCCCGGGTCTGCTCCAGCAGCCGGTGGGCGGTGTCCCGGCGGAACCCGGCGGCCTCCACGACCCGCTCGGCGACCCCCAGCATGGCCTGCGGGTCCTTCAGCCAGGCCTCGCCGGAGTCCAGCTCGCCCCGGGGGTCGACCGGCACCAGACGGCGCGCGGCGTCCAGCACGTCGGCGACCGGCCCCTGGCCGGGATCGGCGTACCGGACGGCGTTGCTGAGCACCGGCCGGATCCCCTGCTCGGCGGCGAAGCCGACGGTACGGGCGGCGAGCCGCAGGGAGCCGGTCCCCGTGCCGGTACGGCCGTGCCAGACGGCCTCCAGGCGCAGCGCGTCGCCGTAGATCTCGCGCCACGGGGCCAGCAGCGCCGCCGCCCGGTCGGGCCGCCCGGCGGCCAGCGCGCGCCCCACGTCCGATCCCGGACCGAGCAGCACCACGAGGCCGTCCTCCTGGTGCGCGGACCAGGGAAGCAGCGGCGTGCCCCCGCCGGCGTGCGCCTGCGTGACGAGCCGGCACAGGCCGGCCCAGCCACGGGCGCCGTCCCGGGCGAGGAAGGTCACCCGGGGCGCCGACTCGTCCACGAAGGCGCCGCCGCGCACCGGGGTGCGCCGCCGGTCCCGCCGTACGTCCCGTCCCGTCCGCACCGCCAGGTCCACGCCGAACAGCGGACGGACGCCCGCGCCGGCGCAGGCCTTGGCGAAGCGCACCGTGCCGGCGAGGGTGTCGCGGTCGGTCAGGGCGAGGGCGTCCATGCCCCGTTCCGCGGCACGCTCGGCCAGCCGCTCCGGGTGGGACGCTCCGTACCTCAGGGAGAACCCGGAGACGGTGTGCAGATGCGCGAAGCCCGGCACGCACACCTCCCGCACTCGTGAGCCCCGAACGGCTCTCGAACATCTGTTCCAACTCCCTCACCCCACCATACCCCCATTCCCGAACGTATGTACGACTCCCGTTCGGGCGCCTCCCACCTGCGCAAACACCCGCCGCGGGCGGTCCTCGGGGACATGACACCGGCTGCCCGGGGAGCCCGCGTCGGCCGGGCCGGGGCGCGGCGGAGCCCCCGCTCGCGCTCGGCCGGCGGGGGCTCGTGTCACCGGAGCGGACCCCGGCGGCTGTCAGGGCAGGGTCACCCCGTAGTAGCTCAGCGCCTCGGTGACCGGCTGGAAGAAGGTCGTACCGCCGGAGGTGCAGTCGCCGCTGCCGCCGGAGGTCAGACCGTAGGCCACGCTGCCCCCGTAGAGCGGGCCGCCGCTGTCGCCGCCCTCGGCGCAGACGGTGGTCTGGATCAGCCCGGAGACGACGTCACCGCTGCCGTAGTTGACCGTGGCGTTCAGCGCCGTCACCCGGCCGCTGTGGGTGCCGGTGGTGGAACCGCGCCGGTAGACGGTGGTCCCCACGGACGGGGTGGCCGCGCTGCTGATGGTCTGGCTGCCCACCGCGCTCGGGTGCGCCACCGAGGAGTTGGTGTAGCGCACCAGTGCGAAGTCGTTGCCCGGGAAGCTGTAGCCGACGTTGGTGCCGAGCACCGTGGTCTTGCTGGAGTTGCTGTACCAGGTGGAGGCGACCTCGCCGCAGTGCCCGGCGGTCAGGAAGTAGTACGTGCTGCCGCTGCGCACGTTGAAGCCGAGCGAGCAGCGGTAGGCGCCGCCGTAGATGGCGTCGCCGCCGGTGATCAGCTTCTTGAACCTGCCGGGCGTGTGCTTGATGGTGAGCGCGCCCGCGTCGGCGCCGGCCTGCTGCTTGATCCTGGCGATCTCGGCCGGGGACACCGTGCTGTCGACGGTGACGACGACACGGTGGTTCCTGCCGTCGACCGCCCAGGCCGTACCGGGGATGTCGGCCTTGCGGACGGAGTCGCTCGCACTGGTCAGCTGGGTGGCGCTGAACGTGTGGGCGTCGCTGGCGTTGGCGGTGGGGGCCGCGAACGCCGCTGCGGCCAGGAAGCCGGTGGCCACGGCGGTCAGCCGGGTCCGTCTCGTGGCACCGTTGCGGGGAGTGATGCGCTTGATCCTCACGTGTCGTTCCCTCCAAGGGAAGTCAGGGGCCCGCGTGGGGTCGGGGCCCGTGAGGCGCAGCCAGGGAACCGACCGGATCCAAATACGCATGCCCCTGACAAGCGCTGAGGGGGAGTATTCGGCCGAACGGCCGGTCGGCACAAGGGTGCCTTTCGGCCGTCGCCCCCGAACCACTCGAAAGCATCAACACGCCCCGCACAGGCCCCGGGTGCGCACCCCGTTCAGCCCACCCGGCGCTCCCCCGCCGGCACCGCCACGTCCAGCGTGTTCCCGGGGGCCGGGAAGGGACAGAGGAAGTGGTCGGCGAAGGCGCACGGCGGGAGCTGGGCGCGGTTGAAGTCGGCGGTCGTGCGCCCCTCGGCGTCCGGCGCCCCGGCGAAGAGGAAGCGGAACCGGAAGCTCGTGTCGCCGCTGGTCGCGTCGGCGAACACCGCCCACAGCGCCCCGTCCGCCTGCCGCGCGACCTTCAGGGTCCGCTCCCGCCCGGCCAGGGTGAAGCGCAGCTCCCCGGCGAGGCCGAACCCGCGTTCGCGGCCGTCCGCGTTGCCGACCCGTACGGTGCGCGTGGCGTCGTACGGCGTGAACCGCGCCGGCACCGCCCAGTCCGGGTCGTAAGGGCCGGCCACGATGCCCGGGAAGGCGCGGCGGGCCTGTGCACCGGGGTCGTAGACGCGCACTCCCCAGACGCCCTCGCGGACCAGGACGACCAGCCGCTTCCCGCCCAGCGCGACCCGCGCTCCGGACTCCGGGCCGCGGTCGGCGGCCAGCCCGACCGTCCCCGCGAGGGGCCGGCCGTCCACGGTGAGGCCGTCGGTGTCGCCGGCGGTGAGCGTCACCCCGCCCTCTTCGGCCACCCAGGTCCCGGGAATGTCCGGAAGTCGCCCCTCCGGATAGTCCTCGATCCAGTGGGTCCCGGTCAGCGCGAGCGGTCCGTAGGGAGCCGTGACCGCCTCCACGCGCTTGTCGTGCCACTGCTTCCAGGCGTCGGACGCGTCCGTCGTCATGCCGTTGTCTCCTTTCGGGTGCGGCCGTCGCTCCCCCGCGGGAGCGGCAGGCCCGGGGTCTGTCGCCGGATCAGGGCGCGGGGTGCCGGCGGTGGTCCGTCAGCACGGCGCACCGGTGGGCGGGCCGGCCGAGGCCCAGGTGCTCGCGCAGGGTGCTGCCCGGGTAGAAGGTGCGGAACAGACCGCGGTGCTGGAGCAGCGCCACCGTGCCGTTGACCAGCCGTTCCAGGTCGCGGCGCGGTTCGACGGGGATCAGGTGGAAGCCGTCGGTGACGCCGTCGGCGTGCCAGGCGGTCACCAGTTCCGCGAGATCGACCGGGCCGCCCCGGTACAGCGGGCCCCGCGCGGTGGGCCGCGGGCCGCCCCCGCCGTGCCCCGGCCGGGCCGCGCACTCGCCGTCACCGAGGTCCACCAGCAGGCTGACCAGGATCCGCAGGGTGTCCGGGTCCCGGCCCGCCGCGCGGGCCCGTTCCCTCAGCCGGTCGCGCAGGCCGGCGGCCCGGGCCGGGTCCGCGGCCCGCACCAGGGCCACGTCCGCGTACCGGGCGGCGACGGTGAGAGCGTGGTCGTCGGTGGCGTCGCCCACACGGACGGGGTGGCCCTGCGGCGGCCGGGGCACGGTGGAGGGGGCCCGGACCGGGGACCCGGTACGGGTGAAGCCGACGTGGTGCGGGCGGTCCCGGTTCGGGAACCGGCCGGTGACCGCGTCCCGGACTCCGCCCCGGACCTCGGCGCCGTCCTGAGAGCCGTCCCCCGGCCCGGCCGCCGCGCCGGCGATCCCGCCCGCCTCCCGCCACGGCGTCTCCGGCGGCGCCGCGGGCGGCCGGCCGCACAGCCGGGACTCCTCCTCGGTGGCCGGCACCTCGGTCCGCCAGCCGGCCCGCCCGCGGCTGACCCGGTCCAGGGCGGCCACGGCGGCCCGCACCTGGAGGGACTCGCCGTCGGCGGAGGTGACGGTCGGCACCAGCCCGATCCGCCGGGTCGCGGGTGCCAGCCGGGACAGCACGCCGAGCGCGTCGGGTACGGGCCGGGTGAAGGAGTCGCCCAGCGTCACGAAGTCCAGCCCGCCGCGCTCGGCGAGCAGGGCCAGTTCCGCGCAGGTGGCCGCGTCGGGCGTGCCGGGCTGGTCCACGGCGGCGGCGAGGTGCAGCAGACTGCTCATGCCGGGCGCCTTCCCGGTTCCCGCTCGCGCCGCGACGGCGGGCCGCCACCCGGACGCGGCCGGGAGGCCGTCCACGCCGTCCGGACGGCCGGCGCGGTGCCGGCCGCGCCGTCTGCGGTGACCACGTCCGCCATCCTCACAGCACCTTCGCCAGGAACGTCCGTGTCCGTTCCTCCCGCGGAGCGCCGAGCACCTCCTGCGGCGGACCCTGCTCGACGATCCTCCCGTCGGCCATGAACACCACCGTGTCGGCGACCTCCCGGGCGAACGCGATCTCGTGCGTGACGACGATCATCGTGGTGCCCCGCGCCGCCAGGTCCCGGATGACATCGAGGACCTCGCCCACCAGTTCGGGGTCGAGTGCCGACGTCGGCTCGTCGAACAGCAGCAGCTTCGGCTCCAGCGCCAGCGCCCGCGCGATGGCGACCCGTTGCTGCTGCCCGCCGGACAACTGCCGGGGGTAGGCGCCGGCCTTGTCCGCGAGCCCGACCCGCGCCAGCAGCCGGCGCGCGTGCTCCAGCGCCTCCTCGCGGGGCCGCTTCAGCGCGGACACCGGCGCCTCGACGACGTTGTCCAGCACGGTGAGGTGCGGGAAGAGGTGGAAGTTCTGGAACACGAACCCGATCCGGGTGCGCTGGCGCAGCACCTCCCGTTCCGGCAGCTCGTACAGTCTGTCCCCGGCGCGCCGGTAGCCCATCAGCGCACCGTCCACGCTGATCTCGCCGCGGTCCACCTTCTCCAGGTGGTTGATGGTGCGCAGCAGCGTGGACTTGCCGGAGCCGGACGGGCCGAGCACGACGGTGACCTCGCCGGCGCGCACCTGGAGGTCGATGCCCCTGAGCACGTCCAGCGGGCCGAAGCTCTTGTGCACCGACCTGATGTCGACCATGACGGTCATGGCGGGTGAGTTCCTTTTCGAGTCGAGGGGTTCAGGCGGCCAGGCGGCCGGCCAGGTCCCGCAGGAAGACCAGCGCCGCCCGGGCGGTGGCGTCGTTCTGCCGGAACGCGGGTCCGCCGGTGCGGGGGCGGGTGAAGGCACCGGGGGCACGGGTGTCGGTGTACGGGCCGAGCGCGAAGCGCCGGGGGTGCGGGCGCCCGGCGCCGTCGAGGACGCGGCCGTCGCTGGGGTCGACCCGGAGCAGCCCGCCGGGGGTCGCGGCGGCGCCGTCGGCGTGCAGTTCGCGCAGCAGGCCGTCCCGGGCCCGCCCGACGGTGGGCTCGGGCAGCCGGGCCTCGACCAGCGCCCGGGCCTCGACGGAGAACCCGGGCACGGTGGAACCGGCCGCCCGGAACACCCCGTCCTCGGCGGTGACGGTCATGCCGGCGCCGACGAACTTCAGCAGCCCGGCCCGGGACAGCGCGAGCATCTGCCGCAGTCGCGGCCCGGGCGGCCCGGACGCCAGGTAGCTGAAGAACCCGTGCCACCGGGGCCCGATGTCCCCGAGCCGCACGAGCTGTCCGTAGACGGAGAGCAACCCGAGGAAGACGCCCAGGTCCGCGCTGTGCGCGGGGTCGTGACGCCGGTCCAGGTCGGCTTCGACGTAGTCCCTGAGCCCCGCCTGGAAGTCCTCGTGCGAGGCGTACCGGACGCCGTCCAGCGGGCGGTCGAGCGCGGCGAGGTCGAGCCGGTCGGCCGGATCCGGTACGGCCGCGGCGACCAGCGCCCGCGTCTCGGCGGGGTCGCCGGCCACCGCGTACTTCCTCTCGAAGTCCGCCCAGGCCATCGCCGTACGCCCGGGGTGGGCGGTGAACAGCCGGTGGTAGTGGGCGAAGCCCAGTTCCTTCTCGACCAGGGGCCACACATCGCGGCGGAAGTCGAAGCCGCCGGGCCGGGCCAGCAGTTCCGCCACCTCGGCGGGGCCGAGGAACCGGGGCAGCGGGGGACGGTCGCCGGTCCAGTCGTAGCCGATCTTGGAGTGGTACGGCACCCCGCGCCGCGAGCCGACGTACAGCACCGGCTCGCGCCCCGAGGGGAGGTACGTCTGCCCCTCGTACCGTCCGCCGCGTCCCTCGGTGAGCAGCACCATCAGGTCGACGAAGGCCAGGCCGAACCCGCGGACGAGGACGGGTTCGCCGGGTGCGAGCGGCGAGAGGTCGCTGTCGGCGGTGAAGTCGGGCGGCAGGTGCACCAGGCCGTGTTCGCGGGCGTACCGCGCCAACCGGTCCTGTTCCGCGTCCGGTTCGCTGTCCAGGTGGCCGAGGGTGAGGATCACCAGGTCGGCGAGGAGGGGCCGCGCGAGGCCCTCCAGCCACACCTGCTGCCGGCCCTCGCGCGGGCCGCCGACCCGGAGGGCGCGCCGGGGGTGGTGGTACACGCAGACGTTCGCGGGAAGGTCGGCGAGGGCCCGCTCGTACACCCAGCGCAGATAGCGGCCCTGGACCCGGCGGCCGGCGAAGACGCGGCCGTCGAGCCGGGCCCACTCGTGCAGGGTGGGCCCCTCGCGCACCGGGCCGTCCATCGCCACCGTCTCGTCGGTGAACATGGTGACGTCCTCGGCGTGCGAGTTCATCCACAGCAGCGGCGACTGCTCCTCGCGCCAGATGCGTCCGCCGCCGGGTGGATGGGGGTCGACCAGATGGATGTCGAGGCCCGAACCGGTGTACAGGCCGGGCGCGTTGGCGGCGAGGCGTTCGAGGATGCCGGTCCCCCGCGGCCCGGCTCCGACGATCACCAACTGCTGTCTCATCGGGTGCTCTCCGTGCCACGGGCGTAGCGCTTCTCGACGTAGTACTGGCCGACGCCCAGCAGCGAGGTGACCACGGCGTACCAGAGGGTGGCGACCATCAGCAGCGGGATCACCTGATAGGTGCGGTGGTAGATCAACTGGGCGGAGAACAGCAGGTCGTTGACGGCTATGACGCTGACGATCGAGGTGCCCTTGAGGGTGCCGATCAGCATGTTCCCGGCCGGCGGCACGATGGAGCGCATCGCCTGCGGCAGCACGATCCGCCACCAGCGCCGCCACCGGCTCAGGCCGAGGGCGTGGGCCGCCTCGATCTGGCCGCGGTCCACGGAGAGGATCCCGCCGCGGACGACCTCGGCGGCGTAGGCGGCCTCGTGCAGGGTGAGGCCGACGATCGCGACGGCCACCGGGCCGAGGAGGTTGACGGTCCGCACGCCGAACACCTGCGGGTACAGCGCCCCGATGTTGAACCACAGCAGGAGCTGCACCAGGATCGGGATCGACCGGAACAGCCACACGTAGCCCCAGCTGACCGCGCGCAGCACGGGGTTGGCGGACAGCCGGAACGCGGCGAGCAGGGTGCCGAGGGCGAAGCCGAGGACCATCACCACCGCGGTCAGCCACAGCGTGAGCCACAGTCCGCGCAGGACGGAGTCCGAGGTGAAGTAGTCGGCGACGACGTCCCACTGGAACGCCTTGTTGTGTACGACCGAGTTGACGGCCAGGCCGAGCGCGACGAGGACGGCGACGGCGGCGGCCCACTGCCCGTACCGGCGCTGCGGGACGATCCGGGGGACGTCCGCGGGCTCGGGCAGATCCGGGACCGTGGGGACTTTGGCGAGGGTGTCGGATGACATGCGAAGGCTCCGTGACGGGGTGGTCCCCCGCTCGGCGAGGCCGGGAGCGGGGGAGAGTCGTCGATACGGGGTGGTGCCTTCACACGAAACGCGCCGCACGGCGCGTTACGGCCGAGCCCCTCAGCAGGGCCGCACCCCGAGAGTACGGGGGCGTTTCCCTCCGCTGTCAAGGCTGTCCATACTGTGAGCGGTACATCTCAACTCGGTTGACGCAGAACCGCATGCCTGTTCCACTTGGCCCATGCATCCACAGCAGTGGCTGGTCACCCGCTCCCACATCGACTTCGGTCGCGTGTGGTCCTCTTCCTGTTGAGCTGACCCCCTGCGCGCACCCGCCCTCACGGCGGGCGCACTCGCGTTCTCTTGCTTCTCCGCCTTCACACGCGCTCCCCTCCCCTCGCGTTGTCGCACCCCCTTCGGCTTCAGGAGACCGCTCCCCGATGCGTACGCCCGCCTATCGGCATTTCCTACCTTTTGTCAGCATCACGTCGGCCGCCCTGCTCCTCACCGCCTGCGGTTCCGGGTCCGGCGACCAGGACGGCACGGACGCCTCCGGGGTGGCGGCCGGGTCCGTCAAGGTGCCCACCACGGACGTCGTCTCCGCCGAGAAGAAGGACGAGGCCGCGGCGAGGCTGCTGCCGGCGGGCACCACCGGCCTCACCGTCGCGGTCAGCATCGGCGGCACCCCGCCCGGCACCACCTACCTCGCCGACGGCACGACCCTCACCGGCCAGGACGTCGACTTCACCAAGGCGGTCGCCCGGGTCCTGGGCATCGAGCCGAAGCTGGAGCAGGCGAGTTTCGAGGCGATCCTGCCCGCCCTGGACAGCGGCAAGTACGACGTCGGCGCGAGCAACTTCGGCGTCACCGACGAGCGGCGCAGGACCATCGACTTCGTCACCTACATCAACGACGGCCAGGGCTTCGCCACCCGCGAGGACAGCAAGCTCTCGAAGATCACACGGCTGACGCAGCTGTGCGGCCTGAACGTCGCGACCGCCGCCGGCACGACCTTCGAGGCCACGCTGGAGGAGAACAAGCACGTCTGCGCCGACGCGGGCAAGAAGGCCTACCGGGTGCAGACGTACGGGGAGACGAGCGCGATCTGGTCCTCGCTCCAGCAGGGCCGCAGCGACGTCGTGATGTCCACGATCAACGGGCTGCGCTACGCCGTCGCCCACCAGCAGGGCCTGAGATTCCTCAACGAGTTCCACCGCCTGGACGTCGGCTTCGCCTTCAAGAAGGGCACCGCGCTGGCCCCGGCCTTCCGGGCGGCGGTGAACAAGCTGATCGCGGACGGCACCTACGACAAGATCCTCGAGAAGTGGGGCACGACGGGCTCCGCCGTCGACACGTCGCGGATCTCCCCGCCGGAGCTGAAGAACTAGGGCCTCCGGCCCTGCCCCGCGCCCGAGCCCCCGGCGAAGCCGGCCGAAGAGCCCCCGGCCCCGCCGGGGGCTCGGCGCGTCCCGGGCCGGCGCGGCGCCTGAGCCGTCGTCAGGGCGCATATGAGCAGCCCGTCATAACGTGTCACCATCCTCGGGACCCGGCCGTGGTCGCGGCCAGGGCGCGGGCCTCAGCCCGCGCGCCGGTACACCGTCCGCATTCCGCACGCGCGATCTGCCGGTTTCGCCCGTACTGTGGTACGACGTTGGGGTTCACCCATACGCACTGTGCATCACCCGTCCGCCGCGTACCATCATATTTCACTCTCAGTCAGCACCCGTATGAGTCTCGCCCCTTGGGGCACAAGGACTCTCGACGGATCTGCTGTGCACCAGTACCGTCACAAACCCCCCGCGCGGCGTCTATCCACTTGGCGCACCGTCCGCATCATGGATGACCATAGGGATACGGAAAGCAAGAAAGAACGCTGTGAGAGGAGGCGTCCATGGGATCGGTACGCAAGGCGAGTGCGTGGCTCGGCCTCGTCGACGACAACGATGACGAGCGCTACTACGACGACGACTACTCCGAGGGCTCCGAGTCCGGGGACGCCTGGGTCACCGACCCGCGCGTGAAGGTGGCCACGGACACGGCCGACGAGAAGGACCGCAGAATCGGCACGGTCACCCCGGACAGCTTCCGGGACGCCCGCGCCATCGGCGAGCTGTTCCGGGAGGGTGTCCCGGTCATCATGAACCTCACCAACATGGAGCCCGGCGACGCCAAGCGCGTCGTGGACTTCGCGGCGGGGCTCATCTTCGGATTGCGCGGTTCGATCGACCGTGTCTCCAACCGGGTGTTCCTGCTGACCCCCGCCGACACCGAGATCATCAGCGGTGAGGCGTCCTCGCACCGCTCCGACGGCTTCTTCAACCAGAGCTGAGGCGGGGCCGCTCCCGGCCCCGCTCCCCGACGGGGCTCACCGGAAGGCGTCGAGCCCGGTGAGCGCCTTGCCCAGCACGAGCTGGTGCATCTCGACCGTGCCCTCGTAGGTGAGCACGGACTCCAGGTTGGTCGCGTGCCGCATCACGGGGTATTCGAGGGAGATCCCGTTGGCACCGAGGATCGTCCGCGCCGTGCGGCAGATGTCGATGGCCTCGCGGACGTTGTTGAGCTTGCCGAAGCTGACCTGCTCGGGACGCAGGCGGCCGGCGTCCATCCGCCGCCCCAGATGGTGGGCGAGCAGGATGCCCTTGTGCAGTTCGACCGCCATGTCGGCGAGTTTGGCCTGGGTGAGCTGGAAGCCGCCGATGGGCCGGCCGAACTGCTCCCGCGTCCGCGCGTACTCCACGGCCGCCTCGAAGCTGCTGCGGGCCGCGCCCATCGCGCCCCACACGATGCCGTACCGGGCGTGCGAGAGACAGCTGAGCGGTCCGCGCAGTCCGGCCACCTCGGGCAGCACGGCCGCGGCGGGCAGCCGTACGTCGTCGAGGAGGAGTTCGCTGGTGACGGAGGCGCGCAGGGACCACTTGTGCCTGATCTCGGGCGCCGAGAAGCCGGGGCTGTCCGTGGGCACGACGAACCCGCGGATGCCGCCCTCCGTCTGCGCCCACACGACGGCGACGCCGGCCACGGACCCGTTGGTGATCCACATCTTGCGGCCGTTGAGCACCCAGTCCCCGCCGTCCCGCTCGGCGCGGGTGCGCATCGAGGCGGGGTCGGAGCCGTGGTCGGGCTCGGTCAGCCCGAAGCAGCCGATCACCTCACCGGCGGCCATGCGGGGCAGCCACTGCTGCTTGTGCTCCTCGCTGCCGAAGCGGTGGATGGCGTACATGGCGAGGGAGCCCTGCACCGAGACCAGGGAGCGGATGCCCGAGTCGGCCGCCTCCAGCTCCAGACAGGCCAGCCCGTACTGCACGGCGCTCGCGCCCGCGCATCCGTAACCGGTGAGGGACATGCCGAGCGCGCCGATCGAGCCCAGTTCGCGCGCGAGGTCCCGGATCACGGGCAGCTCGCCCTTCTCGTACCAGTCGGCGACGTACGGCAGGACACGGTCGGCCGCCCAGCCGCGGACGGTGTCCCGGACGGCCAGGTCCTCCGGCTCCAGCAGGTCGTCGAGCCCGAGCGGGTCGGCGGGGTCGAACGGGGGCAGCTTCGCGGACGCGGACATGGAACACCCTCCGGGACACGGGAACGGAGTAAAACTAGCACCGCTAGTCACAGCTCTGCGGCCGACGTTACGGTGCGCTCTCCCGCACGTCCAGAGCGGCTCAGGCGGAGACCCTCGGCCGGCCGCCCGCCGCCTCCGCCTCCCGCGGCCCCGGCACCTCCGGTCCGTTTCCGCCCGGCTCCTCGCCGCACTGCATGGCCCGCGGCAGCCGCAGGGCCATCAGCGCGCCCAGCAGCAACAGGCCCGCGCTCACCAGCAGGGTCACATGCAGCCCGTGCACGAAGGAGTCCCGCGCCGCCCGGCGCAGCGCGGCCCCGGCGGGCCCGCCGAGCCGTCCGGCGACCTGGTAGGCCTCGCCGAGCGAGTGCCCCGCCGCCCGGGCCGCGTCCCGCGGCACGCCCGGCACCGACCGCAGCGCCGGGGCGTAGGCCGCGTTCATCACGCTGCCCAGCAACGCGATGCCGATACCGGCCCCGAGCTGGTACGACGTCTCGCCGATCGCCGCGGCACCGCCGGCCCGGTCGGCCGGGGCCTCGCTGAGCATCGACTCGTACGCGCCGAACAGCGTGGTCTCCAGACCGAAGCCCAGCAGCACGAAGCCGGCCAGCAGCAGCGGCGGGTCGTCGGCGCCGCCCATCACCGTCAGGGTGAGCACGGCCGCCGCCGTCAGGCAGAAGCCCGCGGACACCATGCGGCGTGGCCCGAAGCGGCGCAGCATGCGCGCGCCCGCCAGGCCCGCCGCCATCGCGGCCACGGTCAGGGGCAGCAGCCTGAGGCCGGTCTGCAGGGGCGACAGGCCGAGCACCAGTTGCAGGTACTGGGCGGCGATCAGCTCCAGGCCGACCAGCGCGAGCATGGCCAGCACGATGCAGCCCACCGAGGTGCTGAACGCGGGCCGGCGGAACATGCGCAGATCCACCAGGGGATACGGGAGCCGCCGCTGGCGCCGTACGAAGAGCAGGAGGAGACCCGCGCCGGCCAGCAGCGGCAGCGCGGTGAGCGGACTCGCCGCCGCCCGCCCGCCGCCGAGCCGCTGCACGCCGAGGACGACAGCGAACAGGCCGGCCGCCGCCGTCAGCGCGCCGGTCACGTCCCAGGGGCCGTCGCGCTCCCCCCTCGACTCGGGCAGCAGGAGCCGGCCCACCGGGAGGCTGATCAGCATCAGCGGGATGTTGACCAGGAAGACCGCGCCCCACCAGAAGTGCTCCAGCAGGAAGCCGCCGAGCAGCGGTCCGACCGCCGCGCCGACCGCCGCCACCGCGCTCCAGACGCCGATGGCGAGGGCGCGCTCGCGCCGGTCGGGGAAGACCTGGCGGAGGATCGACAGGGTCGCGGGCATGATCATGGCGCCGCCGACGCCGAGCAGCGCGCGGGCGAGGATGAGCATCTCGGCGGTCCCCGAGAACGCGGCCGCGGCGGACGCCACGCCGAAGAGGGCGTAGCCGAGCAGCAGGACGCGTCTGCGGCCGACCCGGTCGCCGAGAGTGCCGAAGAGGATCAGCAGCGCGGCGCAGACCAGTGGATAGACGTCGACGATCCAGAGCAGTTCCACGGCGCCGGGCCGGAGGTCCTCGGTGACGGCGGGCACCGCCACGTGCAGCACGGTGGCGTCGAGGGCGACGAGCAGCAGGCTGGCACAGAGGACGACGAGGACGACCCAGCGGTGGGCATCCGCCCCGGGCGCCCGACGGCGCGGCCCTGCGGCAGCCGTGATCGTCCCGGACATGTACGTACCTCCCAGAAGATCCCTCGTGTGGGGCGGACCGGCGGGGTGGGGACTCCCTGCCTTATGGCCGGGAATGAGCGGTTTCCCGACCCGCGCGAACCCATGCGAGTGACTCGTCAGCGTACGCGAGTCCACCGCACGGCCACGTGGCGGACATCTCACGCGCGCGACGAGACCCGTGTGGCGTACGCCACGCCCTCCTCCCCCGACCGCGCCCCGGCGGCCGGTACCGTTCCGGGCGCGGTCGATAATCGGGCCCGTGACCGATCTCGCCGCGCGCGCAGCCGCGCCCCCCGCCTCCCTCCCGCGCCGGGCGGCCCCCGCCCTCCTCGGCTACGCGGCGGTGCGCGTTCTGGGGCTGGCCGTGCTGACGGCGTGGAGCGCCGCGCGCGGCAGGAGCGCGTACACCTTGCTGACCGCACGCTGGGACTCGCTCTGGTACACCCGGGTCGCGGAGGGGGGGTACGGCTACGAGGTGCGGCTGCCGAACGGGGACGTCCACTCCAGTCTGGCGTTCTTCCCGCTGCTGCCGTGGCTGGAGCGGCTCCTGCACACGGTCGCCCCGCTGTCGTACGCAGACGCCGGTTTCGTGGTGAGCCTGCTGGCGTCCCTGGCCGCGGCGGCCGGGATCTTCGCGGTCGCCGACCGGGTGTACGGACCCCGGGCCGGGGTCTGCGCGGTGCTGCTGTGGGCGGTGCTGCCGGTCGGGGCCGTGCAGTGGATGGCGTACAGCGAGTCGCTGTTCACGGCGCTGGCGGCCTGGGCGCTGTACGCGGTCCTGACCGGGCGGTGGCTGACCGCGGGCGCGCTCGCCGCGCTGGCGGGGCTGACCCGTCCGGTGGGGCTGGCGGTGGTCGCCGCGGTGTGGGTGGCGGGCGTGGTCTCGTTCGTGCGAGCGCGCGGCACGATGCGCGCGCCGGGCGCTCCAAGCGTCCCCCGAGCCCCGGCGCGTACACCGGGCGGGCCGGCCGCCTCGCACGCTCCGGCGCTCACACCGGGCGCGCCGATGGACACCCGCGCCCCCGCGCCCGTACCCGACCCGCCCGGCGCACCGCCCACCTCGCGCGCCCCCGCCTGGCGCCGTGCGCTCGGCATGCTGATCGCTCCGCTCGGTGCCGCCGGTTACGTCCTCTGGGTCGGGCGGCGCACCGGCCACGGCCCGCTCGGGTACCTGGACGTCCAGGCCGGATGGCGCAACGGGTTCGACGGCGGCTACGCCTTCGCCCGCTTCGTGGCCGACAAGTTCACGTCATTCCCGTCGGCTCTCGCCGGCCTCGCCCTGATCACCGGCGTCGCCCTGCTGATCTGGCTGTACGTCACCGGCGTCCACCGGCGGCAGCCCGTGGAACTGCTGGTGTACACGGGGACCGTCCTCGCCCTCGCCCTGTGCGCGTCGAGCTACTTCGGCTCCAAGCCCCGGCTGCTGATGCCCGCCTTCCCGGTACTGCTGCCGCTCGCCTGCGCCCTGGCCCGGCTGCGCACCTCCCGAGCCGCCCTGGTCGCGGCGGGGTTGGCGGGCGCGGCGGCCGTCTACGGCGCGTTCTGGCTGAACGGCTCCGGTCCGCCGTGACCGGCCCCCGCGCCGATGGCCGCCGGGAGAAATCCACGCCAGGACCCGGTTAACACATTCATAAGCGCCATATAAACAACACCCGGCATGATCAAAGGAATTGACCCGAGTGGCCTCGCTCGATTGCGGAATCCCGTGAATTCGGGCGGCCCTTGAGAGGTTTGCCACATCACATCGTCATCACAAAGCCGCTGTTTCGACCGGGGACCCAGCTCACTCGCTGTAACGTCGATTGGGTGCGTACCGAACGAAACCTCATCCGGCGTCTGGACCGGGTGTTCACCAGACTGGACCGTGAGCCGGAACGACCGGCTCACATCGATGTGCCGAGGATGAGCCGGCACCGGGTCGTCCTGTTCTCGGCGACCCTGGCTTTCTACCTGGCGATCGTGTGGGCCGTGGTGACCACCTCCTGGCTGGTCCGGCTGGACTGGCAGGTCATGTTCTTCCGGCCGTACCAGCAGTGGCCGCAGATCCACGCCTTCCTCGACTACTACGTGGTGCTCGGCCAGCGCGGTCCCACCGCCGTGATGGTCGCGGCCTGGCTCGGCTGGCGCTCCTGGCGGCAGCACACGCTCCGCCCGCTGCTGACCCTGGCCGCCTCGCTGCTGCTGCTGAACATCACGGTCGGCGCCGCCAAGCTCGGCATGGGGCGGCTCGGTCCGCACTACGCGACCGTGATCGGCTCGAACGAGATGGGCCTGGGCGGCGATATATTCCCCAGCGGCCACACCGCCAACGCGGTCGTGACCTGGGGAATCCTTGCCTATCTGGCCTCCACCCCGAGAGCGCGCCGCTGGCTGTCGGCCCTCTCCGCGGTCACCTCGCTCGGCGTCGGCCTCACCACCGTCTACCTCGGTACGCACTGGCTGAGCGACGTACTCCTCGGCTGGGCCGCGGGCCTGCTGATCCTGCTCGCCCTGCCCTGGTTCGAACCGCTGATCGCCCGGGCCGAGCAGGGGATCTTCGTCCTGCGCGACCGCCTGCGCGCCCGCGGCGGCCTGCCCGTGCCGAAGCCGGCCGCGCCGGTCAGGCCGGTGGCGCTCCGGCCGCGCGGCGTCCCGGCGGAGCCGGCGCACGTCCGCGAGCCGGTGTCCGCGACCCGGTCCTCCCGGGGCGCGGCCCACCTGGCCCCCGGGCCGCACACGGCCCGTTCGGAACGCACCCCGGTCACCCCGGTGGGCAGCCGCCGCCCGCCGCACGCCGACCGTCTCCCCCGAGGTACGTCCCAGCCGGCCCGCCCCCTGACAGGCGGCTGACGGCGGGAACGGCGACGGGGCCCGGTACGCACCACCACCCCGCGCCACGGCGAAGGCCCCGCTCCCTGCCAGGGAGTGGGGCCTTCGCCGTGTCCGTGTCGCCGGCCCGGGGTCAGCCCTTCCAGGCGCGGGCCACCCGGCCGTCCCGCACCTCGAAGTTCAGCCGGCCCGCGCGGTACTCCATGGTGATGACCGCGCCCGGCGGCAGCGACCGTACCGAGGGCCAGCCGCGCTCGCGGGCGAGGCGCTCGGCGTGTGCGGCGTCGAGACCGACGTACCCGTCCGGACTGTCCTGGGGCTCCGCTGGCGGAGTGGGAATCGGTGCCATGCCGCCACGCTAGGCCGCATCCGGCGACGACGGAAGCGGGCACAGCAGGGTAAGAGCCGTATCCGGTTCCGGTCACACCTCTGTCACAGCCGCGCGTCCCGGTTTCAGCCACCCTGGGCATCGGCTGACATCACGGCCGGACGTCACCCGAACGGGCGTTTCCGTTCGGCTTACCGGGGTAATCGAGCCGAATTCACGCGTGTCGGCGAACGGCTTCGAATTACCCGGCGGAAAGTGCCCCCGTGGAGGATCGGGGCGGGCCCGCGGCGCGATTCCCCGGCAATCCTGTGCGACGCCACGGAAGCTGACGCCGCATAGGAGATTTCACGGATTCAGCACACGACCGCCGTACGCCCCTGCCGGGCGAACGGCCCGGTGAGCGGCAGGACGGCGGCGCGCGACGACGCGAAGGGGCGAGCGAGCGATGGGGACCGAGGCCGCGGGGACGACGGCACGACCGGTGCGCAGCGGCCGGGGCGGCCGGCTGGTCGTGGAGTGGCTCATCACCACCGACCACAAGAGGATCGGTCATCTGTACCTGATCACGGGGTTCTGCTTCTTCCTGGCCGGCGGGGTCATGGCCCTGCTGATGCGCGCGGAACTCGCCCGGCCGGGGCTCCAGGTCATGAGCAACGAGCAGTACAACCAGCTGTTCACGCTGCACGGCACGATCATGCTGCTGCTGTTCGCCACCCCCAGCTTCGCGGGCTTCGCCAACGAGCTGATGCCGTTGCAGATCGGCGCGCCCGACGTGGCGTTCCCCCGGCTGAACATGCTGTCGTACTGGCTGTTCACGTTCGGCGGGCTGATCGTGCTGGGTTCGCTGCTGGTACCGGACGGGCCTGCCGACTTCGGCTGGTTCGCCTACGCGCCGCTCAACGACTCCGCCCACTCCCCCGGCCTCGGCCCGGATCTGTGGATCATGGGCCTGGCGCTGTCCGGCTTCGGGACGATCCTCGGCGCGGTCAACTTCATCACGACCATCATCGGGATGCGCGCACCCGGCATGACGATGTTCCGGATGCCGATCTTCACCTGGAACACGCTGTTCACGTCGATCCTGATCCTGCTGGCCTTCCCGGTGCTGGCGGCCGCGCTGCTGGTCCTGGAGGCGGACCGGCGGTTCGGCGCCCGGGTGTTCGAGGCGGCCGATGGGGGCCCGCTGCTGTGGCAGCACCTGTTCTGGTTCTTCGGGCACCCCGAGGTGTACATCATCGCGCTGCCGTTCTTCGGGATCGTCACGGAGATCATCCCGGTGTTCAGCCGCAAGCCGATCTTCGGCTATCTGACGCTGGTCGGCGCGACCATGACGATCACCGGGCTGTCGGTGGTGGTGTGGGCGCACCACATGTTCGCCACCGGCGCGGTGCTGCTGCCGTTCTTCTCGTTCACGTCGTTCCTCATCGCGGTGCCGACGGGCGTGAAGTTCTTCAACTGGACCGGCACGATGATCAAGGGTTCGCTGTCCTTCGAGACGCCCATGCTGTGGGCGCTGGGGTTCCTGGTGACGTTCCTGTTCGGCGGGTTGTCGGGAGTGGTCCTGGCATCGCCGCCGCTGGACTTCCACGTCACGGACTCGTACTTCGTGGTCGCCCACTTCCACTACGTCGTCTTCGGCACGGTCGTCTTCGCGGTCTTCGGCGGGTTCTACTTCTGGTGGCCGAAGTTCACGGGCCGGATGCTCGACGAGCGGCTCGGGAAGATCCAGTTCTGGACCCTGTTCACGGGCTTCCACACCACCTTCCTGGTGCAGCACTGGCTGGGCGCCGAGGGCATGCCCCGCCGGTACGCCGACTACCTGGCGGCCGACGGCTTCACGGCGCTCAACACGGTCTCCACGATCGGCGCGTTCCTGCTGGGCGTGTCCACGCTGCCGTTCCTCTACAACGTCTGGACGACCGCCGTGCACGGTGCGAAGGTCGAGACCGACGACCCCTGGGGCTACGGCCGTTCCCTGGAATGGGCGACCTCCTGCCCGCCGCCCCGGCACAACTTCGTCACCCTGCCCCGGATCCGCTCCGAGTCCCCGGCGTTCGACCTGCACCACCCGGAGTACGCGGGCCAGGCCCCGCAGCCCGAGCCGGAGCGGCATCAGGCCGGTTCCTGATCCTCCTGACCGCCTCACCGGCGGTCCGCGGCGACACGCGGATGCGGGCAGCCGCCGTCCCCGCCGGGACGGCGGCTGCCCGCCGTGGGCGGCCCGGGGCTCAGAGCGCGGGGCTCACCGCGCGGGGCTCACCGCGCGGCTCACAGCGCGAGGCGCTGGCCGGGCACGATCAGGTCGGGATCGGCGCCGATGACGGCCTTGTTGGCGGCGTAGAGCCGCTGCCAGCTGGTTCCGTACCGGGCGGCGATGATGCTCAGGGTGTCGCCCTCGCGGACCGTGTAGTCGCCGCGGGACGCGCTGCGGTTGGTGGCGGCCGCCGGGCGCTCCGGCGTCGCGGCCGGGGCGGACGGCGCCGTCAGGCTCCTCGGCGTCGCCGTGTTCCGGGCCGGGCTGTTCCCGGTCGAGCCGCTCCCGGTTCCGCTGCCGCGGGGCGCGCCGCTCCGGGAGGACGTGTCCGAGGCGGTCGCCGGGGCGGTGCCGGCGGCTCCGGCGCGGGCCGAGCAGACCGGCCAGGCACCCCAGCCCTGGGCGCCCTGGACCTTGGTGGCGACGGTGATCTGCGCGCTTCTGGAGGCCTGGTCGGCCGTCGGGGCGTAGGCGGTGCCGCCGTACGCGCGCCAGGTGCCGGCGGAGAACTGGAGCCCGCCGTAGTAGCCGTTGCCGGTGTTGATGTGCCAGTTGCCGCCGCTCTCGCACTGGGCGATGCGGTCCCACACCCCGTTGTCCGCCGCGGCGGCGTTGCCGGTGGCGGCCAGCAGTCCCAGCGGGGCCAGCAGGGCGGCTCCGGCCAGCGCGGCCGTCGTACGGCCCTTGCGGGTGCCGGCGGGCCGGTCGGTGTTGCGGGTGGTATCGGCACAGTCGGACATGTGGTTCCCTCTCCACGAACCCGGGCTCCCCCGGACGGAGCGCGTCGTGCCGCGTATGGCCGCGGTTCGCCGCGCCCGCCCCGTCCGCCACCGCCGGCGCGGCGTTCGTGCTCTGCCTGATGCCGGTCTGCGGACGTACCCGAGCGGTGCTCGTTGCACACGGCGGAGGAATGTAGGGAGGGCGGGGCACCGGAATCAACCAACTCACCGTCCTTCCAGGCCAGTTGCTTGTTACCGGAGGTAGCGGAGATTTTCGGACACCCACCTCATCCACTTATTTCCGGACGAGACGACCACTGGCGCGAGCGGGCTGTGACCCACCTCACCCGATCACGCCTCTCACTCGGCCCGACTTTTCACACACGGCAACCATGCATGCGCATGCTGTGACAGCGTGCGGCAGGCAGTCCGAACCGGTCGGTCCCGGGGCGTGACTCCCACCACAGGACGCCCGTTGTCTTCTTCATGAGCCCGGAACCCCGGGGCTCATCGGCCGGGAGCCACCCGGCCGACCCCCAGCACCGCACTCCGAGGGAGCCACCCGTGCCGCGCATGCTCGACGTCAGTGACGCCGTACGCGCCGAGATCGGCGACGAAGAAGCCGACCGGCTGCTCGCCGGAGAGAACGCCCCGGGCAGTTACGACTGCACGTCCTGCCGCACCCCGGGCGACTCCGCGCAGGAGCGCACCAGCACCGTCCTGTTCGTCGGCGACGAGACCGCCGTGCTCGCCTTCGCCCACGCCGGCTGCCTGCCCTCGCAGGTCGTCCAGGTCACCGAGGAGCAGTTGCAGGGCGCCGTCCGATCCATCGGCGCCGCCGGTGACATGGCCGGCGGCGACGCCGCCGCCGGCGTGCCGCACCCGACCGTTCCCGAGCAGGCGGTGCTCGGTGTGACCAGCGGACTGGTCCTGATCGACGGGGAGTTGCACCCCGCGCTCGTCGTCGAGCCGACCACGGCGATCGCGCGCCCGGGCACCACCGGCACCGGCGACGACTTCCTTCCGCTGCTCGTCGAACAGGGCTTCCTGCCGGTGCCCGAGCTGGCGTCCGTCCCGCCGGTGCTGCACGGCTGGTCCGTCCTGCTGGCCGTGGGGCAGCTGCACGCGGTGCTCCAGCCGTCGGCCGACGGGGGCCGGCCGGTGGCCTGGTGGCAGGCCCACCAGCCGCTCCAGGTGACCGACAGCTGGCGGGCCGCCGCCAACAAGCACCAGCAGGTGCTCCTGTTCGCGGCGCCGGTGGGGTCGATCGGGCGCCAGCCCCGGGAGGACCTGCTGCGCGGCGCGCTGGACAGGGCCGCCGCGCACGGCAGGCTGGTCGCCGCGGCGCTTCCGCTCGCGGGTACCTGAGGCCGCCCGCGCAGCCGTACGACCGCGTCGGCCGCATCCCTTTGCGCGTCAGGTCGTTTGGACATACGTGCACGCATACGACACTCCCCCCCGCCGGTCCTTCTCCTCCGTGCCGTCCGCCCGGACGGCCCACGAACCGTCCGGCGGACCGTCTGCCACGCCGATCTACGACGCGCTCTACGCGGAGTGGGTCAGGACCTTCCGCACACTGCCGGGGGACCGCAGCGGCGAGGAGGAGCTGAGGTTCAGTGCCTTCGGCGACTTCCCCGACGGCACGAGCGCGTACGGCGGCCACCGCGCGGGGTCGTTCAGCAGCTCCTACAGCGCTTACAGCGCGGGGGCCTACAGCGCCCGCCAGCAGTCGCAGTGGCAGCGGGTCGGCACGCTCGGGCGGCAGCAGGACACCGGCACGCAGTACGCGCCCGCCGCCCTGCCGCCGGGGCCGCGCCGGGGCGCGTGACGGACCCGCGAACGGCGAGGGGCGCCCCCTGGAGAGCCAGGGGGCGCCCTTCTCGTCGTACCGCCGTCACTTCTTCTTCGCGCCGCGCTTCTCGCGCACCCGCACCGACAGGTGGATCGGGGTGCCCTCGAAGCCGAACTGCTCGCGCAGGCGGCGCTCGATGAAGCGCCGGTAGCCCGCCTCGATGAAGCCCGACGCGAAGAGCACGAACCGCGGCGGCTTGGTGCCGGCCTGGGTGCCGAAGAGGATGCGCGGCTGCTTGCCGCCCCGGACGGGGTGCGGGTGGGCCGAGACCAGCTCGCCGAGGAAGGCGTTCAGGCGGCCCGTGGGGACGCGCGTCTCCCAGCCCGCCAGCGCCGTCTCGATCGCCGGGACCAGCTTCTCCATGTGCCGGCCGGTGCGGGCGGAGACGTTGACCCGGGGCGCCCAGGCGACCTGGGCCAGCTCCGTCTCGATCTCCCGC
Organism: Streptomyces sp. Y20; assembly: GCF_043195475.1. NCBI lineage: Bacteria > Bacillati > Actinomycetota > Actinomycetes > Kitasatosporales > Streptomycetaceae > Streptomyces > Streptomyces sp. Y20. The sequence goes on from NZ_JBIDDP010000001.1 coordinate 1,155,056, forward strand.
TCCAGGTAGTAGCGGCGCTCCTCGTCCAGGGTGTCCCACTTGTTGAAGGCGAGGACGATCGCGCGTCCCGCCTCGACCGCCATGGTGACGATGCGCTGGTCCTGGACGGAGATGTTCTCGGAGGCGTCGATCAGGATGACCGCCACCTCGGCCTTCTCCACGGCGGCCGCCGTGCGCAGCGAGGCGTAGTAGTCGGCGCCCTGCTGGAGGTGGACCCGCTTGCGGATACCCGCGGTGTCGACGAACTTCCAGGTGACGCCGCCCAGCTGGATCAGCTCGTCGACCGGGTCGCGGGTGGTGCCCGCCAGTTCGTTGACGACGACGCGCTCCTCGCCGGCCACCTTGTTCAGCAGCGAGGACTTGCCGACGTTCGGGCGGCCGATGAGCGCGATGCGGCGGGGGCCGCCGACGGCGGTGCCGAAGGTCTGCTCGGGCGCCTCCGGCAGCGCCTCCAGGACGGCGTCCAGCATGTCGCCGGTGCCGCGGCCGTGCAGGGCGGAGACGGGGTGCGGCTCGCCGAGGCCGAGCGCCCACAGGTAGGTCGCGTCCGCCTCACCGCTGGGGCCGTCGACCTTGTTGGCGCACAGCACGACCGGCTTGCCCGCCTTGCGCAGCAGCCGGACGACCGCCTGGTCGGTGTCGGTCGCGCCGACCTTGGCGTCGACGACGAAGACGACCGCGTCGGCCGCCTCGATCGCGTACTCGGCCTGCGCGGCAACGGAGGCGTCGATGCCGAGGACGTCCTGCTCCCAGCCGCCGGTGTCGACCACCTTGAAGCGGCGGCCGGCCCACTCGGCCTCGTAGCTGACACGGTCGCGGGTGACGCCCGGCTTGTCCTCGACGACCGCCTCTCGACGGCCGATGATCCGGTTCACCAGGGTCGACTTGCCGACATTGGGGCGGCCGACGACGGCGAGCACGGGCAGCGGGCCGTGGCCCGCCGCCTCGATGGCGCCCTCGACGTCCTCGATGTCGAAGCCCTCTTCCGCGGCGAGCTGCATGAACTCCGCGTACTCGGCGTCGCCGAGAGCCCCGTGCTCGTACTCGTGCTCGGCCGAGCCGTCGGGCTGGATGTCGTCGTTCATGAAGTCCGTACCTCGTCGTTCATTCGTGGTGATCGGTGGAGCGGCCCTCCGTGGGCTGATCCACTACTCAAGTGTCGCCTAGCGCCCGGTCAGGCGCCTGGCGTTTTCCAGGTGGCTGGTGAGCCGCTTGCGGATCCGCTCGGTCGCCTCGTCCAGCGCGCCGCGCGTACGCCGCCCGCTGCCGTCGCCCGCGTCGAACGGGTCACCGAAGACGACGTCGACCCGCGAGCGCAGCGGAGGCAGCGCCTTGACCAGCCGTCCGGGCCGCTCGGAGCTGCCCAGGACGGCGACGGGCACGATCGGCGCCCCGCCGCGGACCGCGAAATAGGCCAGCCCGGCGCGCAGCGCGGCGAAGTCGCCCTCGCCCCGGGTGCCCTCCGGGAAGATGCCCAGCACTCCCCCGGCCGCCAGCACGCCGAGGGCCTGGGCGATCGCGGTGCGGTCGGGCAGGGCCCGGTCCACCTTCAGCTGGCCGATGCCGGTCAGGAAGGGGTCCAGCGGGCCGATGAACGCCTCCTTCTTGATCAGGAAGTGCGTCGGCCGGGGCGCCACACCCATGACCATCGGGCCGTCGACGTTGTGGGAGTGGTTCACCGCGAAGATCACCGGGCCGGTCGCCGGCACCTTCCAGGCGCCCAGCACGCGCGGCCGGAACAGCCCGTACATCAGGCCGACGCCGATGCGCCGGCCGATCTCGGCGCCCCGCTCCGAGGGGACCGGCGGACGGCTCACTTCCCGGCCCGCTTCTCCTCGACCAGGGTGACGACGCACTCGATGACCTGGGCGAGGGTCAGCTCGGTGGTGTCCACCTCGACCGCGTCGTCGGCCTTGGCGAGCGGTGACGTCTTGCGGCTGGAGTCGGCCGCGTCCCGCTTGATCAGGGCCTCGCGGGTGGCGTGGACGTCGGCGTTCTTCAGCTCGCCGCTGCGGCGGGCCGCACGGGCCTCCGGGGAGGCGGTGAGGAAGATCTTCAGGTCGGCGTCCGGCAGGACGGTCGTACCGATGTCCCGGCCCTCGACCACTATGCCGTGCTCCGCGGCGGCGGCCAGCGAGCGCTGGAGCTCGGTGATCCGGGCGCGCACCTCGGGGACCGCGCTGACCGCGCTGACCTTGGAGGTGACCTCCTGGGTCCGGATCGGGCCGGCCACATCCACGCCGTCGACCGTGATGGCCGGGTGCGCCGGGTCGGTGCCGGAGACGATCTCCGGCTTGCCGGCGACGGCGGCGACGGCGGTGGGGTCCGCCAGGTCGATGCCGTTGGTCACCATCCACCAGGTGATCGCCCGGTACTGGGCGCCGGTGTCCAGGTAGCTCAGGCCGAGCTGCGCGGCCACGGCCTTCGACGTGCTCGACTTGCCCGTGCCGGACGGACCGTCGATCGCGACGATCACGGGCTTGGGCGTCGGGGCGGCGCCGTTTTCCACGGGAGGGCACCTTCCTGGTGAAGGGTGGTGGGCTGGGGGCGGGACGCGAGGGCGCCCCGCACAAGGTTACTGGCTCGCGGCAGGCGCCCTCACCGGGCTCTACTGCCGCAGGGCCCAGCCCCGCTCGCGCAGTGCGTCCCTCAGCGCCGTCGCCGCCTGCGGCTCGACCATGAGCTGGACGAGGCCGGCCTGCTGTCCCGTCGCGTGCTCGATGCGCACGTCCTCGACGTTGACGCCCGCCTGTCCCGCGTCCGCGAAGATCCGGGCCAGCTGACCGGGCTGGTCGTCGATGAGGACGACGACGGACTCGTACACGCGGGGCGCGCTGCCGTGCTTGCCGGGCACCCGCACCCGGCCGGCGTTCCCGCGGCGCAGCACGTCCTCGACGCCGGCGCTGCCCGAGCGGCGCTTGTCGTCGTCCGCGGACTGCAGGGCGCGCAGCGCCCGCACGGTCTCGCCGAGGTCGGCGGCGACGTCGGACAGGAGGTCGGCGACCGGCCCGGGGTTCGCGGAGAGGATGTCGATCCACATGCGCGGATCGGAGGCGGCGATCCGGGTCACGTCCCGGATGCCCTGCCCGCACAGCCGTACGGCGGCCTCCTCGGCGTGCTCCAGGCGCGCGGCGACCATGCTGGACACCAGGTGGGGCATGTGGGAGACGAGGGCGACGGCGCGGTCGTGCGCGTCGGCGTCCATGACGACCGGTACGGCCCGGCAGTACGAGACCAGTTCCAGGGCGAGGTTCAGTACCTCCGTGTCGGTGTCCCGGGTCGGGGTGAGCACCCAGGGCCGGCCCTCGAAGAGGTCGGCGGTCGCGGCCAGCGGGCCGGACTTCTCCCGGCCGGACATGGGGTGGGTGCCGAGGTAGGCCCTGAGGTCGAGGCCGGCCGCCTCCAGTTCGCGGCGGGGGCCGCCCTTGACGCTGGCGACGTCCAGGTAACCGCGGGCCACGCCCCGGCGCATGGCGTCGGCCAGCACCCGGGCGACGTGGGCGGGCGGGGCGGCGACGATCGCCACGTCGACCGGGCCCTCGGGGGCCTCGTCGGTGCCCGCGCCCAGCGCGGCGGCCGTACGGGCCTGGTCGGGGTCGTGGTCGGCGAGGTGGACGGTGACACCGCGCCGGACGAGGGCAAGGGCGGCGGAGGTGCCGATGAGGCCGGTGCCGATGACGAGTGCGGTTCTCACTGGGCGATGTCCTTGCGCAGGCCGGCCGCGGCGCCGAGGTAGATGTGGGCGATGCCGGCGCGGGGCGTGTCCGACTCGACGTGGGCGAGGATCCGCACGACGCGGGGCATGGCGCCCTCGACGTCCAGTTCCTGGGCGCAGATCAGCGGGACGTCCACGAGGCCGAGCCCGCGGGCGGCGGCGGCCGGGAAGTCGCTGTGCAGGTCGGGGGTGGCCGTGAACCAGATGCTGATCAGATCGTCGGCGGTCAGCCCGTTCCGTTCCAGGACGGTGGTGAGCAGGGCCCCGACCTGCTCCTCCATGTGTCCGGCCTCGTCGCGCTCCAGCTGGACGGCCCCCCGGACCGCTCGTACCGCCACGGTGCTGCTCCTCGCTGACATGCGTGTCTGTTCTTGGTCCGTCCAGCGTAGTCAGCCCGCGCGGGGCGGGCGTGCGCCGCCCGGTCACTGAGACGATGCGGACGTACCGGTATCGGCCCTTTTCGACGTCCTGCACGAAAGGCGTGACATGACCCAGCCCTCGACCCGGCGCACGGTTCTGGCTTCGAGCGCGGGAGCGCTCGCCCTGGGCTGCGTGGGGTGCGGCGGCGGCAAGAGCGACAACGGCTCCTCGTCGTCCGCCTCCCCCACCGGCGCCGGCAGCGGCTCCCCCTCGCCCGTCCCCTCCGCCTCCTCCGCGGGCGCCGCCAGCGGCTCCCCCTCGCCCTCCTCGTCCGTCGGCGGTGCGGAACTCACCAGAACCGGCGACATCCCGGTGGGTGGCGGCAAGGTGTTCGCCGACCGGAAGATCGTCGTCACCCAGCCGTCGAAGGGCGAGTTCAAGGCCTTCTCGGCGGTCTGCACGCACCGCGGCTGCACGGTGGACAAGGTCGCGGACGGCACCATCGACTGCCCCTGCCACGGCAGCAGGTTCCACGTCGCCGACGGCTCGGTGGCCCACGGCCCGGCGACCGAGCCGCTGCCCGAGAAGCAGATCACCGTGCGGGGGCAGTCGATCCAGCTGGCCTGAGGGCCCGCGTAGGCTCCGGGGATGGAGCCGCAGGATCTCGTACGCGATCACACCGTCTACGCCTGTGTCATGGGCTCCCGTGCCTTCGGACTGGCCACGGACGCCAGCGACACCGACCGGCGGGGGGTGTTCCTCGCCCCCACCCCGCAGTTCTGGCGGTTCGAGAAGCCGCCGACGCATGTGGAGGGGCCGGGTGAGGAGCGGTTCTCCTGGGAGCTGGAGCGGTTCTGCGAGCTGGCGCTGCGCGGCAACCCGAACATCCTGGAGTGCCTGCACTCCCCGCTGGTGGAGCACGTCGACGACACGGGCCGCGAACTGCTGTCCCTGCGCGGCGCCTTCCTGTCCCTCCGGGCCTACGACACGTTCACCGGCTATGCCCTCGGCCAGCGCAAGAGGCTCGACGCCGACGTCCGTGTCACGGGCGCCCCGCGCTGGAAGCACGCGATGCATCTGCTGCGGCTGCTGGCGAGCGCCCGGGACCTGATGCGCACCGGCGAGCTGCGGATCGAAGCCGGCGACCGGCGGGAGGCACTGCTCGCGGTGAAGCGGGGCGAGGTGCCGTGGGCGGAGGTGGAGCGGCGGATGGTCCGGCTGGCGGCCGAGGCCGAGGCGGCCCTGCGGGGCAGCCCGCTGCCGCCGGAGCCGGACCACGCGCGCGTGGCCCGCTTCCTGTACCGGGTGCGCCGGGCGTCGGCCCTCCGGGCGGAGCCGGACCACGAGGCCGCGCGGGTCCCGGGCGCGGGGCACGTCGGTGGAGGCCCCGCCGCCGATTCACGCCGCAGTGCCGGGTCGGCCGTCCCAGAGTGATCCCAGGGCCAGCAGGTCCGCCCGGTACTCGATCCGCCCGGCCCACTCGGCGGGCCAGGCGCCGGCGCCCAGCCGGGCGCCCGCGAAGGCGCCGGTGAGGCAGGCGATGGAGTCGGAGTCACCGGCGGTGCAGGCGGCCCGGCGCAGGGCGGTGAGGGGCTCGTCCGGAAAGAGCAGGAAGCACAGCAGCCCGGTGGCGAGGGCCTCCTCGGCGATCCAGCCCTCCCCGGTGGCCAGGCAGGGGTCGGTCTCCGGGGAGGCGGTCCGTACGGCGTCCCGGAGGCGGTCGAGGATGGCCAGGCACTCGTCCCAGCCGCGCGCGATGAACTGCTCGGGGCCGGCGTCCTCGGCCCGGGTCCACAGGTCGCCGAGCCAGCCGTGGTGGTAGCGGGTGCGGTGGTCCAGGGCGTACGCGCGCAGGGCGCCGACCAGTTCCGCTGGGCCGGTGCCCCGCGCGAGCAGGTGGACGGCGTGGGCGGTGAGGTCGGAGGCGGCCAGCGCGGTGGGGTGGCCGTGGGTGAGCGCGGCCTGCAACTGGGCGGCACCGGCGCGCTGTTCGTCGCTCAGGCCGGGGGCGAGGGCGACGGGTGCGACGCGCATGTTGGCGCCGCAACCCTTGGAGCCGACCTGGCTGGCGTCCTGCCAGGGCCGGTCGGGCTCCGTGAGCAGGGCGCACGCCCGCAGACAGGTACCGCCGGGAGCGCGGACGTTCTCCGGTGACCGGTACCAGTCCACGAACTCCTCGCGCAGCGGCCGCTGGAGCCGCAGCGGCGTGAGGTCGCCGCGCTCCATGGCCGTCCGCAGGGCGCGGCCGACGGCGAGGGTCATCTGGGTGTCGTCGGAGACGAGCGCGGGCCGCGCCGGCTCCAGCGTCCGCCAGGGACCGGACTCGGCGAGGATCGCCGGCACGGTCTTGAACTCGGTCGGGTAGCCGAGGGCGTCCCCGAGGGCCAGGCCCAGGAGTGCGCCGGTCGCGACTCGTTCGGACACGCGATTCACGCGGTTCACCATCCCCTTTATCGTCACTATGACCATAAACGGGGATGGTGATCACGGCAAGACGCTCTAGAGGTCGACTTCCTTCATGAGCATGCCGACCTCGGTGTTCGACAGACGGCGCAGCCAGCCCGACTTCTGGTCGCCGAGTGTGATCGGGCCGAAGGCGGTGCGCACCAGCCTCTCGACCGGGAAGCCGGCCTCGGCGAGCATGCGCCGCACGATGTGCTTGCGGCCCTCGTGCAGGGTCACCTCGACCAGGTAGTTCTTGCCGGTCTGCTCGACCACCCGGAAGTGGTCCGCGCGGGCGTAGCCGTCCTCCAGCTGGATGCCGTCCTTCAGCTGCTTGCCCAGGTCGCGCGGGATCGGGCCGACGATCGCCGCGAGGTAGGTCTTCTTCACGCCGTACTTCGGGTGGGTGAGACGGTGCGCCAGCTCGCCGTGGTTGGTGAGCAGGATGACACCCTCGGTCTCGGTGTCCAGCCGGCCGACGTGGAACAGCCGCGTCTCGCGGTTGGTGACGTAGTCCCCGAGGCACTGGCGGCCCTCCGGGTCCTCCATGGTGGAGACGACACCGGCGGGCTTGTTGAGCGAGAAGAACTGGTACGACTGCGTCGCCACCGTCAGGCCGTCGACCTTGACCTCGTCACTCTCCGGGTCCACCCGGCGGCCCTGCTCGGTGACGATCTCGCCGTTCACCTCGACCCGGGCCTGCTCGATCAGCTCCTCGCAGGCCCGCCGGGAGCCGTAGCCCGCGCGCGCGAGCACCTTCTGCAGGCGCTCGCCCTCCTGCTCCGCGCCCGGGAAGGTCTTGGGCAGCTTGATGTCCGGCTTCCCGGCGTACCGATCACGGTTGCGCTCCTCGACCCGCGTCTCGTACTCACGCGAGCGCGCGGGGGCCGTACGGCCGCCCTGCTGGGGCCGCTTCGGGCCGCCCTTGGAGCCACCGCGCGCGGCGCCGCCCCGGCCCGCCTTGGGGCCGTCCTTGGTGGCCCCGGGGCCCACGTCGTAACGGCGCTCCTCGGGGCGGGGCTTGCGGGGCCGGCCCTGCCCCTGCTTGTCGTCCCTGCTGTTGCCGGCACCGCGGTAGTTCCCGCGTCCGCCACCGCTCTTGCCGCTGCCGCTGCTTCGCATCAAAGTTCCGTCTTAGTCGTCTGCGTCGTCGTCTGCGCCGGGCGCGTCGGGCGCGTCCGGGTCGAACGACGGGACTCCCTCCTGGGTCTCGGCCTCGATCGCCTCCGCCTCCGGGAGGAAGGGCGCGAGTTCCGGAAGCTCGTCCAGGCCACGCAGGCCCATCCGCTCCAGGAAGTAGTTCGTCGTCCTGTACAGGATCGCACCTGTTTCGGGTTCCGCGCCCGCCTCCTCGACCAGACCGCGCTGGAGGAGGGTGCGCATCACGCCGTCGCAGTTCACTCCGCGCACCGCGGAGACGCGGCTGCGGCTGACCGGCTGGCGGTAGGCGACGACCGCCAGGGTCTCCAGCGCGGCCTGGGTGAGCCGGGCCGTCCGGCCGTCCAGGACGAGCCGTTCGACCGCGGGCGCGTAGGCCGCCCGGGTGTAGAAACGCCAGCCGCCGGCGACGAACCGCAGGTCGAAGCCGCGGCCCTGCGCGGTGTACTCCTCGGCCAGTTCCCGCAGGGCGTTCGCGATCAGCCGCTTCGGCCGCTCCAGGAGCCGCGCCAGGTGCTCCTCGGTCGCGGGCTCGTCCACGACCATGAGCATCGCCTCCAGGGCGGGCCTGAGGTCGAGGCCGGCGGCGGTCCGGGGTCCCGCGGGGGGTTCCGCTGTTTCCTCGCTCATGCCTTCTTCTCCTCGGGCCGCTCCGGCGGCCGGTCGAACTCGTCGGTGACCAGGGGCGCCGCGTCCGCCTCGCCGGTCCAGCGCACGAGCAGCCGGCCGAGCGCGGTCTCCTGGTCCAGGGCGACGGCCTTCTCCCGGTACAGCTCCAGCAGCGCCAGGAACCGGGCCACGACCGTCAGGGTGTCGCCGGTGTCCTCGACCAGCGTGCGGAAGTCCGCCTCGCCCAGTTCCCGCAGCCGGGCCACCACGATCCCGGCCTGCTCCTGCACGCTGACCAGCGGGGCGTGGATGTGGTCGACGTAGACCTGCGGTTCGGGCCGGGGCCGCATCGCCTTGACCGCCAGCCTGGCCAGACCCTCGGGGCCGATGCTGATGACGACCTCGGGCAACAGCTCGGCGTGCTGCGGTTCGAGGCCGACGGTACGGGGATAGCGGCGTGCCTCGTCGTCGAGCCGCCGGTCGAGGATGCCGGCGATCTGCTTGTACGCGCGGTACTGGAGCAGCCGCGCGAACAGCAGGTCCCGCGCCTCCAGCAGCGCCAGGTCGCCCTCGTCCTCCACCTCGGCGGCGGGCAGCAGGCGGGCCGCCTTCAAGTCGAGCAGCGTGGCGGCCACGACCAGGAACTCGGTCGTCTGGTCCAGGTCCCAGTCCGGCCCCATGGCCCGGATGTGCGCCATGAACTCGTTCGTCACCCGGGACAGGGCGACCTCGGTGACGTCCAGCCGGTGCCGGGAGATCAACTGCAGGAGCAGGTCGAAGGGCCCCTCGAAGTTGGCGAGCCGAACCGTGAAAACCCCGTCGGAGGGTTCACGGGGCGCGGCGGACTCGGCGGGCTCGTGCGGCGCGGCGGGCTCGGTGGGCTCATGCGGCGCGGTGGGCTGGTGCGGCGCCGAGGATCGTGCGGGCGCGCGCGGCGGCGCGGGCTCATGGGGCTCGGCGGGCCCCCGCTCGGCAGGCTCACCGGGCGCCGAGGGCTCATGCGGCCCGGCCGGCCCGGGGAGCACAGCGGGCTCGTCGAACACAGCGGGCTCGGCAGGCTCACCGGGCGCCGAGGGCTCGGGCGGCCGCTGGGGGGTTCCCGGTGCGGGTGGCGCCGGGGTTCGCGGGGCGCTCCGCGTGGTCCCGGGCGGCTCGGCGCCGGGAGTCCCGGGGGCGTTCCGCGGTCCGCCCGGACCCCGCCCCAGCGCACGCCGGCGGCCGGCGGATGCGCCGGGAGCGGGGGCTGCGTGCGAGGTCATGGCCCCCGCAGGCTACCGCTACCGCCCGCGCAGCCGTCGTACGAGGATGCTCGCGTCCCCGCGGGACTCCAGGTCGGCCAGGACCACGGCCACCGCCTCGCGGACGATCCGGCCGCGGTCCACCGCGAGCCCGTGCTCGCCGCGGAGCACGAGCCGGGCGTGCTCCAGGTCCATCAGTTCCTCGGCCGAGACGTACACGGTGATCTTCTCGTCGTGCCGCTCGCGCCCGCTGGGCCGCCGGGACGCCGCCCGAGCGCGCTTGCGCGGCTGCCCGGCGGGATCGACGCCTTCCTGCGCCTCCTGCCGCCGCGCCGGACGAGTGCGGGACTCGCCGGTCCCGGACGGCTCGGCCTCGGCCGCCGCGTGCTCCGCGCCCTCTCCGTCACCGCCCTGGACGGGCACCGACTGGGGTCCGCCCTCGGCGGCCGTCTCGTCGCTCTCCCCCGCGGGAGCCGGCACCCGGGCCTCACCGTTCGCCCCGCGCCGGGTACCGGACGGCTGGAGCGCCGTCCCCCCCGTCGTGCGGAACAACTCGTCGGCCCCGGGCAGACTCACTCGGCGTGACACCGGGCGAGCACCTCCCTGGCGAGCTGGCGGTAGGCGGCGGCACCTACGGAGTTGGAGGCGTACGTGGTGATCGGCTCACCGGCGACCGTGGTCTCCGGGAAGCGGACCGTGCGCCCGATGACCGTGTGGTAGACGTGGTCGTCGAACGCCTCGACGACACGTGCGAGCACCTCACGGCTGTGCACGGTTCTCGAGTCGTACATCGTGGCGAGGATGCCGTCCAGTTCCAGCTCGGGGTTGAGCCGCTCCTGGACCTTCTCGATGGTCTCGGTCAGCAGGGCCACACCGCGCAGGGCGAAGAACTCGCACTCCAGCGGCACGATCACCTTGTGCGCGGCCGTAAGGGCGTTGACGGTCAGCAGGCCGAGCGAGGGCTGACAGTCGATCACGATGTAGTCGTAGTCGGGCAGGAGCGGCTTCAGGGCCCGCTGGAGCGTCGACTCGCGCGCGACCTCGGAGACCAGCTGGACCTCGGCGGCCGACAGGTCGATGTTGCTGGGCAGCAGGTCCATGTTGGGGACAGCCGTCTTCAGCAGGACCTCGTCCGCGGACATGCCCCGCTCCATGAGCAGGTTGTAGACGGTGAGGTCCAGCTCCATCGGGTTGACGCCGAGACCGACCGACAGCGCGCCCTGCGGGTCGAAGTCCACGAGCAGCACGCGCCGGCCGTACTCCGCGAGCGCGGCACCCAGGTTGATGGTCGACGTGGTCTTGCCGACGCCGCCCTTCTGGTTGCACATCGCGATGATCTTCGCGGGGCCGTGGTCGGTCAGCGGGCCCGGGATCGGGAAGTACGGCAGCGGACGGCCGGTAGGGCCGACGCGCTCACGGCGCTGGCGGGCAGCGTCGGGCGCGAGCGTGGCCGCGTACTCCGGATCGGGCTCGTACTCGGCGTCGGGGTCGTAGAAATGCCCCTCGGGCAGGTCGTCGTAGTCGGCGAGTTGGTTGTGGGGCGCGCCACTTCCGTCGCCGGCCATGGCGTTCACGTGATGGCCATCCATGCTCTGGTGTGCTGTCCGGTCCGCCTGCGGATCCGGACTCTGGTGGGCTGCGAAGGTGCGCACAGCTACGGAGCCGACAGCCTCGAATCCCGTGGGGTCCTGGCCCCGTACCGGCATTCCTGGTTGACCACCCCCGGGAGAAAATGTCGACTCATTCACAAGTCGTCTTACCTCCTTGGTGACCAGGAAACTTCTAGACAAGGTCAGCGTGGCACCATGCCGACGGTTGGCGACTCTATGGCGTGTCGGCGGTCCGCAGCAACACAATCCGCCGGACCCGGCAGGATGTGTCGGCAATGAAACATCCCTCTGTCAAGGGCTCACGGCCGTCGCACGGCAGGTTTCACCGGTGTGCGAATCGGTCGAAGGGTTACGTTCGAGGCGAGTTGACCGAGTGCCGCAAAGTGACCATACACACATCCGGCCGGACCTTGTCGGCAAGGTCCGGCCGGGTGCGCGCGGTTGACGAGTCGTGTTGACGAATCGCCTTTTACCCGGCGGTGACTTGGTGACCCGCCAGGTCGGGAGGGGTCAGCCGAGCAGAGCGGTCAGCTCGACGTGCTCCAGGCCGTGGGCCTCGGCGACCTCCTTGTAGACGACCTTGCCGTCATGGGTGTTGAGGCCCTTGGCGAGCGCGGCGTCGCGGCGCAGCGCCTCGGCCCAGCCGTTGTTGGCGAGCGAGACGATGTACGGCAGCGTGGCGTTGGTGAGCGCGTTGGTGGAGGTGTTCGGCACCGCGCCCGGCATGTTGGCCACGCAGTAGAAGACCGAGTTGTGGACCTGGAAGGTCGGCTCGGCGTGCGTGGTGGGACGGGAGTCCTCGAAGCAGCCGCCCTGGTCGATCGCGATGTCGACAAGAACACTTCCGGGCTTCATGCGGGACACCAGCTCGTTGGTGACCAGCTTCGGGGCCTTGGCACCCGGGATGAGGACCGCGCCGATGACCAGGTCGGCGTCGAGGACGGCCTTCTCCAGCTCGAAGGAGTTGGACATGATCGCCTTGACCTTCGTGCCGAAGATCCGGTCCGCCTCGCGGAGCTTGTTGATGTCGCGGTCCAGCAGGGTGACGTCGAAGCCCATGCCGACGGCGATCTGGGTGGCGTTCCAGCCGGAGACACCGCCGCCGATGACGACGGCCTTGGCCGGGGTCACGCCCGGGACTCCGCCGGGGAGCACGCCACGGCCGCCGGCCGCGCGCATGAGGTGGTAGGCGCCGACCTGCGGGGCCAGGCGGCCCGCGACCTCGGACATCGGGGCGAGCAGCGGCAGGCCGCGGCCCGGCAGCTCGACGGTCTCGTAGGCGATGGCCGTGGTGCCGGACTCCAGCAGCGCGTCCGTGCACTCCTTGGAGGCGGCCAGGTGCAGGTAGGTGAAGAGCGTCTGGTCCTTGCGCAGGCGGTGGTACTCCTCCGCGATCGGCTCCTTGACCTTGAGCAGCAGGTCGGCGGCGGCCCACACCTCGTCGGCGGTCTCGAGGATCGCGGCACCGGCGGAGACGTACTCCTGGTCCGTGATGGAGGAGCCGAGGCCGGCGCCCCGCTCGATGACGACCTGGTGGCCGTTGCGCACCAGCTCGTGCACGCCGGCGGGGGTGATGGCCACCCGGAACTCGTTGTTCTTGACCTCGCGGGGGATGCCGACCTTCACGTCGATCACGGTCCTTGGCTCAGAGGGTATGGGGGGGTGCATTACATGACATACCCAGGCATGCAGGGCACACCGGGAGACACCGCAGGAGAACGAGCGGCAGAGCCAGTCTAATGAAGGCGTTCCGGCTGTCTAGCCTTTCATTGCATCAATCTTCCTCGGATGAGCTGCGGATTTCGCAGGCGTCAGCGTTCCTTTCCTGGCCTGTACCGTCCTCAGGCGGCTCCTCGACCAGCATGCGCTCCGCCGCCGCGCGGTGCAGGCGGGCCGCCGCCGGGTCGCCGATCCGGTCCAGGGTGTCCGCCAGCCGCAGCTCCAGCGCGGCGTGCAACCGGACGTCCTCGGCGCGCCGCGCCCAGTCCACGGCCTCCTGGCAGGTGCGCAGCGACTCCTCGGGCCGCCCCGCGTACTCCTGCACCCGGGCGATCTCACTCAACGCCCGCGCGCTGGCGGCGACATCGGCGCTCCTGCGGTAGCCGGCGAGCGCGGCCCGCCAGTTCCTGAGCGCCTCGCCGTACCGGCCGGCGTAGGTGTGGGTGGTGGCGATCCGGCCGTAGAGCCGGGCGGCCTCCGGGTGCTCCCCGCGGGCCAGCCGCTCGGCCAGGGCCCGGCCGAACCAGTCCGCGGCCCGGTCGTAGTCGCCCAGCTCCTGGTAGGCCCCGCCTACGGATTCCATCGCGCGGCCGGTCGCGTACGGGTCGTTCGCCTCGCGGCCGGCCTCCAGAGCGGCCCGGTAGCGCACCAGGGCGTCCCGGGTACGGCCGGTCTGCGCGTCCAGATCGCCCAGATTCAACAGGGCCGCGGCCTTCTCCCGGGGCAGCCTGCGCCGCTCGGCGACATCCAGGACCAGGCCGTGCACGCCGTACAGGTCGGGCGCGGCGGCCTGGGTGCCGACATGCGCCGCGATGGCCCTGACCAGCTGGGACAGCAGCCGCCTCGCCAGGGTGTCCAGCTCTCCGTCGGCCACCGCGAGCCGGGCGGACGCCAGCAGGGCGGGCCGCCGGATGCGCAGCCAGTCGGCCGCCGCCCGCGGGGTGGGGAAGCGCACCTCCCGGGGCATGGCGCTCAGCTTCTCCCGGGCCTGCGGACTGTCCGTCTCGGTGATGACGCGGCAGGAGTGCAGCAGCCGCACCGTCCGCTCCAGCATCCGGGCCCGGGCCAGCTGGAGGTCCGCGGGCCGCTCCTGGCCGGCGGCGAGGACGCGCAGCAGCGGGTGCAGCCAGCCGGGGACGTCGTACTGGGGCAGCGGGGAGTCCACCGCGCGCAGCAGGCCGAGGGCGACGAAGTCCTCCAGGACGGCTCGGGCGGCGTCGACCGAGCAGCCGGCCAGGGAGGACGCGGTGTGCGGGTCGACCAGGCCGGCCGGGGCGAGGCTGAGCAGTCGCAGTATCCGGGCGCCCTGGCCGGGCAGCTGTTCGTACACGAGCCGCAGGACCCGGGCCGTCGGGCCGGCGTCCGCGCCGTCGGCGCCGTCGTCGCTGTCCGCGTGCATCCGCTTGGCGAGGTCGGCGACGGCGGCCTGGGGCCGGGCCGCCAGCCAGCCGCCGGCCAGGACGAGCGCGGCCGGGTGTCCCTGGCAGGCCTCGGCCAGGCTCTCCGCGGAACGGGGGTCGACGGTGACGCGGACCGTGCCGGCGTAGCGGGTGAGCAGCTCCACGGCGGACTTGGTGTCCAGCCCGCCGAGTGTGCAGGGGCGGACGTCCGCGATGCCGGTGAGCGGGCCGCCGGAGACGGCCACCGCCAGGCAGTCCGGGGCGTCCGGGAGCAGCGCGTCGACCTGGTCGGCACCGGCGGCGTCGTCCAGCAGGAGCAGCATGCGCCGGCCGGCGAGGGCGCCGCGCAGGGCAGCGGTGAGGTCGTCCTCGGCGGCCCCGGCCGGTGCGGGCAGGCCCAGGGCGCCCAGCAGATCGCGGGCGGCCCGTTCGACGGGCACCGGCGTGCCGTCGGGTTCGCTCAGCCGGGCCCGCAGCACCCCGTCGGGGTAGCGGCCGGCGACTTGGCGGACGAGTTCCTCGGCGAGGCTGGTGCGGCCCGAGCCGGGGCGGCCCGCGATGAGGAGCACGCGCGCGCGGGGGGCCTTGCGGCCGGAGAGCGTGTCCAGGCCCGCGCGCTCGATGTCGGCGCGCAGTTCCTTCAGCTCGCGTGCGCGGCCCAGGAAACGGTCCCGCGCGGCCGGGTGCGCGGCCGGCCGCACCTCGCCTGTGTCCACCACCTGATCCGTCACGGGCCACGCTCCCGTCCCACCGCACGCGCAAAGCCCGCCGGTGTCTTCCGGTACGGGCGTTTTGCAGAGCCTAGTTCACGCTCTGCTACCTCCCGTGAGGAGCACGGCGAACGAATCGCCCGATCGGATCAGGCGATCGTCACACCACTGCGCCGGACGGATGACGTCAGGAGCTGAAGGGACGCGCGGGCCACGGGGCGTCGGCCGGGCGCAGCGCGTCCAGCCCGTCCCCGCCGCGGGCCGCCACCAGGGAGAGCACCCCGACGACGAGGCAGTTGTTGTGCACGTCCCCGGACAGCACCCGGCGCACCAGTTCCTCGACCGGCACGCGCGCGTGCTCCATGTCGGTCTCCTCGTGCTCCGCCTCGAAGCGCCGCTGATCGGCCTCGGACAGGTTCCGGGCGAGGAAGATCCGTACGGCCTCGTCGCAGCCGCCGGGGGTGGTGTAGACGTCGGTCAGCACCCGCCAGTCGCCGGCCTTGACGTGCGCCTCCTCGTACAGCTCCCGCTGGGCGGCGTGCAGCGGATTCTCGCCGGGCACGTCCAGCAGGCCTGCCGGGATCTCCCACAGCCGGTGCCGGACCGGGTGCCGGTACTGGTTGATGAGCAGGACCCGGTCCTCGTCGTCCAGGGCGAGGACGGCGACCGAGCCGGGGTGGACCTGGTAGTCACGGCCGGCCACCGAGCCGTCGGGCATGACCACGTCGTCCGTGCGGACGGATGTCTTGCCGCCCACGAAAGGGGTGTCGGTCGCCCGGATCTCCCACTCCTCGGGGGTGTCCTTGATCGTCATGCCCTGTCCTTCCACGTGCGCACAGACAAAACCGGGGTGCCCACCCTTCTCAGGTGTGCACCCCGGCCACCGTACAACCGGTGGATCACTTCGCGATCTTCCGCGCGTGTCAGCCCTGCTGCTGGCGTTCGACGGCCGCCTTCACCAGGCCGGCGAAGAGCGGGTGCGGACGGGTCGGGCGCGAGCGCAGTTCCGGGTGCGCCTGGGTGGCGACCAGATAGGGGTGGACCTCCCGCGGGTACTCCACGTACTCGACGAGCTTGCCGTCCGGGGAGGTGCCGGAGAACAGGATGCCGGCCTTCTTCTCCAGCTCCGCGCGGTAGGCGTTGTTCACCTCATAGCGGTGGCGGTGGCGCTCCTCGACGTACTCCCGGCCGTCGTACACCTCGCGCACGATGGAATCCTCGGCGAGCTTGGCCGGGTACATGCCCAGCCGCATCGTCCCGCCCATGTCGCCCTCACCGGCGACGATGTCCATCTGCTCGGCCATGGTGGAGATGACCGGGTGGCCGGTCGCCGGGTCGAACTCGGTGGAGTTGGCGTCCGGGATCCCGGCCAGGTTGCGGGCCGCCTCGATCACGATGCACTGGAGGCCCAGGCACAGGCCGAGCAGCGGGATCCGGTTCTCGCGGGCGTAGCGGATGGCGCCGACCTTGCCGAGCACACCGCGGTCGCCGAAGCCGCCGGGGATGCAGATGCCGTCGACGTCACCGAGCTGGGCCTGGGCGCCGGCCGGGGTCTTGCAGTCGTCCGAGGTCACCCACTTGATCTTGACCCGGGCGCGGTGGGCGAATCCGCCGGCCCGCAGCGCCTCGGTGACCGAGAGGTAGGCGTCGGGCAGGTCGATGTACTTGCCGACCAGCGCGAGGGTGATCTCGTGGTCCGGGTTGTGGACCCGGTCGAGCAGGTCGTCCCAGGTCGTCCAGTCCACGTCCCGGAAGGGCAGGTCGAGCTTGCGGACGACGTAGGCGTCCAGGCCCTCGCCGTGCACGGTCTTCGGGATGTCGTAGATCGAGCGGGCGTCCGGGCAGGCGACGACGGCGGCCTCGTCCACGTCGCACATCAGCGAGATCTTCCGCTTGATGGCGGTGGGCACCTCGCGGTCGCAGCGCAGCACGATCGCGTCGGGCTGGATGCCGATGTTGCGCAGCGCGGCCACCGAGTGCTGGGTGGGCTTGGTCTTCAGCTCGCCCGACGGGCCGATGTACGGCAGCAGCGAGATGTGCACGACGAAGACGTTGTCCCGGCCGACCTCGTGGCGGACCTGGCGGACCGTCTCCAGGAACGGCAGCGACTCGATGTCGCCGACGGTGCCGCCGACCTCGGTGATGACGACGTCGACCTCGTCGGTCGCCATGCGGCGGATGCGGTGCTTGATCTCGTTGGTGATGTGCGGGATCACCTGGACGGTGTCGCCCAGGTACTCGCCGCGGCGCTCCTTGGCGATCACCGTGTTGTAGACCTGACCGGTGGTGACGTTGGCACTGCCGTCCAGGTCGCGGTCGAGGAAGCGCTCGTAGTGGCCGATGTCCAGGTCGGTCTCGGCGCCGTCGTTCGTGACGAACAC
The DNA here is from genome assembly GCF_043195475.1 of Streptomyces sp. Y20. NCBI lineage: Bacteria > Bacillati > Actinomycetota > Actinomycetes > Kitasatosporales > Streptomycetaceae > Streptomyces > Streptomyces sp. Y20. Next base: position 1,172,398 of record NZ_JBIDDP010000001.1, read on the forward strand.
CTCACCGTGCTGGAAGGGGTTCATCGTGCCCGGGTCGACGTTCAGGTACGGGTCGAGCTTCTGCATCACGACGCGCAGGCCGCGAGCCTTGAGCAGCATGCCCAGGCTGGAGGCCGTCAGCCCCTTGCCGAGCGAGGAGGCGACACCCCCGGTGACGAAGATGTGCTTGGTCGTCGTGGATTTGGAGGGCATGGCCAAGAGGGGGCTCCCGTGGTCGCTGTCTGTGATGCGGGGCGGCTGCCGGACGGGAAGGGCCCGGGGTGCCGTCGCTGCGGTTCGGGGGTTCGTCGCCCACCGCTCCACGGGCTACCAGCGTATCAGCGCCCGGACGGGATGGCTCCCGGGCACCCTCCGCGCACGCCCGGGCACAGGCCGCTCCGTCACGTACGTCACTACGGACAGTTCTCACCCCACCGGTCACCCGTTCGGCCCACACGGGTTGTCCGGAGCGGCGCGCGGATCATCTGGGTGCGTCGTATCCTGCTCGGACACTCGCTGCCGAGCCCGGCCGGAAAAGACGGCACACCCCCGCTGCATCACACCGGAACAACGAGAGCGCGGCAGTTCGTTGAGCAAAGACTTGTCGTGTTGCCTCAGGGCTCGGCGGGCTGCTTTGCTTCACCGCTCAATGACGCACAACAACGACCCCCTTGACCGCACTAAGCGATATCCCCCTGCGCGGGGGTGACGTGGCCGTTCGACTGGAGTTGCACGTGGCCGGGCGCATCGAAGACTACGCACTCATCGGAGACATGCAGACCGCGGCACTGGTCTGCCGGGACGGCACGGTGGACTGGCTGTGCCTGCCCCGCTTCGACTCGCATGCCATCTTCGCCGGCCTGCTGGGCACCGAGGAACACGGCTTCTGGCGGCTCGGCCCGGCGCACGCGGCCGACGCCGAGCCGCCCACGGCGGCCCGGCGCGGCTACCGCGGCGACTCGCTGATCCTGGAATCCGAGTGGGACACCCCGCGCGGCACGGTGCGCGTGACCGATTTCATGCCGCCGCGTGACGGCGCCCCCCAGCTGATCCGGATCGTGGAGGGCGTCACCGGCCGGGTGCCGATGCGTTCCGCCCTGCGGATGCGGTTCTCCTACGGCCGTGTGGTGCCGTGGGTGCACAAGCACGAGGGCCGCACGGTGGCCGTCGCCGGGCCGGACTCCGTGTGGTTCGACACGGAGGCCGAGACCTACGGCAAGGCGCTGACCACGTACGCGGACTTCACGGTCGCCCCGGGTGACCGGATCGCCTTCACGATCTCCTGGGAGCCCTCCCACAAGCAGCCGCCGCCGCTGCCGGAGCCGGAGCAGTCGCTGGAGGCGACGGAGACCTTCTGGCGCGAGTGGGTCGAGCACTGTACGTACCACGGGCCGTACCGCGAGGCCGTGGTGCGCTCGCTGATCACCCTGAAGGCGCTGACGTACGCCCCCACGGGCGGCATCGTCGCGGCCCCCACCACCTCCCTGCCCGAGGACATCGGCGGCGTCCGCAACTGGGACTACCGCTACACCTGGCTGCGCGACGCGGCGATCACCCTCTCCTCGCTGCTGCGCACCGGCTACCGCGAGGAGGCCCGCGCCTGGCGCGAGTGGCTGCTGCGGGCGGTGGCCGGCGACCCCGAGAACCTCCAGATCATGTACGGCATCGCCGGCGAGCGGGAGCTGGGCGAGGCCGAGCTGGACTGGCTGCCGGGCTACGAGAACTCGGCCCCGGTCCGGGTCGGCAACGGCGCCGCGCACCAGCTCCAGCTGGACGTGTACGGCGAGGTCACCGAAGCCCTGCACCTGGGCCACATGACGGGCCTGGCCCGCAACGACTACGCCTCGCTGCTCCAGCTGAAGCTGATCCGCTACCTGGAGGACCACTGGCAGGAGCCGGACGAGGGCATCTGGGAGGTGCGCGGCCCGCGCCGGCACTTCGTGCACTCCAAGGTGATGGCCTGGGTCGCGGTGGACCGCACCATCAAGCTGATCGAGTCCGGTGACGCGGACGGCCCGCTGGAGCGCTGGAAGGAACTGCGCGACGACATCCACCGGGACGTCTGCGAGAAGGGCTACGACCAGGAGCGCAACACCTTCACCCAGTCCTACGGCTCCCGTGAGCTGGACGCCTCGCTGCTGCTCATCCCCCAGATGGGCTTCCTGCCGCCGGACGACAAGCGGGTGATCGGCACCATCGAGGCGATCCAGCGGGAGCTGTCCACCGCCGACGGGTTCATCCTGCGCTACCCGACGGAGGGCGACGACGCGGGCGTCGACGGCCTGCCGGGCGACGAGGGCGCCTTCCTGGCGTGCTCGTTCTGGATGGCGGACGACCTGGCGATGATCGGCCGGGTGGACGAGGCCCGCAGGCTGTTCGAGAAGCTCCTCTCCCTGCGCAACGACCTCGGTCTGCTCGCCGAGGAGTGGGACCCGCGCCTGAAGCGCCAGGTCGGCAACTTCCCGCAGGCGTTCAGCCACGTCCCGCTGATCGACACGGCCCTGCGCCTGACCGCCTCGGGGGCGTACGGCGGCTGAACGCGACCGGAGGACAGGGCCCGTCGAAGCCGGCGGGACGGCCTAGGCTGGAGGCGGACGACAGCCCCTGTTGCGGAAGGGGGCGGCCATGGCTTCCCTCTCGAAGGCGGGCGCGGCCCTGGACGCGCTGCGCGACGATCTGGTCGGCGCGGTGCTCGCCCCGGCCGACCCGGGTTACGACGAGGCCCGTACGGTCCTCAACGCGATGATCGACCGGCGGCCGGCCGTGATCGCCCAGTGCGCGGACGCAACCGACGTGGTCCGGGCGGTGCGTTTCGGCCGGGAGCTGGATCTGCCGATCGCGGTGCGCGGCGGCGGGCACGGCGTGGCCGGTGCGGCGCTCGGCGACGGGGCGCTCGTGGTGGACCTGCGCCGGATGCACGAGGTGAGTGTCGACCCGGCGGCCGCGGTGGTCCGGATCGGAGGCGGCGCCACGATGAGCCATCTGGACCGGGCCACCGAGCCGTACGGCCTCGCGACCACCGGCGGCCGGGTCTCCACCACCGGCGTCGGCGGACTCGTCCTGGGCGGCGGCACCGGCTGGCTGGACCGTGCCTTCGGTCTCGCCGCCGACAACCTCCTCGAAGTCGAGCTGGTGACCGCCGACGCCGAGCGGGTGCACGCCGGCGCCGACGAGAACCCCGAGCTCTTCTGGGCGCTGCACGGCGGGGGCGGCAACTTCGGCGTCGCCACCGCGCTCACCCTGCGGCTGCACGAGCTGCCGGAGTTCTCCGTCGTCCTGCTGCTGTACCTCCCCGAGTCCGGCCCCGACGCCGTCCGCACCTTCGGTGAGGTCATCGCCGACGGGCCCGACGAGCTGGGCGGCGCGATGCTCTACGGGGTCGGCCCGCCCGCGGAGTTCGTGCCGGAGCGGCTGGTGGGCACGCCGCTGTGCGGGGTGCTGCTGACGTACGCGGGCGGCGAGGACGACCTGCGCAAGCTCGCCGGGCCGCTGCTCGCGCTGCCGCACGAGGTGGAGCTGGCCGGTGACATGCCGTACGCCGACGTGCAGTGCATGCTGGACGTCCCGCCCGGGCTGCGCCACCACTGGTCGGCGCAGTGCCTGACCGGGCTGCCGGACGAGGTGGTGGACGTCCTGTGCGCCCGCGCGGACGGCCTGCCGGTGCCGGCCGGCTGCCGGCACCTCCTGTTCCCCCAGGGCGGGGCGATCGCCGCCGGCCCGCGCGAGTACCCGGTGCCCTACCGGGACGCGCCCTGGGCCGCGCACCCGTTCGCCCTCTGGGCGGAGCCGGCCGACGACGAGCGGGCGACCGGCTGGGTGCGGGACGTCTGCGCCGGCCTGAGGCCGTGGAGCACGGGCGCCGTCCACCTCAACTTCGTCGGCGCCGAGGGACCCGAGCGGGTCCGGGCGGGCCTGGGCGTCGGCAACATCCTGCGCCTGGAGAAGGTGAAGCGGCGGTACGACCCCGACAACGTGTTCCGCTTCAACCACAACATCAGGCCGGTGTAGCCGGCCGCCGGACCTGTCATCGGGCCGTTTGCGCAGGTAGCGTCCGCTGCATGGACAGCCGTACGGACCACCGTTTCGACACCCAGGGCGCCGGTATCACCGTGCAGCGGGCGCTGGAGCTGCCCGGGCTGCGCAGCGGGCTGCCGGAGATCCTGGCGGGCGCCGACCGGCTCGGCCGTACCGTGCGCTGGGTGCACGCCGGTGAGGTGCCGAACATCGCCTCACTGCTCAAGGGCGGCGAGCTGCTGCTCACCACCGGTTACGGCGTGGGCACCCGCCCGGCCGAGCAGCGGGCCTTCGTCCGCACCCTCGCCGAGCGCGGGATCGCCGCCCTGGTGGTGGAGCTGGGCCCGCGGTTCGCCCGGCTGCCCGCCGCCCTGGTGGACACCGCACGGACGGCCGGCCTGCCCCTGGTCCAGCTGCACCGCGAGGTGCCGTTCGTGACGGTGACCGAGGAAGTCCACACCGAGATCGTCAATCACCACTACGCGCTGCTCCAGCGGGCGGAGGAGGTGCACCGGCGGTGCACGGAGGCCCTGCTGGGCGGCGGCGGGGTGCCGCAGGTCCTGGGCATCCTGGCCGACTTCGGCGGCAACCCGGTGTTCCTGGAGACCGCCGACGGCCGCCTGCTGTACGCCGCCGGGCCCGGACCCGAGGGCGCGGACCCGCTCCAGGTGTGGGAGGGACTGCGCGGCCCGCACAAGGACGCCCCGCCGCCCGCCGGTTCGGTCCTGGTCGACGTGCCCGGCGGCGGACCCGGTACGACGGGTTCGGTGCGCGCCCGTCTCGTCCTGCTGCCGGTGCGGGCGCCGCTGGCCCCGGTGCACCGGATTGCCGCCGAGCGGGCCGCGGGCATCCTGGCCGTGGTGCTGATGCAGGCCCGGCAGGAGGAGGAGCTGGCGGCGCGCGGGCGCGGTGACTTCCTCACCGACCTCGCCGAGGGGCGGATCGCGGCGGAGGACGCGCCCGCGCAGGCCCGGGTCCTCGGCTTCAAGCCCGGCGACAGCCCGCTGCTGCCCGTCGTCATGCGCGTCGGGGACGCCCTGGCGCCCGGCGGGGGCTGGGCGGTGCTGGCCCGGGCCGTCTCGGAGGAGCTGGCCGCGGTGGGGGTACCGGTGCTGCTGGGGGTGCGGCCGGTGGAGGGCCGGGTGCCGGTGCTGCTGGGGCTGCGCTCGGAGTCGGAGCGGGCAGTGGTCGCGGACCGGGTGGCGGCGGCGCTGCGGGCGGGTGTCGAGCGGGCCGGGATGCGGCGGCCGGGCTCCCCTCCCCCGGTGGTCGTCGTCGGCGTGGCCGGTGGCTGGGCGGCCGCCTCGGCGGGGCTGCGGCACGCGGCGGAGACGGCGACCGCGGCGCAGGGCCTGAGCGACCGGCCCTGGTACGACGCCCGCCGCCTCGACATCGACCTGCTGCTGTGGCGGCTGCGCGAACATCCGGACCTGGCGGCCTTCGTCGACCGCGCGATCGGCCCGCTGCGCGAGCACGACCACCGCTCGCGGCCACCGCTGCTGCCCACCCTGGAGACCTATCTGGCGCACGCCGGCCGCAAGGCGGAGACCGCCCGCGAGCTGCACCTCAACCGGCAGACCCTCTACAACCGGCTCGCCCGGATCGGTGAGCTGCTGGGCACCGACCTCGACGACCCGCAGACGGTCCTGGCCCTGAGCCTGGCCCTGCGAGCCCGCCGCCATGTGCCGTAGCCCCGCCGCCGCTCAGGCAAGGGGCCGGGGCTGGGTCAACTCGTCGTAGACGCTGAGCACCTGGGCGACGGTCTCGTCCTCCGTCGGCCACGTCGCCGCCTGCCGCGCCCCGCGCTCGCGCAGCCCCGCGCACCATCCGGGGTCGGCCAGCAGCCGTACGACGGTGGCGGCCAGGGCGTCCGCGTCGCCGTAGGGGACGAGGGCCGCCGCGTCGCCGACGAGGTCCGGGATGCCGCCGACGCGGGTCGCGACGAGCGGCACGCGCGCGTGCAGCGCCTCCTGGGCGAGGACGGACCGCGCCTCCCAACTGCTCGTCAGCAGCGCCAGATCGGCGGCGGCGAGCAGCTCGGGCACGTCGTCCCGGCGTCCGACGAGCCGTACCGGAAGTTCCTCGTCCTCGATGCGCCGCTGGAGCACCGGACGCAGCGGCCCCTCGCCCGCGATCACCACCAGCGGAACGGGGTCGAGGTCCCGCCAGGCCCGGGACGCGTCCAGCAGGACGCCGTAGCCGCGCTGCCGGTCCAGGGAGCCGACGGTGATGAGCAACGGGCGCCCGGTGGCGCCGAGTTCGGCCCGGGTCTTGAGCCGCAGCAGGTCGGGGTCGTCCGGGTCCGCCGGATGTCCGGGCCGACGCCGGTCCGGTAGGGCGACGGCCGCGAGCCGGGCGTCGCGCGCACCGCACCGCCGGGCCAGGTCGACCAGGTCGGAGCTGGTGCCGAGGACCACGGCCGCGGTCCGCACGACCCGACGCTCGAGCACCCGCAGCAGTTGTGCCCGCGGGCCCTCGGCGCGGGTGCGGCCGTGCCAGGTGACCACCAGCGGGGTGCCGCGTCCGCCGAGTGCGAGCACGGTCCGGAAGGAGGCGTGCAGACCGTGCGCGTGCACCAGGTCGGCATGGGCGCAGGCCGTGCGGAGCGCGGCCACGGAGACCGGGTCGCTGCTGCGCGGCACGTGCACGTGTTCGGCGCCGGCTCCGGTGAAGTCGTAGGCGCGTTCGGCCTCGACGGGGGCGCACACGGTGACCCGCACGCCCCGCGCCACGAGCCCCTGGGCCAGGGACCGCACGTGCGCGCTGCTGCCGGCGTTGCCTCCACCGAGCACCTGCACGGTGCGCAGCGGCGACTGGCCGTGCGGTGCGTTGCTGCTCACGGGGGTCACGTGGCCGGGGCTCCTGGTTCGCGTGGGCGGTACGAGGAAACGTACAGAAGGTAGCGGGCTCAGGGGGCCGGAAGGGCGCGCCCCGCGCGCCTCCCGCGCGAACGGTCCGGACCCGCCACCCGCCCCCCGTTCCCTGCCAAGCATGCCAGGGCGTACGGCTGTTCAGGGACGGCCAGGAGGGCGCACCACGCGGCGGGCCGGGGCAATGCGCCGGAGCACATCACCCACACGGGGGAGGGAAATTCCGCCATGGCCGAACGACGGCCCGGCATACGGTGAGGTCAGCAGCCCATGGCGCGCGTCCAGGCGCTGACCCGGTCCCCGTACCGGGCCGCCGCCACCACCGCGACCGCGTGGGCGAGCAACCCCGCGCGCCGGTTTCCCGCCGCCACGGCCGCCCCCAGCGCGGCACCGAGGGAGTGCGCCCCCGTGTCCCCGAGCATCGTCCGCTCCGCCACGTCCTCCGGCAGCACGGCCGCGGCCGCCCCCAGCGCACCGGCGGCGAGCTGCCCGCCGGCCCCCGCGCGCACCACCGCCGGCGCGCCGAGCAGGAGCACCGCGCCGGCGGCCCGTCCGGGCCGCACGTCCACGAGGTTGACCAGGTGGGCGGTGCCTGCGACGGCGATGCCGGCGAGCAGCCGGTCGAGCGGGTGTTCCTTCAGCAGGGCTCCCGCGGCCAGCCCGGCCGCCCCGATCCCGAACAGCTTCACGGCGCCGCTGGTGACCTCCCCGTCCCTCAGCGCCCCCAGGTGCGCGCGGAAGCCGCGCCGGTGGTCCCCGGCCACGTCGTCGTACGCCCCGCACGCCCCGGCGGCGAGGACCGCGAGTCCGGCCCCGGGACGCACCCGGGCCACGGCGAGGGACGCGCCGAGGGCCGCGGCCGGACCGGCGTACAGCCCGACGGTGCGCCCGGCGTGGTTCGTCCGCTCCCAGCGCTCCCGCCCCCCGGGCGCCCGGGCGCGCAGCAGGGCCTGGCCGGCCCGGGTGAGTCCGGCGGCGAGGAGGAAGACGCGGGACGACCGCGTCGCGCCGATCATCGCGCCACCCTGGTCACCGGCGGGGACGCCGGCTCACAGGGCGGCCCGGGCCGTCGCCAGGAGCTCCTCGGCGTGCGCCCGGGCCGTCTCGGAGTCCTCCTGGCCCGCCAGCATCCGCGACAGCTCGCGGATGCGGTCCTCGCCCTCCAGGACCTTCACGCCGGAACGGGTGACCGACCCGTCGTCGGTCTTCTCCACCAGCAGCTGCCGGTCGGCGAACGCGGCGACCTGCGGCAGGTGGGTGACCACGACGACCTGCGCGGTCCGGGCGAGCTTCGCCAGGCGCCGGCCGATCTCGACCGCGGCCTTGCCGCCGACCCCGGCGTCGACCTCGTCGAAGAGGTACGTCGGGACCGGGTCGGTGCCCGCGAACACGACCTCGACGGCCAGCATCACCCGGGACAGCTCACCGCCGGACGCACCCCTGGCGATGGGGCGGGGCGGGGCGCCGGGGTGCGGGGCGAGGAGCAGCTCGACCTCGTCGGCGCCCGACGGCCCGTAGGCGACCGTACGGCCGCCGACCTCGACGCCCTCGGGGTCCTCGGTCTGCCGGATGTCGAAGGACACGCGCGCGTGGGGCATCGCCAGCGAGGCCAGCTCGGCGGTCACCGCGGCGGCGAACCGCTCGGCGGCCTCGGCGCGCGCGTCGGTCAGCGCCTGTGCCAGCCCGCCCAGCTCGGCGCGCAGGGCGTCCCGCTCGGCGATCAGCTCACCGGTCCGCTCGTCGTCGCCGTCCAGCTCGGTGAGGCGCGAGGCGCTCTGCTCGGCCCAGGCGAGGACGGCGTCGACGTCCTCGCCGTACTTGCGGGTCAGCGCGGTGAGCGCGGCCCGCCGTTCCTCCACGGCGGCCAGCCGCAGCGGATCGGCGTCCAGGTCGTCGGCGTATCCGGCCAGCTCGCCCGCCACGTCGCCGAGCAGGATGCCGATCTCCCCGGCCCGGTCGGCGAGCGCGGCCAGCGCCGGGTCGTGGGAGCGTACGGCCTCCAGCGCCCGGTGGGCGCCCGCGACGAGGGTCGAGGCGTCGATCCCCTCCGGGTCCTCCGGGTTGCCCGCGAGAGCGGCGTGCGCGGCCGTCGCGGCGGACGCCAGTGCCTCGGCGTGCCCGAGCCGGTCCGCCTCCTCTGCCAGCTCCGCGTCCTCCCCGGGCCGCGGCTCCACGGCGGCGATCTCGTCCAGCCCGTACCGCAGCAGGTCGGCTTCCTGCGCCCGCTCCCGGGCACGGGTGGTGATCTCCTCCAGCTCGGCGGAGACGGCCCGCAGCCGCCGGTACGCCTCCGTGTAGGCGGCGAGCGGCACGGCGACGGCCTCGCCCGCGTACCGGTCCAGGGCCTGGCGCTGCCGGGACAGCTTCAGCAGCCCCTGCTGGTCGGTCTGCCCGTGCACGGCCACCAGGTCGTCGGCCAGCTCGGCGAGCAGCCCGACGGGCACGCTGCGTCCGCCCAGATGCGCGCGGGAGCGGCCCTCGGCGGAGACGGTACGGGTGATGAGCAGGGCCCCGTCGTCCAGCTCGGCGCCCGCCTCCTCGGCCCGGACGACGGCGGTGGCGTCGGCGGGTACGGCGATCCGCCCCTCGACGACGGCTTTCTCCGCGCCGATCCGCACCAGCGCCGGGTCGGCCCGGCCGCCGAGCAGCAGCCCCAGGCTCGTGACCACCATCGTCTTGCCGGCACCCGTCTCACCGGTGACAGCGGTGAACCCCGGTGACAGCTCGACCACAGCGTCGTCGATGACCCCGAGTGACCGTATCCGCATCTCCTCCAACACGGAACAGACCATACGAGGTCCGGGGCGGGGAGCGCACACGGCCCGCCCGTGTCACCCCGGCGAGTGGTCCCGCCGACGGGGCGCGGCGGACCGCCCGACGAGCCAGGAAGCACCCGCACCCGCCGGCGGACCACGCCGAGCCCCACGATCCGCTAGTGCGGCGCTCCCCGCCATCCGGTGGTCGGCAGCGCGAACTTGGCCACGATCCGGTCCGTGAACGACGAGTGGTGCAACCGGGCGAGCCGCACCGGCACCGCTCCCCGCCGCACCTCCACCCGCGCCCCCGGCGGCAGCTCGACGGTCCGCCGTCCGTCGCACCACAGGACGCCGGGCGGAACGTGCGGCAGGACCTCCACCGCCAGCACCGAGTCCGGCGAGGTGACCAGCGGCTTGGCGAACAGGGCGTGTGCACTGATCGGCACCATCAGCAGCGCCTCCACCTCGGGCCACACCACCGGCCCGCCGGCGGAGAACGCGTACGCGGTGGACCCGGTGGGCGTGGACAGGACGACCCCGTCGCACCCGAACCCCGTCACCGGCCGCCCGTCGATCTCCAGCACGACTTCCAGCAGCTTCTCGGCGCCGGCCTTCTGCACGGCAGCCTCGTTCAGCGCCCAGTCGGTGTGCACGATGTCCCCGTTGCGGTGCACGACGACATCCACGGTCATCCGCTCCTCGACCTCGTACGACCGTGCCACCACCCGGTCCACCACGCGGTCCAGGTCGTCGCGTTCGGCCTCGGCGAGGAAGCCGACGCGCCCGAGGTTGACGCCGAGCATCGGGACCCCGGAGGCCCGCGCGAACTCGGCGCCGCGCAGCAACGTGCCGTCACCACCGAGCACGATCAGCAGCTCGCACCCGTCGAGGCACTGCGGGGTGGCCTCCTTGACGAGCCCCACCTCGTCGGGGAGCGGCAGGTCGCGGGCCTCCTCCTCCAGTACCCGCACCCCGATGCCGTGCCGGAGCAGGCCCTTGACGACGAGTTCCGCGCTGCGGATCGCCGCGGGCCGCCCGGTGTGGGCGAGCAGGAAGACAGTACGCGCCAGGTTCTGTGTCACCGGGGCCCCTCCGCCACTGCACGGTCGACGTCGGCCGGGTCCACCTCGGGTGCTCCCGCCCGCAGCCAGAGAAAGTACTCCACGTTCCCCGAGGGCCCGGGCAGCGGGCTCGCGGTGACGCCACGCACCCCGAGTCCCAGCTCCCAGGCCTTCCGGGCCACTCCCCGCACGGCCTCCGCCCGCAGCTGCGGGCTCCGTACGACACCTCCGCTGCCGAGCCGTTCCTTCCCCACCTCGAACTGCGGCTTGACCATCATCACCAGGTCGGCGTCCGGCTTCACACACCGCTTCAGGGCGGGCAGCACCAGCCCGAGCGGGATGAAGGACAGATCACCCACGACTAGATCCACCGGTTCCCCATCGATCGCCTCCAGCGTCAACTCGCGTACGTTCGTACGGTCCTTGACGGTGACGCGTTCATCGTTGCGCAGACTCCAGGCGAGCTGCCCGTAGCCGACGTCCACCGCGACGACGTGGGCGGCGCCCGCGCGCAGCAGGACGTCGGTGAAGCCGCCGGTGGACGCGCCGGCGTCCAGCGCGCGCCGGCCCTCGACGGCGAGGCCCTGCGGCACGAAGGCGGCGAGCGCCCCGGCGAGCTTGTGCCCGCCCCGGGACACGTAGTCCGGGTCGCTGTCGTCGGCGCGGACCACGATCGCCGCCGCGGCCTCCACCTGGGTGGCCGGCTTGGTCGCCACGGTCCGGCCGACGGTGACCCGGCCGGCGGCGATCAGCTGGCCGGCGTGCTCGCGCGAGCGCGCGAGCTTCCGGCGGACCAGCTCGGCGTCGAGACGGCGGCGTGCGACTCCTGCCACGTTCGGTTCAGCTCCTGCTATTCGTACGGCGGTCGAGGGATGCGACCCGGAGGGCCTCACCGGGGGGCGGCGATCGGGTGACGGTCCGGAACCGGCGGTCCCGGGCGGGCGTCGAGCGCGGTGAGCGCGTCGCGCAGCCCCCGGTGCACATCCTCGTACACCTCGGTGTGCCCGTCGGTGGCGAGGTGGCCGGCGTCGGCCAGCCGCTCCAGCAGGGCGTCGACCCCGGCGTCGCCGGTGGGGGTGCGCGGGATGTTCAGGGGGGCCGGGGCGGCGGGGTCGTACGCGGGCTCCGCCGCGGCGGTCCCGGCCTCGGACACGGACTCGCTCATGCCCAGACGCTACCCCGAACCGCTGGGGTACCGTCGGTGGCGATGGCCACGATCGAGGAGTGCCGCGCCGCACTGGGCAAGCTTTCGGACAACATGCAGGGGGCAGGGGGCGAGGTCCGCGCCGCCGCCGCCCTGGACCGCTCGGTGAGCTGTCACATCACCGATCTCGACGTCACCTTCGCGGGCCGGCTGACCGGCGGTCGGATCGAGGTCGACGCGACCCACCCGGGGCACCCGCCCGAACGGGCGCAGATCCGGCTCGCCATGGCCGGCGACGACCTGATGGCCCTGGTGGGCGGCGGGCTGAACTTCGCGACCGCCTGGGGCTCGGGCCGGGTGCGGCTGGAGGCGAGCCTGCTGGACCTGTTCCGGCTCAGGAAGCTGCTGTGACCCGCCGCGCCCGCGCCTTCCGGGCGGCCGGCACCACCAGCGGGGTACCGGTCTCGGGGTCGTCGATGACCTGACAGCGCAGCCCGAAGACCTCCTCGACCAGCCCGGCCGTGACGATGTCTCCCGGGGCGCCCTCGGCGACCACCTCGCCGCCGCGCAGGGCGATCAGATGGGTGGCGTAGCGGGCGGCGTGGTTCAGGTCGTGCAGGACGGCGACCAGGGTGCGGCCCTGTGTCTCGTGCAGCTCGGCGCACAGGTCGAGGATGTCGATCTGGTGCTGGATGTCGAGGTAGGTGGTCGGTTCGTCGAGCAGCAGCAGCGGGGTCTCCTGGGCCAGCGCCATGGCGATCCACACGCGCTGGCGCTGCCCGCCGGACAGTTCGTCCACGTACCGGTCCGCCAGCGCGTCGACCCCGGTCCGCCGCATCGACTCCTGGACGACCCGCTCGTCCTGCGCGGACCACTGGCGCAGCAGGCCCTGGTGCGGGTAGCGGCCCCGGCCGACGAGGTCGGCGACGGTGATCCCGTCGGGCGCGACGGACGACTGCGGCAGCAGACCGAGGGTCCGCGCCACCTTCTTCGCGGGCATCGACCGGATGGCCTGCCCGTCCAGCAGCACCCGGCCCCGGCTCGGCCTGAGCATCCGGGACAGCGCCCGCAGCAGCGTCGACTTGCCGCACGCGTTCGGGCCGACGATCACCGTGAACGAGTGGTCGGGGATCTCCACCGACAGCTGGTCCGCGATGACGCGCTGGTCGTAGGCGAGGGTGACGTTCTCGGCGGACAGGCGGTTCACAGTGCTCCTGGGGTCTTTCGTTCGGATCGGGCCGGATCGGGGAGCGGGGGCCGGTGCCGTGCGAGGGGTGTTCGGGGAGGCGCCGCTCATATCCGGCCCGCCCTGCGCTCGGCGACCAGCAGCCACAGCAGATACCCGCCGCCGAGGACGCCGGTGACGACGCCGACGGGCAGCTGGTCGGCGCCGAACAGGCGCTGGGAGGCCCAGTCGGCGGCGACCAGCAGGGCGGCCCCCATGCAGAGGGAGGGGACCAGGTTCGGACCCGGGGAGCGGGTCAGGCGCCGGGCGAGCTGCGGCGCGGTGAGCGCGACGAAGCTGACGGGGCCCGCGGCGGCGGTGGCGGTGGCGGTGAGCAGGACGGCGCAGACCATCAGCAGGAGCCGGACGCGCTGCACGCGTACACCGAGCGCGTTCGCGACGTCGTCGCCCATCTCCATCATCCGCAGGCCGCGCGCGTTGACGAGGACCATGGGGACGAGGACGGCGCACACGGCGAGGAGCGGCTGGACCTGGTTCCAGTCGCGGCCGTCCAGCGAGCCGGTCATCCACACCACCGCGCGGGCCGCGTCGACCAGGTCGGCCTTGGTGAGCAGGTAGCCGTTGACCGCGGTGACGAGCGCGTTGACGCCGATGCCGACCAGGACCAGCCGGTATCCGTGCACGCCCTGCTTCCAGGCGAGCAGATAGATGGCGAGCCCGGTCACCAGGCCGCCGATCAGCGCGCCGGCGGTGACCTGGGCGGCGCCGCCGGACATCAGCACGATCACCACGAGCGCGCCGGCCGTCGATCCCTGCGACAGGCCGAGCACGTCCGGACTGCCCAGCGGGTTGCGGGAGACGGACTGGAACAGGGCGCCGCCGAGCCCCAGCGACGCACCGACCAGCAGGCCGACGAGGACCCGCGGCAGCCGCAACTCCTCGACGATGAAGTCCTGGTAGGCGGTGCCGTTCCCGGCGAGCGTCCTGAGCACGTCGGCCACCGGGATCCTCGCCTCGCCGGTGCCGATCAGCGCGATCCCGGCGGCGAGCGCGGCGGCCAGCACCAGCACGACGACCGTCAGGGCACGCGGGTCCAGCCGCAGGGACAGCCCGCCGGGCATGCGGACGGCACGGCTCCTGGAGTGGGTCTTCACAGCTGGGCCGTCCTCCGCCGTCGTACGAGAAAGATGAAGACCGGGCCGCCGACGACCGCGGTCACGATGCCGGCCTGCACCTCGGAGGGCCGGGCCACGACCCGCCCGAGGACGTCGGCTCCGAGCAGCAGCACGGGCGACAGCACCGTGGCGTACGGCAGGATCCAGCGCAGGTCGGGGCCGGTGAAGGAACGCACCACGTGCGGGACCATCAGGCCGACGAAGACGATCGGGCCGCAGGCGGCGGTCGCCGCACCGCACAGCACCACGGCGGACAGCATGGCCAGCGCGCGGGTCCGGTCGAGGTTCGCGCCGAGGGCCCGGGCGGTGTCGTCGCCCATCTCGACGGCGTTCAGCGGCCGGGCCAGGGCGAGCGCGAGGACGGTGCCGGCCGCGAGGAACGGCAGCACCTGGAGGATGGTCGAGTCGGTGGCCGAGGCCAGTGAACCGACCGTCCAGAAGCGCAGCTTGGCCAGCGCCGCGCCATCCGTGATCATCACGGCCTGGAGATAGCCGTAGAGGGCGGCGCTGATCGCCGTACCGGCGAGCGCGAGCCGCACCGGGGTGGCGCCCCGGCTGCCGCCGAGGAACCACACCAGCGCGCCGACCGCCGCGGCGCCGAGGAACGCGAACCACACATATCCGGTCAGGCTGGTGACGCCGCCGTAGGTGAGGGCGGTGACGACGGCGGCGGAGGCGCCCGCGTTGATGCCGAGCAGCCCCGGGTCGGCCAGCGGATTGCGGGTCAGCGCCTGGAGCACCGCACCCGACAGACCGAGCGCGGCGCCCACCAGGAGCCCGAGGACCGTGCGCGCGAGCCGGTCGTCCACGACGACGTCCCCGTAGGTCCCCGAGGCGTGGAAGAGGCCGTGCCAGACCTGGTCCGGGGACAGCGCCTTCGCCCCGATCGCGATACTCGCCAGGGCGACGAGCGCCAGGAGCACGGCCGAGAGCAGGAGCCCGACGGCCCTTGCCGCTCGGCGGGTCGGGGGCGCGGCCGCGGCTTCCGCGCGCTGTTCCGGAGGACTGTCGACCAACACCCGGTTAGGTTAGCCTACCCTGCCTATTATTCGGGCCCCTGGTGTCGACGCATCCCCCGCAAGACGGAACTCGAACCGCCTTCCTGGACAGCGGCCTCACAACCCCAGCCGGTCCAGCGCCTTGCCCGCGTCCAGCTCGCACGCGCCGTCCCCGGCCGCCGTCCACGCCGCCGCGCACAACGCCCGCAGCCCGTCCAGCGCCGCCCCGTCACCCTCCAGCGCCAGCCGGCCGGACCCGGCTGCCGCCGTCCAGCCACCGCAGCGGAAACCGTCGCCCTCCGCGGCGACCTCCGGCTGCCCGGTGAGCAGCCCGCGCAGATCGGCGTCCACGAACGTCGGCCGGTGCCGCGGCGGCGCGGCGAGCAGCTGCGGCGCGTCGGTGACGCCGGTCAGCACCAGCAGCGAGTCGACCTCGCCGTGGAACGCGCCCTCGATGTCCGTGTCCAGCCGGTCCCCGACCACCAGCGGGCGCTCGGCACCCGTCCGGATGATCGTCTCCCGGTGCATCGGGGGCAACGGCTTCCCCGCAACCTGCGGCTCGGACCCGGTCGCGATGCGCACGACCTCCACGGCCGCCCCGTTGCCCGGTGCGATGCCCCGCGCGCTCGGGATCGTCAGATCGGTGTTGGACGCGAACCACGGCACCCCGCGCCTGACCGCGTACGACGCCTCCGCGAACCGCCCCCACGGCAGATCGGGCCCGCCGTACCCCTGCACGACCGCCGCCGGGTCGTCGTCCGCCGACTCCACCGGCACCAGGCCGCGCTCGCGCAGCGCCACCCGCAGCCCCTCCCCGCCGATCACCAGCACCCGCGCCCCGGCCGGCACCTGCTCGGCGACCAACCGCGCGACGGCCTGAGCGGAGGTGATGACATCACCGGCACCCGTCGGTATCCCCAGCTCCGTGAGGTGCCCGGCCACGGCGTCCGGGGTCCGCAGCGCGTTGTTGGTGACATAGGCGAGACGCATACCGTCCTCGCGGGCCGCCGCCAGCGAGTCGACCGCGTGCGCGATCGCGTTCCCGCCCGCGTACACCACCCCGTCCAGATCGAGGAGCGCCGTGTCGTACGCCTCGTTCAGGGGCCGCTCACTGCTCTCGGGCCTCGTCCTGACACCCTGGCTCATTTCGCATCGCTCCTCGTTCGCTCGCCTTTCCCCCGATCATCCCGCACACCGCCGGCCCCACGTACGATGCCGGGATGAAGACAGCAGGTCACTCGGAGGCAACGGCGCGCCGAGGCCTGGAACTCACACCGTTCCGAGGCCTCCGTTACGACCCCGACCGGGTCGGCAGCCTCGCCTCCGTCACGTCCCCTCCCTACGACGTCGTCGTGCGCCCCGACGGCCTGCACCACCTCCAGTCCGCCGACCCCTACAACATCGTCCGGCTGATCCTGCCCCAGGCAGGCACGCCGAGCGCCCGCACCGAGCAGGCGGCCGACACCCTCCGGCGCTGGCTGGACGAGGGCATCCTCACCGCGGACCGGAAACCCGGCCTCTACGTGTACGAGCAGCAGGACACCGACGGCATGCTCCAGCGCGGGGTCATCGGCACCCTGCGCGTCACGGATCCCGCCGAGGGCGTGGTGCTTCCGCACGAGGACGTCATGCCGCCCGTGGTCGCCGACCGCGCCGCCCTGATGCGCGCGACGCGCGCGAACCTGGAGCCGCTGCTGCTGACGTACCGGGGCGACGGCACCGCCGCCGAGGTCGTCGAGCGCACGGCCGGCCGCCCGCCCTTGCTGGCCACGACCACCGAGGACGGCTTCCACCACCGGCTGTGGTCCGTCACCGACCCCGACGACCTCACCCTCATCCGGTCCGACCTCTCCGGCCGGCAGGCCCTGATCGCCGACGGCCACCACCGCTGGGCCACCTACCTGCGGCTGCGCGCCGAACATCCCTCCCCCAGTCCCTGGGACCACGGCCTGGTCCTCCTGGTGGACACGGCCCGCTATCCGCTGCGGGTCCGCGCCATCCACCGGCTGCTGCACGGCCTGCCGGTCGCCGACGCCCTGTCGGCCGTGTCGGGCCTGTTCCGGACACAGCGCCTCGACGTGGGGCTGCCGCAGGCCCTGGAGGTGCTCGCGGACGCCTCCTGCGAGGGCAACGCCTTCCTGCTGGCCGGGGACGGCGCCTTCCACCTCCTGGACCGCCCGGATCCGGACCTGCTGGCCCGGACGATCCCGGCTGACCGCCCGGCCGCCTGGCGTTCCCTGGACGCGACGGTCCTGCACACCACGCTGCTGGAGCACGTCTGGCGGATCCCGGAGGACTCCCCGGCCCACATCGCCTACATACACGACACGGCGGCGACGGTCGAGAAGGCGGAACGCGACGGCGGCACGGCCGTCCTGATGCACCCGGTCCGCGAGGAGGTCGTCCGCGACCTGGCCCGGCAGGGCGTCACGATGCCCCGCAAGTCGACGTCGTTCGGCCCGAAACCGGCCTCGGGGCTGGTCCTGCGCGCGCTGGACATCTGACCGGGCACGAGCAACGGCACAACACACGGCAACAGAACGGCACGAAAAAAGAGGGCGGGCTCCCCGGGGAGCCCGCCCTCTTCGTCACCGACCTGGGTCAGTCCTTGTCACCGGCGTCCGGGGAGGCGACATCCCCGGCATCCCCGGCCTTCTCGGATTCGGCGGCTCCGACGACCCCGGCGGGCTTGCCCGGCTCCTCGGCTTCGGCGAGCTCGTCGGACACCTCGACCTCGTCGATCCCGACAGCCTCCTCGGCCTCCTCGGGCTCCTCCGACTCGGCGGACTCGTCGACCTCGACGGGCTCCTCCGACTCGGCGGACTCGTCAACCTCGACGGGCTCCTCCGACTCATCCTCGGCCAGGGCGTCGACGAACTCCACGCCGTCCAGCTCGGCGAGCCGGTCCGACGCGTCCGTGCTGCTGTCACGGTCGGCCTCGACGGCCTTGGCGAACCACTCGCGCGCCTCGCGCTCCCGGTCGGCGGCCAGCAGCGCGTCGGCGTACGCGTAGCGCAGACGAGCGGTCCACGGCTGCACCGACTGGGAGGCCAGCTCGGGGCTCTGGAGGGTCACGATGGCCGCGTCCAGCTGCCCCATGTCACGCCGGGCACCGGCGGCGACGAGCCGCATCTCGACCTGCCCGGCCTTGTCCAGCTTGTGCACCTCCGGGGCGCCGGCCATGTCCAGCGCCTTCTCCGGCCGTCCGAGTCCGCGCTCGCAGTCGGCCATGACCGGCCACAGCTCCACGGTGCCGGTCATCCGCCGGGCGGCCCGGAACTCCCCGAGGGCCTCGGCGTACTTCTGGGTGGCGTACGCGGCGAACCCGGCGGCCTCCCGTACTGCGGCCACGCGGGACGCCAGACGCAGGGCCACCTTGGAGTAGCCGTACGCGCCCTCGGGGTCCTCGTCGAGCAGGCGGGCGACCATCACCAGGTTCTTGGCGACATCCTCAGCGAGCGTCTTGGGCAGGCTCTGAAGCTCCTGCCGGACGTCCTTGTCGATCTCGTCACCGGTGACGTCCTCCGGGATCGGCAGCCGCTTGATCGGCTCCCGGTCCCGGTCCCGCTCATCACGGAACCGGCCACCACCACGCTGGTCGTCCCGGCGGTCGTCACGGCCCCGGAAGCCACCGGGTCGGCCACCGCGGTCGTCCCGGCGGTCGTCGCGGTGGAAACCGCCCCGCTCACCCCGGTCGTCGCGACCCCGGAAACCACCACGGTCCTCACCACGACGGTCGTCGCGCCGCTCGACACGACCGTCGTCACGGCGGTCGTCGCGACGGAAGCCGGCGCTGCGGTTGTCGTCGCGGCGGAAGCCGCCACCTCGGTTGTCGTCGCGGCGGTCGTCGCGGCGGAAACCGCCGCTGCGGTTGTCGTCGCGGCGGAAGCCGCCGCCTCGGTTGTCGTCGCGGCGGAACGGGGGACGGTCGCCGCCCCGGTCGTCCCGGCGGAAGCCGCGGTCCCCACGGTCGTCCCGACGCGGCCCGCGGTCACGGTCGTCGCGCTGGAACGCGGGACGCGAACCCCGGTCACCCTCACGACGGTCGTCGCGCTGGAACGGCGGACGCGAACCCCGGTCACCCTCACGACGGTCGTCGCGCTGGAACGGCGGACGCGAACCCCGGTCACCCTCACGACGGTCGTCGCGCTGGAACGGCGGACGCGAACCCCGGTCACCCTCACGACGGT